>CAJFQM010000007.1 GCA_904419075.1 uncultured Clostridia bacterium
CATCTTTTAATGAAATCTTACCTTCTCCCTCGCCAAACTCGACATCAACTACGATATGACTGTCAGGCTTTTTTTTGGAAAGCAGTACCAGTGTCTCTATGTTTTTCGTCTGCGGAAACATATCGAAGGGCCGCACGGAAGATATGCGATAATATCCTTCCAAACCCTCGGCGGAAAAATCCGGATTTTTGACGAGTTCCCCGTCCTTTTCCGTCAGACTGCCCGTTAAAATTCCCAAGTCGCGGGCCAAAGTGGAAGGATTGCAGCTCACCATGACGATTTCGGGAATTTCAGAGGCCAAAATCGCCTTCAACACGCTGCGCGCGATTCCCGCACGGGGCGGATCGAGCACGAGCCGAATCTCCTCGCCCTTTTCCCGTTCGAGAACGCCTTCCAGCTTTTCTTCCACGGGGCCGCAGATATTCGTCATATTTTTGAGTCCGTTTTTCCGCATGAGTTCGTCCGCGCAGCGGACGGCCTCCGCTTCCAGCTCGATACCGTAAACGCGCTTGCAGGATTTCGCAAGCATCGCCGTCAACAATCCGCCGCCCGAATAGGCGTCCACCACGACTTCACCGCCCGTTCCGACGACGGATCTCAGTACCGCTTCGTACAGCTTCGAGCGCACTCCCGAATTCACCTGCAAAAAAGTCACGGGGCCTGCTTCATAGCGTATTCCCTGTTCTTCCGCCTCAAAGAAAGAGGGACCGTGAAGGAGAGTAAACTTCTCGCCGAAAGCGACGTTCGTATTTTTATCGTTGATGTTCAGCCAAAAAGAAAATTCTTTCAAAACGGTGGACAAAAGTTCTACAAAATAGGAAAGATTGGGGAGTTTCTCCGTCGCGGAAACGAGCACGACGATAAATTTCCCGCCGATTTCCCGAACGACGATTCTCCGGAGGCTCCCTCGACCCGTTTCCTCGTCATACCCCCTGACCGCACATTCCTTCATATACCGATGCAACAGCGCGATGATTTTTTCCGCCCAATCGGGATGAATGACGCAGGAATCAACGGGAATAATTCTGTGGCTTCGTTCGGCATAAAAGCCCACGACGTTTTTTCCCTCTTTATTCACGCCGACGGGAAGTTGTAATTTATTGCGGTAACCGTAAGGCAGGTCGCTCTTTACGGCGACGGGGACGTCGACGGTCAACCCCGCGATTTTCCGCAAGGTGTCTCTGACGACGTTCGACTTGAATCGCAGCTGTTCCCTGTATTGGAGGTGTTGGAGCTGACACCCGCCGCAGCGCATAAAGACGGGACATTTTTCCCGGACGCGTTCTTCCGCGGGCGTAATGATCTCCTCTACCTTGCCGTAACCGATTTTATCCTTGATTTTGAGGATACGGAAACGAATCTTTTCTCCGGGCAAACAATAAGGCACGAAAAAAGTAATTCCTTCGTGCCTGACAATTCCTTCGCCGTTACTTCCCAAGCCTTCCGTCACGGCACTTATGACTTGATTTTTTTCAAGCATCGTTCCTTCTTCCTACCTCCTTTCGAGAGATTATTTCCGAATAATCTGATTGATAATCCGATTTGCGGAAACCTGGCATTTGAACAGCAAGTAATCGTAAAAGACGAAGAACGCCGTACCGCCGATCAGGATGACGGGAATGATGTATTTATCGAGAAATTCTATTCCCAAATTCATGTCGAGCGTGAACCGCCACACGACGTACATCGCCGCATCGAACCAAACCGCTTTGACGGCAAACGCAATCCAGCGGTTGATTTTGAATTTCAGCTGCAAAGCGTTGACCAACGGATGCAGGCCGAAAAACACGAGGAACGGAAGCGTATCGAAAATGTTGAATCCGTTGAACATGAGAGCCAAAAGTCCGGCGCCGATAAAAGCCAAAACGTCTCCCCAATAGCAATTTTTGGAAAGCGGAATCATCAGCGCGAAACACGCCAGAAGATAACCCGTAAAAAGCAACGGAGGATACAGTGTCCCGACGGTCAGGGCGATTGCGGCAATCGCGCAGGAGACCGCGGAAAGCGCTATTTCATAGGCGGAAATTTTTTTCATTCGCGAAAAAATCGTCCCTTACCTGCACCCGCAGCAAAGGCTGAACAGGCAATCCACGCAAAGATAGGTATAACAGCAGGAAATGCAGTTGGAACAGACGTTGCCGCCCATCTGATCTGCGTCGGGATTGTTTACCGGCGCGCCGTTCCCGCCCGCGTAAGGATCGGCAGCCTGTGCGGACTGCCGCGCATAATCGTTCTTCGCGTTGAGCTTTCCGTACGCTTCCTGATATTTCTTGTTTCCGGGGTCCATCTGCATCGCGATTTCAAGCTGCTTTTTACTCTCGTTGGACCAGTTCTTCTTATAAAAAACCACTGCTTGAAGATAGTGCCACTCCGCGCCCCGCTCGTTGAAATCGTCGAGACGGGACTGCGCTTCCGCAAGTTTATCGCTCTTCAAAAGGTCTGCAATCTCTTTATACGCGTCGCTGCCGTCCGTATTTTTCGAACGCTCCCGCCTCTCCGACATGATTTCCGTATAGGCTGCATCCAGCTTGTTCAGCATGCGCGCGGCTTCGTTTCCCGCTTCCCCGTCTAACCAACGGTCTTCGTTATACTTCTTTTTCAGTTCCGCATAGCGCTCTTTGATCTCTTCGTCCGTCGCGTCCTCGTTCAAGCCGAGAAGGTCGTAATATTCCCTGTTCATTTCTAAAAAAAATTTCTCCTTTCCTTTTCCCGTTTATTTTTGCGGGAAAATGCTTGTTGCCCTTTTATTTCTTCTCCGAAGCGATTTCCTTCGGCGGAGCGTCCTTACATCTTTTGCACGCCGTCTCCGTCATAATCCGTTTTGTCTCCGCAGGAAGCCCCCGCAATAATATATTATCTGACAAATCCCGATTAAAATGAAATTTTATCTTTGACAAATTTTCCCTGATGTCGAAAAACAGCGAATGGAACACATATTCCACTTCCTCTTTATGCCTCTTCAAAAGCTCGCATTTATCCTCGCGGCCGAACGCCAGAACAAAGGGATTATACGCCCCTTTTTTCTTGTCCTTGTCGTAATCGTCCAGCGCATCGATGAGATAAATCCATTTGCCTATCGCATAAAAAAGATTGTGCGTAAAGGACGTGCGCGCTTCTTTCAGAATATAATCGCTGAATTCCGCCATCATGTTCGCGGAAGCGTCCGCTGCCCGGTCGAGACTGTCCGTCTTTGACTTTTCCGTCTTTTCCTGCTCCGCAAGATTATCTCGGACAATGCGCTCGATTTCGGGATAGTCCCTCACGACGCGCTTATGCCCCGCCACAAACCAAAGGCGCTTGCCACGCCCCTTGTCTCCGTCCTTGATGTCGTCCGTATATTTATAATACACGAGAGCGGTGTTCAGAGCGCCGAGCTTTTTCGTCATATCGTCCACATCGGCCATGGGTTTTGAACGCAGGACGTGCGTCAGGCAATGCTGTTTTTTTATCGTGACGTCCACCCCCGCAATATTGTGAAGGATCACCGAAAGAAAAGTGACGTCGTAAGTGAGCCCCATTCTCGCGCATTGGCCGCACGAAGCGGATATTCCCTTGCATACGCCGCAATACATCGCTTTATACAGCATTTGATCCTTGATATATAAATATGGCGTATCCGTACGAATATAACCGAACATAATCCTCCGTCGTGCACTCCGCGCCTTCCCGCACACGCACGCTACATGCTTCGCGCATTCTCCGTTCCGCTTCCGTTCTACACAGCGAAGCTATGTGCAACAGGGCGCGGAAATACCTGTAAATGCTCCGCGTTTCCGTATTTCCGCTTCTATTATAACACGACTTTCTTCAAAAAGCAAACCCAAAAAGCGTACTTCACAATAAATAACGGAATTTATCACCTGTTTAACAAAATAAATATTAATTTTCTCTCCCGAAAACCTCAGCGATCGGTTTTTAACGACAAAATCTATGTTCCCCGTGAAACGAAAACTTTTTTTCGTATCGGAAAGGCGGGGAAAATCAGTTTTTGGGCGCCGAAGGGACGGGAGTCACTTCTCCCCCGACGAATTTGAGAATTTCCGCGCCCAGTTTTTTCTCGTCGGCGGCAATCGTCTGTTTGAATCGGACGGGCTTATACCGCAAATCCAAGAGGCATTTGGGCGGCTTCATGGCGGTGAGGAGATTGAGCCTTTTTATTCCCTTGAAGCTGTCCTTGACGTCGTTCCCCGACAATGCATAAAGGACGTCCTGCGGAAATTTATAAGGATTTGCCGTCGAGAGAACGACGATCGGAGTTTCGTCCTTTTTATCCCGCTTTTCGCGGAAGAACATCGCGGCATGCATCGCCACGCCCGTATGGGTATCCATGGGATATCCGTATTCCTCGAAAATCTCGTACATCGCCTCGACGGTGTCGTCTTCGCTCGCATACGCGGCGAAAAAGTCCTCCGCGAGAATTTCTTTTTCCGCCCCGGAGATTTCGTAAGTACCTTTTTCCGTCAGATTTTTCATGCGCGACGCCGTCAGTTCCGCATTTCTTCCGCAAACTTCGAACAGCAGCCTTTCGAGATTGGACGAAACGAGAATGTCCATGGACGGCGACATCGTGCGATAGAAGGGACGCTTCGCGTCATAGACGCCCTTGGAGAAAAACTCCGTCAAAACGCGGTTGCGGTTGGAAGCACAAATCAGCTTGCGCACGGGCAGTCCCATTTTCTTCGCGTACCAGCCCGCGAGAATATCTCCGAAGTTTCCCGTGGGAACGGCGAAATCCACTTCCGTACCCGCTTCGATCTGTTCCGAGGAAAGGAGGTCGGCATAGGCGGAAAAATAATAGGCGATCTGCGGTACCAAGCGCCCGAAATTGATGGAATTCGCGCTGGATAAAAGTACGTTCTTTTCCTTTAACGCCGCATTGAACGCCTCGGACGCGAACAGCCGTTTCACGGCGCGCTGGCAATCGTCGAAATTGCCCTTGACGCCCGCGACGAAAACGTTCCCGCCGTCCTGCGTGCACATCTGCAATCTCTGCATCTTGGACACGCCCTCGTCGGGATACAGTACCGCCGCCTTCGTCCCCGCCACGTCCCGGAATCCTTCGAGCGCCGCTTTGCCCGTATCGCCGCTCGTCGCCGCCAAAATGAGCACCTCCCCTTTCGTATCGGTAAGTTCCAAACTCTTTTTGAGGAGAAGAGGAAGAAGGGTGAGCGCCATATCCTTGAACGCACAGGTCGGGCCGTGGAAAAGTTCGAGGATATAGAGTCCCTGATCGATTCTGACGAGCGGAGCGGGATCGCCCTCAAAGGAGGAATACGCCTTGGCGCAGGCGCCTTTTAAAAATTCCTCTCCGAACTCTCCGAGATATTTTCCGATGATGAAAGCGGCGCGTTCGGGATAGCTCATTTCGATGAGCTTTGCGATTTCTTCGGGAGAAACGCGGGGGAAGGTCTCGGGGACGAACAGTCCCCCGTCCTTAGCGAGTCCCTGTACGATCGCCTGCGCGCCCGTCACTTTTTCGCTGCCTCGTGTGCTGATAAAATACATAAAGTTTACCTCTTGTCTTATTTTTGCCCCCCGGAATAAAAAACCGGACGGAAAGAACCGCCCGGTATCCGGATCGTTAAAACTCTTTCCCGATAAACGCCCGCCGGGAAGGGGTCAAAGATATTTCTGTACGAAATCGGGAAGTTCTTCCTTTGCCGCGGAAATGGAAACGGTGATGGTGAGCGAATTTTCCGCCGCGACCTTGTCGAGCATATAGAAGAATGCGGCGAGCTCGTTCACGGATTTTCCGGAAATGCGCATCACGCCGTCGATATATACGTACTCGTTGTCGTGATTGCCCGCGATAATGCCCTTGATGAAGCCGCACAGCGCCGCTTCTCCCGCCACGTCGAAGTCGGTGACGTCGATGAAGCGGATATCGCGCGCGAGGTCGTACATGCCGCGCTTCGTGTCCGTAATGAATATAAGATGTCCCTTGGCAGTGGCGACCGCCGCGTTCGCCGCGTCGATCATCTGTTTGGTTTTTCCCGTTCCTTTCGCGCCGTAGATTACTTTGATCATATAAAAATCCTCCCGAATTTTTTTGACGATAAAATGTTTTTCCCGAAGATAATTCGGTTTACTATATTCTATCAAGTTTTCGTGTTAATTTCAAGACCTTTTGGGAAAATTTTTCGCTTTTTCGGAAAAAATTTTTTTCGTACGGAAATTGTCTTTTGAATTATTTCCTTTTTCCGCGTTTTTATTCACTTTTTAGTTAAGCGAAGCGACAAAACGTCCGATCCGTTTGATCCCCTCTTCGATGTCCTCTTCGGAAAGGGAATAAGAAAGCCTCACGCAGTCGTCCGCACCGAAGGAAATTCCCGGCACCACCGCGACCTTTTCCGCCTCTAAAAGCGCGTCCGAGAAAGAAATCGAACCGTCTATCTTTTTGCCTTTATAGGACTTTCCGTATGTACCGTTCACGACCAGCATCACATAGAACGCTCCGTCCGGCTCCACGGCGGAAACGCCGTCCGTCTCCTCGATGAGACGAAGCATCTTTTCCCGCCTCGAAGCGAATACTTCTACCATTTTCTGAACTTCGCTCTCGGGAGAGGCGAGCGCCTCTATCGTAGCATATTGGGAAATCGAGCAGGCATTGGAAGTCGCGTGGCTCTGGAAGGAATCGATCGCCTTTGCCACGTCCTTGGGCGCGGCGAGGTAGCCGACTCGCCAGCCCGTCATGGCATACGTCTTGGAAACGCCGTTGACGGTAATCGTCAAATCCTTCATCTTCTCGGAACAGGCGGCAATGGAAAAAGGCTTCACTCCGTTATAGCAAAGTTTTTCGTAAATCTCGTCGGAAAGGACGAAAATTTCCGCCTCTTCGCAGACTTTCGCGATCGCGCGCACCTCTTCTTCCGTATACACCGCGCCCGTGGGATTGGAAGGGGAATTGAAGATGAGCATTTTCGTCTTTGGCGTAATCACGGCTTTGAGCTCTTCGGGCGTAAACTTGAATTTTTCCTCTTTTTTGCATTCGAGGTATACGGGCACGCCGCCGCAGACCTTCACCACTTCGGGATAAGTCAGCCAATAGGGAGTGGGAATGATGACTTCGTCGCCTTCCTCCAAAATCGCAAAACAGGCGTTGAAAATGGAATGTTTCGCGCCGTCCGACACGATGATCTGGGAAGGTTCGTAGGAAAGGCCGTTATCTTTGAGAAATTTGTCGCAAATGGCCTTTCTCAAAGGCGCGAGTCCCGAAGAGGGGGTATACTTCGTATATCCCTTGTCGAGCGCGGCCTTCGCCGCGTCGATGATGTGACCGGGAGTGTTGAAATCGGGCTCTCCGACACCGAAGGAAACCACGGGCTCGCCGGCAGCTTTCATCGCCTTTGCCTTCGCCGTAATGGCCAGCGTAAGCGACGGGGAAATAGCAGACATTCTCGATGCGATTCTTTTGTTCATGACTATATATTCTCCGAATAAAAAATTGTTTTTTCGATTTCAAATGGCCGTAATATTATTTTTTTCTATTTTACTCGTTTTCTATGAAAAAATCAATCTATCGCACGCCCTGCAAAGAAATTTTTATTTTTGCGCGAATTTTTCGCTTTTTTGCGCGCTTTTTCCTTTTTGGCCCCCCTTTTTTCTTTTCCGCACGCCTTTCGGCCGAGAAAACGGCGCGGAACTCACTCCGCGCCGTTTTCGCTCGCGAGCATCGCCTCTCTGTCCGCCAGGGCCAAAGCTTCTACCATGGAATCGATGTCTCCCATGATAAACGAATCGAGATTGTATTGGCTGAGTCCTATCCGATGATCGGTGACGCGGCTCTGCGGGAAATTATAGGTACGGATCCGCTCGCTTCTGTCCCCCGTTCCCACGAGGCTGCGGCGATTTTCCGTCCGTTCTCTTTCGCTTCGGCCGTTATAGTAGTCGTACAGCCTCGAACGCAGGACTTTGAACGCCCGTTCCTTGTTTTTCAGCTGAGAACGCTCGTCCTGACAAGTGACGACGATTCCCGTGGGGAAATGCGTGATCCGAACCGCCGACGCCACCTTATTGACGTTCTGGCCGCCCGCGCCGCCCGAATGAAAAATGTCGATCCGGATATCCTTGTCGTTGATTTCCACCTCCACGTCCTCCGCTTCGGGAAGAACCGCAACCGTCGCGGTGGAGGTATGGATCCGCCCCTGCGTCTCCGTCTCCGGAACCCGCTGGACGCGGTGGACGCCGCTCTCGTATTTGAGCAGCTTATACGCTCCCTTTCCCGAAACGTTGTACACGGCCTCCTTGACGCCGCCCAGTTCCGTGGAATTTACTTCCGCCGTCTCCACGCGGAGCCTGTGCGCCGCACAATAATTCTGATACATGCGGCAAAGTTCCGCGGCGAACAGCGCCGCTTCCTCCCCTCCCGCTCCCGCGCGGATTTCGAGGATACAGCTCCGCTCGTCGTTTTTGTCTTTGGGCAGAAGCAATATTTTAAGCTCCTCTTTGAGCCCGGAAAGCCTTTCTTTGCAGGCATAGGCCTCGTCGGAAAACAACTTGCGCATTTCGGGGTCGGATTCTTCCTCCGCGCCCGCGAACGCTTCCTTCATCTCCTTTTCGCACGCGAGATATTCGAGGTATTTTTCCGCCGTCTCTTTGAGATCGGCCTGTTCTTTGGAAATTTTTGCAAAAGCGCCCATATCCGAAATGACGTTCGCATCGGAGAGCTGCGCGGACAAAAATTCATATCTTTTCAAAATATCGTCGAGTTTCTTGAACATACCTTTTTATCCCGTCGTTTCTTTATGTTATCCGCCGTCGCACCCATGCCGGATACGGCAGAACGTTCTTTCGCTTTTCTCTGCCGCCGTACCGTATCGGCCGCGGCGGAATATGTCTCCTACGCGATTGCGCGTCCGTTCAGACGACGATTTTCACAAATCTGTCCACTCCCTGCAAATCTTTGAGAATCATCGCGTAATCGCAGTATTTGAACAGTTTGACGACCTCCTCCGCTTCGCCCAGCCCCACTTCCATGATGAGCATGCCGCCGCGGGAAAGATATTTCGTCGCATGCTCCGCGATGCGGCGGTAGAAATCGAGTCCGTCCTCTCCGCCGTCCAAAGCGCCGCGCGGCTCGAAATCCCGCACTTCGCGCTGCAAACCATCTATCTCCTTCGTGGGAATATAGGGCGGATTGCTCACGATGATGTTATATCTTCCGCGAATCCTCGAAAACAGGTCGGACTGCACGAAAGTGATGTCCGCATTGTTCTCCAAGGCATTCTCCTTCGCGAGTTCCAGCGCCTCCGCGCTGATATCCGAAGCCGTCACGCTCACTTTGCGGCGATTTTTTTCCAGCTCTTTATACACGGCGATCGCGATCGCGCCGCTGCCCGTGCAGAGGTCGAGGATTCTGTCTCCCTCTTCCGCGGAGGAAATTACCTGCTGCGCGAGTTCCTCCGTTTCGGGACGGGGAATGAGCACCCTTTCGTCCACTTTTATCTTATAGCCGTAAAAATCCGTATCTCCGATGACGTACCAAAGCGGGCGCCCCGTCAGGCGCTCGTCCGCGACTTTGAGGATTTCCTTCACCTGCGCGATTCTGAGAATATGTTCCTCGCCGTTCACCGCGCTCTTGGGGATATTCAGAAGAATGGAGAAGATCCACTCCGCCTCTTCCTCCTCTATTCCGTTATCTTTGAAACGCTTTTTCGTATTGGAAAGGAGTTCCGTCATCTTGCACGCCGTCGCGAACACCGTTTCGGGAATCGTCGGATCGGCGTCCATTTTCAGAACTTTTTCAAAGGCGGCAATCGCGCATTCCAGCATGCCGTCGTCAGGGTCCCGCGTCGTAATGCGCTGCAAAAGAAGCCCCGGCGCCTTGAACACGAGGAAAAATTTATTCTGCGTCTTTGCGAGCGCACGCAGAATTTCATAGGAAACGCCCGCGACGACGGGTAGAAGAAGCAGCTTGAAAATCAAGCGGATAAAGAAATCCAGCGTCTTATGCCCCGTATAGATAAACGCGCCCACGACCGTATTGGCGAGGGAAAACACGAGGATGCTCACCACCATGACGAGAAAGAGAAAGGTCGTGCCGCAGCGGTCGTGTACGCGGGAACAGCCGCGCACGTTCTCCACCGTCAGAGGGAGTCCCCGCTCGAAACAGGTGATGGTCTTATGTTCGGCGCCGTGGTACATAAACACGCGGCGAAGGGACGGAAAGAGAGAAATTCCCAGAATATACAAAATAAATACGGCGATGCGGATTCCCCCTTCGATGAGGTTGAACCAAAGTCCCTCTATTCCCGTGGTCTTGAAGGGCGTAAGCCCCGTCAGATACTGCGGGAGCATGACGAAAATGACGATGGCGAGCGCAATTCCGAGAACGGTCGCCAGACCGTTAAAGAGGGAATTGACGTTGATTTTATGTTTTTCAGCCAGCCATTTTTCGGCTTTGGAGGGTTGTTCCGCGTCTCCTTCCGCGACCTCGGCGCTGCGCATCAAAACGCGGTTTCCGATGACGAGGGAGGAAACGAAATTAAAAATGCCCCGCACGAAGGGCAGGCGGGAAAATCGGCTCTTTTTTTCGGGCGGAGTGATGCGTTCGGCCTCCACCTGAATGTTTCCCTCGGGGTCCCTTACGGCGGTGGCCATGGCGAGTTTTCCCCGCATCATCACGCCTTCCATAACCGCCTGACCGCCGATATACGTACAGTTTTTTTTCTCGGTATCTGATTTTTTCATACGCCTATATTATATTCCGTAAATGCCGCGGAAAATCGTTTTTCCATAAAAATAAGGCTTTAAGATGAAAAGACACCTTAAAGCCCGTTTCGTTTCTTCCTTACATTCCGTATCTTTTCTTGAACTTATCGATACGTCCGCCGGTATCCACCAGCTTCTGCTTGCCCGTGAAGAAAGGATGGCAGTTGCTGCAAATATCCACCTTCATGACGTCCCCCTCTTTCGTGGTTCCCGTCTTGAACGTAGCGCCGCAGGCACAAACTACCGTTACTTCGTGATATTTGGGATGTATATCGGGTTTCATTTTTATCACCTCACTGTTTGTGTGCTTTCCATTCAGATGCTTACCCATTATAACGCTTTTTTTTTTGCCCGTCAACTGTTTTTGAGTGAATTTGCAAAAAATAGTTGCAAAAATCCTTCAAATGCGTTATACTGATTTCAAGCGGAGAAATAAATCCTCTTTCTCCTCAATTTAAGCGCGGCCGACGAGGCCGCACATCGAATTTTCAAGGATTACAGGCATCGACAATGAAAGTTTGGCAACTCAATTCCCCCAATAATTTACAGCGCGCCGAAGCGCCCGACCTCGAACTCTCCTTCGGAAAAGTGAAAGTCAAGGTCACGAAAGCCCTCCTTTCCGAAGCGGACGTGGCGGTTTATTCGGGCGCGACGAAGGTAAAATACCCCGTCGTTCCCGGCAGATACGCCATCGGGCAGGTGACGGAAGCGACGGAAGATTCCTATATGAAAAAGGGCGACAGAGTCTATCTCGCGGGCGCCGTGGAGGACGAGTGCGCTCCCGACGGCTTAAAAATCGCGGGCGAGAGCATGAACGGCTTTTATCGCGACTTCGTTCTCGCGGGTGCGGACGAGGCCTATGTCCTTCCCTCCTCCGTCTCCGACGAAGCGGCGTTTTTGATCGACGCGGTGGCGACGGCGGAGCACGTCGTGGATCAGATGCACGTTTCCGTAGGTCAGCACGTCCTCGTCGTGGGCGGCGGCCTGTACGGCAATATTCTCTGTCAGATTCTCATCTATCACCGCGCGGTGCCCATCTTGGCGGACAATAACGCCGAACGGCTCAACCGCGCGAAAAAGAGCGGAATTTATTATACTTATCCCAACGACGAGACCTTAAAGGAACATATTCTCCAAGTGACGGGCGGAAAACTCGCCGATGCGGCGGTATACCTCGCCTTTTCCAACAAGAGCGAACCTTCCACCGTCTTTTCCCTCGTTGCGCGGGAAGCGTATGTGGCGTATTGCGCGATGACGGGAAAGAGCCTCGTCGTCAATCTGGAAAACGCCCTGAAAAACAACGTGACCGTCAAAGGAATCACGGACAGCAGGGAATTCGTCAGCACCGCCATCAACATTCTCGCAAATAAGGCCGTCAATTTTTCCGAATTTGCTTACGGCAGTTTTGCCGAAGAACAGCTTCCCGAACTCTTGAAAAAATATGCGGCGCTCGCGGCGGAAGGCTCGGCACTCCCCGAACAGCTGGATATCGTCAAGTTTATTTTCTGATCTTTTGGCTTTCTTCCGCATTGCGCCGCGGCGAGGTCTTTCGAGTCCCCCCGGGGCATTGTCTCAGGCGGTATATTCCGTAGCGGCACATTCCGTACGGAATATGTCCTTCCCCGCATATGCGGGAAAACGGCGGCGTCTTCCCCCGCAAACGAAAAACGAAAAAGAAATCACACCCCGTAATAAGTAATAATTTCGTATGATCAAATTTATTGCCACCGATTTGGACGGAACGCTTCTCGACGCAGAGGGCGCCCTTCCCTCAGAAATTTTCCCCTTGGTCGCGCGCCTTTCGGAGTGCGGCATTCTTTTCGCCCCCGCCAGCGGGAGACAGTACGCAAATCTCAAAAAGCTCTTTTTCCCCGTCTGGGACAAACTGCTGTTTATTTGCGAAAACGGCGCTTTGGTGCGCCGCGGCGAGGAAACTTTGTATCTCGACCCCATACCCGTATCGCTCATCAAGGGAACACTGGACGCCGTCAGGCAAACCGAAGGGCTCTATCCTATTCTCTGCGGCGCGGACAACGCATACATAGAAGATACGGACGAACCGTTCCGCACCCGCGCGCGGGAACCCTACTCCAACTGTCTGGAAGTAGACAATCTCGACGAGGTGATCGAGCGGGAGCCCGTATGTAAAATTTCCGTGTATAATACGCTTTCGGCGCGGGAACAGGGCATGAAAATCCTGCCGCCCCGTCTTTGCGGCCTGAATATCATTTTATCGGGCGAACATTGGTGCGACATCTCCTCCGCCACGGCGGATAAGGGAACCGCGATCAAGGAAATCCAAAGGCGGTTCCGTCTTTCTCCCGACGAGTGCATGGCTTTCGGGGATCACATGAACGACGTCGGAATGTTGAAGGCCTGCACGCATTCCAAAGCCGTCGAAAACGCCTATCCGCCCGTCAAGGAGATTTCCGCCGCGGTGGTGCCCTCCAACGCCGAACACGGCGTATTGAAAACGATTGCCGCGCTCTTAAAAGAGCGGGAAAAGGAGAATAAAAATGTCTGAAAAAATTGTGATTGCGTCGGACATTCACGGTTCGGCGCACTGGTGCGAAAAATTGCTGGGTGCAATCGAACGGGAAAACCCCGTCAAAATTTTTCTTCTCGGAGACATCCTCTATCACGGTCCGAGAAACGAACTGCCCGAAGGTTATGCTCCCAAAGAAGTATTTGCGATGCTTAACCCCCTGAAAAAAAAGATCCTCTGCGTCCGCGGGAACTGCGACAGCGAAGTAGACCAAATGGTCCTCGAATTTCCCGTTATGGCCGATTACGCGCTGCTCTTTTCGGCGGGCCGCACGATTTTCGCCACGCACGGACATCTTTTCGGGGAACAGAATCCCCCGCCTCTCTCCGCGGGCGATATTCTCTTTAACGGGCATACCCATATCCCCTGCCATCGAGAAATCGAAGGCGGAATCCTGTACGCAAACTGCGGTTCCGTATCCCTGCCCAAAGAAAATACCCCTCATTCCTATGTCGTTCTGGACGGGGAAGAAATCGTCTGGAAGGAACTCGGCGGAAAAATCTTCGATCGCTGTAAACTGTAATTATAATTTACCGCTTATTTCCGCGTTTACGGACTGTCCTTCGCATCTTTCGTAAACCGTTTCGGCGCTTTTCGCGCGGAATTTAATCGCCGCCCCGACTTTTTTGTCGGGGCGGCATTTTTTGCGGAAACCGTACGCCTGTGACGCAGATTCCGCATAAAAATATTTTCTCGGGATTTTCTTTTCGTCGGCGAAAGGATTTCAAACGCAAGTCCGTTTTCAAAAATGATAAAGGAGCTTGGAAAAAACTTATTTTTTCGACGTGCGGTAAGGACTTTTCTCAGAACTTCCTTTTTTGACGAAAAAAGGGAAGTTTTGCCCGTTTGCGGGTTCCCCGCATATGCCCTTTCCCGCATGCGGCTCAATCCGACCTTTTTCGACTGTCGTATTTTGTCAGATGAACCGCGGGGCATATAAAAAACGCCGTTTTTCCGACTCACCCTTTCCGCCGTCGCTTTTTATTCTTCGCCGGAAATTTTCTCTTTTCTTCTTTTTTCCGCTTCGGCCTTGGAAAACCTGCACCCGCAAAAATTCTGCCGATACAGTCCGTATTCTTCGGAAAGCTCTAACGAGCGATAATATCCCCCTTTCTTTTTGAAATCGGAAGTCAAAAATCGCACCCCGTATTTTTCCGCCGCCACATTTCCTAGCTCGTTGAGCCAATCGGCGTTTTTATACGGGCTTAAAGAGAGCGTGGTACAAAACCATTCAAATCCGTTTTCTGAGGCCGCCCGCGCCGTTCTGTCGAGGCGGAGTCCGTAACAGAGATAACATCTCTTTCCCCGTTCGGGCTCCGATTCCAGTCCCGCGGCAATCGCTTCAAAGGCATCTTTGTCGTACTCGCAGTCGAGAAACTCCGCCCAACCCGTGGTTTGGAGAAAGCGAATTTGTTCCGCTTTTCGTTTTTCGTACTCTTTATCCTCGTCGATATTCGGATTATAATAAAAAACGGTCAGACGAAAATGTTCTTTGAGCGCTTCGATACAGGCCGACGAACAGGGCGCACAGCAACTGTGCAAAAGAAGCGGAGTCCCCTTCGGAACGGAAGAGAGAATTTCACTCATTTTTTTATCGTAATTTACTTTCATGTCCTTATTATACGCCCGCTCTTTGCAGTTTGTCAAACGAAAAGCGCGAGCCGAAAATTCTTTCGGAAAATTTCCCCAAAAACTATTGACAAAATCCCGAAAGTGCTTATAATATAGTTAATGGGCTTTCGGAAGCGTAACGCCATGAAAGCGCAAAAAATAAAATCGGAAGAAATTCCGTTTCGGAGGTAAAAATCATGAAATACGTTTGCTCTGTCTGCGGCTGGGAATACGACGAGGAAAAGGGCGATCCCGAAAAAGGCATCGCGCCCGGAACCAAGTGGGAAGACATTCCCGACGACTTCACCTGCCCTCTTTGCGGCGTCGCCAAAGACATGTTTGAAAAAGCAGAATAACGAAAAGCCGTCGTTTGTAACGGCTTTAAGCGGTCTCGTAAGGGACCGCTTTTTCTTTTTGCCCGCCTGCCCGTTTCGCAAAAATCGAAAAAGATAAATGATTTATAAAACAGGTATTGACAATCCCTCGTAGGTATATTATAATGTATCATAGAAAACAATAAAAGGGAGAAAAAGAATGAAAAGCTGTCGCTTTTATAGAAATTTTTGAACGAATCCTCGAAGATTATAATGTTCTGAAAGTAATTTCTTCAAAGACCGTGGCGGAAAACACACCGTCCGCGACGATGGAGCTTTGGTTCTGTGCGGCTTTTTCGCTCCTGTATATCGGGCTTTCCTTTGCGTTCTTCATCACATCGCTAGTCGATTTCGTCAATATTCTGAGAGGTAAAAAATCAAAAGCCAATCTTCCGCTCTGCATCTTAAATTTGGCCGCGGCCGTAGGACTGTCCGTTTTCAGTTATATCTCCCTCGAAGGAAGTCTCGGTTTCGGAGTCATAACCTTCCTCGTGTTCGCAGTGCTCTCGGTTGCCGTCGAAACGGGGTATCGGATCTTTTCGGGCGAGCTGCGTTTTTCCAAGCAAAAACTTCCCCGTTACATATCCGCCGCCGTCGGAACGGTCTTGGCAGTCTTCGTGCTGTGCTTCATGGGTTCTTCCCTTTTGAACGTCACCTGTTCTTATGAGGAAGCCGCCAATTTCCACGCGGGTTACGGCGCGTCCATGCTGGCCTCCGCATGGGATTCCTTGAAGCTCTTGGACTTGAATCCCGAACTGATAGGTTCCGCGGAATCCTATTTCGATTCCGTCTTTGCTGGCGCGGGAACCTCCGGCGTTTACGGCGATGAGATAATTTTTCAGCTTTCCCCTTCCATGATGGGCATCCTCGGACAGGCAGAAATAGAAAACCTGCTCGCAGCGCTGGGAATTCTCATTTATCTCCTCGTCGGAGCCGTCGTCGTGACTTTGGCCTTGTCCGTTTCGGATCGGATCAAAGCGCTCACTTCCGATCGCGAAGCAAAACTCGTTTACGGAATCCTGGAAACGGTGTTTATCGTCGTGCTTTTGGGACTTGTCATCGTCTATTCGTCACTCGTGACGTATACGCTCGAAGGTTTCCCGAAATTCCAATATACGGCGGGCGTGTCGGGGCTTCTGATTGCTTCCGTCGTCCTCGTCGCCACAGAATTTATACAGCGGCTCGTATTCAGATTTCTCGAAAAGAAAAAATCCTCCCCTTCCGCGCCGGAAAAAATATCGGAAGAGAAGGAAAGCCGGGAAGTTTAATTTTATTCGTAGCTAAAACGAAACGTCGGACAAAAAACTTCCGGGAAAGCGAATTGCTTTCCCGGAAGTTTTTGTTTGAAGCTGTCTTCTTATTTTACACTGAATAAAATATCGGTATAAGTCGGGAAGGGCCAGCGGTCTTTGGCGCAGAGTTTCTCCATTTTGTCGGCATATCCGCGAATCGCTTCCATATCGGGTACGACGACGTGTGCCATTCTCTGCGAGCCCTCTTTTTCGCCTTCGGGCATATCCGCCAAGTCCGCCTCCAACTTATTCACGCCGTCCAGCATCTTCTCGTTTGCCGTGGCCAAGGTCTTGATGAGAGAAATTTCAGCCGTGCAGGGCAGGGAATCGAACAGTGCCTTTTTGGAGCTCAAAGATTCGCACAGCTCTTTGATATAAGCGGACACGGCGGGATAAATCTGTCCTCTTGCCATGTCGATCATCGTCAAAGCCTCTATCCGAATGGTCTTGATATAGTTTTCGAGCTGGATATTCGCCCGCGCGATCGCTTCCGATTTCGTATACACGCCCTGTCTTACAAAGACTTCGATGTTTTCGTTCTTGAAAAATTCGGGCACGGCGTCCGCGGTATTTTTGTTGTTGAGCAGTCCCCTGCGCTCCGCTTCCGGTTCCCATTCGGGACCGTAACCGTTATAATTGAAGATGACGCGGTAATGCGCTTTCAGCAATTTTTCGGTATAGGCCTTACAGTCCTTGAGAAAATTATTGGAGTTTTCCAGTTTCTCGGCCGCCTGTGTAAAGCTCTCCGCGACAATGGTATTGAGGACGATGTTGGGATCTGCGACGGAGGCGGAAGAACCCAGCATGCGGAATTCAAACTTATTTCCCGTAAACGCAAACGGAGAAGTGCGATTTCTGTCCGTGGAATCGATGGGGAAGATAGGCGATTCGGGAACGCCGATCGAGCCTTTGACGGGCGCGCAGGGAACGTAATCCTTGCCGTTCACGATGCTGTCCACCAAAGCGCCGAGCTGATCTCCGAGATACACGGAAATGATCGCGGGCGGAGCTTCGTCCGCTCCCAAACGATGGTCGTTGCCCGCAGAGGCGATACACGCGCGCAGGATCCCCTGATAGTTATCGACCGCCGCGATGACGCAGGCGAGAACCAGCATGAACAGCGTGTTCCCCTCGGGATGATCGCCGGGGTCTAAAAGATTGAGTCCCGATTCCGTGGAAAGCGACCAGTTGTTGTGTTTTCCCGAACCGTTGATTCCCTCGAAGGGTTTCTCGTGCAAAAGGCAGGCCATGCCGTGCTTCTGCGCGACCTTCTTCATGAGTTCCATCGTCAGCTGATTATTGTCCACGGAAACATTCGTGGTATTGAAGATGGGCGCAAGCTCGTGCTGGGCGGGCGCGACTTCGTTATGTTCGGTTTTTGCGAGAATGCCGTAAGACCACAGCGTTTTGTCGAGGTCGTGCATGAACTCGGAAATGCGGGGTTTGAGGACGCCGAAATAGTGATCTTCGAGCTCCTGTCCCCTCGGCGCGGGCGCGCCGAACAGCGTTCTGCCCGTCAGAACGAGATCTTCTCTCTTTTCATACACTTCCTTGTCGATAAGGAAATATTCCTGTTCGGGGCCGACCGTCGTGGAGACCTTTTTGCAGTCGATTCCGAACAGTTTCAAAATGCGTTTGCTCGCGCGGTCGAGCGCGGTCATGGATTTGAGCAGAGGCGCCTTTTTGTCGAGCGTTTCTCCCGTATAGGAAACAAAGACGGTGGGGATATAGAGCGTTCCCTCTTTGACGAACGCGGGCGAAGTGGGATCCCAGGCGGTATAGCCGCGGGCGGCGCAGGTAGCTCTCGAACCGCCCGAAGGGAAAGACGAAGCGTCGGGTTCTCCGACGATCAGGGATTTCCCCGTGAGCTGCATGATGACGCCGTCGCCGCCACAGGGTTCTATAAAGCTGTCGTGCTTTTCCGCTGTTAGATTGGTGAGGGGCTGGAACCAATGGGTGTAGTGCGTGGCGCCCTTGGAAACCGCCCAATCCTTCATGGCGTTTGCCACCGTATCCGCGATAGACATATCGATAGGCTCGCCCGCGTCTATCGTTTTTCTGAGAGATCTGTAAACTTCCTTGGGAAGAGAACTTCTCATTACGACATCGTTAAAGACATTTTCTCCGAAAATCTCCGGAATATTCATAGTATGTATTGACTCCTTCGCCGCAGCGCTTTATAATATCACAGAAAATTATAGGAAAACTCTCTGAAAAAGTCAACCGAATTTCCCCTGCCTTTTGACAAAAACCGCTAAAAACCGTACAGACGGCAAATAACTTCTGAAAAATTTGTTTTTTTCGCGTTTTGGTTTGGAAAACAAAGTCAAATGCGGGAAAGATTCCGCCCTTTTCGCCTTTTCTACTTCTTTTTTCTCCGCTTTTCACGTTTCATAAAGAAAAAACAAATCTTCCTCGCTTTCATCTAAACGGAACAAAAGAAAAAATGTTTCCCTTTTTTTTTCAGGAAAAATCTTCTTCTCTTTCCTCGGGCCGCCGTCCGAAATAGGTATACAGCCCGCAGACGAGATTGGCGTTAAAAAGTTTCTTTTTCCTGTCCGAACGTTTTCCGAAATATCTTTCAAACTCGGGAAAGGAGGTGAGGATATAAGCGCTCCAATCGGGGAGAGCACGGAACATTTTTCCGAAATCCCGACAGAGCGTTTTCACTTCCTCGACGTCCGACAATCTTTCCCCGTAAGGCGGATTGCATATCATAACGCCGCAGGGAACAGAGCTTTGAAACCGCCGCATATCCGCGACGGAAAAATCCACGGCATGTCCGACGCCGGCGCGGCGGGCGTGAAATTTTGCGATGGAAATCGCCTCGGAGGAAATATCCGCCCCGCGAATACACACCCGCCTGCCGCGCAATTCCTTGTCCTTCGCTTCTTCCCTGGCCCGTTCAAAAATTCCGTCCGGCGCACATTCCCAATGTCTGAAATCAAAATCGCGTTCCGCACCGGGCGCAATCCGAAGCGCCTTCATCGCCGCTTCGATCGGCAGCGTCCCGCTCCCGCAGAACACGTCCGCAAACGGTTTTTCGCTATCCGTTTCGGGACGATAAAAAGACAAATCGATGATCGCCGCCGCCAAGGTCTCTTTCAACGGCGCGGTATAAGCCAAGGAACGGTATCCGCGTTTATGAAGTCCGTCGCCCGAAGTATCCAAAGTAACCGTGACGCGGTCTTTATAAATAGAGAATCCGACGACGGAACGGGCGCCCGTCTCGCTCAAAGTCTTTCTGCCCGAACGCTTTTTATCCGCCAAACGGCGGACGATGGCCTTTTTGGCGACGCCGCCCGCGGCTTTGATCGCGGCGAGACGGCTTGAAACGCTCTTTCCGTCCATGAGGATTTTGGAATCCGGCGCCAGCCATTCCTCCCAAGGGACGGAATAGAAATTATCGTACAGCTCGTCAAAGGTCTCTGCGGGAAATTCTTTCAGCTTGATAAGGACGCGCTCCCCGCTTCTCAGAAAGACGTTGAGCCTCGCCACGTCCGCCCAGTCCCCTGCGAGTTCTATTCTGCCGTTTTCGGCGGGCGCCTTGCCGTATCCGAGGGAAAGGAGCTGTTTTTTTACCACTCCTTCCAAGCCCGCCGCGACGGGAATCAATAACTGCATATCCGAAAGCTCCTTTTATTCCGCCGCGACCTTCTCGTCGTTTTCCCTCTGGATTTTTTTCGCCCATGCGGACGCGATTTTCACTTCGTCGTCGCCCACGTCCACCGCGTCTTTCATGTCGATGTCCAATTTTTCCTGTTTCTTGTAATCGGAGCAGAGATATTTTTTCGTCTTATAGCCGACGAGAACGGTCAAAAACGCGCTGACGGTCCCCTGCACGGCGCTGTCCACGATCGTGTCGAGAAAGGGAATCTTGCGCGCGATTCCCGTAAAAAATTTCCCGAATACGTTGAACCAGTTGACGTTCTGCATGCCGTAGGCAATGAGGGAATTGCGGAGAACGGCGGTATAAATCTTAAACAGCTTGGCGAACGAAGGACGATAACCGTACACGCCGACAATCTGCTTGACCAAAGAAAGATTGACGAGCAGCACGGAAAGCGCGTCTATTTTGTCGTTTTGAGAAATGGACGTCGTGAGAAACGCTCTTCCGGCGCTCTTCCAGATCAACGAATTGGCGCAGGAAGCCACGTCCGTGGCATAAATCTGTTTGAGCGTCGCTTTCAGCGTGACTTTATCCCCGCTTTCCACGGCGGCAGTCAGCTTATCGGTATTTTCGGAAGAAATATATCGAAACTTCGCATTTCTCGGCGAAGTGTTGTACTCGACGAGTGCGCGGGAAATATCTTTCATGGCGCGGTAATTTCTGCGTTTCGCCGCATCGCATTTATCGGAAGTGACGTCCGTGATAAAAAATCTCGCGCCGAGGACCTTGACCAGCGGCCGCACGACGAAAAAGGCGATCAGAATCGCCGTGAGCGCTACCATGGTATATCCGAACCACCGATTGATATTAAAACAGAGAGTAAGGATGTCGGACAGAGCCCCCGCCACCAGAATGACGATGATGACGGCGGCTACGATCAGGAGCATAAAATATTTCTTTTCGTTGCTCTGTTTGAACGCGTCGGACATGGAGTCGGCGAATCCCGCCGCATCCTCCTGCGTCGCCTTTGCGTAGCGCCCGGCTTTCGGCTCGGCGACGAGTTCCGTGCTCTCTTTATCCCGTTTTTTTCTTTTCATAAGTTTTCCTCATTTGCCGTTTCGCTTGTTACCATTGTACCATAGGCGCGGCAAAAAATCAAGCGCCCGAAGCTCTTCCTGCCCAAATCGGGCTTTTTGAAAGGATTTTTGACAAAAAAGAAAATATTTCCTGCTCTATTCGGTTTGATTTTCCGCCGTTTTGGTGTATAATGAAAAGAAAGGAAAGGCGATCTTTTACAAATCCATACGCCTTTCGGGAGTTGCCGTTTTGCTGGATTACACGAAAATGGCGATCAAGCAGACCATAACCGACCTGAAAAGGACGGATTATATCCGCAACGTCGCCACACAAGTCATTTACATAATTTACTTAATTTATACTCTGATAGCGGGCGCGGGGTATCTCGCGGCCAATATCGTGCTTTTGGTCCTGTCCGTGTCGTATACGGTGTTTTTTCTGACGATGACCTCCTGCGGGAAAACCCCGGAAGGAAAAAACGTAAAAAACGCGGGCACGAAAATTTATGTATGGGCGAAACGTCTCATCAAATTATTCACTTTGGGCCTTACGATTTACGGCATCTGCACCGCGGTGGAAAAAGTCACGCCTCTTTCCGTCATACTCGCGGCGCTGATGATCGTCGGCTGGATATTGCAGATCGTTTTTGAAGTTCTCATCAAAATCCTGACAAACCGCGTCAACTTTATTTTGGAAGGGCTCGAAGCGGATCTCGACAACATGTTGAAGCCCGTCCGTTCCGTGGGGAATTTCTTCAAAAAAGTGACGGGAAAAGAAGTCGCCCCTCCCAAGGAACCCACAAAAAATCAGTTGAAACTGAAAGCGAAAGTAGAGGCTTTCCGCGCCGAACAAAAGCGCAAAAAGGAAGAAGAACGACTCCGCAGGGAAGCTCAAAAGAGCGCTGAAAAAGCGCTTGAAAAAGAACGCCGCCGCGAGCAGAAACAGTCCATTCGCATCGAGAATCAATTGCTCCGCGCCGCGCGGAAAAAGCAGTCGGCCGAAAATTCCGAAACGGATGACGCTTCCGAAATTTTGCAGCTTCCTCAAAGTTCCGAAACTGCCCCGCCCGCAGATTCCGAAATCGCGGCTTCGGAAGGCGCGGAAAAAAAGAGTTCCATCTTTTCCCGCTTCCGCCGCGTTTTTAAGCGCGCGGAACCGCCCGCGCTTTCCGAAGAGGACTCTCGGGCGCTTTACGATGGCGCGGAAGAGCCGGAGACGGAAGACGCCTCGGACGCGGAAGAAGAATTTTTCGACGAAGAACAGACCCTGTATCTCGAAAGCGAGGAGGAAAAACAGCTTCGGGAAGAAGCGGAACAATCTTCCCCTTCGTCTCCTTCCGAGGAAAAAGAGGAAAAGCCGCAGGGCAGAATCAAGAAATTTTTCGGTTCCGTATTCCATAAACGCAAATAAAAAATGCGCCCCGCCGAAATTCGGCGGGGCGCGTTTTGTTGTTTTCAGACGGAGCGCAATATTCCTTCCAAACCTCGACGAATGTCCTCATAGGCTTTTTGGAAATCGCGGGTATACCACGGGTCGGAAACGTCCCCGTCCTCTCCTGCAAAAGAAAGCAGTTTTCGGCATTTTCCCGCACCCGCCGCGCCTAAAATCCGCTTTGCGCCGCGAAGATTGCTCTCGTCCATACAGACGAAAAAATCATACTTTTCCGCATCGGAAGCCCGAAGCTGTACGGCCCGCTTTCCCTCGCAGGAAATGCCCAAAGAGCTCAAAAGCGCTTTGACGGGCGGATAGACGGGACTTCCGTTCTCTCCCCAGATTTCTTCCGCGGACACGGCGGACGAAGCACAGGAAATTTCCCCTTCCCTGCCCGCCTTCTTTACCATATCCCGAAACAGGAACTCCGCCATGGGCGAACGGCAGATATTCCCGTGACAAACAAACATGATTTTTACCATTTTTTATCACCTTCCGTTCGATTAAGGGCGTTCCGAAACGCCGTTAATCGAAAAATTTCCCTTTGAAAAAGTTTTCGTTACCCGTTTTTTTCGCCGTCAGACGAAACATTACACACCCGTCGGGACATACGATATTTTTGCTGTATTTTCCGTCGCCGCCGATATTCTCCAAATCCCCGCCGCTCCGTACCGCTTCCATAATCGGAAACAATACCGTCATCACCTTGGAACAAATCCCCTGCCCCTCCGCGTTTACGGGACAGCCGTATGTGCATCTATATTTGTCGCCGATTTCCTCTCCGTTTCGGCAATACCGCTCCGTATGCTCCCCGCGGAGAAATCCCGTCACTTCTATTTCAAACTCGTATTCCTCGTCATACCACTTTTTCATTTATAGCTCCTCTGCTTTCGTAATTCTTAAAATATAAGAACTGTCCTCAACAATACGAACCAAATCGGTTACTCCGGTATAAATATCACAATATTGACCTTGTTGTAAAGTTAACTCTAAAAACCTGTCCTCGCCCGTCCCCGTCTTTTCACTCGGATAATGATCCGAAACCCACTCATCTCTCGGAATATTAACATATAATTCCTTATCTCGCCTAATTCTTTCGTCTACCGTTTCAAATCGGTAAGTCCCTGTCTCGGGTGCCGTAAATATAAACCATTTTGTTGCTTCTGTAAAAGTCCCGCTGAGACTTGTATGCAAATGCCCAAGCTCTTCTTCTATCAGAACCTCATTGTCCCCGAGTTCTGCCTTTCCGAAGATTGAAATAGAAATTTCAAATTCGCTGACCGGGTCATATTTTTGGGAATCGACATTTACATCTACGTATAAAGCATGAAATCCGATCTCTGTCGGAATAAAAGTACTTCCATAAGATTTTGCTTCGCCCGTACCCGTCAGATTTTCTCCTTTCCAACTCTCCAATTTTATATATTTCTTTCCTTGCTTGAAGCGGTATTCGAGCTTCTCCGGCATTTCCCTTCCGTATTCCCATTTGCAGGAGATATTTCCTCCATACGTTTCCGTTTGAGAAACCCATTCCCCTGTCAACGGATTTTTGACTTCGATATAAATTCTTGGTTTCCCGTCCTTTGTATTCACACATCCGCCAAAAACAAATGTCAGGGACAAGACGCCCGTCAAAATAATGCAGTATATTGCTTTCCGAAAATTTTTCCACATATTCTTCATATCCCCTTAGCAGATAATTTACGATACTTATATCTTATACTACCGTTATATATAAATATATACTTCTAAAATTCCATAAATCCGATGTGGCATCGGCAGAGCAACAAAAAACATATTTCCCTCTGTCTTTCAGTCGGCGTAATGTGCTTTGCTTACCCTCCAAATCCGTATATAAAAAGTCAGCACTAAATATATTTGCTCCTTCATCTACCGGAGCAAACCACTTATCTCCCCAACGCGGATGGTCGGCCAGCTGATATTCTTTGACATAGAACCGATGTTCCTGTCCGTCATATTCTCTGGTCGTGTGCATTTCCTGAATATCGGGGGTGAATATCCATTCGCCGCCGTCGTCCGAAGCGATTTTGATCGTGACGTCGTATTTTTTATCTTCGTCCTCTGCTTTACAGCCCGAAAACAGGCTCACCGAGCCGAAAAGGCCCAGAAAAACGCCGAGGATTGTGCCGATTATCCGCTTTGACGTTTTCATAACGTCATCACACCTCCTTATTCGCGGAACTGATAGCGATACAATTCCGCATACAGTCCCCCGCTTTCGACGAGCTGTTCATGCGTGCCGCGCTCGGTAATGACGCCGTCCGTCACGACGAGGATTTCGTCTGCATTTTTGACGGTGGACAACCTGTGCGCCACGACGAGCGTCGTGCGCCCCTTGCTGAGTTCGGAAAGGGAGCTTTGAATCTGCATTTCGGTCATATTGTCGAGCGCGCTGGTCGCCTCGTCGAGAATGAGCACGGGCGGATTTTTGAGGAATGCCCGAGCGATGGAAATGCGTTGCTTCTGTCCGCCGGAGAGTTTGACGCCCCGTTCGCCGACCTCGGTATCGTAGCCGTCGGGCAGGCTCATGACGTAATCGTGAATATTTGCACGTTTTGCGGCGAGAATCATTTCCGCTTCCGACTTATCGGGCGAGCCGTACATGATATTGTCGCGGATACTGCCCGCGAACAGGAACACGTCCTGCGCGACCACGGCGATTTTGCTCCGAAGCGTTTCGCTGGAAACGTCGTTGATATCCGTCCCGCCGATGGTAATCTTTCCGCCGTCGCGGAGATAGAAACGGGGCAGGAGGTGACAAATCGTCGTCTTTCCCCCGCCGGAGGAGCCGACGAGCGCGACCGTTTCTCCCTTCTTTACCGTAAAGGAAATTCCTTTCAATACGTCCGTGCTGTCGCCTTCCCGATTTCGGTAGCCGAAAGTCACGTCGTCGAATACGATGTCTCCGTCCATATCCGCTTCGACGGGGTGTTCGGGCTGATATTCGGAGGGCATATCCATGAGCTCGCAAAAGCGGCGGAAACCCGTCAATCCGTCCTGAATCTGTTCAAACAGCGTGACGAGTGTGCGAAGCGGCGTCAAAAGCATGGTAATATAGAGAATGAACGCGGTGAAATCTGGGCCGTTTATCACGCGGAAATAGAACAAGAGTCCGCCCGCGACCAGAGCGAGAAGGTAGAGAAAATCGTTAAACGCAGACATGCCGCCCTGAAACATTCCCATCGCGCGGTAGGAATCCGACCTTGCTTTTTTGAATCTTCCGTTGACGACGTCGAATTTCTTTTCTTCGGTATCGAGGGCGTTATACGCCTTTGTAATGCGGACGCCGGAAACGGAGGATTCTATTTCGGCGTTGATTTCCGCAATTTTCTTTCTCGATTCCTCGAACGCCTTGTTCATGCGCCCCCGCGCCTTGATCGCGAAAAAGAGCATGAAGGGAATATACACGAGCACGATGAGCGCCAGCCAGGGATTAATAAGACACAGCATGACGAGGGCGCCGAGAATGGAAATGCAGGAATTGAACACGTCCTCGGGGCCGTGGTGCGCGAGTTCGGAGACCTCGAAGAGATCGTTGATGATACGGGACATGACGCTGCCCGTCTTGTGCTCGTCGAAGAAGGAAAAGGGCATGGTCTCGATATGGCGGAATAAAGCGCGGCGCATATCCCCCTGAATCCGCACGCCCAGTACGTGTCCCCAATAGCCCACGATATAGGTGAGAACGCTCTTCACGGCGTAAATCGCGGCCAGAACGATGGCCCAGACGATGAGAAGCCGAAGGTTTTGGTTGGGGACATAATCGTTCATGATATTCCGTGCGATCATGGGATAGAACATATTGCAGACGGAAATGGTGAACGAACAGACGAGGTCGAGCAGAAACAGGCGTTTATGGGGTTTGTAGTAGGAAAAAAATCTTCTTACCAGTTTCATGTTTGCTCCTCTGTATGAATTTACACATTATTTATTTATCATCTTTATTTTATCACAGAATCGTCGAAAAGGCAAATAAAAAGCCGACAAAAAAGCGGCCGAAGGAGTATAAACACACCTCGTCCGCCTTTTTGTCAATGAAACAGAGTTATATAAATCGGTAAGTGAGTAAACGCAATCAGGAATGTCTTTCCGCGGCGCTTATTTCTGCGGAAGGTCTTTTTTCTCCTTCTTTTTGGAAGCGCAGGCGCCGTGGTAAGGACAATCGGAACAACCGCAATCACAGCCGGTTTTTCCCTTTTTCTTCCGTATAATTCCGCAGACCGCAACGGCGATGACGATCGCCGCGGCCGCGATAACGATAATAATTTCGATAGGTTTCATGGTCGATGTCCGCCTCCGTCGGGAGCTGTATCTATCAGACCGTCTTTACGCGGCAGCGGCACTGCCGAATTTTTTATCCGATTTGTTTTTGAGGATAATGACGAGTGCCGTTACGACCGCGACCGCAAGCCAGATAAACGCGGTCCACCACCAGCTGCCGATCGTGTATACGGCCGCGGAAACGATATAGGAGGCCACCAGCCAGAAAAGCATCGTCCATTTGAGCTTTCCTTTGGGGAGCTCGGCCTTTGCGGTCGCTACGGCCGCGAAGCAGGGAATCGTCGTCATATTGAACGCGATGAAGGAAATCAGTGCGGGAATGGTGATCCCGGTAGCTTCTATCATGGCGACGGCTTCGATAACGCCGTCCTCGCTGGCCTCTTCCGCCGCCAGAATGGCGTCGATGATGCTCTGATCGATGTTGAGATTTCCGCTTTCCGCGGCGCTGACGATACAGACCGCGAGAGTAAAGAAGGTAGCCACGACGTTTTCCTTCGCGATGAGCCCCGTCACGGCGGCGACGGCAAATACCCAGCCGAACGCGGATAACTGCGAACCGAACCCGAGCGGCGTGAACAAAGGCTGAATGAGCTTGCCGAGGGAAGCGAGAATGGAATTATCCATATCGTCCGCGATGTAATGCCAATCCCAGCTGAACTTGGACAGGAACCAGATGACGATCGTCGAAGCGAGAATAATGGTAAATGCCTTTTTGATGAAATGCTTTATCTTATCCAAAAGGTGAAGCATGAGATTGCGGAACCGCGGCGCGTGATATGCGGGCAATTCCATGATGAAGGGCGGCGTTTCGCCCTTCATCGTCGTGTTGCGCATCACGAGGAGACACACTACGGCGGCAACCATACCGAGAAGGTACATGGAATAAGTGATGACGTCCGCGTTTCCGATCCCGAATTTCATGACGATACCGCCGGAAATCGCGGTGAGAATGGGCAATTTCGCTCCGCAGGAGAAGAAAGGAATCACGCGGATCGTCGCCGTGCGCTCCTTTTCGTCCGCGAGGGTACGGGTATTGATCATCGCGGGCACGCTGCACCCGAATCCCATGATCATGGGCATGAACGCCCTACCCGAAACGCCGAAACGGCGGAACACTCTGTCGAGAATGAACGCCACGCGCGCCATATATCCGCTGTCTTCCAGAATCGAGAAGAACAGGAACAGCACGAGAATTTGCGGCAGGAAAGACAGCACGGAAAAGAGTCCGCCGAGAACGCCGTCGCATACGAGGCTGATCGCCCAGGCGCTCGCTCCCGCCGATTCCAGCCCCGTCGTAGCGAGCTCCGTCAGCGTATCCGTCAAAAGTCCCAGGGCATTTGCCAAAATTACGCCGGGCGAATTGAGCCCGCCCGCAAAGAACACGCCGCCCGCGGCCGTACCGCTGATTTCTTCCGCCCATGCGCCGAACGGCTTGATGATGGCGCCGAGAAAGAGAAAGTCCTCGGAGAACGTCAGATGGAAAATCGCAAATAGAATGACAAGGAACAGCGGAATTCCCGCCCATTTATTCGTGAGCACCCTGTCCGCCTTGTCGGACGCGGTCAACCCGTTGTCCGCGCGTTTTTTGGATTTCGTGAGGACAGGGGAGAAGTTTTCGGATATGTACTTATAGCGCGCGTCGGCGATTTCCGCCTCCGAATCTCCGCCGAACTCTCCGTTCTCGTAATCGTTCGCTTTGAGATATCTTTCGACTTCCGCCGCTTCCGAAGGATGCGACTTCACTTCGAGTTCGTCCTTTTCCACGAGCTTCACCGCATGGAATAAAGGAGCGGGAACGCCCGCGTCCTTCAAGAGCTTTTCGGCGTGCGCGACGGCGGAACCGAGCCCGGAGGTACGCAGGACGCTGCTGCCCTCCCGCTTGTTTTTCGCCGTTTCTACGGCGCGTTTCATGAGGAGATCCGTATTCGTATCTTTGAGTGCGGAAATTTCCACCACGGGCACGCCCATGCGCTTTTCGAGCGTCTTGACGTCGAGCTTATCCCCGTTCTTTTCGAGGACGTCCGTCATATTCAGCGCCACGATCAGCGGAATATCCACCTCCATGAGCTGCGTCGTGAGATAGAGGTTTCTTTCGAGGTTGGTCGCGTCCACGATATTGATGACGCAATCGGGCCGTTCGTCGAGGACGAAATTTCTCGCGATGACCTCTTCGGGCGTATAGGGCGAAAGGGAATAGATCCCGGGCAGGTCTACGATGTCTACATGCTGCCCGTCTTTTTTATAGGTCCCCTCGCGCTTGTCTACGGTGACGCCCGGCCAGTTTCCCACGTGCGCCGTGCTTCCCGTCAGAGCATTGAACAGAGTCGTTTTTCCCGAATTCGGGTTTCCGGCCAAAGCAAATTTTAACATGTCACTTGGCCTCCTTATCCTCGGCGGATTGCATTTGCACACAGGCGGCTTCCGCTTTTCTCAACGTGAGCTCATACCCGCGAATGGTAATTTCGATAGGATCGCCGAGCGGCGCTTTCTTTCTTAAAACGACTTCCGCGCCGGGCGTCACGCCCATGTCGAAAAGTCTCCGTCTGATCGCGCCCGCGCCTGCAACGGAAAGAATCTTTCCGCTCTCTCCGACGCCGAATTCCGATAAAAGTTTCGTCATTATTTTTTCTCCTGAACCAATTCCTTGCTATGTAAACTCAAATAAAAATTCCCGCCGACATCTTTCTGTCCAGAGCCATGCGTCCGTCTTTAACCTTCAAAATCAGCGCGCCGCCGTCACTGGAAAGCACCGTCACTTTCTGCCCTACCGCCAGCCCTAGATTTTCAAGGTGCCTCTTCACCTTCTCGTCCGCAGTCAGTCTCCTGATCTCCACTTCTTCGCCCAAAGGCGCCATTTTCAAAGGCATATCTTTATCCCTCCGTTTTTAACCAAGGTTAATTATTTTTCCTGAAAGAAAACGGCGTTGCGCCGTTTTTCAAAAAATTCAACCCCGGCTGATTTTATTTACAGTCACATTATATCATTATTTTATGCGCTTGTCAAGAAAATTTTAACCTGAGTTAAGAATTTTTTTTGAAATTTTTCTGATTTTCGTCCACGTATTTTTTCATCATATTCAAAGTTTCGGGGCCGACGAGATGTTCCATTTTGCAGGCGTCCTCTTCCGCGGAAGCGGGAGAGACTCCGTGAGCGATGAGGAAACCGCGGATCACGCAGTGTTTCTGATAGACGGAGGAAGCGTAATCCCTGCCTTCTTCGGTGAGATAGAGATGTTTGCCGTCCTCGTAGACGTAACCCCTTTCGCAGAGCAGTTTCACGGCCTTATTGACGGCGGCCTGCGACACGCCTATTTTTTTCGCGACTTCTATTCGGTGTACGTAAGGGAGCTTTTCGCTCAAAAGCAAAATGCTTTCGAGGTAATCCTCCTCCGATTCGTTGCTTTTCACGGGGCCTCTGTTGATCATTTTTCTTTCCTCCTTATTTTGGATTTATCGTATATGAAAATTTCAAACGTCGTCGCCGAAGTTTACGGGAAACATAATGAGGATTGGAGCAGCGAGCAAGACAAGGGGGAACGCGGCTTTGACCGCAGGGAGTGCACAAAGACGTACACGACCGAGGCAAAACGCAAGTCCGACACCGTATTGCGCCGCTTATACAATCATCATCGCGTCCCCGATGTTTACGGGAAGCAGGATAGTTATTCGTAGAGGCAAGCAGGTCGCGAAGCGCGCGGCTTTTCCGACGGGAGTTTACAAATAGTAAATGAGCAAGGAAAAACGCAAGCGCGACAAAGAGATGCGCCGCCTATACGATGAACATGGCGTCGCCGAAGCTGAAAAACCGATATTTTTTCTCCACCGCATATTTATATAAGTCGAGAATTTCCTGCCGGCCGGTCATGCAGGCGACCAGCATAATCAGCGTGCTTTCGGGGAGATGAAAATTGGTAATCAGGGCGTCGACGCATTTCATTTTATAGGGCGGATAGAGAAAAATTTCCGTATTTCCGCTGCAAGCGCGGACAAAGCCGCGTTCGTCCGCGACGCTTTCCAACGTGCGGACGGAGGTAGTGCCGACGGCGATGACCCGCCGCCCTTCCGCCTTTGCGCGGTTGATGATTTCCGCCGCGCGTTCGTCGACGCGGTAATATTCCGAATGCATTTTGTGGTCGGTGATAATCTCCTCGTTGACGGGGCGGAAGGTCCCCAACCCGACGTGCAGAAGCACCTCCGCGATTTCCGCACCCTTATCCCGAATTTTCCGAAGGAGCTCTTCGGTGAAATGCAGTCCCGCCGTCGGAGCGGCAGCCGAACCGTCCACTTTGCTGTATACCGTATTGTATCGGCTTTGATCTTCGAGCTTTTCCTTGATATACGGAGGAAGGGGCATCGTACCGACGCGGGAGAGGATATCCTCGAACACGCCGTCGAAGGAAAAATTCACGATGCGTTCTCCCGTTTCGGTGATCCCCTCGACGGTCAGGGAAAGTTCGTCGCAGACTTTCATTTTCGTGCCGATTTTTCCCTTTTTCCCGGGCCGCATCAATACTTCCCATTTCGTCAGGTCATACCTTTTGAGAAGCAGGAATTCCACGAGCCCTCCGTGCTCGGTCAGCGCGTACAGCCGCGCGGGAATCACTTTGGTGTTGTTGATGACGAGAACGTCCCCGGGGCGGATATAATCGACGATATCCCGAAAAATTTTGTCCTCCGCCTTTTTCGTCTTAGTATCATAGATTAAAAGCCTCGACGAATCCCGCGGCTCCGCCGGCGTCTGCGCAATCAGCTCTTCCGGCAGCTCGTAATAAAAATCGCTCTTTTTGTACTGCGTTTTTTCTTCCATGGTTTCCAATGCCTTTATTCCTCGATTCGTTTCTTCATTTCTCGCGCGCCCTTTCCGTTTACAATACCGTTGCGCCGTCCCCGTTCCCCGTCACTCGTCCATATCGAACAAGGAGATCTGGGCCTTCGCTTTTTCCCCCATTTTCAGCCCCATGTGCTCGTATCCGCCTTTCAGGCAGATGCGGCCGCGCGGAGTGCGCGCGATAAACCCGAGCTGCAAAAGATACGGTTCGTACACGTCTTCGATGGTATTTACGTCTTCGTTTATGGTCGCCGCCAGAGTTTCCAGCCCCGTAGGTCCGCCGCCGAATTTTTCTATCAGGGCGCGGAGCAGATTTCTGTCCGTCTCGTCCAACCCGAGGGAATCGATTTCCAGCCTTTCGAGCGCGAACTTCGCGTCCGCGAGCGTAACGGCGCTGTTTCCCTTTACGGCGGAGAAATCTCTCACCCGTTTCAAAAGCCTGTTTGCGATACGCGGAGTTCCGCGGCTTCTCTTGGCGATTTCGGCCGCCGCTTCCCGCTCGATGGAAATGCCGAGGGCGGAAGCGGAACGGGTGACGATCCTTTCGAGCTCCGCGGGAGTATACATTTCGAGGCGGTTGATGATGCCGAACCGATCTCGGAGAGGCGAAGCGAGCAATCCCGCCCGCGTCGTCGCGCCGATGAGGGTGAATTGTTTCAAAGAGAAGCGGATATTGCGGGCGTTAGGCCCCTTTCCGACGATAATATCCAAGGCGTAGTCCTCCATGGCGGAATAGAGAATTTCCTCCACGGAGTGATTGAGCCGATGAATTTCGTCGATAAAGAGCACGTCGCCTTCGTTTAAGTTGGTGAGAATGGCGGCGAGGTCGCCCGAACGTTCTATGGCGGGGCCGCTCGTCAGTTTAATCTGAACGCCCATTTCCGCGGCGATGATGTGCGCCAAAGTGGTCTTTCCCAAGCCGGGAGGACCGTATAAAAGGACGTGATCCAACGCCTCTCCCCGCTGTTTCGCCGCGGCGATATAGACGCTCAGATTTTCCTTTACCTTTTCCTGTCCGATATAGTCCGCCATCACTTTGGGACGGAGAGCGTTTTCTTCCGCGTCGTATTCGGTTTTTGTGCTGACGATTAAATTATCGCCCTCGTATTCGTCCTCAAACATATCTTTCTCCGATTTGTTTTTTCGTTGTGCCTTTTCGTTATTTTTTGTGCGGCTTTTTTTCGCCTATTTTCCGCATGACTTTTTTTCCCTGCGCCTTCTCTACGCCCGCACGGTTCTTTCTTCCCTGCACCTTTACGGCTTCTCCGTACATAAGTCTCCGCGTGCCCGCAAGGAGGGTCACACCCCCGATTGCAGGGCTTTCATGATGACTTCTTCGGTCGTCCTTGCGCCCGCGTCGTGCGCGCGTTTGACCGCGCGCACGCTCTCGGAACGGGTAAAACCCAAACCCATCAGTGCGGATACCGCGTCCTCGTCCGCAGCCGACATCCTGCTTTCGGCGACCTCCGCGCCCCCTACGGGGGAGTCGCCGCCCGCGCTCATGACTTCCGCCGCGGAAATCTTTCCGTGCAGTTCGAGAATGATTTTTTCGGCCGTCTTTTTTCCCAGCCCCTTTACGGCGCTCAGACGTTTGACGTCGGCCGTCGCGACGGCCGACACGACCTCTTCTCCGCTGAGTACGGACAAAATGGCGATTCCCATTTTCGGGCCGACGCCCGACACGGAAATGAGCTTCAAAAACAATTCCTTTTCTTTGAGCGAAGAAAATCCGAAAAGCGTCATGCCGTCTTCTCTTACCTGTAAATAGGTATATAATTCGGCGGTATCGCCGTTTCCGATTTTGGCGAAAGCGCTGCCGGAACAATAGGCCTCATACCCCACCCCGTTGACGTCTATAATCACGGTTTCGGCGGTCGTAGCCGCAACCCTGCCTCTCAAATATGCGATCATAACCGAATCTCCTTAATTGAAATGTGCGCCTTAAAAAAGCACCTATTTATTCTTCCCGACGGCTCCGGATCTTTTCGAGATCCATGGCCGACTTGAAATAACTTCCCGTCACGGCGTTTTTTCCTTTCGTCCGCGTGCTGTTCTCCACCGAGAACAGAGCACCGAACCGACTGGTGAACGCGTGGCAGAGCGCGATTGCCAAAGCATCGGCAGCGTCGTCCGGACGCGGGATACTCTTCAAGCGGAGGAGGGAAGTGACCACCTGCTGAATTTGTTTTTTATCGGCGCGGCCGTACCCCGTCAAGGCCTGTTTGATCTGCATGGGGGTATATTCGTACAATCTTCCGCATTTTTTGACGCAGGCGAGCATAGTAACGCCTCTCGCGTGCGCCACGGCGATGCCCGTGGTGATGTTTTTGGAAAAGAACAATTCTTCCATGGCGATTTCTTCGGGAGAAAACCGATCGATGACGCGGTTGACGCCCTCTTCCAGAATTGCGAGCCGAACGGGCAGCGTTTCCTCTTTCGGAGTCAGTACGACTCCGTAATCGATCGCGCGGCAGTTGCCGTTCCTATCTTTGTCCATCACTCCGTAGCCGAGCGTGGCAATTCCGGGGTCTATACCGAGTATAATCATATTTCCTCACTTTATGCCTTAAAAAGACTTGCCAATTTTCCGAAAAAATAGTAGAATGGTTATATTCTATTGTAGCGCAACGGCCGAAAAAAGTCAAGTCAAACAAACGTGCGGAAAAAGAAGTTTGGAAAACATTTATCGCACGTTTTCGGAAAATTTTTTCGGTTTGTCAAAAAAATACTTCGGGAGGACCTCGGCACGTGAAATTATGGGAAGGAAGGTTTGCGGCGCCCACGGCGGCGGACGCGGACAAGTTCAACGAATCTCTCTCTTTCGACAAAAAACTGTATAAGGCGGACATCACCGCCTCTCTCGCGCATTCGGAAATGCTGGGCCGCTGCAACATTATCTCCGAAGAGGATAAAACGGCCATACAGGAGGGATTGAAGTCCGTCCTTTCCGATATAGAATCGGGAAAGCTGGAAATCGCGGGGCAGGAGGATATCCACTCGTTCGTGGAAAACGAATTGGTCTCCCGCATCGGCGACGCCGGGAAGCGCCTGCATACGGCGAGGAGCCGCAACGATCAGGTCGCCACCGATTTCCGTCTTTACGCGCGCGCTTCCGCGGCCGAAATCCTCCGCCTGCTTAAAGAACTGATCTCTACCCTGGTGGGGTTATCCGAAAAAAATGTACGCCATATCATGCCCGGATATACGCATCTGAGAAAAGCGCAGCCCATCAACTGCGCGCAATATTTCAATGCCTACGGGGAAATGTTCCTTCGGGACGCGCAGCGCTTTTCGGACACCTATAAACGGATCGACGTCATGCCGCTCGGCAGCGGCGCTCTCGCGGGGACGAGCTATCCTATCGACAGGGAAATCACAAGAACTCTGCTCGGATTTTCGGCGATGTCGCAAAATTCTCTCGACGCCGTTTCCGACAGGGATTTCGCCGCGGAATATCTCTTCGACTGCTCCCTCGTCATGGCGCATCTTTCGAGACTTTGCGAAGACACGATTTTATATACCTCGACGGAATTCGGATTCTGGGAAATGCCCGACGCTTATTCCACTGGCTCCTCTATCATGCCGCAAAAGAAAAATCCCGATATCTGCGAATTGGTTCGCGGCAAGACGGGCAGAGTCTACGGCCATCTCACGGCCCTGCTCACGACGATCAAGGGCGTTCCTCTGGCCTATAACAAGGATTTGCAGGAGGACAAGGAGGGCTTCTTCGACGCGGAAAAGACGATAAAAGACTGCCTGTCCATCTATTCGGAAATGCTCAAAGCGATCACCTTGAACGTAAAGCGCATGGAGGAAGCCGCCGCGGAGGATTTCACCTGCGCGACGGACGTGGCGGACTATCTCGCAAAACGCGGAGTTCCCTTCCGCACCGCGCACGGAGTCGTCGGAAAAATCGTGCGATACTGCCTCGAAAAGGACAAGACGTTAAACACTCTCACCTTGGAAGAATATAAGGCGCACAGCGAAGTGTTCACGGAAGATATTCTTTCCGTCGTTTCCGCACGGGCTTCGGCGGACGCGAGAAACAGCGTCGGCGGCAGCAGCACCGCCGCCGCAAAAGCGGGAATCAAAAGTCTCAAAGCGCGGTTGAGAAAGCTCCCCTCCTACGAACTTTGAAAAGGCTTTCGTCTCCGTTTTTCTTAGGCCGCACGACAACCTGCCATTCGTCTGTTCAGGTAAGGGTTCTTTAATGTTCATGGATCGACATTAATCGGACAACCGCGGCGCACGGAAAATCCATACGCGGGTTTGTTCCTTTACGTTCATGTACCGACATTCGTCGGACGACCGCAGGTTACAGGGGATTCATGCGTGTATTCATGCCCCGCCGCCAGTCGGATAGTCACAGGTTGCGGGCAATCTATACGCGGATTTCCATTTATTCATTCGTCCGTATATTCCGAATATTTCTTAACAAATTTTTTTCCCGAACGAAATCGTTCGGGAATTTTTTTATTTTTGAAAAAAGCCGGCAGTACCCTCTTGACTTAAAAAAATTCTGTGGTATAATCCCCTTGCGACGGGCAAGCAACGGGCACAAAAAGGCGACGGTTTTTGTACCTTTTTTGAAATCGATTCGAAAAAGGAGGCATTTATGACGATTGCTCAGCTCATCGACCTTTTACGCTCCTACGGCGTCGATATTCTCCTGCTCGGAGCGGCGGACGCTCTGCTCACCGCTCTCATCGGAAAAATTCCGGAAAAAATTTTGCCGAAAAAGTACTTGACGTTCATTCCCTTCCTGTTGGGATTTCTGCTTTACGCCCTTTTCTTTCCGCTCATCAGAAATCTGTCCGCCGAAGATTTTTCCGTCGTTCTGGAACGCGGCTTCGGCGTCGGTCTGACGGCACTTCTCTGCAATTTGCTGTTCGCGCGGCTCACGGGGAAAAAAGACGGGACGAGCGGAGCCGCCTCGCTCGTAAAACAGCTCCTCAAAGACTGCATAAAGGAGCCTGTCCTTACGGAAGCGGCCGAAAAAATCTCGGAGGCGTTTTTCGGGGAGGAAGGAGAGACGGACGGAGACGAAAACCAAGCGGACGGCACCTCTGAAACAGAGGATAAATCCGAAACGGACGGCACCTCCGAAACGGACGAAACGTCTGAAAACGGCGATAAATCCGAAACGGAAAACAATGAGACCGATAAGATAAGCGAACTTCTCAAAACCTACGCTCCGCAATTGACGGACGGGGAGAGAAAAGCCCTGACGGTCCTCATTGTCGCGGCGCTGAAAGAATGGAAAGCCGCAGAAAACGACGCCGAAAAAAGCGCTTGAATCCTCGAAAAACAAAGGCGATAAACGCTCCGAAAAAGAAATCGCCCTACGCTCAAAGGAAAAAAGCGGCCGACAAACGGCGGACAAGGAGCAAACGAACGCAAGGGGACGGCGGAGAATCTTTCTCCGCCGCTTCTCTGAAAAGTGCCCGAAAAAAAACGATGAACGCCTCAAAAAATACATACTTCTCCAAAAAAGAAACATACTCGGTATGTGGATAAATTGACGAAAAAACTCAAAGAAAATATTCAAGGCATCAAGTCGGTTTTAAGCGCTCAGGATATTCTCGTCTATGAATTTCAGGCGGGAGACGGAACGGATTGCGCGATTGTCTATACCGACGGCATGACCAATAAACAACTGCTCGGCGACCTCGCCGCGCGTCCGCTCGCCTCGCTCGTTCCCAGCGACGAAAAAACGGGCTTTACGCTGGACGAAATCAAGGGAGCGCTGCTCTTTCCCGAGCTCAAAGAAGAGACGGACCCCGAAAAATTTTTCGCGGAGGTGCTCGACGGAAACAGCCTGCTTCTCGTGGACGGAATCGATACGGGACTGATCGTAGGGGCAAAAATGCTGCCCGTGCGCGCCGTGGTCGAGCCGCCCACCGATATTGCGATAAAGGGACCGCGCGAGGGCTTTATCGAGGACATCAAAACGAATATGGTCCTTCTCAGAAAGCGTCTGAAAACCTCCGAACTGAAATTTGAATTGCAAAAGGCGGGAAGGCGCTCTCAGACGAATATCGCCGTCTGCTATCTTGACGGAATCGTCGATAAAAAGGTGGCGGAAGAGGTCATCGACCGCATCAAGGAAATCGATATTGACTGTATTCCCGATTCCTCCTACGTCGCGGCGTTTATCGCCCCGCGCAAGCATTCTATTTTCCGCGAACTCGGAACGACGGAAAAACCGGATATTCTGGCGGCAAAACTCGCGGAAGGCAGGGTGGGCATTCTCGTGGACGGTTCGCCCATCGCCCTCACCGCCCCCTTTATCCTCACGGAAGATTTTCAAAGCAGCGAAGACTACTTCGTTTCCCCGTTTATGGCGACGATCTTCCGCGCCATACGCTTTGTCGCGGTGATTATCGCGCTCCTGCTTCCCGCCTTTTACGTGACGGCGCAACTATTCAAAATGCAGCTCATTCCGCTCGGCCTCATGCTGAACATCGCCAGCAGCGTGCAGGGACTGCCCCTTTCGCCCAGTCTCGAAATGTTCCTCGTGCTTCTCGTTCTGGAAGTATTGAAGGAAGCCAGCGTGCGCATGCCCAAATACGTTGGAATGGCGCTGTCGATCGTCGGGGCGCTGGTGCTCGGAGAAGCCGCCGTTTCGGCGGGATTTCTGTCCACTCCCGCGATCATCATCGTCGCCTTTTCGGGCATCTGTCTCTATACCGTCCCCAATTTTACGGAGACGGGCAGCATTCTGAGATGGCTGTTTCTCATTGTCGCGGGCAGTCTGGGTCCGTTCGGAATCGTGCTGCTGATCGCGTTCCTCCTCTACTATATCATCAGCGCGGACGCCTTCGGCATGCCGCTTCTGGCGCCGTTCTCGCCCTTGGTGCCTCAGGATCTGCGCGATTCTTTAATCAAATATAACATGCAGAGCCTCAGAAGAAGGCCGAAGCTGTTCCGTTCGCCCAATAAGACCAGACTCAAACCCGCGGGCGACAAAGGAGAAGAATAATATGCCCGCAATACACGCCATTCAACAGGACAAACCCGCCATCAACGGACGGCAGCTCTGTTTCTTTGCGGCCTTCCTCATCCCCGTATCGAAATTCCTGTCCGCTCCGGCGGCGCTCGCGTTTTTCGCAAAAGGGGATTTACTCATCCCCGCTCTGACGCATTATCTCTTACAGGCCGCAATTCTCGCCGTCATACTCTTTCTCGCTTCCCGTACCGACAAGAGCTTTTTCGACATGCTCTCCGATACCTTCGGAATCCTGACGGCTCGCATCGTCTATATCCTCTATTCGCTGTATTTTATCTTTTTCATGCTCATGCCGATTCTCAACATCGAACGGTTCGTATATTCGGCCTTTTTCGATACGGCACCCTACCTTTTCGCCTTTGCGCCCTTTTTCTTCCTCAGCGGATTCATCTGCACGAAAAATCTGAAATCCTTCGGGAGATGCGCGGATATTGCCCTGCCGCTCTTCCTCGTCTCCTTTGTCGGACTTATGATTCTGTCCGTCGGAGAGGCGGATTTCAGCAATATTCTCCCGCTGTTCGGCACTCCTTTCAAATCGACGGGAAACGCAATCGTACGCACCTTCGGACAGTTTTCCGATACCGCGCTCTTTCTCCCCTTACTCGGCACCTACCGCTATAAAAAGGGAGACGGCAAAAAAATCATGCTCTCCTACGGACTGGGCGCCGTGTTCGTTTTATTTTTTCTCGCGGTATTTTACGGCATATTCGTATCCCTTGCCCCCAAGCAGCCCTATGCTTTCGCCAAAATCGGACAGTATTTTCAGGCTCTCTCCGTCGTCGGACGCTTCGATTTGCTGCTCACTTACCTCATGACCGTCGTGCTCCTCTTTTATTGCTGTTTTCCCTTGCAACTCTCCGTACACTGCTTCTGCAAGGCCATAAACACCGAAAGAAAAGTATGGGTATCCGCCGCTCTGAACGTCGGCCTGCTCGCCTTTTCCATTCTGAGCACCAAATATTACAACGTGCTCTACGAAACCATTACGGGAAAACTGTTCTGGATTTTTATCGTTTTCGCCGACCTCGTCCCCGTTCTCGCCCTCTGTCTCAATCGCAAAGACGTCGAAAAGGCACCAAAAACAAAGAAAAAAACGAAAAAGGAGGCAACTTATGCATAGCAGAAATTCCGTAAGATACTATCTGATCGTTGCGGCCGTCCTCATTTTCCTTTTCTTCTCCAACGACTTCGGCCTCACCGACGTGCAGAAGACCGCCATCGTCATGGCCGCCGGAATCGACCGCGAAGGCCCCACTTTCATTCTGACCGCCCAGATCGCCGTACCGCAGTCCTCCGACAAAGGAGAGGAAGCTCAGGCCGTACAGATAGAGAGCCGCGGCGAAACCGTGGCCGAGGCCTTCAATCAAATCAACGCAAAAACGGGCTGGTATCCCAAGCTCGTCTTCTGCAATCTGCTTGTCCTCGGCGAGGACACGATCAAGAGCAACGTATTCGACGCGCTCGACTTTTTTCTCCGTGACGAATATATGTCCGATAACTGTTTCGTCGCCGCATGCGAAGGAACGGCCAAGGAGATCCTCAACACCCAAACTCCCATCGATCCGATGTCCGGAGTGGCCGCACAAAAAGTACTCTCCGCGCACGCCGCCCGGGTCGGAACCGTGGCTCCCATGACGCTGAGAGAATTTTCCATCGGATATTTCAACGACAACAAGAGCGGATACATGCCTATCCTCAAACCGGAAAACGAACAGGAGTCTTCGGACGCAAAAGGCGGCGGGGAACAGCAACAGGGAGGAAGCGGACAGGAAGAACAAACATCGGAAGAAGGACAGAACGCAGGCGCTTTTTTGCCGTATGTTCCCGCCGCGGCGGGCAGCTCGACCCAGAGTGCAGGAGGACAAAAATCCCAAGGAGAAGAAGAAAAAAAGGTTTTCAGCGCCGCGGAAACCGCGCTCTTTTACGACGGAATTTACGCGGATAAACTCGACGCCGACGAGACCTTCGCGTTCAGCATGGTCATGGATAAGCTGCGGCTCGCGTCCTATACGCCCGTGAGCGACGGCGTACCCTATACGCTCATCGTCAAACACAATCAGCCTTCCGTCAAGTTTTCCGTGGACAAAAACGCCACGGCAAAACTGAACATCAAACTCAAAGTGACCGCCGGATTACAGGGAACCGCATTCTCTCAGTCCGTCCACGAAATGGCCAATTCGGGAAACGTGCCCGAAAAGGTCTTCGAGGACGCGTCCAAGGATCTGACGGAAAAAATCACCCGCGTCTTTGAAAAGAGCAGAAAGACCAAATGCGATATTTTCAATGCCGTAGGAAGGCTGAAAAAATTCGAACACAAATATTTTTCCGCTTTCCATGAAAATCTGCTCGACAGGCTCGTTTTCAGCGTCGACGTCCGCTTTGACAGCCTGCGATAAAATCGTGACGGGATTTTTCCAAAAATTTCACAAAAAAAATTTTCCAAAACCCCCTTGACAAATTAAAAATACGTGCTATAATATAGGTACAAAAGATAAGAACGACCAAAAGTTGTGATTATCTTTCAGTAACAAGGAGCACAGACCAATGAACAACTAACTCTCAGTGCCAAAAGTCGATTGGCAAAAGCCGCGGGGACGCGGCAAAGCTAAAACCGAACCGAAAGGTTACGAGAATAAAGGAGGTTTCAAAAAAACGAGATGAAATTGTTTCTGAGATTCCGAACCCTTTACGCAGAACTGAAAGTGAGGTGCTACTCCGATGTACAGTGAAATCGAGGAGTCTATAAAGAGTTAAATCCCGTGGGCAACGGCAATCAGCGCGGAAAACAACAGGACACCGCAGCCCGGACATAGTTCCGGAAAAGTACGGGTAAAACGAAGAAAAGGCTCCGTACAATTAAATATCTTCTGAACAAAAATCCCCCCGCAAGCGCGCTTGCGGGGGTAACTTTTTTGAAAGAAAACGGGCAACGTATTTTAAGCCAAGGGATTTTCGCTGGACAAAAGTTCGAGCAACCTGCCGTCGCGGGCAATCGCTCCGCCGCCCGTCACGGCGGCGAACTGCGGTTCGTCGCAGACATGAACGTGCATATCGAGATTTTTGGCGATATATTCGGGGACAAAGGAAATCTTCGCCACACCGCCCGAAAGATAGACCCCGTTCTGATTGACCGTCGCCGCCACTTCCGCGGGCAGTTTCTGCAACACCAAAGAAGCATATTCCAAAATTTTGTCGATATATACCCGAATACACCCCTCTATCTCCGAGGCCTGCACTGAAGCCGACCCGGGACGCTGGGTGGAAACGAGGCTCCCTTCCACCACCGTCGCGCCGCGCGCTCCGACGGCCAGAGAACCGATTTCGTTCTTGACGCGCTCCGCGCTCAGAGCGCCGATTCTCAGTCCCTTGCACGCCTCTATCCGCTCGATGATATTCGCGTCCATGTTATTTCCGCCGATGTTCATGGACAGACCCGCTATAATTCCGTCCAGAGACACCACCGCCGCGTTCGTGACGCCGCCGCCGATATCCAGACAAAATACGGGGTTCGCTTCCCCCAAAACCGCGTCCTCGCCGAGCGCCGCCAAAAACGGCGCTTCCACGAATCGGATTCTTTTCAGTCCGCATTCCTCGCCGAGCGCCGCATAGTCCGCTTTCAGGCGTTCCGACGCGCCGCAGGGCACGGAAAACACCGTTTCGGAACGTTTCAGTCGCGCGGATTTTATTCCGATTCGGGAAAGAAACTCTTTCAGCATGACGACGGCCAGACGGGCGTCGACGATCTCCCCTTCGTATACGGGAAATACGATTTCCGTGAACTCCGCCGTCTTTCCGACCAGCTTTTTCGCGTCCTTGCCGATGGCTTTGATTTCCCGTTCCGCACCGCTCACCGCCACGCACGAAGGCTCCGCGAGAACGATTCCGTTGCTCGCGTCCGCACGGTATATCTTCGTCACGGACGAACCCAAATCTATCGCAAGTTTTATCATATCCGAACTCCTTGAAAAAAATTATCTCCCGCCCAAAAGCAGCGGCGTCAACAACTCGCGGCAAAGCTCCAACGGAAGCCCCACGACGTTGCTGTAACTGCCCGTTATCCGCTTCGCGAGCCCTCCGTCCTGTATCCCGTATGCGCCCGCTTTATCCATCGGAGAGCCGCCCGCGACGTATTCCCCGATCCACTCCTCGGACAGAGGATAAAATTCCACTTCCGTGCGGTCGGCGCGCACCGTCTTTTCCCCGCCCGGAAGAATGAGACACACGCCCGTAAAGACTTCGTGCGTCCGCCCCGACAGCGCCGACAGCATGCGGAAGGCGTCCGCGGCATCCTTGGGCTTTCCGAGAATTTTTCCGTCCAAGGCGACCACCGTATCCGCGCCGAGTACCGCGCAATTGCGTGCCGCGACGAGCGCCGCCACTTCCTCCGCTTTCCGCCGCGCGAGCACCTTCACCGTCTCTTCGGGGGACAGGGAAGGATCCGCGCGCTCCTCGCCCTTCGCGGGAATAATCCGAAATTCGGGAACCAGCTCCTTCAAGAGCTCCCGCCTTCTCGGCGAAGCGCTGGCAAGAATAATTTGCATGTGTTTTCTCCTTCCGATTAACCGAAGTGCCGCTTTTCCCGAAAGGCAGAAGCGGCACTTTTTCCTTTTTTCTTTATTCTCAGAGAATTTCCAAATTTTTTCTGAAAGCCTTCTTAAACTCCCCGTTCGCCGTGGAAGCGTCGCGGATTTCCAGCGCCGCGTCCCCCGCGACCTCCGTTTTCATGATGACCGAATCGCCGAGAACGTCGCAGTTCACGCCCGTCACCATGCCCGACATGCTCCTGTCCAGACTTTCGGCAATCCGAAGAAGAACGCCCAGCTTTTTCACCGCGTCGAGATCCTCTTCAAGAACGATGTCCTTGTATTTCTGCCATTCCGCAAGCGAGATGTCCTCCTTCTTATGGCAGCACGCCACAAACGCCGCAAGTACGATTTCCCGATGCGTCGCTCCGTACAGACAGGAGTTCAGGATCATATAACAGCTGTGCTTCTGATGATTATAGTATTTGATCCGCATACCGCAGTCGTGCAGGCTCGCCGCGATTTTCAATACTTTCAGATACTGGCGGGAAAACTTATGCAATACCCGAAGCTGCTTGAAGAGCTGAATGGACAGATGCACCACGTGTTCCACGTGCTTGGGGTCGCAATCGTAATAGCGCACCAGCGTTTCGAGACTGTAACTCAAAACGTCCGACACCGGCTTTTCCAGCGTGACGGGAAGCGCCTGATTGAACATGATTCCCTCTCTCAGTCCGCTGCCGCCGATCGTGAACTTTTCGATGTTCATATAAGTAACGAAGGCTTTGACGATCGCCATTGCCGCGGGCATGATGTCCGCACGGGCGGGAGAAAGCCCCTTGATCTTCTTGCGCTTGTCGATGTCCAACACTTTGATCATGTCGTAAATGTTCGTGAAATCTTCCACCGCCAGATTATAGTTATGCACCGTGTCGAGAGGATATTTCTTCACGAGCTTGCTGATTTTGAACAGGTTTCTGAACGACCCGCCCACGCCGATCATCTGCGTTTCGGGATCCACCTCTTTCAGCCAAGGCTGTTTTTTGAGCTGCTCGGTGAAAAATTCCTCGATTTTCTCCGCAGCTTCCTCGGGCGAACAATCCCCCGCAAACAGATCCGTGAGCGTCACCGCTCCGAAGGGAAGCGTCGCGTAGTTGAGCATGTTCCGACGGTTATAATAGACGATTTTCGTACTGCCGCCGCCGATTTCCAGAATCAGCCCCTTCGGAATATCCATCGTATTGATGACCCCGCGATAGACGAGCGTCGCTTCCTCTTCCTCCGAAAGCACGCGGATCTTTATATTGCACGTCGCCTGTATTTCATCCAAAAAGGAACGCTGATTCTTCGCGCGGCGGACCGCCGCCGTCGCAACCGCGATGATTCTGTCCACAGAACTCGAATCGCAAAGGCGCTTGAACATTTTCAGCGTCTTGATCGTCTCCGCCACTCTCTGCGGCTTCAAAAAGCCGTCCCTGTCCATATCCTGGCCGAGACGAACGCTCTCTTTCAGCTCGTCCACGACCATGAAATGGCCCTCCGTGAACAAGTTGACGATGACCAGTCTCGCCGAATTGGAACCCAAATCGATAATACCTATTTTTTCCACTTTTCTTTTACCTCGATCCCGCGCAAAAACCGCCCTGTTCGGACGTTTTGCGCTGTGTGATATTTCAAAGTTTTTATATGCCGAAAAATTTTCAGACAGATTTCTTTCGGCTCGGACGCTTTACCGCCCTTCACAACTTATTATTACCCAGAATAAGTTTTCCCATAGTTTATCACATAAAAACGCTTTTGTCCATACCCTTTTGAAAAATTTTTTGTAAATTTACGAAATTTTTTTTGCATTTGACACTTTCAGACATTTTTCGACTTCCTTTTTTGTGCAACTTTTTCACGCTTTTTTCTCGTACGTTCCCGAAAAAGTATGAGAAAGAGACTGTCCGCCCTTTGCAGACAATCTCTCCTTCTCCCCTTATTTTCACATTTTTATTGTCAAAAAACCACAAACATTTCCGTCCGCCGAAAAGTTGCCGCAAAGTCGTCCCGCGTCCCGAAAGCAGTCAGAGGGAAAACCGCGATTTCAATTCCCCGAAATCGGAAAACAAAAACACCGGCTTTTCCGCTTCCAGCTCTCCCTCTTCGGCATATCCGCCCGAAAAGCCCGCGAAATCGATGCCGCATTCCCGTGCGCCCTCCGCGTCCTGCCTGCGGTCTCCCAGCATCAGACAATCCTCTTTCCCGGCCCTTAAAATCCGCATGGCTTCGCGAATCACCGAGCCCTTGGTGGGAAAGCTGCCGTCCGTTCCGCTGCCCGCCACGGTCTCTAAAAAGGGCGTAAAACCGAATTGGTCCGCAATTCTTTCCGCAAAAATTTTCGGTTTGGAGGTGGCGATCGCCGAAACGTATCCCGCCGATTTCAGACTTTTCAGAATCTCCTTTGCGCCCGGAACGGGAGCATTTTCAAAAAGTCCCTTTTCGGAATATCGTTCCCGATATTTGACGACGGCCCGATTCGTCTCCTCCTCCGTCATGCCGAAAATGTGACGGAAAGAATAAACGAGCGGCGGCCCCACGCAGCTTCTCAGCTGCCGTTCCGTCGGTTCCCCGCGACCCGCATCTTCGAGCGCGTAACGAATACTCGCATAAATTCCGGGGTGGGAATAGGTGAGCGTGCCGTCCAAATCAAAAAGCAAATACCGATATTTCTTCAAAAGAATCCTTCCTTTTTCCGCATTGTGACAAAGCGTCGGATTTGTTTTTTTATTTTACCATAAAATCAAAAATTTTTCAACTGTTTTCGGGTACTTATCCGTTTTCTTTCGAAAGAGCGCCGCGAAACTGAAAAAACGACAGAATCATGAGAAAGACTCCGAAGGCGCGGCGGAGAATTTCCGAGGGGAGCGCGTAGGCGATAAACGTTCCCGCGGCGGAAAACGCCAGAGCGGGAACAATCATCCAGCCGATCCCCTCCGTCGAAAGCAGTTTGTTCTCCGCATGGACGCGAAGGGCGAACGCGCTCATGGGGAGAAAGGAAAAGAGATTGGCAGATTGGGCGATCTTTTGTTCCACGCCGCCCACGAGAATGAGGAGGGGGATCGTCACGGTTCCCCCTCCCATGCCCATGCCGGCGGGAATACCGCCGAGGATTCCGAGTAAAAGATAGATGTAAAAAGACATATGTACCCTCCGCAGCTCAACGGAAGAAGAACAGCCATGCGCCGGCAAAGATTTGCAGGCACCCGAAAAGGATTCCCACCGTCTTCTGCGGGAGTTTTCCGAGAAGTTTCGCGCCCAAAAATCCCCCGAACGTAACGCCGAGAGCCGTGGGAATGAGGACGGAAAAATCGTAAATCCCCTTGATCGCATACAGAATAAAAGTGAGCAGCGAAACGGGAAGAATGACCAAAATCGCCGTGGCGTGCGCCCTTTGCGAGGGCATGCCCGTCTTTTCGAGCAGGGGCACCGCCAACATTCCGCCGCCCCCGCCGAATACGCTGTTCGCGATTCCGACCGCACAGCCGCAGACGCCCAGTTTCCAAATTTTTTCCTTGGATTTTTCCATAAATCTCCTTATCGTGCGAGGGAAAAAGTTGTTATACGCAAAACAAAAGATTCGGTTTGCGGAAACACTTTTCCCCTTTACATAATATTTTGCGTAATTTTTTCCGTTTTATAAAACTTTTTCTTTTATTTGTCACCATAAATCGCTTGCTTATAAATCGATTTTATATTAAAATAATAGAGCATACATTTTGGAATGTTCGCAAAAGCGAAAAGTAAAAAAAACAAAACCGAAGGTGTTTACATGACAACAAGTTTCAAAAAAAGCAGGCATAAGAAAATTCTTGCCCTGTGTTTATCGTCGTTCATGCTTGCCGCAGCCGCAGCGTCGTTCGTCGCTTGCGGTGACGGCAAGGATTCCAGCGTGGACGATTCCGAAGTCTCCACCACGGAAAACGATACCTCGCGCATTACGAACGGCAGTTTCGAGTTCTTCGAGGACGACAACGGCAGGAATCTGATTATTACCTCTCCCACCGGCTGGACCAAATCTACGGGTTCTTCCGCGAGCGGTTCCGCTTCCTCCTCTCAGGCGGCCAGCGGCATTATCGATACCTCCGAAGAAGCGTGGAAAAATCTCACTACCTCTTCGGGACTCGCTTACGACACGGAAAGCGAAGCGGAGGCAAATTGGGATAACCTCACCGCAAAGGACAAGCTGGATTTCTACGACAAGTGGGAGGAAGAGGACGACGACAACGACGTCGAGGATCTCGATTTCTACGATAAGGACAAGGATAATTTCAATATCGACATCGACGACGTCCCCGATTGCGAAAATCCTTTGACGCACTATGCGGAAGACGCAGAGGACGCGGACAAAAACGACCACGTCCTCATGCTCCACAACACCTATTCCAACGGAATGGGCACCGCGCAGAAGTATACCTCCTCTACGACCGTCACTCTGGAACCGGGCACTTCCGCCATCTTCTCCGTCTGGGTCAAGACGCTCGACATGACCTACAACGGCACTAAGGACGAAGCGGGCCCCGCAGTGGACGGAAACAGGGGCGCCTATATCGGCGTTACGCATACCGTCGGCGGCACTACGCTCGACCAGATGGAGATCAAAAACATCGATACCTCCAAAATCAATGCCAAGCCCGAAAACGGGGAATGGGAAAATAACGGCTGGGTCGAATATACCATCAGTCTCAAAGGCTGTTCCTATGCGTCCAGCACCTTCACCATCGTCCTCGGTCTCGGCCAGGGCGGCGGCACGGACAAATTCGAATACGTGGACGGATACGCCTTCTTCGACGACGCGGAATGCACCGTCGTTTCCAACGAGACCTACGACGAACAGGTGAAAGATTTACCCGAGGACAACAAGATAGATATTCTGACCGACGCGGACAAGAAAATCTTCGAGGCGGATAAGGCCTACAAAGATCAATTCGAATACGCGATCGACCTCTCTTCGGGAGTGACTTCGGAAGCTTACGACCTGTCGGGAAAAACTCTGAAAACCGGCCTTACCGAAGAAAAGTATAACGGCGTCTCCTATGTCTCCGCCCCCACGGAAGGCAAAGAAGTTTACGGCGACCTTAAACTGTCTACGGCAAATGACCTTGTAGGGCGCGTCAATTTAGACGAGCTTAAAAATAATCAGAATAAATACGTGCAGAGAATCGTCAAGGACGACTTTGAGAATTACCCCTTCGACGGAACAAAGGATCTGCTCATGCTTCTGAGTGCGGACGGCGCTTCGTATACGGCGACGCTCAAAGACGACGCCTTCACGCTGGCTCCCGATTCTTATTTGATGCTTTCCTTCTGGCTGAAAACGTCGGACATCGGCGGGTTCACGGGCGCGGGCATCACGGTGCGCGAGACGGGCACCACCAATGCGACCTCCCTCTCCTCTCTCGACACGACCTCCATCACGACGGTAGATATCGACGGAGAGGACGGCGAGACGATAGAAGACATCTACGACGGCTGGCAGCAGTGCTTCCTCTTCGTGAAAAACGAGACGGACGAGGAAAGGAGCTTTGAAATCGATTTCACCTACGGTCCCACGACGATCGTCGGAACCACGAACGACAGCTACTATGCTGGTTATGCCGCTTTCGCAAACTTTGAAATTTGCGACATGACGAAAAAAATGTTCTCCTATTCGGCGACGGGTACTTACGCGCAATCCGTTTCCCTCACGGGAGACAGCTCGGCTTCCGCATCTACGGGCTTCGATTCCCCCGCTTCCATTCCCGACAAACAGATCGAAAACGGTCTGGCCGTACCCAAGAACTATAAGGGCGTAAACGGCGGCAGCGGCTATGTCGTCGCGGGCGGCGCGGACAAGGAAGTCAACGGCTATGAATACGCCGGTCTCATCAACAAGAAGTATGCGGCCAACTACCGCATCGAATATAAAAAAGGAAATGCGGACTACTGGCTGAACAAGCTCGCGGCGGCTCATAACGTCACGATCGACGATCAGGACAAATGGTGGAACGAACTGTTCGGAACTGCGACGCAGCCCCTTCTCGTCTATAACGATGCGGAAAAGGCCTACGGATATATCGGCTCCTCGCAGACGATTTCTTCGGGTTCCTATGCCACCGTTTCGGTAAAGGTAAAGGTAAGCAAGGGCGCCAAAGCGTATATCTACCTCGTCGATACGACGGAGAAGAAATACAGCGATACCCTTTCGCTCACCACGCCGAAATACAGCTACTGGTACGACGACGACGGAAATATCTGCGCGAAGGACCCCTCCGACAAGAAATTCGACAAAAAGACGGACATCGCGTTCTATCTCAACGAAGAAAACGGTCTGTATGAAGCGAATACCCGCTGGTCGGGCTATACGTCGGAAATGAGCGGCAAATTCTATGCCAACCTCTCCAACTACGAAAAGGACGACGAAGGCAATCTCATCGTCGCGGACGGCGGAGTCTCCTATAACTACGACGATTCCAAGTGGAAAGGTCAGGGCAAAGACGGTATCGCGTTCTATCATAAAGACGGTAAATACTACGCTTACAAGAATTATACCACCGAGGTGTTCGACCTCGCGACGATCGAAGGGCTCGCCCGTTATACGGAAACGCCGAAGCACGACCTCATGATGACCGTGGACGGCGACGAAACGAACGGCGAATGGGTCACCTGCACCTTCTATATCCACACCGGAAACGAAGAAAAGAATTACCGCCTCGAAGTATGGAGCGGCGACCGCACGGGAGAAACGAAGAGCGCCGAAGGCAGCTACGTCGTATTCGACGCAAATACTCCCGACGCGGTGGACGACAAGTATTCCTCCCTCGTCGACGAAACGATCGAGAGAATCAAGAACGACAACGGCTGGACGACGGACGAAGAATTCAAGGAAGGCTATAAGGACAACGTTACCTATTACACTTATTCCTTCTACGACAGTCCTCTGTTTTTGAGATACGATTCGACGCTCGACAAAGACGAGGTCGGCAACAAGTATACTTCCTATACGCAATCCTCCTATACCGAAGGCGTCGCGTATCTGTATTACGAAGATTCCGAGACGGCAAAAGACAATCCTCTCTATACGATGTTTGTCGATTACAGCTATACCGAAGTTTCCGTGACCGCGGATTCGACGGATACGGACGACAGCACCGACGACACGACGGACGATACGAACGATATGAACATGTGGCTGCTGATCAGCTCTCTCGTCATCGCCATCGCGCTGTTCATCGCAATGATCGGATTGTTGGTACAGAAGCTCGTCAAGAAATTCCACCTCAAAAAGGCACGCGAGGGCGCGAGCAATGCGGCTTCGCTGAATGCGGCCAAGCGCCGTTACTCCAAGAAACCCGTTGAAGCCCCGGCAAAACAGCCCGAGGAAAAACCGGAAAACAAGGACGATAACGACCCTTACAACGATTGATGTCGAATTTCCCCGCCCTTTAACGGGCAGCATGTAAACACAAAACCCCCGCTTCTTCGGAAGCGGGGGTTTTCATTGAACGATTGCGATATAATTGATCAGAAAATACGGTATCCTCAAAAATATCGCCTCAATTCATATTACAACCTTACTCGGACAAAAAATTTTACCGTATCCCTGTAAGATAACGCCCAGAAACGGAGAAAATCCTTTTCTCCGCAAACAAAAATACAGGTATTTCTGCCGTTGTCGGAAATACCTGTATTTTCTCTGGTATGATATTGGCCTTATTCAGGAAAATTTTCTCAGTCCTTTCGGAATATGATTTTTTATCGTCCCGTTTACGGCCTTTCCGAGCCCCACGGGATAACCGTCTATGCAGACGATGCACCAGCCGTTTTTGCACTCTTCCGCACCCACGGTCTCGCCGCGCAGGAATTTGTCCGTACGTGGGTCGTCAGACGGAATTGAAACGACGTTTCTGCACTCTTTTCGGGACACGCACATCGCCAGTGAATGGGACGGCTCGAAACGGCCGTTTTTCATTTCTCCGAGTCGCACGCCCGCGCGCAGGACGTTGAGCCTTCCGAAATCGAAGCATTCTTTCGGAAGGGAATACAGAAAGTTTCCCGCTTCGTGCAGCGTTTCCGCAAACGGTCGGAAGAAAAAATCCCGCTCGAATTCCCGATAAACCTTCTCCAAGGCTTTTGAGACGCGGGGAACGAGCGTCCGCGGCGGTCTCGCACCCGCGGCGGAAGAATATCTTCGTGTCCGCGCACCGCCGCCGCTTTTCCCGCTGCCTTGAAAACAAGTGCGCCCGATTGTATTTTCTCCTTCCGTGTATTCTTTCCGCACTTCCTTTTCAACCAGTGCCGCAAAATGGTTTTCTCCGTCCGCGTTTTCCTCCCGTGCGTTCTTTTCAAACAATGCGGCGAAATGCCCCTCCCCTTCCTCCTTATGCGGATACAGTTTTTTTTGCGCGAGGAGGCGCATTTCCGCATGCGAGGCGAGGAAATTTTTCGTCTGTTCCTCGTCCTCCGCCTCTGAAAACGTACAGGTGGAATAGACGAGCTTTCCGCCCGCTTTCAGCATCCGAAAGGCGTAATCCAAAATTTCTTTCTGCCGCGCGGCGCACATGTCGACGTTTTCTTCGCTCCATTCGGAAAGCGCCTCCTCCGCATTCTTGCGGAACATTCCTTCGCCCGAACAGGGGGCGTCCACTAAAATTTTATCGAAATATTCGGGAAAATATTCTGCCAGCGTCTCGGGGTATTCGCTCAGGACTACGGCATTTTTCACGCCCAGCCGCTCGACGTTGCGGGAGAGAATCTGCGCGCGGGAAAAGACGGGCTCGTTCAGGACGAGAATCCCTTCCCCCTTCATCGCCGCCGCGAGCTGCGTTCCCTTCCCGCCCGGAGCGGAACAAAGATCCAAAACTCTCTCGTTCGGTTTTGCGTCCAGAAGGGGCGCCGCGCACATGGCGGAAGGTTCCTGAGAATAATACAACCCCGCAAAGTGATAGGCGTGCGCGCCCGTCTTTTCCCCGTCCGTATAAAAGCCGTTTTCCGCCCAAGGGACGGGACGCAAGGGAAAGGGGGAAATTTTTTCAAACTCCGCCGCGGAAATCTTTAAGGCGTTCACGCGCAGTCCCTTGTACGGCGGACGGGCATAGACGGCAAAAAAAGCCTCCCATTCGTCCTCGGGAAGCTGTTTTTTCATGTTTTCGATAAATTTTTCGGGCAAATCGTTCATGGCCTCTCCTTGCGTCGGCTGTTCTATCCCCGCACCGAGTCCCGCGCCGTGAGGGCGGCAAACTCTTCGTGCGTGAGAATACGGGCGCCGCGGGAAGCGGCGGACTTGATTCTGGGGCCGCTCTCCTCTCCGAGACAGACGTAATAATCGCATTCCTCCGCGCGAAAGCCGTAAAATCCGCCGGCCGCAAACAGCGCGGCAGCCAAAGGCTTGCTGACGGAAAGCGACTCCTCCAAGGGATGGGAAAAGCACACCGTCTTATTTTTGAGTATGCCCTCCTTTTTGCGGCGGCGTTTTTCGCGGTCGATGAAATTATGAAACTCGACGCGCGCTTTTTCCCGCTCTTCTTTTCGCCTCTGCACCTCCGCGACATACGCCGCATAGGCGGAGGAGGTATTCTGGCGCACCTCGTAATTTTCGATATGCCCCGCGGTAATCTCGTACTTTTTTAAGAGCGCGGAAAAATCCAACCCTTCTTCCCGGCACATGGCCTCGGCGATTTTCATCGTCGCATAAGCGTCGTCGGCCGCGCGGTGGGGCGTAAATTCCACCCCCAGCGCCTCCGCGATGGAACCGAGACCGAACTGGCGGTTGAACACGCCGATTTTGTTCATGTATACGAACTGCGTATCCAAAAAGTCGAAACGGAACGAACGCAGGGAAAAGCGTTTCGTTTCCAGATTGAGATACTTGACGTCGTTCATGGTCGCATGCCCCGCCACCAGCGTGTCGGAATCCTCCAAAAGCGCGTAGATGCGGGGGGACAATTCGGGAAAGGTCGGATAATTCTTGAATTCCTTATACTCGTAGGGCAGAACGAGTCCCTGCGCGCCCTTTCGGTCGGTCAGATGAAACCCGCCCTGCGGGTTGACGAGAATATCCTCTTTTTCCAGAATATGAAATTGTTCGTCCGTCAGACAGTAGCCGAATGCGCAGATCTTCGCGGAGTTTTTGAACACGCTGGCACACTCGATGTCAAAAAAGAGATATTTCATTATTTATTGGGGGTAATGACCTTTTTGCCGCCCATATACGGCTGCAACACTGCGGGAATCGTCACGCTGCCGTCCGCCTGCAAATGGTTCTCCACAAACGCGATCAGCATGCGGGGAGGCGCCACCACGGTATTGTTGAGCGTATGCGCCAGCTTCGTCTTTCCGTCCGAATCCTTATAGCGGATCGCGAGCCGCCGCGCCTGCGCGTCCGTGAGGTTGGAGCAGGAACCCACTTCAAAATATTTCTTTTGTCTGGGGCTCCATGCCTCGACGTCGCAGCTCTTGTATTTGAGGTCGGCGAGATCTCCCGAACAGCAACCGAGCTGTCTTACCGGAATTTCCATGGAGCGGAAGAGCTCTACCGTATAATTCCACAGCTTTTCATACCATTCGTCGCTCTCCTCGGGGCGGCAGACGACGATCATTTCCTGCTTTTCAAATTGGTGAATCCGATAGATTCCCCTCTCCTCTATCCCGTGCGCGCCCTTCTCCTTGCGGAAGCAGGGCGAATAGCTCGTGAGCGTCAGGGGGAGCTTGTTCCCGTCGATGATCTGTCCCATGAAGCGGCCGATCATGGAGTGTTCGGACGTACCGATGAGATAGAGGTCCTCTCCCTCTATCTTATACATCATGTTTTCCATTTCGTCGAAGCTCATGACGCCCGAAACGACGTCGCCGTGAATCATAAAGGGCGGAATGACGTAAGTGAAGCCCTTATCGATCATAAAATCGCGCGCATAGGTCAGAACGGCGGAATGCAGCCTTGCGATGTCGCCCGTCAGATAATAGAATCCCTGTCCCGAAGTGCGGCGGGCGGAATCGACGTCGATGCCGTCCAGTTTTTCGAGAATGTCGAGGTGATAGGGAATTTCAAAATCGGGAACGACCGGTTCTCCGAAGCGTTTGAGTTCGACGTTTTCCGAATCGTCTTTTCCGACGGGCACATCGGGGGCGATGATGTTGGGAATGGCCATCATGTCCTTTTTGAGCTTTTCATCGATTTCCGCCGATTCCTTTTCGATCGCGGCGAGGCGTTCCGCATCCGCGACGACCTGCGCCTTTATTTTTTCCGCCTCTTCCCTGTTCCCCTGTTTCATGAGCATGCCCACCTGTTTGGAGAGGGAATTTCTCGCGGCGCGGAGAGAGTCTCCCTCCGCAATCAAAGCGCGGCGCTTTAAGTCGAGTTCGATGACCTCGTCCACGAGGGGGAGCTTTTTATCCTGAAATTTTTTCTTGATGTTTTCTCTCACCAATTCGGGATTGGTTCTGATGAGATTGATGTCTATCATAAAATTTTGCCTCCGGGCGGAAATATTTTCATTTTCGATAAATATTATACTACTTTTACGGGGCAAAAGCAATTAAATGTAACGAAACTGACGCAAATTCCTCAAAAAACTTGTATTTTACAAACAGCTATGCTATAATAGAAGGGATAACAACGTTCTTTTATGGAAAGCAGAACTTTCGGAGAAAACGCAAATCATGAAAAAGAAAAAACAGCAAAAACCGGAATATACTTCCGAGGAAGAGAAGCGGGAAAAGAGATTTCAGTCCCTTTTTCCGAAGGAAAAACCCGCTTCCCGCAAGAAGAATAAAAAGGGCGTGCCCCCTTCGGACGTACCGCGCTTCAACGCCGACGCCGAGGAAGGCCTTTCCAAGAGTCAGGTGGAAGAACGGCAGGAGCAGGGTCTCGTCAACCGTGCGCAGAAAAAATACTCCAAGACCTACAAGAGCATTTTTATCAGCAACATCTGCACTTTCTTCAACCTGCTGTGTCTCTTGGCGGCTCTGGCGCTTTTGTCCGCGCACGCGCCCGTTACGCAGTTTACCTTCGTGCTCATTTTCCTCTGCAACATCTGCATGGGAATCATTCAGGAAATCCGCGCGAAAAAGAAGATAGACAGGTTATCCATTTTATCTTCCCCCACCGCCCGCGTGATCCGCGACAGGAAAAAGCGGGAAATTCCCATTTCCGAAATCGTTCTCGACGACATTCTCCTGCTCGGAGCGGGCCAGCAGGTACCCGCCGACTGCATTATGCTCGACGGAGCCGCCGAGCTCAACGAGTCCCTTTTGACGGGCGAATCGGTACCCGTCAAAAAGGAGAACGGCGAGACGCTCTATGCAGGCTCGTTCGTCGCGAGCGGACACTGCGCCGTGCGCGTGGATAAAATCGGCGAGGATACCTATATCAGCAAGCTCACCGCGCGGGCGAAAAAGTACAAGCGGCCGAACTCGGAAATCATGAACTCCATAAACCTCTTCATCAAGGTCATCGGATTCATCATTATTCCCATCGCGATTTTCATGTTCCTCACCAATTTCAAAAATCTCGGCGGGAGCTGGGCGGATATTCGTGCGGGCGGAGGCTTTTTCGCCACTCTGTTTTCCAACAACCCCACGCTCAACGACACGATACAAAAGACCTGTTCCGTCGTCATCGGCATGATTCCTTCGGGCCTCCTGCTTCTGACGACCGTGGCTCTGTCCGTGGGCATGATACGGCTCGCGAAATACAACACCCTCGTTCAGGACATGTATTCCCTCGAAATGCTCGCGCGCGTCAACGTGCTCTGCCTCGACAAGACGGGCACGATTACGGACGGGCGCATGAAGGTGAGCGACTGCGTCCTGCTCAACAACGCCACGGAATATTCGGTGGACGATATTCTCGGCTCCATGCTGGCGTCCCTGAAAGACAACAATCAGACCTCTATCGCGCTCTATGAGCGGTTCGGACATTCCTCCGCCCTGCAAGCGAGTGCGATTCTGCCCTTCTCGTCGGCGAGAAAGCTGTCCGCCGTCACTTTCGGGGAAGCGGGGACGTTTGCCATGGGCGCGCCCGAATTCGTCTTAAAGCCCATGCCCATACGCGTGGAAAAAATCGTCAAACAATACGCGCAGATGGGACTTCGGGTGCTGGTGCTGGCGCACTCTCCCGCGCAGATTCAGGGCGACAAGCTGCCCACCGTATTCCGCCCGATCGCGATCATCACTCTTTCGGACAACATTCGTCCCGACGCGATAGAGACGATCAAGTGGTTCCGCGAAAACGACGTGGCGGTAAAGGTCATTTCGGGCGACAATCCCGTGACCGTCTCGGAAGTGGCCCGCCGCGCGGGAATAAAGAACGCTTCGCAGTTCCTTTCCCTCGAAGGGCTTTCCGATATAGAAGTGGAAAACGCCGCAAATCAATACACCGTTTTCGGACGGGTCACGCCCGAACAGAAGGCAATCCTTATCCGCTCCATTAAAAAGGCGGGCAATACCGTCGCCATGACAGGCGACGGCGTGAACGACATTTTGGCCATGAAGGAGGCCGACTGCGCCGTGTCCGTCGCTTCGGGCAGCGACGCCGCGAGAAACGTCTCCAACCTCGTCTTGCAGGACAATAATTTCGGCTCCATGCCGAAAATCGTCAACGAGGGACGGCGGGTTATCAATAACATCAAGGATTCCGCCTCCCTCTATATCATGAAGACCCTGCTCACCATGCTGCTGGCGCTCGTCTGTATCTTTACGGGAAGCGCATACTTCTTCACGACGAACAACATGCTCATGTTTGAAGTGCTCATCAGCGCGATCCCCTCTTTCGTGCTCTCTTTGCAGCCGAATACGAACCGCGTCAAAGGGAAATTTATCCCCTTCGTCGTCAGCCGCGCCATGCCGGGAGCTTTCACCATGGCTTTTGGAATTTTGGCTTTTTATATCATCAATCAGACTTCCCTCTCCTCCCTATTTGAATTTACAAACGCCGCGGGAGAAACGGAAACCGTTTACAACGCCATGCTGATGATGTCTCTGACGTTTACGGGACTCGTAATGCTGTTCCGCATTTGTCAGCCGCTCAATCTCATTCGCACGACACTATTCTTTTGCATGACCGCTCTGTGCGTCACCGTGCTGGCCGTTCCCGTACTCGGAAATATCGTCTACGAGGGCTGGGACACCCTGAAATTCAACCTCACGCAGATTTTGCTGCTCGTCGTCATCGTTCAGGCCGCCGTACCCATTTCCAGCATATTGATTAAATTTTTCGACATGTTCAATCCTGCCGACGAATAAACAAAACGACAGAGAATCGTCGCTTATTTATCGGAAAAGCAAACAGAACTGTCCCCGCAAAACAACGGCGCTCTGTACCATTTATCGAAAAAACAACCGAGCGTCGTACCATCAAAAAACGGCAAAGCACATACGGATTTTCTCCGTATGTGCTTTTTCCGGTTTATGCGGGGCTTACAGAAAACCCCGCGTCCGAATATCGGACGCGGGTTTCCTTATCTTTATTCTTTACGATTTTTCTTTATTCTTCGTCGGGAGAATCGCTTTCCGTTTCTTCCTCAATATTGCCTTCGTCCTCCGCTTCGGCGGGTTCGTCGTCGGTATCGGGAGCGTCGTCCTCTTCCTCGACCGTTTCGGCGCCCTCGGCGAGTTCCTCGGGCGAGAGGTCGGCAGCCGTTTCTTCGGGAGCCGCGGTTTCCGCTTCGTCGTCGCGCTCGGTGACATCCACCGTCGCCACGAGGCTGTCCTTGACGTTCATGACGCGGACGCCGCGGGTCGCGCGGCCGATGCGGCTGATAGAATCCGCATGCATGCGGATGATCGTGCCGCCCGTCGTGATGATCATGATGTCGTTATCGTCGGAAACGAGCTTCATATTGACGAGCCAGCCCGTCTTTTCGTTGAACACGCCCGCCTTGATTCCCTTTCCGCCGCGGCTCTGAATGCGGTAATCCTCGACGGAGGTGCGTTTGCCGTAACCGTTTGAAGTCAGCGTAAAGATATCCATTTCGGGATTGACGACCAGCATATCCACCAGCTCGTCGTCGCCCGCCAGCTTCATCGCGCGCACGCCCGTGGCGGTCCTTCCCATCGCGCGCACGTCCGTTTCGGAGAAGCGAATACATTTGCCGAATCGGGAAGCGATCAAAAGCTCGTTTTCGCCCGTCGTGAGCTGTACGGAAATCACCTCGTCGCCCTCGGGGAGCTTGATTGCGATTTTGCCGTTCTTGGGAATGCGTTCGTATTCCTTCGTGGAGGTCTTCTTGATGACTCCCTTTTTGGTCGCGATGACGATATAGCCGTCGTCCCCTTCTTTGACGGGGAGAACGGACTGAATTTTTTCGCCTTGGTCGAGCCGCACGATATTGACGACGGCGCGGCCCCTCGCGGTGCGGTTGGCTTCGGGAATTTCGTAGCCCTTGACCGAATACACCTTTCCGAAGGAAGAGAACAGCAGAATATCGTCGTGCGTGGAAGATATGAACATCTTTTCCACGTAGTCCTCTTCCTTGGGTTTATGGCCCGTAATGCCCATGCCGCCGCGGTTCTGCGCCTTGTATTCCGAAACGGGAAGGCGCTTGATATACCCCGTATGCGTCAGGGAAATGACCACGTCCTCCCTGTCGATGAGATCCGCCTCTTCAATGGACCCGTAATCGACGGAAATTTCCGTGCGGCGGGGGGAAGGATAGCGGTTTTTGATGTCGATGAGGTCGCTGCGGATAATCGCCATCACGCGGCTTTCGTGGGCGAGAATGTCTTTGAGGTCGGCAATCGTCGCTTCCAGAGCCGCCAGCTCTTCCCTGAGCTTTTCCACTTCCAGAGACGTCAATCTTTGCAGGCGCATTTCGAGAATGGCGTTCGCCTGCTTTTCGTCCAGCTCGAACGTTTCCGTCAGTTTTGCGATCGCAACGAATTTATCCGCGGATTCCTTGATGATCTTGATGACTTCGTCGATGTTCGCCAAAGCGAGCACGAGTCCCGCGACGATATGCGCGCGCTCCTCCGTCTTGTTGAGGTCGTAGCGGGTGCGGCGGGTGATGACGTCTTTCTGATGTTCGAGATAATAGTAGAGAATATCCCTTAAATTGAGCGTCTTGGGCTCCGTTCCGTTCTCGACGAGCGCCAGCATGATAATGCCGTCGGAGACCTGCAAGTTCGTGCGCTTATAGAGGGTGTTCAAGACCACTTGCGCGTTTGCGTCCTTTTTGCACTCGATGACGATGCGCATGCCGTCGCGGTCGGATTCCTCGCGGATGTCGGAAATGCCTTCGAGGCGCTTATCCTTGACCATGTCCGCGATCGTCTTGATGAGCATGGCTTTATTTACCTGATAGGGAATCTCCGTGACGACGATTCTCTGACGGGCGTTCCCGCCCGAGCCGTAGTCCTCTATCTCGCATTTGGAGCGAATGACGATTTTTCCCTGTCCCGTGCGGTAGGCGTTGCGGATGCCGCTCCGTCCCATGATAATGCCGCCCGTGGGAAAATCGGGCGCGGGAATATATTCCATGAGCTCGTCCACGGTAATGTCGGGGTTGTCGATCATGGCCACCGTGCCGTCGATGACTTCCGCGAGGTTATGGGGCGGAATATTCGTCGCCATGCCGACCGCGATGCCGTCCGAACCGTTCACCAAAAGGTTGGGGAAGCGGGAGGGAAGGACAGTGGGTTCCGATTCGTTGCCGTCGAAGTTGGGGATAAAGTCCACCGTTTCCTTGTCGAGGTCTTTGAGCATTTCGGCCGCCAGCTTTGAAAGCCTCGCTTCCGTGTAACGCATGGCCGCGGCGGGATCGCCGTCCACGCTGCCGAAGTTGCCGTGTCCGTCCACGAGCGGGAAATTGATGGTGAAATCCTGCGCGAGGCGCACCAAAGCGTCGTATACGGATCTGTCGCCGTGAGGATGATATTTACCGAGCGTGTCGCCGACGATTCTGGCGCACTTGCGGTAGGATTTGTCGTTATACAGCCCCATTTCGTGCATGGAGAACAAAATTCTCCTGTGCACGGGTTTGAGACCGTCGCGCACGTCGGGGATCGCCCTCGACTTGTTGACCGCCATGGCGTAGGCGATAAACGAGCGTTTGAGTTCGTTGTCCACCTCCACGTCCAGCATTTTGGTCATGGCGAGCGTTTTCTTAAATTCCTCGGTTAATTCGGGGCTGGTTTCTTTCTTAGCCATTTTTCACTCCCTTAAATATCCAGATCGGTCACGAGGGACGCGTTCTCTTCGATAAATTTTCTTCTCAATTCGGGATTTTCGCCCATCAGCATGGAGAACATCTGATCGGCCTCCGCGGCGTCCTTCATCGTCACGCGCACCAGCGTCCGCGTCGCAGGGTTCATCGTCGTATCCCAAAGCTGTTCCTTGCTCATTTCTCCGAGACCTTTGTACCGCTGATATTCTACCTTGCCCGTCGCCTGCGCGTCGTAAGCAATCTTTTCCTCCTCCGAATAGAGGTATTCCTCCTTGCCCTTGCTGCTCGCCTTATAGAGGGGCGGCAGAGCCGAATACACGTGCCCGTGCTCGATTAAGGGGCGCATGAAGCGGAACAGGAAGGTAAAGAGCAGTATGCGGATATGCGCGCCGTCCACGTCGGCATCGGTCATGGAGATGATGCGGTCGTAACGGAGCTTGCTCTCGTCGAAATCGTCCAGAATCCCGCAGCCGAACGCCGTGATCATGGACTTGATTTCCTCGTTTTCGAGCACGCGGTTGAGCCGCACCTTCTCGACGTTGAGAATTTTGCCGCGCAGGGGCAGAATGGCTTGAAACCTTCTGTCCCGTCCCTGTTTCGCCGTGCCGCCTGCCGAGTCGCCCTCTACGATATAGATTTCGCAAAGCTCGCTTCTCCTGTCCGAGCAGTCCGCCAGCTTTCCGGGCAATGTCGTGCTTTCGAGGATTCCCTTGCGCCGCGTCAGATCGCGCGCGTTGCGCGCGGCGTCCCGCGCCTTCTGCGCGGTGATGCAGCGGAGCACGAGCTCCCGCGCGATCGCGGGATTTTCTTCGAGGAAGGTACCCATGTGCTCGGTCACGCATTTATTGACGAAGGCGCGGATGGAGCTGTTGTTCAGCTTGTCCTTGGTCTGGGATTCGAACTGCGCGTTGACGAGCTTGACGGATACGACCGCCGTAATCCCCTCGCGCACGTCCTCGCCCGTGAGCTTGTCGTTCTCTTTGAGGACGTTGAGCTTCCTGCCCGCGTCGTTGATGACTTTGGTGAGCGCCATTTTCAATCCCTCGACGTGCGTTCCGCCGTCGATGGTGTTGACGTTGTTCGCGTAGCTGTATATGACTTCGTTGTAGCTCTCGTTGTACTGTATCGCCACTTCGCAGACGGTGTCGCCGTCCGATTCCTCGAAATATACGGGCTCGGGGAAAAGCAGCTCCTCGCGGCTCTTGTTGAGTTCCTCGACGAAGGAACGGATTCCGCCCTCGTAACAGAAAGAATCCCGCTTTTCCTGACCGGGACGCTTGTCCTCCAAGGAAATCCTGAGCCCCTTGTTGAGGTAGGCGAGTTCGCGAAGCCGCCCTTTCAAAGCGTCGTAATTAAAGACGGTCGTCTCGAAAATTTCGTCGTCGGGCATGAAAGTGACCTTCGTGCCCGTGATTTGAGTATCCCCGACGATGGCGACCGAACGCTGCGGCACGCCGCGGTTATAGACCTGTTTATAGATGTGGCCGTTCTGATACACCTCCGCTTCCAGCCATTCGGAGAGCGCGTTGACGGCCTTGACGCCGACGCCGTGCAGGCCGCTCGATACCTTATAGCCCGAATCGCCGCCGAATTTGCCGCCCGCGTTGACCTTGGTAAAGACGACTTCCAGCGTGGAAATCCCCTCTTTGGGGTGAATGTCCGTGGGAATCCCGCGGCCGTTGTCCGAAACGCTGCAACTGCCGTCCGCGTTCAGAACGACCTCGATGTGCGTGCAATATCCCGCAAGCGCTTCGTCTATGGAGTTGTCCACCACTTCGTGCACGAGGTGGTGAAGCCCCTTCGCATCCGTGGACGAAATATACATGCCGGGACGCTTTCTGATGTGTTCCAGACCGTCCAGAACCTGAATTTGTTCGGCGCCGTATTCGCCCTCAACTCTTTCCGCCATTTTTTAAGCTCCTGTTCGCTTTTCTTTAAGAAAAGCGGGTTATTTTACCTTCTTATTATACCACAATCGAAAAAAAAAGTACAGCGTTTTATCCGTTTTTTTCTATCTTTCTTTTCCGCATGGCCCTTTTAACCCGTTTTTTTGCGTTCAGACGCGTTTTTCAATCGTCTTTGATAAAGTATACGTCCCCCCGATGCGGCTCTTTTCTGCGGCGATTTTTTCCGCCTTTAACGAAAGGCGGCGTTCGGGAATTTTTTTACGGAAATTGCGGATACTTATATCCGAAAAGCGAAACAAAAAAGCGGCCGCGAAAAAAGCGCGGCGAAAGCGAAGAAACGAAAACGGTAAAAATACGGGAGGCAAAACATGAGTATCGACGAAAGAACGACCGCCTGTCAGGGCTGCAAGAAAGAAATCGAAACGGGAAAGGCATTTTTTTGTCCCGACTGCGGAGAGATCGTCTGTCCCGACTGCGCGAAAAAGAACCGCGGTATGTGCCGACGGTGTTTTTCTCCGCTCGAAAGGTTCAGCTGAAACGAATTTTCCGAGCCGAAAAAACCTTGCGCGAAAAAAGCGCCTTCGGGTACGGCATTTGTCCGTATCCGGGGGCGCTTTCTGCCGAAAAGGAGAAAACTTCCCATAAGAATAGACAAAATCCCACGCCGATTGAGTTTTCTTTTTGTCTCTTTTCCTGTATAATAGGCTCATCAAATCATGAAAGGAGCCGTAAAAAAAATGGATACGCAAAAGACGGGAGAATTTCTTCGGGCGTTGCGGAAGGCAAAAGGACTTACGCAGGAGGAGGTCGCAGAGCAATTGTTTCTTTCCCCGAAAACCGTTTCGAGGTGGGAAAGCGGCGCGGGACTTCCCGACATCAATATCATTTCGGGCGTGGCGGCCCTCTACGGCGTCACGGTGGACGAAATCCTGCAAGGCGAAAAAAAGACGGACAGATCGGAAACCCTGACCGAACAGACAAAAAGACTGAAAAACGACGGCAGAGCGAGAATGATACGGGAAAATCTGCTTAAAAAATACAACGTATTCTTTATCGTCGCCGTCTCCGTGCTCGGATTTTTTCTGCTTCTCGAAATCCTTTTGGGCTTTCTCGTCAATCAATTTGCGGCGCTCGTGCTCATGCCGCTCGGCATGGCCGCGGCACTGCTCGTCGAAGCGTACGGAAATTCCGAAATCAAACGGATCTCTTCGGAAAACGAAGACGACGCTCTCGCGGCAGGCATAGAAAAAACAAAAAAGACGATTCGGAGAAAAAATCTCCTGTTCGCCGATATTTTCGCGGGCGTTCTGCTCCTCTCCCTCGCCCTCGTCGGCATCATGTTTTCCGCGAACGGAGAAGATATCCGATCCTTCCCTCTTTACTGCGGAACGTTTACCTTTTACGTCTTTCTCGTTTGTCTTTTGGCAGGTTATCTGATTCTCCGCTCCTTTTTCTCGAAATACAGGATACGGGAAACCCGAAACCTCTTTTCCCAAAAACTCTATGCGACGGCGCTCGTCCTGTCCGTCTTTTCCGCCCTTTTCGCCGCGACGGCCCTCGTTTCCGTTTTTGAACACGCCGAATCGCGCGCAGTATGGACCACAGCAGATGTAGTATGGCCCGAAGAGGGCGGGGTATGGTCCGAGGCAACCCGAACGGCGGAAAGCTGGATTTTCCTTCTCTTTTTCGGACTGAAAGAGAGCTTTCTCTGTCGGGGCATCGCCATAGGATTTTTTGCCGCCGCCTCGGCTCTCTTTGCCGTCGGGCGCATAATCAAAAAGCAAAAGGCAGTGTTTTTGCTGTGCGGAACGGTTTTCAGCCTGAGCGCTCCTTTTATTTCCCTTCTCGACTTTTCCGGAGAATACGCCGCGCTCAATCCCTTAGCGATTTTTGCCGCGCTCGGGAGCGTCGTCTGCGCGATTCTGCTCATCGTCAACGAGCGGCGCCTGCGCAAACAAAACGAGAACGGAAAAAGCGACGTGCAATGACGTTTTTTCCGTCCGACGGAACGCAAAAGAGAGAAATTTTCCTGCGGCTGCAAACCCGCGGCGGCCTTTTTCGGAAGCCGCCGCGGTTTTTTAGTCGGTCAATCGGTTAATTTGAAAAAACGTTAAAATTTTCTTTTCTTCAAAAGGCTTGTAAAAAATTTATACAAGTCAGCCTTTCTTATGGTCTGAAAAATATTCTTCGAGGACTTTTATGCTCTCTTCCCGCAGGACGCCCGAAGTAACCCGCGGCCTCCAAAAGGAATTTTCAAATACCGTCTCGCAGCAGCCGTTTCCTTCGTTTCCGAGAATGTGTTCCAGATCCGCGTTGCCCGCGCCGTATACCAGACGCCCCAGCTTTACCCAGACGAGCGCGCCGCTGCACATGAAACACGGCTCACAGCTGGAATACAGCGTATATTCTTTGAGGTCCGCGATCCCCGTCTTCGCGCAGAAATCCCGAATCAGTCCCGTTTCGGCGTGATAAGTGGGATCGTGCTCCGTGTAAATCCGATTTTCGCTCTCGAAAACGATCTCTCCGCCTTTGACGAGCACCGCGCCGAACGGTTCGTTTCCGCGGCGCACCGCCGAACGGGAAAGCTCTATCGCCCGTTTCATAAAAATTTCGTCTTGTATCGTCATTTCTTCTTCCATTTGTTTTGCGTTTATCCTTTGCAGGCTTTCGCCCGCCTTTATGATTTTCTCCGCCTTTCCGCCGTTATCCCGCGTTTGATTTTTCGCCTTCTCATTACCGCGGAAAAATTTCCCGCACGACGGAGAGCACTTCCTCGGGGGAAGAACAGGAAAACAGGCGTTCCTTATACGCCGCCGCGCCACGTATTCCCTTGATGTAAAACACGACCATTTTCCGCATGAACACCGTCGTGAAACGCTCGTCGAACACCTTTCTCGTCTCCGACATCTGCCCCTCGATCATTTCGCGTTTATCCTCCGAAGGTCTTCCCGTAAAGGCACAGAAAATCTGCGGGTCGGACAGCGCCGCGCGCGCGATCATGATTCCGTCCGCGCCCGTTTCGTCCATGAGCTTTTCTCCGTCGGAAACGGAAAATACCCCGCCGTTGGCGATGACGGGAATTTTCACGGCCGATTTCGCCGCGGCGATCTCCTTAAAATTCACTTCGCCCGAATAGTATTTATCCCGCGTGCGGCCGTGGACGGTCAAAAGCGCGGCCCCCGCGCCTTCCATGCGCTTTGCGAACTCCGCGGAAATCAATTTTTCCCCCGTCACTCCGATACGGAATTTTACCGTCACCGCCTTGCCGCTCTTTACGCATTCCGAGACGATCTTTTCCGCCAGCGGCGGATTTTCCAAAAGCGCGCTGCCCTCCCCGTTCTTATAAATTTTCGGCACGGGACAGCCCATGTTGATATCGACCACGGGAAACGGCGCGAGCTCTTCGCTCTCGCAAGCCGCGCGCAGAACGTCGGGCTCGCTGCCGAAAAGCTGCACCGCGCGCGGCGTTTCGAGCCCGGTCGTATACAGCAGCTCCTTCGTGTTCTCGCTGCCGTATTTCAAGCCCTTCGCGCTGACCATTTCGGTGAACGCAAACCCCGCGCCGTATTTTTTACAGAGCATGCGGAAAGGATAATTCGTATACCCCGCCAGCGGAGCCAAAAAGACGTTGTTTTCCGTCTCCACGGGGCCGATTTTGATTCTTTTCAGTTTCATGCGCCGCTCTCCTCCGCCGACTTTACCGCCCTGTAATATCTCTCTTTCTCCTCCTCCGACAGGGCGTTGACGTCCTTTCCGTCCGCAAGCACCGCGCTTTCGTATGCCGTAAATCTCCTTTTGATTTTCTTTACCGTATCGAGGAGCGCTTCCTCGCAGTCCGCCCCGACTTCGCGTCCCAAATTGACGGCGCTCATCAACACGTCGCCGAGCTCCGAAGCGATTTTCTTCTTATCGCCCGCGTCCCGCGCCGCTTTCAGTTCGGAAATTTCCTCGAACAGTTTTTGTTCGGCGCTTTCGTAATCCGCATATCCCCAGCCGCCCTTTTCCACGCGCTTGGCCACCTTCTGCGCCTGCATCAGCGCGGGAAAGACCTTCGGCACGTCGTTGACCGCGTCCGAAAACGTCTCCTGATGCTTTTCCTTCATCTTGTTCTTTTCCCACACGGACAGCGCGCCCGCCTCTCCGTCCGCCTTGTCCTTGCCGAAAATGTGCGTGTGACGGGTAATCAGCTTTTCGCAGACCCCCGTCGTGACGTCCGCGAGGTCGAACGAACCGCTCTCCTCTTTCATCACCGCGTGAAAGACCGCTTGCAGCAAGATGTCCCCCGTCTCTTCCAAAACTTTGTCGTCGTCGCCCGATTCGATGGCGTCCGCCAGCTCGTACGCCTCCTCGACGGCGTTCATTTTTATGCTCTCGGGCGTCTGCACCCTGTCCCAAGGACACCCGTCCGGACGGCGGAGCCGCTCGACGAGCTCTTTGAGGTCGGAAAGCGTAAACCGCTTCTTTTCGAGCAGGGGAATACGCTCCACCGCCACCGCCGAATCGTAACCGTAAGCGTTTTGACGATCGAGTTCGAAGAGTTTGATTTTTTTCGTTTCTCCGCCGCTTATGTAGAGAACTTCCGTCTCCTCCCCGAATACGTCCGAAAGCCGCAGCTTTACGTCGCCCGCCAAAGCTCGGTCGTCCATGTCGTACACGACGAGCGGCGCGGGAAGCTCGGGCGTCTCCGCCAGCTCGTACGCAGAAACCGCCGTATAGGAGCACTCCGCAAACCCCGCCGCCCGCACCAGCGCCGACACGCGGGAAACGCCGTCGATAATCCTGAGCTTTCCCCTCAGCCGCCTTTTCAGCTCCCGCACCGAATTGTCCTCGGACGCGGCTCCGTCCACGCAGTATACCGTCCCGTCGCCCGATTTCGCCACTTCCGCCGCCAGATTCTTGTTCAGCGTGGAAAAACTGCGGCTGCGCTTATACACTTCGTCGAGGCAGGTATGCTCCACGCCCAGCGCCGCCAGATTCCGATACGAACGGGTGAGCGCCGTCCGCGCAATCACCCGTTTTGCCTCTAAAATCGCCCGTTTTCCGTTCTCCGTCAAATCGCCTTCTTCCGCTCCCAAGCCGACTACCGTAATCATGAAATCCTTTCTCCTTCTCCTCGGTTCCGAAATGCTCCGCCCGACGATCTATTCTTCTTTGGGCGAAGCGGGCGCAGACAAAGCTGCTTCCCGCCCCTTCTTTCGTCTCGTAACGAATAAATTATACATCAAATCGAGCGCGAATGCAACCAAATAGCAGACGTCCGCGGCGATTGCCGCCCCGAAAACGGAAATTTGCGGGCGGGAAACGAGCAGAAAATTCAGGGCCGTCTTGAAGGCGACCGCGATTCCCATGGACAGCGCCGCGAATTTCGGCTTTCCCATGCCCGTAAGGCAGGCGGAGAGCGTCTGCGTACAGGAGAGCGTCACCGCGCTGACGGAAAAGACCTTCACCAATTTCACGAGCGTCGCCGTCTCCTCCGCGGAGAGCGCGCGGAAAATGACGCGCACGGCGGGAGAGGCGAGAAGGAAGAGCCCCGCGGCGCAGGGAACGGAAACCGCCAGGGTGACGAGGAGCGCATAGACCATGCGGCGGCGCGCGCCGTTCTTCCCCCCGACGCTTTCCGAAGCGGAGGAAGCCGACACGGCGGGAACGCTGGCCGCCGCGATTCCGTAACAGACGGATACGGGGAGATTGATAATCGTCACGGCGCCGCCGGAAAACAGCCCGTAGAGCGCGACGGCGTCCTCGGTATACCGTTTGAGCAGCCTAACGATGATCACGCTGTCCAAGAGCGAGGAGAGCGGCAGGAGCGCCGCCGACAGCGTGACGGGAATGCTCAGTCTGAGGACGGACTTCATCGAAACCCTGTCCCCTTTCTTCAAGCCTGAAAAGGGCTCGGGGACGCGGCGGAACAGAAAGGCCATCAACGCGAGCGCGCACGCTTCGGAAACGGATACGGACAGGAGGATATAAGTCACCGCTTTTTCGACGTCCGAACGGAACAGGTAAGCGAACAGCAATCCGAAGCCCACCTTTACGACCTGTTCGGTCACTTCGGAAAGCGCCGTCGGAAACATGTTGTTTTCCCCCTGAAACCAGCCGCGGAACACCGAAATCGCGGAGACGAGCAGGACGGAGGGCGCGAGGGCCAAATAGCCGTTTTTTACTTCGGGGCAGTCCTGCGCGCGGGAAAGGAGGGGCGAAAGCGCCATCATCAACAGCGTTCCCAACGCGCCGATCGAGAGAAAGAGGACAAAGGAGCTTTTGAGAAGGGATTGGGAGGATATGCCCCGCGCGTGCTTTTCCGCCACCATTTTGGCGATGGAGGAAGGGATTCCCGTCGCGGAAACGGTGAGCAGGAGGCAGTAAAAGGGATAGACCATCTGATAGAGCCCCATGCCGTAGCCGCCGATGATGTTCGTGAGCGGAATACGATAGAGCGCGCCGATGAGTTTTGCGATAAATCCGCCTACGGCGATGGTCGCCGCTCCTTTCAAAAACGATTGTTTTTTCATCTTCCCGTCCTTCTTCCGCAAACCTGCGAAAAATGTGCGGGGCATCTCCCCGCCAACGTTATTTTTCGCAATCGCGCCCCCTTTTATGCCCTTTTCTCCGCACGGAAAACGGGGAAAGGATATTTCCTTTCCCCGTCCGAATCTTCGTTTTTTTGTGCTTTCGATCTTATATTTGCACTTTGACGACCGCAGTCGCTTACGAACGAAGAACCTTCCGATGCGCCCGCAGACCGCACGTACAATGTGCCGTCGGGCGTTACGTTGTCGCCGGATGCCGGCTTTTCCGAAAACGAAACGTCCGGGGAGACTTCCAATGCGCTCTCGGCGAAAATCAACGTTTCCGCTGTATAATCTGCGATTCCTTCCCCGGGAAGCGCCGAAACGTCCAAATTCCTGTTTTTCATCTTTTCCAAAAAATTACACAAAAAAAGCATACCACAAAGGAGAGAAAACTGAGTCAAGCACTTTCTTTTATGTTACGCCCTTGAAGATAACGAACCGCCCAAACTTTTGCGTGCGGGAAAACGAAGCGGAAATTTACGGACAGTCTGTTATCCGTTGTTCTTTTAATTTATTCCATCCAATGATAAATCGGCAGGGGCGGAAACAGGGCTTTCCTCTTGGGAGGAAAACCCTGTCTGACGCATGAAAAATGAAAAGACGAAATTTGCGTTACGCCGCGGGTTTTTCCGCCACGATCGAAATTTCCGTGAAGGAAACGCTTCCCGCCTTTACCGGATTCGCCCCCGCATCGAAATAGTAGATCAATGAAAAAGCCGTGCCCGTATTTTCAGGAATTTCCAAATATACCGTATGCGTTCCTTGCGCAAATTCGGTATGTTCCATGAGCGCCGTATTCCCGATATACACGCCGAATTTGGTCGTCTGATCCGCGGTAAAGACAATTTTCAGGTATTTGCCCTTCGAAACATCATATCCCGAGACATCCTGCTGCGCTTTTGCCCACGTATCGCGCCCGTCGTTCCAAGAGACGACGGTAACGCCGTCTTCCGTCGCGGCAACCGTATACTGCGTCGGTTGTCCCAAAGTTGCGTTCACGTCGTAAATCGTGCCGAACGTAAGGGGCATGCCGTCCGTAAAAGACACCTCGGAAATCGTAACGCTTCCCGCCTTGACGCCCTCCGCCTCTTCATTGGCGGCAAAGTAGTATTCGATGAGGAACTCCGATCCCGCCTCCGCATAGAGCGGAATATATAACGTATGCTCTCCCGCCGCGAGATCCGCACGATACATCTGCGCTTCGCCCGCACCGGTCGTATCTTTGACATAGAGAATATAAACGTCCGTCGTCCTTTCCAGCGTAAGCGCAATTTTCAGATACTCGCCCTCTTCGGCAGACCAGTTGGAAACATCCTGCCAGATTTTCGACCACGCGCCCCTTCCGTCTGTCCAGCTGATTTTGGTGGAGCCGTCCTCCTGTTTCTCTACCGCATACGCCGCTTCCTGATTCCAAAGTTTTTCTCCCGGATCATAGGGATCGCCGATTGAAAGCTCCGGAATTACGGGCTGAGGAGGCTCGTCGATGATGTCTCCGGGATTCTCTTCCGAAGTCTGCGGCTGATAGGGATCGGTCGTTCCGATCACAAGTTTGCCGTCCTTGGCGGTCGCAGGATAGAGCGGATCCGCCACAAAGCCCTGATTTACGCCCAGAGAGATACGCGCCATAGGCGTATCGCCGAAACAGTTGGTACGCGCAAGCTCGAACAGATTGCCTTCAAGGTCTTCGATATAGGCGATCATCCAGCCTTCATCGCGCACGAGCGTCACATATGAACCTCCGTTTTCCAAAAACGCCGCTTCAATCGCGTCGCCGCCTTCGGGAAGAAGATTGAAATGCACAAAGGCGTCGCTGTCGCTGAATCCACCGAACGCACCCTCCGCGTCATAGCCGAACTTGAAATGATACCACCGACTTTCGGAAAGCGTCCCCTCCGTATCGATGTTGAGGTTGAGGCGGAATTCGAGATGATCGTCCGCCATTTCGTCGATGAGCGTCGCAAAATCGGCATCCCCGATCTCCCAGCCGAGGAAGATGCGCAGAGCAAAATGCGTCTCCTTTACGGCGAGAGTATAATTATTTTCATTCACCGTTGCATAGACGCGGGAAGTGGTTTCCGGAACACTCACCTGCGCGGGGCTGAGCAGGAATGTTTTCTGCTCGTAAATATCTTTCGGCTGCAATTCGGCGGTACACGCCTCATCGGAAAAATCCTTGCCGCAGACGGAACAATGATAATACGCAATCGCATCGCTTTCAAACATCTCGTCCGCAGTAAACGCTTCGACGAATTCGGGGGAATGCGCCGCGGGAATAACGGTATCCTCCAAGGAAATCTCGGTCGTGCCCGAAGCGTCAGAAAACAGCTTTCCGCAGCCTTCGCATTCCCAATACTGAATATTGCCGTCCTTCTCGCAGCGGGCGGCCGCGGCGGGAATCTCCTTCAACGTATGAGTATGTTCCGTCGATTCCAAAGAGTCGGCGGATGTCCCGACGGAATCCGACCCGCTCGTTGTACCCGTTCCGCAGCCGGCAAACGCCGACGCAAAGAACGCCGATGCAAACAACAGTGCCAATGTTTTCAAAAATCCTTTTTTCATCATTTTTTCCCAATCCTTTCCTCCGCGGGAAGAAATTTCCCCGCGGAGAGATTTTGTTTTTATGCCTGTTTTATGCCTGAGGCAAATTTATTCAGACGGCTTTTCCGCGACGAATTCCATGTTCGAAATCATCGCGCTGCCCGCTTTAATATCGTTCAGACCGCCATCTAAAAAGATGGTGATGTAGAACGTCTTCAATTCGAGTGCGGATGCGGGCACTTCGATATACAGAGTATAACTGCCCGCTTTCAGATCGGTATGCGGATACCAGGAAATATCCGTGCCGCCCAAAGATTCCGCATGGCAGACGCAGAACTTCATGTCCCGATCGAGCGTGAAATCGATGCGCAGATATTTGAATTCGGGGTCGAATCCGGTCACCTGCGCGGCGACTTTCGCCCACATGTCGCGCCCGTCCGCCCAAGTAATCTTCGTTCCGTCATCCGTCGCTTCGACGACGAACTGCGCGGGGTCGCCCACCGACGTATTCGTATCGAAAAGCTCGCCGATTTCGCCGGGCGTGGCGGGGATGAAGAATTCGCAATCGGAAATGCGCATGCTGCCGGCCGTGCCCGCGGGCGAACCGCCGTAGTTGAGGAAGAAATACACCTGCTGCACATCCGTGCCGTCGAGGTTATCGGCATTCAGCGTAAAAGTTCTCTTTTCGCCCGGTTTAAGAACGGTATGATCCATCCAGCAAATGTTCCAGCCGCCCCAGTATACGCCGATGCTGGCATCCGCCGTGCCGATGTTTTCCGCCGTGAAAGTGAACTTCGTGTAATCGGAAGTCAGACCGAAAACGGGCATGATGACGTAAGCGTCCGTCTTTCCGGCTTCCCAAGTCGCGTCATACGCGCCTTCGCCGCTCTCGGTTACGGTGATGTCCGTAATCCCTGTGACGGGACCGAGTTGCGGTTCTGCGGGACCTGTTTCTCCGTCGCGGTAGAATTCGATGGACGTGATCTCCACCGTGCGGGTACCGGCAAAGTCTTCCACCCAAGCACTGTCAAAATAGAAATTGAGCATCGCGATGCGACTGACGCCGCTGAGGTTGACCGTAGTGGTATATTCGCCCGTCTCTTCATTATAGGGAAGAGACGCGACGGGATTATACGCCAATTCGACGACGGTCGTGGAAGAATTGACTCCGATGCCGTATTTCTCCGCTCCCACGCTGCCCATCTCCGTCCCCGTCGTCTTGAAAGTGACGACCATAGTCGAATATTCGGGCGTCCAATAGCGGACGGGAACGTCGAGATGATCCCAGCCGACATCTGCGTCATAGGTCGCACGGATCTTGCCGCCGATCGCCGCGCCGCTGATGTGGAATTTACTGGTAGCGTCCCATTCCTCCGTCGCATAGGGCGTATAAATAAGTTCAAGATCGGTCACTTCGAAAGACGCCGCGCCCGAACCGACAGAATCAATATAGAAGCGGATTTCATCCAGCGCGGAAGCGCCTCGTATGTCGATGAGGATGCTTCCCGACGCCGCCGCGAGATTCCCGTCCAGAGTCACCGACGCACCGGTCGACTCGTTAATCCCGGAAAAGGCGTTGGTACCGTCGGAGACGGTAAGGGAGGAAACGTTGGAAGAAGTATAGCGGAGACGAATACGCCCGTAAGCGCCCGTAAACCTGCCGATGCCGACGGAGACGTAAGCGCCGTCCGAAAGCCCGCCCGCCGTATAATTGACGGTAAACACCCCGTCATAGCCATCGTCCGTCTCGGACGTCGTCAGCGTATAACCGCTCCCCACCGCCGTTATCTCTTCAATCGCGGGGGAATTGTCCACTTCCGTTGCCGGATCCCCTTCCTTATGGAAAGAGATGTTGGAGATTGTCAAAGCACCTTCTTCGTCCGCGGGATTCTGCGAAGGATTGCTGTCGATGTACACGAACAGACGGCAGATCGTCTGCGTATTGAGCTTGGTTGTCGTCGTGCCGTAAGAAGAAGTGACCGTATAATAATCGGAAAGATCGGTCACATAGCTGAGTTCGCCGTCCATCAAGGTTTCGACGAGAACACCCACCGCGGGAGCGGTATCGTACCCCTCCGCATAGGCGGCGGCAACGGCGATTTTCTCCGCACCGACGATGTTTTCCAGATCGATTCGGATATAATCGTACCCCGCGCCCGGCTGATAATTGCAGACGTCGAAATAAACGAAGCTGTATTCGGAAAGGGCCTCTCCTTCCTTAGGATAGGAGATTTCCACGCCTTCGAATCCGTCCGAGCCGAGTTCGGTCACTTCGTAACCGTCGCTCCAACCGACTGCCCCGATATAGGGCGCTTCGCCCTCCGTAATCTCCGGCAGATCGGGCGCCGAAGGCTTTTCGGGGGGATCGGGTACGGGCGTGATCGGTTCTTCGTCGGGAATGGGAATGGAAACGATGTCGTCCGGATCTTCGCCCGAATCGTCGTCCACGCTCGTCGTGTCGCTCGTGCCGCCCGTGACGTCCGAATCCGTTCCGACGCCGTTATTACAGCCCGCAGCCACGAGCATGGCTGCCGAAAGCAACAATGCCGCAATGGCAATCAGTGACTTTTTCATTGTTTTCCTCCTGAAATTCGATATATTTTATCGTCGGGGGCTCATCGGAAAATGATGCGCTCCCCCGTTTCGCGCCTCCGTCATTCCTTGACGGAACCGAGCAGGATGCCCTGCACGAAATACCTCTGCATGAAAGGATATACGCAGAGAATGGGAACCATCGCGATAAAGATCTGCGCCGAACGGAGAGTCATGTCGCTGCTCTTTTGAAGCTGCTCGATGGTATCCGGATCGAGATGCTGAATATCGTATTGAAGTTTTTTGAAACTCTCCATCACGTCGTAGATATACGTCTGCAAAGGCCAGTGTTCGGGATCCATATACAGATACCCGTCGAACCAGTTATTCCAGTGCCCCACCATGCACAAAAGGGTGATTGTGGCGAGGATGGGAAGGGAAACGGGCACAACGATCTGCCACAGGATACGGTAATCTCCCGCGCCTTCGATATTCGCCGCTTCCAGCATTTCCGTGGGAACGTTGCGGAAAAAGTTCACGAAGAGGATGAGATTCCAAGGGGACAGCGCCCCCGGCAGGACGAGAACGAGAAAGTTGTCGATCAGCCCGATCCGCGAAATCATGATGTAAGTCGGCACCGTGCCGCCGCTGAAAAACATGCAGAGGAGAATGAGAAACACATAGAACTTTCTCCCCTTCAACGTCCTTCGGGCAAAGGCGAGCGGATAAGCCGCCAACACGGTGACGAGCAGGTTGATCCCCGTCCCCACGAACACGCGCGCCACCGAGATGCCGAAAGCGACGAAAAATTCGTTCTGCCGAAGCAGGTAAATATAGCTGTTGAGGGTGAAATCCACCGGCCAAAAGGATACGATTCCCGCCGAAACCGCCGATTGGGAACTTAAAGACACCGCCAGAATATAGACGAATGGCAGAATACACACAAGGCTCCAAAGGCACAGCACCGTTATCGTGACGACGAGAAAGATCTTCCGCGAAGTCGAAGAACGGATTTTATTGGGATTTTTCTTCAATATTCCTGCCGTCATGTCAAAGCACCTCGTAATCCAGCTTCTTCGCCGCGAACAGATAGCTCGCGCCGAACAGTACGCAGCAGATCACCGATTTGAACAAACCTACCGCCGTACCCAGCGAATATTGGAAAGTACTCGCATTCAGAAGACCGATGCGGTAGGACATCGTATCGATGATGTCACCCGATTCGTATACCAGAGAATTATAGAGGGCAAGCACCTGCTCAAATCCCGCGTTCATGATATTGCCGATGTTGAGCACCATCATGAGAATTATGATGGGACGGATACAGGGCAAAGTGACGTGAAAACATTGTTGTACGCGGTTTGCGCCGTCGATTTCCGCCGCCTCGTAAAGCCCGGGAGACACGGCGGTAATTGCCGCCAGAAAATAGATCGCCTGATACCCCAAACTTTTCCATAGTTCCGAAACGAACAGCACGACGGGAAACCATGTATTGCTGCCCAAAAAGGATATGGGCTCTCCTCCGAACGCCTCTATCATGCGGTTGATGGGACCGTCCAAACTCAGAAGATCGATCATGATCGACGAGAGGATTACCCAGGAAAGGAAATACGGAATAAAGACGATGACCTGTATCCCCTTTTTCAGCCGCAAAAACGGAATTTCATTCAGAAGCAGGGAAAGCAGAATCCCCAGCCCGATGAGAAGCACGAGCTTCACCACGCTGATATATATGGTATTGAACAGCACCTGTCGGAAATCCGGACGGCTGAAAATCTGTCGGAAAAAGGCAAATCCCACGTAATCCGCGCTGAACAGTGCCTCGAAATACCCCATTCCGTATTTGGGCTGGTATTTGCTGAATGCCATCCAAATGCCGATCATGGGAAAGACGTTGAAGACGATCAGCAAAATTGTCCCCGGAAGCATCATGCTGTGCAAAACCAGTTGTTTTTTGGTTTTGGATCTCAACTGCATCACTATGTCCCCTCTACTCTCTCCTGTCGCGCGTCATACCACTGATTGACCTGGTGAAGAACCGCGCCTCCGCCGTTGTCGGTGTATTCTCGGACAAATTCGTCCCAATCGTCCAGACTTTTTTCGCCCGTGATGACGCCAAGGAAATACTGATCCATATACGAGTCCAGCCACTCACCGTATACCTGCTGCGCGGGCGTGCGCTCGCCGTAAAAGACATTGAGTCTGCCCTGTTTTTCGCCTGTGGACAGTTCCGCAACGTACGAATAGCCGCCGTTCGGATTGATCGTCTGTTCATAGATGCCGTATCCGCTCTTTTCCGCAGTGTTCATGTCCGCCGTACCCTTGCCGTTGCGAATCGCCTGCATATACGGATAACCGTATTTGAAACCGTTGTCCCGCTCGCGCGTCCACAATTTGTTGAAAATATCGCCGTATTCGCCGTTTGCCACCTCTTCGTACCACGCCTCCCAATCGTAACCGTCTTCGCACATCGCGGCAAGCGTCTCGTCGGGAATGCGGAATCCCGCTTCCCAAAGCTCTTCAAATACCTCTTCGAGACGGTAATACGAATCCATCGAATAGGGCGTATACCAAAGCTTGATGGGAACCCAGCTATAAAAGAATCCCCCTTCCGGCGTCGCCAGAGAACCGTATTTTTCCTGCGCGTCGTCGCTGTAAAACATATCGTAAAACAAGTTGCACAGCTTTGCCGCCGCTTCGGGGTGTTCAAATCCTTTTCGCACCACGATGTACGAACCCAGACTGGTCGCATTCACGACGGGAAGAGACGCTTCGCCGTTCCGGGACGGAAGTTCAATGGAAATCCATTCCGCATCCGGCGTGTAGGCGTTGTTCACGGAGGACTGCAACGGATAGGACGCCGCGTGCCACATGCCCGACATGATCCCAACCTTTCCGGCCACGATATCGTTGGTGACTTTTGCATCCGTCGCGGTGTAAAATTCACGGGAAATCAGCCCCTCTTCGTACAGTCCGTGCAACGCTTCGAGCGCCTCTTTCATCTCGTCCGAAGTATTGGCATCGATGATTTCCCCGTTCTCTTCAAAGAAAGCGTTGGGCTGGGTGCCGAAGATGTTGAACAGACCCGACGCGGTGTTGTTTCCCTGCGCCGCCAGCTCCTGCGTGATGCCGATAGGAATGATGTCGTTCGCCGAGATTCCCTGTGAATGAGCGGCGATTTCTTCCGCATGATCCCGGAAAGCGCGCGCCGCGTCGATGAGTTCTTCATATGTCGAGGGAACTTCCTTGCCGACGATATCCAGCCAATCCTTACGAATATACAGCTTCTGAGCCGATTCGTTGGGGTTGTTGACGCTCGGGAAAGCATATAGTTTTCCTTCCCGCATACATGTTTCCAATCCCGGATAATAGAGGTCGTCGAGGAAAAAATTCTCCCGAAGGTTGTCGTTCAGATACCAAAACGCGGTACCCAGGTCTTCGATAAGTCCGTTATCCCGCAACATAGCAAAGGTCGTAGCATCGTTGACGACGAACATATCGGGCAATTCGTTCGCCGCGATGAGCATGCTCAGGCGGGTCTCGTAGTTGCCGCTGGAAAGAACTGACGTATAGTCGAGTTCGATATTGAGGTAACGAAGTGCCGCATCGTTAAACGCATTGTTTGCCGGTCCCGTCGTCGCCCCGTTGTAAGTAGGCGGAATGTTTCCGATCGGATCGTAATTGATCCCCAAAACCTTGATCGTCACCGTATCTTCGTACGCTTCCAAAGGATCGTAATCGTCCCCGAGCGGATTTTCGGGCAACGTGCCAGGATCGACAACTTCATAATCTTCATAAAGGGGCGCGGGATCGCACGCGACCGCCACGGTGCCGAATGACAGCACAGCGAGCAAAAGTGCCATCGGTTTCATTAAATTGCGAGTTTTCATATCGTGTTACTCTCCTTTGACGGCAGCCGCGCGATCAGACGAAGATCCGCACGGCTCCGCCGTTCTGTAAGCTGCTGCTCTTCTCTCAGTCGGCATAAAGGCTGACTTCGCTAATCCACATCAGATTGGGACGTGCGGTAGGTCCGTCGCCCGCCGTCTGCACCACCCGATAGCTATCGGCGGGCGACGGGACGTTCAGCGTAATCTCGCTTCGCTCCGTCTCTTCGGGAATGTCTGAAATTTCTCCCACGCGCACCCATTCGCCGTCGATAAGTGCTTCGACGTGTACCTCTTTGGACGAATATACCAGCCCGTTGTCCCACGCCCAATCGACGACGAGTTTAGTCGCCTGTACGGGTTCGGCCACCGTCATCTGCACCCAGTGATCCATCACCGTCTCCGCGCTTGCCCAGTTCGCCCACTGGAATCCGATGAGATCGAAGTTATCGGCGTTGGCTATATAGCCGTCGTTGAGGGCGCTTGCGCTGTATCCCGTGAACGATGAATCCACTTCCACCGTGCCGCCGTTGGAGGAATAGATGAGATTCGCAGACGAAGTATCGCCGTTGATGTCCACCCCCTCGATCGGGTCTCTCAAAGACAGCGCACGTATGCCGCGCTCGCTCTGCGGACGAAGGTCAAAGGGCGCCATCGGTCCGTCCAGAATACGGCCGTTCATCGTGAGGTAAGGGATGAAGTCGAATTCCCAGTCGAGATCGTAAATCGCCTGTTTGACGACTTCGGCTCCGTCGATCGGATAATATTCCAGCCCGAACACGGGGAAGTACTTCTTCTGCCGCACCGCGTTGACGATGGACACTCCCCACTGTCGGTTATAGGAAAACTGTACGGAATTTTCGTCCAACATGTCGTATTCGAAAGTCGTCAGGTCGTAAGCCGTACTGAACAGCTCGAACATGACCCCGTCCAACGCTTCGTACACGGTGGGTACGACGGTAAATCCACGGTTTAAGACGAGTTTAAGATCAGGCCACTTTTCGTGCACGGTCATGATGAGATCGCACATATCGTTAAAGGTTTCGGGAAAACGGTCGACGGAGTCCACCGTATCGATGAAAATACCGTCATAGCCGTCGTCCACCACGCTCTGAATGTCCTCGAAGAGGAATTCCCGCCAGGCGGGCGAACCGGGATCCGTGTAATAGGAACCCCAGTCTCCGTTGGGAATCGGCTTATCTTCTTCATCATACAGGTAATAAGACGCAAAGCCGCCCGGGCCCAGGCCGTCCCCCGTACGCAAAGGATTATCTTCGCCGAAAGAAATGTAGCGGATCGTCCAAACACCCGCCTCCTTCAATTTCTGCAATCCGTCCGCTCCGATGTTGCCGCTGATGATGCCGACGTCGTAATCAAGCATTTCTTCCTGAAAAACCCCGTAATTACAGAAATAGGAACTGACTTTGTTCCACTCCCGCTTCTGACCGTTGCGGGGGCTGTAATCGGGTTCCTGACGGAACTGTTCGGGAACGACCGCTCCCCCCTGCGAGCCGTCCCCCGTCGAATCGGTATTCCCGTCCGTCGTACTCGTCGCGGAATCCCCGCCCGTACTCGTCGCAGGGGGATTGCCACCGCAAGCCGCCGCGGAAACGACCGTTATAACGGACAGTATCGCCGCAACCAGCGCCATTAGCTTCTTTTTCATGCTCTTTCCTCCTTGCATGGATTGATTATTCGGAAAAGCCCTCGATAGACTTTTCAAACTGTTTGAGATCAACGCTCTCGCCGCCGTGCAGGCGGGAGTATTCCGCCGCAAAAGCCATAATATGACTCTCAATGGCACTGTAAATCCCGGAAATCGCCTCCCGATGTCCTTCACTCGTCTCGTCGAAGAAGTCGGTGAGGAGCTGATTGTCTCCCCCGCCATGCCCCGAGAGGTCGGTCGCGAGTTTATTGATGTCGTACACTTCCGTTTCGCCGCCGAAGGGCGTACAGCGGATGATATTGCTCCGCTGATCCCCTTCGATCTCCCCTTTCGTCCCCATCACGCGGATGGAACGGAATACTTCGGCGGAAAAGGCGGACATCGTAAAACTGACTGTCACGCCGTTTTCGTATCGGATCGCCACCGACTGGTGATCGACCACATCGTTGTCGCAGGCAAAGACGCATCTGCCGTAAGGGCCTCTCTTCAAAGCCTCTTTCACCGCATCCACACTCCCCGTCGGCGCAACCACGCACCGCACCCATGGACGTTTTGTCTCTGTATCCTTGCCCAGATAAATCCGCTTGGCGCTGTACACACAACTGTCGCAATAGGGACAGACGAGGCAGTAATCCGCCGCCCCTTCCGGCTTATGCGCGGCGTTGAAATAACTGAGGGAGCCGAAAGACGAGATGCTGCCGCAAGGGGATCCGATGAGATAATTCAGAATATCCAAATCGTGACAGCTCTTCTGCAAGATCATCGGGCTGGAACGCTCGCAATTGCTCCAATTCCCGCGGACAAACGAATGCGCCTGATGCCAATAGCCGACGTTTTCCACCGCGTCGATGTTGACGACCTCCCCGATCTTGCCCGATTGAATGATACTTTTGATCGTCCTGTAAAAAGTGGTATAGCGCAGGACATAGCAAACCGCCACTTTCCGATCCAGCCGTTTCGCCGCATCGCGGATGGCGATGCAATCCTTCGGCGTCGTCGCGATCGGCTTCTCCAAAATGAGATCGTATCCCCTCTCCAATCCCTCCAACGCGTGACCGACGTGCTGCTGATCCTGCGTCGCCACGATGAGAACGTCTGCCAGTTTTTCTTTCGAGAGCATCTCTTCCGCGCTACGGAAACACATCGCAGGAGGTACCTGCAAATCTTCCGCCGCCATTTTGAGTTTTGCCTCGTCGATGTCCGCAATCGCCACCACCCTCATCCGTTCGGGATGAATTTTCTGGTATTGCGCATATGTGTAAAAGCCTCGGGGACCCAGTCCCGCTATCGCAACCGTCGTCATATTTTCTCTCCTGATTCCATGCCGTCCTTTATTTTCTCATCGAATCTCCGCTCCGCGGATATCCGTTCCCGGAACCTTCGGGATGCCGCGTATTTTCCAAACCTCTCCCGAATTTCAATTTTTACGCCTTTATTTTAACACCCTTTTTTTTTCGTGTAAATGCACAAAATTCTAAGAAACAAGCACAATCGTCTATAAAAACCAATTTTTGTCTGTTTTTGAAAAAAAGATCTTGATTTTCCTTTTTCGATCGGATATAATAACGGCATGAAATTGGTTGTCGACGAAAAAAAACTCTATGTTCTCCTGAAGGATTTCCATCAACTCACGGGATTGAAAGTTTCCTTTTCCAAAGACTACGATACGCCCATTTTGGGCGTGCCGTATAATATCTGCGAGCTGTGCCGTTATAAACAGCTCGACCGCGAATTTTATCTCCGTTGCAAGGCGAGCGACAAAAAGGCGTACGACCTCGCCTCCCGCAGCGACGAACCGTATATCTACGAATGCCATTACCACCTCACCGAAGCATTGCAGCCCGTGGTCGTCTACGGAAAACACGTCGGCTATTTCCTGATCGGACAGATGCTGACCGACCGAGAGAAATTCATCCGTCTAAATCGACCGACCGATTACGAACTTTCCCTGCTCAAAGATCTGGCATCTCCCTCTCTCGAAACCCTGCGCTCGGCGGCCGCAATTCTGTCCTGTCTTGCCAAATATACCGTTATAGATCGGTATATAGGACTAAGCGCGCAACAGAATCTCGACGCCGTCCTCGAATATATCGACGAACATTACCGCGAACACATCACCGTCGCAGACCTGTGCCGCATCTTCCATTACAGCCGGCCTTCCCTGTTCATGCATTTCAAAAACGAACTCAATCAGGGAATCACTTCCTACATAAATGATCTGCGACTGGAAAAAAGCAAGGCCCTTTTGGAAGAACATCCCGTCAAGGAGGTTTCCTCTCTTGTCGGTTTCGAGGACGCTAACTACTTCTCCCGCATTTTTAAAAAAAAGTACGGCGTATCCCCTTCCGTTTTCACAAAAAAGTCACCCCCCCCCCATCATTAAAGTAATACAAAGAGCCACAGCCCAATCCCTGCCCTTCGATTTTATATTTTTCCCCCAAAAAGCCCCGAACCCGTCGGAGCGATACGCTCCGACGGGTTCGGGGCCTTTTTTAGCGTTCTTTTTGATTTCAGCCGAGTTTTTCTCTTTCGCAGAAGGACAAAAATTCCCCCACCGCCTTCCCGGGATCCCCCTCAGCGACGAGGGGATAACTCTTTCTCCCGTAGGCGAACATGATTTCCCGATCGTAATCCCGATAGGCGGGAAGGGAGGCTCCGCCATACAGGGACAATTCGAGCATGGACACGAACGTTTCCCAACGGGGACGGTAAAAATCCGAAAGCATCCCCTGCCATTCCTTTGCCGCATATTCGTGGAACCAACCCGTCCGGCTGTCGCTCCAAGTCGTAATCTGCACACGGGCGTAAAATTCAAACCAGCGTTTTTCCAGCTCGTTCTTGCCCTGTGCCTTTGCCCGTTCCAGCCATTTGCTCAAAAGAAAATGTTTGTCGGAAGCGACGATTGCCTCCTGTAAGGAGAATAATTCGAAAAACCGATGCGTCCAATGCGAAACCCCCTCCTTATCCCCCGCCTTATAAGCGCGCAGAAAGGCATAGACGGCATCCCAGCCCAACGCCGCGTTGCACTGGCGGGCGAGATCGACGAGGTCAAAGCGATAGGACGGAGCGTCTTTCAAAGAGTCGTAATCGGAAAAGAGCAGGCGGGTCGCCCGCACGAGTTCCATGCGTTCCGCCGTCCCCTCTTTACATCCTCTGCCCCAGGTAGAAACCCTGTCGACGTCGAGAGAGGGACGAGCGCAAAACACCGATTCCATCGGATAGACGGAACTGTCCGCAAGATATACTTTCTCAGCGAGAATCGCCCACGCCTCTTCAGCTGCGGCGCTTTGCCCGCCGTAACGACGGCGGATAAAACCGCGCAGATAATCCTCCAAAGGCAACGGCTTTTCCCGCACCGAAACGGAAGCGAAAATATCGAAAAAGATCTCCCCGTCCTCCACTCCTTCGGGCATAAAGCCGACGCCGACCATCGTACTGTCTTTATCCGCCGCAAAGGAAAAGGGTGCGGAAAGTAAGCGGCGGACATTGCCGCGCATCACGTGCTGACCGCCGAAATTGACGACGTTGCAATACAGCCACGGGGTATCGCCGAAATTGTCCCCTCCCCCGCCCTTTTCGTCCGCAAGCAGATCGCCCACCAATACCTCTCCCGCATCCAGCACGGAGAGCAGCTCCCGACGCGGATTCGCCTGCCAACCCTGTAAGAACCAGACCGCGTCCGCGTCGTGTTTTTTCATCTTTGCCATGATCGCTTCGGCAAACGATTTCAAATCGACCCCTTCAGAAATTCCTCCTTCATGGAAGGGATCGACCGACCAATAATGCGCTTCCCCCACCGTCCGACGCTGAATTTCGTAATAGGCGTCGGCAACGGCATCGAACATCGGATCGCCGGGCAGGAGATACGCCGGACGGCGCAGACCGTTCCAAAGTCCCTGGTCGAAAGGCGCCGACTTAGGAAAATGCGCCCGAAAATCGTCCGGAACCATGCCGCAATACCCCGGCAGCATCGCCGCCGCGCCGAATTCCCGCAACCGATTTGTTATTTTCCGAGCAAGCTCCGACCGTGCGTCAAACCACCATTCCGGATACTCGCCGCCGTAATCGCTCATGTTTCCCATCCAAAGGAAGGGCAGAAAGGCGGGATTGACGAGAAATTTCCGAATCTGTTGTCCCGTATAGCCCAGCTCCTCCAACAGCTTTTTCCATACGCTCTCACAGCCGACGGGGTTGAGGATCAGATTGTATCCGGAAAGCAACGCCCTGTCGAGTATGCGTTCCCAATCCTCCCAGCCGCTGAACGCATACGTATAGGCAAACGTACAGAAATTGAAAAGATATCGGTAATGGAAAACGCTTCTTTCCGACTTTTTATCCTCAAAAAGAGGCGGATTCGGCGGCAGTGTCCCGCTTGTCGTGATAAATCCGACATAATAGCCGCAATATTCTCCGAGATAACGGTTAAATGCTACCGCCGCGGCAACGCCCGAAGTCGCGTCAATACAGACATGCCCCCCTTCGCAGTATAAATCATATTCGTCCATTCCGCTTTCGGACTCCCGCCGCCGAATCCGAAAAAGAGAGGCGTATCCCTCCCCCGCGACACGGCGGATCAAGCCTCGCACCGCCTCTTCGTCCAAATAAAAAGGAATATTTCGGCGCTTGGTCTCGCCCGCCCGTTTTTTGATGTTCTCCGCTCTCTTCATTTCGACCTCCTTCCGCCTCAAGCGACATCATTATAGCAGAATTTTTCGTTCGGGGAAAGGCACAATCGTATAAATCATCCGCACGATCGTCCGATTTTTTCAAAAGACCTTAAAAACCCATTGAATTTATCGACGAAGAAAAAGCGTTTCTCTCTTATGATACATTGATGACTTTCCCTGATATTCGGGCCAAAAACGGCTGCGTTGTTTCTTTTAGCCGATCTTTGCCGCGAAAAATACGGTCTTGAACGGAATGATATTGATATTCATTTTGAAAAAACAGGCGTTTTCCGTCAGGCGTTCCGTCGCAACCGTTACAGGGCTATATTCGGTTGAAAAATCTTTGAAAGCAGAAATCGACGGCTGCTTAACCGTAAAGAACCCGAACGGCTTTGCTTTCCGAAATATCTATGACCAAAAATAAGAAAAGTCCCGACGTTTCGGGACTTTTTTCTTTTATGCACAATGTAATATACGACTATTATAGTAAAAATATACAATATAAAAAATTTTGAAATTCGCATTTCCGTCCGTCAGGAGACGCATTGAGCTCTTCGGAAGTATTCGGGGATATTTTTCCGTACGTTAATTAAACGTACCGAAAATGCCGTCTTATAAACAAAAAAAGCCCTCCAAAAGGGCTTTTTCGTGGAGCAGGTGACGAGAGTCGAACTCGCCGGAATCAGCTTGGGAAGCTGACGCCATACCGCTAGGCGACACCTGCATTCAAGTGTTTTCATTATATGCTATTTACGCTCAAATGTCAACACTTTTTACCGATAACAAACAAAAAAAATTTTCTTTATCCTCTTTTTCTGTCCGACAACAGATTATTGATCGCCGCGCAGAGCGCGTTCACCGAAGCGGTCGTTCCGTCGTCGTGGATTCCCGCGCCCCAATACGACTTCCCGCCGTTTTCTATGCTCAGATAGGTGATCGCCTTCGACGAGCTGCCCTCCGAAAGCGCATGCTGTTCATATCCGTTCATGATATACGGAATTCCCAAATAAACTTTCAGGGCATTGGAAACGGCGTCGAGCCGTCCGTTTCCCTCCGCGCAGAGTTCCCGACTTTTTCCCTCCTCGTCCAGAATCGAAACGGTAGCCGTGATTTTTTCCTGCTGGCGGAAACGAATATGCAAAACGTTCAAATGAGAAGCATTCTCTATAAAATGCTCCACAAACAGACGATAAATTTCCGACGGCTTCAATTCCTTATGCTCCGTGTCCGAAATGCTTTTGACGATTTCCGAAAACGCTTCCTTCAACCGAGCGGGCAGATGCATTTCATACGCGCTCTCCAAAATATATCCCACTCCGCCCTTTCCCGACTGGCTGTTGATGCGAATGACGTCTTTTTCATACTCCCGACCGATGTCCCGAGGATCGAGGGGTAAATAGGGAACGTTCCAGATTTTTGCCCCCGTTTTTTCCCGATACCGCATTCCCTTTGCAATCGCGTCCTGATGCGACCCCGAAAACGCCGCGAACACCAGTTCCCCCGCATAGGGCTGACGCGGCGGAATTTTCATTCCCGTCAAATACGTATATCTCGCCGCCGCATAAGGCAGATTTTCAAAATTGAGTTTCGGCTCCACTCCGTGCGAATAGAGATTGAGCGCAAGCGTCACGATATCCACGTTTCCCGTCCGTTCGCCGTTGCCGAACAGCGTCCCTTCCACGCGTTCCGCGCCCGCCAGCAGAGCCGATTCCGTCGCCGCCACGCCGCTTCCTCGGTCGTTGTGCGGATGCACGGACAAAATTACCCCGTCTTTGTAAACGAGATGCTTCCGCATATATTCCACCTGCTGCGCAAATACATGCGGCATCGCCGTCTCCACCGTCGCGGGAAGGTTGATGATCGCCTTCTTCTCCGACGTCGGCTTCCAAAGCTCCAATACCGCGTTGCAAACTTCCAGGGAAAATTCCGGCTCCGTCGCGGTAAAACTTTCGGGAGAATATTCGAGCCTCACGTTCTCTCGTCTCGAAAGCTCCCCGGCCAATGCCGCTCCGTCCAAGGCAATTTTCTTCACCTCTGCCCTGCCGCCGTGAAATACCTGTTCCCGCTGCGCGGGAGAAATCGAATTATAAATATGTACGATCGCGTTTTTCGCGCCGCGCACCGAATCGAACGTGCGGCGGATGATATGCTCCCGAGCCTGCGTCAGCACCTGAATCGTCACGCCGTCGGGAACGAGATTTTCTTCGATCAAAGTACGGACAAAGGAATATTCCGTCTCCGAAGCGGCGGGAAATCCCACTTCGATCTCCTTGAACCCAAACTCCACCAGCATGAGAAAAAATTCTATCTTCGTACGCAGATCCATCGGCTCCACAAGTGCCTGATTTCCGTCGCGCAAATCTACACTGCACCATTCGGGCGCTTTGTCGGGAGCGTCTTTCGCAATCCAGTCCAAACAGGTTTCCTGCGGAAGAAAATACTGTTTCGCGTATTTTTCACAATTTCTCATGAACCCCTCCCGTTTATTCGTTTTATATTTTTATCATATCATAATTCCCCGAAAAAATCAAGTCTTTCGCAGCCGCCCCGAACTCCCTTCCCCGCAAAGAACGCGGGAGAGACCTTCTTCGGTCTCTCCCGCGTTCTTCTTTCTCGCAATCTTTTCAGGAATACAGGAATGCCATGACGCCCAACGCAATCACCAATAAACAACCGGCTAATGTCAAAACGATGGCCGCCCCTCTCTTCATTCCCGTCTCTCCTTCCGCAGTTTTTCTTATTGTACCATAAAAATCCGCCTTTGTCAACAATTGTAATAAAAAACTATGATATTTTAAGACAATTTTTCCGCCGCTTTCTCTTGTTCCAGACAATCGGGACAAGTGCCGAGAAATTCTATGCTGAAATCTTCGAGCCGAAAGCCGCAGCAATCCTGCACAGATTCCTTGACCGGAAAATCCGCAGGCATGAGAATATCCGCCACCCGTCCGCATTTACGGCAATGCACGTGATAGTGCCTGCTGACGTTATAATCGTATCGGACATCGCTTCCGGCCATTCTCAGTTCCGCCGCTTGGCCTCTGCAAGTAAATCCGTTTAATACCCGAAACACCGTGGCACGGCTCACCTTAGGATACCTTTCGTGTACGTAACCATAAACCTCCGTCGCCGTCGGATGGTCCAACGACTTTAACGCATCGTAAATTATCCGCTTTTGTTTCGTCTGCCTCTCCTGCATGACAACTCCTTTTATTGAGATTTGATATTAATTATATCATATTTTTTTGAGGGAGTCAAGAATTTTCCGCAAAATATGAGCAAAAACATTATTTTCCATATCTGGGAGAGCGTATAAAAACAAAGCGTTCCCGCCGCTTGAAAACCAAGCGGCGGGAGTTCTTTTTTCAGAAAATCCTTTCGAGAATTTCTCAGGTTTTCAAATTCAATTTATATCAGGACTCTGCCCTGTTTGGAATTGAGTACGTTGAGAATACGAACTTCGTTGCCCGTATTGGCATCCACATAGATGAAGTAAGTGTCTTCTTCTCCGTAGGTGCACACAAACTCGTAGGCTGCGATTTCCTTTCCGTCCACGGGAATGACCGCGAGGCGGGAGGCATCCACGCTCAGGTTCTTATTGAGCTTTTCGCGGGCTTCGCCGAGGGAAATCTTCGTGTTCGGCACAGACCTGCTACGGTGATTTTTCAGGAAGGCGACGGCATCGAAACCGACTACTTTTCCCTTCGTCTCGCAGACTTTTACCTTGACCATGTCAGGATAGTATACCGTGCCGGACTGTTCATAGGCAAAATTGAACGTGATCTGCGTTCCGCTCTCGTTTACCCATACGGCCGTCATGTTTTCATAGCCGAGACCCGCGAGATATTCTTCCGCAATCGCCTTGGAGCGTTCGACATCGAAATTCTTTTCTGTGCAATTCTCATAGAAATCGAAGGAGATCAGCGCTCCGCCGTTCTTGGCGATCTGCGCGAAAAGCTGTCTTTCATGATCGTCCAGCAGGAAGAAGTTATACGCCTGCATATCTCCGGAAATCGTTTCTCCCGCATACCCCGTGCTGACGATCGAATAATCCTTGAAATATTCGAGGCAGAGCTCTTCCGCGCGGGAAGAGGAAATTTCGTCTTTCTTTTCCTGTTCCGCACCCTCTTTATTTTCCGCGGACTGTTCCGCAAAAGGCCCCGATTCTTCTTTATTCTCTTCCAGCGTCGCGTTTTCCAACGTCTGGAAGCTCTCAAACACGCGGTTGCCCTTCTTCTCCTTCATGAAGGCCTGCATGTCCTTATCCGTCATTTCCAATGCCAGACGATTGAGTTCTTCTCTCACTTTATGATTGGTCTGATAAAGTTTTTCCAAGCGCGCGAGATCCGATTCCGTCAATTTCCCGCCGTTCCCGAGCTTATTGAGAAGCTCCTGAGAAGCGTCCGCCGTACGGTTGATGAAAGACGTGACGTTCGCATCCGAATGGCTGTCGATGGGGAAACGTTCGAGGCTGCTCTCCGCAAGTCTCGTCTGCACGAGAAGATCGGTAAGCAATCGGCTCTGCTGTACGGTACTCGCGGAAACGCGCACTTTATTGAGGTCGGTATTCACGTTTTCCATAATCCCGACCAGCTCGTACAGCGTACCGCGATAGGTCCCCGCCATTGCGCCGTTCATTTCCGACATATTGATGGCCCCCAGCGTAACGACCGCCGTCATCGCCAGCGTGACGACGCCGAGGGAAATCACCGCCGCCAGCCAGCCGCCGAACCCGGGCGTCCGACGGGTCTCTCTTCTATGCTGTTTATCTTTGAGTTTCTGCTCGCGCTTTTTCAGACGAGCGTCGCGCTTCTCCAATTTCAGATTATACGCCTGCTCGCGCTTCTGCTTTTTGAGCGCGAGCTTTTCCGCGCGTTCTTTCTCGATTCTCTCCATGCGCTGAGCCGCCGTCTCGCTGCGCAGAAGTTCGCGGCGGGCAAGGCGCTCCGCTTTGGCCTGCGCGCGTTTCTCCTTCATCTTTGCGCGATGCTCTTCGCGCTTCGCTTTCATTTGAAGGCGTTTTTCTTCCTGCTTCGCCTTTCTCGCGGCTTTCAGCTCCGCCTTCTTCGCTTTGCGCTGTTCTTTGGCGATCGCCGCATCCACGCGCTTCTTCGCGGCGGCTTTTTCTTTCTCTTCTTTGTTCTTTGCCGCCTTCTTTTCTTTCTTTCCGCTCTTTTTTATCGTCACCGTCTCCTTCTTGGTCACGACTTTGGGAGAGCTTTCCCCCATAGTTTCCGCCTTTACCTGAGCGCGCTCGGAAATGTTCTCCACTTTCTCCGCTCCCGAAGACGTGTTTTTCGCGATGTTATTTTCTTTCTTTTCCATGCTTTTGACTCCTTTTTATGGTTACGACTCAGATCGCGAAAACGTGCTTACCGATAACGGTAATTGTCTCGCGGGTGAAAATCCATGAACTCGTCGCGATGGCGGGATTATAATAATACAACGCTCCGCCCGTGGGATCCCAACCGTTCACGGCGTCCTGCGCCGCGCGCATTGCCTTATCGTCCGGCGTTAAGTTGATCTGACCGTCCGACACCGCCGTGAACGCATGCTTCTGATACACTACCCCGGAAATCGTGTTGGGAAATTGCGGGCTCCTGACGCGGTTGAGTACCACCGCACCGATTGCCACCTGTCCCGTATACGGTTCCCCCCTGCCTTCCGCGTAAATCGTCTTCGCGAGAAGATACAGATCGGAGCTGGTAAATCCGGAGGCCTCGGAGTTCTGCGTCTGATTCATGAGTACGTTATACGAATCGTTCATACCCAGAGCGCGGAAAGTCGCCGCGCCTACAATTCCGTCGGCAGTGAGTCCGTTCTTTTTCTGGAACTCGATAACCGCAGCCTTGGTGCCTGCGCCGAAAACTCCGTCCGCTTCTCCTTTATAATATCCCCACTGTTTCAGGCGGCGCTGCACTTCCTTTACTTCGCCCCCTTTCGAGCCGGGTTTGAGCACGGCCGCCCATTCGGCAATCCCGCACGCGCTATTATCTGTCTCGACGAGCGCGGAATTTCCCGCCGCCGTCTCCCACACCGATCTGTCGGCGCGAGGACTCGCGGGCAAAGCCGCGGCAACGGCAGATATTGCTCCCGTCAGAAGTATCGCGGCAGTCAAAACGCCCGTTTTAATAAACTTTTTCATGATAAATCCTCCTGTTTATGTAGGGCGTCTGACGTCGGCCGAGCGGCTCAATTCAATCGTTTTTCAACTTAATGTCCGGCTTTCCAGCGGTCGATGATTTCCTTGATTTTGCTCTTATAGATGATATTGTCGCCCGGTTGCCCCGCAAAGCAGAGCGGCGGATAGACGACGCACCACCAATTGTCTCCCGTACCCGTTCCGAGGGCGAGGATAAGAGCCTGATAGACGCCCGCTTCCAGCGTATATTCTCCGTAGACGCGGGTGGGGAACTCCTCTTCCGTCAAACGCGCTTTCGCGCCGTAGAAAAAGCCGTGAGCCCTTAAAACTTCGTCGGCACAGCGTTCTATTCCGGAAAGATTTTCGTTCATGAGAGAGATGGCCTCTTCTTTCGTCTCGGCTTCCGCGACCAGCGGCGTGAGAAATTCCACGACCGCGTCCCGTACCATATATTTGACGTTTTGATCTTCCTCCGAATTGGAATTTGCGCGGATATGAATGCGCAGATATTCCGTATTCGCAGAAGCCGAACCTCCGAAGCCCCCCATACACAATCCGATTGCCGACAAAATTATTATGCCTGACATTAAAAAAGTTATGCAAAATTTTTTCATAAAAAAATAACCTCCGCTTTTCAAAGAAAGGAAAACCTGTCCGTTCCTTTCTTTATACGGAAGTTATTGACTGCTTTGAAATAATTTATACCTTCACGAATGAATTTTATTTCTCCGCTTCTGTCCAACGGTGTTCGTGAAGCTCCCCCTTGTCTTTAAGCCCGCGGTAATCCGTCTGACGCAGCGCCTCATATACCGCTACGGCTACGGAATTGCTCAAATTCAAAGAACGGGCCTCGGAAAACATCGGAATCCTCAGACATTCGTCGGGATGCCTTAAAAGCAACTCCTCGGGAAGCCCTTTCGTCTCCTTGCCGAATACGAGAAAATCCCCGTCGCGGAAAGAAGCGTCGCTATGGCGCGTCCGACCCTTGGTCGTGAAATAGAAAAAACGGGCATTCGGGAATTTCGACTCCAATTCCGCAAAGCTGTCATAATAAAAAATCTCCAAAAGGTGCCAGTAATCCAGCCCCGCGCGCTTTAAATATTTATCCGAGATCTCGAATCCCAACGGACGCACGAGATGCAGTCTGCACCCCGTCGCCGCACACGTACGGGCAATATTTCCCGTATTCTGCGGGATTTCGGGCTCTACCAAAACGATGTTGAACATAACCGATTACCTCTGTATGAATCTATTTTACCGAAAAATTGCAGGTATTTGAGACCGCGAGTCCTAAATTTCGGAACCTTTTATTATCCTTATATATTTTACTCCGATTTCTCGAATTTGGCAAGCATTGGAAGGAACTTTCGAGCATGAAAGAAAAAATGCGGAACATACTGAATAACGAAGGCGGTGCCTTCGGGAGATTAAACAACATGCAATTTGAACAGACAGAAACTTTCAAAAATCTTGCACGCAGTTTTGCGGGAGAAAGCCAGGCAGGTATGCGCTATCAGCTCACTGCGAAACTTGCCATGCAAGAAAAACTGAAAACCCTTTCCGATGCGATCAAAACGATAGCGAAAAATGAAACGTATCACGCGAAACGCTTTTTTGAAATGCTTCAAGAAAAAGCAGGCAGCAAAGACAATATCGTTGTGGACGCCGGATATCCTTTCCATGCGGGCAGTTTAATTGACGGACTTCGTTTTGCCGCGATTGACGAAAAAAGCGAATCTACGGAGATTTATCCGAAATTTGCCGAAACGGCTGAAAAAGAAGGCTTTAAGGACGTCGCGGCGCTCTATCGCATGGTCGCCGAAGTGGAAAAACAGCACAATATCATTTTCAACTATCTCTATGAGGCGGTAAAAAATGATACGCTCTATAAAAACGATTCACCCATTCTTTGGGTGTGCAGCGAATGCGGCTATATGCACGTAGGTACGGAAGCCTGGAAAATCTGCCCTTTATGCAAGGCGGATCAGGGTCACGTAGAGTTGCATTTACCCTTTGAAGGCGTAAGACTTTGATCTGACAGTCAAAGACACCGCTTTCGTATAAAATCAAAATTAATAAAAGGAGATTCAAAAATCATGAAAAACAAAAACAACAACCAGAACAAAAACTACAACAATTCTCAAAACCAGAACAAAAATTGCGGCAACAAAAACTGCAATAAGAACAAGAATAACAATGAAACCCAAAACTGTGACTAAAAAACGTAGCCGTTCCGGTTTTGCGCCCACGAAGAAGGCTCAGGCTCTTACCGACATGCATTCGGAAACGGACGTAAACGGCAGCTATACGGGCTCGCCCGAAAACTCGCGGGAAATTCCCGTTCAGGACGCGGACGACCTGTAAAATTACAAAAAGCTTTTTTCAAACTATTTTTTCTTTTCGTTCTTCCGCGACGGAAAAACGAAAAGAAAGCGAAAAAACAGGGGTATGGCCTTTGGGCTATACCTCTGTTTTCTGCCTTTCGTCTTCTGAAACGCTTAAAAATCGTCGTCGCGGCGCTTCTTTCTGCCGCCCGACTTCGGCGTGGGAGCATCGTCGTCATCGAACGGATCTTCCTCGTCGTCATCGTCGTCATCATCGTCGTCGGGATAATAGTCGTCCGCCGATACGTATTCGAAATCGTCGTCCTCCCGCTTTCCTTCTTCGCTGTCGTCGTACTCGTCGTCTTCGTCCTCTTCTTCATCGTCTTCAAATTCTTCGTCGGAAAGCGGTATTCCCAAATCCTCCACGTCGTCGTCGAGATAGCTTCTCCATGCGTCGTCCTTGTCGGGATCGTCCGTCTCCTCTTCCTCGTACTCCGTCTTCTTCTTACATTCGTCGCACATCGTTTCTCCGACGCGCATGTAGTTCTCGCCGCAGATGGGGCAGAGTTCCGTTTCCTCCGTCTCCTCCACCTCTTCCAAATCGTCCGCAAAAGTCTTCGCCCCCTGCATTTCTTTCAGACATACGTCGCAATACTCCTGCGTATCCGCGTCGATGAAATTCAACTCGCATCTAGGGCATAACACGTATCTTGCCATAAACTCCTTCCCTCATTTCGTTTATTTTTTTATCGGCTCCTTCGCCGCGATTTTGCTATATTATATTAAGATTTTCAGAGTTTGTAAACTGTTTTTCACGCATTTTTGAATATTTCGGCAAAAAAAATTTTTTTTGCCGTAAAAAGGAGCCGCTTCTCCCTGAAACGGCTCCTTTTATCTTTTGCATTATTCGTCCTTTTTATCCGTATCCGCTTCCGCCGTTTCGACGTCTTCCGCCGCAGCGGTATCTTCCGAATTTACGGGCGCTGCCGTTTCTGCCGCGTCGGCTTTCTCGGCGCTCTCGGACGTCTCCGCCGCACCGCTCTTTTCGGCGGGTTCCGCTTCGTCGTCCGCATATACGTCGATGGATTTATCGTCCGTCGTGTCGATGACCGGCTTCTTCACTCTCGTGGCTTCTCTGTCCGCAGCGGCCTTCCGCTTCTTCTTGACGTGGAAGATTACCGGAATCGCAATCGCCGCAGCCACAATCAAAACGCCTGCCGCAATCCCTACGCTCAGCAAAACCTTCTGCCATGTCGCCCAGCCTTCCTCGGTCTCCTCGGGAATGTTCTTCAAGGAATCCTTCCACGCTTCGTCGATGGCTTCTTCGTCCGATTCCTTCAACTTTCCGACCATGTTCATGAAATAGCTCTCCACGCCGTAGTAAGCGTCGCCTTTATCGGCATCGAACATGGTGGAATAATCGTTCGCGTCCTTGTTGTTGCTCTTTCTCTTCCCGCTGAACGCGCGGAACTCTTCAATGGCGTATTCGCTGTAAAGATAATGGTCTTTATAGCCCGCGTCCTTCGCCTCCTGCAAGTTCTCTTCAAAATATTTCGTCTCGCCCGTGCGGAAATAATATTTGAGCGCCGTTTGAAGGTCGGCGTTATCCGACGAGAACTCGTCGATATACTCCGTCACTTCCTCGTATTTGTCGTTGAATGCTTTCAGCTCCTCCGCATTCATGATTCCGTTCTCGCCCGCAAGGCTGACGACGTAAATATAATTATACGACGTCGACCCGAAAGACTGCGCGTTCGAGAAGAACAGATCGGTGCCGATAAATTCGGGCTTGTACCACGAAGAATTCCAGTCGATGTCCAAAATTTTCGCGGGTTTATACTCCTCCGTCAAAAGCAGGGGATTATAGTCCTCCTCCGTCCCCTTATAATTGATTCTCGAAAGATTGTTGCCGTTCGTACCCGTCGCATAATAATAGAGATAATCGCCCTCCGTTTTCCAAAGCGTAGGCGCGCTCTCCGCCTTGGGAATCATCAGCAGGCTCTCGGCGATCGTTCCGTCGGCATTCGCTTTGTTTCTGTAAACTTTGGTGTCCGACGCGTAAATATAATAGTGCGTTCCCTCTTCGATATAGAAAAGCGCGGAAGCCGAAGCATTCGTGGTATTCAAAGCGACCGTGTCGATTTCTTCGCTCTGATTGCCGGCAATCGTCTTCCAATCCGCCGCGGACACCGCTTCGTCCGAAAGATAATAGAGCTTGCTGTTCTCGCCGTCCGAAGAAGTTTTATTGACGTTCGTGCGGGTGAAATATACTCCGTCGTTCTGATAGCTCTGAATCGTGTAGGTATAGCCGTCGGGCGTGGCGGGCGTACTCGTATCGTCGTTGAACTGCGTCTGCTTATACACGTCCGAAGAGCCCTTTCCGTCCAGCACCAGATCGCCTAAATTGACATAGGGATACGTCGTGTAATCCGAAGCGTCGAAGCCTTCCAAGTTATCTTCGAGATAGGCGCCGTCGAAAGAGTACGTCTTTCCTCCCTTCACCGTATAGGACGCCTCGGAAGAATCTACTTTTTCCACCTGCGCGTCTGCACGGACGCTGTAAAGCTGCGTATAGCTGAGCGTCGAGGACGAAGCCGAATCGACGTCCTGCGTCACGCCCATCGTATAATAGACGGTGGGATTTTCGGGATCGGAAGTATCGAAAAAGAACTCGGAACCCGCCCCCGAGACAAGCACCGTGTCCGTACGCGTCTGCGTATTATAGGAATAGAGAGTGCTGTCGTCCACATGCAGGCAATAAACGACGCCGTCCACTTCGACGAAACGATAGTCGAGCGCGTTGTCGTCCGAACGGAAGTAATAATCCTTCATCGCTTCGCTGCCGTCGAGCTTTGCCCTCTTGAAGCTGACCCAATCGTTCTGCACGTTGCCGTCCTGATCCTTTTCGGTCGTAGGAGAGGCATAATATACGTAATCGCCGTAAATATAAATGCCCGCATCGAAATTCTGCGCGACGAACAGCATGGGAACCACCGTCACCGCATTGCCGTAATTCTTGCTCGCAAGGTCGGACTTGGAAAGGCGCATCAGCGCTCCCTTGACGACCTCGCCGTATTTATTCGATGCCGTGTATTCTTCCGCCCCGTTGATGAAGTAGACGTAATTGCCCTTCTCGACGACAAAGCCGCCGTTGGACACAACCTCTCCTTCAAAAATATCGTCTCCGGGGACTTTGGTCGAATAGTTATCCGAACACCCCGCAAACGAGACCACCGCAGCGCAGAGCGCCGCCGCGGCAATCACACTTGTCAACTTCTTGAATTTATCCCGCATTGTAAAGGACTCCTTAAAAATAATGTCGGCCGGAAAAAAAGAACGTGCATTTCCCGACAATATCAACGCATATTCTATTATATATCAATTCGTCAATTAAAGCAAACAAAAATGCCTCGCTTTTGCCGCTATTTTCAGTGAAAATTGTGAAATTAAAGGATTTTTTTCGGGTATGGAAAGTTTCGGATTGTTCAATTTTCTAAAAAATGCCTTTTTTCCGTCCGCGACTTCGGACGAAAATACTTCCCAAAACGAAAAGGACGGCTCGCCCGCGGAAAACAACGATTCCGCGGCGGCTCCTTCGAACTCCCCCGGCTCCCTGTTCGGGAATCTTTTTTCCCCGTTCCAAGGAAAAAAAGAATCCCCGTCGGACTCTCCCCAACGGCAGAATGCGCATGCCGACGAACCGACAAAAAATATCGAAGAGAATAATCCCTTCCTCGCATTGATGGAACGCCACGAAAAAGCGGTCCGCGACATCGACCGAAAAGCTCCGAGACGCTGAACAAGCGGTCTCCCGCCGCACGGAGAAAGCCACGAAAATCCCCCGCGATATTGACCGCAATGCGAAGAAAGGCCAAAAGGACAGCGTTTGCCGAACTGCGCACCCGATCGCGGACGACTGCGGACAAGTACTCCGCGCCGAAAGCGCGAAAAGCAGAAAAGTAACGGAATCCCGAAAAAACAATCAAAAAGCCCGGCCGAAATACGGCCGGGCTTTTTTCCGTCGAAGGACGGGAAATTATCTCTTGGAGAACTGAGGCGCGCGACGAGCCTTTTTGAGACCGTACTTCTTTCTTTCCTTTGCGCGCGGGTCTCTCGTGAGGAAACCTTCCTTTTTAAGTGCGGGACGGCTGTCGGGTTCTGCTTCGAGAAGCGCCCGAGCCACGCCCAGACGGATTGCACCCGCCTGACCGGTATATCCGCCGCCGACGACGTTGACGAATACGTCGTATTTGTTCTCCGCCTCTAACAGGACAAGGGGCTGTTTGACGATGTATTGAAGCGTACCCTGAGGGAAATAATCCTCAAAGGCGCGGTCGTTGATGACGATGGTGCCGCTCCCGGCAGGAATGAGACGAACGCGGGCAATCGCCTTCTTCCGTCTACCCGTTCCCCAGAACTGAAGCTTCTTTTTCAAATTCACTTTAGCCATATTTCTTCCTCTCCTTAGTCTGCTTTGAGTTCTTCGGGCTTCTGTGCGGCGTGATTATGTTCCGCCCCCTTATAAACTCTGAGTTTTTTCAGCATCGCTCTGCCCAAGCTGTTCTTGGGAAGCATGCCCTTCACGGCTTCATAGACGGCGAGATCGCTCTTTTCGGCCAGCAGTTTCTTATAAGAAATTTCTTTCAGGCCGCCGATGTAGCCGGTGTGATACCGATAGAATTTATCTTCCGTCTTCTTTCCCGTCAGGACCACTTTATCGGTGTTGACGACGATGACGAAATCGCCCGTATCGACATTGGGGGTAAAGGTGGGTTTATTTTTTCCGCGGAGCACGGACGCAACGCGGGAAGCGAGACGGCCGAGCGGAACGCCCGCGGCATCTACGACATACCACTTTCTTTCAACCGTTTGGGCGTTTGCCATATAGGTTTTCATATCATGTTACTCCTTATTCGTGTGTATTTTCTTGCGATAAAAAATCCTGTGTGAATACCGAGCGATCCGCCTTTCAACTTACGGGGCCAAAAGGGGCGGAGACGCCGTTTCTTCAACTTGCCTTCTAATTGTATTATTAATCGAAAATTCTGTCAAGCTGTTTTGCGTCGTGTTTTTCAATTTTTTTAGGAATTTTTTTTATTTTCCCTTTTTTCGTCACTTCCGTGGGTGTTTTCACAGATTTATCCCGTAAAGAAGGCCCGCGGCCGTTTTCAAACGGCCGCGGGCTTTTCCATACCTTCCTCTCCGATCCGCGCCTTATCGGTTGCAGAAAAAATCTCCGCCCGGCGCCGCGTCGGGACAGCGCCCCACAGAAGTATTGTCCGTCCTTCTGTCGCGCAGCTCGGGAACGGGATTCGGCGCCGTCTGATAGCGATAATCCTTCCCGTGGCGCCGAATATAGGATTTGATTATCCGATGCGAAGGAACAATGTCCGCCGAAGGATTGACGATTTCCTGATAACGGAAAAAATCCGCGTCGCGGGGAAGCTCTTTGAGCAAAAAATAATCTTCTTTGACCGAGGTGAACTGCACCGTCTTTCCCAGCACCGAACGGACGTAATCGACGTTTTCGTGCAGGGAGAGCGGCTCGGGAAATCTTCCGTCTCCCACGACTTCCTGCCAATCTTTCCCCTCGTACTTTTTCAGAAGCTCCGCCGCCTTGTGAAGATGCGAAACTTCGATCAGGAAATTCTGTTCCCAAAGTTCCCGGATACAGCGGTCGGTCTCCGTCATATAGCACGACCAATAGAGATAACATTCCGAGTATTCGTGCCAAAGGAGCATTTCCAGCCAGCTCGAACGGGGATCCATGAGGTCTTCGTACTGCGTGACGTGTTCTTCCTCGACCAGAGCGATTTCTTCATAGAGGCTGCGCCCCGCGTCCGACATGGCAAAATTCGTCACGTTCATATAGTAATTCATCGTCTGCTGTTCCGCGGCCGTGATGATCATGGAGCCCAAAACCGTCCTCACGTCCGCCGTTCGGGAATCGATGGAACGCCTGACGTTATCGACGGGATAGCGATGGTGAGAAATCGTCGGTCGGCCCGGCATGATTTCCGTATATCGGCCCACCAGCTTTTCCGCATATATCCCCTGTTCCGCCTCCAAGAGGTTCGCATAGCGGTAGAGATGATCGAAATCCTCCAAAAGCGCGAAATCCAGCGTCTTTTTTACATAGCAATCCTTTTCATGCCGCGCAAGTTCCGCCGTCAAATCCACCGCCAGCTGCTCGTAGGAAATCGTATGTTCGAGAATGCTCTCGTTGGACGGTTTCAGCAGGGATATTTTTATCTGCTGCTGCTTCTCGATAAATCGGGTCAGCGCAAGTTCCCGCCGCAAATCGTTGTCGTCGATATGACGGGAAAACTGATGGGAAAACCAATTGGCTTCAAACTCCGCCCCGTTGGCGAGAATGACGCGCGTCTTGGTGTAGGGATCGACTTCGCGCTTATTATACGGACGGGGATAGAGCTGTTGCCAATTTTCAAGCGCCTTGTCTACGGGATACGACTTTTCACAAAACGGATTCATACGCACTCCTTAAAAAATCATTCAATCATTTATATGATTTCGGAGCGCCGATGGTTACGACATTTTCGGATTTTCGTTCTCCCACGAAAAAACGGGAACGTCTAAAAAACGTTCCCGTTTCTTTTCACATTTACTGCCAATCCACCACTTCGACCCAGCGGCGGAGCAGCTCTTTTTCTTTTTCGTTGCTTCTCGCCGTCTGCGTCGCCGCCACGATGGGAAGTATCCGTTCCACATAGGCGCGGGCGGTGCCCGTCTTTTCGCAATACAGACGCAAATAGGTCTCCGCCCGCGAAGGCTCGCCGCAGAGGCGGAATGTCAGATACGTCCTCGCGGCATCCGCCGCCGCGTTTCCCTGCGTGGCGTGCGCCCAATCCACGATATAAAACGTCCCGTCGTCCTTCAAGATGACGTTACTCGGACGAAAATCCCCGTGACAAAGTTTATAGTGTTTGGGAAGCCCGTCCAGACGAGCCTGCAAGTCATATTTCACCGTGTCGGAATATTCGCTCGCCGCGATCTTTTCGTACATCTTATCTTTGAGCCGAGGGAGCAGCGGCACCCTCTGCGCGCTGATTTCCGTCTGCAAGTCTGCGAGCGTTCCGAGGTATTCTTCCTCCCCGGAAGGATTCTTTTTCATCAGGGCGGCGAGAGTCTCCCCTTCGATATATTCCATTACGATGGCCCATTTCCCTTCTACCGAAGTCACCGCCTCTATGCGCGGAATATGCAGAGTCGTCCTCTCCACCCGCGCCTGATTGAGCGCTTCGTTGAGAATGTTTTCCTTGGGATAGCTCCCCTCGAATAATTTGATCAGCTTATTCCCGTCGCGATAAAACGCCTTATCCTTTTTGCGGCAGATTTCCGTCATGTTTTTCAGTTCCATGATTTGTTCCTCCTCATCTCTATTATAACACGTCTCTTTGGATTTTTCAACGGTCTTTTTCATTATTTTCCGGAGTTTCCCTCCGATTTATTCCCCACGGCCCGAAAAAGCGACGAAACAAAGCCCTTAAAGCAGCCCCTCTATCAGGAGCTTCACCCCGATACCGACCAGCACGATTCCGCCGATGAGCTCCGCTTTATCCGCCAATTTATCCCCGATGAGTTTCCCGATATACACGGCCAGAATACTGAACGAAAAGGTCACCGCGCCGATGATGAGCGCCGACCATCCGACGGGCGGAAATAGCCCTTCGGGCGAAATGGACGCCATCTGCAAAGTGACGCCGATCGCCAGGGCGTCTATCGAAGTCGCCACGGCCTGCAAGGCGAGCTTCCCCACGGAAAATTCGGGGGCGGGGAGTTCCGCCTCTTCCCCGCGCGCTTTGGCGCGCATTTCCTTTATGCAGTCGAAAATCATCTTTCCGCCGATCAGCGCCAGCAAAATGAACGAAACCCACGACGAAGCCGCTTCAAACACGTCGAGAAAAGCGCCCGCGATAAGTCCCGTCAAGGCATACCCTATGAGGGGCATCACCGCCTGAAACGCGCCGAAAAATCCGCCGATCGCGAGCACCCGCTTCAAGGGCATTTTCGGATCCGTCATGCCGTGCGTCATTCCCACGGCGGCCGCGTCCATGGAAAGCGCCACGGCCAAGAGAAGTATATCCAAAATATCCATTTTTTTCTCCTCGAAAAAGGATTTTTTCCCGAAAAAAAACGAGCCCTTATGCGCGCTTCTTCTTTCGCCTCGCATAAGTCTCGCCGTTTCATGTCAAACCCGGAAGGACATCCTTCCATTATGTGGACTTGACCGCTCTTTGATTCAAGAGCCGTGCTACTCCCTTATTTCTTATATCTTATCACAATCCGCTTTACTTGTCAACGATTATATGCTATAATTTCCCTGTTAATTTTTCTGCTTCGAGGAAACGAACGACATGCCGTATACGATTTATCTCAAAAAAAACGAAGAAAAACGCCTGCTTGCCGGACACAGCTGGGTATACGCAAACGAGGTCTCGCGCATAGAGGGAAAGGACAAAAACGGTTCCCTCGCCTGCGTCTGTTCCGCCGACGGACGATTCATCGGCAAAGGCTATATCAACCACGCCTCTAAAATCCTCGTCCGCCTGTTCATCCGCGGAAACGAGGAGGACGGCGAAGCCCTCTACGAAAAACGCATTTCCGCCGCCTGGGAATACCGCAAACGCCTCGGATACGAAAATTGCTGCCGCGTCGTGTTTGCGGAGGCGGACGATCTCCCCGCGCTCATCGTCGACAAATACGCCGACATTCTCGTCGTTCAATTCCTCTCGCTCGGCGTGCATCAGAGGAAAAAGCTCATCTGCCGCGCCCTCGAAAAAATCTTCTCTCCCCGCGGAATTTACGAGCGTTCCGACGTCGCCGTGCGCGCGAAAGAAGGACTTCCCTTGGAAAAAGGCGTCCTGTTCGGAGAAGTTCCCGACGAGGTCGTCATCGAGGAAAACGGGCTCAAAATGGCCGTGGACGTCAAAAACGGCCAAAAGACCGGGTATTTCCTCGACCAGAAAGAAAATCGCTTCGCCGTCCGCCGCTACGCGAAGGGCGGACGCGTTTTGGACTGCTTTTCAAACAGCGGCGGCTTTGCCCTGAATGCCGCTCTGACCGCGGAACGCGTCATCGCCGCGGATATTTCGCCCCTCGCGCTCGAAAACGTCGAAAAAAACGCTCGGCTCAACGGCATTTCCAACCTCGAAACCAAATGCGCGGACGTGTTTCAGCTCCTTCGGGAATACAGGGCGTCGGGAGAAAAATTCTCCCTCATCGTCCTCGATCCCCCCGCGTTCTGCAAGAGCGCCGACGAGGTCAAAGACGCTTTCCGCGGCTATAAAGACATCAATATTCTCGGAATGAAACTCGTACAGAGCGGCGGATTTTTGGTCACGTGCTCCTGTTCCCATTACATGAACCTGCCCCTCTTCGAGCGAATGCTGTCCGAAGCCGCAAGGGAGAGCGGACGGAGAGTTCGGACCGTGGAAGTCAAGACGCAGGCCCCCGACCATCCCGCGCTTTTATGCGAGGAAGAAACCCAGTACCTCAAATTCTTTGTCTTGCAGGTTTTATGAATTTTCTTTGGTTTTTTTCGATATTTTATGGATAAGAGGGGAAAAATAATGTATATGCAGAATATTTTCCAAAAAATACTTTACAACTTTTTCCGAACATGTTATAATACTTAAAGGGCAGAAAAAGTCGAATTTTGCCGAAATTTCCTGACGGGAGTTTCGCAAGCCATATACAATATATCTATCAGCATAAGGAGAAAAATATGCAAGAAGAAATGCAGACCGAAGACGAGCTCAGTCTATCCGACATTTTCCGAGCTATTTGGTCGAGAATCTGGGCCATCGTCGCGGCTCTCGTCATCGGCGCGGCCGCCGGCATGGGCATCGCTTTTTTGAAGTACCATAACGTCCATTATTACGGAACGACGATCGATTATTTCGTTTCTTCGGCAGCCGAGGACGCCAGCGGCGAGCTTGTCGGCAATGCTTACAGCGAAAGCGTTCTCAAACAGGTTAAACTGCTCCTCGACTCCGACGCCTTCGACCGGCAGCTTATGACGGGGCTTCCCGAAGCGGAAGGAATTCAGCAGGACACCGAAGAGGAACGTGAATTTTTCGATTTGCTCGAAGAGACGATTTCTTATACCTACGAAGTCGGAAGCAATAAACTTTCGGTAGAAATTTCCGCGCTCAACGAACCCGATCTCGCCTCGCATCTGGAAGCGCAGGTCAAGGCGAAACTTCCCTCCTACATCGAAAGCATCATGAATGACATGGACGGCAAAACAACGACATGTACGCAGCTCAGTTTCCGCCCTTCCGAACTTTTGAACGAGGGACAGACTATCAAAGAAATGATCAAATTCGGCCTCATCATCGGACTGGTCGCTTTTGTCGTCGCCTGTATTGTTGTCGTTATCGTCGACAGAACGGATACCCGTCTGCGCGATTATGAGGAGCTCCCCCGCAAATTCAATGTGCCCGTTTTGGGCGTCATTCCGAGGATCGAAACGATTCCCGACGACAGACACGACGTTAAGCATACGGAGGAGAGAAAATGAAAGCGTTAAATAATTTTTTCAGCAATCTTCGGCGCAACAAACAAAAACGGCGCTATGAAGAGAGGACGAATGCTTCCCTCCGCGGCACCTATCTCATCGACGAAAACACTCCTTTCAACGTCGTGGAAGCCTTCCGCAACCTCAAAGCGTCTATCTCCGTCGCCATTCCCAAAAAGGAGGACGGCAGTGCGATCAGCCTGTTATTTACCTCCAACTATCCCGAAGAGGGAAAAACCACGATCACCGTCAATCTGGCGCTCATGTTCGCCATGTCCAACGTAAAAGTGGTTCTGATCGACGCCGATATTCGCAAGGGCCGCATTTCCAAATACTTTAAGGAACAGCCCGTTCCGGGACTGAGCGATTATCTCTCCGGACAGGCAACCTTTGAGGAAATCCTCCGCCCTTCCAAAGAAAACGAAAACCTTTACGTCATTTATCAGGGAACTCCTTCCCCCCGCCCTTACGAACTTCTCGAAAGCCGCGCCATGAAGGAACTCTACGAACGGCTCAAAAAGGAATTCAATTATATCATTTACGATACGCCGCCCATCAAATTGGTCTCCGACGCGCTCGCACTCGTTCCCGCCACGGACGGCGCTCTGCTCGTTTGCAGGCACATGGAAACGTATGAGAGCGACATTAAGACTTCTCTCGATTCTCTGAGATTCGCAAAGGCGAATATCCTCGGAATCGTCGTCAATGCGCATTTCGTCAATCCCAAAAAACTCAAAGGCAATCGCAAAAAATATTTCAATTCCTATTACTCCTACGGCGAAGGCGAACATTCCGCTCCGAAAAATTCCAATAAGGATGAAAAAATCGCCCCCCCCCCGCACTATTTTAAGTAAATGAAAAAATACGGTCAACCGAGAAAGGACCGCACTTCTTAGTCCCCTTCCGCCCCGCAGGCGGAAGGGGACTATTTTTTGAGATCAACTTTTCGTAAAAAGTAAAAAATTTTACGAAAAGATGTTTGAAACGAATAAAAACGATTTATATATAAAGTGTTCAAAGGAAAACGAGAGCCACGGACGAGGACCTCGGAAAAGGGGTGAACATCGGGGGAACGAATTCCTTTGAGCCCCACAAAAAATATTACGGAAAAGGAGATAATTATTATGAAATATTTGACTTCTGATTCTTTGAATTCTTTATTAAAACCCTTCGGAGGCTGGTTTGACACGAACTACAACATCATGAAAACGGACGTCAAGAGCAACGACAAGGAATACACGTTGAGCGTAGATTTGCCGGGCGTCGATAAAAAGGACATCGACATTTCTCTGAAAGACGGGTATCTGACGATCGAAGCGGTGCGCCGCAGCGAGGAGTCGGAGGGTGGCGAAAAGTCGGAATACGTATTCCGCGAGAGAAGTTTCGGCAGAATGACGAGAAGTTTCTATGTCGGAGACGGCATCAGCGATGAAAACGTCAAGGCGAAATACGAAAACGGAATTCTGACGGTCACCGTTCCTAAATATACGGAAGAAGAAAAGGCGCTCAAAAAGATTGCGATCGAATAATTCCCGATTTTTATGTCGGAAAAGGAAGAAACGCGCGCGGCGATAATGCCGCGCGCGTTTTGATTTTCCGTAAAAGAACGCTCTACGTCCTCACTTCGTTTCTTCCGCCACCTTTTTCCAATCGATTTCCTTTTTCTTGAAGTAATATTTTTTATCCCGATCATCGATTTCCCGAAGCACGCGGCAGGGATTTCCGACGGCAACGACGTTTGCGGGAACGTCTTTCGTGACGACGCTCCCCGCGCCGATTACCGAATTATCCCCTATATTGATTCCGGGGAGGATGACGGCTCCTGCGCCGATCCAGCAATTCTTCCCGATATGTACGGGCGCGTTATATTGATACGCCCTTTCCCTCAGACAGGGCAAAATCGGATGCCCCGCCGTCGCGACCGTCACGTTCGGTCCGAACATAGTGCCGTCTCCCACATAAATATGCGTATCGTCCACCATGGTCAAATTGAAATTGGCATAGACGCGATTGCCGAAATGTACGTGCTTTCCGCCCCAATTCGCATGAAACGGCGGCTCGATATAACATCCTTCCCCGATTTCCGCAAACATCTCTTTTAACAGCGTTTGACGCTTTTCCGCCTCGGAAGGACGAGTCGCGTTATAGTCGTATAATTTTTCGAGACACACCGTCTGCTTTTCGACCAATTCCTCATCTTCGGTAAGATACAACTCTCCCCCCAGCATTTGTTCTATGATATCCATTGTTCCTCTCCTTTTAGGCTCTCTCGGGCAACGAGGCCGCCGTCAGAAAAAACACTTCGACCGCGCCCGCCCGTTTCAGAACCTTGGCACATTCGCTGCCCGTGGCTCCCGTCGTCATTACGTCGTCCACGAGCAAAACCTTCCTTCCCGAAAATTCCCCCTCCGCGCGATAGGCTCCCGATACGTTCTTTATCCGTTCCGTTTTCGTCAATCTTTTCTGCGGAAGATTTTCCCGTATCTTGACTAGGCCGCCTTTTACGGGGATTCCCGTCTGTTCGGAAATTTTTTCCGCCAGATCCTTCGCCTGATTATAACCGCGTTTTCGCTCCCCTGCCTCGGTCATCGGAACGAATACGACGATATCCGCGCAAAGCCCCGAACGTTTCCAAAACGCCGACATCTGTTCTCCGAAATAATCCGCCAGCCACCGTTCGCCGTTCTTCATCCGATTGATGAGTCCTGCGGCTTCGCCCCGATAACAGAACGGGGAAAAACCTCGGGAAAATTCGGGCGTTTTACGTTTACAATCGAGACAAAGCCCTTCCGAGACCGTCTTTCGCCCGCATTTGTCGCAGGTTCGGAAATTCCGCTCCAAAGCGGACGAACATTCTTCGCAAAGGCGCGGAGAAGGATAAGAAAAGATTTCTCTTCCGCAACAATCGCAGGAATAGCCCCGCTCCGACGAAAATTTTCGGTATTTTCCGAAAACCGAAGCGAAAAATTTCATTTCTTTTCGGAAGAATCGATTCGGGAATCTTCGGACGCGCCTTCCGTTTCGGATACGGCTGCCGGATTTTCGTTTTTATTTTCCGACTCAATCGTTTTTTTCGCTGCCGCGGCGGCTTCCGCATCCTTTTTCCGCTGATAACGCACGAGCAGGTATGAACCTACGGCACCGATGGCAAACAGCACAATGCCGAGGACGATATCCGTCACTTTAACGCCGTTTTCCGCCCACGACGCATATACCGCGAACGTATCGGGGTTATAGAACATGGCCACGATGGAACCGAGCGACAGGCCGACGATCAAGGAATACGCGGTATGGCGGGCTCTTCCGAATACATAGGTGAGAAATTTGGAAAAGGTGAAAAGCCCCGCGAGAAAACCGACAATCAAAGCGGCATAGACGGCAAAAATCATGGGATTCGACTGCCAAAACGTAAGGCTGACGCTGTCCACGAGGGAGGTAAACCAGCCGATGGCCATGAGGACGGCCGTGGCGCTGAGGCCGGGAACGACCTGCGTGACGCCCACGACATATCCGACGGGAATACACACGAGAATCTGCCACCACTCGACGGAGGCAAAGGCGTTGGATGCCGTTCCGCCGCCCCCCGCTTCGAGCGCCACGGAAATCACGCCGATGGCGATGGGAATGAGCACGCCCAAAACGAGCAGAGCGATGCGTTTTCCGTTCATTTCCGCGCCCTTCAATTCGTCTTTGACAGCGGGGAAAGCGCCGCTCATGAGACCGGCAAACAGCCCGACGACGGCAAACGGAAGAATCGCCAGCAACTTCTCTACGGTAAAGAACCCGAGAAGCAGTCCCAAAATCATTCCTATACCGATAGGCAAAAGGAACAAGAAACATTTCTTGAACTGCTTGAACAGATTCCCCACGGCATAGAGAAACTGATCGTACAGCTTAAAGATGATCGCTACGGTCGAGCCGCTGATTCCCGGCACAATGACCGCCAATCCGATAAAAAAGCCGAGCAGAGCGCTCTTACACCAGGTTTTTCGGTTATACTTGATAAGGGCGATTTCCAGACTTTCCTGCGCCATATTTCCTCCCTGTTGTACCGACAATTTGATTTCCGTCGGACTTTTTCATTATACCATGCTTTTATTTTCCATGTCAACCATTACTTTCTATTCCGAGAAGAAAAGAAAAAAAATTATAAACGAGTATTTTCCCCGCTTTTCCTTCATGGAAAAAGATGAAAAAATATTTCGGAAAAATTACCCGAATTTCGCCAAAAAAATGCAAAAAACGCCCGACCGAGGCATATATAATAGAAGAGAAATCTGCTTTTTGGGAGCATGCTATGAATTTCATCAAAAAAATGTGTATTTTAAGACAGGTCAGGCAGGGATTTTCGGGCGACGGAAAGACTCTTTCGGGGCTCATCAAAATAGAACAGTACGGGAAAAATCTCTCCGTCGAAGTCTCCGTCATCAATTTCGCGCCCCTCTCTTCGGGAGAGTATTACTGCCTCTTATCCGATCGCAAAGGCAGAACGGAAATGCTCCCCCTGCGCGGAAAAAGCCTCTTTAACATCGTCTCCGAACTCAACGCGGAAGAAGGCTTCTGCGGCGTCATCTGCTTCGTCAAAAACGGCATTATCCCCATCGCTTACGGCGTGAACGGGGATAACGTCTACGACTGGCGCACGCTCGTCAAAAATTCCGCGCCCGCGGGTGGAAAAGAGACCGCTTTCTCCGCCGACAATTTCTTCCGCCCCGAAAACGGTATGTCCTCTCCCGATTCTCCCGGCGGATTCGAGGCTCCGCCCGCCGCGGACGGAGAGAAACGCGAACGCCCCCAGCCGCCGCGCCCTGCCGAAGAAACGCCCCCAAGCCCTTATACGCCCAACGAGGAGGACGTTCCCGAACGCGCTGCGCCCGAGACGCCCGCCCCCTCTTCGGGAAAATACGACGACGAAACCGTCGCCACGGAAAACTACTATCGCAAGGAGGAAGGACATGAACGCTTCGAGAATGAAGAATCTCGTACATATGCACACGCTGAAAGCGGAAATCCGCAACAAACAGAGAAAGAGCGGCAGGACTCTGCAAAGAATGGAAATGCTGAGAATATACGCAATCCGTTTGAAACGGACTCCGACGGATACTATCTCGCCGTCAAGGGCGAAATCGACGCTCTCTTCGCAAAATACCCTAAGGACGAGAGCCTGAAAAATATCTTCGCCTATTCGGAATGGGTTCGCATACAGGGCGACGAAGCAAAACCTCAATATCTCGTGGGCGTCATTTACGACGATTTGAAGGCAAAATATATCTGCTATGCCCTGCCCGCGGAAAACAAGGACGCCCCGCCCGAGGAAATCGCGGAAATCTGCACGTTCGTACCCTCTTCCGCTTTCACGGACAAAGAAGGATTCTTCGTCATTTTCCAGAGCTGCTCCACGGGCGAATGTATCCGTCCGGAAAGTCTGTAAACGAAAAAACGGCCGCTAAGGCCGTTTTTCTATTCCGAAAGGCCGAGAATATAATCCGCCGATACGTCCAATTCCTGACAAAGTTTCGCAAACGTGTCCAGCCTCGGCAGCTTCTTCGTCGTGCAATATTGCGTGATCATCTCCGGCGTCACCCCCACGCGCCGCGCAAGCTCCACCGTCGTCAGACCGCTCCTTCTGATTTCTTCCCTTAATCGGGTCTTGATTTCTTCTACCATATTAAAAATTATATAACCAACAGTTAGAAAATGCTTGACTTCTAACTGTTAGTTATTATATAATAGAAGAAAGAATATTATGCGGGAAAGACGCATAAAAAACATTGCTCATCCATAAAAAGGTTCTTATTTTTCAAAGAGGCCGATTCCCTTTCGGGGAACGGCCTCTTTGAAATTGAAAAAGAGAAAATATTGACTTCCCTTCCCCTGCGGGTTATAATATAATTGAAAATAAAAATTTAAGAGAAGAAAGAGAGTCATGGATGATTTAGAAAAATTATGCAACGACATCGATATGCCCGAAGAAGTGAACGAACTTCTTAAAGGCGTCGTCCTCGGCCTGTCCGAAAACGAAGAAAACGGGTTTCTCGCCGATTTTTGCGACAAAGTCGGATATACGGCCGCGACGAAAAAGCTGCCAAAGCTCTTTCCCGACGACGAGCGCGGGCTGAAAAAGTTGAAGCTCCTGCTTTCGGCGGCGCTGAAAACCCGCGCGCTTTACGAGAAAAATCATATAGACGATAAAATTTTTGTCGATACGATGAAATGCTTTTCCCGATTCGTGCGAGAACATAAATCCACATTCGGCTCCTACGGCTTCGACCGAGATTTTTGGGTGGGACGACAGCTCTCTCTGTGCCTTTTCCGTTTGGGCGAGCTCGAATATGAATCAGGGGAATGGGAAGGCAAAAAATTGCTTTCCGTCCATATTCCCTCGGACGCGGATCTTTCTCCCGAAAAGGTGGACGTTTCCCTCTCGTTTGCGCGAAAATTTTTCGCTTCGCATTTTCCCGAGTACGCGGACGCGAAATTTGCCTGTTATTCCTGGCTGCTCTCCCCCGCGCTCGAAAAATTGCTGCCCGAAAATTCTAAAATCATACAATTTCTGCGGCGCTTTGAAATTCTCGAAGTAAACGAAAACGCCGACGGTTATAAATTATGGGTATATAAAACGACAACTTTACCGCCCGAAGAATTTCCCGAAAACACCTCTTTACAGAGAAACATGAAAAAATATATCCTCAACGGCGGAAAAATAGGCGAGGCCTTAGGCATTATCCGATGACGGCAAAAATAACAATGCCTGTTTATCCGATACGCGGAAAGCGGAAAAGATAAATCGCGGCCGAAAATGAAAACGGAGACATCTGTCCTTCATGAAAATAAAAAAACGAGCCTGAAAGGCCCGTTTTTTTATTCAATCATCTCTAACGGAATCAAAGACAAAACATATTCCATCGCAAGCCGAAAACATGTCTATTCGGGATTATCTATGAGGGTAGGATACCCCAAGGAAGCGACGGAAGAAAAATCCCAGACCGATGAAGTAAAGCCGCCCGCCTGCATGACGGAAGAAAGAGATGCTGCGATTTCCTTTTTGGAATAACAGCGATCGAACAGAATATTCTTGGCCTCTCCAGCAAGTCCGACGATAAACCGACCGATGCCGAGGGTATTTACCGAGACCTTTGCAGAACACAGCTCGACAACGTTGTCTTTCATCGTAAACGAAGCGGGATAGGAAAAGGTTCCGACGAGTCCGCCCGCATACCTGCCCACGGACGAGCCGTCCACCTCCGCTTCGTTGCGGCAGTCGTCGATAAATGATAAGAGCTGATGGATACATGAAACAGATCGCCCATCAAACCGCCCGCAAAGACGTTCTGCGCCCCGCCGTCTCCGAAATCGAAATCAAAGACCGCATCAGCAACCGTTGCGTCGGAAATAGAAGGAATATAGAGCGAGCCCGCCCGCGGACACGGAAAACGGCCGCAGGAGGCCGCTCCGTTTGTCAAAGAAGGCTCTTCGGAATACCCGATGATCCGGTCGGCCATGGGAGGCGGAAAAGACGGATCAAGCAGGACGTAATAGACGGTCATACTTCGGGAATTGTTTCTAACCCGATACGCGGCGTCTATCGTACGGTAAACCGAACCCATTTTCAGATCCGTAATCGCTAAGGTTGCCTCGTCCTCCCCGATCGTAAAATACGATGACGAGGCGGACGAAACAGAGCCGCACCAATTCTCGGCACTCACCGTTACAGAATGGATTCCCTCCGAAAGTTCATAGGGAACTATATAGCGCTAGACCCCGGAAATATCGCCCGCGATCGTCCCGCACCTTCCGTCTATATAAACCGTAATGCGGTCGTCCGCGTCCCCTGCCGGCTACGGTCAGACGATTGGAGAAAAGCGTCGAACCGCCGCAGCAGGGACAGGGACGGGGTGAGCAAGCGACTAAATCGGAACAACAAGGCTTCGGATAAGGATAAAAACAGTTCGGAGCCGTAAAATTCAGAGGTTCGGAATCGGAAAAAGCCGAACCGAACAGACAGGGATCAAAGTAAGAAAAAACAAGGCGGAAATCCGCGAAACAGACAATAAGACATAGGTATACCTTTTTTGTGTTGTATTCATTATTATGCATGCACCCGAAAATCCGTGCGGAAACAACAAAACAACCCAGCCCTTCAAAAGTCAAATAGACTTTTGAAGGGCTGGATGAAATTTTTCTTTCCCGTTCTAGGTTCAGCTGCATTTGAGTTTTGCGCGGAAAAATTTATAGCCGAGCAAAGTAGCTTTTCCCTGCATGCGGAAAGGCATCCAATCCACGATAGCGGGATATGTATTATATTTGAGATAGCGATATAATTTTTTATCTTTCGCCTTGATAAACCGCCACAACGCTTTCAGGGTGGCCTTTCGCTTGACGGGCTCGTCTTTTCCGCCCGTCGTGAACATGATCGTCAGAGTCATCACCACGGCGAGGTCGTGCAGCATATACCGTCTGAGTCCTTTCGGGAAATATCTGATCCCCTCATACCGATAAGCGGAAACCATTTCCTTCATCACGCGAATTTGCTGTTCGTAACGCCTGACAATATTTTCTTCGCTCACCGATTGATCGGATCTGCCGATAAAATAGCGATATAAATCGATGTCCAGATAACAAAGTTTTTCCATATAAGGCAGGGGCTTATAGGCAAAAATATTATCCACATAAAAAGTATGCTCGGGCAACACGGTATTGCTTGCACGCAACTTATCCGTCCGATATACGAGCGAATGCATCAAAAGTACAGAGGACGTACGGAATCTCTTTACCTGCTCCCAACCGAAAATTTCCTTCTTCGGGAAATTTCCTTTGAAACTCCTGACAAATCTCGTTCCGTTATAGACTTTTTCATATACAAAATTAGTCAAATATAAATCGGGAAGGCGTTTTTCTCTCAGATGCTTTCTTATCGTTTCCAAAAGCACCCTCAACGAATCCGCATCGAGCCAATCGTCCGAATCCACCACTTTATAGTATAACCCCGAGGCAAGTTCCAGTCCCTTATTGACCCCCGAACCGTGTCCGCCGTTCTCTTTATGCACCGCGCGGATAATGGAAGGATATCTCTCCGCATACCTGTCCGCAATATCCGCCGTACCGTCCGACGAACCGTCGTTCACAATAATGATTTCCACATCCTCTCCGCCTGTCAAAAGACTGTCTATACATTGACACATGTAATTTTCGGAATTGTAACAGGGGACCGCAAACGTAATCAGTTTCATATTATTTTCCTCCGTTTTCCGCCAATTCATTTAATCTATATTCCTGAGGGTTTGTATTATATCATAAAAACAGGAAAAAAACAATATTTTTGGCGTATTCTGCCGTTTTTTGTGCCTAAATTGTCTTTTTAAGAAAAATCTGCATTTATTTCTTTATAATCGACTTATCTGTTTACCCCTTCCCTTTACTCCGTTTTCACTTTTCCGCGTACGCTTCCCTGCCTGCTTCCTTTTTGCTCATTTCCGCCGGCCTTTGAACTCTTTTTGAGAATTTGCCCGATTATTTTTTACAGGGACAAATATTACTCAAAATATCATAAATTTTTTCCATAAAATACAAAGTTTCGTAATATTACGGCATTTCGTCATAGTAGAATAAGAAATATAAACTTATTTTACGGAGGTATTTTCTTATGATGCAATTTAATAAAGCCGTAGCATTACGAATCCGTGAACTCATGAAAGAACGCCAGCTCACTCAGTACGCCTTGGCGAAGAGAAGCGGGATTTCGACGTCTACGCTCAACACCGTTTTATCCGGCAAACTTCCGGGAAGGTTAGATACCACTATGCTGAATATCTGCCGCGGACTCGATATCGAACTGGCCGATTTTTATAATACGGAAAGTTTGAAACGCAAAAATATTGCAGATGATTAACCTGAAAAGCCGGAACTTTATATCCGGCTTTTTCTTTACGGAAAGAAGTTTTCCCGATTTTCTTTTTCAAATCTTTGCCGTCCCCGTTTATTTTTTATAGTACTTATCTATTTTTTCAAAATTTCCATATTTGGGGAATTTTCAAAAAACGCCTTATGATACAATAATATTGCTATGAAAACAATTCAAATAAAAACCTTAGAATTGTTGCTTATCAAGGCTTTACACAGCAAAAATTTCTCAAACGACAAACTTTACACCTCTTTCCGCTATATGTTAAATCACTTCTCTGACGAAGATTATCTTTATGCTTTTAATCATCGCAGAATCATCTCTGTCATTTACCTCGAAAATTTCTATGCGCACAGGACGGTAAAGGCATTGACGCAGTATTTACATATGGACAACAAAACTTTACTTTCTTACAGAAAAGCTTATCTTAAACTTTTCGCCAAACAGTATATGGATCTCGTCTCTTTCAGAAAAACAGATTTTTTACTGTTATATTCTGTTCTTTCCGAAGATTTACAGGTCAATTCTCTGGTCAGCTGATTCGGGATTCGTTCAAAAAACAGACCCTGAACCTCGAAAAGTTCAGAGCCTTTCTACCTATGCGCTTTTATTCGCCTGTAAACCTTTTTAATCATAAAAAACGGCCAAAACTTATCCTTTGGCCGTTTTAATGGCGTGTCCGCCGAGGCTCGAACCCGGACCGAAAGCACCGAAAAAGTATAAACGCATAAAATATATGATTGTTTTGAATATTTTTCCGTATTTTATAGATGATTTCTTGTGGAATGAATATTTAATGTATATTTTACGCCCAAAAGAAACAAACTTTTCAAATTAAAAATTATCTTCTACTTTGTTTCAATATAAATGTTTTTTCCCGCATAAATTTTTTTTCCCGCTATCGTCAGATATATTCACCAAATGTCCAATTCTTTTGTACATAGCGATATTTCTTTTCGGGACGGTCAATATTTAGATATGTACACACTGTTTTTGACCTCAAAATACTGCTTATAAGAAACGTATCGCCATTATAATAACAAGAAGACACTCCCAAATAAACAGCTTGAGCTATTGAGTGGTAATCTTGCATTTCATCTATTCCTTTTCTATCGTTACCTATAATCTTGCAGTTTCTCTTTTTGAAATGGAAAAACGAGCTTTCGCAAAGCAAATAGATATTTTTTTCGAGTGTATCAGGATGGATTTTTCCACCTTTTACATATGCCCAATTAGAGTCTTTCAATCGTGACATATCGAGAATCTCATCAAAAAATCCACAATAAAGCTGACATATAATCCAATGGTCAGCAACCTCGGGGAGAATCTTCGATCTGTATGATATATGGTCTTGAATTTTTCTGATTATAACATACTTTCCGTCCATCGCCCTAAAGTAATCTTCGTCAAAACAACTCTCTTCCGGAAAATAATTTTTATCCTTAGTCTTTAACTGAAAAGCAACATAATCACCCACGTTAAAAACAGAGTTACAATACCAATTTACTTTAATCTTCTTTTTGGCATATTGCAGTGACAGCAGCATTTCCTTAAACACTGCGAGAACTTTTTTCTTTTATCAAGCACTTTCTCGCTTTCGTCCGCCCCTATATTGAGGCCAAATACAGAGTCAACCATATTAATTTATCTGCCTTTCCAACATGGAAAACATAAACGCCGTACTGATTGCAGACGGATTATCTCAATCCGACAAGACTTCGCAAGTTAAATCAAATCGCCATTTCACAAATGAAAGTCTTAAACGAAACGGAAAAGAGAAAATTATTAAAATAATCCCCTTCCGAAATTTTTGCATGTTTGTTGTGGCGATTGTAGCATAATCCTCGCCGTTGTCAACGCAAAAAATTATTGCTGAAAATTATTACATATTCTAAATTTGAAAGCCGAGCCGATGAACAGCTCGGCTTTTTTCTTTGTTCCACTTTTTTTATTCTAACGCAATAATTTTTTTGTGATCGTTGACAACGGCATCCCCCATTTCCAATGAATTTCGTTTCATTCGTCTTATGCTCCTGCCGCCACCGCAAAGGCAATGCTACCCGTATCAGACGAGTTATTTCCTCAGAGTGTTTTCTTTTTAATTGTAACTCCTTTTTAGCAGAATTTATTGTCTTATCCGCAAGCTCGGAATTATGACGTATATATTCTTCACAGATCGCCTCTTCGTCGAGAACGATCCGTCTCGCCATTTCCCGTATATCTTCAAGCACGATTTCTTCCAAAATACTCGCCGCGATATAATGCGAAAAGCAATATAACTTGCCGTACCGTAAATGAAAACCGCAATTAAAATGATAGAACCGTTTCCCCGTATTGCGGCTGACTGTCGTACAAAGTTTCATCATTTCCCTCATCGTAACCGCTGTCCAAATACCTACCGCATTCGGTTTCGGCTTTTATCCGGTTTGGCTATAAGCATAAACAGCAGGAGAACGGATCCCTTCCTTGTTCAAAACTTCCGCTATCTTCATCGAGCTTATCTCAAAAGCATACATTTCAAATATCCGTCTTACAATAGGCGCCGCCTCTTCATCAATGACGGGAGCGCGTTTCTTCTTATCCGTTCCGATTTTATATCCGTAAGCTGCTTTCTTTGCAGGATAAATCCTTTCTTTGCAGGATAAATCCTTTCTTTCGCATTGCCTCTCTTCACGGCTCGTATCTTCTTGCTTGTATTTGCGGCGTGCCATTCGTTAAACACGTTCATGATCGGCATCATTTCCATCGTACCGTTGTCACGGTTTTTCGTATCTACGTTATCTTGTATAGCCATGAACTATATACCAAACGCTGAAAAAACATAATCGATATATCGCCCGACTTCGATATAATTTCTGCCGAAACGCGACAAATCTTTTACGATAATCGTATTGATCACGCCCATCTTTGCGTCGTCCAAAAGCCGCTGCACTTCGGGGCATTGAAAGGTTACACCCGAAACGCCGCCATCGATGTATTTCGTCGTGAATTTCGAAGTTATGTTCTTCCGCATACTTTCTGAGGAGCGTACGCTGATTATCGATGCATATCGATTCGCCCTGACGTTCGTGAAAGCCTGAGATATAATCCCGCTTAATTCTTCTGTTTCATACGTTTACCTCGCTGCTTTGCAGACTTGATTTACGGCAAGAGTTTCCATTGTTTCTTCGAAATCCTTGCCTCCTTTGAAATATCTGCGGACGAAATAAGCCTTTCCGCCCACGGTTTTCCGAAGGCAATGCACTTCACCCTTGACGAAAAGGGCGTCTCCGTTTACACTCTCCGCCCGAAACGCTCATTGAAAAAACCGTGCCGGATACTCTTTTCCCGTCGGTGCCGCTTAGTGCCGTAATCCTCGCGTTCTTCCAACTTACCTGGCATTGCGCCTTCGGGTATGTAATTGAGCGCGTGGAAATGTAACCGTTCTCCCAACTCTCCGCGGTCCCATGCGCCCATATACCGCCAGTCACGCCGTGATGAGAGGTGATAGAGCGTGTTCATCAACGATGAGCGGAAAGTTTCTTCCGTATGCTTTCGGGATTCGAACGTGTAAGCGCAAAAGAAATTCCATCGGTTGGTATACCCGCGCCGTATTAACCGCTTGTAACGCTCCCAGCGGTTTCGGCTTAAACTGTTAAAATGTTCTTACACAAACTGTTCCGCCTCATCCTCGTCATTGAACATGGGCGTAAACTCCTGCAACGATTTGGCTTTACGGCTTTTTCAAAGCGTTCCTCAAACTGCTGCAATTCCTCGCTCTTTTCGCGCTCTTGCCGCCGCCGTTTCTTCCTGTAAGGGCGTTCGGTATGAGGTATCGCTATCCAGTGGCTGCCGTCATAGTAAATCTTTGCCTCGAGAAGGTTCATCTTTCATCTCCCCGCTTTAGTAGCGCCGTGCAAACCGCCGTCTGCTCATACTTCGGCAAAGGGAATACCTTGCCGTGCCGCTCGCCGTTATCTGAACGGTCTTCGTCTTTTTTTCCTGCAAATTCTTGTTCTCCGAAAAAAAATTTGCGCGAAAAAAAAGGCATAGCACAAAAGAGAGAAATCACTGTCAGTTAGTTTCTTTCTTTTATGTTATGCCCTTGAAGATAACGACCCCGCCCGACTCTTCCGCTCGGGGTAACGGCGCGGTAATTCTCAGCCTGCTACAATCTCAATGGTATCGCTTCACGGCTTCTCTATTCTTTTCTTTCAAATCATAAATCGGCGCTCTTATTCAGTTGTACCAAACCCTTTTCAGGTGCATGTGCCTATTATATGCCCTCTCAAAGGAATCGTCAAACGTATGTTCATATATTTTTAGAAAAAGCAGAAATTTATTCGAGGTTATCCACAATACCGAAGGGAAAAAGCGGAACAGCAAATAAAAACATACGTAGCTTTACAATGAACGCCCGTCCGACACGTATTTTTTTCGAATACCGCCCGTTTGGAAACGGCGGTTTGAGTTATCGTTTGAGCGGTTGCGTTTCGGCCTGTTTTTAGGCGTGAGCTTGTCTGCCACTTACTATTTTCGTCCCGTTTTTTGCATAGCAAAACCGCCCCTTTCGGAGCGGCTTTGAAAGATATTGGTTATATTAAACTGTTTCTTTTGTCCATATTATAGGTGTTACTCCGTCCACGTCATAGTGCCAATAATTGCCATCCGGAACTGTTATTTCTCCTGTAAAGGGGTTATCCTCACTATACCAAAAAGTTTCATATTCAGAAATATTTCCGCCCGGGCGTTCTATATCCCACCATTCATCCGGCCCTGCACAATAATAGACTTTAGTGGGAGTTTCTTTTAAAGGAAACGCATTCGTCCCAATATATGTTACGCTATTTGGAACAATTAATGTTACAGTTTCACTTTGAGAAAAAGCATAATCTTCAATTTTTTTGACTTGGTAGACAACATTTTCGAAAATAATTTGATCCTTTATAATTATGTCTCCTCTAGCCAATCCTTGGTGAGGTAATACAGCTTCCCCGTCTTTAAGCTTATAACGCACATCATCCTGTACAATGTATATGTATCCGTCATTTGCCACGCCGTATTGTCCGAAACCGGTTCCCCATACCACAGGACAACCTGAATCGGTCGATGAATTTTTATTCCAAAGCTCATCCCAACCGGCGGGTTTTTCCCCGATTTCACAACGAATTGTGAGTGCATCGCAAACAGAAAATGCTCGGCTGCCAATGTATTCTACATTTTTAGGTATATAAATATCGGTCATATATCTACAACCACTAAATGCACTAGAGCCTATGCTCTTAACGTTGATGTCTAAGATAATCGGCATGCCGTTTGCACACAATCTAAAACAATTCGCAAATGCACTGTCTCCTATAATTTGCAAGGCAGATGATAAATCTGCATAATGGAGTGTTTCACACCCAAAGAATGCATAATTTCCTATGTCCATAACAGAATCAGGGAGATAAATTGTTGTTAGAGAAATACAACCATAAAAAGTACTATCGGCAATCGTAGTCAATCCTTCCGGAAGTTCTGCAGCTATAAGCGAGGCACAATCATAAAATGCGCTTTCTCCAATACTTTTTACTGAATCGGAAATTGTGATCTTTGTAATTAGATCGCAACCACAGAATGCATAATCAGTAATTTTTGTAACTTTATCTGAAATATGAATTTCACCTTCAATTTCTTTCCCGTTTATATAAAGAACTCTATCCCCTTCTTGTTCCCCGTAGGGTACAGGTCCCATCAGAGATTTCAAGCCTTCGATTATACACCAATCGTCAACGGTCCCGAGATAATTAATAACGAAACCGCCGCAATCAGAAAAAGCACTCGCTCCGATATTTTTAATATTCTTACCAAATGAAATTTCTTCTAATGCAACACATTCGTAAAAACAACTTTCCGGGATAATGTCTAAAAAACAATCTACAGAGAAGCTAACTTTTTTTAAAGAAGAACAACGGCTGAAAACATTTTGTCCCATTTCGCGCACTGTATAAGGGATAGTAATATTTTCTATCTTACTACATATTGAGAAAGCACCTCTACCAATAGAAGTCAAGCCTTCCTGCAAACTGATAGTATGTAAGGCAGTGCATTCGCTAAAGGCGGAATCACCAATCGTTTTGATATTTCTGGTGAGATACACTCTTTCCAGCGAAGTGCAACCATTAAACGAATAATCTCCTAATGACGTAACCTTAGAAGGAATCTTAATTTCTTGCAACGCAATGCAATTATTAAAAGCAAAACTTCCTATTTCCCCGGAAATACCGGTTCCGAAATTAACTGTCTCAAGGGCAATGCAGTCTTTGAACATTGAGCTATAAATCTGCGTAATCCCGTTGCCCAGTGTAACTTCGCGTAAAACAGCATTATTTCCCAGCCCGGAAACCGACTCTATTCCATTACCAATCACTACTGTTTCCAGCGATGAGCATCCGCTAAACATTAAGGTATTGTTACATGTCGCACTATCAGGGATAACTATATTCTTAATTGACGGGCAATTTGTCAGAGCATATCCGGAAATATTTCCAATTCCATCTTCCAAAATAAGCTCTGTAAGCGAATCGCAACCAGAAAAGGCATAATCTCCAATCATCTGTACGCTTGCGGGTACCGTAATGTTTTCTATAGCAGAACAATATTCAAATGCGTTTTGGCCGATCTCTATCAGTCCTTCAGGCAAAATAACTTCTGCAAGCTTTTTATATCCGCTAAACGCATATGCACCGATTGTACGTACGCCTGCGGGAATGGTGAGCGAGGTAACTTCTTGACCGTTTAAATACAGTGTTGCCCCCGTGCAGAGCGGATTTCCGTTTTCACCGAAATTTGTCATACACCATGCAGACATATCGCTTATATGCACTTCTTTCAAATTTATACACCCTCGGAAAGCAGCCGCACCGACAAATTTTAACGAAGAGGGAAGTGTAATCTTTATAAGTGAACGATTATCCGAAAAAGTCCTTTCTTCGATTTGTTCTCCGCTTGTGATTGTAAGCTCTTTCAATTCAAGATTGGCAACGCTTTTTGCCGCAATAGCGGGGACAGAAGCCTCAGATAAATTGACACAGCCACTGAATATATTGGATCCAACTTCTTTTATACTATCCGGAATGGTGATATCCTCCAATGAAACACATTTTTCAAATGCAAGGGCACCAATACGAGTTACACTGTCAGGTATTGATATATTACAAAGATTTGAACAATCGCTGAATGCCCGTTCCGCTATTTCCGTAACCAGTAATCCGTTATATTCAGCAGGAATGATAACATTCACGGGGTCGAATCCTTCTCCTGCTTTCACAGAGTAACCGTTCCCGGTTGATAAAAATTCAAGTCCGTATGTATATCCGAGCTCAAAACCGCAAACAGAACAAAAACTTTCGGGTTCGTTATTCCAAATGTGGGATTCCTGACCTTGTTTTGCTTTACATACGGTACATTCCCGCCAATGCGAATATTCGTCTGTAAAGTAAATATCAGAAAAATTGTGTTCTTTTAAAGGAAGATACAACGAACTTTGGTCCAATTCCTGGATTCCTTCCGCGTCGGAAAAGGTATTAAAACATGCTGAACACTGCCAGTATTCTATATTGCCAGGTACGGCACATGTTGATTCCTGCGCATCATAATGCGTAAGGTTATGTCCTGGTGCAGGAACAATTGTATCTTCTTTTGATACAGGAACTTGCGCCGTACTATCCGCAAAAATGCCGCCACACCGGGAACAAGTCCAATACTCTATATTGCCGTTTTGCGTACACGTTGCATTTCGGTCAGCAATATATTGCGTATCATGTCCTTGTGCGGGGACATATAAATCATCGGAAGAAGAGATTTCAGTATCTCCGTTTCCGTCCCAATAATTATTATTACACCGTATACAATGGTAATGCCCGACTACGCCCTCTTGTGTACAGGTTGCTGTTTTTTCAAGCCATTCCATATCGTGACCTAAAGCAACCGTATCTGCCGTATTTATAGCAGTCACGCATTCAGCATCTGAAAACATGGCATAGCAATTTTTGCACTGCCAGTATTCTATATTTCCTCCCTCAGTACAGGTTGCCTGTACAGCTGCGTAATGCTCTAATTCATGATGTCCGTCAAGTATTACTGAATTTTTATCGGCAATTTCTTTTATGCACGCTTCATCTTCAAAATACAAGCCACACGTGTCGCATTCCCAGTATTCAATATTACCGTCCTCTGTGCAAGAGGCGGATTTTGCAGCAATATACTTAGGATTGTGATGGGCAGCAATCCTAACAGTTGCCTTATCAGATATTTCTAAGGAACCAGCCTCATCAGCAAAATATTTACCGCACGCTTCGCATTCCCAATACTCTTTATTGCCGTCTTCTGTACAACTTTCGATTTTCGGGGCATGATATACGAGTTTATGCGTCGCGGGTATCAGAAAATAACTTTCTTTCAATATTTCTTTGTTACCTTCGGCATCTGAAAATAATTTGCCGCATTTCGAACATGTCCAGTATTCAATGTTACCATCTTCCGTGCAAGTAGGCTCGTTAGCTTCGTGATACACTAATACATGTTCATGCTCCGAATTTTTATCACCCTTGGGATTATTGCTGTCACAAGCGGCAAGTCCTATTGCACAAAATATTGCCGCTATCATAATAAATATGCAAATTAAATATTTGCGTTTCACTGAAAATCCTCCTGACACATATTATTAAATATTTTCATGTGTTTTATTTTTTGTCCTGCGTTCTCTGTATGCTGCCGTCCGTACAAACGATCGCATCATAGACCGCTCCGTTCCGCCACGTTTGCGCCCCGTTGACTTTAGTTCCGCCGACCTCTTTCCATTGTCCCATCGTCCCGCGGAAAGTTACGGAAGTAAGACCGGAACACCCCGTGAAATAATCATATTCGACAGTGGTTATTCTGTCATTAAAAGTAATTGACTCAAGCCATTGCACAATAATAGAACGCAAAGTATTCCATTTGGTACACGGTATCCGGAATAATAAAATCTCCCGTCCGTCCTGTGGGAACTCGTAAAAGTTTCAAGCCCGTTTTATCGTAAAGCACTCCATCGACAAATAGGATTTGTTTTCGGCAGAAACATGGATGGCGGTGATGTCGGGACTGCTTTTGTTATAGACTTCGATCAAGTGCGTAGCGCCGTCAAAAGCATCGCTTTCAATCAAAGCAACATTCTCGGGAACGGTAAAAGTAATCAGCCCCGAACAATTCTCGAAAACACGCACTCCAATCGTCTCGATAGTATCGGGAAGCGTAATGGAAGTAAGAAGCACCCAACCGCTGAATGCCATCGAATCAATTGCTGTCAGACTGTCGGGGAATACGACCGAAACAAGTTTCTTACATTCCATGAACACCGCTTGCGAAATCGAAGTAAAGCCTTTCGGGATTACGACAGAGGTGATACTCATGTTTTGGCGGAAAGCTTCTTCGAATCCTTTGACGGGCAGAGTTTCACCCTCAAACTGCGCATGGGCGGGGATTATAAGGTCTGTATCCGTTGCCGTTCCGATAGACGCAACGATAAGTTTTGCGTTCTCACCGTTTCCCGACTTTGTGTATTCCAACCTCTCGGTATATTACATTTCATAGCCGCATACTTTGCAAATATTTTGTTCGTTTCATTGGTGCTTGCCTTATTCAGAAACAAGGTCGTGTCCGCAAGTTTCCGCATGCCGGTGCTCGGTTTCGTCTTTTCTCTGCCGCAGACTGTACAAACATATTTTATTGATCCCGTCGTTCCACAGCCAGAAGGTGTAATCACCGTACCGCTATCTCATTCGGGCTACTCTTTTAGGGTATTGGCGGTACAGCCAGTGCATCTGTGCCAGTGGTTTTCCTCATCGCTCGTCCATTCCGTCGAAAAAGCGTGCTCATGCTTTTCTTCAGGATTAGGACTCAGAGTTGTTGACGTACACGCTGTAAAACTGAATACACCCGTGAAAACCATTATTATGGCTAACATCGACAAAAGTATTTTTTCATCTTGCTCTCCTGTAAATTTTATAGAGCAGGGCATAATTAAAGGGCGCATCCAATCGAAAACACGCCCTGCACCTGTATCTCCGATTGTTGGCACAAAACTTCCCTTATAACGAAAATAGAAATACGAAATGTCTATTCGTACCCGTTATAAGGTATTATGAAGTTTTGTGCCGATTACAGTATACCATAGGCGGGCAAATTTTGCAAGAACAGCGCGGGTATTTGCTATAAAAAATAAATATCCACCCGCATAGCGGGCGGTATTTTATTTTCGGCTATAAGCCTAATCAGTACCGACAGCGCACAAGTACGCCGAAGAATTGACCTGCCAGTCATGCATTTGTTACTTGCTGCCCTTAAAAGGATCGTTAGGGTCGAACACGCTTAATTAATCTGCTTCTTTATCTTGCTTAATTGGTTTGCTATATACTCTTTTATTGCAGAGGTACTTTTTCCTACCGTATCTACATAGTATCCTTTACACCAAAATTCGCGATTACGGTATGCAAACTTCATATTTCCCCACTTTTGGTATATCATTAGGCTACTCTTGCCTTTCAAATATCCCGTAAATCCCGCAACGCTCATTTTGGGCGGGATACTTACCAACATATGTATATGATCAGGGCATATCTCGCCTTCTATTACTTCTTCTCCTTTCCATTGGCATAACGTTCGCAAAATTTCACGTGTTTCTATCCGCTTCTCTTCATAAAATACTTTCCGCCTGTACTTCGGTGCGAACACGATTTGATACTTGCAATTCCATTTCGTATGTACTATAATGTTTGTGGTGTTATTTTGCTCCGGCATTATAATTATCCTCCGTTCGATTTTATTTCTGCAACCAGCAGGTCGCAGAAATAAAATCAAACGGAGTTTTTTGTCTATTCATCGGTTAACCTTTTTTCAACCACGCGACTATCGCGTGGTTTTCGTTTACAAAGAGCCGCTCAGAAAAAGCAAAATTCGGAGGAGTTTTCTGCTCTAGAATGCAACTGCCTCCTTGTTTTTGAGTATTCCAACACCAAATAGAGCCCCAAATATAAGTCTATACTCAAAAAATAGTCGATTTACGCCCTTGTACTCCCCACCCGCTATCGCAAAGATTCGCGGAATTCATCATTCGCTTAGTTGTATTATTTACTGAAAATCAGTAAATAACAGATATTATAGAAAATATTTTATTATCTCTTCTGCTCTTTGAATTTTCGATTAAGAACAAACAAACCAAGGACAAGTATAATCGGGAATATGGTCGCGGTTAACAATCCTATTTGAAGATTTCCGCCCGCCATATCGGAAATCCCTCCTACCATTGCGGGGCCTACGGTAGAGCCTAAATCTCCGGCCAAAGCTAAAAAGGCAAACATAGCCGTGCCGCCTTTCGGACACTTTCGGGAAGAAATACTGATGGTACCCGGCCACATAATACCAACCGAAAAACCACACAACGCACAACCAGATAGACCGATGATCGGTAAAGCGGACAAAGATGCAGTCAAATAGCAGATTGCACATAACGCGCCACACGCTAACATGGTTTTGGTCAAGTTCAGTTTCCCGCTCATTTTTCCATATAAGCTGCGAGATATTCCCATAAACGCCGCAAACAAACAGGGGCCCGCCAAATCTCCGACGGTTTTGGAAACACCCATTGCCGACTCTGTGAAAGCGGAAGCCCATTGCGCCATAGACGCTTCGGATGCGCCGGAACATGCCATGAGCAGGATCAATAACCAAAACAGCGGTAATTTAAATAGTTGTCCGGGACGCATGCTCTCGCCCTCTTCCGTCAATCGTTCGATAGGGCAGTTGATAAAATTGAATGCGTTGTATAATGGCACCGCCGCCCAAATCAATGTTAAAATCTTCCAGTTTTCTACGCCAAATACTGCAAAAAAGAACGTTGAACCCAAAACCACGCCGACTGCCCCCCAGCAATAAAATGAGTGCAACAAACTCATCATGCCCTCTTTATTTTTAAAAGGACAGGCTTCGACAATAGGACTTATCAATACTTCGATCAGACCGCTGCCCATGGCATAGAGTACCACTGCGATCAAAATTCCTAAAAACGGGGCAGGGATTAGTTCCGGCAGAACGGTAAGCAGAACAAGCCCTGCCGCAGACAGTACCTGAGAGGAAATTACACAGAAACGATACCCAATTTTATCGACAAATTTAGTGGCCGCCAAATCGATCAGAAATTGTGTTAAGTAGAATGCAAGCGGAATTAGCGCAATTTTATCCAGACCGATTCCATAGCTGCTTTGGAATGTTAAAAACAAGAGAGGCGCGAAGTTTGCGGCTATAGCTTGGGTAACATATCCGATATAGCAAGCGATAAGAGTTTTTTTATATTTTCGATTTTCAGTCATATCACTTGCCCGCACGAATGTTCCGCTCTGTTCTTTTTTCAATGCTGAGATTTTTATACACTCGGATGCCTCCGTTTCCTACCGGAGCCTGCGCCCAAAGTCCAACTTTGATAACAGGATCTACAGGAAGAAGAAAATATCTCATCATATAGAAATTGATTCCGTCCACAGAGTAGTGAAAACTAAAGTTGTTGCCGCCCCGAAAGACCTGCCGCCAAACGGTCTTTCCCTCCAGATTGCAACCATTCGCATCATCGGAGTCTCCTTTTGTTACCACACTTACTGCTGCATGTGTACCAAAGTCAGTAAGTTCAAAACAGCATTTCGCCCAGCAGTTTTGATCTTTCATAACCATTACAGAGGCGGAATCGTAGGTGTCCTTAAAGTCATGGGAAACTTTTACCTTGAGAACGAAGTCTCCCTCCATTTCCATGTAGTAATATGGAGTGTTGCATAATGACTCGGGAAGGACGCCTTCCTTACACTGGTCGAGGCTACTGCAGAAGAAATCGGTACGGGCGGGAGCCGTGATCTCAATCCTATCGCCCGTCTGCCGAATCGAGCTTTTATTTAACCACTTGAATTCCATGATGAACCACCTTTACATTAACGTTTAAGTATATTATATCATCAGTCCAAAAAAAGTAAAGGCACTATATCGTCGAACATAAGCACTATTTACCCAAAAAGCGGATCCGACCGGGTGTATATCCGTAAACCTGCTTGAACTGGCGGCTGAAATAATTTACCGAATGAAAACCGCAACAGTCGCTAATTTCCTGAAGAGTCAGGGTCTCATCGCCGAGCATCCTGCACGCAATCTGAAGTCGATATTGAATAAGCGCATTCACAGGTGAGCATCCCATATAAGCGTTAAAACAACGCCCTGCTTCGCTGCAACTGATATTGGCGGCTCCGGCAATATCTTCGAGAGTAACAATTTCAGAATAATGCTTATAGATATATGAGAGCATCTTTTGAAGACGTATTTGTGCATTGATATTTATGCGTGTCGCCTCAAATTTAGGTAAAGATTCAAAATTCGAAAAAATAAGCTCAAATATACGATTGAGTTCACGCTGAACAGCCATTTCGTAACACAAGCCACGTTCTTGCATTTGACGGTAAATATTTTTAGCCGAATCATTTACCGCACCGTGCCAACCATTTTGCCCCTTAAACACAATAAAAGGCAATGTATTACAGTATTCTATGGGATAAATATATTTTTTATAGATTGCACTGTTTTCAGTTGCAATCACTTCGCCAGAAAAAACGATATTTGGCATCGGATCAGAATCATTGCCAGACACCTGTTTTATTCTATGCAGTATATTTTTGTTGACAAATATGCTGTCGCCGGCCTCAAGTTTAATGTGTTGCCTACCAACCTGAAAGTCTAAAACACCGCTCATCGCAGTGGCAATTTCAAAATCAGGATGCCAATGCAAAGGGCTGATTCGGTTTATCAGTGTGGCAAGTTCCTCATAAAAATAGGAAACAGGAAAAACTTTGCCTTCACGAGGAATTTGTTCTCGCAGTTGATGATCAAGTGTTATCGACATTATTCTTTACTCCAAGCCAACGGGTTACCGTTTACTCTCTATCATACTTATTATCTATCTCACATTTCAACAACATTATATCAGATTTTTTGTCCTGTTGCAAGCTTGTCATATTGCTATAATTATAATCACAACGAAAAAATTATTAGGGTGAAAAATATGTTGACTGGCACCTTTTGATGAAAGAATTTGGCGATTGGAAAATGCTTGCCAAAGCATCTACAGGCTATGCCAACGACAATAATTTCTTGTTCTGAAAATATAAATAATAAGAGCCTGAATCAAATATTTGATTCAGGCTCTTATTGGCTTTACGAGGTGAAACAATAAAAAGTGTCCATAAAAATATGTGACAGTTACGAAATAATTAAATTCCTGTAAATTCGCTTTGCGGGTGAAGCGTATCCGCCGACAAATCAAATTTCTCTTTTTGCGCCGCAAGTTTGCCTCGACATAATTTATCGTTGCCTGTTCGTTCCTGAAATACGGTCGCATCCCTTTCATTAATTTTCCTTTTGTTCTTTTTTCGTTACATACCCGGTATCGTCATAGATTTTATTAAACAGTTCTTTCCTCGTCATTTTGTGGGTTGTTTTAGGCGCTTCTTTCGCCTGTGGCGGCGTGTTTTCTATCGGCGCGACAACTTCTCCACGGTCCTCATTTTCCTCGCTTTCAGCCGCAGCAGGCACGCTGTCAATCTTCGAGCCAACCATATTTTGTTGCGGCGGTTCTATTTCTTCCACGACCTCGATTTCCGTTTCTTTCGGGCGCGGTCTGCGGGGCTTTGGTTTCGTGGTGTGCGGGATTGCTATATAATGGCTCCCGTCGTGGTAGATTTTCGTTTCTTCGTACCACATACCTACCTCCTGATTTTTTATATTCGTCGCTATTGACATTTTTTTTCTTTTTTGCTATACTGATATTGAAAACGAAGTGCAACGCTATGAATCGTATCGAATTATTGCAAACCACGGCGAATACTTTGCTTAATAACAAAAACAGGACCATCAGCGCAGATGAATATCTTACCCTGATTTCCTCAGCAAAAACGCAGGAGGAAAAGGATTTTTATACGCAAATATATAATTATCTCCTAGGTAAAAAGCAACAAGAAGTAATTGCTCATGAAAAGTATTAAAAAATTTACTATCTTCGCCGGAGTTAACGGCGCAGGAAAAAGCACGCTGTTTTCCACGGAAGCAGAAGACAATCTCGGCATACGCTTGAACTCGGACGAAATTCTGCACTCTCTCGGACTCGATTGGGCGGATCCCAACGCGCAAATTCTTGCGGGAAAACAACTCTTGCGATTGCAAAAAGACTGTTTGGAAAAAGGTCTTTCCTTTAATCAGGAAATCACGTGAGCGGCATCACCATTTTAAGAACCATTAGCCAAACGAAAGAACTCGGCTATTCTATACACCTGCGTTATGTCGGTGTGGAGTCCCCCTAAATCGCCAAAGAACGGGTAAGAAAACGCATCGAGTTAGGCGGACACGGTGTTACAGGCGAAACTATCGAACGCAGATTTATCAAATCAAAAGAAAATTTCCTTAAAATTTATCCGCTTTGCGATACCGTGATTATTTATGACAATACGGTATCCATGATATCCGTTGCGACAATCATCAACGGCAAACTCGAACATACGGGTTCCCAAGTCGATTGGGTGGAGCGTCTGTTGCAAAAACTGCATCTCGTTTGACTTCAATATCAAATATCTCAACCGCGGTTACACGCCGCGGTTTTTTATTTTTTACGCCGAGCGTCCCTCCCCGCGACTATCTTCGGCGTTTCCATACAATCCGTTAATGAAATAGCTGTTCTGCGATTTCAGTTCCTCTACGCTTGCCTTTGACGTCCTGTACTCCAAATAATCCCTTAACCCCACTTTCGTTTTTAATGCCAAATCGTTGAAATAATCCGAAAAACAATCCGTTGAAAATCTGTCCCTGTAAATTTTATAGTCCGCCAAATAATACCGTTTCTTTTCTATCTTCCCGTCCTGCGTTCCCCGTTCCTTTTCTATGGATAACACGCTATATCAAAAACGGTTATAAAGCCGCTCGTTCCTCTTATAAATCCAACCCACGACGCTTTTCAATAAATAGACAAGCAGCGTATTGTCCCCGCGCCGATACCGGAAATCATAATACAGCCGCATAAACCTCGAAAACGCGATGCACGTGAGCATATCCTCTATGGTATAAAACGGCAAAGCCATCTTCGGCTTTCCGTTGCCCGAAATCGTCAGAATATCGCACAAGTCCCGCGCGTCCGCGCCCCAGCTCTCCGCACGCTGTTCGTCCGTGATGACCTTGATAAACGGATAATTATCCACCGTCGCCGCAAGGGCAGGTCATTCCCGCACCAGCACCACCAGCGATATTTACAGCCATTTTATCAAAACCAGCGACGAAAATGCGGCCGACGCTCTCGATAACTTTTTCAACCATAAAAACAGCTAAGGAGTTTATCATGTACTTACCCAGATTAAGGAAAATTTCAGACGTTTTAACGCAAATGCACGCAACTGATCCCGATACCGTCATCACAAGACATTTTATCGAATCGCTTATTCATTCGGGACAGCTCACAGCTCTCAAATACGGCGACGCCTGGCTCGTCAATCTTGACGAACTCTATCTGCTCTTGTCAGCAGAAAAACCCGACGATACCGAGATTGCAGACGATCACGTTCCCAATGAAAGAATCATGCTGACTTCCGGTGAAATTTACCGAGCCTTTTTGGAAAACGATCCTCAAACCATCGTCCGCAAACCTAATCTACGACGCTTTGTTCAGCAATACGGGATTCACCATTTTATTCTTAACGATAAACGGATTATTGATTTCCCTGCTTTCGCGGCAGCCGTAAACCCTAAAGCCATAAAGCACCATAGGAGCCAACCGCGATTGAGAGCGCACGACGACGCCGTTTTCGATTTCAAACGCCTTCACCCCATCTTCACGTTTCTTTGCAAGTGATTGAACAGCAGCTTTGCTCTCCCGAAGTCTTTTCTATAAAAAACGGCAACCGCTGGATTATTAATTACGAAGAACTCGAACTTGCCATCATTAAAGCTGTAAATGAACTCCCGGACGACAAACCCTTGCCACCCCCCTATAAAAAAGATAAGAAGGTCAGAATCTTTGCAAATCCCGTCAACATCAAAAAATTCTCGAAAGGAAAATACACTTTCAAATTCAAATACGCCGTAGTTGAATATTTGTTGACCCATACGCTGACTTACAAAGAACTCGTTATAAAATTCTGGGGCATACAAAGCCGAAAAAAGATTCAAGCTCGCATACGACTTGTCCAAGAATGGGAGAAAACCTATACAACAAAAGGGAAACAAGGCTTAATGACAGATACCGATATATAAAAAAATCCGCTCATGTAAGAGCGGATTTTTTATGTTTCACGCAAAAGAAATACCTCATATCCATATTTTCCGCCATAAAAATTTACACTTTGAAAAAAGCAAATTTTCATATTAACATGGTGAATTTCAACATAAAACAAAAAAATAACACTAAAATCATGTGAAATTAGTGTTATTTTTGGTGTGTCCGCCGGGGCTCGAACCCGGACCGAAGGCGTCGGAGGCCTTTATGGTATCCAATTCCACTACGGGCACATTTCTGTATCGTATTCTCCTAACATCGAAGAAGCGCCGCATATCGTTTAACCGCAACCAATATGCCGCGAGCCGCTTTCTTCGTCTGTCCGAAGCGACATTTCTCCCCGCAACAAATCCGATTTCGGTTTTCCTCCGCCGTTTTTCTCCGATTTATTCCGCCGAAAAAAATGTACGGTTATATTTTACTCTTTTTTACTTCCTTTTTGCAAGCGTTTATGCTATAATATTTCAAAAAAGTAAAAAATTTTTTTGCCGCAATCGGATTTTCCTTCCGTGCGGCGAAAAAGGCGGTAATTTTATGGCAGAAACGGTAGTCGTCGGATTGAGCGGCGGCGTGGACAGTTCGGTTGCGGCGCTCCTTCTGAAAGAGCAGGGCTTCAACGTCATCGGGTTATATATGTTAAATTGGGAGGAAAGCGACGACAGCGGTCGATGCACGGCCGAAGAAGACTTCGCGGACGTGCGGCGCGTCTGTTCTTTGCTGAATATCCCCTACTATACGGTCAATTTTTCAAAAGAGTATCTCGACAGAGTCTTTTCCTATTTCCTCGCCGAATACAAGGCGGGCAGAACACCGAATCCCGACGTGCTCTGCAACCGGGAAATCAAATTCGGCCCCTTTCTCGAAGAGGCCGAAAAGCTGGGCGCAGATTATATCGCCACGGGACACTATTGCAAAATTTCTCATGAAAACGGTATCCACAGGCTCCTGAAAGCCGCGGATCAGAACAAAGATCAAACCTATTTCCTCAATCAGCTTTCCCAGCGTCAGCTGAAAAACGTCCTTTTCCCCTTACAGGATATCCAAAAGCCCGAAGTCAGAAAAATCGCGCTCGAAAACGGTCTCGCCACGGCGAAAAAAAAGGACAGCACGGGAATCTGCTTCATCGGAGAGCGCAACTTCCGAAAATTCCTCAGCTCTTACCTGCCCGCCCAAAAAGGTAAAATCCTCGACCTGACGGGAAAACAGGTCGGCGAACACATGGGGCTTATGTACTATACTTTGGGGCAAAGGCGCGGATTAGACCTCGGAGGAATTAAAGGAGAAACGGAACAGGGGCGCTGGTTTGTCGTGAAAAAGGACCTCGAAAACAATGTTTTATACGTCTCTCACGGCGACGAGTCCCCTCTGTATTCCAAATCCTGCGAGGTGAGCGGCTTCAACTGGATTCCCTTCCCCCCGAACGAGCGGGAATTCTCCTGCACGGCAAAATTCCGTTATCGCCAGCCCGACCAGCAGGTTCGCGTAAAGATAAAGGAGGACGGAAATCTTCACATCAGTTTTGAAGAACCGCAAAGAGCGGTCACGGAAGGTCAGTACGCCGTTTTATACCGAGGCGAAGAATGTCTCGGCGGCGGCGTCATCGAGAGCGCGGAGTATTGAGCTTTCCGCGCTTTTTCCGTCTCGCGGAAAAATGCACGATCAGGTAATACGCCGCGACGAGCAGGATGACCGAGCCGCCGAGCACGGCGACACAAACGGCGGGAGAGACGGAGTTCCCGAAGAAATACAAATTGAAATCGAACGCGTCGCGAAGCGCGGAAACCGCTTCCGCCGGCGCGTATTTTGCTATTTCCTCCACCGCTCCGCCCATGAAAAAGCGGCGGAACAATACCGTCCCGTAAGTTCCGGGAATAAACATCACGAAATTGCGGATCCCCGCGGCAAACTGGGAAATAGGCATATACGCTCCGCAGAGAAACCCGTACATGGAGGAAGCGATGGTGGCGGCGGCTCCGGCGGCGCCCTCCGTTTTCAAAAACGTTTCCACGATCACCGCGAGCAAGGCTCCGAACGCGGTACAAAGCACGAGATTTCCCAAGATAAGAAGCACGTCCGCCGCGGTCAAATACCAGCCGCAGACGGCGATATAGACAAGTCCGATCGCCAGACAGACCAGACAGACCAAAAGCGTGGAAAATATCGTGGCGAGAAAATAGCTCCACGAGAGGACGCTCGATTTCACGGGAGCGACGAGAAAATCGTCGATGCGCTTTTTCGCCTTATCCGAAACCATGACCGTCTGCGAGCAAAACGCCAGCGTTACGGACGAAACGCCCAAAATAGAGGAAATCAGCCACCCCGCGACAAACCCGTTCACCAATTTATCGGGAAGTTCTATATCGGGAAGTGCCGAGGTCAAAGACGATACATATACGGAACGCAAAAAGGTCGCAAACAAAACGACGAGAATCAGCGGCGTGATGAGCGACATGAAAAAAGTCTGTTTGTCCTTGAAATATAATTTGATGTGTCTCGCCGTCAGACAGCGAAGATCCGTCAGGTCTTTACGCATTTTCCGCTCCTCCCGATAATTGTTTTCCCGTCGCCTTCAAAAAGACGTCGTCCATCTTCCCCTTTTCCACCTCAAAATCCGAAAACGCTTCGGGATAGGCGAAAATCAGCCTTCGGACTTCCGCGACGTTCGGGATTTCAATGAGGACATGCCCCTCGCGTTCCTCCGAAAGCAATCCTTCCTTCTCGATCATGGAGAAAAGAGTTTCGTTCTTTTCGTATACTTTGATGAAATCGGACGCATAAGCGTTTTTCAATCCGACGGGCGTATCGCAGGCGACGACTTTTCCGCCGTCCAGAATCACCACGTAATCGGATTCGGCGGCCTCCTCCATGTAATGCGTCGTCAAAAATACGGTCAGCCCCGTCTCTTTCCGCAAATCATTCAGGCAATTCCAGACCATGATTCTCGTCTGCGGGTCGAGCCCCGTCGTCGGTTCGTCGAGAATGAGAATTTTCGGCCGATGCAAAAGCGCGCGGGCAATATCGATCCGCCGCCGCTGTCCGCCCGACAGTTTCCCGAGCGGCCGCCGCAAAAGCCCTTTCAAATCCAGCCGTTTCGTCAGATCGTCCAGCGTTTCCGAATACCGTTTCCCCGTGAGCCCGTACAGCGCCGCGCGATAGCGGAGATTATCCCCCGCGGAAAGCTCCTTATCCAGAGCGCTCCCCTGAAACACGACGCCGAGTTTCGATTTTACCGCGTCGAGGTCATAGTCAATGTTCACGCCGTCTACGACTACCTCCCCCGAATCTTTCTCGCGCACGCCCGAAATAATGTCTATCGTCGTGCTCTTTCCCGCGCCGTTCAGCCCCAGAAAAGAAAACAACTCCCCGTCCCGAACCTCGAAAGATACGTCGTCCACGGCTTTGACGTCTTTGAAATACTTTTTCAGATGTTCAACCTTAATAATCGCCTTTCCCATCAAACCTCTTCCTTTAATTTGTTTTTTATTCCCTGAAATGTGTCCGTCAGCATACAATCGATCTGCTCTTCGGTAAACTCCGCGGTACCCGTCACGATCATGGATGCGATTCCGTGAACGAATATCCACATCTCCAAATAAAGTTTTTCCGATTTCTCCTTATTTAACTCCGACGCGGCTGCCGCCGCGTCGGAGATCCGCGGAGCATTCGGATCCGCGGACGGAAACGCCGTCCCCTTTTTCGCCGACATGAACAACAGCCGAAACAAATTCGGCTCCCGACGCGCAAAACGGATATACGCTTTGCCCACCCCCTTGAACCCTTTCTCCTCTTTCAGCCCCTCTTCGATAAAAACTCCGTATATCTCGAATCCCCTCTTTACGACCGCTTCCTTTAATCCTTCCATATTCCCGAAACAAGAAAAAATCGGAGAGGTGGAACAGCTTAACCGCTTCGCCAAATCCCGAGCGTTCAGCCTCCCGAATCCCTTCTCCCGCACTTCCTCCAAAGCTCCGTTCAATATATCCTTCTCTTTTAATTTCGCTTTCGGCGGCATATCCGTTTTCCTCCGTAAAATATCATCTGTTATATAACATATGTTATTTTATAATGTTTTCGGAAAAAAGTCAAGCGTTTTGAACAAAAAAACGCCGTTTTACGGAGACGAAACCAAGACGGCGCGAAACGGGGACGTTTTCAAAAACGTCAAACAAAGCGGTGAAGCAGATTTTTGCCGCACAGAAAAAAACCGGGACAACCCAAAGGTTGTCCCGGTTAAATATACCGAACGATGCCGTTTTAATTAAATATACCGAACGATTGCGTTTGAGCCAAACACACCGAGCGGTACGATTTTCGTCAAGCGTACCGAACGATACGTCTCAGTTGAGCATATCGGGATTCTCGAAGGAGAGAGTCGCGTTCTTTTCGCCCCTGTCCTCGGGGAACATGGTACCCGCGGGGATTACGGGGAGAATGAGGGGATTGATGAAAGCGTTCGCCGTCAGAGCGGAAACCGCGCTTCTCAGGTAAGGATACACGATTTCGGTGGTGCTGATAGCGAGAACCTGTCTGTCCTCGTCGGTCTTGACGTCCTCCGCCTCGAAAATGCCGACCAGACGCGCTTTCAGATTGAAGGGCTTGGGTTCGGTCTCGGTGGATTCCACTTTCACTTCGAGGGAAACGAAATAGAGCTTGTCGTTTTCCTGAACTCTTCTGATGGTGCGGGAAAACTGGGGCTTGATTTCAAATTTTGTGTTTTTTTCCATTTTCACCCGATTGATGGTGTAAGAAAGTTCTTCGGCAGTAATGCCTCTCAATGCATATTTCATAATCGAATACCTCGTTATCGAATATTTTGATTTTTCTAATTATACCATATCTTCCGCTTTTTGTCAATAGCGGATTGTAAATTCTTTCGTTTTATTTTATTTTTTCCCAAGCTATTGCTTTCGGGCGGAAAATATGCTATACTGTATACAATATGAACCATTAAGCGGGAAACTATGAGCGCGTTTCTCTTTCCGAAGATTTTCTTTCGGGGAAAGAAAACGCGGCTCGGCATTTTCAAGAGAAGAGAATATGTTGGAAGTCATTCACCTCACAAAACTCTACAAGACAAAGGGCGGCGCGGACGTCCGGGCGCTGGACGACGTCTCCCTGCGCTTTCCCGAAAAGGGCATGGTCTTTCTTTTGGGACGGAGCGGAAGCGGAAAATCCACGCTTTTGAACGTCTGCGGCGGACTCGATTCCCCCACGTCGGGGGAAATCGTCGTCAAGGGCAGGAGCAGCAAGGACTTTACCCAAAGCGATTTCGACAGCTACCGCAACACCTTCGTGGGATTCGTGTTCCAGGAATACAATATTCTGGACGAATTTTCCGTCGAGGACAATATCGCGCTCGCGCTCGAACTACAAGGCAAGCCCAAAGACAAAAAGACGATAGAAAAGCTCCTTGCCGACGTGGATCTGTCGGGTTACGCAAAGCGCAAGCCCAACACCCTTTCGGGCGGACAGAAGCAGCGCATCGCGATCGCGCGGGCGCTCGTCGCCACATTCCTGCCCGTCTACCACACGGCAAAGAAAAAACCCGTCGAATCCATTCGCGCCCTGTAACGGTAAATTATGATTTCTATTCTTTTTCCCAACGAATATTTTTCCCCGAAAGCGACGCTGGAAAGCGGTCAGACGTTTCGCTTTTGTCCCGTCGAAGAAGGCGGCTACTTTGTGTTGTCCGCAGATAAGGCATGCCTGCTCTTTCCCGACGAAAAAAACATCCGCCTCGAATGTGAAAACGCGGACGAAGAATACTTCCGCAATTATTTCGATTTTCAGACGGATTACGCCGCTCTGATTTCGGAAGCGGAAAGTTTCTCCGTCCCCGTTCTCTCCGCCGCCGCGCGGTTCGGAAAGGGACTGCGAATCCTGCGGCAGGACAAGGCCGAATGTATATTGAGCTTTATCGTTTCCCAGCAAAACAACATTCCGAGAATCAAGGGAATCCTCTCCCGTCTCTGCGCGGCGCTGGGAGAGGAAAAATCTTTCGCGGGAAGGGAGTACTTCGCTTTTCCCGCGCTTGAAAAGCTCGCGGAAAAGGACGAGGGGTTTTATCGGGATTTGGGGCTCGGATACCGCGCGAAATACATTTCCGAAACCTCGAAAAAGCTATACGCCGAAGGGACGGCGCCGCTCGAAAACAAGCGGGGCAGGGATTTGAGGAATGCGCTCAACGAATACAAGGGTATCGGAAACAAGGTGGCGGACTGCATTTCCCTGTTCGCTTTCCGCGAAACGGCGGCGTTTCCCGTGGACACCTGGATCGCCAAGCTCTATCGGGAAAACTTCGGCGGGACGGAGACCGACCGCGAAAAAATCAACCGCTTTTTCGTCGATAAATTCGGACCGAACGCGGGAATCTTTCAGCAATATCTCTTCTATTACAAACGCGAAAAGGGAGACGCTTAAAAAGCGCCTTCCCTTTTTATTTCCGCAGGTGTTCGCTCGGATTTATCCCCAAAGAGATACCTTCGGATTTATTCCGATACCGCTTTACCGAATTTTTTCCAAAGCCCCGTTCGATTTATTCCCGAAAATACTCGTTCAAGACAAATTCGACGTCTTTATCGCCGCGGCCGGAGAGATTGACGACGATACTCTTTCCCCTGCCCAGCTCCTTTGCGAGCTTCAACGCATACGCGACCGCGTGAGCGCTTTCCAACGCGGGGATAATTCCCTCCGACAGCGACAGCGTCCGAAAGGCGGACAGCGCTTCTTCGTCCGTCACTCCGACATACTCCGCCCGCCCGATCGCGTGAAGGTAGGCGTGTTCGGGACCCACGGAGGGATAGTCCAAGCCGCTCGCCACCGAATACGCTTCCGCGGGCTCCCCGTCCTTATCTTGAAGGACGAGACTTCTGAACCCGTGCAGGACGGCGGGCGTCCCGAAAGCGACGCTCGCCGCGTTGTCGCCTATGCCCGTCCCCCGTCCCAAGGGCTCCGCGCCGTACAGTTTCACCGATTTATCCGAAAGAAACGCGCTGAAAATTCCGGCGGCGTTGGAGCCACCGCCCACGCAAGCCACGACCGCGTCGGGCAAGCCGCCTTTGAGGCGCTTGAACTGCGCGCGGGCCTCCCTGCCCACCACCGATTGAAAATCCCGCACGATAACGGGATAGGGGTGCGGTCCGACCACCGAACCGATACAATAGAGGGATTCTTCATAAGTCCTCGAATATTCTTCAAAGGCCGCGTCCACGGCGTCTTTCAGCGTTTTCCCGCCCGAGGACACGCAGACGACCTCCGCGCCCAAAAGCTGCATTTTGCGGACGTTGATGGCCTGTTTTTTCACGTCGGTTTCGCCCATAAAAATGCGGCAGTTCAGGCCTAAAAGCGCACAGGCGGTCGCGAGCGCCAGCCCGTGCTGCCCCGCGCCCGTTTCTCCGATGACCGTTTTCTTGCCCAGATGCTTGGCGAGAAGAACTTCCCCGATACAGTGGTTGATCTTGTGCGCGCCCGTGTGGTTGAGGTCCTCGCGTTTGAGATAGATGTCCGCTCCGCCCGTCTGTTCGGATAATTTCCGACAATAATAGAGGGGCGTGGGACGGCCCTGATAGGTATGCCTGAGAACGGCGAGCTCGGCGCGGAAATCTTTGTCCTTTTTCAGCCGAAGATATTCCTCATAAACTCTGTCGAGCTCCCTTTTCAGCTCCTCCGAGACATACGCTCCGCCGAACTCCCCGAAATACCCCGTCTGCAATTTGTTTTTCATGACTTTACTCCTTAAAAAGATAAAATAAAAGACCCGTCCGGCTGTTTTACAAAACATACCGTCGGGTCTCGTATGATAGACGTATCATTCTTCCGATATGTTCTGCGTACGCGAAAAAGCATCCGCAAAACACACCGTTTCTGCGAACGCACTTTTATCCGCGCCACCAATTCCTTGAAAAGAACATATCTTCTTCTCCTCAAAATAAGGATTTTTTACAGTATACCCTATTTTTTCCTGTTTGTCAACAGGTCGGAAGAAATTTTTCCGAAAAAAATGTAAAAACATAATAAAAAACGCTTGCATTCCTCCCCGAAATGTGATATATTATGAGAGCATCAGACGGAGTATGCGGGAATAGCTCAGTGGTAGAGCGTTACCTTGCCAAGGTAAATGTCGCGGGTTCAAGTCTCGTTTCCCGCTCCAATCAAAGGAAGCAGGTATAACCTGTTTCCTTTTTTATTTCCCGATTTCCGAAAAGGAGAAAAAACAATGACGCAAAAGGAAATTCTCGAAATCGCGCTGGCGCAATCGGCGTCCGACAGCAACTGTGCGCCGAAAGACTTTCTTTCCGAAAAGAACAAAATCGTGTTTTCCGAAAAACGCGCGGAGGCGCGGCGGTATCTCGAACTCCCCTTTCTCTGCGATTTCGTCTCCTACGGACACAACATCGTCGCTTCGGTGAGCCCCCAATATTACGGCGTCGCCGCGGAGTATATTTCCCGTTTCCCGCCCGAACACTGCTTCGAAACGCCCGCTCTGCATGTGCTCGACGAGCTCCTCAATCCCTTGCGCGCCCGCGTCTGTTTTATGGCGGAATACTGGCTCCCCGATCTTTCGCACTTAAAGCCCCTCTCCTGCCCCTATCCGACCAGGCTCCTCTGCCCGGACGATTTTTGCGGACTCTATCTGCCCGAATGGAGCAACGCGCTCTGCGAAAAACGAAAGGGGCTGGATATTCTGGGAATCGGAGCCTACGACGCGGGAAAATTGATCGGGCTCGCGGGCGCCTCCGCCGATTGCCCAAATATGTGGCAGATCGGAATCGACGTCCTGCCCGAATACCGCAACCGCGGCGTCGCTTCCGCTTTGACGAGCGCTTTGGCCGTCGAAATACTCCGTCGGAATAAAGTCCCCTTTTACTGCTGCGCGTGGTCGAACCTCGCCTCCGCAAGAAACGCGATGCGCAGCGGTTTTTCCCCCGCTTGGGTTCAAATGACCGTCAAAAGCGAAAGCGACATCAATGCATTGAATCGCCGTGTATCCCCTTGAAACGGTTCAAAAAATAATTCCCGAAAATTTCGGGGATCCGTTCGATAAATTTCCGATATGTCCCCGAATAAAACGCAATCTGCCCTTTTATCGGATTTTTTCAGAAAAATTTACCGAGAGCCTTAAAAAACGCTTGCAATTCGGGCCGATATATGGTATAGTATATAGGATTTCGGAAGTTTAGCTCAGCTGGGAGAGCATCTGCCTTACAAGCAGAGGGTCATAGGTTCGAACCCTATAACTTCCACCAACAGAAACAGCGCGGACGGAGTATGCGGGAATAGCTCAGTGGTAGAGCGTTACCTTGCCAAGGTAAATGTCGCGGGTTCAAGTCTCGTTTCCCGCTCCAATCGATAAAGGTTCGCGCTGTTTTTTCTTCTCAACGGCGCTATAGCCAAGTGGTAAGGCCAAGGTCTGCAAAACCTTTATCCCCCGGTTCAAATCCGGGTGGCGCCTCCAAGAAATAGAAGCGGCTCTTTCGAGCCGCTTCTATTTCTTTATTTTCTCTGATTGAGCGGAACATACGCTCTCGGAGGTTTGACGCTGATATACGAGGGACGGATTATTTTTCCGGCAGTCTGGATTTCTTCGAGACGATGAGCGCTCCAACCCGCGATTCTCGAAACCGCGAAAATGGGAGTAAACAGCTCATACGGCAATTCGAGCATACGATAGACGAGCCCCGAATAAAAATCGACATTGGCGCTGACCCCTTTATAAATTTTCCGTTTTTCGGAAATGATTTCGGGCGCCAGCCGCGCGACCGTCTCATAGAGCGCATATTCGCGTTCGAAGCCCTTTTCCACGGAAAGCTCTTTCGCGCATTTCATGAGGATATCCGCGCGCGGATCGGACAGCGAATACACCGCGTGTCCCATGCCGTAAATAAGCCCCGCATGGTCGAATGCCTGACCGTCCAAAAGTTTTACGAGATAATCCTTGATCTCCCCTTCTTTTTCTATATTGATATTCTGCATCATGTCGTCGAACATTCTGACAACCTTGACGTTGGCTCCGCCGTGACGGGGTCCCTTCAACGAACCCAGGGCTGCGGCGACCGCGGAATATGTATCCGTTCCCGAAGAAGTCACCACGTGAACGGTAAAGGTAGAATTGTTTCCGCCGCCGTGCTCTGCGTGCAACACCATGGCAAGGTCGAGAATCTTTGCCTCCAAAGGAGAATATTCTCCGCTTTCTCTTAAAATCTGCAACAGACTCTCCGCCGTGGAAAGCTCCGGCTTGGGAAGGTGAATAAAGAGGCTCTTTCCCATATGATAATGCTGGAAAGACTGATAGCCGTAAACGGCGAGCAAGGGGAAAACCGCAATCAATTGCAGACACTGCCTCAAAACATTGGCCTGAGAAAGATCGTCGGGATTTTCGTCGTAGGCATACAACGTCAGCACGCTTCGGGAAAGTACGTTCATCATATCCTTCCCGGGCGCCTTCAAAATAATGTCCCGGACAAAAGACGTCGGCAGACTGCGATAATCGGAAAGCGTCTGACGGAATTGCGCCAGTTGCTCCGCGTTCGGCAATTTGGAAAAAAGCAGAAGATATACGGTTTCCTCAAATCCCAAACGATGATCGCTCAGAAAACCGTTCACCAAATCCCGAACATTGATTCCCCGATAATAGAGTTCGCCTTTACAGGGAATATACTGCCCGTCGGGCCCCTTTTCCTTCGCTTTGATATCGGAAATCTCCGTAAGCCCCGTGACGACGCCGTTTCCGTTCATATCCCGAAGACCGCGGTTGACTTTATGCTCCGTATACATCTCGGGAACAATTTTGTTATTATGCGCGGACAGTTCTGCCAGTTTTCTGATATAGGGCGTGATTTTCGAATACTCATTTTTCATATGACGACACTCCTTTTATTCTGATTTTTATAGTTGAAAATTCTTCAGCCGAAATAAAAAAGCGCGCGACTACTTTTTGGCAGCAATCCGTGTCTCGCGCTTAACATATCTGGTCATATCTCTCTCTTATCGGATTTGAAATTTTTAAATAGACGTTCTCCTTTGCACCGAACATTGAATTGCTTTTTTATTATATCATATTTTTTCCCTTTTGTCAATATTTTCTATCCGCTTCGCTTTATTGATTAAATCGTGTTATTTCTTATTGACTTTTTCAAATGATTATGCTATAATTTTTATGATTTTTGAAATTGATTCCTATAAATCAGACGTCTCTCTTTCCCGACAATGCTCGTGTGGTGGAACAGGCAGACGCAAGGGACTTAAAATCCCTTGCATTGTATAAACGTTGAATTTAATTGCATAAATATGCGAGTATGGCGAAATCGGCAGACGCAAAGGACTTAAAATCAGACGGCATCCTCTGTTTTTGATCAAAATTAACTATAATTGAATACATTTTTCATATGCCGCTGTGGCGAAACTGGCAGACGCAAGGGACTTAAAATCCCTCGAAAGTAAAATTTCGTACCGGTTCGAGTCCGGTCAGCGGCACCAAAAAACCACTATATATGGTAGATTTTAACCAAATTTGCTGTATATCGTGGTTTTTTCTTTTTGTCTTTTTTACGTCTTTCATCCTCTCTATATTCCCCAAAAAACAAAATGTTAAATGTTTGATTTTAACACGCCAAATTCACAAAATTTTGGGCTAAAATCCGTGAAACACCGCCTTTGGGGAAAGTTTTGGGGAATAAATTCTATGTTTTTACATTTTTTCAGACCGTTTACGGGACATAATCAAACTTTGCAATCTCATCCAGCTGTAGCTGCTCGTTGAATTCCAAGTGGGTATAAATTAAGCTCGTGACGCTCGAATCGGGAGCGTGCCCCACCCACAAAGAAACGATCTCTCTGCGGATAGCAACTTCCTGCGCGCGCGTGATGAAAGTATGACGCAGATCGTGCGTGCGATGCCCTTCAAAGTAATCTTTCACGTGGCGTGCAATGGCATCCGAGCTCAGCTTTACAATCTCGTCTGTCCGAATGAGCGGTAAAAAGCGCTTCAGATTGGGTGATACGGGAATACGCCGTATTTTGTCTTTTAAGCCCTTTCTGCCCTTCAACGATACAGCGCGCACCCAATCCCCTTCCATGGTCACAGACGCCAGTTCTCCGACGCGTAAGCCCGTATACAGAAGGAATACGAGCGCCTGCGCATAAATGCTGCCCGTCCGTTGCAGTTCGTCAAGCAAGTGCCTTTCTTCCACGCGCGTGAGCGGCATTCCTACCCTCTTATCATACTTGGGCAAAACAATCTTGTCCATTGGAT
>CAJFQM010000008.1 GCA_904419075.1 uncultured Clostridia bacterium
TGAATGTCCGTTAAAATCAATAAAGTTTAATTTTCCGGTTTATAAAGACGGGAAAGAAGTGAGGGAGGTTTTTTTGAAATCAGAACATAACGTTGAGACCTTGACGACGCTTTGCAGAGTAAAATAGCTTAAAAAGGCGGGCCGTTCCGTGCGGGAACGGCCCGCCCCTTGTTTGCGGTTTTGCGTTTTTTTGAAAAAGGGGCTTGTCTTTTGCGCGGATAAATGTTATAATGAAATCGACGGGAGGAAAGATAATGGCTTCGAGCAAGGAATACGTCGATTATATTTTGGAACAGCTTTCGGGATTAGAGGACGTTTCCTGCCGTCCGATGATGGGGGAGTATCTCTTGTATTATCGCGGAAAAATCGCGGCATATATCTGCGACGAGCGTTTTTTGGTAAAGCGACCGACTCCGCGAAAGCGCTGCTTCCCTCCGCGCCGTCGGAACCTCCCTACGAGGGCGCAAAGGAGATGCTGTTGGTGGAGGACGTGGACGATAAAGAATTGCTTCAAAGGCTGTTCGAGCGCATGTACGACGAGCTTCCCGCGCTGCGGCGCAAAGGGAAAAAAGGAGGAGGAAGTCAATGACCATACATCACGATAAACTTGCCTACGGAAAGCTGGCGTCGGCGAGAGAGGATCTTTCGGACGATAAGTTGCTCGAAATGCTTTCCGAACTCGAATCGGAGACGGAAATCCGTGAGGCGACGGGGGAAGAGGCGGCGCTAAAAGCTCTTCTCGCACTTTCGGAGGCTTGGGAGCGGGAAAACAGCTGTTACGGATACCGAAAAAACGAAAGGGGCGATATCGAAGGCCGAAGAATTTTTACGGCCGAACGCGGGGGCGAGACGGTCGGATATCTGTTCGGCGGGAAGGAATATCTGAAAAACGCTTCGTCGGTGGCGGCCGACGGGACGGAATATTTTGAAATCGAAGAAATTTACGTGGTTCCCGAGTATCGGAACATGGGCATAGGACGGTCGCTGTACGAATTTTTGGAGGAACGCCTGAAAGAGGAGGGGACGGAATATATTTTTTTGAGTACGGCGACAAAAGATTGGCGGAAAATTTTTCATTTTTATATCGAGGAATTGGGCATGGAATTTTGGAGCGCGAGACTGTTCAAAAAATTGAAGTAGAGCGCGGGCATAATTCGGAAGAAAACGGCGGATACTGCGATATATGGAAAATGTAGTCAAAGTGCTGGTATTTTCGTTGTCGTCGTTCGCGTTTTTATTCATCGTGACGAAAATTCTCGGCAAAAAGCAAATTGCGGAGCTGAGTTTTATCGATTATGTCGTCGGGATTTCCATCGGATCCATCGCGGCGGAGTGGAGCACGGAGACGGAGGAGCCTTTTTATCATTTTCTCATCGCCATTTCTGTCTATTGCGTGCTGAGTCTCGTTCTCGATCTGATGGAGCGCAAGCGTCCGTTTCGGAAATTTTTGAAAGGAGAAGTTCTGACGATTATCGAGGAAGGAGAATTCAATTACGAAAACTTAAAGAAGTCCAAGCTGGACGTGGAGGACGTGTTGGGCATGGCTCGGGAGAAGAATTTTTTCGACGTGAACGACATTGCCTTTGCGCTGTTCGAGACGACGGGAAAACTGAGCATTCTGCCCAAAAGCGGTCAGCGCCCGACAGTGCTCAAAGATCTCGGGAAGAAAGAGGAGAGCGCATGTCCGCCCGATTACGTCATCGTCAACGGAAAACCGCAGTATCGGGTAATCCGTGACCTGGGCGTTTCGGTGGAGGAGGTGTTCGAGCGGCTGAATATCCGTTCCAGGCGGGATCTGAACGATATTTTGGTCGCGTCTTACGACGGGGAAAAGGGAGAATATCAGGTTCACAGGAAATAGCGAAGGCGGCGGAAAGTCGCCTTCCGTATTGTTGACAAAAACGAAAAAAAGTGGTATAATACGGGCAGAAAAAACGAAGTAAGGAGCAAACCGATATGGAAAATCAAATCGTATGCAATTGTAAGCAGGTTTCGGTGGCGGATATAGAGAAAGCGTTACATACCCATGCGCGTTTCGACGACGTGGACAAAGAATTCGAAGAAGTGCAGCGCCTGACGAAATGTTCGACGGGCTGCGGCGGTTGTCACGACAAAATTTTGGACGTCATTTCTCAACTGATGAGCGAATAAAAAAAGCCTGCCGAAAAATTTTCGGCAGGCGATTTGTTTATTTAAGTCAAAGCACTAAGGACGGCGCGGAATAGACGCGGGCTTTCAGCTCGTTGTCCAGCATGTAAAGTCCCTTTGCGTCGGAGCCGAACAACTGCATTTTTGTGATGAGGTCGGAGGCATTCTTTTCCTCTTCGCCCTGTTCTTTTACAAACCAGTCGAGAAACTGCATCGTGCGGAAATCCTTGACGGCGTAAGCGGCCGCATAAATGTCGTTGACGAGCGCTGTGACATATTTTTCGTGCGCCAAAGCGGCTTCCAGCACGTCTAAGTCCCTTTTTCCTTCCGTCTTGGGCGCGTCTATGATCCCCAGCGTTACGCTTTCTCCGTTATTGAGAAGATAGCGGTAAAATAGCATCGCATGGTCGCGTTCCTCCTGAGCCTGAACTTCGTACCAGTGCGCGAACCCCGAAAGTCCTCTCCGCTCGAAATAATTTGCGAAATCGAGATAGAGATATGCGGAATAAAATTCCTTGTTGATTTGTGCGTTGAGCAATTCCGAAACTTTTTTATCCATCGTTCTTTTCTCCTTTCTCATTATATATAAACGGTTTTCGGCTCCTTGTAACATTTTTGGATAAACATTTTCTTGTTTCCGAAAATGTTTTTTACTTTTTATGAATTGCATAAATTTATATGCGGGCTTAATCATATACCTTATTTTTTAAGCAATTTATTCAAAAATATTGTTTAGCATTTTAGAATAATTGATAGACAAAAAGAATAAAATTTCAAAAATGATATTCAAAGATATTTGACAACGGGCAGGGGAGTATGATATAATCGGAAAGAAAACAGGGGAAAGGTGCGCAAGGAGAACGGGCGCACCTTTTTCGACGGAAAAATTTCCCCGAAAAATAAAAATAACCGGAGACGGGAAGGAGGAGCAAGAAAATGAAGATCATTAAAAAGGTGACGGATAAGACGGGAAGGGGACTGAAATTTCTCTGTATCGGGTTATTGCTGTCGGTTACACTCATTTGGGGTTACGGAATCATCGCGACGGACGACGCGCTGACGGGAAGCATGGGTATTTTCACCATGCTGGCCGTGCGTTTTCTGTTGGCGGCGGGAATTCTTTTCGTTTTGCGGCTCTGTCTTTTCCGCACGAAGGGGTATTCGAAAATCGGAAAGAAGGAAGTATGGACGGGGATTATCGTGGGAGCGGTGAATTTCTGTGGCTTTGCGTTCCAGTCCGAGGGGCTGTTGTATACCGATACGGCAAAGAGCGGTATGCTGACGGGGGCCTATGTCATATTCGTGCCGATCATCTATTGCGTTCTGCGCAAAAAATTCCAATGGCGCCCGCTGTTTAATGCGCTGATTTTTCTCGTCGGCATGTTCTTTTTGTTCGACTTCCGCGGTTCGAACCTGAATTTCAACCGCGGCGATGCGCTCACGTTGCTCTGCGCCTGCTGCTTTGCGGTGCAAATTATTTTGGTGGACCGCTTTGCGAACGACATCAACGTTTTTAATTTCAATGCGGTGCAGATGTTGACGATGGGGCTTATGGGACTGTTCGGGGCGCTTTTGTTCGAACGGCAGAATTTTGCCTTTATCGATTGGAGCGTAAGTCTCCCCGCGGTCATCTATTTGGGAGCGCTCAGCTCGGCCTATGCGTATATCGTCCAGACGTTTGCGCAGAGCCGCGTCTCGCCTTCTCTTACGGCGATTTTGCTCAGTCTGGAATCGTTGGCGGGTGTACTGTTTTCTCTGGCGGCGGGAAAAGTCGGCTGGACGTGGACGCTGGGCGTCGGCTGTGCGATTATGGCGGCGGCGTCGGTGGCGGCGGCGCTGAGGGATTCCGGAACCGCGAAAACTTCGGGCGGAGCGGTACAGACGCGGAACCCGAAAACCGGAGAAACGGTGCCGACAGAGAAATCGGCGGGAGAGTCCGAACCGAACGGCCCCGAGCCATCGGCCGTCTTCGGGCGGTTGGAGCCGACGGCGGACTTCAAAGCGGAAGAAGGAGCCGGGCTTGCATCCGCGGAAGGATTTTTTGAAAGTTTTTCCGAGGAGGGAGTCGGCGCCTGTATGACGACGTACGGCCCCATGCCCGCTCGGAACGATAAACGATAAGAGGTGAAAAGATGAGGACGGGAATTTCTACGGCGTCTTTGTTTTCGAGAAAAAATAACGAGGAGGCGCTTCCGCTTTTGGACACCATGGGCGTAAGGACGGCGGAGGTGTTTCTCACTTCCTTTTCGGAATACGACGGGAAGTTCGGGGAATTTCTCGCCTCCCGAAAAGGGAAGGTAAACGTTCATTCCGTGCACGTTCTGAATACGCAGTTCGAGCCGCAATTGTTTTCCGATCATCCCCGCGTGAAAGGAGACGCTTTTTCCTGGCTGGGGAAAACGATGGAGACGGCGCGGGCGCTCGGCGCGGAATATTATACCTTTCACGGAATCGCGCGCATCAAGCGAGCGACGCGTTCGGGCGGGAACGACAGACCCGCGGCGTGGGGAAAATCGCTTGAAGAAATTTCCGATTTCTGCAAAAATTACGGCGTTTGCCTCTGTCTCGAAAATGTGGAGTGGGCGATTTATAACCGTCCCGGAGTCTTTCGTTCCCTTTTGAAAACCTGCCCGGGGCTCTGCGCCGTGCTGGACGTCAAACAGGCCCGTATCTCCGCTTATCCTTATCCCATGTATATTCGGGAGACGGCGGGGCGCTTGAAACATGTGCATGTCTCCGATATAGATGAAAACGGAAAAATCTGTCTGCCGGGAAAGGGCCGCTTCGATTTTCCCGAACTCCTCAAACGTTTGGACGGAGCGGGCTTTTCGGGACCCCTGCTCATAGAAGTCTACAAGGACGATTATCGCGAGGAAAGAGAACTCAAAGCCTCTTTGGAGTATCTCGACGAATTGCTCTATAAATATTCTTTCGCCGACAGGGAATAATTTCCATTGGAGAAAATTTTTTCCGCTATTTTTCCGTATACTATTGACAAATCGCCGCAATAGGCGTATAATAAAATCAAGATTAAATCTTAATAAAGGAAGATGAAGTTATGGAAAACAAGATTGAAAATGAAGCGATGTTCAAACTGACTTACGGATTGTTTGTTCTGAGCGCGAAGGACGGGGAGAAGGATAACGGTTGTATCGTGAATACGGTCTCGATGATTACGGAGACGCCCAAGCGGATTACGGTATACGTCAATAAACTCAATTATACGGAGCAGATGATCCGAAAGACGGGAGTATTCAACGTATCCGTACTTACGGAAAGCGCGCCGTTCGAGGTGTTCAAGCAGTTCGGATTTTGCAGCGGGCGCGACACGGACAAATTTGCGGGCAAGGAATATCCGAGGAGCGCGAACGGACTTTACTATGTCCCCGAGCATACCAACGCGCTGATTTCCGCGAAAGTGGTGGACGCGCTGGATTACGGAACGCACACGCTGTTCGTGGCGGAGATTACGGAAGCGAAAGTGCTTTCCGCGGAGCCGTCGGTGACGTACGATTATTATTTTGCGCACATCAAACCCAAGCCCGAGGCGAAGAAAGCGGAAGGGGAGAAAAAGGTAAAGCGCTGGATATGTAAAATCTGCGGTTTTGTCTATGAAGGGGAATACCTTCCCGAGGATTATATTTGTCCGCTCTGTAAGCACGGCGCGGAGGATTTCGAGCCGCTCGACTGAGCAAAAATCGGAAGACGGCTTTCCGTTTTTTCGGAAAAAAATCCGAGCGAAAAAATCGGGGAAAAAGGTTGGAAAAAACGGGGTAAAAGACTTGACAGAACTTTGTCCGGCTGATATAATAACAGAGTAGCTTAAAAAACGAAGAAGCCTACCAAAAAGTGCCTGAGGCGAAGGAGGGTTGAGAGGAATGTCTACGGTTAAAGTCGGAGAAAACGAGAACGTGGAAAGCGCATTGCGCCGTTTCAAAAGAAAGTGCTCCCGCGACGGCATCATCGGCGATCTGAGAAAGAAGGAATTTTATGAAAAGCCTTCCGTGAGAAGAAAGAAGAAGTCCGAAGCCGCCAGAAAGAGAAACAAGAACTAACGAAAGAAGAAAGCTCACGCGAGAGAGTGTGAGCTTTTTTGTTTGCAAAAAATGCCGAAGCGTGTCGAAAACAGGCGAAAAAAAGGATAAAAAGACAGAAAAAATACGTTGGAGAGGTGAAATACAAAACAATGGCACAGCAGCGCACTTTAAGAGGCCTTGCACGTCAGGCCAAGAGCCGCATGAAGAGCGGTTTCTGGAACGAGTGCATGGAAGATCTGAACGCACAAATGGAAAAAGCGAAAGAGCAGGGTTTGAACGAAAGCAAAGCGGGAAGATATTTCAAGAGCCGCGTCTCCGCGTCCCTGTCGGGGGAGAAAGAGGACGCATTTTATCTTAAAGTCAAGGCGCTTTTGACGACGGAAGGGGAAGTGAGCGACGCCATCGGCAGGTTGACCGACCGCGAGTATTACGAAACGCTGTCGTATGAGGAGAAACAGCGCTACACGCTTTCTTTAAGCGAAAAATATCTGCGTGCCTTGGAGCGTTTCCGCAGGGAAAGCGAGTTCGAGTTTCCGGCGAAGAAAGCGTAAGTGCCGCGAAAAGAGGGGCGGGAATATGCCCCGAAAGGATGAATCCGCTTGCCAAAAGGCAGACGGTATGTTATAATAATTTTATGAATCAGACGACGGAAATACGCGATATACTCGACAATTTGAACGAAGAACAGATAAAGCCGGTGCTGGCGACGGAGGGTCCCGTTCTGGTGCTGGCGGGCGCGGGAAGCGGCAAGACGCGGGTGCTGACTTCCCGCATCGCCTATCTGATAGCGGAAAAGGGAGTCCCGCCCGAAGCGATCCTCGCGATCACGTTCACGAACAAGGCGGCGAACGAGATGAAGGAACGCATCGCGCGCATCGTGGACGCGCAGGGGATGTGGGTCTGTACGATTCACAGCATGTGCGTGCGGATTCTGCGCATGTACGCTTCCGAGGCGGGGCTGACGCCGAATTTTTCGATATACAGCGAGACGGAGCGCGCGAATATCATCAAAAAATCCTTTCAGGAGTGCGATTTCGACGACGAAAAATTCCTGAAAAACGTCAAATTTCATATCGCCAACGCGAAAATGCTGGGGCTTTCTCCCGAGGAATACGCGGAGGAGAACGCGAAGGAGCGGGATATAGACGAGGTGACGAAGGTCTATGCCCGCTATCAGGCGCATTTGAAGGAGAACAACTCCCTCGATTTCGACGACCTTCTCAATGAAACGAGAAAGCTCTTAAAGCGGAACGAGGAAGCGCGGGAGTATCTCGGCGGAAGGTTCCGCTACATACTCGTGGACGAGTTTCAGGATACCAACGAAGTGCAGTTTGAAATCGTGAAGCTCCTTTCGTCCGTACACGGAAACCTTTTCGCCGTGGGGGACGACGACCAGTCGATTTACGGTTGGCGGGGCGCGAAGATCGAAAACATTCTCCATTTCGAGAAATCCTATCCCAAGGCGAGGACGTTCAAGCTGGAAAGAAACTACCGATCGACGAAAAGTATTTTAAAGCTCGCCAATACGGTCATTCACAATAACGGCAACCGCAAGGACAAGACGCTTTGGACGGAGAACGCCGAAGGCGAAAAGCCGCAGGTGTTCGAGGCGGAGGAGGAGAGCGGAGAAGCCCGCTACATAGCCCATACCATCGCGGGGCTTTTGAACAGGGGATATAAACTGTCCGATTTCGCCATTCTGATGCGGCTCAACGCTCTGACGCGGTCGTTCGAACAGGAATTTACCTCCGACGGAATTTCCTATAAGGTGTTCGGCGGTTTCAAGTTCTACGAGCGCAAGGAAATCAAGGACCTTTTGGCGTATTTGCGGCTGGTCAACAATCCGTTCGACAGCGAAGCGGCGGTTCGGATTATCAATTTCCCCAAGCGCGGAATCGGCGCAAAGACGGTGGAGGCTCTGGAAAATTATGCCTATGAAACGGAGCTTTCCGTATACGACGCGCTGTTGGACGCGGATTCCATGGGCTTTTCCGCGGGTACGAAGCAAAAATTGACGGCGTTTGCGGAGCAGGTAAAGGGCTGGATCGTGGACAGTCAGGACGTTCCCGTGAACGAGCTGGTGCGTCGGATCGTGGACGATACGGGTATGCGTGCGGCGTATGCGGACGACAGCGACGAAAGCATCAACAAGCGGGCGAATATCGACGAATTTATCAATTCGGTGGACGAATACTGCCGCCTGAATCCGGGCACGACGCTGACCGATTATCTCAATCAGGTCACGCTGAGTTCGGATACGGACGACATGGACGAGGGCAACTATGTGACGCTGGCGACGATTCACTCGGTGAAGGGGCTGGAATTCCGCTGCGTGTTCGTGTGCGGCATGGAGGACGGCGTAATGCCGACCTCCCGCGCGGACAACGACGAGGACGAGCTGGAAGAGGAACGCCGCCTGATGTACGTCGCCATCACCCGCGCCCGCGAGCGGCTGTATCTCACCCGCTCCAAGAGCCGTTATCTCTACGGCAAGCGGGAGCCGACCATGCGTTCCCGCTTTTTGAAGGAGCTCTCCTCGGAGCTGGAACTTCCGAGAGAGTCCCGCCCCCGTCCTTTGTACGGCGGTTCGGACGACGGTTATTTCGCGGACGACGATCCCGAATCTTACGGAAATTCCGCCTACGGCGCGGGGAGATATTCCGGACAGGGACGCGGCTACAATTCTTCTTACGGTTCGTCGTATGTCTCTTACGGCGACAGACAGAACTCCGCGCCGAAAAGGAGCGCTTGGAACGGCGGTTCGTCTTACGGGAGCGCGTACGGTTCCTCCTATGCGAAGAAATCGACGGGGGCGTTTACTTACGGCGGCGTGGGCAGTTCCGCGGGCAAACCCAAGGAGGGCGGAAAGGATCTTTCCGCGTTCCGCGTGGGGGTAAAGGTGTCCCACCCCAAATTCGGGGAAGGGACGATCGTGGGCATGCGCGGCGCGGGCGCCAACATGATTTTGGACATTGCATTTGCCAATCTGGGCATCAAACAGCTTTCCGCGGCGCTTGCGCCCCTGACGGTAAAGAACGGATAAGGAAAAACGTTATATGGACAGACAGAGAGAACTCACCGACATTCTGAATAAATGGGCGTACGAATATTACGTTTTGGATAATCCCAGCGTTTCGGACAAGGAGTACGACGCCCTGTACGACGAACTGAAAAAGCTGGAAGAGACGAGCGGGGAAGTCTATCCCGACAGCCCCACGCGGCGGGTGGGGGGCGAGCCGATAAAGGAATTTGTTCGCCACGAGCACATCGCCCGCCTTTACAGTTTGGACAAATCGGTGACGGACGAGGAGCTTTCGGCGTTTCTCACCCGCGTTTCCAAAGTCGCGGGCGGGGAGACGGAATACACGGTGGAATATAAATTCGACGGTCTCACGGTCTGTCTCACCTATGAAAACGGCGAATTTCTCCGCGCGACGACGCGGGGGAACGGCGTGGCGGGAGAGGACGTGACGGCGCAGGTGCTGACGATAAAATCCTATCCCATGCGCATTTCCTATAAAGGGACGCTGGAAGTCCGCGGAGAGGCGGTCATTCGTCTGTCCGTCCTCAAAAAGTATAACGAACGGGCGGCGGAGCCGCTGAAAAACGCGCGGAACGCGGCGGCGGGCGCGATACGCAATCTCGATCCGAAGATCACGGCGGAGCGCAAGCCCGACATCTATTTTTACGACATCAACTACATGTCGGACGGCGCGGAGCTTTCCCAGACGCAGGCGCACGATTTTCTCGTGAAAGAGGGATTCAAGGTGTTTCCCTATTTCCGCGTTTGCAGGACGGAAGACGACGTGCGCGCGGCGGTGGACGAGATAGAGGTGGAGCGCAAGACGATAGACGTTCTGACGGACGGCGCGGTGATCAAGGTCAACTCTCCCGCGGTGCGGGAAGCGATGGGGTACACGGATAAATTCCCCCGCTGGGCGATGGCGTTCAAGTTCGAGGCGGAGGAAGTGACGACGAAGGTCGAGGACGTCGTCTGGCAGGTGGGAAGGACGGGAAAACTTACCCCTCTCGCCCTGCTCGAACCCGTAGAGCTCGGCGGCGCGACGATCCGCAAAGCGACCCTGAACAACTACGGGGACATTCTGCGCAAAAACGTGAAAATCGGTTCCCGCGTGCTCATTCGCCGCTCCAACGAGGTCATCCCCGAAATTCTCGGCGCGACGGAGCACTCCGAGGACAGTCGGGAAATCGAAAAGCCGACGGTCTGCCCCGCGTGCGGCACGCCGCTCACGGAAACGGGCGCGCATATCTTCTGCCCCAACCGTTCCTGCCGTCCGAGGATAGCGGCGAAGCTCGACCATTTCGCGGGCAAGAACGCCATGGACATCGACGGCTTTTCGGAGAGCACCGCCTATCTTCTCATCGATAAGAAGGGGGTAAGGAATTTTTCTGACCTCTACCGCCTGACGCCCTCGGATTTGAAGGATTTGGAGGGCTTCGGGAAGAAGAAAATTTCCAACCTTCTGGGCGCGATAGAAAAGAGCAAAACGCCTTCGTTCGACGCCTTCATTTACGCCGTCGGAATCGACGGCGTGGGAAGGGTGGCCGCAAAGGACCTTTCCAAGCGCTTCAAGACAACGGAAAACCTGAAAAACGCGACGGAGGAGGAACTGCTTTCTCTCGAAAATATCGGGGAGATCACGGCGAAGAACATTCTCGGCTATTTTTCCGACGAGGAGAATCTCAAAGAGCTGGACGCGCTCGCCGCGGCGGGCGTGAAACCCAAAGAGGCGGAAGCGGCGGCGACGGGCGGTCCGTTCTTCGGCGAATCGGTCGTCCTCACGGGGACGCTTTCCAATTATAAGCGCAGCGAAGCGCAGAAGCTCATCGAATCGCTCGGCGGTACCTGCCAGAGCGCCGTGACTTCCAAGACGACGCTGGTCGTGGCGGGCGCGGATGCGGGGAGCAAGCTGGAAAAGGCGCAAAAACTCGGGATACGGGTGATAGACGAAGCGGAGTTTGCGTCGCTTTTGGGAAAAGGCGAAAAAAGTTGAGACAAAAAATTGCAAATTCCGCCGTTGCCGCTTGAAATTTCGGAAAAAATCTGCTATAATAGTAAGAACTTCAAAAGACGGGGAAAACGGCTATGCTGAGCATGACGGGTTACGGAAAAGGCGAATACAAAGAGGGCGGCATCGAACTGACCTGCGAAATCAAGACGGTGAATAACCGCTATCTCGACGTATCGGTGAAGGCGCCCAGGATTTTTACCGCGTATGAGGACGTCATCCGCACGCTCGTCAGGGAGAAGCTCACCCGCGGTCACGCGGACGTGTTCGTGTCGTGTAAGGACAAACGGGAACGCCCCGCGGCGCTCGTGCCCGACATGCAGCTCGCCGCGTCGTACGTGGCGGCGGCGACGGCGCTGAAAGCGGCTTTTCCCGCTTTGGCGGACGACGTGACTTTGACCTCCGTGCTCCGCTTTCCCGACGTATTGAAGCAGGACGAACAGGCCGCCGCGGACGAGGAGCTCCTCTCCGCATTGAAAAAGGCGCTTTCAGAGGCGCTCGACAATCTCAACCGCATGCGGAGGACGGAGGGCGAGAAGCTCAAAGCGGATATGCTTTCGAGAATGGACTCGATAGAGGCGCTCGCGAAAGAAATCGCGGCCCGCGCGCCGAAGGTGGCGGAGGAGTACCGCAAAAAGCTCGAAGAACGGGTTCGGGAATACCTTAAAGACGCGAACGCGGACGAGGGCAGGCTGCTCACGGAGGTCGCCGTCTTTGCGGATAGGAGCAACATTGACGAAGAACTGACGAGACTGTTTTCGCACATTTCCCAGTTCCGCTCGATTTGCGAGGAAGGAATCGTGGGGCGGAAGCTGGACTTTCTGGTTCAGGAGTTCAATCGGGAAGCGAACACGACCTGTTCCAAGAGCAACGATATCGAAATCACGCGGACGGGTCTGGCGTTGAAGAACGAGATAGAGAAGGTGCGGGAGCAGGTGCAGAACCTGGAATAAAGGCGCAATCCGCATTTGCAGAAAGGAATCACGTATGAAAAATATTCTGATGGCAATTTCCGGGCCTTCGGGAGTGGGCAAAGGCACGCTGGTGAAGGCGCTTTTGGCCCGCAGGAAGGACCTGATTGAATCGGTGTCTTGCACGACGCGGGCGCCGCGGAAAGGCGAACGGGACGGACGGGAATATTTCTTTTTGAAGAGAGAAGAATTTTTGAGCCGTATAGAAAAGGGCGATTTTCTCGAATACGACGAGCATTTCGGAAATTTCTACGGCACGCCGAAATCGTTCGTGAAAGAGGCTCTGAAAGAGAAATCCGTCATTCTGGAAATCGACGTGGTGGGCGCTCTGAACGCGAAAAAGGCGTTTCCCGAATGTGTTCTCGTCATGATCGTCCCGCCGTCGGAGGAAGAGCTGAAAAGGCGCTTAAAGGGTCGGAATTCGGAGACGGACGAGGAGATCGAACGTCGGCTTTCGCGAATGGAATACGAATTTTCCAAAAAGGACGAATACGATTACATCGTAGTCAACGACGCGCTGGACGGCGCGGAAAGCAAGCTGGAAGAAATCATCGATAAAGAAAAGAACCGATAAGGCTTAAAGGAGTGTGAAATTATGATAAACGAACCTGCTGTGGATGTATTGATCCGCGATTTGGGAACGGAGGAAGAACCCGTGAGCCGCTATGCGCTGTGCGTGGTGGCGTCCAAGCGCGCCCGCCAGATCATCGAGGCGGAAAAGAGCCGCGGCATCCGCGATTTTACGGGCATGGACAAAGAGCTTTTGGCCGCCTGCAAGGATATTGCGGAAGGCAAAGTCGTCATCGCCAAGGATTGACGGACGAAAAGGGAACAACGGACAAAGGCTTGGCCTTAAAAATGTATATTTTCGCGTTGCCTCGATTCAATCGGGGCAATCCGTGTTTTTGGACATCGGAGAAAAAAAGGGGCTTTGCGCGGCGTTTCAGATCATTTTTACGGCGAAAAATCGGGATAATTTATGATAGCGGAAGTCATCGTGGATATCGCTTCGGGCGAGACGGACAGGATATACGATTATCTGTGCGGGGACGAAACGCAGGCGGGCAGCCGTGTTCGGGTGCCCTTCGGCGGAAAGGTCGTCCCCGGTTTCGTCATGCGCTTGAAGGAGACTTCCGACTGTCCGACGGAAAAGCTCAAACGCGCCTTTCCCTGTCCCGACGAACGCCCCGCCCTCAACACGGAATGTTTGGCTTTGGCGGGCAAGCTGGCGGCGCGGTACCGCGTGCCCATGGCGCTCTGTTTAAGGCTGTTTCTGCCCTCGGAAATGCGCGCGGGGAAGGTGAGGGAACTCAAAAAGAATTACGCCTCTCTCCTCGTCCCGCTCTCGGAAATGAAACTTTCGAGGACGGCGAAAAACCAGATCGGCGCGGCGGAATACCTCGAAAAGAACGGAAAGACGGAATGCGGATTTTTGAACGGCCTGTTTCCGGGCGGCGTGTCGGCGCTCGAAAAGAAAGGCTACGTATCCGTCGCCAAGGAGCAGATTCTCCGCGACCCGTATAAGGGCATGGAGAGCGCTTCGGCCGAGCACGTCCTCACCGCGGACCAAAGGGCGGCGGTGGAGAAGATAAAGTCGGACGGACGGACGGTCCAGCTCTTGCACGGCGTGACGGGGAGCGGCAAGACGGAAATTTACCTCACGCTGATCGCGGAGTGCCTGAAAGAGGGCAAAAGCTCGATATTTCTGGTTCCCGAAATTTCTCTGACGCCGCAGATGCTGTCCCAGCTCCGCGCGCGGTTCGGTCGGAACGCGGCGATCATGCACAGCGGCCTGTCGGCGGGGGAGAAGTTCGACGAATGGTGGAGAATGCGTTCGGGGGAGGCGAAAATCGCCATCGGCGCGCGGAGCGCCGTATTTTCGCCGCTGGAAAACCTCGGCGTCATCATCGTGGACGAGGAGCACGATTCCAGCTATTCGAGCGAGACGGCGCCGAGATATAACACGTTCGACGTGGCGTATCTTCGGGCGAAGCATAACGGCTGTAAGCTGGTTCTCGGCAGCGCGACGCCCGCGGTGGATACCTATAAAAGGGCGGTGGACGGAGAATTCAATCTCATACGGCTGGATAAGAGAATCAATCAAAAGCCGCTTCCGGAAATCACGATTGCGGATATGCGCAGGGAGGTAAGGCGGGGGAACAATTCCGCGTTTTCCTCCGTACTCAAAGACGAGCTCGGCAAATGTCTTTCGGAGGGGAATCAGGCGATTTTGTTTCTCAACCGCCGCGGGTATTCCCAGACGGTCATCTGTAAGGAATGCGGCTATGTGGCGAAGTGCGAGGCGTGCGACGTGTCGCTCACCTATCATAAGGACGAGGACTGCCTGAAATGCCATTACTGCGGCGCGAAGTACCGCGTTCCGACGGTATGTCCCGACTGCGGCGGGCATAAACTGTCCTATGCGGGGACGGGCACGCAAAGAATCGTGGCGGATTTGCAGAAGCTGTACCCTTCCGCAAAAATTCTCCGCATGGACAACGATACGACGAGCGGCAAAGAGGGGCATTATAAGATATTGAAGGCGTTCGGGGAGAAGCGCGCGGATATCCTCGTCGGGACGCAGATGATCGCCAAGGGGCACGATTTCCCGTCGGTGACGCTCGTGGGGATTCTCGACGCGGACATGAGCCTGCATTTTTCCGATTACCGCAGCGGGGAGCGCACGTTCCAGCTCATCACGCAGGTTGCGGGGCGGAGCGGCCGCGCGGAGGAAAAGGGCAGGGTGGTATTGCAGACGTTCAGTCCCGAAAACGACGTTTTGCGCTATGCGGTGGCTTACGATTACGAAGGGTTTTACCGCAACGAAATTTCCCTTCGCGCGGCGACGATGTTCCCGCCCTTTTCCAAAATCGTGCGGGTGCTGGTCACGGGCGAGGACAATAAAAAGACGGTGGAAGCGCTCAGAAACGTATATTTTTCGCTGGAAAGACTGTATACGGAAAACGCGGAAAAATTTTTGTTTTTCAACAAAATGCACGCTCCCATTAAACGCATTCAGAATAAATTCCGCTATCAGGTGCTGATGCGGCTGGCGGATACGTCCGTTCTTCCCTCTGTATACGACGCCTGCGCGGCGGCAAGAACGCGCGACGTGCTCGTATCGGTGGAGGAAAACCCGACCAATCTTTCTTAAAAATAAAGGAGTATCGAAATGGCAATCAGAAACGTAGTACAGGTAGGCGACGAAACGCTCCGCAAAAAATGCTTTGCGGTGGAAAAATTCGACGAGGGGCTGTGGCAGCTTCTGGACGACATGAAGGACACCGTCCGCATGGAGGAAGGCGCGGGGTTGGCGGCGCCGCAGGTCGGCGTTCTCCGCCGCGTCGTCGTCGTGGACGTCGAAGAGGGATTTTTCGAGTTTATCAATCCGAAAATCACCGCACAGAAGGGCGAGCAGTGCGGCTGGGAGGGTTGCCTTTCGGTGCGCGGCAAGCGCGGCGTGGTTTCCCGTCCCATGAAAGTAAAGCTCTCCTATCTCGACCGCTACGGCAAGGAGCAGACGCTTTCCGCGAAGGGCTTTTTCGCGCGCGCCATCTGCCATGAGCTCGACCATCTCGACGGGATTTTATATATCGACAAAGCGCAGCACATCGAAGCCGCGGACTGAGGAGGGAAAGACCTCATGAAAATCGTATTTGCGGGCACGCCGTCGTTTGCGGTGAAGCCCCTCGAAAGGATACTCGAAGGCGGCTGGGAGGTCGTCGGAGTCGTCGTTCAGCCGGATAAGCCGCAGGGCAGAAAGGGAATCCTCACGCCCTGCCCCGTGAAGGTCTTTGCGTCCGAACGCGGAATCCCCGTATTTCAGCCCGCAAAGCTCCGCGAGGAAATCCCCGCGCTTAAAGCGCTCGGCGGCGACGTCATGGTCACCTGCGCTTACGGTCAGATGCTGAGCCTCGAAGCGCTCGACAGCTTTCCCCTCGGCGTGTGGAACATTCACGCCAGCCTTCTCCCCGCCTATCGCGGCGCGTCGCCCATTCAGAGCTGCGTGCTCGCGGGGGAGAGGGAAACGGGCGTGACCGTCATGAAGACGGCGCTCGGAATGGATACGGGGGACATGCTTCTCTCCTTAAAGACGGAAATCGGCGCGGAGGAAACCTTCGGCGAGCTTTCCGAAAGGCTCTCCCTCCTCGGCGCGGAGGCGATCGTAAAGGCTCTGCCGCTCATCGAAAGCGGGAACTATACGCTGGTAAAGCAGGACGAAGAAAAGGCGTTTGCCGTGAGAAAAATCGATAAGGAGCAGGCGAAGATCGACTTTTCCCTGCCCGCGAAAAAGATCGTCGATCTGGTGCGCGGCATGAACCCCGAGCCCAAAGCCTTCGCGGAAATCGAGGGCGGAAAGCTCAACGTCTACCGCGCCGAAATCGCGGCGCGCCCCGCGGGCACGGAGGGCGCGAAAGTCGGCGAAATTTTGTCCGACAGCCCGAAACAGGGTTTCTTGGTGGCCTGCGGAGACGGGGCGGTGAAGCTGACGGAAGTGCAGGCGGCGGGCGGGAAACGCATGAAAGGGAGCGACTTTTTAAGCGGCCGCAAGGTGAAAAAAGGACAGGTGTTTTCATGCTGAGCAATCCCGTTTACGACCCGTATCAGATTCTGACGAAAATCTATTCGGAGGGAGCGCACTTAAAGCAGGCGATCGCGGATACGTACATCGAGGAAATCAACCGCGCGCGGACGGTAAAAATCGTATACGGCGTTCTGGAAAACGATCTCTATTTCGATTTCTGTATCCGCCGTTATGCGCCGAAGGCGCCCAAGCTCGCCGTGCGCACCCTCCTCAAAATTTCCCTGTATATGCTGCTTTTTATGGACAAGCCGCGGTATATGGTCACCGATTCCGCGGTAGAACTCTGTAAAAAGCTGGGCAAGAGCGGCGTTTCGGGATTTGTCAACGCATTTTTGCGCCGTTTTTCCCGCGAGGAAGCGGACTCGTCTCTTCCGAAGGGCGACGAAGGCGCGGCGATTCGCCTGTCGTGGCCGCTTTGGGCTTTCGGAAAGCTCCGAAAGGAATACGGCGCCCGCGCGGAATCGATTGCCGCCGCTAAGAGCGCGGGCGTCAGCGTGCGCTTCGAGAGAAACGAAGAGAAATATCTTTCCAAAAAACATATAGATGCTCCTTTCCCGCATATGTACCTGTTTGAACATTTTTCGCGCGACGAGGGCTACGACGCGGGGGACTACACGTTTCAGTCGGTGGGGAGCGCGGCGATCTGCGACGTCATAGAGCCGTGCGGCGAACTCCTCGACGCGTGCGCGGCGCCGGGCGGGAAATCGGTGCTGCTGTCGAAAAAGTGCGGCCGCGTGACCGCGTTCGAGCTTCACGCGCACCGCGCGGAACTCATTCGCCGGTATAGGGAGCGCATGGGCGCGAAAAACGTATTCGAGCGGCAGCATGACAGCTCGGTGTTCTGTCCCGAATATGAGGAGAAATTCGACGGCGTTTTGTGCGACGTTCCCTGTTCGGGCTTCGGCACGGTCAGCGAAAATCCCGATATCAAGCTGTTCCGTAAGGAAACGGATCTGGTTTCCCTGAAAGAGACGCAGGACAAAATATTGTCCGCGTGTTCGCGCTATGTCAAGGCGGGCGGGACGCTGTATTATTCCACCTGCTCGGTGTTCGGGGAGGAAAACGACGAAATCGTGCGGGAATTTCTCAAAGCAAACCCGAATTTTGAACGGGCGGAGGCGGACAGCCCCCTGCCGCACGAAAAAAAGAAATTCGGGTTGCAGTTCCTGCCGGATCAAGCGTTCGGCGCGGGCTTTTACGTAGCGAAACTCAGAAGGAAGAACGCATGAAAAAGATTTTACAGGATTTGTCCTTTGCGGAGACGGAGGAGAAGGTACTCTCTCTCGGGGAAAAGAAATTCCGCGCGAAACAGCTCTTCGAAGGGCTCATGCAGGGCAGGCGGATTTCCGATATCACGTCGCTTTCGGGCGCGTTCAAGGCGCGGCTTTCGGAGGAATACGAGGACGAACCCGTCAGAATAAAGGAGACCTTTTATTCCTCGGACGGAACGGAAAAATATCTCTTTTCTCTGTCGGACGGAAATCTCGTCGAAGGCGTGCTCATGAAATATAAATACGGCTATACGCAGTGTATCTCCACGCAGGTAGGCTGCCGTATGGGCTGTAAATTCTGTGCTTCCACGCTCGGCGGACTCGTCCGCAACCTCTCCGCGGGGGAAATTCTCTCTCAGATTCTCGTCGTCAACGCCCTGCATAGAGGGGAGGCAAAGGGCGGCCGTGCGGTGACGAACGTCGTCCTCATGGGCAGCGGCGAGCCGCTGGACAATTACGCCGAGACGGTGAAATTTCTGAAAAACGTCACGGCGGAGGGCGGAATCTGTATCAGCGCGCGGAACATTTCCCTTTCGACGTGCGGGCTGGTGCCGAAGATGTACGCGCTCGCAAACGAAGGAATTCCCATTAACCTGACGGTTTCCCTGCACGCGACGAACGACGCGGACCGACAAAGGGTAATGCCCGTCGCCAAGGCGTACTCTATCGCGGAAATTTTGAAGGCGTGCGCCTATTACTTTGAAAAGACGGGCAGGAGATACTATTTTGAATACACGCTCATCGAAGGCGAGAACTGCGACGAAGCGCACGCCCGCGCGCTCGTATCGCTCTTAAAAGGCAGACCCTGCCACGTCAATCTCATTCGCCTCAACGAGGTGAAGGAGCGCAGCTTGAAGGCGACGGGCGATAAAGAGGCGTATCGTTTTTTGGGATTTTTGGAAAAAGGGGGATTGAGCGCCACTCTCCGACGCCAGATCGGCTCGGACGTCGGCGGCGCGTGCGGACAGCTCCGCGCGGGGTATATCGAAAAGAACAGCTACAAGGAGAGTTTATGAAAGAGATAAAAATAGCGCCGTCCATTCTGTCGGCGGATTTTTCAAAGATGGGCGAAGAGGTGAAATCTCTCGAAGAGAGCGGCGCCGACCTCGTACACTGCGACGTCATGGACGGCGTATTCGTGAATAATATCACTTTCGGGATCAAGATGGTGGAGGATTTGAGGAAAATCACCTCCCTCCCGCTTGATTGCCACCTGATGATCGTGGAGCCGCAAAAGTACGTCGAACGCTTCGTCAAAGCGGGAGCGGACATCGTCACCGTCCACGCCGAGGCCTGTAAAGAGCGCTTAAAAGACACGCTCATGCTCATAAAGGACGCGGGTGCGAAGTGCGGGGCGGTCATCAATCCCGATACGCCCGTTTCGGCAATTTCGAAGGTTTTGCCCCTTTCGGACATGGTGCTCGTCATGAGCGTGTTCCCCGGCTTCGGGGGGCAGAAATTCATACCGGAGGTGCTCGAAAAGGTGCGGGAACTCCGCTCCTTGGCGGAGGAGAACGGGTGGAATTTCGACATAGAAATCGACGGCGGAATTTCTCCCTCGAACGCGGCGGAAGTCAAGTCCGCAGGCGCGAACGTGCTGGTGGCGGGGAGCGCCGTATTTAAGGCGCCCGACAGACGGCAGGCGATAGAGGCGCTCAGAAAGAACTGAAATGAAAGGAATCATTCTGTTGAACGGGGAACCCTACCGCGGGGAGATAGACGCCCGCGACGCGCTGGTATATTGCGCGGACGGCGCGTACGATTGGGCGAAAGGAAAGGTGAAAATCGACGAAAACCTCGGCGATTTCGATTCCGCGCGGGAAATGCCCGTCCCGCCCCCGAAAGAAATTTTTCCCGAACAAAAGAACGAAACGGACGGGGAAATCGCGCTCGAAAGAATGCTTTCCGTTGCAAGGGAGAAAGCGATTTCGGAAATCGAAATTTACGGCGGCGGAGGGGGACGGGAGGACCACTTTCTCGGCAATCTCCACCTCCTTTACAGGGCGTGCATGGAAGGCATGCCCTGTTCGCTCGTCACGAATACTTCCGTTCTCTCCGCACATAGGGGTAAATTCGCCTTAAAGGGAATAAAGGGAAAGACGGTTTCCCTGTTGCCTTTCGGCGGCGACGCGCATATAATAAATAATAAAGGGCTGTTCTATCCCACGGACGATCTGACGCTTTTTTACGGCTGTTGCCGCGGTATCTCCAACGTGGGAACGGACGAAAACGCCGAAATAAACTGCGACAGGGGCGTGCTCCTCGCCGCGGTCAATAAGGAGAAAGATGTCAAAAATCATTTGTTTGAAACCTCCGAAGGCAATCCGACTCATTCTGCGCCTCTTTAAGCGCAAATCGCGGGCGTAAACTTTGTTTCGCCTGCCCGTTTCTTCCCATAGAATCCCTTACGGCGATTTGCACGCGGATACCCTTACGGTTTCCGATATTCCGCCCGCGGACGCACTTGCGTATTTTGCCGACTTGAACGAAAATGCGTCTTTGTATTCCGCGGTTCCGCCCGCGAACCCCCTCGCGTATTCAGCCGACCCGCATGTAAGTGATTATACGGCTTCCGAAGCTCTGTATACGGACGCGCCCACACGTTCTGTCGGCTCACACGCAAGTTCTTTCACGGCTTCCGCCGTTCTACCTGCGGACGCGTTCGCGCGTTCTGCCGATTTGCACGAAAATGCGCTCGTATGTTCCGATGCCCCATATGCGGGCGCGGACACGTTTTCCGCCCGCGGCGCCGACGGCTCTTCTGCCCCGACCGCTTTGCGGGGAGCGGAATTTCTACATAGGAAAAACGCGCAGATCTCCCTTGAAAAGCTCGTCGGGGGAGGTTGTTTTTTACAGTGCTTCGCATTGTTTACGCCGCCCGACGCCAAGGAACCGTGGAAACGGGCGCAAAGATTTATCGCCGCATTTTGTGCCGCGAAAGGGGAGTTGGAGCGGGCGGGCATACGCGGGATTCTGACGGTTGAAAACGGCGGAATTTTGGAGGAAAACCTCTCTCGGCTGGGATTTCTGATTTCAGCGGGAATAAAGATGTTCGGATTCACCTGGAACGAAGAAAACTGTCTGGGGTTTCCCTGCGGGGAAAGGGGCGGACTCAAACCCTTCGGCCGCCGCGTCGCGGAGGAGCTGTTTTCCCGCGGCGTTTTCGCGGACGTCTCTCACCTTTCCGACGAGGGAGTATCCGAACTTTCGGAGATGGCCTCTTCGTTTCGCGTGCCCGTGATTGCCAGTCATTCTCTTTCGCGGGCGGTTTGGCGCCATAAACGGAACCTCACCGACGGGCAGATAAGACGGATAGCCGATACGGGCGGGCTCGTCGGGGTGAATTTCGTGCGGGAGTTTCTCGGAAAAAAGAGCATTTTCGAACATATCGCGCACATTGTGGATACGGGCGGAGAGGAGGTCATCGCCCTCGGTACGGACTTTGACGGGACGGAGAATCCGCTCTATGCGGGGGCGGAGGAAATGCCGCGCTTTTTTGAAGATATGAAAAGGGCGGGGCTTTCGCCCCGCCTGACGGAAAAACTTGCTTACGGGAATATTTCCCGATTGTTTTAAGAAAAGAAAAAACAGAGATACGCGAAAAAAGACTGCCCGATGAACAGGCAGTCTCAATTTTCGCTTAAAGGGGACGCGCGGGATTTACGCGCGTTCTGCTTTTTTCAGGCATCTGGCGCAGACGTAACCGTTCTTCTCCTTGCCGTCCTGAATAAAAGAGACTTTCTGCACGTTTACTTTGAACGTTCTTCTGGTCTTACGGTTGGAATGGCTGACGTTGTTGCCGCTGGCCTGACCCTTACCGCAGATACTGCATACTCTCGACATATTGACACCTCCCAACGGGATAAATTACCGTACGAATTTTGCAATGCGCGATTCCTTAGCGCAAAACAGTAATAATAATATAGCATTATTTGTCCGAAAAAGCAATTAAAAACGAGCCCCAAACGACAAAAAAATAAAAAAATATTTGCAAGGGGAAATTTTTACTTGCAATCCTCGTGAAAATAGTGTACAATAAGAAAGAACTTGGAGAAATATCTATGTCAGTCAATACAAGCAACGCTTACGGTAAAATTTCAATATCGGACCTCGCCATCGCCAAGGTCGCCTCGCATACCGCCATGGAATGTTACGGGATCGTGGAGATGGTTTCGCGCCGTTTTACCGACAGCCTGTCCGAGCTTTTGAAGAAAGATCTGGGCGGGCGCGGCACAAAAGTGACGACCTCCGGGAACAGAATCTATATCGACGTATATGTAATGATGAAATACGGTGTTTCCATCAACGCCGTAGCCGAATCCTTAAAGGAAGCGATCAAATACAAAGTGGAAAAATTCACGGGAATGATCGTAGATACGGTAAACGTAAACGTCATCGGGGTAAAACTGTAAAGTAACGTTTCGCGGGCCGTGATTCGGCACGCGCTTTTGTCGTATTTTTTTACTTAATCAAACGTTTTTCAAGCCGCGTTTTTAATGAGGAACGATAAAGTTCCCGATATTTTGATTTTCAAACCATGTGATTTTTCGCGGCGGCAGAATACCCCTTTCATTTTTAATTGAGACCAAAGGAGCATGTATAATGCAGAAAACGATAAACAGCACCGAATTCCGCAAGATGATAATGGTCGGTGCGAGGTTACTTGAAAATAACAGAAGTAAGGTGGACGCGCTCAACGTGTTCCCCGTACCCGACGGAGATACGGGTACGAATATGTCGCTCACGATGCAGTCGGCGGTGAAAGAACTATCTGCCTGTCAGTCGAACTCGTTTATGGAAATCTGCGACTGTGTTTCCAAGGGCGCATTAAAAGGCGCGCGCGGCAATTCGGGCGTTATTCTTTCCCAAATTTTGCGGGGTATTTGTTCCGTGCTCAGGGAATGCGGAAAGGAATTCGACACAAGAACCTTTTCCAAAGCGATGGAAGCGGGCACGAAAGTAGCGTACGGCGCTGTGTCGGTGCCGAAGGAAGGTACGATCCTGACGGTCATCCGCATGATGAGCGAACATTCTGGAAAAGCGGCGTCGAAAAAGAAGAATTTTGAAGACTTTTTCGCAGGCGTGATTGCGGAGGGCGACAAAGCGCTCGCCATGACCCCCGAACTTCTGCCCGTGCTCAAAAAAGCGGGCGTCGTGGACAGCGGCGGCGTGGGACTCATGACGATATTCCGCGGTTTTTTGGCGGCGCTCACGGGCGAGGACGTCGGAGTGGAAATCCAGACGCAGGCGGCGGAGGATAAACCGGAAAACGATTTCGGGGACAATTCGGACATCATCAATCTCGACCTCGGAGAAATTCAGTTCGCCTACTGTACGGAATTTTTCATTATAAACCTGAAAAAGAGCACGACGCTCGCAGACATCGACAGACTCAGAGAGCGGCTGATGAATTTGGGCGACAGCGTCATCTGTATCGGCGATCTGGAAATGGTCAAAGTGCACGTGCATACGAATACGCCCGGCGTGGCGCTCACCTACGCGCTGGAACTCGGGGAACTCGACCGCCCGAAAATCGAGAACATGCTCGAACAGAACCGCCAGCTCCGCGCCAAGCGGGAGGCGGAGAAGAAGGAAATGGGCATGCTTGCCATCTGTGCGGGGCAAGGGCTCGCGGACATTTTCAAAGATTTGTTCGTAGACCGCATCATCGAGGGCGGGCAGACGATGAACCCGTCGGCGAGCGATATTGCCACGGCGGCGCAGAAGATAAACGCGGAGCATATTTTCGTATTCCCGAACAATAAGAATATCATTCTCGCGGCGGAGCAGGCGAAAGCGCTGGCGGAGAACAGAACGATACACGTCATACCGACGAAGAACGTACCGCAGGGCTTTGCGGCGGCTTTGGAATTCAATCCCGAAGCCAGCGCGGAGGAGAATAAGACGAACATGATTCACGCGATGGACAACGTGAAGGCGGGGCAGGTCACCTATGCGGTGAGAAATACCAGCATGAACGGTTTCTCCATCAAGCAGGGCGACATCATCGGTCTGGACGACAAAAAAATCCTCGCAAAATCTTCCTCTACGGAAGAGACGGTCATGAAGCTGCTGGCGCATATGAAAGAGGATTCTCATCAGGTCATCACGCTGTATTACGGCGAGGACGTGAAGGAGGAAGAAGCGGCGGCGCTTTGCGAGAAAATCGCGGAAAAATATCCCGACTGCGACGTGGATTACCACAGCGGCGGACAGCCCGTTTATTACTATATCATTTCTTTGGAATAAACGCATATATGTAAATTTTGCGAACGGGAAAGCATAATTATTCAATTTTTTCCGCAGACTGAAATCATGAGAGAAGAGGGAGGAAAACTCCCTTGTACGGGGACGGAAATCCCCTGAATATATAGACGTTACGAAAGCGGGGGCGGAGGCAGAGCCTTTCCCCCGCTTTTTTCTTCCACGGGAGGTATGACCATGAAACTTTCTTCCCTTCGCATCATCGGCGAAAAGCGGGAAAAGGATTTCAATAAGCTGGGCGTTTTCGACGGGGACGATCTGATCCGTTTTTATCCGCGTGCCTATCTCGACCTCACCGAGCGTTCGTCTCTTCGGACGGCGTACCATAACGACATGGCGCTCGTGGCGTGCGAAGTGGTGCAGGTCGCGCCCGTCAATTACATGAGTCGCTTAAAGACCGTCAAGGCGTACTGCAATCAGGACGGACTGCCGTTTACGGTGGTGTGGTTCAATCAGCCGTATGTGCGGGACAGGCTCAAAACGGGCGAATATCTCTTTTACGGCCGCGTTCAAAACAAATACGGACAGGTGTCCTTGGTCAATCCCTCGTTTGAGCCGCTCGATAAAAATTACCGTCTGAAAGGGATCGTGCCCGTCTATTCTTTGAAAGGTTCCCTGACGCAAAAAATCGTTCGCGAAGCGGTGAAGGCGGCGCTTCAAAAAGTCCGGATCGACAGCGTGATTCCCGAAAAGATCGTCGAAAAATATGGGCTCAGCCCGCTCGCAAAGTGTTATTTCGATATTCATAATCCGCCCGACATGGCGTCGAAGGACGAGGCGGCGGAGCGCATCGCGCTCGAAGAATACTTTGTCCTCATTTCCGCTTTCAAGCTGATCAAGGGGGATAAGGAGGACGTCAGGATTCATAAATATACGGCTTCCGCGGCGGACGTCAAGGGTTTTGCCGACCGTTTCGGGTTTGAATTTACGAACGGGCAGAAACACGCGGTCAACGAAATTTTTGAAAATCTCCATTCCCCGTCGCGCATGAACAGGCTCCTGCAAGGCGACGTGGGGAGCGGCAAGACGGCGGTGGCGCTCTGCGGCATTTTCATGGCGGTAAAGAGCGGTTATAAGGCGGCGTATCTCTCTCCGACGGAAGTGCTCGCGGCGCAGAATTACGCGCTTCTTCAAAGGTATTTTCCCGATTATACCGTAGGGTATCTTGCGGGCGGGATGACGGCGAAGGAAAAGCGGGAACTGAAAGCGCGCCTGAAAAGCGGAGAAATCGACATCGTGTGCGGCACGCACGCGATGCTGCAAGGGGACGTGGAAATTCCCGACCTCTCGTTTATCGTCTGCGACGAACAGCACCGCTTCGGCGTGGCTCAAAGGAATGCGCTTGCGGAAAAAGGCGAGGGCGCGGACATGCTGGTCATGAGCGCCACGCCCATTCCCCGAACGCTGTCGCTCATCTTTTACGGGGATCTGGACATCACGACGATTTCGGATAAACCCAAGGAGAGGCAGGAGATTGCGACGAGCATCATTTCCGCTTCCCGCTATGAGGATATGCTGGACTATATCGGCAGGGAAGTCCGCGCGGGCAAGCAGGCGTATTTCGTCTGTTCCAAGATAGACGAGGACGACGAGGAGGGGACGCTCATCAGCGTCAAGGAGCTGTTCGAGGAATTGAAAACCCGCCTGCCGTTCGTCCGTTTCGCGCTGTTGCACGGGAAGATGAAAGATAAGGAAAAGTCGGAAATCATGCAGGCGTTCAAGGACGGGAAATACGACTGCCTCGTATCGACGACGGTCATCGAAGTGGGGGTGGACGTGCCGAACGCGACGATTATGGTCATTTATAACGCGGAGCGCTTCGGCCTTTCGCAGCTCCATCAGCTCCGCGGGCGCGTGGGGCGAGGCAGCGAAAAGAGTTATTGTTTCCTGTTGATGGGCGCGGAGAGCGATACGGCAAGGGAGCGGCTTTTAACGTTAAAGAACAACACGGACGGCTTCAAAATCGCGGAGAAGGATTTGGAGATGCGGGGAAGCGGCGACTTTTTCGGCACCCGTCAATCGGGGAAGATGCTGAACGAGATACGCAACCTGCAATATCCCGCCAACGTGATTTTCGCGGCGAAGAAGATGTCGGACGAAGCGTTCGAGGGGCATTACGACACGGAGGAATTGCGCGAAGCGGCGCTGAGAAAATATAACAGCCTGAAAGACGTGGTGCTCAACTGAAATCGGCAAAGCCGCGGGACGCGGAAAAGTTTTGCGTTCCGCGGCTTTTTTCTTTGCATAAACATTGACGGAACGCGGAATTTGTAGTATAATAAAAGAGGAGTTTAATTATTGCGTATGAATCATTATAAATTGCCTGCGGGCGTGCAGGATTTGCTGCCCGAAGAATACTACAACGTTTCCCTGCTTACGGAAAAGCTGAAAAATAAATTCCGTCTGGCGGGCTGTCGGTTCTTGGAGAGCTCCGCCATCGAATATTACGATACGTTTGCGGAAATCCGCAACCGTATCCCGCAGCGTCAGATGTTCAAGATGACGGACGGCGACGGCTCGCTGTTGGTGCTCCGCCCCGACATGACGCTCGCGGTTGCGCGGATGGCGGCGACGAAGCTCAAAGACCCTTCGGGCCGCTTCGCGTACGTTTCGGAGGTCTGGAACAACGCGGAGACGGCGGGAAACATGTCCCGCCGCGGATACTTGCAGGCGGGCGTGGAATTTTTGGGCGTGAGCGGCGCGTTTTCCGACGCACAGGCGATCGCGTTCGCCGTGGAGTGCATGAAGGAGACGGGACTCGACGATTTCACGGTAGATGTGGGACACGTGGGATTTTTCAAGGGCCTGCTTTCGGGACTGGGCGTGAACGAGGAGTATACGGAAAAGGTCCGCGTCTCCATCAACGCCAAGGACTCGGTGGGTACGATGCTCGCCTTGAAGGAAGCGGGAGTGGACGGCCGCGCGGCGGAGGCTCTGCTCTCTCTCCCGTCGCTGTTCGGCGGGGAGGAGGTATTTTCCCGCGCGGAGAAGCTGACGGAAGATAAGGGCGCGCTTTCCGCTCTCGAACATCTCAAAAAGGTGCATGCGCTCCTCAAAGAATTCGGTTTGGAAAAATACGTCTCTTTCGACTTGGGAACGGTCAAGAGCCTGTCCTATTATTCGGGAATCGTCTTTACGGGGCTGACGGGCGCTTTGGGCGCGCCCGTCCTGAGCGGCGGCCGCTACGATTATCTCGCGGACGATTTCGGGAAACATATCCCCGCCGTGGGGTTCGCCATGGGCTTGAAGCGCATTCTCATGGCGCTGGAAAGCAAGGGAAAGGTGGAAAAGCTCCCCGCGCCCGACGCGGTCATCGTGGCAAAGGAAGGCGCCGAGGCGACGGCATATAGGGAGTACCTCCGTTTAACGGGGGAGGGAAAGACCGCCGATCTGTATACGGGAAGCGAGAAAGAGGGAATACGCTATGCGGCGGAGAGAAACGCGAAATGCGTTCTCGTCGCGGAGAAAGAGGGGGTGAAACGCTTATGATTACGGTGGCGCTCGCAAAGGGCAGGCTGGCGAACGAGAGCGCGGAGCTCTTTGAAAAATGCGGTATCGATGCGTCGGTCGTCTTTTCGGACACGCGGAAGCTGGTGCTGGAAAGCGCGGATAAAAAATTTTCGTTCTTTTTAGTCAAGCCGTCGGACGTTCCCACGTATGTGGAATACGGGATAGCGGATATGGGAATCGTCGGAAAGGACACCCTTCTCGAACACGAGAAAGATTTGTACGAAATGCTGGATCTGAAATTCGAGCCGTGTAAACTGTGCGTGGCGGGCTATCCCGAGAAGAAGGAGCTTTTGACCAATCCGCACCTTCGGGTTGCGACGAAATACGTGCACACCGCGCGGAAGCTGTACGCGGGGCGCGGCGAGGACGTGGAGATCATTCCGCTGAACGGTTCGATCGAGCTGGCGCCCGTCACGGGGCTTTCGGACGTGATTTTCGACGTGGTGCAGACGGGCTCGACGCTTCGGGCGAACGGGCTGGTGGTCTTGGAGGAAGTATTCGACGTTTCCGCGCGGCTGGTGGTGAATAAAGTCAGCTTGAAGAGGAAGGCGGACGTGATTTTGCCGATTATAGACAGAATGAAAGCAATCGTCGGATAGTTTCGGAAAATATATACTTCGCGATACTGCGTCACATTTGCGTTTTCCTCGGGTCATTTACGCAAAGTAAACTCCCCGTCGGAAATCCGCATGTTCCTTGTCTCACTCGTATCTATTTCCCGAAACGGCGGGACGAAAGTGGCGCAATCCGTTGTCGCGCTTGCGTTTTTCGGTTTTTCCGAATCTGTTTTTTCAAATCAAAAGAGGAGATTTTGTCATGAAAATTTATACGGCCGAAAATTGCGGCGAACTTTTGAAGCGGAGTAATTTCGACGACGCGGAAGCGGCGGAGACGGTGCGGAAAATCGTCGACGACGTGCGCCGCCGCGGCGACGAAGCGATATTCGGCTATGAAGAAAAATTCGACGGCACCCGCCTTACGAAAAGTACTTTCCGCGTGAGCGAGGAGGAGTTTTCGAAGGCGTATGCGGCGATAGAGCCCGATTTGCTCTCTTCTCTCCGCCTCGCGAAGGAGCGGATTTTGGAATATCATTCCCGCGGGAAGACGGAAGGAGACGTCCGCACGGACGAAACGGGCAGGACGACGGGTTACGTATTGCGTCCGGTGGAGCGCGCGGGCATTTATGTCCCCGGCGGCACCGCGCCGCTGTTTTCTTCGGTTTTGATGGGCGTTCTGCCCGCGAAGGCGGCGGGGGTGAGGCACATTTATATGGCGACGCCCGCGAAGGACGGAAAAATTCATCCCGCGACGCTGGTGGCGGCGAAGGAATGCGGGGTGGAAGCGGTGTTCAAGATGGGCGGAGCGCAGGCTGTGGCGGCGTTTGCCTGCGGCACCGAGAGCGTCCCGAAAGTCGACGTGGTGGCGGGACCCGGGAACATTTACGTGACGCTTGCGAAAAAGGAAGTTTACGGGCAGGTGGGAATAGACATGCTGGCGGGGCCGAGCGAAATTCTCATTATCGCGGACGGTGCGGCGAATGCGGCATATGTGGCTGCGGACATGCTTTCGCAGGCGGAGCACGACAGGCGTTCCCGCTCGATCGTGCTGACGGACGACGAAGTATTCGCGGATATTCTGACGGCGGAGACCGCGCGTCAGTGCGCGCTTCTTCCCCGAAAGGAAATCGCGGAATATTCTTTGGAGCACGGCGGCGGAATCGTCGTCGTGAAGGACTTGAAGGAAGCGGCGGCGCTCGCGGATAAAATCGCGCCCGAGCACCTTGAAATTTACACGCGGGACCCCGAGGGGCTTCTGCCGCTCATTCATAACGCGGGCGCGGTCTTTTTGGGCGGATGCACGCCCGAGCCGGTAGGGGACTATTTTGCGGGGCCCGACCACATTCTGCCCACGGGCGGTTCGGCGCGTTTTTTCGAAGTGTTGAACAGGGACACGTTCTGCCGGAAGATGAGCGTTATCCGCTATTCGGCGGAAGCGCTGAACGCGGACGGGGAGGACATCGTCCGTCTGGCGGAGAACGAGGGATTATACGCGCATGCCAACGCGGTGAAAATAAGGCTGAAAAAGCGTTGAGTTTTTCAAAAGGAGGTCGGACGTCATGAGACGCAGGGAAGCGGAAACAAAGAGAAGGACGAACGAGACGGAAATATTCCTCTCGCTGGACTTGGACGGAGAGGGCGCGGGCGCCGTAGACAGCGGCGTAGGATTTTTGAATCATATGCTCGATTTGTTCAAGACGCATTCGGGAATCAATTTATCCGTCGTATGCCGCGGGGATACGGAGGTGGACGCCCATCATTCGACGGAGGACGTCGCCATCGCCTTGGGCGAGACCTTCCGCGAAGCGCTGGGCGACAGGAAGGGCATCGAGCGCTTTGCCGACTGCGTAGTGCCTATGGACGAAACGGCGGCGCTCGTGGCGGTGGATCTGAGCGGGCGGGGGTATCTCTCCTTCGACTGTCCCGACCTTGCAAACGGAAAATGCGGCACGTTCGACTTGGAGCTCGTGGAGGAATTTTTGCGGGCGTTCTGCTACCGCGGCGGAGTGAACGCCTATGTGAAGATGCTGAAAGGCGGCAACCGCCACCACGAAGCGGAGGCGGTGTTCAAGGCGCTGGGAAGGTGCATAAAGAAAGCCGTCGCGGTCACGTCGGATAAGATTCCTTCGTCGAAAGGAGTGCTCGAATGACGGGGATTCTCGATTACGGAACGGGCAATCTCCGCTCGGTGCAAAAAGCGTTTGAATTTTTGGGCGAACGCGCGGAGATTTCCTCGGAAACTTCCGCTTTGGATACCTGCGACCGCCTGATTTTGCCGGGGGTCGGTTCTTTCGGACAGGGAATGGCGGCTTTGAGAGCGCGCGGATTGGATATTTACGTCAAAACCCGCGCGAAGGATACGCCCGTGCTCGGCATCTGCCTCGGCATGCAGTTTTTGCTGGAACGCTCGTTCGAGGACGGGGAAAATGCGGGGCTCGGCTTCTGCCGCGGCGACGTCGTCCGCTTTTCGTCGGGGAAAGTGCCCCAAATCGGCTGGAACGGCGTCTTTTCCCTCCGTTCTCCGCTCTTTGAAGGGATCGAAGAAGGGAGCGAGTTCTATTTCGTCCACAGCTATTACGCGGCGGCGGGAGACTTAGACACGATAGCGAAATGCGAATACGGCGTGCGGTACTCCGCGGCGGTCTGGAACGGGCAAAACGTCTACGGCGTGCAGTTCCACCCCGAAAAGAGCGGGAACACGGGGCTCAGACTTCTCAAAAATTTTCTTTCCGTCAAGGGGGTGAAGGCATGAAACTGTTTCCCGCAATCGATATTTTGGGCGGCCGCGCGGTGCGGCTCCTGTACGGAAAGAGGGAGCTCGTCACGGATTACGGACTCCCGCTCGACAGGGCGAAACAGTGGCGGGACGCGGGTGCGGAATGGCTGCACGTCGTGGATCTCGACGGCGCGTTCGACGGCGGAAGCCGCGCGGATAAAATTCTGTCCGAAATCGTCGCCTTGGGAATCAAAGTCCAGAGCGGCGGCGGGCTCCGCACGATGGAGGAAATCGAAAGTCGCCTCGAAACGGGCGTTTCCCGCGTCGTCCTCGGCACGGTGTGCCATACCGACCCCGCGCTTTTCGAAGCGGCGGTCGCCCGCTTCGGGGAAAAAATCGTCGCGGGGATAGATTGCCGAAACGGCTTTCTTTCCGTCAAGGGCTGGACGGAAACGGGAAAGGAGACGGGCGAGGCGTTCGGAAAGCGGGCGCGTTCGCTCGGCGTGAAGTACTGCGTTTTCACGGACGTTTCCCGCGACGGAGCTCTTTCGGGCGCGGCGGCGAAGGAAACGGCCGAATTGAGCCGTAAAACGGGCCTTAAAACGATAGCCTCGGGGGGGATAGCCTCCCTGTCGGATCTCGAAAAGCTCGCGTCAGAAGGCATTTACGGAGCTATTTTGGGGCGTTCGATTTACGAGGGCAGGATAGATTTGAAGGAGGCGGTCTCCCGCTTCCAAGGGGGCGGAGAAGATGCTTTGTAAAAGGATTATTCCCTGTCTCGACATCAAGGACGGCAGAGTGGTCAAGGGAGTGAATTTCGTGTCCCTGCGGGACGCGGGCGACCCCGTGGAGACGGCAAAGACGTATAACGCGGCGGGCGCGGACGAGCTGGTTTTTCTCGACATCACGGCGAGCTCGGACGGCAGAAAGACGCGGCTGGACGTCATTTCCCGCGCCAGCGAGCAGGTGTTTATTCCCCTGACGGTCGGCGGCGGGATTTCCTCGGTGGAGGACTTTTCATCGCTCCTGTCCTGCGGGGCGGACAAAATCGCGGTCAATTCTGCGGCGGTGGACAATCCTTCGCTGCTGTCGGAGGCGGCGCTGAAATTCGGCAGCCAATGCGTGGTGCTGGCGGTGGACGCAAAATCGAACGGCCGCGGCGGCTGGAACGTCTATAAGCACGGCGGGCGCATCGATACGGGGATAGACGTCCTCGAATGGGTCGTCCGCGCGGAGAAGCTGGGCGCGGGGGAGATCCTCCTCACCAGCATGGACAGAGACGGAACCAAGGAGGGCTTCGACGTACCGCTGACGAAAGCGGTTTCGTCGCTCGTGAATATTCCCGTCATCGCCTCGGGCGGGGCGGGCAAAAAGCAGGACTTTGCCGAAATTTTGGAGGACGGCGGAGCGGATGCGGCTCTCGCGGCGTCGCTGTTCCATTTCGGACAGCTCGGCATAAAGGAATTGAAAAATTATTTATCGGAACGGGGGATTCCCGTCAGAGGAGGTTATCATGGTTGATGCGAAAACGAAGAAAGTAAATTTGGACGAATTGAAATTCGACGAAAAGGGCCTTATCTGTGCCATCGCACAGGATTACGAGAGCGGCGAAGTGCTCATGCAGGCATATATGGACAGAGAAGCGGTAGAAAAGACGTTTTCCACGGGATACGCGCACTATTACAGCCGTTCTCGGCAGTCGCTCTGGAAGAAAGGCGAAACGAGCGGAAACACCCAGAAGGTGATTACGGCTTATCTCGACTGCGATAAAGATTGTATCCTTTTGAAGGTCAAACAGAAGGGCGTGGCGTGCCATACGGGTACGTATACCTGTTTCTCCGAACAAGTGAAGGGGGAGGATAACCAGATCGGCGCGGAGATGTTCGGCAAATTGCAGCGAATCGTGGACGACAGAAAGCGGAATCCCGAGGAGGGCTCGTATACCAGCTTCCTGTTCGCGCGCGGAATCGATAAAATCGCCAAGAAAGCGGGCGAAGAAGCGGTGGAACTCGTCATCGCGTCCAAGAACGACGACAAAGGGGAGGTCATCGGCGAAGCGGCGGACTTCCTGTATCACATGATGGTGCTTTTGCGCGAAAAGGACGTCAAACTCTCGGAGGTCTGCTCGGAACTCTATAAGCGCAACAAATAAAGCCGTTGCGGTTTCGGTCGGGCTCTTGGGCGGCTTCGACGAAAACCCCGAAAAAAGCCGAAAAAATGACAAAAAAAGCGCACGGCCGTATGGTATGATTATCCTTGCAGAAAAAAGCAATACGGAAAAACGGCAGGGAGAGAAGTACATATGGCAAGAAAAATCGTGGTAACGTCGGGAAAGGGCGGAGTAGGCAAGACGACCGTGGCCGCCAATCTCGGCGCGCAGCTTTCGAGGCGCGGACAGAGAGTCATACTCTGCGACACCGATTTCGGGCTGAACAACATGGACGTGGTGACGGGAGTGGAAAATCTCGTCGTCTACGATATCGTGGACGTCATCGAGGGGCGGTGCCGCGCAAAGCAGGCGCTCATCCGCCATCCCGATTTCGGAAATCTGTATATTCTCGCCAGCAATCATTCCGCACCGGAACGGTATATTTCTCCGCAGGCGGTGAAATTGGTGCTGGACACGCTTTCCCCGCAGTTCGATTTTATCTTCATCGACTGTCCCGCGGGGATCGACGAAGGCTTTCACCGCGCGGTTGCGACCGCGGAGGAAGCGCTCGTCGTGACGACGCCGCATATCTCCGCGCTCCGCGACGCGGATAAGGTCATCACCGTTCTGAAAAGCTACGAGCTCGCTTCCGTTTCCGTCGTAATCAATATGGTGCGGGGCGACATGCTCATTTCGGGGGAGATCCTTTCTCCCAAGGAAATCGAGGAGATTCTGAAAACGCCCGTTTTGGGAATCCTCCCCGAAGAGGACGACGTATTTCTCCATAATCTTTCGGATAAGACCCGCGCGTTCAAATTGCTGGCCGGCAATCTTCTCTCGGAGAAGCAGCGGCTGTACGACGTCACGCGGCGATATACGGGAGTATTCGGGAATATCCGCCGTTTGCTCCGAAAGGGACTTTGAGAGAGGGGGAAACCATGAGAAAAATCAACGATAATTACGCGCGCACGAACAATGTCATTCAGTCGGATAAATCGGTCATGAGCGACGGCTGTAAATCTCTCGTTTTGCAGGATTTTGCAAAGACTTTCGGAGAATATTTCGAGCTGAACGGCCTGCCCGATATGGAAATCGTGTGCGACCGGGGCGTGTACAAAGTGACGGTTTCGTTCGAGGCGGACAGGGTAAAGAAGTTCAATGTGCTGAAATAGAGAGATGTTTTTCCGAACAAAAACTCCTTTTTTGTCAGACAAAATAACCCGACGCTTGACAGGCGGCGCGAAAATATAGTATAATGACAGACGCGAAAGGAATTTGAATTTTTGCGTGAATAAGGAGTACATACTTTATGGAAAAGAGACTTTTTGAAATCGTTACGGATTCTTCCTGCGATCTGCCCGAGGAATATTATAAAGAGCACGGGCTGGAATGTATCCGTCTCGGCTTTTTGATGGACGGAACCAACTACGAAGGAGAGGACGGGGATCGGATCGACGCCAAAGCGTTTTATGCGAAGCTGCGTGCGGGAGCCATGCCGACGACCTATCAGGTGACGGCGGAGGCGGCAAAGACGCATTTTGAAAAATTTCTTTCCGCGGGTCGGGACGTTTTGGTTGTCGCGTTTTCCTCGGGGCTTTCGGGCACGGAGGGGAGCTATCGCGTAGCGGCGAAGGAACTCAAAGAAAAATACCCTGACCGGACGGTTTTGGTGGTGGATTCCCTGTGCGCGTCCATGGGAGAAGGGCTTTTCGTGGATTACGTCGTGAAAAAGGCGGATTCGGGCGCGACGATAGAGGAAACGGCGGAATATGCCGAATCGCTCAAATTGCATATCTGCCATTATTTTACGGTCGATAACCTGTTCCATTTGAAACGCGGCGGGCGGGTTTCGACGGCTACCGCAGTGATGGGTTCCGTGCTGAACATCAAGCCCGTGCTTCACGTGGACGACGCGGGGCATCTCGTGCCCGTATCCAAGACGATGGGCAGAAAAAAATCCGTTCAGGCGCTCGTGAAGTATATGGAAGAGTTGCAGACGATGGAGAAAGACGATCCCATTTTTATCAGCCACGGCGATTGCCGGGAGGATGTGGATTATCTCATTCGTCTTCTCGAAGAAAAGTTTCCCGGTCACGAAATCGTCGTAAGCTATATCGGACCCGTGATAGGCACGCATTCGGGGGCGGGAACGGTAGCTCTGTTTTTCAAGGGGCGCCGTCGCTGAAAATCGGACGGCTAACGGAGAAAAAGGTTATGAGAGATTACGGAAGAAGACCGAAAGGATATGATTCGGCGATCGGCGAAGTGATCGCGGGAGGTTTTATGACGATCGGGGGAGGCGTTTACGGTTTCGTCTCTTTTGCCTCCGGCTGGCTGGAAGCCCTCATAGGACTGGGGATTGCGGCGATCGGCGGGGTGTTGTTGTTTTTCGGGATTTACGGTCTAGATAAATACGCCGCGCCCGAAGAAGAACGGAAAAAACCGGACTTTCAGGATAAGGCGCGCTGCCATGCTCTGAGAAATATATTTTTCATACTCGGATGGGTAGGCGTGGTGTGCTTTCTTATGGTCGCCGTACATCTCGCGTCCGAATTTTCCTGGGTCGGCCTGATTCGCGCGGCGGTGTGCGCTCTGCTTACGGCGGCATCTATGACCGCGGGGATGGTATTCAAAAAGAAATACGAGCGGTTATAACAGAATAAAAAAATCCCCCGTAAGGCGGGGGATTTTTTCTTGTCTTGTTTTGTTTCTGCGCTTTACCGCTTAACTGTTTTAATCGGGTGGCTTTTTATTCGCCTTGTTTCTTATGTCGTTTGCATCCGTGTCTGTTCTTTACGACTTATTTCTTTTTCTTGTTTGCGAAAGCGAGAATTTTTTCGGTATTTCCGAAAACAACCATGTGATCTCCTTCCGAGAATAAATATTCCGCGTCCGGGGAGGGAACGATGGCATGATCTTTTTTAATGGTAAGGATATTGATACCGTATCTTCTGCGCGGGTCGACGTCGACGATTTTCTTTTTGTACCACTCGTTGGGGACGGCGATTTCAAAAATAGAATATTCCGAATCCAACTCAATATAATCGTATACTTTTGCTGCATTGAGCTTAACAGCCAGTTTTTCAGCGATATCGTGGTCGGGATAAACGACTTCGTCGGCGCCGTTGCGAAGGAGGAATTTCCGCTGGATTTCCGTCGTCGCTTTGGATACGACGTATTTTGCCCCCAAATCCTTCAACAGGGAAGTAATTTCGAGGGAGGATTGGAAATCGTCTCCGATTGCCACGACGCAGATATCGAATGAGGGAATATCCATTGTAGCGAGACTGTCGGCGTTCATGCAATTTGCAATGAGGGCGCCCGTATACTTGGGCGCTAAGGCGTTGATGATGGATTCGTTTTTGTCTACGATCATCACTTCGTCGCCCATGCTCAGAAATCTTTCGCCCAACGTTTGACCGAATTTTCCCATACCTATCAGTAAAATAGATTTCATAGTAAATTGTACTCCTTAAAACTTCTATATCGATCAGCCAATTAAAAGCGTGTCGAGCGGTTTTCTGACTTCTGTGATCTTTCTGCTTTCCCCGAAGGCGAGCGCCAGCGTCAAAATACCGACTCTTCCGGTATACATGAGGAGAATGAGGATTATTTTGGATATGGCGGAAAGGGTAGGCGTGAGAGACATACTCAACCCCACGGTTCCCAACGCCGAAACCGTTTCAAAGAGTACTTCTTTGAAAGGAGCAACGGTATCGGGTTCTACGGCGCATATGAATAAAGTGGCAGTCATGACGACGATGAGGCAGGAAACGAAGATGGCGAGCGCCTGATGCACGAGGGAATAGGCAACTCTGCGCTTGCCGATATCGATGTCCTTGCGTCCGCGGAAAGCCGCTATCATTCCCATGAGAATAACGGCGAGCGTGTTTACTTTAATGCCGCCCGCGGTGGAGCCGGAGCTTCCGCCGATAAACATGAGCATGACGGTCAAAAGGTATCCGCTGTCTGAGAGAGAGGAGAGGTCAACGGTATTGAAACCGGCCGTGCGGGGAGTAGTGGCATTAAAGAACGCAACCAACCATTTGTCCCCCAAAGAGAAATTCCCGTAAGTGGGATTATTTCGCTCGAAAAAGAAAAAGAGTAAAGTAGAAATGAGGAGAAGGAGGGTATTGACAAACAATACGACTTTGGTATGCAGACGGAATTTTTTGAAATTACATCTGGTATCTACGATATCTCCCCAGACGCAGAATCCCAAACCTCCAATAATGATGAGGAAAGAAATGGTGAGGGAGACGACGGGATCGGTGGCGTAATGGGTAAAAGAAACGAATTTTTCGCCTCCGAATAAACCTCCCATGAGGTCGAATCCTGCGTTGCAGAAGGCAGAAACGGAGTGCCATATAGAATAATAGATTCCCTTTCCGATTCCGAAATCGGGAATGAAACGAATGGAAAGAAATACGGCACCCAATCCCTCGAAAATGCCGGTTCCAATGAATATGCGGCGGATCAATCGGCGAATGCCGCTCAGATTGTCTTCCCCCGCGGAATGCATGAAGGCCTTCTTTTCATAGAGTCCGAGATTTCTTCCCAAGATGTTGATGAGCACGGAAACAAAAGTCATGAATCCGAGGCCGCCCGTCTGAATGAGCAGAATAATGACGACCTGGCCGAAAATGCTCCAATGAGTATTGGTATCATAGGGGACGAGTCCCGTGACGCAGGTCGCCGAAGTAGAAGTAAAGAGAGCGTTGATATAGGTAGTGGATTCCCCGGCTTTGGTGGAGAAGGGAAGCATGAGGAGAGCGCTTCCGATGAGAATGACGGTCAGATATCCCAAAGAAAGATACTGCCAAACGGATAGTTTCGATTTGGTTTTCAGTTTCATGATGTTTTTCCGAAAAATCTTTGAGAGTATTGTAGCACAAACCCGTAGGGATGTCAAACAAAAAAGGCATATTGATGACAGAAATAGGAAAAATAAATTCGAAAAGTAAAAAACCATTGACAATTCTTCGAAAAGGAGGTATAATAAAAATTGAAAGGATATGGAGTGTTATCGAAGCGGTCATAACGAGGCGGTCTTGAAAACCGTTTGGGCGCAAGTCCACGGGGGTTCGAATCCCTCACACTCCGCCAAATGAAGCGGAAAATACCGCGTTAAAGCCGCAAAGAAGTAACGTTGCGGCTTTTTTTATTGAAAATGATTTTATCGAGGTGGAAAATGGCGATCCCTACCTATGAAAAATTTATGTTTCCCGTTTTGAAAATTTTGTCCGACGGACAGGTAAAATCAAAGAAGGAAATTGCCGGCGCGATTATAAAATATTTTCGTTTTACGGAGCAAGATTTAAGCGAGACGCTGCCCTCGCAGGCGCAGTTGACTTATTTTAACAGGATGAGTTGGGCGATTACATATTTGAAAAAAGCGGGATTATTGATAAGCCCTGCCAGAGCTTGTTTTCAGATTACAGAAGAAGGAAAAAGTATCGTTGAACACAATGTTAAGGATTTGGACTCAAAATATTTGAGGAGATATGAGTCCTTTCTCGAATTTGAAAATTTGTCTCACAGGCAGGAAAAAAACAACAGAACGGGAGAGGATGTTCGGGATACCACGACTCCGCTCGAAAATATTATCAACAGTTATGAACTGATTAAAAAGGACGTATGCGACGAAATACTCGCAAAAATTCTGGAACAATCTTCGGATTTCTTCGAACAATTGGTCGTGGATTTAGTGGTTGCCATGGGGTATGGCGGCAGTGTCGAGGACGCAGGGAAAGCAACCAAAAAAACGGGAGATGAAGGTATCGACGGAATTATCAAGCAGGATAAGCTGGGATTGGACAATATCTATCTGCAAGCCAAGCGTTGGCAGAAAGGAAATGTTGTGGGAAGACCTGAAATTCATAAATTCATAGGCGCTTTGGCGGGGTAAGGTGCTCGTAAAGGTATTTTCATAACCACTTCGGGCTTTACAAAAGAGGCTTTGGAATATAAGCCTCGCAATGAGACTTCGATTATCTTGATCGACGGACAAAAACTCGTGGATTTGATGTACGAATATAATATCGGGGTTACCGTGGAAAAGCGTTTTGAAATAAAACGCCTGGATAACGATTATTTCGATTCGATATGATTTATCCCGATTATAATATTCGTTACAGTTTTATATCCTTTTCGTTTTGAACGTCGTTTCGGTAAACGTTTTTGAATATTTTGCCTGAAATCATATTTTATATTCGTATTTTTTGGTAAACCCTGACAAAACGACAAAATTCCTATAAACAGCCGCGGAAAATCTTCAAAAGCCGCGGCTGTTTTTTGCCGTTTACGCCTGTATTTCTTCGTTTTTCAGCCTCCGAAAGTTTTTCTTCCGCCTTACTCGTTCTCTGTGACAAATATTTTTTTGAAAAACTCTTGACAAAGGGGAATTTTTGTGTTATATTTAATACAGATAGTACAGATAATGCAAAAAGGGAAAGAAGTAAATGAAAATCCGACTGACGGGAAAACAAAACGTATACGCAAATATTGTTTCCGAGTATGAGAAGCTCATTCGTTTGGGAGCGATTAAGTACGGAGAAAAATTGCCTTCCTGTCGAGCCTTGGCGCTGGAATTGGGAATCAATCCCAACACCGTGGAGCGCGCGTATTCGGAGTTGGAGAAGGAAGGCTATATCCGTATTTTGCCGAAGAAGGGTGCGTACGCGGACTATACGGACGCGGGGCAGAAGGAGCGCATAGAGGAATTGAGGGTACAGCTTGAAAATTTTCGGCGGGCGGGATATACGCGCGAGGAGATGGAAGCGACGCTCGACGAGGTGTATTCAAAAGAGCCGTGAAAGGCGGACGGGAAAAAAGTTGACGCGTCGGAGCATATGCGGGCTTGCGCATGTTTTCCGAAACGCTTGCTTTTCAAAGAGAATGAGGGCGAGTTTTCATAAACTCGAACAGACTCTGTTGACGGGGAGGTCAGGTGATAGAAATGATAGAGATCAGAGGATTGACAAAGAGATACGGAAAGATAGCCGTATTAAAAGACGTGGGGCTGGACATCGGGGACGGGTCGGTGTTTGGGCTGGTAGGAATCAACGGCGCGGGAAAATCGACGCTGTTAAGGCTGATGTCGGGCGTACTGAAAGCGGACGAAGGGGAAATTTTGATTGACGGCGAAAGCGTGTACGAAAACGAGAACGCCAAGAAAAAGCTCTTTTTTCTTCCCGACGATCCCTTTTATACGCCCAATCTGAGCAGTAACGGCTTAGCGGAGCTGTATAAGACTTTTTATAATTTCGACGAGGGGCGATACTTAGAATATTTGGAGAAATTCAAGCTCAACCCGAAAGCTCCGATACGCAACTTTTCCAAGGGAATGAAACGGCAGGTATTCGTTTCGCTGGCGCTGGCGGTGAAGCCGAAATATCTGCTTTTGGACGAAGCATTTGACGGTCTGGACCCGCTCGCGCGTCTGGTATTCAAGCGCGGAGTCATCGACCTCGTGGAGGAGACGGGCACGGCGGTAATCATATCCAGCCATTCCCTGCGCGAGCTCGAAGACATTTGCGACAGCTACGGACTTTTGGACCATCAGACGATTACCTGTTCGGGGGAAATCGAAGCGGACTTGAATAAAATCCATAAATTCCAGGCGGCATACGACGAGGAGATCGACGAAGAAATGCTTGGGTTCGACTGCCTGTCCTTTAACCGAACGGGTCGGGTTGTACGAATCGTGGCGCGGGGGAACGCGGAGGAAATCGAGGCGAAACTTCGGGCGCTGAATCCGCTGTTTATCGAAGAAATTCCCGTCGATTTCGAGGAACTTTTCTCGTGTGAAGTGGAAAGCAGGGGGTATCTGAAATGAAACGCTACTTTATTTACGAACTCAGAAAGAATTTTTGGCCGCTGGTGATTCTGACTGTGATTTCGGCGGGTTTGTACCTCGTCACGCTTTCTTATTTCAAGCCCGTCTCCCGATACGGGGAGAATTCCGTAGTCATCAACACCCCGCCCCTTCAAACGGTCATGACAGAACTTTGTATTCTCTGCATCGTCGCTCCGATTCTCATGTACTCCTTCAAAATGAACAAGCGGAGCGTGGACGCGTTTTATTCCCTGCCGATTAAGCGGGAAAAAATTTACCTCGTCAAAACCTTGGTGGGACTTCTTCTCGTGCTTATCCCGTATACGCTTTCGTATTGGCTGGGCTTTTTGTCCGTTGTCGTCCGCGAAAATCATTATCATCTTGTCTATTTCGTCTCGGGATATTTTTTGAGCGCCTTTCTCGCGGTGTGCCTGTACGGAGTCAACGCCTTCGCGTTCTCCCGCGCCAACCGCATCGTGGACGGAATCGTATTCATGGTCTTTTATACGTTCATTCTCTGCCTGTTCGTGGGGCTTTTGAGCGGCTTTTTCCCGAAACTCAACGATAAAGTGAATGTGAGAAATTATATTATCTATTCCGTACTTTTCGGCTGGGCGGATGATATTTCCCGCCTGATTGCGGGAAAAGAGATATATAACACCCTGATAACGCCGACGAAAATTTTCGTTCCCGCGCTGTCGGGCGCGGTCTGTTATGCCTTGCTCTTTTCCCTCGTACGCTTTGAAAAGAGCGAAGATTCGGAGCAGAACTCCGATACTTGGTTCGGCTATAAGACCATGATTCCCGCCTATACCGTTCTGATGACCGCTTTGTGGGGCGGAGACCTTTTATCCTATGCTCTGATCATTGTCGGAGCGATCATTCTCAGTATCGTCTATACCCGAAAATTCCTGTTCGGCTGGAAGCAGTGGCTGACGATTGCCGTCGCTTTTGCTGTCGGGATCGGCTGTTATTTCCTCATAGATTATATTCGAGGACTTCCGACCGAACCGCCGCAATATCCCGAATACGGTAGGCCTGCTTACGGCTCTGTTGACGATTTTACCGAGGTCGTTTCTTCCAATCCCTGTCGGTAACTTTACCTCCGTGATTTTTTCAAGTTTTTGCCGACGTTCCCGCTTAAATCCCCGTTAATCTTTCTGCCGCCTTTTTGTCGGCATGATGTAAAATAGGGGAGACTGTTTTCGGCTTGCCGATTCCGCTCAATAAAATACCCCCGCCGCAAAAAGCGGCGGGGGATTCTTCAATCTATCAGCGTTTCATATTCTTCATATAAGCCGTCCAAAAGGTTTTTGACCTCTTCCAGCCTTGCGCATTTTTCTTTGAGCAGCTCGTAATTCCCCGCGATTTCGGGCAGTGCGAGCTGAGAATTGATTTCGGCTTCCTCCGTTTCGAGCGCGGAGATTTCTTCCTCGATTTGTTTGACGCGCAGCCGTTTTTTCGTTTCGGCGGCGCGTTCTTCTTTTGTGCGGTATCCGCTCTCTTTGGGCTTTGCTTCCGCGGCCTTTTGGGGGGCGGGACGTTCCCCGCCGTCTTTTAAGGCGGCTTTGAAAGCGTTGTATTCGTCGTAAGTTCCCTTGAATTCGACGGCTTTTCCGTCGGAAAGTTCGACGATTTTCCCCGCCAGAGCCTGAATGAAATATCGGTCGTGGGAGACGAACAAGATCGTCCCGTCGAACGCTTTGAGCGCGTCTTCGAGACTTTCCCGCGCGGGCAGGTCGAGGTGATTGGTCGGCTCGTCGAGGATGAGGAAGTTCCCGTTTTCGCACTCGAATACCGCCAGCGCGAGCTTTGCCCGTTCCCCGCCCGAGAGCATGCGCACTTTTTTGTCCATGTCGCCCGCGTCGAGCTTCGCCTGCGCGAGGATATTTCTCACTTTGGTCTGATCCCATAAGACATGGCGTTCCCAAAGTTCGCCAAGCACGGTATTTTCGGGATTGAGATTGGCGTTTTCCTGATCGTAGTAAGCGACTTTCACGAAGCGCCCGATTTTGACGGCGGGATTTTTGTTTTTGACGATTTCTTTGACGAGCGTGGATTTTCCCGTGCCGTTGTCTCCGACGACGGCGCACTTTTCCCCGCGTGTAAGTGCAAAGGAAGCGTTTTCGAGCAAGACCTTTTCTCCCGCGGCGAGCCTGAGGTCGGAAACTTCCAGCACCTTTTCATAGGGTTTTTCGGCGTAGGAAAAGGAAAAGCGGGGCGGAGAGGGCGGCAGAGGCGGTCTTTCGATGCGTTCCATTTTTTCCAGCTTTTTCACGCGGCTGAGCGCGGATTTCGCGGTCGTGGCGCGCACTAAATTTTTGTCCACATAGTCCTGTAAATGTGCGATTTCTTCCTGTTGCTTTTCGTATTCTTTTAAGATTCGGGCATTTTTTTCCGCTTTTAAGAGCTTGTATTTCGTATAGTTTCCCTTAAAGACGGACAGAGTTCCCCGTTCCAGCTCATAAATTTCCCTTACGAGACGGTCGAGGAAATAGCGGTCGTGGGAGACGGTGAGGATGGCGCCCTTGAAGGAAGAGAGATAATCTTCCAGCCAGAACAGAGTTTTGATGTCGAGATGATTGGTCGGCTCGTCGAGAATGAGCAGTTCGGGCTCTTCCAGAAGCAGCCTGCATAATTTGAGCCGCGTCTTTTCCCCGCCCGACATGGTGGAAACGGGCTGAGAAAAGGAGTCGGAAAATCCCATGCCGTTGAGGACGGTGCGGATTTTGATTTCGTAGTGATAGCTGTCGCGCGCGGCGATTTGCTTGGTTAAGGCGTCGTACCTTGCGGAGAGCGCGCGGTACTCGGCGGAGCCTTCCTCCGCGCGCGCGATTTTTGCTTCCGTTTCGCGGAGCGCGTCGATCGCGCGGATATCCTCCCGAAATACGGAGCGCATTTCCTCGAAGGCGGTGTTTTCGCTGTCGTAGCCGCCCGTTTGGGCGAGGTAGCCGATCCGACAGCCGTTCTTTTTGAACAGCGCCCCGCTTTCGGGTTCGAGTTCGGAGAGAATGAGTCGGATCAGGGTGGTTTTCCCCTCTCCGTTCGGGCCGATGAGCCCGACCCTGTCCCCCTCGGACAGGGTAAAGGAAATATTTTCGAGCAGGGGCGCGCCTGCGAAGCCGAAGGATAGATTTTCGGCGGAAATGAGCATTTTTTCTTTCCTCCCGTGTTTGATTTGCGCATTTTTGCGCAGAATGAAGGGTATGAAGTATCAGGATAAATTGGAGCGAATCCGCGCTCTCGAAGCGGAACTTTCCTTTGCCGACCCGACGCGCGCGGCAAAGCTCACGCGCGAGCTCGTCCGCCTGAAAGCGGAGGTTTTTCGCGGCAGCTGATTGCCCGCCGTTTGTTGTTTTCCGTCAGCGGTAATGTCCGCCGCTTTCCCTCAATAATCCCATTTCGGGATATAGCTTTCCCCCGACGAGGAGCGTTTTTGGATAAATAAGTTTTTGATTCCCAAGGCGAAGGCCTCTTCCTCGACTCTCTCGTATTCCCGCGCGGTGACGGGTCTTTTTAGCTCGGGGAACTTGTCGATTTTCCCGAAGGGGGTATATTGGCTCATGAGGCTCAGATATGCGCTTTCGGGCATATGGTTTTTGAACCATTTGAGGAGGGAGATCGAATCGCTCGTTCCGAGGGGCATGACGAGGTGGCGGACGATGACGCCCGACAGCATTTTCCCTTCTCCGTCGAAGGAGAGGGGCTTTTCTGCCATGAATAAAAGGGCGCGGCTCGCCTTCTCAAAGTAATCCTTCCGCCCCGTGTAGCGCTCGGAAAGGAAAGGGGAGAAAAATTTCAGATCGGGGAGCCAGATGTCGATATACGGCTCTATCATGGCGAGCGTCTCCGCCTTTTCGTAGCCGCCCGAATTGTATACGACGGGAATTTTCGGCCTGTAAATTTCAAAGGCTGCGATGAGGTAGGGGACGACGTGGGACGGGGTGACGAGGGAGATGTTGTCCGCGCCCGCAGCTTCCAATTCGCGGAAAATGTCGGCGAGTTCCCGCGGCGTGACGTCCTTACCCCGCTGCGCGTGGGAGACTTCGTAATTTTGGCAGAATACGCAGCGGAGATTGCACCCGCAGAAAAAAATCGTGCCGCTTCCCTTTTTGAAGGAAATGCACGGTTCTTCGAAGGGGTGGAGGTAATATTTTGCGATTTTGAGGCCCCGAACGCCGCAGGCGCCCGCGCCGATTAAGCGGTTTGCCCCGCATTCGACGGGACAGAGCCGACAGCTTTTCAAGAGGTTGTCCATGCCGTTTATTATAGCATGCGGGAAAAAATTTTGCAAGCGCATAAAGCGGCATAGGAATAAGTTGACAAAATCCTGAAAAAGCGGTATAATAAATAGCCCCTTGAAATGAAGGGAAAATTCGCCGCAAAATCTTTTCTTGCGGCGAACAACTATGTTAAAAAGAGGATTTTTTACATGAAAAAGTTTTTTACCAGCGAAAGCGTCACGGAAGGGCACCCCGATAAGGTGTGCGACCGTATCTCGGACGGGATACTCGACGCGATTTTAACTCAGGACCCCATGGCGCGCACGGCAATCGAGTGCTGCGCGGCGTACGACCTTCTGCTCATCATGGGCGAGGTGACGACGAGCGCGAAAGTGGACTATGAACGGACGGCGCGGGAGGTCATTCAAAAAATCGGCTATAATTTCGGCACTTTTTCTTTCGATAAATGCAAAGTAATCGTGGCCGTGCACGAGCAGTCCCCCGATATAGCGATGGGGGTAGACGCGTCGTATGAAAAGAAGTCGAAGAAGGACTCGGGCAGCGAGGAGGACACGCTGGGCGCGGGCGACCAGGGCATGATGTTCGGTTATGCCTGTCGGGAGACGGAGGAGCTCATGCCGTTGCCCATCATGCTTTCGCATAAACTTGCGATGCGCCTTTCGGAGGTGAGAAAGAGCGGGCTTTTGCCCTATCTCCGTCCGGACGGCAAGACGCAGGTGACGGTGGAATACGAGGATAAGCGCGCGGTGCGCGTGGACGCGGTGGTGGTTTCTTCCCAGCACGACAGGGAAGTTTCGCAGGAGCGGCTCCGCGCGGACATTCGGAAATACGTGGTGGACGAAGTGATTCCCGCGGAATTTCTAGACGCGGACACGAAATTTTACATAAATCCGACGGGGCGTTTTGAGATCGGCGGCCCTGAGGGGGATTCGGGACTGACGGGGCGCAAGATTATCGTAGATACGTACGGCGGGCGCTGTGCGCACGGCGGCGGAGCCTTTTCGGGCAAAGACTGCACGAAGGTGGACAGGAGCGCGACGTATTTTTGTCGGTATATCGCCAAGAATTTGGTGGCGGCGGGACTTGCGGACGAGGTAGAGATACAGGTGGCGTACGCCATCGGCGTGGCGAACCCCGTTTCGGTGTTCGTGGACAGCTTCGGAACGGGCAAACTTCCCGACGATAGACTTGCGGAAATCATTAAAAAGGAATTTGACCTTCGTCCCTATGCGATTATCAGGAAGCTGGGGCTTCGCCGTCCGATTTATTCGGAGACGGCGGCATACGGACATTTCGGGCGTGCGGGACTTCCTTGGGAAGCGACCGACCGCGCGGAGGACTTGAAAAAATATCTTTGAGGAAAGAAGAATGGTAAAAGAGAAAAGACGGAGCGTGGCGCGGGAAATCTGTTATACGGCGATGTTCACGGCGATTATCGCGGTGTGCGCGTGGATTTCCGTTCCGTTGCCGGGCGGGATTCCCGTGACGTTGCAGACGATGGGCGTCTGCCTCGCGGCGGGTTTTCTGGGCTGGAAGAGAGGGCTTCTGGCGGTTACGGTTTACATATTGCTGGGGCTTTGCGGAGTCCCCGTATTTGCGGGATTCACGGCGGGCGCGGCGAAGCTCGGTTCTCCCACGGGCGGATATATCGTAGGATTTTTGTTCACCGCCATAGCGGTGGGTGTGGTATCCGATTACGTCCGCCCGAAGAACGATTGGGCGCGCGCGGGAATTTTAGCGGTTTCGATGGCGGTGGGAATCGCGCTTTGCTATGCGTTCGGAACGGTTTGGTTCATGTACGTGTATAACGCGGGCGCGGAATCCACGGTGACGCTGGCGGGCGCGCTTTCCATGTGCGTGCTTCCCTACCTCTTGCCCGACCTCGTAAAGATTGTCTGTGCGGCGGTGCTGGTGGCAAAATTCAAAAGGTTTATGAAAATCCGCGGTTAATCCGCGGATTTTTTATCGGTTGTTTTTCCCGTTCTCCCGTCCGTGCTTCTGCCTGTTCCGTTGCATGTTCTTTCGTTCATATTTTGCCCGTCGTTATTCCCGTTTTTCCGTCCGCGTCTGTGTCTGTTCCGTTGCATGTTCTTTCGTTCATGTTTTGTCCGTCGTTATTCCCGTTTTTCCGTCCGCGTCTGTGCCTGTTCCGTTGTTTGTTCTTCCGTCCGTGTTTGTGCCCGCCGCTTTTCTTGTTCTTCCATTCTTTTCCGCTTGTGCCATTCCCGTTCATGCCTCTTTCTTTCCGCCTCGGGCGAATACTCCGACAGCTCGAATGCGAGCAGCAGCCCGAACCGCGCGCCCATCTTGAAAGCCCGTTTTTTCTCTACGCCCTCCACGCCGCTTTCGGCATCGTAATAGTCATTCCAAAGCTGAGCATGCTCTTTGGAAAGAATTTTGTCTACGGCGTCGCCATATTTATAATATTCTTCCCAGACCTCGTCCGCTTCCTCCGAACAGGCCGCGCGTTCCCATTGTTCAAACAGTTCCCCGTAAAGCATTTCTTCGATGACAGAATGTTTCATAAAAATATCTCCTTAAAAAGTTTATTCAATTATAGCATATTAAAATTTGTTTTTGTATCAAGCGGTCAATTTGACTACGATATTTTTTCAACGTTTCATAACAGGTTTCCTCCTCATTGTTTTCTTTTTTCGGGAACAACTATATTGTAACAGAAAAAATTTCAAAAAAGTTGATTTATAGTAAAAAACTATCAAACTTTTTTCTGCGGGGAATTTAAGAGGAGAATGAAAAGGGTATAAGTAAAATATTTAGGGGAAAAAGTCGGAAATTTTCAAGGGAAAAAGAAAAAGGCTGAAAAAATCCGAAAAACGGCGTGAAAACGCTTTGAATTTCGGCGCAAATATTGTAAAATAGAATGTGAGAAAGAATAAGCCGATACAGCCGCGTTTTTTGCGTGCGCGTTGGCGGATAAAATAAGGAAAATCGGAGTTTATCTAAATGGGATTAATCAGTTTTTTGATGGGCAGCGACGGCAGAAAGAGCTTGAAGAAGCTGAACAAAATCGCGGATAAGGTGGAGGCGCTGGACGGCAAATATGCCGCGATGGACGACGCTGAGCTCAAAAGTCAGACGGAGCTTTTGAAGGGGCGCCTTGCCGCGGGGGAGACGCTGGACGACATATTGCCCGACGCATTCGCGGCGCTTCGGGAAGCGGCGTGGCGAGTTCTCGGAATGAAGCACTTTCACGTGCAGGTGATCGGCGGTATCTGTCTGCACCAAGGCCGAATCGCGGAAATGCGTACCGGTGAAGGAAAGACGTTGGTCGCGACGTTGCCCGCGTATCTGAACGCGCTTTCGGGAAAGAGCGTGCATATCGTCACGGTGAACGACTATCTTGCGAAGCGCGACGCGGAGTGGATGGGAAAAGTTCATAAATTCATGGGGCTGACGGTAGGAGTCATTGCTCCGGGCATGGACGACGACCAGAAGCGGGAAGCGTACAAATGCGACATCGTTTACGGCACGAATAACGAATTTGGTTTCGATTATCTCCGCGATAACCTGAAAACCGACCTCAAAAAGATGGTGCAGCGCGATTTGAGCTATGCCATTGTGGACGAAGTGGACTCCATTTTGATCGACGAAGCGCGAACCCCGTTGATTATTTCGGGCAAAGGGGAGAAGTCGTCGGATCTGTACGTGCAGGTGGACAGATTTGTGCGCACGCTTTCGGGCGGCTTTGACGACGAGCTGAAAGAGGAAGAGGACGCTCAGTTCCAGCGCCTTCGTGCGGAGAAGAAGAACAAAAAGAAAAAGATAGACTTAAAAGCGGCGGAAGCCGAGGACGACGAGGAAGAGACGGTCGATTTCACCAAAATGACCCTCGCGGAGCAGGCGAACTACGAAGCGGAGCAGGAAGAGAAGCGCGCGGCGGCCGCGGCGAACGCGCCGGAGGGCAAGAAAGCGCTTGCGGCGTCGAAGGATTGGGACTATATCATCAACCGCAAGGATAAGACGGTAGAGCTGACGGACAGCGGCGCGCGGAAGGCGGAGAAATTTTTCCGTATCGAGAGTATCGCGGAAATCGAGCATGCGGATCTGAACCATCACATTCAGCAGGCGTTGAAGGCGCATAAGCTGTTCAAGCGCGACGAAGATTATATCGTCAACGACGGAGAGGTCATCATCGTAGACGAATTTACGGGTCGACTCATGATCGGGCGCAGATATTCCGACGGGCTTCATCAGGCGATCGAGGCGAAGGAAGGCGTGGAGGTCAGGAGCGAGAATAAGACCTATGCGACGATTACGTTCCAGAACTATTTCCGTCTGTATACGAAACTTTCGGGCATGACGGGTACGGCGAAGACGGAGGAAGCGGAGTTCCGCACGATTTATTCTCTGGACGTCATCGAGATTCCCACGAATAAGCCGATTAAGCGAATCGATCTTCCCGACATGGTGTATTCGACGGTAGACGGGAAGAAACGGGCGATCGTCAACGAAATCGTGGAGCGCCACGAGAGCGGCCAGCCGATTCTGGTCGGTACCTCGTCGGTGGATAAGTCGGAGGAAATTTCTCGTCTTTTGAAGCGGAACGGCGTGAAGCACAACATTTTGAACGCGAAGAACCACGAACGCGAAGCGGAAATCGTGGCGCAGGCGGGCCGTTTCGGAGCGGTGACGATTGCGACGAACATGGCGGGGCGCGGAACGGATATTCTGCTGGGCGGCAATCCCGAATATCTCGCGAAGAAACGCCTCCGCGAAGAGGGAGTGGAACACGATACGATAGAGCTTGCGACCAGCATGTATATTCAGGACATCGACGAACAGACGAAAGAGGTCCGCGAGAGATATAAGAAGCTGTACGAGCATTATAAGGCGGAGACGGACAAAGAGAAGGAACAGGTGATTGCGGCGGGCGGCCTTTGCATCATCGGTACGGAGCGCCACGAATCCCGCCGAATCGATAACCAGCTCCGCGGCCGTTCGGGACGTCAGGGGGACATCGGTATGTCGGTATTCTTCCTGTCCTTGGAGGACGACCTCGTCAAGCGTTTCGGCGGCGAGCGCATGAAGGCGCTTTATAATACCTTCAAAATCGACGAAGACACCTGTTTGCAGTCCCGGCTCCTTTCGCACGGCATCGAGAACGCGCAGAAGAATATCGAGGGCAGAAACTTCGGTATCCGTAAAAACGTCCTTCAATACGACGACGTCATGAACACGCAGCGCAAAGTCATGTACGAGGAGCGCCTCAACGTCTTAAAGGGCGCGAACGTGCACGAACAGGTGCTCAAATATATCCCCGACTATGTAGAGGAAACGGTTCGTTCGGCGGTGAACGTCGAGGACATGCCCGAACTTTGGAACGAAACGGAGCTCAACGCGGCGCTGGAAGCGAAACTCCTTCCCGAGGGCACGAACTACGTCACGCGCGAGAAGCTGGAAAAGTGGGATTACGAGCTTGCGCTCAAAAAGATTACCAATAAGACGATTAAGGAATACGAAAAGAAAATCGAGGACATCAAGAGCACGGGAATCGACTTCTACGACGTGGAACGCCGCGTGCTGCTCATGAACGTGGACAGAAACTGGATCGACCATATCGACGCGATGGACCAGCTCAGAAAGGGAATAGGGCTTCGCGCGTACGGTCAGGTAGACCCCGTCATCTCGTATAAGAAGGAAGGCTTCGAGATGTTCGACGAGATGATAGAGCGCATTCAGCGCACGACCATCGCGGTGCTTTTGAAGGTGAAGGTGGAATTCCGACAGGCTCCGCCTCCGCGCCGCCAGATGCCGGAACAGAGCGTTCCCGCGGCGCCCGTTCGGAGGCCTCTCCGCCGTCAGATGCCCGAACCCTTGACGAACATGTCCTCGTATAAGGAAGCGGCGGCGAAGCGTGCGGAGCTGCTCCGCGCGGCGAACGGCGGAACGCCCGACGCAGCCAAAGCTCCCGAGGCGCCCGAAAACGGGGAGAACGAAACGAAATAAGGAATTTATGTTTAAGGCAGACGATTACAGATTAAAGATACAGGATATGCGCGAAGGGCTGAACGAAGCGAGATACGCGCTGGATTTGGACAACCAGCGCGCGCGCCTCGAAGAGCTCAAAAAGGAACAGGAACAGCCGGAAGTCTGGCAGGATTTGGAAAAATCGACGAAAATCGGCAGGGAGATTTCGCATATCGAAAATAAAATCGGCGCTTATTCCAAGAGCGACACCGCGCTCAAAGACGCGGAGGAGGTCATCGACCTCATCGAGGAGACGGGCGACGAAAGCCTGATTCCCGAACTCGACGGCATGTTGCAGACGGCGGATAAGGATATCGAGGATATGCGTATCCGCGCGATTTTGAAAGGGCCGTACGATTCGCATAACGCGCTTTTGGCGCTCCACGCGGGCGCGGGCGGAACGGAGGCGTGCGATTGGTGCTCCATGCTGTACAGAATGTATACCCGCTATTGCGAAAAGATGGGCTTTAAGGTATTCGAGCTGGACAGGGAAGCGGGCGACGAAGCGGGAATCAAGAGCATCGACTTCCGCGTGGAAGGCGAAAACGCCTACGGGTATCTCAAAGCGGAAATGGGCGTCCACCGCCTCGTTCGGATTTCCCCGTTCGACGCGAACAAACGCCGCCATACGTCCTTTTGCTCTTTGGAGGTCATGCCCGAGGTCGAGGACGACAACGAAGTGGAAATCAAGGACGACGATATCCGCATCGACATTTACCATTCGGGCGGCGCGGGCGGCCAGAACGTCAACAAAGTGGCCTCGGCGGTCAGAATCACGCACTACCCCACGGGAATCGTCGTGCAGTGCCAGAACGAGCGTTCTCAGCTCCAAAATAAGGAAATGTGCTTCAAAATGCTCCGTTCCAAACTCCTCGAAAAGAAGATAGAGGAACGTCAGGCGGAGGCGGACGCCATGAAAGGCGACGTGAAAAAAATCGAATGGGGCTCCCAGATACGCTCCTATGTATTCTGCCCGTACACCATGGCAAAAGACCACCGCACCGGCTACGAAAAGGGCGATATACAGGCGGTCATGGACGGCGACATTCAGGGCTTTATCATCGACTATCTCAAAAAGACTTAAAAAGATTGTGGGCGATTATCGGCGGCAGGTGCTGCCGATAATTGTTTCTTTCGTCCGTCTTTTGGTCGGACAATGTTTTCAAAAGGTGACGTTATGTACTTATTTTCCACCCCCGATCTCAATAAACCCTCCCCGATCATTCTCGGCATCGAATCTTCGTGCGACGAGACGGCAGCCGCGGTGATAAGCGGCAGAAAAATTCTCTCGGACGAAATCGCGTCTTCGGCGGATATTCAATCCCTTTACGGCGGCGTGGTTCCGGAAATCGCCTCCCGCGCGCATACGGACGCGATTTCCGCGGTGGTTTCCCGCGCGGTGAAGAACGCGGGGATAAATTTTGAAAATATCGACGCGGTGGCGGTCACTTACGGCGCGGGACTTTTGGGCGCGCTCCTCGTGGGCGTATCCTTTGCGAAGGCTTTCTCCTATGCCCTCGGAAAACCGCTCGTGGCGGTCAATCATATCCGCGGCCACATGGCGGCGGCCTATCTCGTCGAACCGACTCTCCGTCCCCCGTTCGTCACGTTGCTCGCGAGCGGCGGTCATACCGCAATCTTGTACGCGAAAACGGAATCGGAATTTGAAATTTTAGGCTCGACGCTGGACGATGCGGCGGGGGAGGCGTTCGATAAAGTCGCGCGGGTGCTGGGGCTCAAATATCCCGGCGGCCCGAATATCGAGCGCTGCGCGAAAGACGGAACCGCGAACGTCCCCATGCCCAAAATGTTAAAAGGGGGCGGAGGCTTCGATTTTTCGTACAGCGGCTTAAAGACGGCGGTCATCAACTATTGTCATACCAAGGAGCAGAAAGGGGAGGAGTATTCGAAGGCGGACGTCGCGGCTTCCTTTCAGGCGGCGGCGCTCGACGTGCTCGTGGAAAAGACGATCGCGGCGGCGAAAGCCAAGGGAGTGACGACGGTGACGGCGGGCGGCGGCGTGGCCGCGAATACGTATCTTCGGGAACATTTGTCGGCGGCGTGTAAGGCGAACGGCTTTTCCCTCGTGCTGCCCGAAAAGCGCTATTGTACGGACAACGCGGCGATGATCGCGTCGGAAGGTCTGGTGCAGTACCGCCTCGGCAACTTTGCGGGATTGGAGCTGAACGCCAAGGCGTCTATACCGCTTTCAAAGTCTCTGGTTATCGGGAGGTAATCCATGGCAGATGTTTTGTTGGACGCGCTTTTAGACACGCTCAAACTTTTCCCGTGGCTGTTGCTGATTTATATCATTATCGAGCTCATCGAGCATAAGACGAATTTAACGGGCCCGAACAACCGTTTGAGCGGGAAATTGGGGCCGCTCATCGGTTCCGCGACGGGGTTGATTCCCCAGTGCGGGTTTTCGGTCATGGCGGCGAAACTGTTCGAGCAGAAATATATCACGGTCGGGACGCTCCTGGCGATTTTTCTCTCCACCAGCGACGAAGCATTTATTATTCTCTTGTCGTCGGGCAAAGGCGCCGTTTGGCTCCTGCCGCTCATAGCGGTAAAAATCGTCGTCGGCGTCGCGGTGGGGTACGCCGCAGACGGAATTTTGAAGGGCTTCGGACGCAGGCAGACGCGCGTCGAATCCTCCCGCGGTAAATACTTGGACGAAGCGCGTTCCCATGCGCATTCGGAACACGCGCATCATTCCCACGGCGCGGTTTCTTCTCCGTCCGAGGATTCGCAGGGCGCAGGGGGCTCCTTACACGAGGATTCCCGCGATACGCCCTCGCACGAATTGTTTTTGAAAAAAGCGCGGGAAAAGGAATTTGAATGTACCTCCTGCGGGCGCGTGCACGACGAGAGCAAGCCGTTTACGCTGTATTTTCTGTCTCCGCTGTTGCATGCGTTGAAAGTAGCGCTCTTTATCCTCATCGTCAACGTCGTTTTGGGCGTCGTGATTTATTATGTCACGGAGGAGCGCTTTATTTCCTTTATGAATAAAAACCTGTTTGTCCAGCCGTTCATTTCCTCGCTCGTCGGGCTGATTCCCAACTGTGCTTCCAGCGTAGTCATCACGGGGAGCTTTTTGCAGGGCGGAATTTCCTTCGGCTCGTGCGCGGCGGGGCTCTGTGCGAATGCGGGACTGGGGTTCGTCGTACTTTTGAAAAACGTGAAGGAGTGGAGGCGCAACCTCGTTTTAATCGCGATATGCTATGTCGTCGCGGTGGCGGTGGGGTTGGCGCTCAACGCGCTTTCGCTGCTGTTTTGATTTGAATCGGATAAAAGAGGTGAATTTATGGCATATTTAAGTAAATTTCTCTCCTCGCTTTCGCCGTATACGGCGGGGGAGCAGCCGAAGGATAAGCGGTATGTCAAGCTGAATACCAATGAAAATCCCTATCCGCCGTCCCCGAAGGTATCGGCCGCGCTCCGCGCGTTCGATACGGAAAATTTGAAGCGTTATCCCGCGCCCGACGCAGACGCCTTGCGGGAAGCGATCGCCCGCGCGGAGGGCGTGGAAAGAGACAACGTATTTTGCGGCAACGGCAGCGACGAAGTGCTCGCGCTCTGCGTGCGCGCGTTTTTCGACTCGGACGGAAAGGGCGCGGCGTTTGCGGATTTGACGTATTCCTTTTATCCCGTGTTCTGCTCGTTTTTTTCCGTGCCGTATAAGACGGTCGCGCTGAAAGAGGATTATACGATGAATCTTTCCGCTTTGACGAAGCAGGACGCGCAGGGAATTTTAATCGCCAATCCGAACGCTCCTACGGGTATCGGAATCCCCCGTAAGGAAATGGAAGCGTTCGTGCGGGACAATGCGGACAAAATCGTGATAGCGGACGAAGCGTATATGGGTTTTTACGGGGAAAGCCTCGCGCTGCTCACAAAGGAATATAAAAATCTGTTGGTCGTCAAGACGTTTTCCAAATACTATTCTCTGGCGGGAATCCGCTGCGGTTACGCGCTGGGGGATAAGGAGCTGATCCGCGGCCTGTTTACGGCGAAGGACTGTTTCAATTCCTATCCCGTGGACGCGCTGTGTCAGACGGCCTGTGCGGCGGCGGTCTTAGACGGGGAATATTACGAACGCGCGGCGGAAAAGGTGAAATCGGAGCGCGCGCGCCTTCGCGGCGAGCTTTTGAAGCTCGGATTTTTCGTGCCCGAAAGCGCGGCGAATTTCCTGTTCGCGGGGTATCCCCGTCTGGGCGGGAGGAGCATATACGAGGGACTCAAAGCCCGCGGCGTGCTGGTGAGATTTTTCGATACTCCGAAGCTGAAAGACTTCTGCCGCATCACAGTGGGAACGAAGGAGGAAAACGACGCGCTGCTTTCCGCATTGAAGGAAATTTTGAGGGATTTATAATGCCATGAGGGAGGTTTCGTCGGCGCTTTTCGGGAGTGAAATTCTGACGGGAGATCTGGAAGATTTTCCCGCTCTGCTTTCCGCCCGTTTTCCCTTCGGAAAATATCTCGTACTCACCGACGAAGAAAGCGCGTTTCCCGTGCTGGAAACGCTGAAAAATCTGCCGAAAAAGATACAGCTCGTCGTGGGGAGCGAAGACGACGCGGTGCCGCTCTTTCACCTTTCCGACGGGATTACCTGCGTGGTCGGGGCGGGGAAAGCGTGCTCTTTGGGACGGTATTTTGCCGCCGCGCGCGCTCTGCCGTTCGTCGCCGTCTGCACTTCGCCCGAGCCGTTCGGTTTGTTCCGTGCGCACGCGCGGGTTTTTTCGGGCAAGAAAGAAGTAATTTATCCCGTTCCGCCTCCCGCGCTCGTTTACGGCGGCGCGAGGGAGCTGTCGGAGAACGAAAGGGGACAAATGCGGGCGAGGGCGTTTCTCGTCGCTTGTTCGCTGTCGGTATTTTGCCGCCGCGCCTTAAAGGCGGTCGGGCTTCCCGTGTCCGAGGTCGACTCTTCGGAAAATTCGGAAGCGCTCTTGTCCGCTTCGGCAAAGTGTTTTTCCGAGGACGCAGAGACGCTGTTTTTTGCGGTTACGGCGGCGGAATACTGTTTTCGTTCGGGGTATCCCGAAGGGGAAATTTTCGCGTTTCGGGACGCGGCGGAAAAAATTTCGGGAAAATCCGATTTGCTCGCCCCGTGTTGTAAAGTGCTTTCGGACGCTTACGCGCTGTTTTTCGAGAGCGGGTTTTACCGCGGCGGGAAGGTGGATTATAACGGGCGGCGGGAAGCGGCGGAAAAGCTCGCGCAAGGGACGGATATTTTTGTCGGAGAGAGCGTCGTTCCCTCGTTGAACGAGCTCGAAAAATACGAAAAAAACTTCGAAGAGGCGCGAAAGAAAATATTGCCCGCAATCTCAGGCATACAAAGGGATTGCCGCATTTTCAAAGAAGAAATCGGAAACGATGTTTTTCGCATTTTCGCCGATGTTTTGAAATTGCTTCCCGAATTGTCGCAATCCCTTATGCCATACGGGATTGCGGCACTGATGAGAGATTTTTCCCTGTTATAAAAAATCGCCCTTGAAAATCAGTTTTTTCAATGCGAATTGCGGGTAATTTTATGAAGAAAAGCGAAGTGTATGAATATCTGAATTCCCGAAATATCCGATTTGAAACGACGGAGCATGAGCCCGTGTTTAATATGGCGGAAGCCGCTTCCGTCCCGTTGCCCTATCCCGACGCCGAGGCAAAAAATCTCTTTGTGAGAGACGGCAAAAAGAATTACTATCTCCTCGTCGTCAAGGGAAACAAGAGAGTGAATTTGAAAAAATTCAGGCGGGAGAACGGAATCGGGGCTTTATCGTTTGCTTCCGAACAGGAATTAACGGCCGTTTTGGGATTGACTCCGGGCTCGGTTACTCCGCTCGGTATCCTCAACGATACGGAACATAAGGTGCAGTGCTTTATTGACAAAGAATTTACGGAGGACGCGGGACTGATAGGCGTTCACCCGAACGATAACACGGCCACGGTCTGGCTGAAAACGCGGGATTTGATCGACTTGATAAAAGAGAACGGAAATACTGTGCATACGGCGGAATTCTGATCTGAAAAAGCCGAAGAGGAAAAATATGACGATCGAGGAACTTATACAAAAGACAAAAGTATTTCTTTTAGACATGGACGGCACGATTTATATGGACGAGACGCCGATCGGAGAGATGAAAAAGACGCTCTCCCTGCTTCGGGAAAAGGGGAAAAAGCTGGTGTATTGCACGAACAATTCTTCCAAAACTCCCGAAGAATACAGAGAAAAGCTCGCAAAAATAGGGTTTTGGGATTCGCGGGATTTCGTGTATACTTCGGGAACGGCGACGGCGGAATATCTCAAAAAATACCATGCGGGAAAGAGAGTTTATCTTTTGGGCAGAGAGGCGTTGAAGGCGGATTTTTTCGCCCGCGGAATACCGCTCGACGAAGAGAATCCCGAGGTCTGCGTATTGGCTTACGACACCGAAGTGACCTTTGAAAAGCTCAAAAAATTCAACGAATTTCTTGTAAACGGCTGTTTTTATGCGGCGACTCACCCCGATGCAGTCTGTCCCGCAAAGGGCGTGTTTCCGCCCGACGTCGGTTCCTTTATCAAATTGTTCGAGTGTTCGTCTCATCGGCTCCCCGACGTCGTTTGCGGCAAACCGCATAAAATGATGGGCGAGGCGCTCGAAGGGCTTCTGGACGCGAAAAACGACGAAATCGCCATGGTCGGAGACCGTCTGCATACCGATATTCGGTTTGCAAATAACAGCGGCTTTACGGGCGTTCTGGTGCTTTCGGGGGAGACGACGAAGGAGATGCTCCAAGGTTCAAAAGACAGGCCGGACATCGTATTGGATTCCCTGAACGACGTCGCCGCATATCTTTAAGGGAAGAATAAAGAAAGAGAAGTGTTTGAAAGTGCGCGAAAATGCGTTATATATAATTATAAGACCGTTAAAGGGAGGTTTTCAGCATGAAGGAAGTGGAAATCAAGGGCGCGGAAGCGGGAAAATTGACCGTCGCTTTGAGCGGAGACATCGATTCGGGAAATGCGGACGAATTTTATTCCGACGTAATTTCGGCATACAGGCAAAATCCCGCGGATATCGTATTCGACTGCGCCGAACTGAATTTTATCGACAGCACGACGTTGGGGACGTTCGTTAAGATTCTCAAAAACGCAAAGACGGACGGACATAATATCATTCTCAGAAATTTACAGCAGAAGATCAAAAAACTCTTTATGATTTGTTCCCTGAATACGATTATGGAGATTGAATGACCATGGAAAACTTTTGCGTTTCTTTGCCTTTATCCAGCGAATATCTTACGACGGTCCGGCTGACTACCGGCGGACTTTGCGCGCTTTGCGGTTTCGACGTGGATTCGGCCGAGGATTTCAAAGTGTGCGTCACCGAAAGCCTCCTGATTCTCAAACGCAACGGGTTCCGCGCGGCCGATATTTCCTTCCGCACGGGCGAGTCGCTTGCCTGTACCGTTTCCGGCAAGGAAAAGGGGGAACCCGAAGAAAAAACGGCGGACGACGACATTTCTTATGCGTTGTTGAATGCGCTTTTGGGAAATGCGGAATTTATAAAAGACAACGCAGGCACGGTACAGACCATCGCCTTTGAAGCGTGAGCGGGACGGGTTTTCCATTATGGCAGAAGAAACGATCAACGAGCTGTTCGAGCGATACAAAGAGACCGGTTCGAGGGAGCTGCGCAATAAAATCGCCGAAAAATACCTCTACATAGCCGACATTCTCGCAAAAAAATTCGTGGGGCGGGGTGTGGAATACGACGATCTGAAACAGGTGGCTTCCCTCGCGCTGTTGAAGGGAATCGACCGTTTCGATCCCTCTCTCGGCATGCAGTTTACCACTTTTATCACGCCTACCATCGCCGGAGAAATTAAAAACTATTTCAGGGACCGTTCCAGAATTATCAAACTCCCTCGTCGGCTCAGCGAAATCAGCGCCTCCGTGCGCGAATTTTCCGCCGAATACGAAGGAAAAAACGGCTCAAAGCCCAGCATACGCGAGATTGCCGACGGACTTTCGCTCTCGGAAGAAGAAGTCGTCCGCGCACTGGAAGTGGGCGGGACGGTCTCCCTCGACGGCGTGGCGAATTCGGGGGAGGACGATTCCGAGCATTCCCTCTATGCGCTCCTGCCTGACAACGACGACAAATACGAGCGTCTCGAAATCAAAGACGCCCTGCGTTCGGCCATGAAGGATTTGTCCGATACGGAAAAGGCGCTGATCAAGTACCGCTACGGGGAAGAATTGTCCCAGAGCGAGACGGCCAAACGCTTGGGCGTTTCACAGATGTTCGTTTCGAGAATGGAAAGAAAACTTTTGGCTAAACTCAAAGAAAATCTGAAAGATTCCGTCTGAAAAACGGAAGTTTCGGGGGCAGAGATATGTTCGTGGAAGTAAAAAATTTTGAAGCGCTGAGAGCGGCGATGAAACAGCTTTGCGACTTTCTCGAAGAACGCGACGTGCCTGAGGACAGCGTATTCGACAGCAAATTGGTGGTCAGCGAGCTCGTCAGCAACGTATTGCAGCACTCCGACGGAGCGGCTTTTCTGGAAGGCGAAATCCGCGGGAATTTTATCGAATTGAAGGTAAGTTCGACCGTGCGGTTTTGCCCGCCGGAAGAAAGCCGCTGTTCGGACGTATATGCCGAAAGCGGCCGCGGACTGTTTATCGTGGACAGCGTATGTACCGAGCGTTCCTTTACGGAGGACGGGGGAATAAAAGTACTGATTAAAATTTCCGGAAGAGCGTCTCTGCCGGACGACGATTAAACGTCCTCCGTACGGAGGACGTTGTTTTTTGAACAAATATTATTCAGAAAAAGTATTTTGAGGAGAAAAAGTATGGATATTTCAGAAGCGATGAAGGCAAGGCATTCCGTGAGAAGGTATTCCGACAGGCCGATCCCCGAAGAGATCGTCGGAATTCTGAAACAGGAAGCGGAAAACTGCAATCTGAAAAGCGGGCTGCACATTCAGGTGGTCACCGACGAGGAAAAAGCCTTTGAAGGCTTTATGGCGCACTATGGGAATTTCCGCGGCGTTAAGAATTATATTGCTTTGGTCGGAAAGAAATCGGACGAAGAAAAGGCGGGATATTTCGGAGAACATCTCGCCTTGAAGGCACAGGCGCTGGGCCTGAATACCTGCTGGGTTGCTCTGACGTTCAAAAAGAGCGCCTGCAAAAGAAATTGCAGGATAGAAAAAGGGGAAAAGCTGCTGTGCGTTCTCGCTCTCGGCTACGGCGCCACGCAGGGCGTTCCGCATAAAAACCGCGCGGCGGAAGAAATTGCGCCCGCTCTTTCTTCCGCGCCCGATTGGTTCCGGAACGGGACGGAGGCGGCCCTGCTCGCGCCTACCGCCCTCAATTCGCAGAAGTTTCGTTTGGAAACAGAAGGGAACAAGGTACGCGTAAGCGCTTGGGGACCTTGCGCACAGTTAAATCTCGGAATCGTAAAATATCACTTTGAAGCGGGCGCGGGAAAAGAAAATTTTCAGTGGGCGTAAACGGAAGCGGAGGGGAAAACTTCCAACCGAAAACGGGGCCTAAAATTCGGATTTCAAAGAATGTGGGCGGACAGGAAAGATAAGCGCGATTTACGAAAGGAGGAAATATGTTTCTCGACGGTGTACGATTTCCGAAGGAGGAGGAAAATTATCCCTTTTCCTGCGTACGAAACGCGGAAGAACTCAGATTGACGAGCGCGGTTTCTCTGTTCTGCGGAGGAAACGGAGCGGGAAAGACGACTCTGATCGAACTGATCGCCCAAAAATACGGCTGCCCGTTTATCGGAGAGGGGAGGGAAAAATTCCCCAAGGCGCTGCTGAACAAAATACAGATTTCCAAAACGCAATTTCCTAAGCAGGTTTTTCGCTTTTCCGCGGAAGAGTTTATGAGCTATACGCTGTGGCAGAAGAGAGCGGCGCGGGAAGCGAAAGAGGAGATAGAACGGGCTAAACGGGAATTTAAGGGCGTGGCGGCGGGATTTGCCGCTATGCCGTATTTCAGAACGTTGGCGGAAATCAAAAATATGTACGGACGGGAACTGACGGAATGTTCTCACGGGGAAGGATTCATAGAATTCTTTAAGAGCCGCGTGAGAGAAGGAGGACTCTATTTCCTCGACGAACCCGAAGGCGCGCTTTCCTATGAAAATCAGTATCGTCTCGGCTTTCTTATCCGCGAACGAGCAAAGGAAAACTGCCAATTCGTCATCGCTACTCATTCGCCCGTTTTGCTTTTAATTCCCGATGCGACTATATACGAGATAAAGGACGGAGCCGTTCAAAAAAAGGATTTTGACGACTTGGAGGATATTCGCTTTTTGGAAATGTTTTTAAGGCGCCGTGGAAAGAATATGTTTGACTGAAAAAACAGATGAAATGTCTCAAAAAAATATTAATAAAAACAGCCCGACCTTTTCAAGGTCGGGCTGTCACTTTCAGGAAAATTATTTTCTGATCGCGAACTGATACATCTTGGACAGCAGGGAATCGGGAATTCTGTCTCTGTACTGACCGAGATAAATGAACACTTTGCGGAAGAATTCCGTATTGTCTCCGCCGACCTGATAGTCGGGAAGGTTCTTCGTGTCGCCTTTATATTTAAGAATAAAGATTTCCGTGAACTGTTCTCTTTCCGTGCTGTTGAGCGAAGCGATAAACGGATCAAAACTCCTGCTGTTATAGAAGTCGTAATCCGCCGTGGCACCGGCTGCACTCGGTTTCTCCGCTTCGGGCGCAGTGCAGTTGCAAATGGGCGTCTGCTGCGTCGCGGTTTCTTCCGTGACGGTGCTCGTCTCTTCCTGAGCGGGAGTCTCGGCTTCCGCCGTTTCGAGCGTCGTTTCTTCCTGAGCGATGGAGCCTTCGTAACGAACGGCTTCCGCATATACACCGGTTTCGTTTTCCGATTCGGTCGTTTTGCTCGTCTCTTCCGCCGTTTCCGAAACGGGAGCGGTTTCTTCGACTTTCGTCGTTTCTTCTGCCGCGGAAAGGGCAGCGGCTTTCTTGGCCTTCTTACGAACACAGATGACCGCTATCGCGAGTATGATCTGCACGAGTGCGATCGCCGCAGCGATAAACGCGAACAAATACGCGTCTTCAAACGCCGTTACGGTAAACGCCACATAAATGAACAGTCCCGCAAGGAGAAGGTGGAGAATATAACGCACGAGGTCGAACGTATAACCTTTCTTGGTGGAAAGGCGGATGGAGGAAACCGCAGCCGCAAGACCGAGGAAAACGCAGAGTGCGACGAGCGCGTATTTATAGAACTGACCTTCCGTCACGCCGGAAATGATGCTGTCCTCCGCGGAACCCATCAATTCCTTGATGCCGTCCGCGCAGTTGATGATTCCGTATACGGTCACGCCGGCAAAACCGACCGTAAGGATAAACAGGAGAAGCGTCATCCAAGCGCCCTTGCCCGTCTTGACAAAGGAAAGAATCAGATAGATGACAAAGCAGACGGCGGCAATCGCGATCATCGCGACGTCGAACGTTCTGTCGAGAGAAGCGCTGTAAAGGGATACGGCCGTGATTGCGACGGCATATGCGCCGAACGCCCAGAAATAGACGAACAGGATCGCTCTCGTCATCGCGGGCGCCGCTTTGCCCGAGCAGAGCGCGATAACCATAAATACAATCGCGAGAATCGCCGCTATGGGAAGGGCATACACCACGAGGCTCATCGCTTTGCCCAGCGCGCCGGTTCCGGCGAGCACGGGAATTCCTTTCAGCGTATACGAATCAAACCCGGACGTCGCCGCCCCGGAAATCGTTTTGGCTACTTCTGCATAAAACTCCGCAAGGCCGTCTTTCTTGAACAGCGCGAGAAATGCGTCGAGAATCGTCTCTTTGCCATAGAAAGCATAGCCCGCGGACGTGCTGACCAGCAGTTTCACGGGCAATAAGCACAGGCAGACGATCGGCGCGATCGTCAAAATCAGCGCGAGAATACGATAGCCGATATTCTTTTGCTTTTTGGGCGCGGCTTCGGCCGCTGCGGGAGCGGACGTTCCTTCGGCGAGCACTTCTTTCATGTCGTCGTTGGTCACGTTGAGCTCGGCATAATTGGTGCTGGTATTGCTCATAAAATATCTCCTGAAAGTTTATTTTTCGTTTTTTATGTTCTCTTTCCGTAACTTCCATAAAACGGAAAACAAAGTGGGAAACGATAACTTTTCAATTTACTTTATTATATCACTTTCTATCCGATATGTCAATACTAAAAAAATAATTTTTTTGTAAATTTTTCCGTTTCGTCTGTAATAAATTAAAAGTGCGCAAAATAAGGAAAGAATTTCCGTTTTCCGAAAAATTCCTTGAAATTTTTTCGCGTTTGGGATATAATAGAGCAAAGACATTTTTCCGCCTGTCGGCGGAAAGGAGAACGGCATGACTGAGCTGGAAAAGATTTTCGGGGAAATTCAGGAGCGTTTGGGACTCGAAATTTCCTTTTACAGGGAAAATTCCCGCACGCACGGCGGACCCGTCTGCGATCATCCCTTCGACGGCGTTACCAATGACGGAAATTATACGTTTTTCCGCTTCCTTTATAAAAATATCGGATATATCGGCGCGCTCAAAGGCGCGGGGGAAACGGAAAATAATTACGCCGTCCTTTTGCCCCCTTATATCGAGAGCTTCTCCGACAAGGAGGCCGATCTCTCGAAAACGGAGTACCTTCGGCGCATTCTGCTCGGAGAATGCTCCTCCGCGGGCGTGTATAAATATATGACAAAATTTTCCGTCGGCAAAGCCGCTTGTTTCGCCCTCGCCATTCGCGTCCCCAAGTTTTTGGACGAGGTCGTTTCCCTCTCCGCTCAATACGGCGGAAACAGCCTCGATACCGTCGTCAAAACGGGCTCCGATGAATGCGTGCTCGTCAAATATCTCGGCGAGGAGGAAAGCGAATATTCCTCCCCCGCCGATTATGCGGATTTCCTCGCTCAGTCCTTGAAGGAAGAACTCGGCATCGACGTCGTCGTCGGCGTCGGCTCCGTCGTCAAGGGCTTGAAGGATATATCTCTCTCCTATTCGCAGGCGGCGGGCGCACTCCGATACGCGGGCGTGTTTTCCAGCAAGGGAAACGTTCATTCCTATAAGGAATATATGTTGGTAAAAATGTTGGAGGACGTTCCGGAAAGCAAACTCGCGGAATATCTGAGCGAACTCACCGACGAGGGCGCAGAGGAAATTTTCGAGGACGAGGAAATGGTCAACACCGCCGAGGAATTTCTCAGAAACAGTCTCAACGTCAGCGAAACTTCCCGAAATTTGTTCATGCACAGGAATACTCTTTTATACAGATTGGATAAAATAGAAAAAGCGACCGGACTGAATATCCGACAGTTTCCCGACGCCGTTTCCTTCCGCGTCCTTACCGTATTATATAAACTGTTGGAACGGTGATGAAAAGACAGCGCATAAACGAAGCGCAAAAATGCAAATTTGTCGGAACCGCGGCGGCGGAAAGCGGATCGCAAAGCCGTTGCGGCAACGAGCAAATGAGAAAATGATCAAAACGATCAAAACGACGATGAACGAAAAGGAGCAAAGCATTATGAACAACGACGAAAACAAGAACGACAAAAAAACAGAGGGCGACGGTTACGTCTTTGACTTCGGCACGGAGGACAAACCCGACGGACAGGCGGGGCGGAAAACGCGGATTCCGCCCGAGGTCTATGAACAAAGGGGAAACATTCCGGGGGAAGTCGGTCCCGAAAGAAACACAAAACGAAAAAAGACGAACGGCTGGAAAATAGCGGCATGCTGTATCGGCGCCCTCGCGATCGCGGGCGCGGGATTTTGCGGCGGCTATTATGCGTACAGGGGAAGTCTCGATTCCGAAATGCGCTCGTTGATTTGGGCGAAGGACAAAATTCAGAGCGATTATTACGAGGATATCTCCGACGATGAATTTTACGACGCGATCTTCGATGCCGTAAACGGATTGCTCGATCCTTATTCCGCTTATCTCACCGCGGACGAATATGCCGAAATGCTCGACGAGGCAACGGGAATGTGGAGCGGACTCGGAGTGACTTTCTCTCCCTCCGTCTCCGAGGAAAATCAACCGCTCCTGATTATCCGCGTATCGGGAAATTCTCCCGCGGAAGCCGCCGGGATCCGCGCGGGAATGTGCGTCCTCGGATTCGGTCTCACGCAGGAGGAGGTGCGGGACGCAAATTCGTATGAGGAACTTTCCGCATTCCTTTCCGAGAGAAAAACGGGGGAAAAATTCGTCCTCAAACTCAAAGACGGAGAGGAAATCCTTTTCAAAGAGGTCTCAAAAGAATCGTTTATCGAAAATTATGTCTTTTATCGCTCCGACGATTCCGCGTATATCTTCACGGGAGAAAATGCCGACATCCTCACCGAAAGTCAGAATTTTCTTCCTCTCGACGAGGAGACCGCCTATATCCGCCTTACGCAGTTCAACGGTCAGGCATACTACCAATTTGCTTCCGCCATGAATGTTTTCAAAAAAGAGGGCAAGCAAAATCTCATCCTCGATCTCCGCGCGAACGGCGGCGGTTATCTGAATATCCTCTGCAATATTGCGAGCTATTTCTGTAAAACTTCTACGGACAAAAATCCCTCCGTCGCCGTCGCCGATTATACCAAAAAGGGCAAAAAAGAAGTCTTTGAGGCCTCCGGAAATTATTACTACGACTATTTTTCCGACGACAGCCACATTTACGTCCTCGCCGACAGCGGCACCGCATCCGCGTCCGAATGTCTCATCGGCTGCATGGTCGACTACGGCGCCGTTTCCTATTCCGACATCTTCCTCTCCGAAAGAAACGGAATCGCTAAAACATACGGCAAGGGCATTATGCAGACCACCGTCCCTTCCTCTATCTTCGGACGCCCCGATGCCATTAAACTCACCACCGCCCGCATCCTCTGGCCGTTATCCGGAAATTGCATCCACGACCGAGGCGTGCTCCCCGAGGACGGCGCTCACGTCGTTTCCGAAAATTATTCCGAGGATGCCGAAATCCTCGAAGCGTGGGGAATTATCTCCGCACAAAAATAAATTTCCGAAAATCTCTCGGCGGCTTTTTCCCCATTCTGCGGTAAGGCCGCCGAAAAATTTTGCTTAAAACGCTTGACAAGTAAAATTTTCAATGATATAATTTTGATATCAAAATAATATTGTAGGGATTTTATGGAAGAAATTATATTGAAAAACAAAAAGCACGGCATGGCGGCATTGATCGTCATTATCGCGATATACGTGCTGGCGATTGTCGGTATGATTTTTGGAGCGGCAATGATGGAGGGGGACGGAAATCCGGTTCTGTTTATCGTTTCGTTCGTCGTTGTCATGATCGGCTGGGTTCCCGCAATGGGACTCAAAATCCTCAAACCGCAGGAGGCTTTGGTTCTGACTTTGTTCGGAAAATATGTCGGAACGCTCAAAGGAGAGGGGTTCTATTTCGTCAATCCCTTCTGTTCGTCGGTCAATCCCGCGGCAAAGACGAAGCTCAATCAGAGCGGCGACGTCAACAACGGGGCGGGGGAGGCCGTAAAGGCAGCCGCAAACGCCGGCATTTCCACGAACAACAATAAGATTTCCCTGAAAATCATGACGCTCAACAACAATCGGCAGAAGATAAACGACTGTCTCGGCAATCCCGTGGAAATCGGAATCGCGGTCATGTGGAAGGTCGTGGATACCGCAAAGGCCGTATTCAATGTGGATAACTACAAGGAATACCTTTCCTTGCAGTGCGACAGCGCTTTGAGAAATATCGTCCGCATTTATCCTTACGACGTGGCTCCCAACGTCGATACGACGGGCGACGGAATCGCGGACGAGGGAAGCCTCAGAGGTTCCAGCGAGGTCGTCGCTTCGAGAATTAAGGACGAAATTCAAAAACGCGTCGAAGAGGCCGGAATCGAAGTCATCGAGGCCAGAATCACTTACCTCGCTTACGCGCCCGAAATCGCCGCCGTCATGTTACAGCGCCAGCAGGCTTCCGCTATCATCGACGCGCGCAAAATGATCGTCGACGGCGCCGTGGGAATGGTGGAAATGGCTCTCGAACGGCTCAGCGAAAACAGCGTCGTCGAACTCGACGAAGAACGCAAAGCCGCTATGGTCTCCAATCTGCTCGTCGTGCTCTGCGGAAATCATGACGCTCAGCCCGTCGTAAATTCGGGAAGTTTATACTGAGATGAACGACAATCAGAAAAAACAGGTACCGCTTCGGCTCTCTCCGAAATTATACGACGCCATCGCCGCTTGGGCGGAGGACGACTTCCGTTCCGTGAACGGGCAAATCGAATACCTCCTTTCCGAGTGCGTTCGGCAGCGGAAAAAGAACGGAAAATATGTCTCCGACGAAATCGACGTTCCGCCCGAATTGGATATTTGAATAAAAATCGCGGTATTTCGGCATAAAGGCTTGCGGCTGACTAAAAACATTTTCAATCGACAACAGCAAATTTTTTATCGGCATATTGACAGATTTTCCTCGGTATGATATAATATCCCCGTTGCAGAATATATAAAGCAACAAAGGAGAAATTATGAAAAAATCGGGGAAAATCTTTTTTTTGTCCGTTTGCTGTGCGGCTGTCGCCGCGGCCGGATTGGCGTTGACCGCGTGCGGCGATAAGGGCGACGCGACGGCGGGACTGAAACCTACGGAGGGACTCAGATATATTCCCGCTCCGGACGGAGAAGAGGGGTACTGGGTATCGGGAATGGGGACCGCGGAGGTTTCCGAATTGGTGATTCCTTCGACTTACCTCGACGAGCCGGTTACGGGAATCAAAGCAAGTGCTTTTCGCGGAAACGAAGATTTGATGAGCGTGGCTATTCCTTCAAGTGTAAAGACGATCGGGGAAATGGCTTTCTACGAATGCGGATTATTGAAGGCAGAGTTTTCCGAGGGACTGGAAGAAATCGGGGAAAGAGCCTTCAGCAGTTGTGATATGAGCGAAATAGATTTGCCGGAAAGTCTGAAAACGATAGGGGAATTTGCGTTTGCTTATTGCGATTCCCTGAAAGAGATAACAATTCCCGCAGGAGTGGTTTCCATAGGGGAAGGAAGTTTGCATTGCGAAGCATTGGAAACCATTACCGTGGCGGAAGGAAACGAGAGCTATTATATCGAGGGCGGCTGTCTGATAGAACGGGAGACAAAAACTCTGCTTCACGGCGGGGAGAAAACCGCGATTCCCGACGGGGTCGTTACATTGGGAGAACTAACTTTTTCGGGCAGCCTTGCAGAGAGTATTTCGTTGCCGGATTCAGTTATGACTATAGGAGATCTTGCCTTTTGGTCCTGTGAGAATCTGACTTCCGTAAGGTTATCTCCGGCGTTAAAGACAATAGGGGAAAGCGCTTTTTCCTCTTGTTCCTCTTTGGAGAATATAACTATTCCCGATTCCGTGGAAACAATCGGCACGTTCGCTTTTTCCTCTTGTTCCTCTTTGAAGAATATAACCATTCCCGATTCCGTGGAAACAATTGAACGCCATGCTTTTTGGCTGTGTACGAATTTGAAAAACGTACAGCTTGGGAAAAACATGAAAATAATCGGTGAAAGTGTTTTTGAGGATTGTTCTTCTTTGGAAACTATAATCATTCCCGATTCCGTGGAAACAATTGAACGCTATGCTTTTCGGCAGTGTACGAGCTTGAAAAAGTTACAGCTCGGGAAAAGCGTCAAAAAGATCGGCTATGAGGCTTTCAGAAATTGCGCATTGAAAAAGGTGGTTATTCCGAAAAGTGTGGAAGAAATAGACAATCGGGCGTTTTACAGTAATGGTGACAATACCGTTTATCTGTTTGCAGAAGTCGAAGAAGGTGAGGCTGCATGGGAGCTTCCCTATAATGTTACCGTATATTGGGCGGGAGAATGGGAGTACAGAAACGGAGAACCCTATCCCCTCGAATAATTCTTGAAACGGCTTCCCGACAGTACTCGGCATAAAAAATCAGGATTTTGTATTTTTTTTGTTCTATAATGGAAACACACGGAGACAAAAGAAAATATGGATTGGGTTACCGGAATACAAAACGCTATCGATTATGTCGAGGAACATCTGACGGAAGAAATAGATTACGACCTTGTCGCCGAACAAGCCGCTTGTTCAAATTTCTATTTCCAAAGAATTTTCAGTATTCTGTGCGGAATGACGCTCGGAGAATATATTCGGGGCAGAAGGCTCACTCTTGCCGGCAATGAGCTGAAAACTTCGGCGGATAAGGTAATAGATATCGCTTTGAAATACGGGTACGAGAGTCCCGAAAGTTTTACGAGGGCTTTTTCCAAATTTCACGGCGTTACGCCTTCCGATGCGAGAAAGGGCGGTTTCAAACTCAAATCATTTTCTCGGCTTTCCGTGAAAATTTCATTGAACGGAGGAATTTTAATGGACTACAAGATTGTCGAGAAAGAGGCCTTCGACGTTGTCGAAAAGGTCGAAACACACACCGTCGAAACTTCTGAAAATTCGAAAAGTATTCCGGAGTTTTGGACGAGGGCGCACAGCGACGGAACGATAGAAAAGCTCTTGGACATCGCTTGCGACAAAACGTATATTTTTGGAATCTGCTATGGGAATTTACCCGAAAACGCAAAGACGTTTGACTACTCGATTGCGGCAAAATGCGATAAGACTGCCGTGCCGCCCAAAGGGTTCAGAAAAAATACCGTCCCCGCAAGAACCTGGGCGGTATTCGAGTGCAAGGGAAAAATGCCCGAAGCGATACAAACGATGTGGCACAAAATTGTTTCGGAATTTTTTCCCGCGTCCGGTTATCGGCCGACTTACGAAATGGATATAGAAGCCTATACAAAAGGAAATATGGAAAGTCCCGATTATCGCAGCGAAATTTGGGTACCCGTAAATAAAAAATAATTTTGTAACGAAAAAAGCCGCCGAAGGACTTATATAAGCCCTTCGGCGGTCTTTTTCGGCAAAAACAACGGATTAAAAACCGCGTGTCAAGCCTCATTTAAGATCAGCTTATATAGGTTTTGTTCTTTTGGCAAAAATTAATGTTTTCAGCCGATAAACGTCAGGGTCTCGCTCAAAGGGCGGCGGTCTTTCGGGCGGGTTTCATAACCTTCCGAAGCATAGCCGAGCGCCACTACATAGGGAATATTTACGGCGTCGGTTATACCTGCCAGCTCTTTCAATCCCGGACGGTTCTGCCAGCCCAGAATACAGGTGTCCAGCCCCGCGGCTTTCGCGGCGAGAATCAGGTGTGCCGTAAATTCGCCCGTATCCGACGGCGCGTAATAGGAGAGCGTCGGCCTTTCTCGGGAAGCGGCGGGGTTTTCCGCTATGATCAGAAATGCGGGAGCATCTCCGACAAAGGGGGCCTTTCCGCTTCCGATCAGGAAATCCGCAAGGGGCTTGCGTTTTTCCCCCGTTACGGCATAGACCTTCCAAGGCTGTAAATCACATGCGGAAGGCGCCAAAGCCGCGAGAGAACAGATTTCTTCGATTTGCTCCTTTGAAACGGGACGGGAGGAAAAGCTGCGACAGCTCTGGCGGGTGAGAAATAATTCTTTTAATGTCTGAATATCCATAATCAGATAACTCCTTATAATCTATTTCATGATATGCAAAATATATGCAAAATTTTTAAGATGTGCAAATGCACGCATGTTGAAGTGCGTATATATACATGGAAAACAAAAAAGAAAAAACGAAAGAAAGAGCAGGGGAAAGAACAGCGAGAAAAAGGGAGAGAAACGAAGGGCAAGGAAAAAGGGTGGGGGTAGAAAATAGTGGAAGAGATGAAGGACAAGAAGTAAAAGGGCGGAGGGGCGGAAAATGGCGGGAGAAATGAAGGGCAAAAGAAAAGGGGCGGAAGGTCGGGAAATGGCGGGAGAAATGAAGGGTAAGGAAAAAGGGTGGGGTAGAAAATAGTGGAAGAGGTGAAGGACAAGAAGTAAAACGGACAGAGGGAAAACGACCGAAAAAAGAAAAGGACGAGAAAAAAAGCGGCGGGATTTTTTCCCGCCGCTTTTTGAATTACTTATTTGCCTTGGCGATGGAAGCCATTGCTTTTTCCGCGACGTTTTCTGCCGTGAAACCGAATTTCTCAAAGAGCAAGTTTGCGGGAGCGGAAGCGCCGAACGTCGTCATTCCGACGATTTCGCCGTCGTCGCCCGCGTATTTATACCAGCTGTAAGGGGAGCCGGCTTCTACGCATACTCTCGCTTTGACCGCCGACGGAAGGACGCTTTCCTTATACTCTGCGGTCTGCTTTTCAAATTCTTCGATGCAGGGCAAGGAAACCACGCGCGCCTTGACGTTCTTTTCCGCAAGCAGTGCCTTTGCCTTGACGCAGAGTTCCACTTCCGAACCCGTGCCGATGAGGAGAACGTCGGGCGTTCCTTCCGCATCTTCCAGCACATATCCGCCTTTCAGCGCCGCAAGGCCGCTGTTTTCATACTGCGGCAGGTTCTGTCTCGTGAGGACGAGCGCCGTGGGCTGGGTGCCCGTCAGCGCGGAAATCCACGCCGCCGCCGTCTCTTTGCCGTCCGCGGGACGATACACCTTCATTCCCGGAATGGAACGGAGAGAAATCAGCTGTTCCACAGGCTCGTGCGTGGGGCCGTCCTCCCCGACGCCGATGGAATCGTGCGTCATGATATACGTCACGGGAATATTCATGAGAGCCGCGAGGCGCATGGCGGGCTTGCAATAGTCGGAGAACACGAAGAAGGTCGCGCAGTACGCCTGTATTCCGCCGTGGAGCTGCATGCCGTTCGCTATCGCCGCCATCGCGTGTTCACGGATTCCGAAATGAATGTTTCTGCCTTCGTAGGAATCGGGCGCAAACGTCCCGTATTTGATTTCGTCCGTATCCTTCATGTCCGAAAGGTTAGAGGGAGCGAGGTCGGCACTGCCGCCCATGAGCTGGGGAATCACCGCCGCCAGCTTATTCAACACCACGGAAGAGGTCTGGCGGGTAGCCATGGGCTTATCGAACGCGAAGAGCTCTTCCATCGCTTCGAGGTCGGGCTTTTCGTTCGCCATCGCCGCTTTGTATTCCGCCGCGAGTTCGGGATAGGCGTATTCGTATTCCGCGAACATCTTCTTCCACTGCATTTCCTTTTCCGCGCCCGCGTTCGCCGCTAAGGCGCAATGCTCGAATACCTCCGCGGGGCAGTCGAACGCTTCCGTACACGGCCAGCCCAGCTTCTCCTTGGTCTTTTGAAGGTTCTCTTCGCCGAGGGGCGAGCCGTGGCACTTCGCCGTTCCTTCGAGCGGGGAACCGTAGCCGATTTTCGTGTGGCAGATGATGACCGTGGGTTTATCCGTGCGCGCCTTCGCTTTTTCCACCGCGTCGGAAATCGCTTCGATATTATCGGGATCGGTGACGAGATCCACGTGAAGAACCTGCCAGTTCTGCGCCGCGAAACGCGCGCCGACGTTTTCCTTAAACGTCACGTCCGTGTCGCCTTCTATCGTGATGTTATTGTCGTCGTAGAAGAGTATGAGCTTTCCGAGCGCGTGCGTGCCCGCAAACGAACAGGTTTCGTAGGAAATTCCTTCCTCCAAACAGCCGTCGCCGCAGAGCGCATAGGTATAGTGATCTACGACGGGGAACCCGGGTTTATTATATTTTGCCGCCAAATGCGCTTCCGCAAGCGCCATGCCCACCGCGTTGGCGATTCCCTGTCCCAAAGGCCCCGTCGTCGTCTCGATGCCGACCGTATGGCCGTATTCGGGATGGCCGGGAGTCTTGGAATCCAATTGACGGAAGTTCATCAGATCTTCCTTCTTCAAATCGTAACCGTAAAGATAAAGGAGAGAATAATCGAGCATGGAGCCGTGACCCGCCGAAAGAATAAATCTGTCGCGGTCTTCCCACTTCGGATCCCTGGGATTGAATTTCAGGAAATTCTGGAAGAGTGCGTAACCGATCGGCGCGCTGCCCATGGGAAGCCCGGGATGACCCGATTTCGCCTTCTGAATTGCTTCCGCGGATAAGATTCTCACCGCGTTGATAGTGGTCTGTTGTACGTCCATCATAATATCTCCTAATTTTTATTTTTTAATTTTCTGCCTCGCCCGCCGCGCTTTTTAACGCCGACAGATCGAGAAAATCATACTGCTTCAAAAACGTATAGAGCTCCCGGGCGATCTTCTTCGCTCCGCCCTTTGAATTGCTCTCCACGTTGACGGGAAGAATGGGTTCGTGCAGGCTCAATCGCACCAGTGCCCAGCCGTCGCCGTGCTCCTTATCGAAATTCAGGCGTATTCCCTCGTGGTTTTCGGGCGCGGGGGAAACGTAAGAAAGTCCCGCCGCGTGCGCTTTGAGCTCCTCGATCACGCGATTGCCCAGCGCTTTGAAATCGCAACCCTTCATAAACGTCGGACGGTATTCCGCCGCTTCTTCGGGTTCGGGAAGGTCCGAAATGAGGTCCGTGAGCTTTTGCCCCGCTTTCGCAGCCTCCGAAAGCGCAATCAAGAGTCTCGTGACGAGATACGCACCGTCGTCGAGAAAATAATTCTCCTTCAAGGCGGCGTGCCCGCTCGTCTCTATCGCGAGGGGAGTATATTCTCCCGCCTCGTTTAAGCGGATCGCTTCGTTGATGACGTTTTTATATCCGCGCTTGAAGCGGCAATGCTTTCCGCCGTGCGCCGCGATAAACGACGAAAGACCGTCGGAAGTGACCGAATCGGTCACGATCGTACCCGCCTTTTCGCGCAAAAGAACTGCGGAAATGAGCGCTATCAGGCGATTGCGGTTGATTTCTTCGCCCTTCTCGTCCACGGCGCCCGCTCTGTCTACGTCCGTGTCGAAAATAATTCCAAAGTCCGCATGGTTGCGCTTCACCGCCTCGCAGACGGAGCGCATCGCCGTTTCGTTTTCGGGGTTGGGGATATGATTGGGAAAACGGCCGTCCGGCTCCAAAAACTGCGAACCCGTCGTATCCGCTCCGAGCGGCTTCAAGACTTTATCCACGTAAAATCCGCCCGCTCCGTTCCCCGCGTCTACGAGAATCCGCTTGCCCTTCAAGGGCTGCGTTTCGCCCGTCGCACGGCGGACCTTTTCGACGAGATCCTGCGCGTAGGCGTCGAGATACGGCTTTTCTATCCTGCTTCCGCCCGCCTTTTCGGGAAACGGCGCCTCGGAGGCGAGAGTGAGGATTTCTTTGACGTCCTCCGATTCCAGACCGCCTTCCGCCGTAAAAAATTTCAGGCCGTTGCGGTTGAAGGGAAGGTGGCTGGCCGTAATCATCACCGAGCCGTCTGCGGACCATCGTTCGTCTTTTAAGAGCATGAACATGGACGGCGTAGAGGAAAGATGCGTGAAAATCGCAACGTTGCCCGTCCGCTCTATCCCTTTCAGCACGCTTTCGGATAGCGCAGGGGAGGAAATTCTCGAATCGTGACCCACCGCGATGCGCAAAGGGGATTTCCCCGTCCGCCTGCAAAGCCACTCCGCAAACGCTTCCGCGATCGCTTCCGCGGCTTCGGGCGTGAGGTTGACCTCTTCGCCCGCGATCCCTTCCGTCGCGATGCCCCGGACGTCCGTTCCGTTTTTCAGCTGCAAATATTCCCGTAAAGTCATCATCTTAGTATGTATCGGCTCCAAATAGAAAGGCGAATGCCTCAAAATCGTGAGCGTATAAATTTCTTTATGCCACTCTATCTCTATTATAACGGTTTTCGGCATAATTTTCAAGTCTTTTGAGAAAAATTATTGTAAAAATTTTCTCGCGGCGCATAATTATCGCTTTTTTCGCCTCGGAAGAGCAAAAACTTACGAAATCGTAAGGATAAAAACAGATTCCGTTAGAAAAAATTTACGCCGGGAATGATATTATAAAAATAGAAATGACAAAATTTTATTAATTCCGCTTTAATATATTTTTCCCTATATCGTTGACAGAAATATTTTTATGTGTTATAATAAATTTGTCATAAATTTTTATGATAATGAAAAAGTTCGGAGAAATTAGTATGATTCAGTTTGCCGTGTCCAGCGATTCGACCTGCGATTTATATAAAGATTATATCGAAAAGCGCGAAATTTGGTTCGCTCCGCTCACCTTTACTTTGGAAAAGAACGGAAAACAGGAAGAGGGTGTCGACGCGTTTTCCTGCTATCAGGATTACGTCGATTTCTATCAGAAAGTTCGGGCGGGTTCTTTCCCTCGTACTTCCATGCTCAATTATGAGTCCCATTGCGAACATTTCCGCAAAATGGCCCGCGCGGGCGTCAAAGACGTCCTGCATTTCAGCATTTCCTCGGGACTCGCGCGCACCGTTTCCGTCGCCAAACAGGCGGCGGAGGAAGTGAAAAAGGAATACCCCGAATTCAATCTCTATTCCGTCGACCCTCTCACCGCCACCATCGGACAGGGCATGCTGGTTTCTATGGCCTGCGACATGCGCGATCAGGGCATGTCCGCCAAAGACGCTTACGACAAGCTCATGGAAATCAGATTGAGGATTCAGCACTGCATTATCCCCAACGATCTCTTTTATCTCATGAAGGGCGGCCGCGTTTCCGCCGTCTCCGCCGTATTCGGCACGGCGCTCAACATCAAGCCCATGATCATCTTCGATTCCGAAGGAAAACTCAAAGTCATCGGCAAGATGCGCGGCATGAAAAAGGCCTTCAATTTCGTCCTCGAATCGCAGGAAAAGGCGCCTATGGACGAAAATAAAATCGCCGTCATCGTCCATACCGACAACGAGGAGGGCGCAAACGAGCTCGCCGATATGGTAGAGGCAAAATGGGGCGTAAGACCGAAAATCGTCATCATGGGACCCGTCATCGGAGCTCACGTCGGTCCCGGTTCCGTCTCCTGCGGATGGGTCAGCGTCAAGACGAGAAAGGAACTCACGGGCTTTTAAGCATTAAGGAAAAACGAAACAGAGAAGGAGCTGAATTCGCAACGGAACAGAGGCCGCAACGGGCTTCGGACTTTGCAACGGAGCGGAAACAAAACGGAAAAAGAAAATTACGTTCCGTCGGAAAATAATAAAAAAACGCGCGCAAAACGATTGAAAATTGCGCGCGTTTGCTGTATAATGAATAAAATAATTGTTTCCGAGGTTTATTTATGGCAAAAGAGAATCAATTCGTCGAACAAATCGCAGATATCGACGCCGATTTCCCTCAGTGGTATACCGACGTCGTGTTAAAGACAAAGCTCGTCGATTACGGCCCCGTCAAAGGCACGATGGTCATAAGACCTTACGGCTATGCCATTTGGGAAAACATTCAGAAAGAAATGGATAAGCGCTTTAAGGCGCAGGGTGTGGAAAACGCTTATTTCCCGCTCCTCATCCCCATGAGCTTCTTTACAAAGGAAGCCGAGCACGTGGAAGGGTTTGCGCCCGAAATCGCCGTCGTTACCGTCGCCGGGGGAGAACCGCTCGCGGAGCCGCTCGCCATAAGACCTACTTCCGAGACGATTATCGGTACCATGTACTCCAAATGGATACAATCTTACCGCGATCTGCCCCTTAAAATCAATCAGTGGTGTAACGTCATGCGCTGGGAAAAGACCACTCGGCCTTTCCTCCGCACGAGCGAATTCCTCTGGCAGGAGGGACATACCGTTCACGCCACCGCAGAGGAAGCCGAAGAAGAAACTCAGAAAATGCTGGAAATTTATAAAGAATTTGCCGAAAATTGCCTCGCCATTCCCGTCATCACCGGCAAAAAGACGGAAAAGGAAAAATTCGCCGGCGCCGTGGCCACCTACGGCATGGAAGCGATGATGCACGACGGCAAGAGCTTACAGGCAGGCACCAGTCACTATCTCGGGCAGAATTTCGCCTCCGCTTTCGATATTCAGTTCCTCGATAAGGACGGAACGCACAAGACGGCGTATACTTCCTCGTGGGGAGTCTCTACCCGCCTTATCGGCGCGATCATCATGACGCACGGAGACAGCCGCGGATTGGTGCTTCCGCCCGTCGTCGCGCCCGTACAGTGCGTCATCGTGCCGATTGCCGCGAAAAAGGCGGGCGTTTCGGAGGCCTGTGCAAAACTTCGGGACGAGCTCGAACAAGCGGGCGTGCGCGTCAAGCTCGACGACAGCGAAAACAGCCCCGGCTGGAAATTCAACGAATGGGAGATGAAGGGCGTTCCCGTGCGTATCGAACTCGGCCCCAGAGACCTCGAAGCGGGAAAAATTCTCTGCGCGCGTCGGGATACCCTCGAAAAGTCGGAGATGGCTTTGAGCGGGGCCGCGGACGGGATTCGCGCTCTGCTTCAAACCGTACAGAAGGACATGCTGGAAGCGGCCAGAAAACGCCGCGACGGCCGAATCGTGTATGCGAAGGACATGGACGAAATTCTTGCGGGCGTGGAAAACGGAAACTTCGTCAAGGCGGGCTGGTGCGGCTGCCGCGAGTGCGAGGATAAAATCAAGGAAAAGACCGCCGCGAGCGCCCGCGTCTACGCAGAGGGCGAAACCGCCGAAACCTGCGCCGTCTGCGGCAAAAAGGCAAAACACATGATTATTTACGCCCGCGCCTATTGAGCGGACGAATTTGAAAGATCAGGCGGTCGTCCTCGACATTTTATAAAAATTTTTTGAGCAAGCAAAAGCGGCCCGCCGAGGAACGGCGGGCCGCTTTTTTAGGATTATGGTGAAGTGTGAGCAAAATAATGTTCAGGCGCGGAGCGCTTCCGAAAGATTTTCCGCGTATACATAAGTGTCAAAGAGGTTCGCGCCCGAATCCGCTTTGTCGAAAACCTTCTGCAAGCAGTCGGAGGAAACCGGATCCGTGACGAAGATCTTCCTTTCGGGATACTTTTTCATGAGATTTATCGCTTTCTGCGCCGTTCTCCCTTCAAAATATTCGGACGGGGAACCTACAATGACGAGATCGCTTCCCGCTCCGAGTGCGCCTTCCAATTCGGCTTCCGCCGCGTTGTCTTTGAAAATTTTGAAATTTGTTTCCATAAACGTTCTCCTTATCTTAGATTTTTTATATTATGGGGATTTTTATATTAGAGACAGGGATAGTAACGGCAGAATATAAGCCGAAACGGAGGACGGTCACGGCGGGAATATAAAAGCCGAGACGGCTTATTCGCGTATCTTTCCCTTGAAAAATACCGCGATGATCCCCGGGCCTCCGTGCGTACCCATGACCGGATCCATATAATTGATGAGAAAACGGCGCTTTCCCAGACGTTCTTCCAAAAGCGCTTGAAGCCGAAGCGCTTCCTCCTCGCAGTCCCCGTGCGCGATAAAAACAGGATCCTCGGGGGAGAGCTCCGCGCGCTTTTTCGCTTCGTCGGCGAGCGCTTCCAAAGAGCGCTTGCGGCCGACGATTTTTGCGATGGGCGCAAGCGTTCCCTTAGGCGTCGCGTGCAGCAGGGGCTTTATTTTAAGCAGCTTCCCCACGACCGCCACCGCGCCCGAAATTCGGCCGCCTTTTCTTAAAAATTCCAGATCGTCCACCGTGAAAAGGTGCTGGATACGGCGTTTGAGCTTTTCTCCGTAAGCGCATACCTCTTCGAACGTCGCTCCCGCTTCCGCTTTCTCGATGAGATATTCGATCAGCATTCCCTGACCCATCGAACCGCTGAGGGAATCCAGCACGTACGCCTTGCGGTCGGGATAGAGCTCGGTGAGTTCGTTCGCCGCGACGGTAAACGAGGACGCCGTTCCCGAAAGGGCGGAAGAAAATGCGACGATGAGGACGTCGCGCCCCTTTTTGAAAGATTTCTCTATCTGCGGACGGGCCTGCTCGGCCGTTACCTGAAACGTATGGCAGTCGCTTCCCGTACGCAGGCGGGCGTAAAGCTCCTTTAAGGGGAGCGTTTCATTCTCCGCGCCTCCGTATGTCTTTCCGTCTACCGTATAGCCCAAAGGAAGTACGGCAATCTCGTTTGCTTCCGTAAATTCCTGCGGCATTCCGCAGCACGAATCCGTGATGATGTCAAAATTTCTTTCCATAAATCCTAAACTCCTTAAATCAAATGGTCTCTGTTTTCATCATATGTTTATTGTATATGGAGTATTGACAAATTTCAACCTATTCAAAAGCAAAATCCCTCTACTGTAAAAAATGCGGTTTTCTATCGCGTTTTTTCGCTATTCTATCTGTTTCGGTTGTAAAGTAGAGTGTATAAAACGAACTCTACCGAGGGTAGAAACGAATAAAAAAAGCGGCTTTTTCCGCAAAAAAGCATGTACCTGCTTGACGAATCGAAAAAAAAATGTTATCATAGCGTTATGGAAAACTTGGAAACGACCAATCAGCGGATTGCCAAAAATTTGATATATTACAGAAAGGCGGCAAATCTCACTCAGGCTGAGCTTGCACAGAAGATTAATTATTCCGATAAGTCCGTTTCGAAGTGGGAATCGGGAAACGGGGTGCCGGATATTTATATCCTTTTGAAACTGGCCGATCTGTACGGAATTACCGTCAATGATCTCGTGGGCGAAAAATCCTCCGCTCTTCCCCCTAAAAAAATGTCCAAATGGCGGAGACTTTTGGTGATGCTCCTTTCCAGCGGCATCGTCTGGCTGGTGGCTACCTCTGTCTTCGTGCTTTTGAATCTCATTCTTCCCGGCAAGGGGGAATGGTGGCTGGCGTTTTTGTACGCCGTTCCCATCAACGCCATCGTCATTACCGTTCTTTCGAGCGTCTGGAAATATAAAATTACAAACTTTGTGGCGGTTTCCGTCCTCATCTGGACGGTCCTCGCCTGCGTATATACCACTTCCCGCATCATTATGGCTCGTCTCGGCAACGACGATTACGGGAGGCTTTGGCTGATTTTCCTGCTCGGCGTGCCTTTGCAGGCGCTGGAAACCTTGTGGTGCTTCTTCCGTTGGTCGCCGTTCAAAGGGAAGAACGGGACAAAGAAAGATAAGGCGTCGGGAACGAAGGGAGAAAAGCCCCCCAAAGCATGAAACCGAGGCACGGTAAGGAGAAATACCGGGAAAAATAAGGAAAAGGCAACCATGTTGTGCTGTCATTGTAAAAAAAATCAGGCCACGAAGACGTATGAGAAAGTTACAGACGGGAAGAGTCAGACGGAGTATTATTGTCTGGACTGTTATCACCGTCTGTTTATTTCTATCGACATAGACCCCTCCGCCGCTCATCGGGAAAAGGCGAGGCAGATTGCCATGTGCCCCTACTGCGGAACCTCGGAAGAGGATTTTCGCACCCGCGGGCTGGTGGGGTGCGCGCAGTGCTATCAATCGCTCGCGAGGACGGTGATCCCCGTGGTGATCCGCATGCAGGGCAACGAAATTCATTGCGGGAAGAAACCGAAAAATTCCGGGGACAGGGAAGAACTCATCCGCAGGCGCAACACCTTAAAAAAACGGGTAGAGGAATTTATCAAGGACAAAAATTTCGCTCCCGCAAAAATCTGCGCCGAAGAACTCAAAGCGCTCAATAAAAAATTATATGGGGGAGAGAACGATGACTGAAATGGATTCCGCCTCGTTCATCGAAACGGTGGTCACTTCTACCCGCGTCCGTCTGGCGCGGAATCTCTACTCCTACCCCTTCCCCGGCAAAATGACCGTTCAGGAGGCAAAAGAGGTCATCCGCACCGTCGGCTACGAGCTCAATCGTCTGGACGATTTCACGGAATATGACATCGGAAAAATCGGCGCGGAAGAGGCTACCTTATTACAGGAAAAACACCTCATAAGCCCCGATCTCATCCGAAGAAAAGACATTTCCGCCGCGTTTATCTCTTCCGACAAGGAAGTTTCCGTCATGGTCAACGAGGAGGATCACCTCCGCGAACAATATATCCTCAAAGGGTTCGACCTCTATAAGGCTTACGAACGCATCAGCGGCATCGACGACGGGCTGGCCCGCTCCGTCAGCTTCGCTTACGACGAAAAACTCGGCTATCTGACGGCCTGCCCCAGCAATCTCGGCACGGGCATGCGCGCTTCCGTGATGATGTTCCTGCCCGGTCTTGCAAAATACAAAAAACTGGAAGAATTGCTCCCGTCTTTGAAGGTCAACGGCCTCACCGTGCGGGGAGTATTCGGTGAGGGCACGGCCGCAGAGGGCTATTCCTATCAGATCAGCAACGAGCGCACGCTCGGTTTCTCCGAAGCGGATATTCTCTCCCACATGGACGAGGTCACGCTCAATCTCGCAGAGCTGGAACTGCGCGCGAGGGAACGAATGCTCGAAGAGGACGAAATCGGATACCGCGACGTCTGTCTGAGAGCTTACGGAACTTTGACGAACTGCGCCGTTTTGCCCGTAAAGGAGCTCGCGGACGGCATGGTGAAGGTAAAGCTGGGCGTGGCTTTGGGCTTCTTCAAGGCTTCCGATATGGTGGGGCTCAACGATTTCATCGCAAATATGCGCCCCGTCTCCTTCAAGATGGGAAATTGCCCCGACGCGAAAGACGAAAGAGAATGCGACCTCGTCCGCGCGGAAATCGTGCATAAGGTACTGCCGGGACTGGTCGAGAGAAAGGACGTTTCCGGTTCGTAAAAGGGAAGAACATACAAAAGAGCTGCCGAAAAGGGATTTCGCCTTTTAGCGGAACGGGACGAAACGAAAAAAAACGGATTCGTCGGAAGGGACGGCGGAGACGGTGCAGGCATATAATGGTATGATACGGAAAGAATGACTTTCCGAACGAAGCAGGCGAGGAACGGGAGATGGAGTATTATTTGTCGAGATTTTCGGGAAATCTGAAAAAAGCGCTGGAAATCGCCAATCAGGTGACGATAGAGCACGGTGCCGTATACGTGGGCAGCGAACACGTCATATACGGTTTTTTAAGCCTGCCTTCCTGTTCGGCATACGGGATTTTGGCGGGAGAAGGGATCACGAAGTCAGAATATCAGGAAGTGTTTTTCCGCTGCATCGACACGAAGGTGACGACGCCGGGGTTTACGCAGCGGACCAAGCAGATGTTCGACCGCGCCATTAAATTCGCGGCGACGACGGGTACTTTGGCGGGAACCGCGCACCTCCTTTTGTCCGTCCTCGAAAGCGAAAGCTGTTACGCCGTGAAAATTTTGAAGCGTCTGGGTGCGGACATCGAGGGAATGAAGGAAAAGACGGAGCAGATTCTTCGGGAACAGAAGCACCGCAAAGAGCTCGGTTACGACGATTTCGACAACGAAGGCGCGGCGGGCGGCGGAGCGTTTGCTCCGAAGGGGACGGCAGGCGAAAGCGCAGAGGATTCGGTGCGTTCCGAGGATTTAACGCGCAAGGAAAAGACGCAGACCAAGGATTACAATTTCTCGGAAAAGAAAAAGTCCGCTCCGAAAAAGAACGACGGGGCGAGGGAAAAGCTCCTTCAATACGGCATAGACATGACCGAACGTGCCCGCCGCGGGAAAATAGATCCCGTCATCGGGCGGAAGAAGGAAATCGAAAAGGTCGTTCAGGTCCTTTCCCGCCGTACCAAGAACAATCCCGTCCTCATCGGGGAGCCGGGCGTGGGAAAGAGCGCGATCGCGGAGGGACTTTCTCAGATGATCGTCGGCGGAGAGGTGCCCGAACAATTATTTAACAAGACGGTGTTTTCCGTCGATATTCCGGGCATGCTGGCGGGGGCACGGTACCGCGGGGATTTTGAAGAGCGTCTCAAAGACCTCATCGACGTCGTGATGAAGGACGGCGATATTATTCTCTTTATCGACGAGATTCACAATATCGTAGGCGCGGGCAGTTCCGCCGACAATACGATGGACGCCGCGAATATCTTAAAACCCATGCTCGCGCGGGGAGATTTACAGGTCATCGGCGCCACCACCGTCGAGGAATACCGAAAATATATCGAAAAGGACAGCGCTCTCGAACGGCGCTTCACCCCCGTATACGTGGAGGAGCCCTCCGAATCCGACACCATAGCCATTCTCAAAGGTCTGCGCCCCAAATATGAGGAGCACCACGGCATAGAGATCACCGACGAGGCGATCGAAGCGGCCGTCAAACTCTCGTCCCGCTACATCACCGACCGTTTCCTGCCCGACAAGGCCATCGACCTCATCGACGAGGCGGCCGCCCGCGCGAGAATCATGGCCGAGGACGGCGGAGACGAAATCAAAGAACTTCTTGCGGAAGCGGAAGCACAGGACGAAGAAGAACGGCTCCATCGCGCCCGCGGCGAATATACTGAAGCCGTCGCCGCGCTCAACGAAAAAAAGAGGCTGGAAAACAAAATAGAAACCATTCGCCGCGCGCAGAGCATGGAACGCCGCGCCGACGGCAGGTTCGCGCTCGGCAAAGAGCAGGTCGCCGCGATCGTCAGTTCGAGGACGAGGATTCCCCTCCTCAAAATCACGCAGGAGGAAGGCGAAAAGCTCATGCACCTCGAAGAGGAGCTTCACCGCCGCATCGTCGGACAGAACGAGGCGGTCTCCGCCGTATCTAAGGCCATTCGGCGCGCCCGCGCGGGGCTCAAAGATCCCTCGCGCCCCATCGGCTCCTTCGTGTTCGTGGGACCTACGGGCGTCGGAAAAACCGACCTCACAAAGGCGCTCGCAGAGGCGATGTTCGGCTCCGAAGATCAGATGATTCGGCTGGATATGAGCGAATATATGGAAAAACAGTCGGTCTCCAAGCTCATCGGCGCGCCGCCCGGATATGTCGGCTACGACGACATGCAGACCGGACAGCTCACCGACAAGGTGCGCACCAAACCCTATTGCGTCATTTTGTTCGACGAGATCGAAAAGGCGCATCCCGACGTCTTTAATTTGCTTTTGCAGATTCTCGACGACGGACGGCTCACCGACAACAAGGGGCGCACGGTCAGCTTCAAAAACGCCATCGTCATCCTTACTTCCAACGTGGGGGCCGCGGAGGCGGAACGCACCGTCTCTTACGGGTTCGGCGGAGAATTGTCCGCCGACAAGGGCAGGAGCGCGGACAGCGAGAAACAGTACGAGGAAATGAAGGAAAATATCGTCAAGGCCCTCAAAGAGCGGTTCCGTCCGGAATTCCTCAACCGCATGGACGATATTATCGTATTCCACAGGCTCTCTCAGGCGGATACCGCCAAAATCGGCGCGAAGATTATCGATGCTCTGGCGAGAAGGCTCTTGGAACAGCGGGGAATCGTGCTCTCCGTGACGAATACCGCCCTCGAACAGCTGGTTCGGGAAGGCTACGACAGCCAATACGGCGCACGGCCGCTCAAACGCACCATTCAAAGGAGAATCGAGGACCGGCTTTCCGAAGAAATTTTGCTCGGACGGGTCAGAAACGGCCAGCGGGTGACGGTGGATTACGCGGGCGGGGCGTTTACCTTTTCCGCAAGATAGACGAACCGAGGCGTTAAGGCCTTTCGGCGGAAAACGAGCGTGCGGCTTGCCGTGCCGACCAAAGAGCGCGGCGGGCCGCTTTGCAAAAGAAGGAAAAAAAGGAGGCGGAACATGAAACTCACGACGGCGGGCGAATCGCACGGGAAAGCGCTTGTGGCCATTATCGAGGGGCTGCCCGCGCATTTGAAAATCGATAAGGCGCGGGCGGACGAGGAACTTAAACTCCGTCAGAGCGGATTCGGCAGGGGCGCGCGGCAAAAAATCGAGACGGACAAGGTTGAAATTCTCGCGGGCGTCAGGAATGGCGAGACATTGGGAAGTCCCGTGGCTCTGTGTATCTATAATCGGGATTATGAAAATTGGAAAACGATTATGTCGGACGAGCCCTGCGACGTCTCCGCGCGCACGTTGACGAAGGTCAGACCGGGGCATGCCGATCTGTCGGGCGTTTTGAAATACGCGCAGACCGATGCGCGCAACATTCTGGAACGCGCTTCCGCGCGCGAAACGGCCGTCCGAGTGGCCGCGGGGAGCGTGTTCAGGAGTTATCTTTCCGCGCTCGGTATAGAAATCGCGGGGTATGTTCGGGAAGTATGCGGGATAAAGGACGAGGGACGGTATACGTTCGACGAGATAAAGGGCAGCCGTTCCCGCAGCCTCGGCATGCTGAACGAGAAATCGGAAAAAGCGGCGGAGGAAAAAATTTCCGCCTTGAAAGCGGAGGGCGATACGGCCGGCGGCGTCGCGGAAATCCGCGTCCGCGGGCTCAAAAGCGGCTTCGGGAGTCCCATGACGTATTCGGACAAGCTGGACGCCCGTCTCGCGCGCGGCCTGATGAGTATTCAGGCCGTCAAGGGCGTGGAGGTCGGCATGGGCTTCGGCGCGGCTTCCGCGAGCGGACAAGAAGTTCACGACGAAATTTTCTGCGACGAAAAGACCCGTACCTTTTATCGGAAAACCAACCGTGCGGGCGGAATCGAAGGCGGAATGTCCAACGGGGAAGAAATCGTCCTCCGCGTCGCCATGAAACCCATTCCTACATTGATGAAGGGCTTGCAGACCGTGGACGTCTCGACGAAAAAATCCGCCGTGGCCGCCTCCGAACGGAGCGACGTCTGCGCGATTTTCGCGCTCGAAATCATCGCGGAAGCCGCCGTTGCGGAAGTCTTGGCCGAAACGGTGGCCGAACGGTTGGGCGGGGATACCATGGAAGAGGTGAAAGAAAGATATTCCCGCCTGCCCTGAACATTTTTTAAGCGGAAAAGACAAAACGGATTGCGTTTTGAAAAAAGAAGGAGGAAGGCGGCGTGAGTGTAAGTGAATGGAAAGAATGGAAAAAACTTTCTTTGAAAAAAGAGGAGGGCTCGCTGTGGAAAAAATCGAACTGAATGCGCCGTCTTTGAAAGGGGAAATCTATATCGGTAGGGGTGCGGCGAAAGAGAGGCTTCCCCGCCTCACGGAGGGACAGAAAAACTTCGTCGTGACCGATTCCAACGTCTTTTCTCTCTATGGAACGTTTTTTTCCGAATATTTCGCAAAGAGCGAAATATTCGTCCTCCCCGCCGGGGAAGAGAGCAAAAATTTTGAGGCCTTATCGGAAATTCTTACCCGAATGACGCGTGTCGGATTACATCGCTCTTCGCGGCTTTTCGCCGTGGGCGGCGGCGTCGTGGGGGATATCGGAGGACTGGCTGCGGCGCTCTACATGCGCGGGATCTCCTGCGTTCAGGTGCCGACCACCTTGCTCGCGCAGGTGGACAGCGGAGTGGGAGGAAAGACCGCGGTGGATTTATGCGGCGTCAAAAATATCGTCGGCGCTTTTCATCAGCCCTGCGAAGTAGTGGCCGACCCCGATTTTTTCTCGACCCTTCCCCCTCGGGAAATCAAATGCGGATTGGGAGAAATCGTAAAATACGCCGCCTTGAACGAGGAAATTTTCGACCGACTGAAAGCCATGGAGAATATCGATGTATGCGAAAGCGGCGGATGGGAATTTCTCATTTCCCTCCTTGCGCCGTGCATAAAACATAAGGCGCGCGTGGTGGAGGCGGACGAAAAAGAGACGGGGGAGAGAAAGTCCCTCAACGTCGGCCATACCACGGGACACGCCTTGGAGCTTTCCTCTTCGATGTCGCACGGGGAAAGCGTGCTTTGGGGAATGTGGTTTGAGACTGCCTTGGCGGTAAAATACGGCGTCTGCGGGGAAGAATACGGCGGAGAGCTCATGCAGATCGTCCGTCGGGCATTGGCTGTCCCGCCGAGACAGGCGCCGGATTTTGATACGATCGGAAAGGCCGCGGAAAAGGCGAGGTCGGACAAAAAAAATACGGACGACGGCCTGATTCGGATGGCTGTCGCGGCGGACAGGGGAAAATGGGCAATGCTCTCCCTGCCCTTCCTTGAATATCGGGACGGATTGGAACGGCTCGCCGCCCGGTGGAAAAACGGGATCGGAACGGCGGAAGACGAAAACCGCATGCTCAGATAAACAAGCGGACGAAAAAAAGTAAACGGACGAAAGAGAATAAAGAAAAGGGACTGAACGAAGATGAAGACGATAAAACCTGTGGAGCGTTTCGAGGGCGAGTTCGATTTGCCGGGAGATAAATCGATTACGCACCGCGCCATTATGCTGAACGGAGGTGCGGAAGGGGAGGCGGTAATTACCAACGCCCTGATGGGCGGGGACTGCCTGTCCACCTGTCAATGCATGCGCGCTTTGGGCGCGGAAATAGAGATAGACGGCACGACGCTGCGCGTGCGCGGTACGCCTCATTTCCGCACGGGGGTGAACCTCAACTGCGGAAATTCGGGAACGACCATGCGCCTTTTGATCGGCTTTGCGGCGGGAAAGGGGATAGAGGCGAAATTGGTGGGGGACGAGTCCCTTTCCTCCCGTCCCATGGAGCGCGTCGCCTTGCCTTTGTCCCACCTCGGCGCCGACGTGCGCACGTCGGCGGGCCGTGCGCCCGTATACGTATATCCCGCGCCGCTGCACGGCGCAGACGTTACGCTCCGCGTCGCTTCCGCGCAGGTAAAGAGCGCGGTCCTTCTGGCGGGACTCTCCGCGGACGGGGAAACCCGCGTGACCGAACCGCAGAAATCCCGAGACCATACGGAACGCATGCTCTCCGCCATGGGCGCGGACATTTCCGTGGACGGACTTACGGTGCGCGTGAAAAAGAGCCGTTTGAAGGCCGCCGACGTCTGTGTACCCGCCGACATTTCCTCCGCCGCGTATTTTATGGCCCTCGGCGCTTTGAAGGGGAAAACGCTCTCCAAAAACGTGGGGCTCAATCCCACCCGAACGGGGATTCTGCGAGCTTTCGACAAGCTCGGCGTAAAATATACCGCGTTGAACAGACGGCTTTCGGGCGGAGAGGAAACGGCGGATATCCTCGTCGAAAAATCCCCCTTGCGCGGCATTGCCCTGACGGCCGAAGAAATCCCCGCCATGATAGACGAACTGCCGCTCATCGCGCTCCTGTGCGCCTTTGCCGACGGCGAAAGCCGCATTTCGGGCGCGCGGGAACTCAGGCTCAAAGAGAGCGACCGTATCCGCACGACCTCCGAGATGATCGCCGCGCTCGGCGGGATCTGCATCGAGACGGAGGACGGATTCGTGATCCGCGGCAGAAAAACTTTGCCGGGAGGGAACGTAGAAAGCTACCTCGATCACCGAATCGCCATGACGGCGGCGGTCGGGCTCATGGCTTCGGAACGCGGGGGAAACATCGACAAACCCGAATGCTGCGCCATTTCTTTCCCCGGATTTTTCGAGCTTTTGGAACAGTGAGGGAAAAATGAAAAAATTGCGTCTGGCGCTTCTGGGCAGGGACGTGTCCCTGTCCGACAGCGAAAAAATTCACCGCTTTATCCTCGGAAAAATGGGAACGGAATGCGATTACGAAAAAGTTTCCGTTCCCGAAACGGAGTTCTGCCGCGCGGCGGAACGCCTGTTGAACGAGACGGACGGATTCAACGTTACGATTCCCTATAAACGGAGTATTTTTCCGTATCTGAAAAGCATAAAAGGGGATGCGGCGGCTTACGGGTCGGTGAATACGGTCGTATCCGCCGAAAAGGCGGGATACAATACCGACGGGAAAGGCTTTCTTCTCATGCTGGAAGGCGCGGGAATAACCGTTCGGGGAAAGAGCGTTCTCGTACTCGGCGCGGGCGGCGCGGGCAGGAGCACGGCCGCGGCGCTCAAAGCCGCGGGCGCCCGTGTGCTCCTGTATCGGCGGAACCGCCGGCTCCTGAAAGAAGCGTGCGAAGAACTCGGCGTAGAGGCGGCGGAGGGCGTCGTCCCCTGCGATATTTTCATCAACTGCACGGGCGTGGGCATGCACGAAAGTACGGGACAATCCCCCGTTGCGGGCGAGGAGCTGAATCAGTGTCTGACGGCGGTGGATCTTATCTATCGGCCCGCGGAGTCGGAATTTTTGCGGCTCGCGCGGGAACGGGGCAAAAAGACGCTTTCGGGCGGCGCCATGCTGTTCTATCAGGCGTATTTTTCCGATTGTCTGTATCTCGGCAGAAAAGAAAGCGCCGAGGAGGCGAAGGCGTTATATGCGGAATATCTGCAAAGAACGCAATAAACGCAAAACGATATGAACATACGGTAACGATATGAAAGAGGTAACGATATGAAATTTCTCATCATCAACGGGGTCAATCTCAATCTGACGGGGCTTCGGGAAAAGAGCGTCTACGGCAGCGAATCCCTTTCGGATATCGAAGGAAAAATCGCCGCGTATTGCGCGCAGAACGGAGACGAAACGGAATTTTTTCAGAGCAACTTCGAAGGAGCGCTCTGCGATAAGCTCCACGAGGTATTTTTGAAGCATTCCTGCGACGCGGTCGTGCTCAATGCGGGCGCGTATTCGCATTACAGTTATGCGCTCCGCGACGCGATTGCCGCCATCGATATTCCCGTGGCGGAAGTGCATATGTCCAATATCTGCGCGCGGGAGACGTTCCGTTCCCACAGCGTATTGTCCGAGGTCTGCCGCGGCGTCGTGTTCGGGTTTGGAGCGGCGAGCTATATCGCCGCGATCGCGGGACTCAAAGCGAATTTCGGAGGGCAAAAATAAATGAATCTCATTCTTTGCGGCATGATGGGCGCGGGAAAAACGACGGTCGGCGTAAAGATCGCCGAAGCGACGGGACGGAGATGGTACGACACCGATCAGATGATCGTCGATCGCTACGGCGATATTTCCGATATCTTCGAGTATTACGGGGAAGAGTATTTCCGCAAGCTGGAATCGGGAATCGTCAAAGAGCTTTCGGAAAAGGATAACCTCGTCATTTCCACGGGCGGCGGGCTTGTCCTCAAACGGGAAAATAACGAGCTCTTGCAGAAAAACGGAAAAATCGTGTTCCTGCGCGCTTCTTTGGAGACGCTGGTCGGGCGGCTGAGGGTATACGACGACCGCCCGCTCCTGAAAGCGGAGGCGGGCGGCATCGCCCAGCGGCTTTCGGAGCTCTTAAAAGAACGCGAACCCGTATACGAGCATGTCGCCGATTTTATCGTCGATGTGGACGGAAAGTCGGCGGACGAGAACGCGCGGGAAGTGATTTCGGTCGTTCGGGAATATCTTCGGGAAACGAACGGGGCGGGTGCGAAATGAAAAAGGTGCTTGTCACGGGCGGAACGCGGGGAATCGGCAGGGATATCGCGCGGGAGTTTCTCAAAAGGGGCTTTTTCGTATGCGCGGCGTATTCCTCGGACGAAGAGAGCGCCGCGGAAAGCGCCGCGGAAGGGATAGACGTCTTTCGCGCCGACGTCTCCGACGAGGCGCAGGTAAAGGCTTTGTTCGGGCACGTCGGAAACGTGGATATTCTCGTCAACAATGCGGGCATTTCCCTGTTCAAACAAATCCAGGACGTATCTTTCGGGGAGTGGAACCGTTTGTTTGCGGTGAACGTCGGGGGCGCCTTTCTCTGTGCCCGCGAGGCTTCGCGCGCAATGATCGAAAAAAAGAGCGGGCTCATCGTCAACATTTCTTCCGTTTGGGGAGAGGTCGGAGGAAGCTGCGAAAGCGTCTATTCCGCTTCCAAAGCCGCTTTGCTGGGGTTTACGAAAGCTCTTGCAAAAGAGCTGGGACCTTCGGGAATCCGCGTCAACAGCGTCTCTCCCGGCGTGATAGATACGCGCATGAACGCGCGGCTGTCCGACGGCGATATGGAGGCTCTGCGAGAGGAAATCCCTCTGGAAAGGATCGGGCGCGGGGAGGACGTGGCCAAAGCCGTATGGTTTCTCTATGAAAACGACTATGTCACGGGCATCGATCTGCCCGTGAACGGGGGATTTTCCATCGTATAATAACAAAAAAGTCCCGCCGCTTCCAAACGGGAACGGTTCCTATCTTATGATTTGCGTACACGATAAGTCGCGCCGCGGTTTGTCCGAACGGCCGCGGAGGAGAAAAAATGCTGCTTGCGCTGAAAAGCTGCGGAAAAACGGAATATGAAAAACTGATGAAAATATACGAGGAGAGCAATCGGGAAAACTCCCGCCGATTTTTTCCCGAGTGTACGGAAGAAGAGGCTTTGAAGAGGACCGAGGCCGCCTTTTCGGAGTATCTCGCTTCGGAATTTTTTCCCGAAGCGGGGAATGTATGCTATGTCCTCGAAGCGGACGGGAAATGGGTATCCGCTCTTCGGCTGTATGCGCTGTCTCTTTCGCCGAGGTCGTACTATATAGAGGCCTTGGAGACGAGGACGGACGAGCGGAAAAAGGGTTATGCCCGAACGCTCTTGAAGGGCGTAATTTCTGCTCTTTCGGAACGCGGCGCTTTCGTCGTTCGGGACAACGTGGCCAAAAACAATTTTCCCTCCCTCGCCTTACATGAAAAATGCGGCTTCTCCGTCGAGCGCCAATGGGGTTTCGATCCCTTCGGCGGCGGAAAGGATGTGGATTCCTACGGCCTGATTTATAACAGTTCGGCGCGCCCGCTTCAATGACGCTTAAAATATTTTTCCAGACATTGTTCGATAAATTCGTCCGCAATCCCGCTCGTCGGGGTTTGCGGATTTTCTTTTTCCCGCTTCGGGGGCGGAGAATGGGGCGCGCCGCCGTCGGGATCGTTCGGGGCGCCTGTTCCGTTGGGCGGCGCGTTCGGAGCATTCGGGCCGCCGCTTTGCGGACGGGAGGGGCGATCGGAACCGTCGGGACCGCCCTCCTGCTTTTTGAACAGGGAAAAAATGTCGGAGAAACGGGAAAGGTCGTTCAGAAATTTCAGCATCTCCTCGGAGTTTTTCAGCTGTCCCATGAGCGGCTTGATTTTTTCGGGAAAATCCGGGTTTTGCGAAAGATAGTATAACAGCAGCAGCATCATAATTTCCATACTAACAATATATGAGCTTGGGTTGCGAAAAATTTCCTCCCCGCATAGGATAATGATAAAGTTATCCTGCAAGGAGGAGACATATGAGAAGTTTCAAAGATTACCGCCCCGAAAATGCGCCTTCGGAAAGCGAGACCCTGAAAAAGGCCGTGACGGCGTCCGATCCCGCATTAGAGAGCTCTGCCGCGGAATTGACGAGGAAAATCGCCGCGGCCTACAACGGCAAGAACAGCAACGAAATGTTGAGAAATATCCTCAGCGAAGCGGAAAGAAGCAAGCGCGCGGGGACGCTTTCCAATGCGGAAATAGACGCTTTTTACGAACAATTTTCGCCGCTTCTGGACGGCGGACAGCGCCGTAAATTGAAATCCGTGGTCGAAAGGCTGAAAAGAATCTGAACCCGACCGACGGCAGGCGGGCGGAAAAGTCAGTTCATTTTTTTCAGGGCGGAAAGGAGTACGTCGATTTCCCTTTTGCGATTGAAATGAGAAAAGCTCACTCTCACGAGTCCGTCCTCCTCCGTTTTGAGCGCCCTGTGCATTAAAGGCGCGCAGTGCAGTCCGCCGCGGACGGCGACGGAATAGCTCTCCGAGAGTTCCTGCGCGAGAAATTCCGACTGCACGTCGCGGTGTCCGAACGCGGCGATTCCGCAGGGATTTGGAACGGAATACGCGCGAAAAGAGGACAGCTTTTTCAATCCGTCAAGAAAATATTCCGTCATGGATAAAAGCTCTTTTCCTATGCTCTCTCCCCGTCCCGAAAGATAGCCCACGCCCTCCAACAGCGAAGATATGGCCGGAAAGGCCAGCGTTCCCGCTTCCAGAGCGTCGGGATAAAAATCGGGCATGTCGAGGGAGATGCTCTCGCTTCCCGTCCCGCCGAACATTACGGGGCGGGGATTTATGCGCTCTGAAAACAGGAGCGCGCCACTGCCCTGTATTCCCATCATTCCCTTATGTCCCGCGATCGCTAAGGCGTCGATTCCCGTCCTTTTCATATCGATGGGAATATGCCCTGCGCCCTGTGCTCCGTCGCAGACGAACAATACCTTTTCGGGCAGAAGTTCTTTTATCTCTTTCAGCGGGGGGATTGCGCCCGTGACGTTGGAAGCGGAAGTGACGATTGCCATTTTCGTTTCCGGCTTTATCAGGGAAGCGAAGGTTTCGGGACAAATGTTTCCGTCCGTCAACGGACAGACGTCGTAAGTGATGACCCCGGATTTTTTGAGATATTCGAGAGGACGGAGAACGGAATTGTGCTCCATGCACGTGGTGACGACATGATCGCCCGCCGAAAGCGTGCCGAAAATAGCGATGTTCAGCGCTTCCGTGCAATTTTTTGTGAAGATTACCCGCTCGAAACCCCGGCCGTTAAAATACTCGTCGAGGGCGTTGCGGCAGTTCTGTACCACCGCCGCGCAGGCAAGGGAGAGCTTGTGCCCGCTCCTGCCCGGATTCGCGCACAGCTTTACGGCGGAGGTCACCGCGGAAATCACGGCGTCGGGCTTGCGGCCGCCCGTCGCCGCGTTGTCGAAATAAATCATGAAAGTCACCTCTTTTTTTATGAATTCATAAGATATACTATTCCGCCGAGGAGGTAGGTATGACATTATGACGATTCTTGCGGTTTTCCGCTCCCGCGCCCAATGTATGGATTACGCGGGGCGTTTATATAAATACGGCGTGGCGGCGCAAACCGTTTCTGCGCCGAAAGAAGCTCATATCGGCTGCGGGTTGTGCGTAAAGTTCGACTCCGCGGCCATCGTTCGTGCGCAGGCAGTGCTGCGGCTCGGAAAATATTCCGCTTTCCGAGGCTTTTACAAAATGGAATTCAGAAACGGCCGGGCAAGCGTTTCCCCGTGGCAGCCGACTTATCGGTAGCGCCGTAAAACGGGAAAAAATCGAAAAATAAAAATTGAGCTTCGTTCAAGACTTTCGACATAAAATCGGGGAAAAAACTTGCGAAAAGCACGGCGATGTGCTATAATATTCTCGCTATGAGAGCTCACGATAAAAAAGCGGCGCTTGCCGAACTTGCAAAACTCTATCCCGACGCGCGCCCCGCGCTTCACTACGGCTCGGCTTACGAACTGCTCGTGGCCGTAATTCTCTCCGCCCAGTGTACGGACGAGCGGGTGAATAAAGTCACGGAAAAATTATTCGAAAAATATAATACTCCCGCCGCGATGACAGAGCTTTCCCAAGAACAATTAGAGCACTATATCTTTTCCTGCGGACTTTACAAGACCAAGGCGGAACATATCCTTTCCGCGAGCAGAGATATTCTCGGACGGTTCGGCGGAAACGTCCCCGACAATATCAAAGATCTCATGAGCCTCGCGGGGGTGGGACGCAAGACCGCGAACGTGGTGTATTCCGTCGCGTTTGGCGGCGACGCCATCGCCGTGGATACCCATGTGTTCCGCGTCAGCAACCGTTTGGGGCTCGCCAAGGGAAAGACGCCCGCGGAGGTGGAGGACGGACTGCATAAGGCCGTTCCGAAAGCCGATTGGTCGAAGGCGCATCATTGGCTCATCTATCACGGCAGAAGAGTCTGTCACTCTCAAAAGCCCGACTGCGAACACTGTACGCTGGCGCCTTATTGCGATTATTTCAATTTCCCGAAAAAGGCATGAAACTTCCTTTTTGCGCATAAAACCTCCCTGTTTTCCGCATACTGCGGTTAAAAGACAGGGAGGTTTTTTATGGAAATCCAAGAAAATGACCGCGCGGAAACGGGTTTGTTCCTCGCCGCGCTGGCAGGGGCGGAAGAACTCGCCGCGAAAAAGGCAAGAGTATATTCCCGACTCCTCACGGACCCCATTTTGGCTGAGGATATGGAGGCGCTCGCTTCCAGGCACGAACAGAGAAAGGCCGTACTCGATAAACTGGCGGGGGGAAAGAAATGAAAAACAGCAAACGCGAAATCACGCTCAACGAATGCGACAGCATTAGCGATATGCTCTTTCTCGAAAAATCGCTCATGCGGGAATATTGTACGGCGGTTTTTTCCGCGAAGAGAAAAGAGGAACGCACCTATCTTACCGATTCCCTTTCCTCCGTGGCGGAGGATATCTTTTTCCTCCAAGACCTGCTCGATTCGAGACGCGAAGAAAAAATAAAAAAGTAAGAAAATTGAGAAAAAGCGGAGAAACTACTGTTTCTCCGCTTAAAAAATAGTATACATTTTTTCCCGAATATGCTATTATAACATAGACAAGCTATGTCGGAAAGGGAGAGAAAATCCCGATAAATATTTCTTGCTTCCGCCCGACGCGGACAAGAGGAGTTTTCAGGGGGAAAATATCGAAATACGAGATGACAAAAACTCTGTTTCGGAGGAAGGTATGCTCAGAAGAAAAGGAAACGTATATAAAATAGATACTCCCAAAACGACACTCATCTTCGGAACGGACGCGGAGGTGCTCTATTACGGAAAAAGGCTTAACGTACCCGTTCCCGATTACGGTTTTTTGAGAGGGGACGGAAAAGAAAATAACGGGCGGACTCTCTCTTCCTTTACCTTCGCGCCCGAAGTCGTCTGCTCGTTTTCGGACGGCTCTTTTTTTCCGCGCTTTTCTTCTTTTCGTGCAAAACTTTCGGATAAACCGCTTTCGCCTCAGCCTTCCTCCTATTCCGATTCGGACGGAAAAAACGCCTCTCAGACGCTCTGTTTCGAATTTGCGGACGAGACGGCCAAACTGAAATTGTTCGTCTATTATACGGTTTTCGACGATTCCGACGTCATTTGCGTTTCTTCCCGACTCTTGAACGGGGGGAAAAAAGAACTCCGGATAAAAAAATTCCCTTCCCTTTGTCTCGAAATGTACGGGAAAGATTTTTCTTTTGTGACTTTTGAGGAAAGAGAGGAAAAAACATGCAGACATTCCGCCCCCGCGAGCGGCGGCTGTCTTCTCTCCAACGGCGGAACGGAATATTCCTCCCGCGCCTTTTCTTCCTGCGTCCTTTTGGAAAAGACTGGGCACGTCTATGCCTTCGATTTGGTCACGGCGGGGCCTTTCGGCGAAACCGTCGAAACGGGAAATGCCGCGCGAATTTCCGTTTTTGCGCCTTCGGACAAACCGCTCGCTCCCGGCGAGAGCGCTTTCTCGGCGGAAGCACTCATGACGTATGCGGAAACCGAGGAAGAGGCAAAGGAAGCCCTGCGCTCTTTTTCGGAAAAACATCTCGCGCGCGGAAAAAAGAAGGGAAAACTCCGTCCCGCGACCGTTCGGCTTTGCGGGAAAAAAGAAATTTCGGAAGATGCTTTTTTGTCGGTCGGCAAATGGGCGGCGGCAGGGGCGGAATTATTTGTGCTCGAAGGGATCGCTTTTGAAGAGCTCCTTCGGCCGAATACGGCAGAAAGGATATCCGCACTCTCGGAAACCGTGCGGAAAGCGGGAATGAAATTCGGGGTGGAATTTGCGCCCGAAATACTGGATACTTCGGGAGAAGCCTACGCGAAACATCCCGAACTGACTTTGAAATCGGTCGCTCGGGAGGGAGAGAGGCGGCTGAATCTGGCCGATTTGCGCGCGCAGAAGTATCTCGTCAGAATATTGTCCGCGGCGCTTTCGGGAATAAAAGTTTCCTATGTCGGTTGGACGGACGAAGGCTCCGCGCGGGAGCTTCCCGCAGGATATTGGGAAGGGTTGTACAGCGTCATGGAAAAAATTACGGAACGTTTTTCCTCCGTATTGTTCGAGGGAAGAAAGAAAAGAAGAAATCTCGCGGTGCGCTGTTTTCTGCCCGGATTCGAGGACTTGCCCGCGGTTTCGTTTCTGTCGGGAGAATGGGCCGCGGAGGCGCTTTCGGACGAAAATGCCGCCTTAAAGAAAAAAGAAATTTCCTTTTATAAAAGAAACGCGTCTCTCCTGCGCTGCGGCAGGGAATATTGCACGGAAGGCGGGAGGATTTTTGTGTCCCCGAACCGTCAGACGGCCGTGGCGATTTTTGAAAACGCGGCTCGGGCGACTTTCAAGGGGCTCGACGAAGCTGCCGTGTATTCGGTGAATCAGATAGATCGGAGCTGCTGTTCTGTAAAAGAAATGTTCTTTTGCACGGGAGAATTGCTGATGAACGGCAGTATTCCCTTGGGTTTGCCGCAAGAAAAAGAGATTTTGCTTCTCCGAAAGGCGCAAAGAGAAAAAAACGGACAAAAAACAGGAATACCCTATTGACAATTCCCGTAAAATTATGTAAAATAAATTCAGAGAGAAAATTTTGGAGGAAAGAGAAAAATGTATTGCAGACATTGCGGTTCAAAGGTGGGCGATAACGATAGGGTATGCGCAAATTGCGGGGCTTTGACGGAATACGGGGAAAGAGTGGCTAACCACGACGCGATGCCGCCCGAAAACAATGCAAACGTAATCAATCCCGACGGCAGTCTCAACAAGGACGCCTACCGTCCCGGCGGCACGGCGGGACAGAACGGAGGCGGTGCAGGTTATCCGAACGGAAATTATTATTACGCTCCCGAAAACGCGGGGTATCGTCCCCGTGAAAATCAAAAGAGCAATACCATGGCTTTGGCAGGCTTTATCTGTTCTTTCTTTATCGCGATTGTGGGACTTATTTTAAGCATTATCGGATATAGAAATTCCAAGGAGCTGAACGGAGAGGGACGGGGGCTTGCGATTGCGGGGATTATCATTTCGATTGTTTCCATGGTCCTCAGTTTTTTCTGGGGAAGCTGGGTTTTTTCGGCAATTTTGAGAACGACGATGTCAGTACTGTAACGGAATGAGATCAAGAAAAAAGAATGAAGTATGCCGTCGAAGGGTGACGGAAAACTGTCGTTTACGGAATCATAAAACGCATGGTCGGCGTTGCGGCGGAAAATAAAACAGATAAAATACAAAGGAGAAAATATATTCATGACAACAAAGGAAAACGGTATTAAAAAATTCTTCGGTGAATTCAAAAAATTCATTACGCGCGGGAACGTCCTCGATATGGCGGTCGGCGTTATCGTCGGCGGCGCGTTTACCGCAATCATCAACGCTCTGAGCAACAACATCTTAAAACCGCTCATCGACTGGCTTTTGGCGGCGATTATCGGCGGGGAATCTCTGAGCGAGATTTATACGGTGCTCAAACCCGTCTATGACCAGACGACGGGGCTTTTGGATTTGACGCAGTCCATTTATATCGACTGGGGCGCGTTTATCAACGCAATCATCAATTTCCTGCTGATCGCGTTCGTATTGTTCTGTATCGTAAAGACGATCAATCGGCTGAACGACGCGAAAGACAGGGCAAAAGGAGAGCTTCTGGCAGAGCGCGCGGCGGTGAAGAAATACCGCAGAGAAGGCCTGACGAAAGCGGAAGCTATGGCGAAGTATAAAGCGGATCTGAAAGCTATGGAAGAGGCGAAAGCGGAGGAGGCCCGCCTCGCCGAGGAAAAGGCAGCCGCAGAGAAGGCTGCGGCCGAAGCTAAGGCGGAAGCGAATACAAAGCTCTTGGAGGAAATACGCGATCTTTTGAAAAATCGCTGAAAGGGCGATGAAAGCCGAAAAAACGGCGGCCACTAAAATAAAAAAAACAAAAACAGAATACGGCGGCGAAAATGAGCTGAACGGCACGTTTCGCCGCCGCTTTTCGGGAGGACGCATGACGGAAGAACAAAAAAGGGAACTCATCGATTACAGGACGCAAAAACTTTTGAAACAGCATAAGAGCAATACGGCTCTTTATTGGATTATTCAGGTTTTGACGATTTTGGTCGCCGCTTCGGTGGTGTACTCCCTCGTGAAGTGTATTCTCGGGTCGGGGGAGATGCTGGAAACGTATCTCAATCAGATACAGATGTGCGTCCTCGCGCTCGTCTGCCTGAATATTCCCGTGTTTTTTCAGAAAAAACTCAAAGTGCGCATTCCCGATTTTATCGCGGTCATCGTGTATCTCTTTATCTTCATTCATTTCGTTTTAGGGGAGATTTACCGTTTTTACGACCATTATATCCTGTTCGACAAAATCCTGCACACGACGGGCGGCGCGATTATCGCCTTTATCGGATTCTCTATCGTCCTGTCCTTTACCAATCTCAAAAGCAAAAAGGTAAAGTTGTCCCCGTTTTTTATCGTGCTGTTCAGCTTCTGCTTCGCGCTGTCGATAGAATATATCTGGGAGCTCATCGAATACGCTGTGGACAGCATCGGCTATAAGATAGCGGGATTGAACGGTCCGAATATGCAGCGCTGGCAGGACGGAATCATCGCGGACAACGGCGACGGAACTTACGTGACGAACGCCGTGCGCGGCAGCGGGCTTACCGACAGCATGATGGATATGTTGGTGAACATCGTCGGTGCGGCGATTATCTGCGGCGTAGTACTCGTATGCCTGAAATTCAAGCCCCATTGGTTTGAAGGAAAACGGCTGATGTCCTATAAAAAAATTCCCGAATACGTCAAAGAAAACGTCGAGAGCATGTCCGAGGAGGAATTGTCTGCCGCGTATGCGCGCATGAAAAAGGAAATCTCGCGGGCGGAGGAAAAGGAGAAAAAACGGAAGGCCCGCAAAAACGGTTGACTTTTTTTTCGGGAAAGGATATAATACAAACAAGAAGCGATGAAAAAGCGGGAAATTCGGCTCGCGTCGAAAAAAGAGACCTTCGTCCGCAGGCTGAAAGGCGGGGGCGGCTTCCGGGATTCCCTTTCTCTTTGGAGCTTCGCCGGGGAACTCCGTCTTTAAGGCGGAAAAGTAGTCGGCGCCGCGTTCCGCGCGTTACAGCGGATAAATAAGGCGTGGGATACGTCCCGCGCGAATGCAGGTGGTACCGCGGATATTTCGCCCTGCGCGCCCTTTTCGGCGCGCAGGGCGTTTTGTCGTATCGGCGTTATCGTCCCGCCTGCGCAAATTCAGAAAAACAATATTCGGAGGAACGGATATGAAGGAAAAAATCGAGGCTTTGAAGGCGAAAATCGATTCCGCCATACAGGAGACGGAAACGGGCAGGGCTCTTTATGAGCTCAAACTCAAATTCCAGGCGGAGCTCAAATCGATCATGAGCGGCATGCGGGATCTCCCCAAGGAGGAACGCCCGGTATTCGGAAAAGTAATCAACGAATTTAAGGAGGGCATGGAACAGAAATTTGAGGAACGCGCCGTCGTCGTTCGGCAGAAGGAACTTCAAAAAAAATACGAGGAAGAAAAAATCGACGTCACGATGCCCGGCCGAAAATACGAGGCGGGCGCTCTGCATCCCGTCACGCTCGTGAAAAATCAACTCATCGACATTTTTGCGGGCATGGGCTTCAAAGTCTTTGAAGGTCCCGAAATCGAAACGGATTACTATAATTTCACCGCGCTCAATACCCCCGAAGACCACCCCGCCCGCGATATGCAGGATACCTTCTATCTCGCGGACAAGCTGCTCCTTCGCACGCAGACTTCCGCAGGACAGATCCGCGTCATGGAAACGGAAAAGCCGCCCATTAAAATTCTCTCTCCCGGACGGGTTTTCCGTTCGGACGACGATGCCACGCATTCGCCCATGTTCCATCAAATGGAGGGGCTGGTCGTGGACAAGGGCATTACCCTCTGCGACTTGCAGGGTATGCTGGCAGAGTTCGCGAAAAAGATGTTCGCAAGCTCTACGAAAGTTCGGCTCCGTCCCTCGTATTTTCCCTTCACGGAACCGAGTGTGGAAGTGGATCTGAGTTGCTCGGAATGCGGCGGCAAGGGCTGTCGGTTGTGCAAGGGTACGGGCTGGATAGAGGTGCTCGGCGCGGGCATGGTCAATCGCCGCGTCCTCGAAAATTGCGGCGTGGATCCCGACGTATATACGGGCTTCGCCTTCGGTATGGGCATAGAGAGAATCGCCATGCTCAAATACGGCATCAACAACATCAAAGCGCTGTTTGAAAACGATACGCGCTTCTTGAAGCAATTCAGGGATTGACGGGAGGATACGAATATGAAAGCACCTTTAAGCTGGCTGAAAGATTATGTCGATATAGACGTTTCCGCGGAGGAGCTCGCCCAAAAGCTCTTTTCCTGCGGGTTCGAGGTGGAGGAGCTCTCCTATCTCGGCGAAAAAATAAACCGCGTGGTCGTGGGACAGGTAAAATCCGTCGTCCCTCATCCCGACAGCGACCATATGCAGATCTGCGTCGTGGACTGCGGCGAGGAATACGGTCGGGAAATCCAGATCGTCACGGGCGCGCCCAACGTATTTGCGGGCATGAAGACGCCCGTCGCGCTCGATAACTCTACCGTGGCGGAGACCAATCCCGCGGCGCTCGAAAAAAATCCTTCGGGCGTCAAAAAAATCAAGAAGGGCAAGCTGCGCGGCGTGGAATCTTTCGGCATGCTTTGTTCGGGCGAGGAGCTCGGCATCAACGACGACTTTTATCCCGGCGCGGATGTGGATGGCTTGCTCGTTCTGGACGAGAGCGCGCCCGTCGGTGAGGATATCCGCAAAGTCGTCGGGCTGGACGACTGGATTTTCGATATTTCCGTCACCGCCAATCGCCCCGATTGCCAGAGCATATTCGGCATCGCGCGCGAGGTGGCGGCGGTGCTCAAAAAGCCTTTGAAAGCGCCCGATTGCTCGTATACCGAACACAAGAGCAAAAAAACGCCTGTAACCGTAGAAGTGCAGGCGCCCGACCTCTGCCCGCGCTATATCGGGCACTATGTGGAGAACATAAAGGGCGGGACGTCGCCCTCTTGGATGCGGCGGAGGCTGGCGCTGTCGGGAATCCGCTCCATTTCTCCCGCCGTGGACATTACCAATTTCGTATTACTCGAAATGGGGCAGCCCATGCACGCATTCGACGCCGCCGACCTTTCGGGAAATAAAATCGTCGTCCGCCGCGCCGAAAACGGCGAAAAAATCACGACGCTGGACAAAAAAGAATTTACGCTTTGCACTGAAAATCTCGTCATCTGCGACGGGAAAAAGCCCGTCGCCCTCGCGGGGATCATGGGCGGACTGAACAGCGAAATCAAACCCTCGACCAAGGACGTATTTTTCGAAGCCGCAAAATTTGCGCGCGACAACGTGCGGAGAACTTCCCGTTCGCTCGGACAGAGCTCCGATTCCTCTTTCCGCTTTGAAAAGGGCGTGGACGCCTATACTTCGGAAACGGGCATGGCGCGTGCGCTTCACCTCATCGAAGAACTCGGCTGCGGGACGGTCACGGACATTTCCTCCGATTGCTGCGCCGCCGACCTGACGCCCAGAAAAATGGCGGCGAGCCTCAAAAAAATAAACGCCCTGCTCGGCATAGAGGTGCCCGCGGAAGAAGTGAAAAATATCCTTTCGAGGCTGCATTTCAAACCGAGCATAGAGGGGGACGAACTCAAAGTGGAAATTCCCGGTTACCGCGACGACGTGGACGGTTATCCCGACCTCGCGGAAGAAATCATTCGCATGTACGGTTACGAGCACATTGTTCCCACCTTCCTCGAAAGGGCGAGCGTGACGGGCGGCGGGCTTACGGACGCGCAGAAGCGGGAACTGAGAATGAAAAACGTTCTTTGTACCCAAGGCTTCGACGAAGCGTGCACCTATTCCTTCTATTCTCCCAAGGATTTCGACCTTTTGAGGCTTCCCGAGGACGCCCCCGAGCGCAGAGCCGTTCGGATACTCAATCCCATCGGGGAGGAACTCTCCGTCATGCGCACTCTTCTCGCGCCGTCCATGCTGCAAAACGCCGTGCGCAATATCCGCCGCGGGAACGACGAGGGAAAGGAGTTTGAAATCGCGAACGTCTATCTCGCCGATACCCTGCCCGTCACGAAACAGCCCGAAGAGAGAAAACATCTCGTTTTGGGACTTTGGGGAAACAAGTACGATTTCTTCGATTTGAAGGGCGCGACGGAAGCGTTCGCCGAATCCTTCGGGCTCAGATTTACCTATGAGCGCGCGCAAAAGCCCTATCTTCATCCCGGCATCTCCGCGAAAATTTTATCGGACGGAGAGGAGGTCGGCGTGATCGGAGAACTCGACCCCGCGATCGCGCAGGCGCTCGGACTGGATAAAAAGGTTTATCTCGGCGAAATCGATCTGGCACTTTTAGAGGGCAAGACGGATGACGGGATAAAATTCGTCAATCTTCCGAAATTCCCCGCCGTACGGCGCGACCTCGCGCTGATTGCCGACGAGAAACTTACCTGCGCGGAGGTGGAGTCGGTATTGCTCCGCGCGTGCAAGTATGTGACGGAGGCAAAATTGTTCGACGTCTATCGCGGCGGACAGGTGCCCGCGGGTAAAAAGAGCATGGCGTTCACCTTGACGTTCACGCCCGCGGCGGACGCGGAAAAGGCATTTACGCCCGAAACGCTCGACGGATTCGTCAAGAAAATTCTCGCGGACCTCAAATTCCGTCTGGGTATAGAACTGCGCTGAGGAGGGAACTTTGAAATCGGAAAACGAAACTAAGGCTCCGATCGGTTGCGCGGCGGACGGTGCAAAAAAGTTGGGTTTTCTCAATGTAGATAAACCGTCGGGCATGACTTCGTCGGCCGTGGTCAACAGAATCAAACGGCTGACGGGGCTGCCCTGCGGGCACATGGGAACGCTCGACCCGCTCGCGAGCGGCGTCCTGCCCGTGGGAATCGGGAACGCGACGAGGCTCTTCGAATATTTTTTGAACAAGCAAAAGGAGTATATCGCGGAATTTACTTTCGGCGCGGATTCGGATACGCTGGATTCCACGGGGGAACTCGTCCGCGGAGGACGGATTCCGACGGCGGAGGAAATCGAGCGGGTCCTGCCTGCATTCGAAGGGGAGATTATGCAGGTCCCGCCCAAATACAGCGCGAAAAACGTCGGCGGGCGGCGGGGGTATGACCTCGCCCGCGCGGGGGTAGAATTCGAGCTGGAACCGAAGAAGGTGCGCATCGACGAGGTGGCGCTGCTCGGAGGGGAAGGGGACGTCTTCCGTTTCCGCATCCGCTGCGGCGGGGGGACGTATATCCGTTCCCTGGCGCGGGATATTGCGGGAAAACTCGGCACGAAAGCAGTGATGAGCGGTTTAAGGCGCACGAAAAGCGGGTATTTCAAAATAGAGGAGGCGGTACCCTTCGACGCTTTGACGGGAGAGAATATCGAAGAGCTGATCATCCCGACGGAAAGCGTGCTTCCTTACGAGACGATCGTTCTGAACGGTCCGCGGGCGGAAAAGATTTTTTGCGGAGTTCCCGTTCCGACCGATTATGCGGACGGGGAATATAAAATTTATCGGGACGGATTTTTTTACGGCATTGCCGAAGTAAGAAATAAAAGGGCAAAGATAAAGACGAAATTATGCTGAAAACGGTGAATTTGACGGGAAAATACCAACCGGGCGCGCCCTGCGTCATGCTTCTCGGCGGATTTGACGGCGCGCACGTCGGGCACAGAAAACTTATCTCCCGCGCGCGGGAATACGGCTTGCCCGTCGGGGCGATGACGATCGGCGGCGGCAAGGGGACGAAAAATTTATTTACGTTTTCCGAGCGGGAGGACATCTTCCGCTCGCTTTCCGTTGATTTTATCTTTGAACTGCCCTTTTCGGAAATTCGGGATATGTCCTGCGAGGAATTTATCCGTGTTCTCTTTGAAAGATTTTCTCCCCGCGCGTTCGTCTGCGGAGAGGATTTCCGTTTCGGAAAGGGCGCGGAAGGAACTCCCGAACAGATAAAAAACCTTACCCGTATAAGCGTCGAAGTGCAGAAACTCGTCCGCATGGACGGGGAAAAGGTGAGCTCTTCGCTCGTGAAAGAGCTTTTGGAGAAGGGCGACGCCGCGCGTGCCGCGAAAGTTTTGGGAGAACCGTTTTTTCTGAAAGGAGAAGTCATAAAGGACAGGCAGGTGGGGCGGCTCATGGGGTTTCCGACGGCGAATATTCTCTATCCCGAGGAAAAGTTTGCTTTGAAGAAGGGCGTATACGAAGCCGCCGCGGAGGTGGACGGAAAGGAGTATAAAGGCATTTCCAATTTCGGGAGTCGTCCGACCTTCGGCAACGCGAGAGTTCTGACGGAGACGTATCTGGACGGCTTTGACGGGGATTTATACGGCAGGACGATAACGGTGCGCTTTTTAAGGTATCTTCGAGATATCAAAAAGTTTGAGGACATGAACGCCTTGAAAGGGCAGTTGACCTCGGATATAGAGCGGGTGAGAATTAATCGTTGAACGCGGAAACGGGAAACGGACAATTTTGAGCGAAAGCGTCCGAACGCAAAGGGACGGACGAAAAATAGGGTATTGAGAGGTGTAAAGGCAATGATAAAATTCGGGCCGAGCGGCAATTCGGAAAGTTTTTATGCGGCGGGATTTTCGCACACGGAGGAGGCGGCGGCATTCGTAAAAGCGCGTGGATTGGACTGCTTCGAATATTCCTTCGGGCGGGGCGTGCGCATGGGCGAGGAAAAGGCGATCTCTATCGGCGAGGCGTTTAAGGCGGAGGGGATAGAACTGTCCGTTCATGCGCCCTATTTCGTCAATTTTGCCAATCCCGACGACGAGATGGCGGCGAAGTCCTACGGCTACGTTCTGGACAGCGGAAAAATGGTGAAACTGATGGGCGGGGAACGCATCGTCTTTCATCCCGCGGCGCAGGGCAAGGCGGAGCGCGAGGAAGCGGTTCAAAAGACGGAGGACAGGCTGAAAATCCTCAGGGACTACATCTATCTCAACGACATGCAAGACCTGAAATTCTGTCCCGAAACGATGGGGAAAATCGCGCAGATCGGCACGGTGGAGGAAATCGTCCGCTTCTGCAAAATCGATCCCGTCTATACGCCGTGTGTCGATTTCGGCCATATCAACGCGCGGGAACAGGGTTCCTTAAAGACTGCGGAGGATTATCTCTCCCGTCTTTCCTACATGGTGGAGGAGCTCGGCTATGAGCGCATGAAGCATTTCCACGCGCATTTTTCCAAAATCATGTACTCGTCGAAGGGCGAGGTGAAACACCTTACGTTCGAGGACACCGTCTACGGCCCCGAGTTCTATCCCCTCGCCGTGGCTTTGAAGGAATTGAAGCTGGAACCTTACATCGTCAGCGAATCCGCGGGCACGCAGGCGGAGGACGCCGCGGAAATGAAGCGCATTTATAACGGCTTGTAATCTTGTAATTCAAAGACGGATAGGACGGCGGCGATTTTGCGGAGCATACCGAAAAACCGAGAAATAATACTTTCGGGGTTTGCTTATAGTTGACGGAAACGGAATTTTTTGCTATAATAGAAACGAAAAAGCGGAAATGCGCGGCATTTGCGGGTATTTTCGTGCCCTGTGTGCAATAGGAAAGCAATGTCTTAACGGAAGCGAAGTTAAAAAGTCCAAATTTTGAGGACGTTTTCGGTTCTGCCGCGGCATGGTTTTTCGGAGTGCGATATGGGAAAAGAGGCTTAAATTATGGTTGAAACGAACGGAAAAAAGATTTTCGATACAGTCGGCGCGGATGCCGTGTTCACTACCTGTGAATATCTCAAACGATATATTACGGGGTTTTTGACGGAAGGCGGATTCGTCCTCACGGATAAGGACGGCACGACGCTGTATACCGACGCCCGCTATACCGAGGCGGCGGAAAAACTGTTGAAGGGTACGGAAGTGCGCGTCAGGGAAATGGATCGTTTTTCGAATACTCCGGCAGAGCTTCTGAAAAAGTACAAGACCGTCGGGATCGCCTTTGAGGAGACATTCTATCCCGAATATAAAAAGCTCTCGGATATGGGGCTGACGCTCGTCGATTCCTCGCCCGCGTTCCGCCGCTGTATGGCGATCAAGAACGAATGGGAGCTTAAAAATATCGCCCGCGCCTGCGATATTGCGGAGGAGGGTTTTTTGAAGCTCCTGCCCGAAATCAAAGAGGGCATGACGGAATCCGAGGTCGCGGCGCTCCTCGAATACAATATGCGCACTTTGGGCGCGTACAGCACCTCTTTCGACACGATCGTGGCGTTCGGCGCGCATGCGGCCGTTCCGCACCACGTGACGGGGGATACGAAACTCAGATTCGGAGATGAAATTCTCATCGACTTCGGCTGTAAGGTGGACGGATATTGTTCGGACATCACCAGGACTTTCCTCTTCGGGGACGACGGAAAGCATGCGGATTTCAAAAAGGCGTATGCGGCCGTCCTCGCCGCGCACGAGCTCGTGAAAGAGAACTTAAAAGCGGGCATGACGGGCGGAGACGGGGACGCGATCGCGCGGAACTATCTCGAATCAAAGGGCTACGGGAAGTATTTCACCCATTCCCTCGGCCACGGAATCGGCCTGAATATCCACGAATTTCCCTTCGTGAGAAAGGGCGGGCAGGACGTGCTCGAAAACGGAATGGTATTTTCGGACGAGCCGGGCGTTTATCTCGCGGGCGAATACGGAATCCGCATAGAGGATACGATTACCTTGAAGGGCGGAAGCGTCGTAAGTTTCATGCACAAGACGGACAGAAATCTCGTGATCCTGTAAGGAAAGCGGGACAAAGATAAAGTTTTAAGATTAAGAAGGAGAAAAAAATTATATGGCACAGATGTTAGCAGGCGATATCAGAAAGGGCGTAACGTTCGAGTTTAAGAGCGGCGTTTATACCGTTACCGATTTCCAGCACGTAAAGCCCGGCAAGGGCGCGGCGTTCGTCAGAACGACGCTTAAAAACGTCGTGACGGGACAGGTTCTTTCCGACCAGACCTTCAACCCTACCGCGAAGCTCGAAACCGTTCAGGTGGAGACCAAGAAGATGACGTATTCCTATTTCGACGGCGAATTCTACGTGTTCATGGACGAGGAATACAATCAGACGATGCTCACGCACGACCAGGTAGAGGACGCGCTCAAATATATCAAGGAAAACGACGTCGTTACGGTGAAATTCCTCTATGGCAACGCCTTCTCCGTCGAGCCCGAAAACTTCGTCGAGCTCAAAGTCATCGAGGCGGAGCCGGGCGTAAAGGGCAACACCGCCACCAACGTCATGAAGAACGCCAAGGTGGAGACGGGCGCCATCATTCAGGTACCCATGTTCGTCAACGAGGGCGAAACCATTCGTATCGACACCAGAACGGGAGAATATATGAGCAGGGTATAACCCTTCCCGCCCGTCAATTGTTCAATTGAACAGCGTTTTTGAAATGCAGGATCGGAAATTTTTTCTTATCCTGCGTTTTGTCATATTTTTTCGGAGGACATTTTTCATGAAAGCGGTAGTGCAGCGGGTAAAGGGCGCCGCCCTTCGGGTGGACGGAAAACTCGTTTCCGAGATTCCCTTCGGTCTGGTCGTATTTTTCGGGATTCGGACGGGGGACGGGGAAGCGCAGGCGGAATATCTCGCAAAGAAAATCGCCAATCTTCGGATTTTCGAGGACGGGAACGGCAAAATGAATCTTTCCGTCAAAGACGTCGGCGGAGAAATTCTCTTCGTCTCGCAGTTTACCCTGTACGGCGACGCTTCGCACGGAAATCGCCCCTCCTTCATTCTGGCGGAGCGCCCGGAGCGCGCGGAACGGCTGTACCTCTTCGCCGCGGACAAGCTGAGAGAGTGCGGGGTGGAAGTGAAACTCGGCATCTTCGGAGCGGATATGAAAATAGAACAGCTCAACGACGGCCCCGTGACCATTTTGTTGGAATCGGAGGCGGACGCATGAAAATTCTCTATTTGGGAACGGGCGCCGCGGAGGGCGTACCCGCCGTTTTCTGCAACTGCGATACCTGCCGCGAGGCTCGCCGCCGCGGAGAGAAAGAATTTCACAGCCGCTCTCAGGTGCTCATAGACGGGGAATTGTCCGTGGATTTTCCCCCCGACGCCTACTATCATTCCCTGCGCTTCGGCGCGGATTTGTCCGCCGTCAGATATTTGCTGGTCACGCACAGCCACATGGATCACTTCTATGCACACGACTTCATTCTGAGGGGCTATAAATATTCGTCGCCGCTGCCCGCGCCCCTGCACATTTTCGGAAACGAGGAGGTCAAGCGGGTATTCGACGAATGCACGCGCAGGGAGATGCGTCCCGACGTGCTGGAAAATATCCGCTTTTCCGTCGTCCGCCCCTTCGAGCCGTTCTCTTTCGGCAATTATACGGCCGTCGCTTTGAAGGCGCAGCACAGCCGAACGGAATGCGCGCTTTTGTACCTCGTCGAGAAATGCGGAAAATTCTATCTCCACCTCACCGATACGGGTCGGATTCCGAGGGAAAGCCTCGACTATCTCGGCGCGTATCTGAGGGAGCGGGGACAAAAGGCGGATCTCGTCTCTTTCGACTGCACCTTTCTCTTCTTCGGGGCGGGAGAGGTATCCCGCCATATGGGGCTGCCCGACTGCGCGGCCATGCGCGAGGAATTTCTGCACCGCGGCATTGCGGGGGAGAACACCCGCTGGGTGATCACGCACTTTTCCCACAACGGCGCGCCCCTGTCGGAGAACCTCCGCCGCGCGGAGGAGGAATATTCCGTGGAGGCGGCCCGCGACGGCTTCTCCGTCGAGATCTGATTTTCGTTCGGAGGCGCGAGAGCCGCTTTCCGTTTCTCGCGCGTTTATGTTCTCGTTTTTGTCGGACGAGGCATATTCTTCCCGAAAAACGCCCATTCTGTATCTATGGAAAAAAAATTCAGGCTGTTGAAGGCGGAAGAGATCGAAATCAAAATCAAACAAGCGACGGAAAAGGGCGTGGTGGCGCTCGTCTATAAGACCTCGCGGGTAGACATGGACATACTCGACGAAACGGTGGGCGCGGAAAATTGGGCGGACGACTACAAAGAGATCCACGGCAATCTCTATTGCGGGATCGGGATACGTCCCGCTCCGAACGAACCGTTCGTGTGGAAATGGGACTGCGGCGTGGAGAGCCGCGAGGACGCGGGAAACGAAAAGAAGGGAGAGGCATCCGATGCGTTCAAACGCGCGGGCGTAAAATGGGGAATCGGGCGGGAACTGTATACCGCTCCGTTCATTTTTTTGAATGTACCCACGCAGAAGAGCGGAACGGGGTATCGTCCCGCAAATCCGTATGCGAAATACGACGTCGCGGAAGTGGAATACGATAACGCCCGGAGAATCCGCCGCCTCGTCGTCGTGGACGAACGGGGAAAGACGGTATTTTCCTATCCGAGGGAGACAGGGAAGGGCCGAACGGAGGATAAGGGCTGTATCGGCTGTTCGTTGAAGGCGGAAGATTGGGAAAAAATCGGGTATACGGAAGAACAGCTCCAAGAGATGGTCGTCAAGATGACGGGCAAAAAAATATCGGAGCTGGACGAGCGGGAATGTGACCGTTTAAGGGACTGGATAGACAAAGTATACGAGAAGCGGCTCTCGGAGCAAAGGCCCTCGTCCGCAAAAAAGAGCGTAACGCGGAAGACAAAGCAGGGAAGTTGAAGAAAATTTTATGAAATAACCCGTCGGACGATTGTTTCGGCGGGATTTTTGTTGTATAATATAGACGGCTTGCATTTCTCCGCGGTATTTCTGCGGAGAAGCAAAGAGCATGAAAAAGGAGGCAGAGGATTGAACAGGAAGGTTTACGAAGAATTTGCGGCAGGAGTAGACTGCGGATATTCTTATAGATTTGCGAAGAAGATGGAAGAAAATGCGAGCAATCCGAAGCTGGGATATCGTACGGCCTGTTCGGACGCAGAGCTCGCCACGGCCGAACTCATAGCGGAAGAGATGCGGAAAATCGGGTTGACGAACGTGACGAAGGACAGGATTTCCGTGGACGGCTGGGAGTTCACGCGGGCGGACATGCGGTTTACGGACGGGCGGGGAGAGGAACACCTCTTTACGCTCGGCGCCTATCAGACGAATTTCGATACCGAGGGCGAACGGGAGTTTTCCGTCGTCTATGTCGGGAAAGGCCGCGCAAAGGACTATGAGGGCAAAGACGTCACGGATAAGCTCGTCCTCGCGGACATTGATCAGCGCAACGAATGGTGGATCAGCTATCCCGTCTATCAGGCGTACTTAAAGGGCGCGGCGGCGTTTATCGCAATCCAGAGCGGCGGTTACGGAGAAATCAGCGACATAGCGCTCAACGCGCAGGACATCGGCGGCCCCGATTACGCGCCCGCGTTCTCCATTTCCCGCCGCGACGCGGAACTGCTCAAATGGGAAATCGCGCAGAACGGCGAAGCCCGCGTCGTATTCGACGCGAAATCCGAAGTTTGGAGAAACGGGACGACCTATAACGTCTGGGGAGAAATCGAAGGCGAAGACAAGGCTTCCGCAGTGCTCCTTTCCGCGCATTTCGATTCCTATTTTTCGGGCTTTCAGGACGATAATTCCGCGATAGCGATGATGCTCTCCATCGCCCGCACACTGAAAAAGACGGGCTATCGCCCTAAACATACCCTGCGATTTTGCGCTTTTGCGGCGGAGGAATGGGGCGTGGTCAATTCCAAATACGATTGGTCGAGCGGAGCCTATGCGCAGCTTTTCCGCGCTCGGCCCGAATGGCGGGGCACGACTCGCGCCGCTTTGAATTTTGAGCTTCCCGCCTGCCGCTACGGGGAATACGACGCCATTCACTGCGTCTACGAGTACAATCGTTTCTTTCGCGAGAGCGTGAAGGGTTTTCCGCTCGAAGGAGACGTGTTTCCCGAGGGCGTGCGCGTGTTTTCCCCCGTGGAGACTTGGTCGGACGATTTTACTTTGGCCGTTTCGGGAATTCCGTCCTCGGTCAACGATTTTTCCGATTCGGAATTTATGACCACCACGTATCATTCTCAGTTCGACAACGATGAAAATTATGACGAGGACGTATATCGTTTTCATCACGTCCTGTACGGCTGTCTCGCCGTCGCGCTGGATGCTCGGACACTGCCCCCGCTCGATTTTTCCGCGCGGTTCAAGGCCTTGAAGGAATCCCTGCGGAAGGGCGATGCGGACGATTTGCGCGAGCTGTTTGCAAAAGCCGAGGAAGTCGGGACGGTCATTTACGAAAAAATTCAAAATCTCGGCGAAAAAGAGTGCCAAAAAGCGAACGGATTTTCCTCAGAACTTTTGGAAATTTTCCGCCTTTGCGAGGATGCGTTCGTGCGGTTGAACTGGGACGACGAAGTGAAATTCCCCCATGAGATTTTTAAGGAGAATATCCGCCGTTTGCAGCGCGCTTCGGAATTGTTCGTGGAGGGAAAGGCTTCCCGCGCCCTGTCGGAGCTCTATGCGATAGACAATAACCGATACGCTTTCGGGTTTGAAAAAGCGGTCTTCACTTATTTCACGCAGTACGTTCTCGAACAGCCCCCCGCGCGGCTGCAATGGGGCGCGGGACGGGTAATCTGCCACGAGAGTCTGTTCGATCTCATAGACGGCGCGCTCGCCGCCCATAGGCGCGGGGAGACGGATTTTTCGGAGGAAGCGCGGGAATGTCTCGCCGTGTCCGCACGATTGGAGGAACGGCTTCAATCGGTGCTGGAAGAAGAGAAGCTCGCCGCGGAAAAAATTTTGATGCGGCTTAGAACATTGTCAAAAAAACTCGACGCATAGGGAGAGAAACTCTTGACACGGAGCATTTTTTCTGTTACAATAGAGAAAATCATGTCGGAGGGAAAGGAGTGTATACGATTTCTTGCTGAAATTTCATACGGGCGGAATTGGCTGCGGAGCGGAATGCTTCGGGGCGGGATTCTGTCGTAAAAGCAAGAAAGCGAATACAGTTTGTCCTTGAAATCCGCCTTTGGACGGAATATGAAAGACCGCAGGAAAGATTCTCTTTCTTGCGGCTTTATTTTTGACCGAAGGAGGATTCATGAACATTCAAATTAAAAATCTGACGTTTTCTTATCCCGGGAGCGGGGAAAACGTCTTTGAAAACGTATCTTTTTCACTGGATACCCGCTGGAAAACGGGGCTTATCGGCAGGAACGGGCGGGGAAAAACTACTCTGCTCAAACTGTTGAACGGCGAATTCGAGGGCGAATATTCGGGTACGATTTCCCGTCCCTCGGAAGTAGATTATTTCCCTTGTCCCCTGCCCGACGGCGAGACGTTGACGATGGATGCCCTGTCGGCATTGAGCGGTGCGGAAGAATGGCGGATCGCCAGAGAGTTGTCCCTGTTGGGCGTTTCCGATGCGACGCTGTATCGGACGTTTTCCTCTCTTTCGGGCGGAGAACAGACCAAGGCGCTGTTGGCGGCGATGTTTTTGCGGGAGGGGAATTTCCTTCTGATAGACGAGCCGACCAATCATCTCGATCTGCCGTCTAAAATTTGCGTGGCGGAGTATCTTCGGAAGAAGGAGAGCTTTTTGCTGGTCTCCCACGACAGAGATCTGCTGGATTCCTGTACGGATCATATCCTGTCCCTGAATCGGACGGACATTGAAGTTCAGGCGGGAAATTTTTCTTCATGGTATGAGAATACCCGCCGCACGGAAGCGTTCGAAAGGAGTCGAGACGAGAAGCTGAAAAAGGAGATCAGGAGATTGAAAGATTCCGCCCGCCGAACGGCGGAGTGGTCGGACAAAACGGAAGCGGGAAAATACAACACCCGAAACTCGGGCCTGCGGGTGGATCGCGGCTATGTCGGGCATCAGGCGGCCAAAATGATGAAAACCTCCAAGGTCATCGAGGACCATAAAGAGCGCGCGATAGAGGAAAAGTCCGCGCTCCTGAAAAATGCGGAGGAGGCGGAAAGTCTGAAAATCCGCCCGCTCGAATTTTTTTCGGAACGTTTGCTCGAAATCAAAGATCTGACCGTCCGCTACGGGGCGACCGAGGCGTGCAAAGGTGTTTCTTTTTCCGTCTTTCAGGGGGACAGGATTGCGTTGAACGGAAAAAACGGCTGCGGAAAATCCTCGGTTTTTCGGGCGATTTTAGGATTTGCGGAATTTTCGGGGACGATTCTCCTGTCCCCGCGGCTAAAAATTTCTTATGTCCCGCAAAATACGGATTCCCTTTCGGGTTCGCTCGGCGAATACGCCCGTCAATATGGAATAGAGGAAAGTCTGTTTAAGGCCGTTCTGGATAAACTGGGTTTCCGAAAAAAGGATTTCTCCGCCGATTTGTCGGCCATGAGCGCGGGACAGAAAAAGAAAGCGGCGCTCGCTCGAAGCCTTTGCGAAAGCGCACACCTGTATATTTGGGACGAACCGCTCAATTATATCGACATTATTTCCCGTGCGCAGATAGAAGAGCTCATTCTCGCCTTTCGCCCTTCTCTGCTCTTTGTGGAACACGATTCCGCCTTTCTCCGTAACATCGCCTCGAAAATTATACAGCTTTAATCGATTTTTACCCCGACGAAATGTAGAACTCTGCAAAAAGCGGGAACAGACCTCGTTTTTTGTCAGATAAAAATTTTTGTCGGGGTATCTTTCTCGTATTTTGAAAATGTAATATTGGTTGGTGACAAACTTTCAAAAGGCTCATAAAATCATTGACAATTTTAATAAAATAGGTTAAGATAACTATACTGACGGTAGAAACGGGAAAAAATACGACTCTACTCACAGTAGAATTGTCCTTTTCAGGCTTTTTTGACGGAAATCTGAGAGGAAAAAAGGCGCAATGCCGATAATGAAGCGAACGTTTTTCGGAAACGTGTTTTTCCTCTTGTTCAGAAAATGAAGAAAGAAAAAATCTTCTTGTTTTCGGAAAAACGGGAGGATTTTACTTAAAAAACGGCGTTTTTCCTTTTCGGAAAGAGGTCAAAAGACAGAAAATTGTCGGGAAAAGGCGGGGGAGCTTTGCCGGCAACATCGGGATAAAGAAGGATAGAGAAGGGGCACTTTCGGGTAGAATGCGGCCAAACGTAAGTAGAGAGGAGAAGGAACCGAGTAGGTTGAAATTTTACCCGAAAGGGGATAAAATAGTATCAGAGCCGAAAAAACCAAGAAGCATTGAGAATCTGTTCGATGCGAAAAAATACATCAAAAAAGGAAGGAGAACGGCATTATGAATGAAATGTTAATGAATACAGCGGAAGAAGCGGAAGACGGTTTGAGAAAGCCCGGCCGGTCGGGATGGAACGAAGCGGATTCCTATATTTATACGGCGGCGAAGACGGAAGAGGGAAAGTCCGCGAAGGGAAAGGCGGCTTCGGTTGCAAAAGAGGAGCGGAAAATCGTGCCGCTGTTTTTTGCAACGGACGACAATTATCTCCCTTTTCTTTCGGTGGCGATAGAATCGTTGAAGGAAAACGCGTCCAAAGATTTTCTCTATAAAATCCACATTCTTCATTCGGGCGTCAGAAAAGATTATTCCGAAAAGATTCTGCGCCTTGCGGAGGACGGTTTCGATATTTCTTTCGTGGACGTCACGGAACGCTTGAAGGAAATTTCTTCTCTCCTTCATATGCGGGATTACTATACCTGTACCACTTATTTCCGCATTTTTATCGCGGGAATGTTCCCGCAGTACGACAAGGCGCTGTATCTCGACTGCGATACGGTCATTCTCGGAGACATCAGCGCTCTGTATTCCTACGATTTGGGAAGCAATCTGATCGGCGGCGCTCCCTGCGAGGGCGTGAACAGCTTCGAAGTCTATAAAAAATACGTCTCCGAAGTGGACGGACTCGACCCGAGCATGTTCTTCAACGCGGGCGTGATTTTAATGAATCTCAAAAGTTTCCGCGAGGAAAATTTCTACGAGAAATTCGCGGATCTTTTGAAAAAGTATAAATTTACCGTCATTCAGGACGAGGACTATCTCAATGTCCTCTGTCAGGACAGAGTGCTCCGTCTGCCGCGCGCTTGGAACAAATTCCCCGTATCGAAGGACAAACTTTCGAGGGAGGAACTCCGTATCGTGCATTACGGCATGACTTGGAAGCCTTGGCACTATCCCGATATTCCCTATCAGGAATATTTCTGGGAATATGCGAAGCGGACGGAATTTTACGGAATCATCAGGGATATTTACGATCGATTTTCCTTTGCGGACAGACAGAAGGACGTCGAGTGCGAAGCGGGGCTGAAAGCCCTTGCGACGAGCGAGATCGAGCGTCCGGACGGATATTTCAAGACCTACGGAAAAATGTTCGGCAACGTAAAATAAGCGGCGGGAAAGTACGGACTTTTTCGGGCGCGGCCGATTTTGAGCGGTCGGTTTTTTCGGCCGCCGCATAATTTGACGAAATAAAAGGGTATATGCCATGGATTTGACAAACGTATCTCCCGGCAGGCGGGAAGTATTGGAGCGGATTGCTCTTTTCGAGCGGCAGAGGAGGTTTGACGAGGACGTAGAAAACGATCCGCCCACCGTCACGCTCTTGCCCGATAAAGTGGATTATCTCACCAAAAAACCGAAAAATAAGCTGCTCCGCCTCATCGCGAACGCGGTGGGGGACAGATATTTTTCAAAGCTCGTCAAAAAGGGAATCATCGTGACGGAAGCCGTCGAGGGGAGGGAACATCTTTCCGCCCTCGGCGGCGGTGCCGTAATTACCTGCAATCATTTTTCCGCCTACGATAATTATATTCTCTTCAATGCGATTCGGAATGATCTGCCCAAGAAAAAGCTGTATAAGGTAATTCGGGAGGGGAATTTTACCTCGTTCCCGGGCCTGTACGGATTTTTGTTCCGTCACTGCGACACGCTTCCTTTATCCGGTCATCCCCGCACGATGATCAATTTTCTCTCCGCGGCAAATACGCTGTTGAAGCGCGGGGAATCCATTCTCATTTATCCCGAACAGGGCATGTGGTGGAATTACAGAAAACCCCGTCCCTTGAAGATCGGGGCGTTCAAAATGGCTTTCCGCGCGAACGTACCCGTCGTGCCTATGTTCATTACGATGCGGGATTCGGAAAAGCTCGACGGGGACGGCTATCCCCTGCAAATTTATTCCCTGCATATCATGGCGCCGATTTACCCCGATAAAACGCTCTCCGAAAAAGAGAGCACCGAGCGCATGAAAGAGCAAAATTACGCGCTCTGCAAAGCGAAGTACGAGGAAGTATACAAAATCCCTCTCGACTACGGCGAAGGGGAGGCGGAGGGAAAATGATTTTATACCTTTCGATCATCTTTGTAGGCATGGCTTTATTGACGGCGGCGGATCTGATTTTTGCGGCGCCGCATTTCGGCTTCGGATTCTGGTTCGCGCTTGGCGGAGTATCCTTAAACGTCGTTCTGGCAATCGCCGTAGACGGATTGTTTGCGTTTCTCATTCGCCGCATGCCCGCGAAATGGTTTTCGCACGATAAAAAGATTTTTCAGGTTTCCGCGAGGGAAAAGAAGTTTTACGAGACTTTGAAAATCCGGAAATGGAAGGATAAAATCCCCGAACTCGGACAATTTACCGCTTTCCGGAAAAATAAAATCGCGGATCCCAAAAACAATGAATATCTGACACGCTACATGTTGGAAGCGTGTTACGGGGAAGTCATTCACTTCGTCTGTATATTCGTCGGCTTTTTTATCATTTTCTGTATGCCGCTCAAATATTGGCTGTGTTTCGGCCTTCCCGTCGCAATCGTGAACGCGCTTTTGAATCTTCCGTCCGTCTTTATTTTGAGATATAATTTTTATAAGCTCAAAATTTTGTTCCGCCATAACGAGAAACAGGAAATTCTTCGGTCTCAAAAAGAAAATGCTCCCGTTTTGCGCGCGGAAGCGGACGAAAAAAGCGTTTCGGAAAAATCGGATTTTTGACTTGACAGAATAAAAAACTCGTGGTATAATGTTCCGTGTGCCGAAAAGGCGATGAAAACGGAAAATTTCGCTTAAAGAGAGCGTTTGCAACCGCCGATTCGGTTGACCGACGAAAATCGTCGGGAATATATCATCGGCGGTTTTTTTATGCGGAAGCAAACAGTCTGAAAATATTCGGTTGCAGACAAAGTGGAAGTTTTGACGGACATTTTCGGACGAATTTATGACAGGAGGTCATGGTGATCATGAAAGCGGACGTGGTAATCGTGGGGGCAGGCCCCGCGGGAATTTTTACGGCGATCGAAATGCTGAGAAAGGACAGCAAGAAAAAGATCGTCATTGTGGAAAAGGGAAAATCGGTGGAAAATCGGCATTGTCCCAAGGTAAAGACGCAGAAATGCATGAATTGCAAACCCTATTGCCATATCACGACGGGCTTTTCGGGCGCGGGGGCATTTTCGGACGGGAAACTTTCTTTAAGCTGTGAAGTGGGCGGCGATCTGCCGCAGCTCATCGGCGAAGAACTCGCGCAGGAGACGATCGATTATACGGATAAAATTTATCTCGAATTCGGCGCGGACGAACACATCGAAGGTCTGAACGCGGGCGAAGAAGTCAAGGAAATCCGCAAGCGCGCCATTCAGGCGGGGCTCAAATTGGTGGATTGCCCCATTCGTCACATGGGCACGGAAAAGGCGCAGAGTATCTACCTTTCCATTGAAAAATATCTTCTCGGCCGCGGCGTGGAAATTTTCTTCGATTACGAATGCAATTCTCTGATTATCGAAGACGGAGTATGTAAGGGCGTTTCCGTCGCCAAGGCGGACGGCAGCAAGAGTTTGGAAATTTTCGCTTCCGATACGGTGGTTGCGACGGGCCGCCGCGGAGCGGATTGGCTGGAAAAGCTGTGCGAAAAATACGGCGTGGAGCACGTTCCGAGCACCGTCGACATCGGCGTTCGGGTGGAAGTGAGAAACGAAGTCATGGAGACGGTCAATAAAGTATTGTACGAATCCAAACTCATCGGTTATCCCAAGCCTTTCAAAAATAAAGTCCGCACTTTCTGCCAGAACCCCGGCGGATTTGTTTCTCAGGAAAATTACGACAACAATCTCGCGGTGGTCAACGGCCACAGCTACAAGGAACTGAAAACGAACAATACCAACGTTTCCATTCTCTGTTCGCATAACTTTTCCTACCCCTTTAATCAGCCGATTGCTTACGCGCAGAAGATAGGGGAGCTCACGAATATGCTGGGCGCGGGGCATATCCTCGTCCAGCGGTTCGGCGATATCCTCGACGGCAAGCGCACGTGGGATAAGGAACTGACCCGCTCGAATATCCGTCCCACCTTAAAGGACGCGGTGGCGGGAGACATTACGGCGGCCATGCCGTATCGCACGATGATCAATATCATCAATTTCATTCAGTCGGTGGATTACGTGGTTCCCGGGTTCGCCTCTACGGAGACGCTGCTCTATTCCCCGGAACTGAAATTTTACAGCAACAGAATCAAAATGGACACCGATTTCAACACGAATATTCCCGGGCTCCATTGTCTGGGCGATTCCAGCGGCTGGACGCGCGGACTCATGATGGCGTCGGTCATGGGCGTTCTGATGGGCAGAAAATTGGCGTGAAACGAAAAAGAGAAACGGGGAGCGGATATTTTATCCGCTCCCCGTTTTATCCGCCGTTTTTTCGCGGGGATTCTCTCGGCCTTTTTCGTGAGTTTGTCTTATGTTTTTCGATAAATCCGCCCGCAATATTTTTCGGGACTTCCCGCATACTTTCCCCGCCGTTTTTCGATTTTTGCCGACCTTTCCGAAGCACGCCGCCGTTCTCTCGCGTTTCGAAATTCGGGAAATTTTTGAAAATAAAAAAATTTCGCGGTTTTTCGCCCGAAAAAAAAGGAATTGAGCCCTCCGCGTCGAATATATATATAAATCGGGTCGTAAAAAGCCCGCTTGGGCGGATTTGGGGAGGAAATACGATGACGGGAACGCCGATATCGGTCAAGGAAAAGACGTTTGAAACGGAAGCGCGGTTTCTTTCGCCGTATGCGAAAAAATCGTGCGAGACGAAAGGTCGGGCGCGCGCGGAAGCGCCTTGCGAATTCCGCACGGATTTTCAGCGCGATCGCGATCGGATCATTTACAGCAATTCCTTTAAGCGCCTGAAAAATAAGACGCAGGTATTTTTCGCGCCCGAGGGAGACCACTACATCACCCGTCTGACCCATACGCTGGACGTCGCGCAGATTTCCCGCTCCATCGCGCGGGCGCTCTCATTGAACGAGGATCTCGCGGAAGCCATCGCTCTCGGACACGATTTGGGTCATACCCCTTTCGGCCACGTGGGCGAAAGGGTGTTGGACAAGCTCTCGCCCACGGGTTTCGAGCACAATATTCAGTCTCTTCGAGTGGTGGACGTCATCGAAAAGGAGGGGCGGGGGCTCAATCTTACCGAGGAAGTGCGGGACGGAATTTTGCAGCACAAGAGCACGGGGCATCCCGCCACGCTGGAAGGCACGGCGGTCTCGCTGGCGGACAGGATCGCCTATATCAATCACGACATCGAGGACGCGATCCGGGCGGGGATTCTCAAAGATTCGGATCTGCCGCAAAGCGCCGTGGCGACGCTGGGACACGCCACGCGGGAGCGCATCAATACGGCGATTACGGACATTTACACGCAGTCTTTGGGACAGCCCTTTGTGCGCATGTCGGAAAAAGTGGCGGCGGCGACGAAAGAGCTTCGCGGCTTCATGTTTGAAAAGGTGTACGCGCTGACGAATAAATCCATGCAGGAGCGCGCGGAGCGCATGCTGACGGAGATGTTTGAATACTTCATGAAGCACACCGAGAGGCTGCCCGCACAGTACGTGCGGCTGAGCGAGATTTCGTCGAAGGAGCAGATCATCTGCGACTATCTGTCGGGCATGACGGACAGATACGCCATAGACGTATTCGAGGATTTGTTTATTCCCGAGACCTTTTCCCTTGGAGGTGTCAAAGTATGAGCGGACGCGGGATGGACCCCCGCTTTATGCAGGAACTCAAACAAAAAAACAATATCGTGGAGGTTATCGGCAGCTATATCGCGCTGGACAGAAAGGGGGGCAACTATTGGGCTTGCTGTCCCTTTCATCACGAAAAGACCCCGTCTTTCGCCGTGAACGAATCGGAGCAGTTCTATCATTGTTTCGGCTGCGGCGTATCGGGAGACGTGGTGCGTTTCGTGCAGGAAATCGAATCGACCGATTTTCCGGGTGCGGTGCGTATTCTCGCGGCAAGGGCGAAAATCCCCGTTCCCGAGAGCGACTTCGATTCGGAAAAAGCCGCGGCGCTCAAACGCAAGCGGGACACGCTCGTGAAAATTCTTCTCGATACCGCGCGTTTTTATCTCTCCAACCTCTACGGGGGCAGGGCGGAAGCGCATCTCGAATATATCTCGCGGCGCAAGCTGGCGCCGACGACGGTGAAAAAGTTCGGGCTGGGCGCTTCGCTCGATTTTTATTCCCTGCCCGAATATCTGACGGGAAAGGGGTATTCGCGCGCCGACCTTTTGGACAGCGGCGTGCTCACGGAGGCGAAGAACGGCAGACTCATCGATTCGCAGGGCGGGCGGCTCATTTTTCCCATCATCAATGCGTTCGACGAGGTCGTGGCCTTCGGGGGACGGCTTCTCGAAAAATCCGATTTCGCAAAATATAAAAACACCAAGGAAACGCTGGTATTCAATAAAAGCAAGACCTTATACAATATCAATCTGTTGAAGAAGCTCAAACGGACGAAACCGATAAGCGAGGTGATCGTCGTCGAGGGATACATGGACACCATTTCCCTCTATCAGGCGGGCTTTGAAAACGTCGTCGCTTCCATGGGGACTTCTTTGACCAAGGATCAGGCGAGGCTCGTGAAGCGGTATTCGGAAAACGTGCTCATCAGCTACGACGGGGATTTTGCAGGACAGAAAGCGGATTTGAGGGGACTCGAAATCCTGAAAGACGAAAACCTGAACGTCCGCGTGGTGCCCCTGCCCGACGGGCTGGATCCCGACGACGTGGCAAAACAGGGCGCCGCTGCCTATCAGGCCTGTCTGGACGCGGCCATGCCCCTCATCGATTATAAACTGCACGCGCTCGAAGGAAAGTACGATTTGAAAAAATCGGAGGACAAGCGCAACTTCCTCGCGGAGGCCTTGAAGGTGGTCCGCACGGCGGAGAGCGAGAGCGAAAAAGAAGACCTTCTGAAAAAGCTCAGGGACAAGACGGAAATTTCCTATCAGTCGTTGGAGCGGGATCTGAACAATCTGCCCGCGGAGAAACAGCTGGAAATCGCGGTTCCGCCGCCGTCGGAAGCGGGCACGGACAAGTACAAAAAAGCGGCGAGGTTTATACTTGCAGCAAAACTTTTTTCTGCGCCTTATGCGGAAAATTATACGTTGGACGGTATTGAATTTGAAGATAATGTGCATAAAATCATAGCGCAGTATATCGGTTCGTGCGAAAAAAACGCCGAAAAGGTGCGCCCCAGCGAACTTTTCGAGATTTTGGACGAAGATTGTCCCGAATTCAACGAGATTTTGGATTTGAATTACGGAGACAAACTTTCGGGCGAGATCGCGGAGAGATTTTTCTCCGACAGCGTAAAGACGCTGGAACGGGAAAAGATCGGAGAAAAGATCCGAGAATATACGAAGCTGTTCTCGGAGGAACGGGACACCGAAAAGCGCAAAGAAATCGCGCGCAAAATCAACGAATATACAAAACTTCTCAAATAAATCGAAACAAAAGACGGCTTTCGCTCAATCAAACGGAGGATAAAGCAAAGTGGGTAATATATCCGAACAAAAACTCAATGAAATTCTTGCCGGGATCATCAACAATTACAAGATGAAGGGAAGCATTTCCACAAACGCCCTGTGCGACATTCTGGAAAAGTACGACACCAGCGCCAATCAGATAGATTATGTCTATAAGTCTATCGGAGAGGCGGGGATTCAGATCGTGGACGAGGACGAACGAGATAGGGAACTCTTTGAACAGGCCTTGTCCGACATCGGACTCGACGACCCCGTAAAGATGTACCTGAAAGACATCGGTCGGGTGCCGCTCCTTTCCGCGGACGAGGAGATCGAACTCGCCCAGCACATGCAGGACGGCAACGAAGCGGCGAAAAAGCGGCTCTCGGAAGCAAATCTCCGCCTCGTCGTCTCGATTGCGAAACGCTATGTGGGCAGGGGCATGCTCTTTCTCGACCTCATTCAGGAAGGGAATTTGGGGCTCATGAAGGCGGTGGAAAAATTCGATTATCAGAAGGGCTTCAAATTTTCCACCTACGCCACTTGGTGGATTCGCCAGTCCATCACCCGCGCGATCGCCGATCAGGCCCGCACGATTCGTATTCCCGTGCACATGGTGGAGACGATCAATAAGCTGACGCGGGTTTCGAGGCTCCTGTTGCAGGACTTGGGCCGCGAGCCTACGCCCCGCGAAATCGCGGAAAAAATGGGCGTCTCCGAGGAGCGCGTCTGCGAAATTCAGAAAATCGCGCAGGACCCCGTTTCCCTCGAAACGCCGATCGGCGAAGAGGAGGACAGCCACCTCGGCGATTTCATCGAGGACGAAAAGACGACCACGCCCAGCGATTCCGTCGCATTTACCATGCTGAAAGAACAGCTTCTGAGCGTTCTGGACACGCTGACCCCCCGCGAGGAAAAGGTGCTTCGGCTCCGTTACGGCATCGACGACGGAAAGCCCCGCACGCTCGAAGAGGTGGGCAAGGAATTTAACGTCACGAGGGAACGTATCCGCCAGATCGAAGCGAAGGCGCTTCGGAAGCTCCGTCACCCGTCGAGAAGCAAAAAGTTAAAGGATTTCCTCGAATAATGGGCTACGGCAGTCGGATAGACGTTCTGTGCTCGCTCCTGACGAAAGCGAAGGTATTCGCGGACGTCGGCTGCGATCACGGCTACTGTTCGGAATACATGCTCGAAAACGGACTTTGCGAGCGGGCGATTCTCTCGGACATCAGCGCGGGCAGTCTCGATAAGGCAAAGAGACTGCTTTCGGGCTACATAGCTTCGGGGCGCGCGGAAGCGGTGCTCGGGGACGGCTTTTTCGGGGTCCCCGAAAGCGTAGACGAAGTTCTGATTGCGGGCATGGGCGGCAGTGAAATCGTTGGGATTCTTTCGGACGAAACCTTCGGGTTCCTGCCCCGTACGTTCGTGTTTCAGCCCATGCACGACGCGGAGAAGCTGAGGCGCTATCTCGTTTCGGCGGGTGCGTGTCTCGAACGGGATTTCACCTTCCGCTGCGGACGGAAATTTTACGATGTGATCCGCGGGCGAAGGTTGCGAGAGGGCGAGCCGCCGCAAAGCTATACCGATTCGGAATACGAATTCGGCAGGGAAAATCTTTTCAAGCGCCCGAAAGATTTTCTCGAACGGACCGAAAAACAGCTGAAAAACGTCGAAAGATATCTCTCGGAAGAGAGATTGCAGGACGGGAGCCGCAGGGCGCTGGAAGCGCGTTTAAGACGGCTGAAAGGGGTGTTGAACGATGAAATCGACTGAATTTTACGCCTTGGCGGAACAATTTGCGCCGAAAAGTCTGAGCGACGAATTTTGTCGCCGCTACGGCGCTTACGACAACAGCGGCCTGCTCCTCGACAGCGGAGAGGAGGCGGAGAAAATTCTGTTTTCTCTCGATTTGTCCCTCGCCGCGATAGAGCGCGCGAAACGGGAGGGCGCGGGAATTATCTGCACGCACCATCCCGCCGTATACGCGAAATTGGGCAGGCTGCTTTCTTCGGAGCCCGCTTCTTCGGGCGGCAAAGTCGCGGCGTGCCTGAAAGCGGGAATTTCCGTCGTGTCCATGCATTTGAACTTGGATGCCGCTCCTTGCGGGATAGACGAAAGTCTCATGGAAGGGATAATTCTTTCCGCAAAGTCGGCGAAGGAGAAAGCGGACGGCGGAGAAAACGGAAAAATTCCGTTCGGCGAAAGGGCCGCTTCGGAGTCGGAAGAACGGTTTCGGCAAGAGGGCGCGCAGCCCGAAAACGTCGGGATCATGCAGCCGCTCGACGGCGGCGGATACGGCAGGGCGTACGACGTCCCGCCCGTGACGGCGGAGGCGCTGGCCGCGGAAACGGAAAAGACGTTTTGCGCAAAGCACATCGCGGTTTACGGCAAGCGAAAGGAAATCAGGCGCGCCGCGTCCTTTTGCGGCGCGGGAGCGGACGAAGAGGCCGTGGAATTTGCCGTTCGGCAGGGGGCGGACGTCCTCGTTTCGTCCGATTTCAAGCACCATGTTCTGACGTTGGCGCTCGAATCGGGACTGTCCGTCATACAGCTGACGCACTATGCGTCGGAAAATTACGGATTTGAAAAATATTATCGCAAAATCCGTCGGCAGGCGGGGATTCCGTGTATCTTTCACACGGACGAAGAATTGCTTTGACGGGAGGAGAATAACATGGTTGAGTTACAGGCAATTTTGAAGTATCAGGAAATCGACAAAAAACTGTACGCATTGGAACGCGAGCTCGCGGGGTGCGAGGAGCGCAAGGAATATCTGAAAACAAAGAAATTCCTCGAAACGGCGGCGGATAAGCTGGACGCGTTCGACGCGAAGGCGGCGCAGCTGAAAAGCGCGGCGGTGGAACTGACGAAAAAATACCTCAAAACGGAAGATACTCTGAAAGATTTCGCGCATCTCGACGAATTGGTGGCGGGCGGAGCGGATATTGCCTTTTACAAGAAAAATGCGATGTCCATCGCCGATCAGCTGAAAAAAATCAAGGCGGATCTCGCGGCTTTAACGGCGAGCATCAACTCCACGCACGAAGAGTATCAGAAACTCAAAAAGCAGGTCATTGCGACGCAGAAGCAGTACAAGGAAGCGTACGAGAAATACAGCGCGGTGAAGGCGTCGAAAGAGGGGGATCGGAAGGCAATCGAAGCGGAGCTTACCGCCGCTACGGCGGGAATTTCCCCCGCGGTGATGGAAAAATACAAAATCAAGCGCAAGGAGCGGATTTTCCCCGTCGTGGGAAAATTGAAGGACAACCGTTGTCCCTTCTGCGGCATGGAACCGCCCCTCGCCGCGCGGAGCAAGCTGACGGGCGGAAACGTCATCGAATGCGACAACTGTCATCGCATCATTTACAGCGATTGAGCGGGAAGCGAGCGGCGTAAAGCCGTTTGCCGAACCGACGGGGCGCAGCTTTCAAACGAATTGCGAAGAGAGGTACAGGCGCGGAAAAATAAATTTCCGCGAAAATTTATTTTTTCCGCACTGCGGAGGAGAAAAGCGCATATAATGAAATGTGCAAAAAGTAATCGCGGAAATCAATTTGAAAGCAATCGAGGACAACGCCCGGACTCTGAAACGACTTTCGGGAACGAAATTGTGCGCGGTGGTCAAGGCGGACGCCTACGGCCACGGCGCGGAGGCGGTGACGAACGCTCTTTCGGGCGTCGCGGACATGTTTGCCGTAGCTCTGACCGACGAGGCGATCTCCGTCCGCACGGCGGCGTGCGGGAAAGAAATTCTCGTTCTGACGCCGCCGACGGACAAAGAGACGGCGCGGTGTATCGCGGATAACGGCTTTATCGCTTCCGTACCCGACTTCTTTACCGCCCGCCTCCTTTCCGAGACGGCCGAGGAATGCGGCAGGCCGATCAAGGCGCATTTGCAGACCAACACGGGCATGAACCGTTACGGCATGAATTTGTCCATGCTGGGTCGGGTATGCAAATTTCTCGAGGAAAGGAAGACCGTGGAAGTCGGAGGCATGTATTCTCACCTCTACGATCATTCCCGCGCGGAATGCGAAAGACAGCGAGGCTTGTTTTTGAAAATGCAGTCGGTATTCCGACGATATTTTAAGACGGGAATATGCCATCTTTCCTCCACTTACGGCGCGCTGCTGGGCGGGGAATTTTCCTTCGACATGGTGCGCGTGGGACTGGGACTTTACGGGTATTTCCCCGACGGGAGCGAACGGGAATTTCAAGGCGTCCGTCTCAAAAAGGCGATGAAGGTCTATGCGCAGGCGGTGGAGAGCAGAAAATATTCCTTCGGCGGCGCGGGCTACGGCCTTTTGGACGAGGAGACGAAAAATTCGTTCGATCGTCTCACGGTCTACCGTGCGGGCTATGCGGACGGATTTTCAAGAAAGCGGGACAACGGCATGCGGGGTGCGGAAAAGAACGCGAACAACCTCTGCATGGACGCCTGTATCCGCCGGGGAAAGGCCGTGCGGGGAAGTTTTACGCCGATCATGACGGACGCGGCGGCCGAGGCGGAAAAGACGGGAACGATCGCTTACGAAATACTCTGCGCCGCGACGAAGCGCGCCGAGTTCAGATACGAATACAGATAAACAGATAAACGGAGAAATCGAGCTTTCAGTCATGTATACGGGACAATTTCGGATCATCGAGGGCGGCAGCGGTTCGGTAGAGCAGAAAAAGAGCTCTCTTCGGGCATATATGAAGCGTCGCAGGGGCGAAAACGAAAATCGGGACGTCAAGGAAAACGGCCTCGTCGAAAATTTTTTTTCGACGAGGGCGATGGAAAAGGAGCGCTTTTTCGTCTATCTGTCCTATTCTTCCGAAGCGCCGACGGACAAGCTGATCGCCCGCCTGCTCAAAGCGGGAAAGACCGTTTACGCGCCCCGCGTGGAAGGGCGCGATATGGAAGCCGTGCTTTTCGGAGAAGATTTCACTCTGTCCGAACGCGGAATACGCGAACCCGTCGGGGAAGCGTACCGCGGCAAAATCGACGTCGCGGTGCTGCCGCTTCTGGCGGCGGACGAACGGGGCGGAAGGCTGGGTTACGGCGGAGGATACTACGACCGTTTTCTTCGGGAGCATCCCGAAACGCTCGCCGTCGCCTATTGTTTCGATTTCCAGCTCGTGCGCGAGGTTCCGTGCGAACCGCACGATAAAAGGGCGGATTGGATCGTGACGGACAAGCGTATCATAAAAGTATGGGGAGTTTAACAAAAGACGAAATCAAAATCGGAGGGAAATTATGTCGAAATTCAAGACCAAATGGAAGGTATTTTGGCGGTTGGTGGGGGAATGCTCTTTGCGCTCGCTTACGCCCGCGGCGATGTATTTTGTCGCAAGCGTCGTGCTGATGCTCATACAGGCGAAAGTAAAAGCCGTTTCCACCACCGTTGTCTGGGCCTGTGTATGCGGCATTTGCGCTCTTGCCTATAACGGACTTTTGATGTGGGTATGCGGCGGTTCGCATTACGAAATGCTCGTTTCGGGCAACATGAAGCGCCGTTCCGCCATGCAGATGGGCAGCGAACTCAATATCACGAGCTATAAATATCAAAAGGAATACCGCCCGTGGAAAGGCTTTGTCATCGGCGCTTTTGCATCCCTGTTCGTCATCGTCGGCGGAATCGTGTTCGGATGCAATCAGGATTTTATCGGAAAGGGCGAAGAGACGAGCACCGCGCTCGCGGTCGTCACCATCATATTCGACCTGTTTGCGGGTTGGGCGCTCATTCCCTTCCAAGTCGCTAATATCGCGGGAATTTACGTCAATTACTTTATTGCCTGCGCGTTGGCGATATTGCCCATCGGCGTTTCGGGCGGATTGTACATCGCGGGCGCTTACGGCCGCCGCAACAAGACTTTGCGCGCACAGGAAATCGCGGCGCGGGCGGCGGAAGAAGAACGCAACAAGCCGAAAAAAATCAACTACGGCGGTCTCCCCGGAACAAAGCCGAAAAAGAGAAAATAATTTTTTCGGGAGGCGCAAGTGAGAATTATCGGCGGAAAATACAGGAGCAGGGTGCTGGCGGAATTCCCGGGTACGGAGGTGCGGCCCACGGCCGACCGCGTCAAGGAATCGCTGTTCAATATTCTCTCCCTGAAAATATACGGTGCCCGCGTTCTGGATTTGTTTTCGGGCAGCGGAGCGCTGGGCCTCGAATGTCTCTCCCGCGGAGCTCGGGAAGTTGTCTTTAACGACGTCTCGCGGGAAAGTGTGCGACTGCTCGAAAAAAACATGCGGATGCTCGGAATAGAAAAGGAATTCGCGAAAGTATATTCGTTCGATTATTCCGCGTGTCTGGAACTTTTGAAAGGACAGTTCGACCTCGTGTTTATCGACCCTCCCTATCGCATGGAGTACGGGATTCCCGCCCTGAAAAAGATAGCGGAACGCGGGCTTCTGAGCGAAAACGGCGTCGCCGTTTACGAGCGGGACAGGCCGTTTGAAGGAGAGGCGGAATTGGAAAAATACGACGAACGAAAATACGGAAAGACATATCTGACCTTCTTCCGCCGCGAAACCTGAAAACGCCGCGGGGAAAGCCGGAAACGTTGCGAAAACCCAAGGACAGAATGCGCCGCGGGGAGGACGTCAGGAAAAATCAACGCAGGCGGCGGAAAACGGGAAAAGGCGGCGGACGAAAGGCGAGGAGCGGGCAGAAGGAAAAACGGGCAAAAAGGAGCGAAAAGATGGCTGAGAAAAAATGCGTGTTTGCGGGGAGTTTCGACCCTCCGACTCTGGGACACAAGGCTTTGATAGAGGACTGTCTGCGCCTGTTCGACGAGGTGGCGGTCGCCGTCATGATCAATCCCGAAAAGCGGCCGTATTTTTCCGAAAAAGAGCGGGAGGACATGCTGAGACTGATGTTCCCGAAAGAAAAGAGACTGAAAATCGTCTTTTTTTCCGGAACCGCGGCGGAATTGCTGGAAAGGGAAAATACGAAAATCTACGTGCGGGGAATCCGCAACACCGTGGATTTCGAATACGAAAACGCCAATTATTTCGCTTCCGCGAAGCTGGATAGAGAAATCCTTCCCGTATATCTTCCCTGTCGGCAGGAGCTTTTGCACGTCAGTTCCACTATCGTGAAAAACAGCCTGAAATTCGGCACGCCGATAGACGAATACGTCACCGCCGAGGTCAAAGAATACATTCTGAAAAGAGAAAAAACGCAAAAGAAGAATTGAAAAAGGAGTTTCTGATATGTTGGAGAAACAGTGCTATATCCCTGAACCGGAGGAGTTTATCGCGGAAACGCCGCTTTCCGAACCGCTTAAAAAGCTCAAAAAGAAACGCGACGAGGAGGTAAAAGCCGTCGTTTCCGGCAAGAGCGAAAAAATGCTCCTCATCATCGGCCCCTGTTCCGCTCACGAGAGCGCGCCCGTCCTCGAATATATTTCCAGGCTCGGAAAGCTCAACGAACGGGTCAAGGATAAGCTGGTTTTGGTCCCCCGAATCTATACGAACAAGCCCCGCACCAAGGGCGTGGGATATAAGGGAATGTTCATTCAGCCCGATCCCGACGGCGCCGCCGACATCGTGCGGGGAATCCGCAGTATCCGTGCGCTCCACATCGCCGCGATGGAGGAATCGGGGCTCACGGCGGCGGACGAGATGCTCTATCCCGAAAATACGCCCTACGTGGAGGATCTCCTCTCCTATCACGCCATCGGCGCGAGGAGCGTGGAAGATCAGCTTCACCGTCTGGTCGCAAGCGGCATTGAAGCGCCCGTCGGACTGAAAAATCCCATGAGCGGCAACCTTCCCGCGCTCATCAATTCCATTTTCGCCGCGCAGAGCTCCCAGATTTTCAAGTATCGGAATTATCAGGTGCGCTCGACGGGCAATCCCTATGCCCACGCGGTGCTCAGGGGGGGCGTGGACGCTTCTGGCGGGGACGTGCCCAATTTCCATTACGAAACGGTGATGAAAATGGTGGAGTTATACGGAAATACAAAACTGAAAAACCCCGCAATCGTCATCGACTGCAACCACTCCAATTCGGGAAAACAGTGCCGACAGCAGATGCGCATCGCCGAAGAGGTCATGCAAAACCGACGTTACAGCGCCGATTTCAAAAAAATAGTCAAGGGCTTTATGATAGAGAGCTTTCTCGTAGAGGGAAACCAGGCGCACGACGAGGTGTTCGGAAAGTCGATTACCGATCCCTGTCTCGGGTGGGAAGATACCGAAAAATTGATTCTCGATATTGCGGAAAAGGTATAAAGGAGAAAAATTTATGAAAATCGCTTATCTCGGGCCGGAAGGCAGCTATTCTCATTTGGCGGCGGAGACGTTCCTCAAAACGGAGCGCGCTTCCCGAAAAGAAAAAAATTCCTTCGGACGCGACGAATGTATCCCTTTCCGCAATTTCCCCGAAGTTTTCGAAGCGGTGGAAACGGGGCATGCGGACGCTGCGGCCGTACCCATCGAAAACAGTTTGCAGGGCGGCGTGCTGCAAAATCTCGATCTTTTGCAGGCGTCCTCAGAGCTCTTTGCCGTGAGGGAGCAGATTATCAAAATCGATCATCGCCTGATTTTCCGCACGGGAACTCCGTTGTCGGCAATCGGCAGAGTATATTCTCACCGTCAGGCGCTCAATCAGTGCGCCGCGTATTTGAGCAAAGAAATGCCCTTCGCGTCTTTGCGCGAAACGGAGTCCACCTCGCTCGGCATCGATCGGGCGGCGGAGGACGCTTCGGGCAAGAGCGCGGCGATTGCGGGCGCGCATATCGCTTATCTTCCGGAGGGCTTTTCCCGCTCGGAGGAATGTATTTCCGACGAAAAATACAATCAGACGCAGTTTCTACTGATGAAAAAGGGCGGGGAAAATCTGCCCGAAAAGAGCGATAAATTTTTCTTTTCGGCGGTCTGTCCCCATCGTCCCGGCAGTCTTTTGTCCCTGTTGCAAGTCATTTACGCTCACGGCGTGAACATGACCAAGATAGAGAGCCGTCCCGTCAAGGACAGGCCCGGAGAATACCGATTCTTTATCGAAGCGGAAGGGGATATTTTTTCACCGAAGATAAAAGGCGCCCTTTCCGAAATCGAAAAGGACGTGCAGGAATATAAACTTCTCGGCGCCTATGAAAAATCTCCCGCCGCGGATTGACGGAGCGGGAAGAAGAACCCGACGATTTCTTCCGCGGTCGGGAAACGCAAAACAATAGAATTTCTGTTCTTTTCATAAAGAGACGAACAAGAGGCAGATAAAGAACGCGGCAAAGGCCTGCAACAGTTTGACGAAAAGGAAGAAGGGCGCTTTGATTCCGACGCCGCGAAGATAAGCGATTTGCTGAAAGAGTATGCTCGCGCCGCCGAGCGTCACGAGAAACGCGCAGCAGGGCGCGGCGAGAAAGTTCCCCGAGGCGGCGAGGGAAAGACAGCCGCTCGTAACTTCCACGAGGCCTTTCGAAAGTCCCTCCGCGCAAGAGGCGAGTGCGGGGACCGCTCCGAAAAGACTTTGGAGAGGAGCGAGGATTTTGAAATCGGCGAGCATGGCCGCCAGCACGTAAAAAAAGGCAATGCAGCCGCCGACCGCCAGTGCGGAAAGGACGGAGTTCTGCACGCAGGAGGAGAGGGAAAATTCCCTTGTTTCTTCTTTGGCGGCGGGAGCGGGCGTGGCGGGAGAACGGCGGAGAAAGAAGAATCTTAAAATGATTCCCGAAAGGAGCGCGGCGAAGAGATTTGCCGCGAGAATAAAAAATCCGATTTTTTTATCGGAGAACATTCCCGCCCCGACGCTGCCTATGGCAAACAGGGGACCGGAGGTCGAGCAGGCGCATGCGAGGACGCGCGTTTCTCCGTCGGAGAGAAGTCCGTCTTTTTTCAGTCCCGCGACCGTGGCGGCTCCGACCGGATAGCCCGAAAGGATTCCGATGAAAAAACAAAAACCGCCTTCTCCGCCGCAGCCGAACACGGCTTTTGAAAAGGGAGAAAAGGCGCGGGAAATGAGCTTTGCGCCTCCGCCCGCACGAAGCAGAGACGTAACGAACAGAAACGGAAACACCGCGGGAAGCACGTTCAGCGCCCAAATTTCGATGCCTTTGAGACAAGCCGGCATATAGCGTTCGGGAAAGACGCCGAAGAGTACGGCAAACGTGACGAGAAAGACTGTCGGCAGGAAAATTTTTAATTTTTTGCCGATGCCGGAGGTAGAAACCTTTTTCCCGTCCGAAGAAATCCGGGCGGGAGGAACAGCAGAAGCGGACGAGAGGGAGGAAGGCGATGTATACATATTCGGTTTATCTATATGAGGACAAGTCGAAAAATATGTAAAAAATTGCGAACGGGCGAAGTATCGACCGCGGAACGGAGATAAAAGTAAAATGTATGGATCGGAAAATATGTCGGAACTCGGCACAAATTAAACAAAGAGAGAGGTGAAAAAATGGCGAGAAAGAGAAAGTTGGGCTTTGCCCTGGGAAGCGGCGGGAGCCGCGGCGTGGCGCACATCGGATTTTTACAGGCAATGGAGGAGGCAGGCATACGGCCGGACATGATTACGGGCAGTTCCATGGGGTCGGTGGTAGGTGCGGCTTACGCCGCGGGAATGACTCCTTCGGAGATGCGGGAGGCGGTTTGCAAACTCAAACCCATAGACCTTTTGGACGTGACTCCGCGGCCGGGCGGACTGTTCGAGACCCGCAAAATGCGGAAAATTCTCAAAAAATATATCGGCGAAGTGGATTTCAGCGAGTTGAAAATTCCTTTCCGCTGCGTGGCCGTAGATTTGTATTCTCAGTCCATCGTCACTTTCTCGGAGGGGAGCGTTCTCGACGCGGTTGTTGCTTCATCGAGTATTCCCGCTATTTTCAAGCCTACGGAAAAAGAGAACATGCGGCTCGTGGACGGCGGAATTTTGGAGCGCGTTCCCGCACGGCAGTTAAAGGAAATGGGCGCGAGCAAAATCGTGGCGATAGACGTGCTCGGACAGCGGCAATGCAAGGATAAATGTCCCCGTACCGTGGGCATGCTCTTGGAGGTCATCGACGTGATGGACAATTTCCGCACCGCGCGGCGACGGGAAGAAAATAAAAAAATAATCGACCTCTGGCTGGAACCCGACCTCGGGGATATGAGCCAATATACCTTTCGGAAATTTCCCTACGCTTACGAGCAGGGCTATAAAATGGGCGTGGAATATGTGGAAAGAATCAAGGAATTGAAGGGCTGACAAAGGCGGCATATACTATGGACTTATTTGATTTCAACAACAACGAAGAGACCGCGAAACCGCTGGCGGAAAGAATGCGGGCGAACAATCTGAACGAATTTATCGGGCAGAAGCACATCGTTTCCGAACATTCCCTTTTAAGGCGCGCCATCGCCACCGATAAGCTGGGAAGCTGCATTTTCTGGGGCCCGCCCGGCTGCGGAAAGACTACGCTCGCCAATATCATCGCTCTGACCACGAATGGGGAGTTTATCAAGCTCAACGCCGTCAACTCGGGCGTGGCAGATGTCAAGCACGCCGTCGACACCGCCCGCGACAATCTGAAACTGTACGGCAAGCGCACCTATCTCATGCTGGACGAGTGCCACCGTTTCAATAAGACCCAGAGCGATTCCCTTCTCCCCGCGATAGACATTGGCACCTACCTTGTACAAACATAAATTTATTTATATTACCCGTGATATACAATTAGATGTCTTTAAGACTCTGAAAACCGTCAATAAAAAGACAGGGTTCCCAGAAGCATTATCGACTTAAAGGCGTTTTTGGGAATCAAGAACAAGAAGAGCATACAAGCGCGATTTACGAAACCTTTAATGCAACAGGGAAAATTGAAGTTCATATATCCTGAAACGCCGAGAAGCAATTTGCAAAGATATCTGAATGCCGAAGTGGAGATCACTGCGGAATTAGAAGAAACAATGGTGCAACTGGCTAAGACGGAAAGGCATTTGGAACTGGAACGGATGACGTTAAAGTTTTGTAAAGTGCCGCGCAGTTTAGGAGAGATTAAAGATCATGTAGGGCTGGCAGGTTACGATATTGTGAGAAAGCGGGCAGTGCAGCCGCTGATAGATCAAGGCAAAATTAAATTGCTCTATCCGCACGATCCGCTTTACAAGATGCAGAAATATGTCGTAGCGGAATCGTGTGCCGGTTATCAGCCTTTTATGGAAGAAACAATCTTAACCTATTGTGAAACACCGCGGACAAAAGAAGAAATCAAAAATTATTTTGCGGTCGGACAGGACTTACTTTACAAAGTGTTAAATCCTATCATAGAGCAAGGAAAATTGATTTATACCAAAAGTACGAAAATAGGCGGTACAATAATACATAAAAAGCTGGTCAGAAGTAAAATTCCGCAAGAAGGAAGTATTGAAAAGAAAACCCTTCCAACGAATGAGGAAATAATTGAATTTTGTACGACTCCGCGGTGCTATTATGAAGTAAGAAAGGCGTTTGCAATCAATGATTATACGTGCAGAAAAATTGTAAATAAATTGATTGAAGATAAAAAATTAGCACTTACAGCGGAGAGAATAAATAGTCACAGGAAGTTGATAAAAAATGGATAACTTATTTACACATATGCACGACAATCTTAAACCGTTAGCCGAAAAAATGCGCCCGACAAGTTTGGACGATTTTGTCGGTCAGCAACATATTCTCGGCGAGGGAAAACTCCTTCGCCGACTGATTCAAGCCAAAAAAGTCCCGAGCTGTATTTTCTT
>CAJFQM010000009.1 GCA_904419075.1 uncultured Clostridia bacterium
CGATCCCGAAAACGAATGGATGCTGCAAAACGCCATTCAGGAGCTGACGAAGTCCAAAACGGTCATTATGATCGCGCACAGATTAAAGACCGTGCGCCACGCAGACAAAATTATCGTACTCGACGGCGGCAGAATCGTCGAAGAGGGCACGCACAAAGAGCTTTTGGCAAAACAGGGCAAGTATGCCGAATTTATCGCCATGCGCGAGAAGTCTGTGGGCTGGAAACTCGGCGGAGCATCGCAAAATATATAGCCGGAAACGGATTCTGGAAAATAATAAATGCGTGGCAAGTACCGCGCATTTATTATTTTGATGGCGACGATAAACAGAAAAAAGAACGATACATAAAGTACCGTTCTTAGCAAGGTTTACGGAGTAATCCGACAACCGCCGTTCTTAAAGGTCGAGTAATTTAAGGTGTCTTTGCCGTTTGTACACCCCTCGTAAAGGAACGTCAACCATTACAGATATTATACGGCAAAGGTAGAAAAAAGTCAAGGTGAATAAAAGCCAAAAAGTAAAAAAGTAACGGGCAACAAAATGTTACCCGTTAACTGCGAATAGACTTCAAATGTCTGGTCGGAATATCCCGACGTCGCATTGATATTATATGGTAAAGCAAAGGAAAAGTCAAACGGAAATGAGGGAAAGTCGAATAATTGAAAACGCCGGAATTTTGTTTTCCCCCTTAGCGAATGATTGCTCGATTCCCGTTCTAATCGGTTTTCATTGCTTTGCTGAGTACAGCGTAAATGTCATGGTATGGAATATCGTCCGAGCAGATCCAGATGATGACGGAAAGCTCTTCTATCGTTGCGCCTTCGCTGTTGCGTTGAAAGAAGCGGGTATATTGCCGGATATCTCCGCAGGTGAACCAGTTGTTGCGGATACAGAGTGTGCGAAGTTCGCCGCTGTCTAATCTTTTCATTGTAAAATCTCCTTTGTCAGTTTAGATTGATGTATTTGCGGAACCGCAGGTATTGGAAAAGGAGCGCAGGCGTGTACCAAACGCCCCAAAGTTCGCGGGTGAGCGCGTTCTGATGCCGTACAACGGCAGGTACGCCCGCGAGGGAGAGTTGCAGATAGGTCATGTGAACGCAGCGCTCGTCTATGTCGCCCGCGTCAATGAAACAGTTTCGGGCATAGTTGACACCGCAGGATTGCAGGACGTCCAAAGCGGCGACGAGCATTCCGCCTCCTCCGCAGCACGGATCGTTGATGGTGATAACGCCGTCGCCCGCCGTTTTTTCTTTTATGAGAGTTTCGTCCATGACGCGCGCCATAAGTTCCGAGATATGGTACGGAGTAAAAAATTGTCCGGCGTTCTTGTTGCCGAGATTGCATTTCATGAACAACTCGCCGAGATTGTCGTTGAATTTGCCGTTGTCGTAGACGACGGAGGCGAGCAGAGCGTAAATCTTGCCGAAAATCTCCGCAAGTTTCTTTTGCAGGGCTGGCGTATAGCTTTTGATGATCTGCAAATACCGCTCTTCACGTTTCTCTTTCTGTGCGAGGTCGACCTGATTGGAAATTGCGATGGCGCCGCACTCGAACAAGTCCGAAACGAATTTGCGTTTATCCACCTGATAGGCGGAGCGTTCGATGTCTTTTACGATATCGTCAAGTTTCGGGATAGGGTACGGGCAGAGTTTTTTCTGTTCTTCAGGCGGAATGTTGAATGACAGTGCATTTTGCGGAATGTCCGTTACCGTTACGTTCGGCGACTTGTCGGTAAAGTCAAACAGAAAAGAAGGCGCCATGTCACGCCTCCTTCAACTGTACGATCGCATACGAAACGTCTTTGAACCGGTTGCCGAGCTTGTCTATATATTCCTGTGCCTGTTTTACCGAGGCAAATTTTAAGGCATAGGCTTCCTCGTGGCAGAAGCGCAGAAAATACTTGCCGAGCCGCTTTATGTAAATGCCCTGCGGGAATGCAGGGAAGAATGCTTTGATGCGATAAGGTTTCACATTGTGTTTCGTATCTGCGGAGATAAATCGGAATTTACGCGGCAGATATTGCCCGTTGCGTGCGATGGCGTTTCTCGCGTCGGCGGGGCTGTCGAAAACGAGTGCCTGAGCGATGTCTGGGGATAAGGCGTAGCCGTGTGACGAAAGCTCGGAGAGGTATTTGTCGGCGCCTATGCGGAGAATGACCTTGCCCTCGGGTTCTCTGCGCGCGGCAATACAGAGCGGATCTCTGCCGTAAAGGGCGAGGCAGATGACGGCATAGCGTGAAACGGGTTTAAGTTCCTCCGCGCGGGCATACGCCATATCCAGCCAGTTTTCAAGCTCTTCGGTAGTATTGCAGTATTTCCATTCTTCCGTGCGGGATTCGTAAGAGCCTTTTATTCCGACGAGGATATAACAGGTCACGGACTGAACGGGTACGGCTCTGCGTATCTCTTCGATGGTGAGCGCTTCGCGGATTCCATTCTTTGCCCAGGTGATAAGCCCCTTGTCGTTCACGAACTTTCCGTTGGCATAAAAATGCTCCTGATATTCGTTGCCGCAGAAGGTGTTGAGATAGGCGAGATATTCGTCGGGCGTAAATTCAATTTTGTCGTTTGCATATACGCTCCAGTGCCGTTCGCGCACTTCTCTGCCTCTGACGTATTCGGTGACGTTGTTGTCGCCGTGCAGGGCAAGCGGAATAATGCCGCGAGAAGTTTTGAGGAATTGTTTTCCGTACATGATGGTGTAACTCATAAAGATGATCTCCTTTGAAAATAGTAAAAAATCGGCTCGCCGCGGACAGCGGCGAGCCGTATAATTATTAAGCACGGATAAATTCGGAAAGCGGGCAGCGCTGTCCGAAAAGGCGGATGTAAACGGATTTCGTTCCGTAATGGATTTTGAGCCTGTGGTAGGACTTTTTCCCGTTCCATGCGCCAGCCACGAGGTAGACGTAATCGTCTATACCGTATTCGATGTGTTTTACTTCCAGCCCGCCCAGCCCGCTGTAATAAGCGACGGTAGGGCAATCGGTACAGTATTCTTTCTTCGTCATTTTGTGACCTCATATGATTTTCCGCAGACCGTAACGCGCGCACCGTCCTGAACGGGGCTGCCTTTGGCGCAGGCGCGTAAGAATATTTTGTCTTGCGATTCTTCGGCTTTGGGGAAATCTCCGTCAAGGAATTTTCTCTCGTTTCCGACTTCTATTATGTTGAAGCCCTTTTGCACGAGCATGGAACTGAACTGCCAAATAGCGTCGAACATTCCGTTGCTATCGAGGACGGCGCAGATGTCTTTCTGCGGGTGATATGCAGTGATTCTGAAATAGTTTGCCATAAGCATTTTCTCCTTTTAAGCGGCAAGTTTTTTGATAGTGCGGTTGGCATACGGCAGCCAGACTTTGTTGACGTAATGCAAAACGTCTTCGCTCGGCTTGTGGTCGTGTTCTCCGTAGCATTGCAGAACTTTGTGGTTGCGGAGAGAATATTCGAGCGTCACGAACGGAGTATCCGGCTGCTCTTTTGTACGGACAAAGAAGATGAGCGATTCTTCGCGGACAAAACGCTGGTCATAGTTCATACGTCCCACGCAGTGGTCTAACATTTCTCCTTCGCGGATAAGGTCGGCGGGAGAGCGGGCGATGATACAGATAAATGCGCTGCGTTTATCGTGTTCAAGAGGCATATATTTCTTTGCTATGACGGCAAATTTTTTATACAGTTCCCGTCTTGCCTTTCTGTCTGCTTCCGCCTGAGCCGTGGCGTATTGGTCGATACGCATATCGTGCCAGTATTGGAAATCGTGGGGGAAACGGTTCTTCGGCAGCGACATATCTAAACCGAGGTAGTTGCAGGCTTTGAGATAATCGAGATAGGAGTGCGGGTTTGTTTTCTGTGCGGCAACGTATTCGAAGAAAGTAAACTGTTCCTTTTCCGTCGCAAACAATTCCCGAACGGGGGCGAGAGCGTTATCGTGCTGCAGGCGCAGCCGTGCTTCCCAAAAGGCTTGGTGGGTATCAAGCGGTTTCCCCGTCTTATATGCCTGCATGATGACGCCGATGTAGTAAGAGTTCACCTGCAATTCGTGTTTATGAGCGAGCAGCCAGCGGCAGAAGTTCTTGTCTTTACCGACGCGCTTTAAGACGGTAACACTCATGGCTATTTTCTCAAAACCGAGCTTCATCAGGATTTCGAGTTGCGGATATTGTTCGTAGCGGCGCAGGTATTTCAGGAGATTGACGCCGGGGAAGAGTTTATAGGCGCTGTATCGGTATTCGGGGAATTTTTCTACGAATTCGGGATTGACGATTTTCGCCCACGGATCGTAATATTTATCGTCTGCCCAACCGAGTCCCTGTTCAAACCATTTGCGATAGTTTTGCAAGCCTTCTTCGTACCAGCCTATCCGGAATCCGAAACCGACGAAACCGCAGTATTCGATGTCTTTGACAAAACATTTATCGGAATGTATGCCGTGCCAGGCGACCTGTTTGCAGTACCGCTTTTTGCGGTAGTGTTTTACGGCGACGGTCACTTTCGTAAGCTCACCCTGTATTTTGGTAAGGTAAGCGTAGAAACGGCATTGACCTTTCGGCGAGGGATTGTATTTGTCGTCAAGCCGTTTAATTTTTTGCAGTATGTATTTGTGAATTGCTTTGATTTTTTCTTCTGTGATTTCCATGTTCCTCACCTCATTTCAATTTGCTCGCCGAGCAGTTCGTCTAAAATTGCGAGAGCCTCGGGATCGAATGCGGAGATGTCGAACGGAGGTTCGTCATCTGTTTCTTCGTCGAGATTATGCACAACGCCGTCCTCATCGATATAGGTCGTATCGTCCACCCAGTGCTTTACCGGTTTGTCGGGAGCGGGATCTGTTTGCACGGGAGGAGCCGTTTGCGGTTCGGGGTATTGCCTGACGGGTTGATCGCGCGATTCCGCGACGGCGATTTTCAAGCCTTTCCCCACGGCTTTGGAAATGTAGTTATCTGCGGCATGGTAGGGGAAGCCGACCATAAGCACGCGCTCGTTCAGTCCGCAGTCCCTGCTCGTAAGTGTAAGGTCGAGAGGCTCTGCGAGTAGTTTTGCGTTATTTCCGAAAATTTCGTAAAAATCCCCGACGCGGTAGGCAAGAATATGGTCGGGATATTTGTTTTGCAACGCCGTATAGCTCTGCCAAAGGGGAGAGCCGGCGGGTTCGGGTGCAGGATTCTTTTCTGCTTCGCGTTCCTCTTCTGCAAGTTCCGCAAGGATCTCCTGCTTTTCTTCTTCGGTCGGCTCCTCGTTTTCGTCATCAGGGATATCCTTCGGTTCCGAGATCGAGGGGACGGCAGGAGTTTTTTGCTCTTTAGCCGGAACGTCGAGCATATCGAAGAGGGACATCTGCGGCTTGGGTTTGGGTGCGGGAGGAGGTGTTGCGGAAACGGCAGGCTTTGTCTTTGCAACGGACTTCGGCGGCTTGTATTCCGTGCCGTCCTCGTTATAGAGCGTGCCCTCGATGGAATCCTCCTCGAAAAAGTGTACCGCCCAGCCGAAAACAACGGACTGTCCGACGCATGCGGAGTTTGCGCCCTTTTCGGAAATTTTCCTGGCTTCTCCAGTCGCGTAAGATATAAAACCGTCCAGCGTCTTTTTGTTGATGAGCGTCTTGCCGTCTTTTTGAATGCGGACGCCGTTATTGATTTTATCGGCGAGGATTTCGGAAGCGTTCTCTTCGAGGTACGCTTTGACGAGTTCCTGCGCTTCGTTTTTTGTTTTTAGATTTAATTTCGGCATATGATTTCTCCTTGTAAGATTTTAGGATAAAAAGAAAGAGAGGGGGCGTCCTAAAAAGGACACTCCCGCCAGATACCGCGTAAGACTTCTTTTCTCGTGATAGGGAGAATGAGCCATGTCGGTTTATTAAGTTGTCGGTTCGTTTCCCGCTCTCGCGGAGGGTAACGGCTGTAAAATTGTTTCATGTCTACGGCCTTTTTATAGCCATGGACGATGAAATACCGCACGATCGTTTTGGAACGATGTTCCCTATAACAGACTTTGTAGCCGTATGGATTATGCAGGTCGGGTTTCATGTGTTTTTCCGTAGATAAAATCTGCAAAGTGCGGCAGGGCTGAAAAGAAATTGCTTTTCATAATGCTGCGGTGCAGCGCCCGGTTGTGTGCAAAGCAATGCCTGTCAGCGTATTCTGCTCCTTTGTCAGTCAGGCGTTTAAGTTCATAGAGGTCATGTCCGTCGTGGTGATAGACCTCTATGTAAAAATGTCCGTTTTGTTCGTAAATCTTTAGCGTGTCGAGATGTTGAATGAAAGAGCGGAAGTCGTCCCAGTCTGTTATAAAGTTCCCGCCCTCGCAGGGGCCGTTCCATCTGCCGCAGGTTCCCGTTATGAGGAATGTGTGTTTTTTGAGCAGGCGTTTGAACGCGTCGGAGAAATATTTCCATTCCGCCTCGTTCTGTAAAGAGATCTCATCCCAGACCATATCGGCGGGAACGTCGTTGATACTTGTCCAGTCCTGGCTTTCGCAGAAAGATTCGTACACGGCTTGTTCCGCTTCGTCGTATTTGGAGTAGTCGTCCGTGTTGTCGAAAAAGATGATGTCCGTGTTTTTCATATCAGCAGTCCTCGCAGTGTTTGAGATAATCCCTTTCGGCTTTTTGCAAACCGCGCAGAAGCCGTTTGTCCGCATTGATTTCTTCGACGGTAAGCCCTAGCGCGTTGAACGTATCCTCATAGTCGTAAGTAATGCAGTATTCATGGTCGGCAAGTTCGGCAAGAAACATCTGATAAATATACCCGTTGCCGGTCTTGTCTGCGGCGATAGCCGCTTTGCGTTCCTGCTCGTGCCTGTCGAGCATCTCGTGAAAAGCGGCGTGATCGCACTTGCGGATATAGCAGCCAAAGCCTATGGAATAGATCTTGTCCGTATCGTTTACGGTCATGCCCCATTGGTGCATCATATCGGCAAACTGTTCCTTGCTGTAACACGCGCCGACGGGAAAGGCGTTCATTTCTTTCTGCTGTCTGTTTTTCAGTTCGCGGTATAAATTTTTCATGTTCGTATCTCCTTTCAATAAATTTCTTCCTGCTCTAAAAAGTCCATAAAGTCCTCATCGAGCAGTTGCATGCCGTAGTAGTTTGTAAAAAGCTGGGCGACGGTCTCGCCGTCCAGTTTTATGAGCATATCCCAGATTTTTATCTGCATTTCCGACATATTCTTGCCTCCTTGCCGTACAGATCGACGAGCCTGATGCGTTTGTGTTCCAGCCCGAATTCTTTGCGGAATTTTTGCAACGCTTCGTGGAACGAATAGAACATATAGCTACGGCAGGTATAATTTCCGTCCGAATCGCTGTATCGGAATACAAGCCCTGCGTATCTGTTGTAGTAATAATAGATAGTTCTGCTCATTCGTTTATCCTCCCGTACACGTCGTCTGCGTAGTAAGTGCAGTTGAAGGGGTTAAAAATAGCGGAGCATTTCACTCCGCGATAGTCCACGATATATATTGTCTGTCTGCCGTCCTCTTTTATATCGAGGACGGTTATTTCGTCTATTGCTCCGTCCAGGGAATGGATGTGTGCCTGCGTCTTAAACGGTGTCATTTTCGGTATTCCTCCAAATATTTTTCGTATTGCGTGTCAGCTTTCAGTACCTGCATGACTTCGGACATGATTTGTTCTTTTGTTTTGCCGATACAAGAGAGTATAAGCAGGTTAGTATTTGCGCCGAACAGTCTGCGGAACGCGTAATCGAGGATAAGGGAAATGTCTTTATCCTCGTGTTCGCCCGTCCTGTTGATGGCAAATATCGCTGTCAGGATTGCTTTTACTTCTTTGGTGTTTTTCATGGCAGCTACAAAACCTCCTTGATTTCGATGGAGATATAAGTGTAACATTCGGTTTCGTCGGCATCGCTACGGCGGTCGAGGAAGTCGAGTTCTATTTTATCGTCTTTCGGCACGCCGTTTTCCCATTTAAGTTCGCCTACCCAGGAATTGTCGGGGTTCTTTTCGCTTTCGATAAGTTCTTTGAATTTGGCATATGCTTTTTCATAGGTACTATACACGGTCAATTCGACATCGCTGCTGTCTTCGGTAGACCAGTCCAGTTTGACGAGATATACTTTCATAAAAAGCCTCCTATAAAATTTCGATGATGCCGCCCGAATATTCTTCGGCGCAGCTCAAGCCTGTCGATCTTCCGTACTCCTCAAAGTCAAAGTAGTCGATAAGGTCGTCGTCCAGATGCCTGTCGCTGTTTTCAAACAGTTCTCTGCCGTAATCTTCCCAGTCATAGTTTTCATAGACGTAGATGTCGTCATTCCAGTTATTTCCGAGCTTTTCCACCCGTTCGGCAAATTCATGGAAAGAACGTACTTCCAGATAGGCGCAGAGGACGGTATACAGATACTCGCTATGCAAGACGCCGCTCTCTTTGAGCGTTTCAAAGAGTTCTTTCGGGCTTATGTAATCCCAGTTTTCGCAGTTAGAGGGGAGACCGTCTATATCCTGCACGAACAGTTCTTTGTCGGTATCGTCAAGGCGAAAATCCTGTGTTTTGAGCGCCGCTGCTATTTCGTCCCAGTTTTTGTAATTTGCAAGATTGAGCCATTCGGAGCCGAGCGCGCGTTCGTTGCAGGTACTGTACGAGCCCCACGAGCCGATCACGATTTTGATTGTGTTCATATACTTTCCTCCTATTGCAACAGTACCCTGCGCAGGTAAATATCGGAAAATCGACCTGTATCATCGTCCGAAACGCACCAACGGCTGGCTGTGGCGAACGTGTCGTCTTCCAGAGCATCGAGAATATAGCCTTCTTTTACGCCGCCGTCTTCGGCGAATACTTCTTCGCCTACCCAGGAAAATTGCGGATTCATCTCTTGGTCTATTCGTTTATGAAAAAGTTCGAATGCTTTTTCGGGTGTGGCGCAGATATCGAACTCGAAGCCTTTGTCGTCTTCGGTAGCCCAGTCGAGCGTTATGAGATAGACATATTTCTTGTTGGAGACGGGAGAGGCGGGAAGATTATTGAGCGCGTCCCCGTAGAACTCGTTGAGTTCATTTACCGTTTCTTCCGAAAGGGGGTATGCCGCAGTTTCGCATAACCCGTATAGTTTCACGGCGCTCTCATCTGTGTCGATATAGATGCTTGGCCCGCATGCGGAAACGAGCAGCTTTATGCTGACAAATTGTCCGTATTTGTCTAATAGATATTCGATATCGAGTATGCTTTCGCTCATGAGATAATCCGAAAGCGAGAGTTGTTGCAGGTCTTTCATCGGGAACGATTTTTTGCAATACGGGCACGCGTAAGTATTGCCCGCAGCATCGTAGCCGGAGAAATTCCAGATAAATTCTTCTCCGCAGGCAGGGCAGCGGTACATTTCGCCCTTGCGATATGCTTCCACGGTTTTGGCAATGTACTCGCATTGTTCCAGATTCTTCTTAAGTTTGTTTTCCATTGATAGCGTTCTCCTAAAATTTATATTTCTCGATTTTATTGAGGTTGAGCCGATAAAGGGGATAGACGACAAAACCGGAGGGCATCGTCACGCCTGTGGGAGTGATAAAGCCCTGTTCTTCCAGAAACAGAAGCAAATCTCTGTCTGCGTTGTTCACGTCGATAAACGCAAGCCCTTTGCCGAGCTGCATATCCAGATTGACTGTTAAATCGCAGTACGGTTCGATACAATCGTTCTCTTTGCAGTTGATCCCGACGTAGGTATTGCCGGTGGTGGAGTAAGTGCTTGTCGTGAAAGTAAACTCTAAATTTTTGTGGATCGGTGTTTTGAAAGTTTTCATGTTCAGTTGTTCTCCTTATTTTCAAAATCGTCGATGTGGATATGTTCTTGTCCCGCAACGCCGTACTCGAAATACAGTCCGTTTTCATCGGTGAACAGGTCATAATCGGTTACGGTAATTTTTCCGCATTTGGTGACGGCAACCGTGATTTTGTTGTTATCGGTGTTCAGTTCGACAATGTTGAAGATAACATCATCTTCTCCGTCAAAGTGCTGAAATTCTTTGAGATAAAATTTGTTCATATGAGTTTCTCCTTTCAGATTTTTTAGTCGGTAATTTTGTACCAGATGGAATAGTTGAATTCAACTTCGCGCTTTTCATAGCCCGTGCTGTCGCCGCTCGATGTTTTCTTTTCGAATTCGATTTCGCGGATCTCGTAATGTGCGCCGCGATATTCGTTGTCTCTGCCGGATATGGGGTGGCAGTTTTTGACGCAATCCTCAAATACCCGTATATACGGCTTTCCGCTTTTGCTTATGCAGGCGGTGATGAGATCGGTATCGGTAATATATCCGACACCTGTCGTCTTGGTATTTTCATACCTTCCTTGCTTTGTGACAGCAAACACTACTTTTTTCATTTTGGTTTACATCTCCGAATTTTTATTGCCGGTTTCGGCGAAGGCGGAGAAGCATAGGACGGTGACGGGCGAGGCTCTTTCTGAATATAGTCTGCGGAAGTCAACGGAAAAAGGGAAAATTGGTGCATAGGCGTTGTTTGAACTGCGGATAAAAAAGTCCGGGCAAGGTTTCCTTGCCCGGCTGCGGATAGAGGATATGCAAGTTTTAAGCGGCAATTTACCCGCCGTTTACTTCCGCGAGGAACTATGCTACGATAGCCAAACCGAAAACGCAAAAATTCGGAAAGGGGGAAACTGTCGTTCATGATAGTACCTCCGTTTTTTGACAACGGCGTTCGACCGTGTTGTGTGTGTTCCATAAATAGACTTCCCGTTATTCTGTGTATCCGTAAAGTACGGCGTTCATAAGCTATTGCTTATTATAAATGGGATCTGCCGGGAAATTACTGCCGCATGATGTATCGAAACAGAAATATTTCGCGCGCCTGTTTTCTTCCAGCGATTGCAGCAGCTTTGCCGCGCAATTGCCTTGTTCAACCATCAGCACAGGATATGTTCTTTGAGTTCTTCATAGATCAGAACTCGGTATTCGCCCCAGTTTCGCACAAAGATTTTGCGTGCCATATCGTCTAAAGTCATGTTATCATTATTTACCCAGCGTTTGAGGGTGCGGAAAATATTGCTCATCTTTTGCTGTCCTCCTCTCAGTTCGTAACGGTTTTGCCGACGGGATATGTCGCTTTATATTCATCGAACGATAAAAAGTCGCAAGAAGCATAGCGACCGGCGAAATGTTTTGCATAGATTTTGAGGTCGTAAGCGACCATGTTTGTTTGCTTGAGAAACAAATGAAACATAAGTCCGTCATCTCGTGTGATTGTGTCGACGACGCAGAGAGGGGTGGCGAGGGACGGATCGTGCTTGTGTTTTGAGTTGCAGACGACAAGCCACTGTTTGTAATCTTTCATGGAAGTGTATTTTTTCATTTTGGAAACCTCCGAAAATTTTCTATTTGCCGTTTTCCGGCAGGGCGAAAAGGAGCATGGGACGGTGAGAAGCGGGCTATTTGAAAGTACAGGGTGCGGAAGTCAACGGTACAAAGGAAAATCCTGCGTCCGAATTAAAATATTTAATATAGCAAAAAAGCGCCGAGCAAGGAAAACCTTGCCCGGCGCTGCTGATATTTGGATTATGAAGTTTTATGCCAGATTTTCCGACCGTTTACTTCCGCGAGGAACTATGCTACACTCGCCCCAACGGAAACGGAAAAATTTAATTGTTCAATTGGGTTGCCTTTTCGGGGGGGGGGTACAGTGATACAATATATAGTAGTACTTTAAGGAGGTACACTATATATGATGAAAATTTTTAAAAGTATTTTTTGTACGGGCATAGCAGTAGCGCTCGCGGCTTCTTTTGCAGGGTGTGGCTCCGACGGCGGCGACAGCAATAACGGCGAAAGCGGCGAGAAATCTGCTTATACAATTACCGTTACGCAACCCGCTGCGGGGGTGACCCTTTCGGCTCCCGCGTCCGCAGAGGAGGGAGAAACGGTTACTGTTACGGCGACAATCGAGGCGGATTATTATGTCGAATCCGTTTCCTACGACGATTATGAGTGCGAGGAAGTTGACGGTGGCTGGAAGTTTTCCATGCCTGCCCACGACGTTACGGTAACGGCGGAAACGGGCAAATACGAGGAAAAACTCTCGGACGGGTTCATGTCGTTTACGGGCTTTATCCCCGACGAACTCGGAATATACGAAAACGAGTTTGGCAATGCGCATACGCTGAATTTTGAATTTTCGGAAATTGTTACGAATGCGGAAGCCGAAAAACTTACTTCCTCCGATCAGGACGTTATTCCCGACAGCGCGTTGGCAGTGAGATTTCAGGGCGACGGAAGCCTAAAGACGAGCGGAATCCTCTCCGTTGACGCCAACGATATTAAGGAAGGCATCGCCTATATTACGCTTACGGTAGCAAGCCCCAACACCGGGGAAAGTGCCACCGTCGTGAAAAAAATCACGGTCGTGAAAGAGGCGACCTACGAAACTATGAAAGCGACGCTTGTCTTCGATTTAAGTAAAATTGCCGGCGAAGAAGAGGAATTTATGGTGCAGGTAAGTACCGAAAATACGATTTATGGAGCCACGAATCAGACGCTGTACCAAGAGACGGTAACTTCCGAAGAGGCCGCCGAGGGTGAGATAACGATCGAAATGGATTACATCGTCGGTTGTTCGTATAGGGTAACCGTGTTTCCCAATCCGTACACAGGCGGAGATACGTATCCTATCAACAATTGGGTCGGCAAAGGAGATTCCGAAACGGGCTTTAATCAGCTTAAAGACGGTATACTTACGTTGATAACGCCCGATATGACCGTCGAATTGACGGCGAGAAATAATTGACGGGATTTCGCCGAAATAAAGACGGAAAATTTGACGGGACTCCGCAGAGAAAACATTTTCGCGGAAAATTTTCTCAAAAGCCTTATAAAAACGGTTGCAAAACGTACAAAATAATGGTATAATGAGGATACTTAATAATCAGTAATGAGTATTGAGAGTGGCTTGCCACTCTCAATATTGCTATGTAAGGGCATTTGCGCGCGGAACGGAGGGCGTATGAAAGTAAAATCCATCGAGGAAATCAAAGCGGTTTTACAGCCGATTGCCGACGAAATGAATATCGAGCTCGTGGACGCGGAGTTCAGACAGGGACATTCGCCCTCGCTCACCGTCTACATCGACACAGACGGGGGCGTGGACCTCGTTACCTGCGAACGGTTTCACCGCGCGATCGACGGGCCGCTCGACGAATTGGACCCGACGTTCGGCGCCGCGTATACCTTGAACGTTTCCAGCCCCGGCCTCGACAGACCGCTTAAAACGCCGCGGGATTTTGAAAAGTGCAGAGGAGAACGGGTAGAGGTAAAATTGTTTGCGCCGCTCAAAGGGAAAAAGTTCTTTGAAGCTACGCTTCTGGGACTCGACGGGGGGTGCGTGCTCCTTTCCTCCGAAGACGGGGAAATCAAGCTGGAACTCAACCGCATTGCGAAAATCAATCGCGCAATCGATTTAGACGACCTCGAATGAGGACGGAAAGTAAAATCAGGGAATTCAATTAGGAGAGCGAATACAATGGTAAACAAGGAGTTTTTTGCGGCACTGGCCGATCTGGTGAAGGAAAAGGGGATCAGCGAAGAGGCGTTTATAGAAACGCTGAAAAACGCGCTCGCGTCCGCGTATAAGAAACAATACGAGGGCGGCGCGGAAGTGCTGGTGGAGCTCGATCCCGAGAGAGGCACCATCGAATTCAAAGCGATTCAGCACGTCGTCGCGGAGGTCGTCGATCGGGATAAGGAAATTTCCGTCGAGGACGCACAGGAGCTCAATCCCGCCTACAAGGAGGGCGACGAAATCGTGAGGACTTTCGTTCCGAAGGATTTCGGCCGCATTGCCGCACAGACCGCAAAACAGGTGATTTTGCAAAAACTCCACGAGACGGAGCGCGACAATACGTTCTCCGCTTTCTCCGACAAGGAGGGAGAACTCATGGAAGGCGTCGTCCGCAAGCTCGACGACCGCAACGTCTATGTGGAACTCAGCGAAAAGAAAATCGAAGGGGTCATGCTCCCGCAGGATCAGACGCCCACCGAACGCTATGTGCCGGGAGACAGGCTGAAAGTATTCGTGAAGCGGGTGAAGAACAGCGGAAAAAATTCACAGATTCTCGTATCCCGCGCCGCGCCCGGGCTCGTCAAGAAATTGTTTGAAGAACAGGTGCCCGAAATCGCGCAGGGAATCGTGGAAATCAAGGCGATTTCCAGAGAACCGGGACACCGCACGAAAATGGCGATCTGTTCCAACGATAACCGCGTCGATGCCGTCGGCGCCTGCGTGGGCAATAAGGGTTCGAGAGTAAACGCCGTCGTCGAGGAACTCGGCGGAGAAAAGATTGATATTATTCTTTGGAGCGAAAATCCCCTCGAATTTATCGCAAAGGCACTTTCTCCCGCGGCCGTCATTTCCGTGACGCAGACGAACGAAAAGGGCGCCGTAGCCGTCGTTCCCGACGACAAACTGTCGCTGGCAATCGGCAGAGACGGCCAAAACGCCCGCCTCGCCGCGCGGCTTACGGGCTGGAAAATAGACGTCAAGAGCCTTTCCGCCGCTGAGAAGATGAATCTTTTCGGAAACGAGGAGGAAGAGGACGCCGACGAAAGCGGGGCCGCCACGGAAGAGGAAGCTCAAACGGCGGGAGAGGTCGGCAAAGAGGCGGAGGAAGAGTCCGCCGTTCCCGCGGAAGAAAATGCGGAAGAACCCGTCAAAGCGGCGGACGAATCTGCCGAAAACGAGGAAAAAGAAGGCGAATAATGGCAAAGACGAAATCCGTCCCCGCCAGAATGTGCATCGCCTGCCGCGAGATGAAGCCGAAAAGGGATATGCTTCGGATCGTGAAGAACGCCGAAGGGGAAATCAAATTGGATTTTTCGGGAAAAGCTCCGGGCAGGGGCGCGTATATCTGCAACAACGGGGAATGTATCGCAAAGCTCAAAAAGCAGAAACTTCTCCATAAGGTCTTTTCTGCGGATGTCCCCGCGGAGATTTACGCGGGAATCGAGGAGGAATTTTTTGGCAAACGGTAAAATCGGGACGTATCTCGGCTTCTGCATCCGTTCGGGAAAGCTCGTTTTCGGCGTGGACGGAGCGGAAAAGCTCAAAATGGACGTTTACTTGTTGATCGCGGACGAAACTCTGTCGGAAAATTCCCTGAAAGCACTTTTCAAAATCAAAGAGAAATTTTCTTGTCCCCTTCTCGTCACAAAGGAAAATCTGGGCGAACTTCTGCACCGCCCCGCCGTAAAGGCGGCGGCCGTCAGGGACAAAAATCTCGCCGCGGCGATTCTTACCTCCGCCGAGGGCGACGCGCAATATAAATTATATTCGGGAGGAAACAACTGAACCTATGGCAAAAAAATACGAAAATGTGGAAAAAGTAACGGAATTGCTCGGAGAAAAGCAACTGGGACAGCTGCAAAAACGTATCTCTTCCACAGAAAAGAGCCTGGCGGAAATTTTGAAAAAACTTTCCGCGCTGGAAGCCGATAAATCGGAAAAAGACGCCCTTCTCGCACAGGAAGAAGCGGCGCGCGCCGAAGCATCGGTGGTTTCCGCACCCGAAAAATCCGCTCCCGAGGCGGCGAAGGAAGCCGAAAAGACGGCCGCGGAAATTCCCGCACAGCCGACCCCCTCGCCCGAGTCGTCTCCCGCGGCAAAGGAGCCTGCCGCTTCCGTAAAGGAAACCGAGGAGAAAACCGCCGCGAAAAAGCCGGTTTCCGAACCGACCGCGGAAAAGCCTTCTCCCGAAGAACCGAAAACGGCAAAAGAAAAGTCGGAAAAACCCGTAAAGGCAGAAAAACCCGTAAAATCGGAAAAATCGGAGGAAGTTGCACAAACGTCTTCAAAGGCCGAAGTTCCCTCGGAAAGCGCGAAATCCGCGGCGGACGAAAAGAGACCTTCGACGGAACAAACGCCTGTATCCGAAAAGACCGCTGCGGCGGAGAAAAAATTCTCCGATGCCGTTTCGTCCGCGGCGCCTTCCAGGCCCGCTTCGGCCGCCTCGGCTCCGACTGCGGGACGTCCCGCGCCGTCGGCTCCCGCCGCGCCCCGCGCGCCGAGATATTTCCGCAACGGGCAGGAGCAGGGCGTATATATCGCCAAACCCGGCGTAGATGCGAATGCGGGCGTGGGGTCTACCTATCGTTCCCGCACCGAGAGACCCGCTCGGCCGCAGGGAGAACGTCCGTCCCGCCCGCAAGGCGACAGGCCTTATCAGAACCGCCAGGGAGGAACGGGCGCCAGACCCCGTCCCGCCGTCGGCGGCATTGCCGCGGCGCCCATTGTTCCGAAGGAGAAAAGTTTCTCCTCGCCGCCCAAGAAAAAGACCTTCGATAAGACCTATGTCGAAAAGAAGCCCGTATCCAAGCGCGCGCTCATCAAACAGCAGGGTATGACCGTGGAGGACTTCGACGAAGACAAGACGGGGTACAGGAAGCTCCGCACGCCGAAGAAACAGAAGCGGCAGGAAATTCAGACGGTGAAAATCGATCACGCGGTCGTCACGACGGAGGAAATCCCTTTGAAAGTCTTGTCCGAAAAGCTGGGCATTTCGGCGGTCGAAATTTCCAAGCGGCTGTTCAAGGAAGGGATTATGAAGAGCATAAACGATTCCATCGATTACGACAACGCGGCGTTGATTGCCGCCGATCTCGGCATAGATCTCGAATACAAGCCCGAAAAGACGGCGGAGGAAGTATTGCAGGATACGGTCGTGACGGAGGAGGATGCCTCCAAGCTCGTACCCCGCGCGCCCGTCGTTACGGTCATGGGACACGTCGACCACGGCAAGACCTCTCTGCTCGACAAAATCCGTTCGACGTCCGTCACCGCAGGCGAGGCGGGCGGCATAACCCAGAGCATCGGCGCCTATACGGTGACGGCGAAGGGCAAGCAGATCACCTTTATCGATACGCCCGGTCACGCGGCGTTCACGGCCATGCGCGCGCGCGGCGCTCAGGTCACGGATATCGTAATCCTCGTGGTGGCCGCGGACGACGGAATCATGCCGCAGACGATTGAGGCCATCAATCACGCCAAAGCGGCGGGTGTACCCATCATCGTCGCCATGAATAAAATGGATAAATACGAAGTGAACCCCGACCGCGTGAAACAGGGGCTCATCGAACAGAATCTCGTCCCCGAAGAATGGGGCGGCGATACGATGATCGTGCCCGTATCCGCAAAGACGGGCATGGGCATCGACGACCTTCTCGACGCAGTCAATTTGCAGGCGGAAATGCTGGAACTCAAAGCCAATCCCGACCGTCCCGCAAAGGGCACGATCATCGAGGCGAAGCTGGATAAGGGCAAGGGCCCCGTGGCGAGCATCATCGTCCAGCTCGGCACTCTGCATACGGGGGACAATATCATTTCGGGCACGACGATGGGCAGAGTGCGCGCCATGTTCGACGACAAGGGGCGCGCGGTCAAGGCCGCGGGACCGTCCATGGCGGTTTCCGTGCTCGGACTTGAAGACGTTCCCAACGCCGGCGACAGCATCATGGCCGTCGATCAGGCGCTCATGAAGCAGGTTCAGGAAGAAAGAAAGAACAAAGAGCGCGAAAGCATGATCAAACAGCAGAGCCGCGTTACTTTGGACGACGTGTTCGCGCAGGTCGAAGAAGGAAAGATCAAGAACCTCAATCTCGTCGTCAAGGGCGACGTTCAGGGCAGCGTGGAGGCGGTGAAGCAATCGCTCGAAAAGCTCGGCAACGAGGAAATCCGCGTCAAGGTCATTCACGCGGCGGCGGGCGCCATCAACGAGAGCGACGTCATGCTCGCGGACAGTGCCAACGCGATTATCATCGGTTTCAACGTCCGTCCCGACACGAAGGCGAAAAAGCTGGCGGAGAGCAGCAAAGTGGACGTCAGGAGCTACCGCATTATTTACGAGCTCATAGACGATATGGAAGCGGCGCTCAAAGGCATGCTCGCGCCCAAGCTCAAAGAGACGCTCACGGGCAAGTGCGAAGTACGCCAGACATTCAACATCACGGGCGTGGGTACCGTCGCGGGCTGTTACGTCACGGACGGCAAAATCGTGCGCGGCGGCAAGCTGAGAATTTACCGCGAGGACATCATGATTTGCGAAGGCGGAGTCAAACAGCTCAAACGCTTCAAGGACGACGTCAAAGAGGTGGCCAAAGGCTATGAATGCGGTTGCGCCATCGACGGATTTAACGAAATCCGCGTGGGCGATATCATCGAATGTTACGTGACGGAGGAAGTCAAACCCGCATGAAAGTTTCGAGAAGCTCTCGCCTGAACGGCGAATATCAGAAGGAGATCAGCGAGATTATCCGCACCCGTCTCAAAGATAAGGAGCCCGCTCTGTCGGGCATTATCTCCGTGACGGAGGCGGACGTCGCGCCCGATCTCAAAACGGCGAAAATTTATATCAGCATTTACGCGAAGGACGAGGCGGAAAAACTCAGATCCTTCGATATTATCTCCGAAAACGCGGGCTTTATCCGCCATGAGCTGTCTCAGGTCATGCGCATGCGCACGGTGCCCGCGCTCACCTTTCTTTGGGACGGGAGCATGGCTTACGGCGCGAAGATGGACGAGCTTTTCAAAAAAATTCACGACAGTGAAGAGAAGAAAGACGGAGACGACTGAAAGAGAGGAATTTTGTGAGCGTGATAAACAATACACTCGAAGAGATAGCGGAGAGAATCAAACGGGCTAAAAGCGCGGTCATTCTGACGCACATGCGCCCCGACGGCGACGCGATCGGAAGCGCATTGGCGCTTTCCCGTGCTTTGGATGTGCTGGGAATTGAAAATTCCGTCTCCGACGAATCGGATATTCCCTCCAACCTCTCCTTTCTCACGGGGACAGAAAAGCTCGGAAAAACCTTGTTTAAGGAAGCCGATTTATATATCGCGGTGGACTCGGCGGACGAACAGCGGCTCGGCGCCCTTGCGGACGATTTCCGCGCCGTTTCCCGAAAAAAAGATACCGTCAATATCGACCACCACGTTTCCAACACCCGTTTTGCAAAATATAATTACGTGCGTGAATGTTCCGCAAACTGCATGAATATCGCCGCGCTCGTCGAAAAGCTCGGGGTGCCGCTCGACAAAGAGCTCGCGCAGTATCTCCTTTTGGGGCTTTTGACGGATTCGGGGAATTTTTCTCACGACGACGTGACGGAGGAAACTTTTCTGACGGCGGCGAAGCTCGTGAAAGCGGGGGCGGATATCCGTTGGCTGAACTATAATCTGTTCAAGAAACAATCTGCCGTGCGCGCGGCGCTCTTTGCCGATACCATGAGCCGTATACGCTACTTTTTCGAGGGAAAGTTCGCGGCGATCGTCATTTCCCGCGAAGCCATGAAAAAATTCGGCGCGGATAACGGCATGACGGAAGGATTTGTCGATTTCCCCCTTTCCGTGGATACGGTGGAGGTCTGCGCTTCCGTCATGGAAGTGAAAAAGGGACAGTATAAAATCTCTCTCCGCTCCAAAAATTATGCCGACGTCAACAAGGTCGCGGGAACATACGGCGGGGGCGGACACGTCCGCGCCGCGGGCTGTATGCTCTTCGGAGAAATCGAAGACGTTCTGGACAGATTGTCCTATACGGTCTCCCAATATTTATAAATATTTTCGGAATAAAGACAAGCTCTCCCTTTGAATAACGGAAAGGGGGGCTTTTATTTTGTCGACTGCTGACGAAAACAATTTATTCTCCTCAAAAGCGAGGGGAATTTTTCGGAAAGGGTTGATTTTTTTTTCGATTAAGAGTATAATAGAAGAGAAAATTTATGCAGGTTGCGGAATAGACGATATGGCACAGAAAAACAAGAAAACAGAAGAATTTATTTCCCTGACGGCAGAGGCGCTCAAAGTCGTTTCCTATGCCGACTACTTTACACAAACTCCGCTGTTTACCTCGTTGCAGATCAAAAACGCGGGGTCGGACGCGGTGACGGATCTGACGCTCGCCGTATCCAACGAAAACGGACTGTTGACGGCCTGTGTCAAGCCGATCGCGGAGGTTCCGTTCGAGAGCTCCGTCGAAGTGGACGTCGGAAATATCCTTTCTCCGCTCTATTTCGTGGGCCTCGAAGAGGTAAGAGACGAGCGGATTTATATCGAACTCAAAAAGGACAAGCAGACGATTGCCTCCGAAACGTTGACGGTGACGGCGCTTCCCTTCGACTATTGGCAGGGCGCTTCGGGCAATGCCGAGCTGCTCGCTTCTTTCGTGCGTCCCAAACTCGCGGATTGCGCGAGATTGCAGACGGAAATCGGCGCTCAGCTGAAAAAGTGGGGCGTGACCGTCGAGGGCGGAGGCTATGAGGGCAGCGATAAAAATACCGTCCGCCAGACCGCGGCGGCGCTCTATGCCTGCATCCGCCGCTACGCCTTCCAGCGCGAGGAGAGCGATATTTCTTCGCCCGTCGAAGCGGGCGGAGGCGTCAAGCTCCTTTCCGAGCGCCGCGCCACTCCCCTCGAAATGGCGCTGTTCGTCGGCGCGTGTCTCGAAAATCTGGGACTGCACCCCGTTTTGATTCTGGGCGAAAAAGAGATTACCTGCGGCGTATGGCTGTACGATAATTGCTTTATGGATACCGTCTCCGACGATTTGCAGCGCCTCGGAAAATATATCGCGGACGGCATCAACAATTTAAGCTGTTTCGACGTGAACGACCTCTTTTCGGACAAGAACGTCGCCTATTCCACTTCGGAAGCGCATTTCGTGCAAAAGCTCGATGCGGGGAACTATTACGACAAATACGTGGATATCCGCCGCTGCCGCATTGCGCATCTTCTGCCGCTTCCCTTACGCGCGCGCAATCTGAAAGGTTATGAAATCCTCTCCGAAGAGGACATGTCCCCGGACGCCGCGCCGAAAATGCTCACGTCCGTCAAAAAGCTCAGTCTCGACGGCAAGCAGACGAAGGATAAACAATGGGAGCGCAGGCTCCTCGATCTGTCCTTAAAAAATACGCTGCTCAATTTCTCCCCCGAAAAGCTGGTTTTGCACGTTCTGTCGGCGGACCCCGATTCCACGCTGAAAGCGTTGACCGAAAAGGGAGAAATGACGCTGGCGCGGGCGACGCAGCCCGCGTCCGAGATCGCAAAGAGAAAAGTGTTTTTCGGCGCGGCCTCGGAAACCAAGAATATGCGCGAGCTGATCGCCCTCGAAATTTCTGGCGGGATCATGCGGACGTTTTCGGAAGAAGTGGTCTTGCAGGAGACGGTGAATCGGCTCATAAAGCGCAGCAAGGAGGCGGACGAGGAATCGGGAACGAAAATCCTCTATCTGGCGCTGGGATTTCTCAGGTGGTACTCCCGCGAGGACGGGAAAGAAAACTATGCGCCTCTCGTCCTGCAACCCGTCGTACTGAAAAAGGGCAAAGGGGGCGTGGGGTTTGCGATTGCTCCCACCGACGAAGATTTTTCCATAAACTCGACCTTGCTCGAATTTCTCAAACAGGAATTCAATATCGATATCCGAGGTTTGGACGGCGCTTTGCAGGGCCTGAAAATTTCCGAAATCCTCGCCATGGTGCGCATGGAAATCGTCAATATGAAGGATTGGGAGGTGTTCGACGACGTATACGTCGCCGCGTTCTCCTTCGCCCGTTATCAGATGTGGCAGGACTTGCGCCGCAATATGGACGAGTTCTCCAAAAACGAGCTGATTTCCTCCCTGCTCAACAACCGCTGCGAGATCAAAGATACCAAGGACGTGGAATTCAAGGAGGACGAATGCCCCGTCACGCAGACGCTCATGCCCCTTTGGGCGGACTCCTCGCAATGGGAGGCGGTGGCGCTCTCGCAGACGGGAAAGACCTTCGTCCTGCACGGCCCTCCGGGAACGGGCAAGAGCCAGACCATCACCAACATGATCGCCAACGCCCTGAACGACGGAAAGCGGGTGCTGTTCGTCGCGGAAAAACAGGCGGCGCTGTCCGTCGTCAAAAAGCGGTTGGACGCGCTCGGACTGGGGGATTTCTGCCTCGAACTCCATTCCAATAAGACGAATAAAGCGGAAGTGCTGCAAAAACTGAATACGACGCTCTCGCTCGCGGGAACGCAGGAGAGCGTGAGCCTTTCGGAAAAAGCCGCTTCCATAACGCAGCTGAAAACGGATTTGTCCGAACCTCTGTCCGCACTGCATAAAAAGCGCCGTCTCGGGGTTTCGGTCTATGAAGCGCTGCTCATTTGTCTGCGCAACAAAAACGCGCCCGACATCATGAATATCGAGAGCACCTTCTATGACAGCCTGACCAAGGAAAAGATAGAGACGTATGAAAATATGATGGTGCAGGCGGCGGCCGCGGCGAAGGAATGCGGCGGGGTATATAATTCCCCGTTCGCGAACGTCAATCTGACGGAATACAGCCGGGACAAGCGGGACGCCATTTATTGCTCTTCCGAAGTCGTGATCGCGGAAATCAAGCACCTCAAAAATTATGTCGCGCTCTTTTTGGAGCTTTACCGCCAACGCATCAGCACGCTGACGAGAAAGAAGCTCGACACGCTGGCGGCGGTGGCAAAGCTGCTGGACGGCGGTACGTTCAATAAATATTTCAAGGAAAACGAAGACGAATTTTACGCATTCTTCAACGCCAATAAACGCCTGGACGCCTGTCTCGAATACTATTTCAAACACTTTAAGAAGCTGGTGGATATCGGAAAGGATTACAAGGAGCTGAGCGCGTGGCTGGATAAGGGCGGCGTCGATTATTCGCGGGATAAAACGGCTTCTTCGGTCGTGAAGAAGCTGTCGAAGGTCTCCCTCGCACCGCTTCGGGAGGAGGACGCCGTCAAGCACCTCGAAAACATTTCGGAAATCTACGAGGCGATGGACCGAATCCGCTCCAATACCAAACTTTCGCAGAATTTTACCTCCGCGTTCGGCAGGGTGGATTTCTTCGACGGACGCAAAAATTTCCTCTCCGATCTCTATACCCTGCACGACTTATGCGCTACGCTGTTCATGGACTATAATCCCGACAGCTTCAACAGTATGTGCGTCCGCGCGGCAAACGACTACACGAAGCCCGTCCTGAAAGGCCTGCTCCGTTCGGTGGACAGCTTCCGCGCGGCGGAAGAAAGTTTCCTTTCCATCACCAATGCCGACAGAAGGCAGATTCCCGAAGAGGACGTCCTCGAATTTTATACCGCGAAGGCGGGCGCGCTCATCGACAATATCGACATGCTCGCCAACTGGTGCATGTACCGCGCAACGGCGCAGAAGCTCGACGAGGCGGGGCTCACCTTCATGACCGACGCTTTGGAAAACGGTTCGGTGACGGGCGAAAATATCGTGGACAGCTTTGAGAAAAACATCTATAAAAATTTCTTGCAGACGAATATCCCCCTCGACCCCGTTTTATCCCGTTTCTCCGCGGCTTTGCAGGAGGAGGAGACGGAATCGCTCCGACTCGCTCTGGACGAGTTTGCAAAGCTCTCCCGCGAGAGTATCCGCGCCAAGCTCATTTCCCGTCTCCCGACGCCTTCGACGGAGGGGAGCCTGAGTCTCGAACTCGTCAATTTTCAGAGGCTCTATAAGAGCAATCTCCGCGGCACGGGGCTGAGAAAGCTGTTCGAGGAAATTCCCGAACTTTCCAAGGTGGTCGCGCCCTGTCTTCTGATGAGCCCGATCACGGTATCGCAGTATTTGCAGCCGGAAAACGGCATGTTCGACATGGTCATTTTCGACGAAGCGTCGCAGATGCCCACTTCGGAAGCGATCGGCTCCCTGGCGCGCGCAAAATGCGCCGTCGTCGTCGGAGACCCCAAGCAGCTGCCGCCGACCGCTTTCTTCAACACCAATTACGTGGACGAGGAAAATCTCGAAAACGAGGACATGGAGAGCGTTTTGGACGACTGTCTCGCGCTCGGTATCCCGCAGCGGCATCTCACATGGCATTATCGGAGCAAGCACGAAAGCCTGATCGCTTTTTCCAATATCATGTACTACGGCAACAAGCTGTGCACTTTCCCGTCGCCCGACGCCCCCGACAGCAAGGTGAAATTTATCCGCGTGGAGGACGGCGTATACGACCGCGGCTTCACCAAGCGGAATAAGCCGGAGGGGGACGCCCTAGTTGCGGAGGTAGTTCGCCGCTTGCAGGATCCCGCGGCGAAAAAGTCGAGCATCGGCATCGTCACGTTCAGCAACGTGCAGAAGGATTACATCGAGCGCAAGCTGACCGCGGCGATTGCGGAAAAGCGGTTGGAGGACGTCGCCTACGACCGCGAGGAGCCCATTTTCGTCAAAAATCTCGAAAACGTACAGGGCGACGAGCGGGACGTCATTCTCTTTTCCGTCTGTTACGGTCCCGACAGATCGGGGCGGATTTCCCTCAATTTCGGGCCTTTGAATCAGGCCGGCGGCTGGCGGCGGCTCAACGTCGCGGTGTCGCGCGCGAGGGAGGAGATGGTCATTTTCTCGTCCATGACGGGCGCGATGATAGATTTGTCCAAAACGGGTTCCAAGGGCGTCGCGGGGCTCAAAGCCTTCCTCGAATTTGCGGAAAAGGGCCGCACGACGCTGGCGATTCCCTCGGGAAATCTCGTCGCCAAAAAACCGGGAATCGGAAAGTATATCGCGGAGGAGCTTTCTTCCTACGGTTATGACTGCCGCTATGACGTGGGCGTGTCAGACTTCAAAATCGACGTCGCGGTTACCGATCCCAGAAATAAGCATAAATTTATTCTCGCCGTCATGTGCGACGGGCCGAACACCTTTTCCGTCAAAGACAGGAACGTTTTGCAGATTCAGACCTTGAAGCGCAATAACTGGAACGTCGTGCGCGTCTATTCCATCAACTATTACAATAACCCCAAACGCGAGATCAAGAAGATCAAGGATCTGCTCGATAAATTGACGGGGGCGGATAAACGGGGCGGAACGGGGCTCAATCGCAGCAAGAAGCCGTATAAGGCGGCCGCGCTCGAACAGCGTTTCGAGAACGCCACCTTCATTACGTCGGGGGATAACGATTCGGAAATCATTTCCCGCCTCAAATCGATCGTGACGGCGGAAGAGCCCATTTCCTACGATTTTCTCGTGCGGCGCTGCCTTACGAGCCTCGGCGTCGTCAAATACGGCGCAAAGGTGGATTCCCGCATGCAGGCGCTCGTCGCGCTGTGCGGATTCCGTTACGAAAAGATCTTAGGAACGGCGTATTACCGCAAGACGGATAAAAATATCGGTTTCGACCGTTACCGCGTGGAGACGGGCGAGACTTTGCGAAAGAGCGAGACGGATTTCACGCCTTACGAAATCATTGCGCTCATCCGCGCCGCGCTGGAAGATAAGGTTGCGCTGTATATGGACGAAATCATGGTCATCGTCTGCAATCTGCTCCGCGTTTCCAAGACCACGGATAAATTCGCCGTATATGTCAACGACTGCGTGACGCTCGGCGAAGAGAAGGGCCTGTTCGTGCGTTCCGTTTCGGACAGGATCTCTCTCGCTTGAACGCAGCCGAACATGAAGAAGTCGGGCGCCGTCGAAAACTCGGCGGGCGGAAAATTGTTCAATTTCCGTCCCGTCCTGTTTTCGGCGGCGTTTTTTGCGCTCGGAATCGCCTTCGCTTACGGGCGGAGGTATTTCGGGCTTTCCTTTTGGTGGCTGGCGGCGGGGATTCCCGCCTTTGTCCTCGCCCTGCTCTTTTCCGCCGCAAAGCGGAAGGCCGCGGCGGTCTGCGCCGCGCTCGCTTTGTGTTTCGCGCTGGGAACGCTCGGATTTTCGGCGGAAATTTCGGCTTTTACCGAAGGGAGCCGATATTCGGGAGAATACGCGGTCACGGGTACCGTTGCGGAAAAGAAGGAGTACGATAAAATTTCCGTCCTTCTTCTCGAAAACGTCACTATCGGCGGGACGAAGGAACAGGGGAAGATAAACGCAACCCTGCCTGCTTCTCTGTCTGCGTCCGTGGCCGTCGCCGACAAAGTGACTGTATTCGGAAAGGTGGAGACGAATACGGAGGCCTTCGATGATTACGGTTTTCGTGCGGAGGAAGTGTCGGGACGGGTGCGTTTCCAGATCGACGTCTCTTCCCTGACCGTGACGGGAAAAAGTAAAAATCCTTTTCTCGCCGTGCGTTCGAGACTGGTGGAAACTTTATACGCGGGTATGGACGAAGAATCCGCGGCCGTCACCTGCGCGCTTTTGACGGGGGACACCTCGGGGATCGAAAGCGGGCTTCTCGAAAACGTCAGGCGGGGAGGCATCGCGCATATCTTCGCCGTTTCGGGCCTGCATATAGGGGCGTTATACGCTTTCTGCCTGTTCCTTTTCCGAAAGACAAAACTCTCCGCCTGTCCCCGCGGAATAAAATTTTTCCTCGTCGCCGCGCTTTTGTTTTTTTACGGCGGAGTATGCGGCTTTTCGCCCTCCGTCGTCCGCGCCTGCGTCATGTGTATCGTACTGTATGCGCATATGCTCATCGGCGTCAAGTCCGATCTGCTCGAAAGCGCGGGGCTCGCGGCGCTCCTTTTGCTGCTTGTCCGTCCCTCCTTTCTCTTCGAGGTCGGATTTCAACTTTCTTTCGCGGCCTGCCTTTCCATCGGCGTCCTGTCGAGGCCCCTGAAACGGCTGTCGTTCAAGATTTTTAAGGTCAAAGAGGGGCCGTATCTCGGGGAACGGGTCAAGAAATCCGTCGCTTCTTTTGTCTCCGTTTCGCTCGCCGCACAGCTTGGAACCGCGCCCGTCCTTCTCGATACCTTCGGATACATTTCTCTTTGGAGTCTCCTCCTCAACGGCGTTTTCGTCCCTCTCGTGGGCGCGGTTTTTGCGGGCCTGCTCGCGATTGCTTTCGTGGCGGCCATGTTGCCCCTTGCGGCTGCGCCCGTGCTGCTGTACGTGCCTTCCGTGCTGTGGTCGGCGGTTTTGCTCGTCTTTCATGCCTTCGACTTCTCTCTTCCCGCCATACAGGGCTGGCGTTTCGGGCGCGGCGCCGTACTCTATTACGCCGCGCTTTGCGCGGCTTCGGATAAAATCAATCTGTCGGCGAAAGCTCGGGGGGTGTCGGCGCTGCTTTTGGCGGCGGGAACCGTTTTGGCCGTCGTCGGAATCAATCTTTGACAAACGTTCTTCGGCGGAGCGGCAAAAACAGGTAAAACGATTTTCTTGCGTTTTTGAAGAGAATATGGTATAATAAAACGGAAAATCGGAAAGTCGGGCGGTTTTTTATAAATTTTCAGACAGGAGGTCGGAATAAATATGAAATACGTCGAATTCAGGAAGTTTACCGATGAAAACGGCGCGCTTCCCGTCTATTTGTTCGAGGGCGAGGAAACTTATTTCCGCGAACGCGGGAGCGAACTGTTGCTGAAGCGTTTTCTCAAAGAGCCGACTCTCGATTTTACCGCCTTTGACGGGGGGACGCTGAAAGGGGAGAAACTGAAAGCACTGGCGGACGCCGTCAACAGTTTTCCTTTTTTGAGCGAAAAGCGGTTCATCAAAGTGACGGAATTTTACCCCACGGAAAAGGAGTACGATTTTTATCTCAGACCGATTTTTGAAAATCCGCCCAAGGACAGCGTTCTCATGATCGTCAATTCGGGCAAAGGCAAAGCCGGATGTGCGGCGCTTGCGAAAAAGCCGAACGTCACGTATGTGGATTGCGGCAGGTCGGACGAGGAGACGATTAAGAAATGGATATACGTCACCTGCAAACGTGCGGGCGTATATGCGGACGGCGTTACCTGCGGAAAAATTGCGGCCTACTGCGTGAACGATATGTCGAGAATCGCAAAGGAAACGGAAAAACTGCTCGTCTATTGCAGTGCGACGGGCGCCGCCCGTCTGACGGACGAGATCGTGGACGAGGTCGTTTATCCCGATTCGGAATATAAAATTTACGAGCTCGCAAACGCTCTTTCCCGAAAAAATTATTCGGCCTACGTGAAGATTTTGAGCGAGCTTTCCTCCAAGGGCTTCGACGAGATTTCCCTGCTCAATTCTCTCTGCTACTATTTCAAGGGGCTGTACGAGGTGTCTTTGAGCCGCGGAAGCGACCGCGAGGTTGCGGGGGCGCTCGGAATCAAGGAGTATGCCGCAAAGAAGAATCGGGAACAGGCCGCAAAATTCCCCAAAGGGGAATTGTTTCGCTGTTACAGGGACGTTTACGAGGCCATAGGGGGAATCAAATGCGGGGAGTTGACCCCGTCTTCCGCTTTGAAAGCGGTCACCGCGCGGGTATTTTTCGGGAGCGAAAGCCGAAAAGTTCCCCTTTAAGGCGAAAAAAAGGTGAAAAACGAAAAAAAGCGGATTAAAATACTTTCCTTTTGGACGGATATCTTATATAATATATCCAAGTGAGAATAGTTGTTTTGAACGCTCGCCGTGAATATACTTTATCAGAGGAGGCAGGATTATGGAAGCATACGCTTTGGCCGCGGGGATCACCGCGACGTTGACGAAGCTCGGCGAAGACATCATCGGGTTCTTTTCCGGATTCTCCGTCGCTTACGTAGTGGAAATCCTTCTTTTTTACCTGCTCATTTATTACGTTTCGAAGGTTTTGCGCGATAACGACGCAACGCGGCTGATGCTCGTCTATTGGGGCGTTATTCTGGTCATGGGCGTCATGAAATATGCCGTCGAGCTGTTCGACACAAAGTTCTATTTCTATTTTGTGCTCGTACTTTCCATGTTCATGCTCATTCTGTTCAACGTGGAGGTGAAAAAGAGCCTTTGGGACGTTCACAATTCCCCGGTGGAAAAAGCGGAAAGGTTGATCGGCGGAGCCGAAGCTCGTTCGCGAGCGGAAGTGGAGCGCTGTATTTCCGATATCATCAAAGCGCTTCAAAATATGTCGAAAAATAACGTGGGAGCTCTGATTGTTCTGTCGAAAGGGAATTTACCCAAGCAGGTGCTGCAAAGCGGCGTGATGCTGGATGCGGAGATTTCCACACAGCTCATCGAAGGGATATTCTTTCCCAAGGCACCCCTGCACGACGGCGCGATGATTATTCGGGGACATAAAATACAGGCGGCGGGCTGTTTCCTGCCTCTGACGCAAAAGACAAGCTATCCCAAGGAGTTCGGTACCCGTCACCGCGCGGGAATCGGCATCACGGAGGTAGCTAACGTCGTTTCGCTGGTCGTTTCGGAGGAGACGGGAATCATTTCGATCATCAAACAGGGCAACGTGCAGCGTTATGCGGATTACGACATGCTGAAGGGCGCATTGAGGGATTATTATTGGCAGGAACTGCCCCTGTCGGATAAAAAGAATAAGTAAGGAGGCCGTGCATGAATAAGTTTGCAAAATTTTTTAAAAACGTTTTCGTCAACAAATTGTGGATAAAGCTAATTGCCGCTTTTCTGGCGTTGTTCGTGACGGTACTTCTCAATATCTGAACGCACTTTGCGCGCGGCTCGTTCATATAATAAAACAGGGAGTTCTACGTATAAAAATCGGGGAGAATGAGAAAATTTCAGACGGAGGGAAAAGGCTTCCATGCCTTTTCGGAATAGAGAAAGAGGTCTTTTATGGGCATCAAAGTTTGTAAATTCGGCGGCACGTCCATGGCGGACGGAAATATTATCCGCTCGGTTGCGAAAATCGTAAATTCTGACGAGGCCCGACGATATGTCGTAGTCTCCGCGCCCGGAAAACGTTTCAGCGGAGATATCAAGGTAACCGATCTTTTGTATGAATGCAGTGACGAAGCCGCCACCGGCATGAAACGCAGCGAAGTTTTTTCAAAAATCCGGACCCGTTTTTTGAGCATCGAAAAAGAAATCGGAATGGATATCGGTCTCGAAGCGATGCTGGACGAAATCGAGTGGAATATCGTCTCCGGAGCGGGAAAGGACTATTGTGCTTCCCGTGGGGAATATCTTTCGGGGCGAATTATGGCGGCGGTTCTCGGTATTCCGTTCGTGGACGCGGCAGACGTCATTCAATTTAAGGCGGACGGCTCGTTGGACGAAAGTACATATTCTTTAATGGCCTCCGTTCTCAAAAAATATCCCAAGGCAGTAATTCCGGGCTTTTACGGGAAGGGCGTGGACGGGAAAATCAAGACCTTTTCCCGCGGCGGGAGCGATATCACGGGCGCGATAGTAGCTCGGGCAGTGAAGGCTTCGCTCTATGAGAACTGGACGGACGTCAGTGGATTTTTCGCCTGCGACCCCAAAATCGTGCCTTCCGCAAAGTGTATCAAGGAGCTTTCCTATCAGGAGCTTCGGGAACTTTCCTATATGGGTGCAAACGTATTGCACAGCGATTCCATTTTTCCCGTCAAAGCTGCGGGGATTCCCATTCGGATTCGCAATACCTTCCGTCCTCAGGACGAAGGTACTCTGATCGTGGACAGCGACGTGCGCAATCCCGAGGGAAACGTCGTTACAGGCATTGCGGGAAAGAAGGACTTTACGGTCATTCTGCTCGAAAAGTCCATGATGAACGCGGAAGTGGGGTTTGCGGCGAACGTGCTCAAAGTACTCTGCCATCACGGAATTTCCTTTGAACATCTCCCTTCGGGAATCGATACCATGTCCGTGGTTATCGAGAATAAATATCTCGAAGAAGTCAGTTTGGACGATATTTTACAGGAAATTCGGGACGCGGTGCACCCCGATTATATCCATACGCGGGAAAGCGTGGCTCTCGTCGCGACGGTGGGACACGGCATGGCGGAGAGCGTCGGTACTTCCGGGCGGCTTTTCAAGGCGCTTTCGGATGCGGAAATCAACGTCATCATGATAGACCAGGGTTCCAGCGAGTTAAATATCATCGTCGGTGTGGACAACGAGGATTGTGCGGCGTGTATCCGCGCGATTTACCGCGAATTTTTCGGTTGAGGCTCAATCGAAAGAAACGACCGATTTTTCGTTGAGGAACGCGCACGGTTCGGGCGGTTTTCGATTTCGTCTTTATTTGATCGGCAGCGAAAGACAGTTATTAATTTTTTCTATCGCCGTTTTTCCCGTACCTTTCGGCTAAGCCTTGAAAGGTACGGGAAAAACGGCATGGAGGAAGCTATGGACAAGTTATTCAAGAAAAAAGCGAGTTTTGCTTTCCTATATGCCGCTACGGCAATTTTGATAGAAATTATTTCTTTCTGTGCCATGGGCATGGGGGGAATACCCTCCTTTTGGGGAATAGATCTCGCGTTCATTTTGGGCTTTGCCGTCATTATTTTCGTTTTGCCCTGTACGGCGTCCATCGTTTTCAACAGCATTATACTTTTGATTCAGGTTATCCTTGCGTTTGTCAACGAAGCGCTGCAAAGTATGAGCGGCATGGTGTTCAGTTTCGATATGCTCAATTTGGCCAAGGAAGTCGGCGGAGCCTTTAATTCCGATTTCGTCAATTGGTGGCTTCTCGTGGGACTTTTGGCTCTCTATGCGGCTGAAATGACGGGCCTTATTCTTTTGCATAAGTATGTCAAAACCCGACGCATGCATTTTTCGCGCAATGCCGTCGTCATTCTTCTCCTCGTATGTCTCATCGGAGAGAATGCGTCCATGATTCTCTATCATACGACGGTCAGTGCTTTTCAGACTTCCACTGCTGCCGATGAATTTGCCGATTACAACGACGACAATCTGTTGTATACGACGCAGTTCATTCCTTCAAAAGCCTTGAAGAAATTCGGAACGTTCGGGTTTTATTTTATAAATATCTCCAATGTTTTGAACGAGCTTTTCGGAAAATCTACCAACGATACCTCTTTGAGACAGGGGCTTTCCGCGCTCGACAATTATTTTTCGGAAGGGCAGATGAGCAGCGAGGCCTATGGCGACGCGAATCTCTATACGGGCTCGCTGAAGGGAAAGAACATCGTGCTGATCGTCATCGAATCGGGAGAATGGTACGGCATCAATAAAGAATATACGCCTACGCTCTATGAAATGGCGACACAGGGAATCGCCTTTACGGAATATTACGCGAGGGATAAGACGAATCATTCGGAGGCGATGTCTATCCTCGGCAGTTATCCCCTGAACAGCGATCCTGTGACAAAGCTGAAAAATGCAGAGCTCTCTTTCACGCTTCCCAATCTTCTCGGGAATCTGGGTTATACGACGAACTATTTCCATGCGAACAACAAATCTTTCTACAATCGCGACGTGACGCACGGATCGGGCGGGGTTTACGGGTTCGATACGGCGCATTTTTTGGACGATATGCCCGCGTTGGAAGGGTGTGACGACGAAGGAAACGTCATTAAAAAGAGCTTCTATAATTTCGATAAAGATGCTTTGATTGCGGAGAACTATTTCCCCGAATATACGCATAAAGAGACGGGGGACGAGGCTTTTTTCACGATGCACATGACGCTTTCTTCCCACGGAGCGTACGACGACCTTTTGGATTTCGGAGATTATCCCTTTACGGACGATCGCTATTACGATACCGATATGACGGAAGAGGAACGGGCGGAACATCAGAAGAAGCTCCAAGAGGAGTTTTCCAAGAAATGTACGGTGAAAGGCTTTGAAAAATATTATGAGATAATCGATTCCTATCCTTCCACGTTCGTGGCGGATAAAGGGATAAAGTTTTCCGAAGAAGCGACGGAGGAAGCCCGAGCGGAAGAGATTTATCTTCGTTATAAGCGTTTTCAGGCGGGAATGATGGATCTCGACGAAGCGGTCAATTCTCTCGTTTACGATTTGGCGCGTACGGGTCAATTGGACGATACGGCGTTTTTGTTCTATGCCGACCATACCGCATACTATAACAATCAGAATTACTATTTGAAAGGCGTGGAGACCGGGGACAGCTGGAATACCGATCTTTACAATATTCCTTCGTTCCTTTGGTACGGCGGAAGCATGAATTGCAACGTTTCTCCTGCGGAAGATTTTTACGAGGACTATCACGAAATTTCTTTTGCGGCGAAAAAGGATAAAAACAGTCCTTTGCAGGGCGGAAGGACGATAGATAAATTCACGTGTTCTTTCGATATTATGCCTACGATTTTGCAACTTGCGGGATACGATTATAATTTGAATTTATATCAGGGCGTCAGCATGTTCTCCGACCTTAAAAGTATTTTTGTCAGTCGGGAATCGGGAATTTTTACCGACGACATTTATTACGACGGAATTACCGTTTCCGTACGTCAGGAAGACGGAACGTGGAAACAGTACGACTATGAAGGGACGATTTATTCGGAGGAAGGATTTTCGGACGAAGTAAAAGAATTTTTGAAGGCCAGCCTCCGATATTACGATAAACAGCAGATGCTGGAAGAGATGTATAAGCTGGATTATTTTGCAAAGCGTCCCATTTTCCGCGAAGTGTCCAAAGAAGGAAAGATTTTTTATTACGTGCGTGAATATAACGGCACGTCCGCAGCCTGACTTTTCGGTAAGGGCTGATCAGCGGGTCAAAATACGCCTTACGGCGAAAATATATGGAGTAAGAAAGATGAAAAATTATAAGGTATCGTTGAAAGAAACGTACGGCATCGAGGGCGGAGAGTTGGAGTGTATCCTTCTTGACCTTCCTTTCGACAGGGAAACTCCCGAATGGAGGCGTCCCGCAGTCATCGTAGTGCCCGGCGGCGGGTATTATATGGTTAGCAAGAGGGAGGGCGAACCGATCGCTTCCGCGTTTCTCTCGCGGGGCTTTCAGGTCTTTGTCCTGACCTATACGACCGCGCCCGAAGGCGCGGCCTATCCCGACCAGCTCATTCAGCTTGCCGCGGCGGTGGATTACGTCAAAAAACATGCGGAGGAATGTTTTGTCAATCCCGAAGAAGTATTCGTCGTCGGATTTTCGGCCGGCGGACATCTCACGGCGGATTTGGCGGTAGAGTACGCTTCCGTGCCGCAGAAATCGGGATTGGAACTCGATTGCCGTCCGAGCGCCGTAGGTCTCGGCTATCCCGTAATCAGCTCCAAAGCGGGCCATGTGGATTCGTATAACAATATCTTGTCGGGTTACACGGAAGAGGCAAAGGCCGAAGCGATGAAATCTCTCGATCTCGACGAACGGGTCACGGACGATACTCCGCCCGCATTCCTTTGGTCGACGAGCGAGGACACGACGGTTCCTTCCGAAAATTCGCTGTTGTATGCTTTGGCGCTCGCGCGACATAAAATCCCTTATGAATTGCACGTATATCCGAAGGGATGGCACGGTCTCGCTTCCTGCGACTGCGAGGTAAATTCTCCCCAGGATTTTCTCAGAAAGAATTCACATTGGCTGGACGACTGTGCGCAGTTCTTCCGCCTGTTCACGAAAGAGACATTTTAATCGGATGAATCGAAATGCGGCGGCCCCGACTATGGCGGGGCCGCCGTTTTATTGAGCAAATTCGATGATTTTTACCTATAACTATCCTTAGCGCCGAGTGTCCTCGGTTTGATGATCCGCAAAACCGCTTTTCTGAATCCGATTTCCCAAAAAGCCGATTATCCCTGTTTAAAGTGCGTATAGACTTTTCCCGTCAGAAGCGGTTGCCCCAGCGCCTTGGAGAGCTGCGACACGTTGACGACCTGATATCCCGCTTCATAGAGCTTGGGCAGCAGCATTTGAACCGCTTCGGCGGTATGCGGATAAGCGTCGTGCATCAAAACGATCGCTCCCGGGGCTTTATTTTTCCAGACGTTTTCGTATATCTGCCGTGTGGATACCCCTTTTTTCCAATCCTCGGGATCAATCGACCAGTCGATCATCGGCGCTTTTGCCTGCGCGACGACTTTTTCGTTGAAATTGCCGTAAGGGACGCGGAGGAGATGCCGCGCTTTCCCGTCGAGTTTTCTCAAAAGAAAATCCACCGAATCGATTTCCTCTCGGATTTTTTCGGGCGGAAGCAATTTCAGATTCTTGTGCGACTGCGTGTGGTTTCCCAGCTCGAACCCAGCGCCGTGCGCCCGTTCGAGATAAGAGTAAGTTTTTTGATTGACGAGGATTCCGTTGACGAAAATCGTCGCGGAAGCGGGGCAATCGGGGTTTTTTTCGTTGAAGTTTTCAAAGACCTCCAAAGTCTTTTTCAGCGTATAGTTGGGTGCGTCGTCGAACGTAAAAGCGATGAGCTTTTTTTCCGTATCCACCCTTGAAACGTCTACGTCCGCCGTACTCCAAACCGTTTCGGCTTTTTCTCCCGTCCCCGCTGAGAATTCCTTTTCCGCCGCCGCGACGATTTCGGATTTTCCCGCGAGATTTTTCGTACGTTCTTGCGCGGCGCGCAGCCCGGACGGCGCGAACGCGACGAAAAGAAACAGCGCGGAGAACGCCGCGCAAAATAGCTTTTTCATGACCGTTGAACTCCTCTATGGCAGTTGACAACAGTATTCGCTTTTGGGGACGGAGTTATGCGGAATTTCAATAGACGAATGGAATTCTTCCGTCGTCGAATTCCGCGGGCGGAGGCGCATCGGTCGCCACGCAGTCGAATTCTTCCAGCCCCGTCAGCCGATAGGAGGCGTTTGCCGAAAATTTTGTATGGTCCACGACGAGGATTTTTTTCGCGCTTCTGAGAAAGGCCGCCCGCTTGATTTCCTTTTGATCGAGCGACCGCTCGAAGGCGGCTTTTTCTTTTACGGCGGCGCAGGACGACAGCATGAGATCGAAGGAAAAATCTTCGAGCTGTCTCGTCGTCCAGCTCCCCGTTGCGGAGTTGGTGTTGAATTGTACGCTCCCGCCGAGGAGAATGAGGGTGACGTTTGGCTTTTTCGATAACTGCATCGCCGTCTGCAAATTGTTCGTGACCACCGTTTTGAAACTTAAATCCATGCGCGCCGCCAAGGCCAAAGCAGTGGAGGAACTGTCTATGAATACGGTCTTGAAATCGGGCAGGATTTTGAGCGCCACGCTCGCCGCGCGTTCCTTTTCCCGCGCATTTTTGTTGATCCGCACGAACATGGAAATTTCGTCCGCGTTTTCGGGCAGAACCGCTCCGCCGTGACTCCGCTCGATCAGCCCCATTTTTTTCAGCTCCGCGAGGTCGCGGCGGATCGTCGCTTCGCTCGCGTATAAAGAATGCGCAAGCTCCCGCACGTACGCGGTCTTGTGCTCTTTGAGAAAATCCATGATCTTATTCTGTCGCTCGTTGGTAAACATAAATTCTTTTCCTTGCGCGTTTATGATTGTTTATGCTCATATTGTATCATAAAAATGCTTTTTTGTCAATATTTCAAACATATATAGACAAGGCCGGAAATATGTGGTATAATAAATCAAGAAAAGAAATGCTTGTGCGGACAACGAATCCTGCACGGCACAATCTGGCGGTAAGGAAAATATACGCAGGGAGCGATGTTACGTATATGAAATATTATCTGGCAATCGATATCGGCGCGTCGTCGGGACGACACATTCTCGCGCATATGGAAGGCGGCAGAATGGTCACGGAGGAAATCTATCGCTTTTCCAACGGCCCGAAGGCGGTTTTTGAAGGGAACGGACAATGTTTGACCTGGGATGCGCCCAGACTGTTCAAAGAGATTTTAATCGGGCTGAAACGGGCGAAGGAGCTCGGAAAAATCCCCGATTTCGTCGCGGTGGATACTTGGGGGGTAGACTATGCGCTCCTCGACGAACGGGACGAACCGATCGGGGAAATTTACTGCTACCGCGACGGACGGACAAAGACGGCCGTTCCCGCCGTTCACGAAAGGATTCCCTTTTCGCGGCTGTACGAAAGGACGGGAATACAGTATCAGCCTTTCAATACCGTCTATCAGCTTTTCGCCGATAAGCGTTCGGGACGGCTTTCGGGCGCAAAGAGCTTTTTGATGCTGCCCGACTATTTCCATTTCCTCCTGACGGGCGTCAAGAAGCAGGAGTATACCAACGCCACCACGACGGGCATGGTCAATGCGCTCACCAGAAGCTGGGACGAAGAAATTCTCGATGCGCTCGGGTTCGACCGTTCGCTGTTTGGGGCGCTGTCCCGTCCGGGCGAACGAGTGGGAAAATTCAAAAAGGAAGTGGCGGATTTTGTAGGCTATGAAGCGGAAGTGATGTTGCCCGCGACGCACGACACGGCCAGCGCGGTCTTGGCGGCGCCGCTTTCGGGACGGACTCCGTATATTTCGAGCGGCACGTGGTCTCTGCTCGGCGTGGAGCGCCCCGAAGCCTGTACGACGGACGAAGCGCGGGAAAAGAATTATTCCAACGAAGGGAGCATAAACGGCGATTTCCGCTTGCAGCAGAATATCATGGGGCTTTGGATGATTCAGCAGGTGCGGCACGAGCTGGACGATAAATACAGCTTTGACGAGCTGGTGACGCTGGCGCGGGAACACCCGATCGAAGAGACGGTGGACGTCGAGGACGAAAAATTTCTCGCGCCCGAAAGCATGCTGAAAGCGGTGCATTCTTCCGTCGGCAGAGAGCTTTCGGTCGGGGAGACGGCGTACTGTATCTTCAACAGTCTCGCCAAGGGCTATGCGGAGAGCCTGTCGGCTCTGGAAGCCCTGACGGGGGAGAAATATAAGACTCTCAATATCATCGGCGGCGGGAGCAAAAACGGGTTTCTCAACGAACTGACCGCAAAGTATACGGGCAAAAAGATCGTCACGGGCCCGACGGAGGGGACGGCGATCGGGAATTTTATCATGCAGATGGTCGGCGCGGGGGAAATCTCCTCCGTGGCGGAGGGCAGAAAGATCGTCAGGGCGTCTTTCGATATCAAAGAACTTTAACGGAAAAAAGGAAAAAGGAGATTTTTATATGTCAAGATACGAAGAAGCGAAAAAGATGTACGCCGCTTACGGCGTGGACACGGAAGAGGCGCTTCGCCGCCTGAAAGAAATCCCCGTCAGCGTGCACTGCTGGCAGGGGGACGACGTTTTGGGTTTCGACGGGAGCGATTCTCTTTCGGGCGGAATCCAGACCACGGGCAACTATCCCGGCAAAGCGGTGGGGCCCGAGCAGCTCATGGCGGACATTAAAAAGGCGTTTTCTTTAATGCCCGGCAAAAAGCGTTTGAATCTGCATGCGAGCTATGCCGTTCTCGGCGCGGACAAAGGCAAGGTGGACAGAGACGCCTATACGTATAAATATTTCGAGCCTTGGGTAAAATTCGCCAAGGAAAACGGCATTTCGGGCATCGATTTCAACCCTACGTTTTTCGCGCATCCGAAGATGAAGGACGGACTTTCCCTGTCCTCTCCCGACGAACCCACCCGCAAATTCTGGGTCGATCACGGCAAGGCCTGCATGAAGATAGCGGCGGAGCTCGGCAAAGCCATGGGCAGCCCCTGTCTCGTGAATATCTGGATACCCGACGGGTATAAGGACATTCCCGCCGACAGACTTTCCCCCCGTTTGCGCCTGAAAAAATCCCTCGACGAAATTCTCGAAGACTACGACAAAGAATGGGTGATCCCCGCGGTGGAGAGCAAGGTATTCGGAATCGGGCTGGAAAGCTACACGGTCGGAAGCAACGAATTTTATCAGAACTATGCGGCGAAGGCGGGTATTTGTTGCCTTTTGGACAACGGGCATTATCACCCGACGGAGGTCGTTTCCGATAAGATTCCCGCGCTGCTCGCCTTTTACGATAAGGTGGCTCTGCATGTCACCCGCCCCGTGCGCTGGGACAGCGACCATGTCGTTCTGTTCGAGGACGAACTCAAAGAGATCGCAAAGGAAATTATCCGCAACGGAGCGGAACAGAAAGTGCTCATCGGGCTCGACTATTTCGACGCCTCCATCAACCGCATCGGCGCGTGGGTGACGGGCGAAAGGTCCATGCAGAAGGCGCTGCTGTTTGCGTTGCTTCTTCCGAACGAGACGCTCAAAGAATTGCAGGATACGGCGAATTTCGGGAAACTGATGTATCTGAATGAGGAGCTCAAACTGCTTCCGCTCGGGGATATCTGGAACGAATATCTCGCTCGTCAGGGTATGAATAACGAATGGTACGCGGAAGTGGAGAAGTACGAAAAAGAAGTGCTTTCCCTTCGCAAATAAGAGGAAAAAAGGAGAAAATTCATCATGGGATTCATGGACGATTTGAAAAAGAGCGCAGGAAAGCTCTTGAAAAAGAATATTTTGGATGCGCCGTTTGTACAGGAGATGTGCAGGACGACCGCCAACATGTACCGTCTCGGCTGGGACGAAAGAAACGGCGGGAATATCAGTTATCTGTTGAAAGAGGAGGAAGTTGCGGAATATCTCGATTTGAACGAAGTGATCCGCACGATTCCGACGGGCTTTGACGCAAAGCCGCTGATCGGAAAAATCTTCATCGTGACGGGTACGGGAAAATATTTCAAGAACGTGGAATTCGATCCCGAAACCAATCTCGGAATTATCCGTATCGCCTCGGACGGCACCACGGCGGAGCTTCTTTGGGGATATAAGGACGGCGGAAGATTTACTTCCGAGCTTCCCGCCCACCTCATGAGCCATATATCCCGCCTTTCGATAGATCCTCTGCATCGGGTGGTCATGCATTCTCATCCCACGTATACGATAGCGATGAACGCGGTTTGTCCCGTGGACGAAAAGGATTTCACGCATAAGCTCTGGCAGTCGAATACCGAATCGATCGTGGTATTCCCCGACGGCGTGGGAATTTTGCCCTGCATGGTCTGCGGAACGAACGAAATCGGGGAAGCGACGGCGGAGAAAATGAAAAAATTCCGTCTCGTCGTATGGACGAATCACGGAATTTACGGCACGGGCAGAGATATGGACGAAGCGTTCGGGCTTATCGAGACGGTGGAAAAGACCGCGCAGATTTACATGCTCGCATTGGGACATACCGTCAACGTCATTCCCGACGAGACCTTGAAGGCACTCGCAAAGCGCTTTGACGTGACGCCGTTGGAAGGCGTGCTCGAATAAAGCGGATTATGGAAAGATATGCTTGGAAAGCCGTATTGAAGGAAGGACAGAGGGAAGAATATATCCGCCGCCATAAACAGATCTGGCCGGAAATGAAGGACGTGCTGAAAACGGCGGGAATCGTCAATTACTCTATATGGCTTTCGGGGAATGAACTCTTCGGATATTACGAATGTGAGAAGGGCAGCGCTTATGCCGCGAAGATACAGGCGGAAAGTCCTGTCGTCCGAAAATGGAACGAGTTCATGAAGGACGTCATGCTCATGGAAACGGACGAACGGACGGGCGCTCAACCCCTTCTCGAAGAGGTATTCTATCTCGCTTGACGGGGCGTTTGAAGTGCGAATAGCGCGGTTATATATAAGTAACGCGGCTCCATAGTTGACGCAGTATTATAAGGGTGTGGAGTATTTATATGTCGGCGCGGCATTACGGTACTACGGTATTACGGTACGGAAAAATTTTTCTGAAGATAAAGAAACAAATCAAAAAATAATAAAGAATAAGGAGATAAAAAACAATGGCAAGAATCGTTTTGAACGAGACGAGTTATCACGGCGCGGGCTCTATCAACGAGATCCCGGGGGAAATTGCGAGAAGAGGACTGAAAAAAGCATTTGTTTGCTCCGATCCCGACCTCGTAAAATTCGGCGTTACGAAAAAGGTGCTCGACGTATTGGACGGCGCCAAGATTCCGTATACTTTGTATTCGGACATCAAGCCCAATCCCACGATCGAGAACGTGCAGACGGGCGTTGCGGCGTTTAAGGAGAGCAAGGCGGATTGCCTCGTCGCGATCGGCGGCGGTTCTTCTATGGATACGGCGAAGGCGATCGGCATTATCATTGCGAATCCCGAATTTGCGGACGTGCGTTCGCTGGAAGGCGTAGCGCCCACCAAGAACCCTTCCGTTCCCATTATCGCGGTTCCCACGACGGCAGGCACCGCGGCGGAGGTCACTATCAATTACGTCATCACCGATGTGGAAAAGAAACGTAAATTTGTCTGCGTGGACGTCCACGATATTCCCGTCGTCGCAGTGGTAGATCCCGAAATGATGTCCACGATGCCCAAGGGGCTTACGGCCGCGACGGGCATGGATGCGCTCACGCACGCAATCGAGGGCTATATCACGAAAGGCGCTTGGGAAATGACGGATATGTTCCACCTCAAAGCGATCGAAATCATTTCCAAATCTCTCCGCGGCGCAGTCGCCAATACGAAGGAAGGCAGAGAGGGCATGGCGCTCGGACAGTACATCGCGGGTATGGGATTCTCCAACGTCGGGCTGGGAATCGTTCACTCCATGGCGCACGCATTGGGCGCAGTTTACGATACGCCCCACGGCGTGGCGAACGCCATTCTTCTGCCCACCGTCATGGAATATAACGCCGAAGCGACGGGCGAAAAGTACCGCGACATCGCCAAAGCGATGGGTGTCGAGGGCACCGAAAAAATGTCTCAGGCCGAATACAGAAAAGCGGCCGTGGAAGCGGTCAGACAGCTTTCCAAGGACGTCGGTATTCCTCAGGATTTGAAGGCTATCGTCAAGGATGAGGACGTGGACTTCCTCGCACAGTCCGCCATGGACGACGCCTGCCGTCCCGGCAATCCCAAAGATCCCACGCTCGATGACATCAAGGCGCTGTATCGTTCTTTAATGTAATGATAAATGATAAAGAGACGCCGGACCTGAAAGGTCCGGCGTTTTTTTCATATAGTCATTATAATTATTGTATTTATAGAAGAAAGAGGGTAATCGTTTTATCGATAAAACGTCCCGAAAAAGGAATTCCCGCGGAGGTTTTGAAAAACTCCGTTTTTTATTGTCCGATAAATTACATTTAACAATTTAAGTAAAATATAATGTCAATTTTCCCTTCTTGCGCCGTCCCATTATAAAACATAGTATCTATTCCGCCGATTTCAAAGCCCGTTTTCAAATAAAATTTACAGGCAATCAGGTTGTTATCCTGTGCTTGCGTATAGATTCCTTTATAGCCGTTCGCAGTCGCTATCTTTTTACCTTCTTCTATTAATTTTTTACCTATTCCGTTATGACGATACTTTGCATTGACTTTCAAATCATATAAATAGAGGTATTTGTTACAGGATTTTTGAAATATCGCCAATCCGATACAATCTTCATTTTCCGTATATGCGCCCACAAAAAAACTATTAGAGGAAAGTAGGGTGTAATCATAGTGCTCATTCGGAAATGTCATTTCATAACGCTGTTCATTCGGATATAAACTTATATGATAATTCCAAGTCCCGTTGTATTCGGGATACAATTTCCCTATGATTGAAAATGGTTCGTTCGGGATATTTATATCGTTGAAACGAGCCGCATCGATTTTCTTTATCGTAAAATCCATCTTTAACGTCTCCGCCAAATAACTTTTTATTCTGCTTTCCGTTAAAAGTAAAATAAATAAGCGCACCGCCTCGCTTGCAAGGCATAGTGCGCTTTACTTACTTATTGCAGTAAAAATCCTGTTCGGGCTTGCTTTTATTCACCCTTGAAAGGGAGAAGAGAAGCGATTCTCGCGCGCTTGATGGCGGTGGCGAGCAATCTTTGATGCGCGGCGCAGGTACCGCTCATTCTGCGGGGAACGATTTTGCCGCCTTCCGTGACAAACTTTTTCAAGCGGTTGATATCTTTATAATCGATCGCGTCGATTTTTTCCTGACAGAAAGCGCATACCTTTTTGCGAGGCATTTTTTTATAGCTCTTTTTAACGGCAGTCTTTTCTTCCATGACTCATTACTCCTTATGTTATTATTCCCGTCCGATATCAGAAGGGGATATCGCTGTCGTCGTCCAGACTTTGAAGGACGGGTTTCTTTTTAGCGGGAGCGGCCGCAGAACGTGCGGGAGCCATCGGCGCATCGTCGTCGAACGAATCGCCCGAAGCTTTGGGCGTAAGGAATTCCACGTCCTGAACGATAATATCTACCGCAGTGCGTTTCACGCCCTGATTGTCCTCGTAGTTCCGAAGCTGAATGCTTCCGCTGACGGCAACTTTGTTGCCCTTTTTGGTATAACGCGCCACAGTTTCCGCCGTCGCACGCCACGCCGTACAGTTAAAAAAGTCGGTTTGGCGTTCGCCGTCCTGAGAGGAATAATTCCTGTTGACGGCAATGGCGAAGTGACAAACCGCCACGCCGCTGGGCGTTTCGGTGAGTTCGGGGTCGCGCGTTAAATTTCCGATTAAAAAAACTTTGTTCATGATTTCCTTACCTATCAGTTCAGTTTTGTGATCATGCGTCTCAAAACTTCGCCGTCGATGCCCGCTACGCGGTCAAGCTCATTGACAACTTTTCCGTCGGCTTCGAACTTCATGAGGACGTAATACGCTTCGTTCTTGAACTTAATCGGATACGCAAGTTTTTTCGTTCCCCATTTGTCCGTGGATTCTACGGAGCCGTTCATCGATTTTACGATCGTTTCGTATTTTTCGATTTCGGCGGCTTTCGCTTCGTCCGTGGCGTCGTTGTTGAGCAAATAGAGCATTTCGTACTTTGCCATAGTTTTGTTTCACCTCCCGGTCTTATTCGGCATGCCTTCCCGACATGCAAGGCTATATACAGCTTGTCTTAAAAACTGTATTCTTATTATATCCCATTTCCGTTTTTTAGTCAATTGATTTTCGGGCAAAATACCGCGAATTTTGAGGGATTTTGTCATTTTTGAAAACCCGAACGAAAATTTTCCGTTCGGGTTTCCCTTTCATGCTTTTTGTGCTTGATTGAGCGCCTGTAACACTTTGGTAACGTAATCGAGCATTTCCGTAATCGTCAGTTCTCCGATTTTCGTCTTTTTCTGTCCGTCTTCGTTCTCGATAGGGTCAATGTTGAAAATCGTTGTTCCTCCGACCACGTATTTATAAAGAATATCGGTCTCCAAAAAAGCAGTATTGTCGGTCGTGATAATACCGTCTTTATGTAAATCCTCCAAGGTCGCGCTTTGGACGTTGTCCGTCATATTCGTGACTAACTTATCGATTTCAGAGATTTTATATTCTACCTCTTCTCCGTTCTCGGTTAAAAGATATTTCCAGGTTCCTTGCAGTACTCTTTCCGATTCGGTCTCGGCTTCAAAAGTCGGAGAGGTGTAATACTTACCGTCTTTTTCGTAAAGCCTGTTTCCGTCTTTGTCGACAAAATAAACGACGGCGGTTTCTCCTTCTTCTGTCTTTTCGGTCTTGTAGATTTTATCCGCAAATACCTGTTGAACGGTGAGGTCGTTGAGGTCTTTTGCCAACGTTTTGATCGTGGAATCTTTGAGATGTTTGAGATAAATATTTCCTTCGACGTCCGTCGCTCCGAGAATTTCCGTCAAAGTGAGCGTATTGATCTTTGCGCTCAGCTGGTCGATAGGGGTATCTTTGAGACTGATGAGGAGCGCGGAGGTTTCTTCGTCGTTTTCGTCTATGGAGATAACGTCCCCCAACGTGAGGTCCCGCGTAAGCGTGGAGATAGGGGAATCTTTGCCCGAAAGGTCTCCTATCGTGCGGGGCGTTTTGCCTTCTTCCATGACGACGTTTCCGTTTTCGTCTACCGTGTAATCCTGTCCTTCCACGCCGTAGAGAATATACATGGTGATTTTATCTTTGGGATCGGGGGTGATAATCGCGGACAGGCGGACAGAGTCAATCGTGCTCTTGTCTTTCAGATCCTTGACGGTGCGGGGCGATTTCCCTTCTTTCATGACGATTTCTTTTGTGCCGTCGTCGTTCGTGACGATTTCATAATCCTCGCCCTCGTTTCCGTAAGCGATGGACATAAGGATAGCGTTATCCGAGGCCGCGTCGAGGGAAAGGACCGTAGAAATATACATTTCGTCGATGATTTCCGAGCCGTTCTTCAAATCCTCTATGGTGCGGGGAGCCTTGCCTTCCGCCCAAACGATTTCCCCGTTTTCTATCGTATAGTCCGCCCCTTCGTTTCCGTAAGCGAGCGCGACCATTACGGGATCGGAATCGGGGTTGAGGGGAGACACGCCGAGGACGTCTGCCAGTTTGAGCCCGTTCAAAAGCTCGCTTGCCTTTTCGTCGTCGCGGAGATCGCCCACCGTCGTAGGAGCCTTCCCGCCTTCTATGCGGACGATCGTATTCGTTTCTGTATCTATCGCATAATCGACGCCTTCGCTTCCGTAGGCGAGTGCGAGTAACATGGAATCGGAATCGCCGTCGAGCCCCATGAGGGTACCGAGCTCTATATCGTCGAGGAGATGGGAGCCTTCTCCGTCCATGAGGTCGCCGAGCGTCGTCTTTTCGTAGAGCAGTTTTTCGCCCGAGCAGTCCTCTTCTTCATAGAGATAGAAATCAGTATCGCCTTCCTTGTCGGCTTTCGCGTAATAAATTTTTTCGCCGCGCAGGATTTTGTAAATACCGTTTTCGGGTGTTTCTGTCGTTTCCGTCGTGGCGGGTTCTCCTTTTTCGTCGTATAAAACGCCGTCTTTTAAGGTATAGACGAGGGGGAGCATTTGGATTTCAAACTCGCCTTCCCCGACTTCGACGACCTTGTAGCTTTTGTTTTTCGTCCCGTAAGCGAGGGCGCACATGAGGTCATCGTTCGGGTCTACTTTCAGCACGGCGCCGAGCTCCATTTTGTCGAACAGTTCGCTGGTATCGCCGTCCGTGAGGGAACCGATCGTATTCGGCTCGGTAATCGGGACGATTTTTCCGTTTTCGACGACATAATCCTTTCCCTCGCTGCCGTAGGCGAGCGAAATGAGGATTGCATCGGATTCCGGCGTCACGTTGAGAACGTCTCCGAGACGCATATCCTCAAATACCTCCGTCACGTTTCCGCTCGTCAGGGAGCCTATGGACAGCGGCTTGTGTTTAATGAGCTTTCCCGACTTGTCATACGCTTCATAAGAGCCCGCCGTTGCGGTCGCTTTCAGATTGCAGACGATTTCATTTTCGGACGTGTAGACGATAAAGGCATATTGTTCATCGTTCTCGTCGGAGAGGGCGCAAGCCGCGGCTTGCGCAGCCTTGACAGGCTGCGCGGAAATATAATTTCCGTTTTCTGCTATCCAGCGTTCCGCCGTTTCGTCGTAGGAGTATACGACGCCGTCGGGGTCGGTAATCGTATTCGCCGCCCCGTCGTATTTGTAGGAAAGGGGAAGCATTTCCACGGTATTTGTCGCTTCGTCGTATGTATACGTTTCGCCCTCGGCGCCGTAAAGTAGTGCGCGAATCATGGGGTCGGAGTTGTCTACATTTCCCATGACGGCGGACAGACTGACCTTGTCGAGCACCTGATTGGTGTCGGCGGTCAGCGAGCCGAAGGTAGTGGGTTTTGCATCGCCCAGCATGACGACGTTGCCCGCCTGGTCGAAGGTATAATCCTCTCCTTCCTCGCCGTAGCAAAGGGCCATGAGGAGGGAATAACTGTCGTTTGTCTCCTCCAACATACCCGCCTTGTCGAGCATGGTGCCTATTTCTATATCGTTTACGGTGTCCTTAAAAAAGGTGCTCATTTCTGACAGGGGCGTTTCGAGGAACACGTCCGCGTCGACGACGACGCCGTATTCTCCCATCTGTTCCGTCAGTTTTTCGGCGGTTTTGCGCACCATGGGGGAGAATTTTTCCAAAGAAGAAAGGCTGGCGTTGCCGTTTTGGAAGTCGGAGGCGAGCTGATTTAAGTCTTTGAGAAGGCCGTAAACCGTCTTTTGAGCGTACTCTTCGGTGATATATTCCGTATAATCAATATCGCTTCCCGTAATTTTATTGACGGTATCAAATCCGTCCTTGATTTTTATCTTTGCAAAAAGCACATATCCGAGCCCCGCGAGTCCGCCGAGCGTACAGATGAGCCCCAGGATAAAACCGAGCAGGACGGCGAGAAATTTGCTCCAAAAGTGACTTTTGCGTTCAGGTTCGTATTCGTAATCTTCTTCGTAGTGTGCCATAAGTCCGTTACCTCACTTTCTGACGACTAAAAATTTAGGGGAGCCGTTGACTTCGTATTCGCCCGCGGCCTCGATTTCGAAACATTCTCCCGGGGCGAAAGGGGTTTCGCCCTTTTTCCATTTGAAATGTCCGTTTCCTTCCAGAATTTTCAAAAAATCCTTTCCTTCCGAGAATAATTTGAAGCGTTGAGCTTCTTTTACGAGGAGCGCGCCGCCGTTTTTTCCGAGCTTTGCGCCCTGAACGCGGCCGTCCTTAAAGACAAAACTCTCTTCGGATAAGGAAAAAATGCCTTGCGTTTCCGCTTCCTGTATTTTTATGATATGCATAAACACTTCTCCGTTTGATATTGATTATATTATAACATATTCCGAATAAAAATGCAAGTATTTCTCCGCCGTTGACGATGCGATCAGTATTTTCCGTCCGCGGGAGGAGTGTCGGCGGGGAAATCGGACAGAAGTCCGCCGCCCGAACTTCCGAGGTCGACGTCTTTGAGCTTTTTTGCGATAATTCTCGTCCTTCCCGCGGCGTTTTCTATGGTATCCTGCGCCTCCTGCAATTTTTTCTGCGTCTTTTCGAGCACGTCGGTGAACTTTCCGAACTCGTGCTTGAATACCGCCAAAAGCTGCCAAAGTTCCTGAGAGCGGCGTTCTATCGCGGATACTTTGAAGCCCGTCTGCAACGTGGAGAGGAGGGCGCTCAGATTGGTGGGGCCGCAGACGAGGATTCGCCTTAAAGAGAGATATTCGCTCAGATCGGGGATTTTGAGCACTTCCGCATATAAACTTTCTATCGGGAGATACATGACGGCGAAATCGGTCGTGCGAGGGGGGAGGATATATTTGGAAGCGATGGAATCCGCCTGTAATTTGACTGCCCGGCCGAGGTTTTTCAAGGCCCGTTCCTCCGCTTCGCGGTTGCAGGCGTTTTCTGCGTCGATGAGCCGCTGATATTCTTCTATGGGAAATTTGCTGTCTATGGGCAGATAGACGCAGGCGCCGTTTTTTTCGGGCAGGAGCACGGCGAAATCGACCATGGAATCCGTCAGCGGATTGAGCTTGACCGAAGCCGCGTATTGATTGGGCGCCAGCATTTGCGAAAGCAGGGCGCCGAGCTGCATTTCTCCCCAGGTGCCGCGCAGTTTGACGTTGGAGAACACCTTTTTGATGTCGGAGACGCTGGCGGCGAGGCTCTGTACCTCTCCGATGCCGCGGTATACGGCTTCCAGGCGCTGTTGAATGACGGAATAGCTTTCCGTCAGCTTGCTTTCGAGCGTTTCGGACAGCTTGTCGTTCACGGTGCGGCGTATTTCGTCGAGCGCCCGCTGGTTGTTTTCCGCGACGTAGCGGAGCTGTTCTCCGACCGTCTTTTGCATGTTGTTGAGTCGGTATTCCGTCATGGAGCCGAGCGAAGTGATCGCCTTATTCGTGTAGTCGGCGACGCCGCCGAGCTTGTCGAGTTTTTCCTTCACCGCGTCCATGCCTGTGTCGTTTCCGTTCTGCGCGCCTTTCGGTTTCCTTGAAATCAGGACGAGCAGCAGGAGGACGACGAGCAGCAACAGGGCGATGCAGATAACGATGAGCGTTTTTTCCGTCATGATTTTTTCCTCGTGATTTTTTCTTGGGTATTTGGTTTTGTCGTGGCACTGTTTTTATTTGCCGTCTGCGCCGTACTTTTTGCCCCGTGCGAGCGAGAGGAGTTTTTCCTTTCGGTTCAAGGCGGGGCAGAGCGCGCATTGCAGCAAAAGCTCGTCGAGGACGAGCGAGATGGAGGACGGGGGGATTTCCGCGTCTTTCAGGTCTCCGCCCGAAACGGCGAGTTCGGACTTTTTGAGCGGCGCGCCCTCCGCGCGCATTTTTTGAAGGAGCGCTTCCCATTTCAGATTGGTGGGGCAGACGGAAAGATCGTCCTTGCAGCCCGAATAGTCCGCCTGTTTCAGAAGCATCAGCTTTTCGAGCAGGTCGAAGCGGAGAACGAAAAATCTTCTGAGCTTTCCCTCCCGCACTTTTCCGTCGAAGTCGTACATGTGCAGGCGGACGAGCGCTTTTATCTCTGTCGTCTCTTTCTTGGGGGCGCGGAATCGGGCGAGGATTTCTCCCGCGATGCGTTCCCCCTCTTCGGGGTGTAAAAAGGCGTTGCCGTCCCGTTTCATGCAGAAGGGCTTTCCGACGTCGTGCAAAAGGGCGGCGGCTCTCACGCGCTCGTCCGCGTACAGGACGGCGCGGAGGGTGTGTTCGAGGACGTCGTGCGCGTGGAAATCGCTTCTCTGGACCATGCCTCGCCCGAGCGCGAGTTCGGGCAGGATATAGTCGAGCACGCCCGTTTTATCGAGGATTTTCAGCCCCTCGTAATGTCCCCGGCGGTTGCCGTATTTTTTATCCGCGCGGAGAATGGCGTTCAGTTCCGCCCATATCCGTTCGGGGGAGATGTCCGAGATGAGGGAGGCGTTGGCCGCCGCGCCTTCGATGCATTCCGCCGTCGGCGTAAAGCCGAGCTGTCCCGCCTGTCTTGCAAGCCGCATGAGCCGAAGTCCGTCTTCTCCGAATACTTTTCCCGCATCGTCGACCGTTTTCAGCCGTTTTTGTTCGATGTCCGCTCTGCCGCCGAGCGGGTCGAGAAATTTATCGGCGGCGATGTCGTAATAGACGGCGTTGGCGGTGAAGTCCCGCCGTTTCGCGTCGAGGGAAATGTCTTCGGTGAAAAAGATTTCGGACGGGACATGGGTGCCGCGCACGTATTTGTCCGAACGGAAGCAGGTATATTCGTAGTCGATTCCGTCTCCTTTGAGCTTGACGGTACCCGTGTTTTTGTATACCGCCTCCGCGCGGAATCCACAGGCTTCGGCGGCGGAGACGAGCTCCTCCGTGCTCATGGGGGAGCAAATATCCCAATCGCTTGTTTCTCTCGTGAGCCCCGCGAGAAAATCGCGCACGCTTCCGCCCACCACGTAGAGGGGGCGGGGGCAGCTTCGGGCCAAACGGAGGAGTTTTTCGGGAATGATTCGCTGCATAGACAAAATTCCTCAAAAATTTTTTTCTTTTACAGTATACCAAATTATAAAATAAATTGCAATTATCGGTAAAGTATTATATAATATATCCGAACAATTTTTTGTCTGCACGAGAAAAAAGACGGAAAATGTCAGACGGCTTTAACAAATTTCACAAAGGAAAACGCTAAAATGTATTGTATTATCGTCAATCCGAACGCGGGAAAAGGAAAGGGAAGAAAAAATCTGAAAACGGCATTGAAACTTTTTTCGGAGCGCGGCGCGGAATATTCCGTTTTCGAGACGACCCGTGCGGGCGAAGCGAAGGAGTTTTCCGAACGGCTGACCTCGTCGGGGAAAAAGGAAATCATCGTCGTTGGCGGCGACGGCACATTGCACGAAGTCCTGAACGGCATTTCCGACCCTTCCTCTTGCCGTCTCGGATTAATCCCGTCGGGCACGGGGAATGATTTTGCCGCCGCGGCGGGGCTTCCGTCGAACGCGGCGCGGGCGGCGGAAATCATTTTAAGCGGGGAGACGAAGGCGACGGATTTTCTTTGCGTCGGGGGCGTCCGCTGCATGAACGTGGGCGGGCTGGGCATGGACGTAGACGTTTTGGTTCGGTGCAAGAAGGGGCGTTTCGTCAAGGGAAAGATCAAATATCTTTTAAGCCTGTTGCAGAGCCTGTTCACCTTTAAGGGCTATGAAATCGAGATAGAGAGCGGGGAACGCAGGGAAACCCATAAAGCGCTGATCGCGGTGGCGTGCAACGGCACGCAGATCGGCGGAGGAATCCGCATCTGTCCCGCGTCCGTCATAGACGACGGAAAAATCGACGTCATGGCGGTGGAATGTATGGGAAAGGCGCAAATTGTCAAGGCTTTTCTCTATCTCATGAAAGGAAAAGTCTTGGATTATCCCGCCGCGGAGCACTTTTTGTGCGAGCGGGTGAAAATAGTTCCGTCGCAGCCCTGTACGGTGCAGCTGGACGGGGAGTTGTACGACGGATTGGAGTTTGACGCGCGGATCGAGCGCGGTTTGAAAATGTACCGCTGACGCGCGGAGACGAGGAGAAAGGATAGGGAATGTTAGGCGGAATTTACAAAAAGATATTGAACAGAATGCCCGCGGGGATATTCGTGTTCGACGACAGACTGCGCGTGCGATTTACGAACGCCGCTTTCCGCCGCTGTTTTTCCGACCGCGCGAAGGGAAAGGGCAGCTTAAAAGAAGCGCTCGGCTGCGGCGAGGAAGCGAAGGCCTGCGGCGAAGGCGCCTCGTGCGTATATTGCGCGTTTCGGAACGTCATGCAGGCGGCGGTCAAAGACCAGGCGGAGAAGTCGGACACCGTTTCCGCCGACGTCCGCCGCGCGGACAGGACGGATAAAATCACCGTTCGCATCCGCATTTTACCCGCGGACGATAAAGGGAAACTTTTTTTGGGGCTTACGGACGGCACCTATCAGACGGAGCTGGCGCGGGAAATGCTGTCCGCGCGGCGGATTCAGCAGCGGCTTCTTCCCGCGGGAAAGAGCGCGGGCGGAATCTCCTATGCCTATCTGTATATTCCCTGTCTGGAAATCGGCGGCGACCTGCCCGACGTGTACGAGCTGAACGGCCAGACCTACGGAATACTGTCCGACGTTTCGGGCAAGGGAATTTCCGCGGGAATGTTATCCGCGTTCGTCAAGGCGGGCTTTGACCGCAAGCAGGTTTCCCTCGCGGACGCGCTCTGCCTGCTGAGCGGAAAATTCAAGGAACTCAATCTCGACGAACGGTCGTACATCACGGTAGCGGCGGTGAGGATCGACGAAAGGGAGAAAAAAATCCGCTATGCGGCGGCGGGGCACAACGCGCCCATTCTCTTGAAGAACGGCCCGGGAATCAACGAAATAGAATCTCCCGCGCCGCCCATTTCCAATTGGATTCCCGATTTTGTCTATGCGGAGCGGGAAATTCCCTTTGAAAAGGGAGACGTTTTGGTTTTGCTCACGGACGGAGTCACGGAATGCGCCAATTCCGCGGGGGATTTGTTCGGCATAGAACGCGCGGAGAGCGTGCTTCTTCAATCGCACGGCGCGGAAGATTTTATCTCGAAGTTAAAGACGGCGCTCACGGTATTTTCGGGCGGAAAATTTTCCGACGACATCACGGCGATCGCTTTTGATTTGTAAAACTTTGAGACTTTGCGGCGGATTGAGATATGCCGTCATTCCCATGGCGATTTTTGTCGCAAGCCTGGCATTTTATCGCTCAAAGGATAAAAAATAAGACAGGGTACGCAAGGCGCGCACTCTGTCTGTTTTTTTGTGTCGAATTTTCAGCCGAGCTTCGGAAAGAAGTTGCGGACGGGGCGCAGGGGATACAGCGCTCCCGCCAGAAGCGCGGAGCCGAACAGCGCGACCAAGCCTTGCAGGACGTTGCTCACGATTCCCGCGGCAGCCCCTAATCCGAGGCCGAGGCATACCGCTTCGTAGAAGAAGTAACCGCCGACCATGAGGGATTCCGCGGCGATTGCGGAGAGGATACGGGGAAGCACGTCGAGCTTTTCCTTTTTAATGAATTTTTTGAATAATTTGGCGATAAAATAAGCGAGGACGGCCATGGCGACTTTGATGACGAAAGTAGCGGGTGCATAAATCGCGCCGTCGAGCGCGAGGTCCGCCAAAGCGCAACCCAGGCCTGCGGCAACGGCGCCGTAAGCGGGACCGAGAAACCAGCCCGAGAGGAGAACGAACGCATCTCCGAGGTTGAAATATCCGCCCGAGGGCTGGGGGATTTTTACGATGACGGTCGCGACGAAACAGAGCGCCGCAAAGACGCCCGTAAAGGAGATGTGTTTGGCTATGCTGCCCGTGCGTCTTTTGCGTTCCGAAGCGGGGACGCCTTTGTTCCGTGCTGTCATTTTCCGAAACTCCTTTTTGCCGTCATAGGCGAAATATCTTTGGGATACATTATATTCCGAAGATGAAAATTTGTCAAATACAGGGGAAAAATCGGCGAAAAAAAACGATTTGACAAATTTATTACTCGATTTGTGAAAAAATTACAAAGAAGGAAGGGAACGTTTTTTCTCTTTCAGCCGTTTGCTTTTCGCGTCCGATTTTGGTATAATATAGTCGCGAATCGAAATCGGGAAATAAAAAATCGGAAAACACAATAAAAAACGAAAGAGAAAAGAGGTTTTGATTTCATGAAACGCAAGCGTGACGGACTCTATAACAGACTTCTGCGCCTCATATCGGGCGGCGTTTCTTCTTTGTGCGGAAAGAATTTTCGCATAGATTTTTCAAAGGGGAATTCAGCCCCCTTATTTTCCGATACAGTCTTGTGAACGAAGTACAGGCCGCACTCTTGCGGTGGCTGTGCTTTTTTCATTTTTGATAATCGTGCGGAAGGAGAAAAAATGCCCCGTTTTTTTACGGAACGGCATTTTGTGTTTTGAAAGAATATTGACGGGAGGTCAGGTATAAATATGGCGAAAGCGGCAATTTTAATGGGCAGTAAATCGGATTTTGAAGTGGTAAAACCCGCGGCGGCGGTCTTGAAGAAGTTCGGCGTGGAGACGGAGGTGCGGGTCATTTCCGCGCACCGTACGCCCGAGGAAGCGCATGAGTTTGCATCTTCCGCGCGGAAGAACGGCGTTGAAGTAATCATCTGTGCGGCGGGAAAGGCGGCGCACCTCGGCGGAGTCATTGCCGCGTCGACGACGCTTCCCGTGATAGGGCTTCCCGTCAAGACGGACATGATGGGCGGGCTGGACAGCCTTTTGTCGATCGTGCAGATGCCTTCGGGAATCCCCGTGGCGACGGTGGGCGTCAACGGCGGGGAGAACGCGGGGCTTTTGGCGTTGCAGATTTTGGGAATCAAATATCCCGAAATCGCGGCGAAGCTGGAAGATTATAAGGCGGAAATGCGCGTAAAGATCAACGCCGACGACAAGGCGTTGCAGGAAATGCTTTAACTTTAACGAACGGAAAAATCAAGCAGATTTAAGGAGATAGAAAAATGGAAAAGAAAGAACAGATGTATGAAGGAAAAGCGAAAAAAGTATTCGCCACCGACAATCCCGATTTGGTCATCGTCGATTATAAGGACGACGCGACGGCGTTCAACGGTCTGAAAAAGGGCACGATTGCGGGCAAAGGTGTCATCAATAACAAGATGAGCAACATGATGTTCCGTTTAATGGAGAAGAAGGGGATTCCCACCCATTACGTAGAGGAAATTTCCGATCGGGAAACGATCGTGAAGAAGGTTCAGATCGTACCTTTGGAGGTGATTATCCGCAATACGGCCGCGGGGAGCATGTCCAAGCGTTTGGGGATTCCCGAGGGCACGAAACTCGCTTGTCCCGTGCTCGAATTCAGCTATAAGAACGACGATCTGGGCGACCCCATGATCAACGATTATCACGCGCTCGCCATGGAGCTTGCAACGAAGGAAGAGATCGAGACGATCAAGAACATGGCGTTTGCCATCAACGACATCATGATCGAGTTCTTCAAGAAGATGAATATCAATCTCATCGACTTCAAGCTGGAATTCGGCCGTTATCACGGCGAGATCGTGCTGGCGGACGAAATTTCGCCCGATACCTGCCGTTTCTGGGACATGACGACGGGCGAGAAGCTGGATAAGGACAGATTCCGCCGCGACATGGGCGGCGTTGAGGACGCTTACAAGGAAGTATTCAAACGGCTGTCCGAAGCCGAATAAAACGGCGATTCAGCGGTTTGCGCCTCTTTACTTTGGCGGTAAAGGGGCCTTTGCCGTTTTTTGTCCGAAAGTATATTCAAAGGAAAACATATGTATTCGAGAGACATAAAACCCGTGTTTGACGGCATGCACGAAGAGTGCGGCGTGTTCGGGGTATATTCCCCCGAGACGCGCGACGTGGGGAATACGGTGTATTACGGGCTGTACGCCTTGCAGCACCGCGGCCAGGAGAGCTGCGGAATCGCTGTGGCTTACGCGAATAAAATCGAGTATCAAAAAGGCATGGGGCTGATTCCCGAAGTATTTTCCGGGAACGCCCTGTCGTCCCTTCCCGAAGGGGATATCGCCATCGGCCACGTGCGCTATTCGACGACGGGGGCGAGCCTCGCGGTCAATGCGCAGCCCATCGTGTTTACGGGAAAGTGCGGCAAAATGGCGGTGGCGCATAACGGCAATCTCACCAATGCCGACCGCCTGCGGGCAGAGCTCATCGCCGACAACGCGGTTTTTCAGACGACCGTGGATTCGGAAGCGATAGCCATGCTCATCAATAAGTTTTCCGACGGGGACATCGTGCGGGGCGTGTTGAAGGCGTGCGAATGTTTCAAGGGCTCCTATGCGCTCGTCGTCATGACGACGGATAAGCTCATCGCGGTGCGCGATCCTTACGGAATCCGTCCTTTGTGTGTCGGGAAAAATATGGACGATATCGTAGTCGCTTCCGAGAGCTGCGCGCTGGACGCCGTGGGCGCGAATTTTCTCAGGGATATAGAGCAGGGCGAAGTGCTGGTGATAGACAGCGCGGGAATGCACTCGCACCGCATAGCGGGCAGGTGCAAGCCTGCGGCGTGTATTTTCGAATACGTGTATTTTTCCCGTCCCGACAGTATTCTCGACGGTTGCAGCGTGTACGAAACCCGCATGGCCGCGGGGAGAATTTTGGCGCAGAACTATCCCGTGGAAGCGGACATCGTTTCGGGAGTACCCGATTCCGCCATCGTCGCGGCGAGGGGCTATTCTCAGGTTTCGGGAATCCCGTACGTAGAGGCGCTGGAAAAGAACCGCTATGTGGGCAGGACGTTCATTCAGCCCGACCAGAAAATGCGGGAGGACAGCGTCAGCGTAAAGATGAACCCTCTGCGGGCGAACATTCAGGGAAAGAGATTGGTGCTCATCGACGATTCCATCGTTCGGGGAACGACGTCGCGGCGCATCGTGCGCATGCTCAAAGAAGCGGGCGCGAAAGAGGTGCATTTGCGCATCTGTTCCCCCGTCATCAGGCACCCCTGCCATCTCGGAATCGACATGCAGTCGTATAGCCAGCTCATCGGCGCCAATAAGACGGAAAGGGAAATCTGCGAATATATCGGCGCGGATTCTTTGAAATATCTGACGATAGACCAGCTCACGGAAAGCTGTAAAGCGGCAAAAATCGGCTTTTGCCTCGGCTGTTTTGACGGAAAGTATCCATACAGTCCTGAGGGTGAAGAGTCCGGAAAATTCAAATTTGAGTAAATTTTGGTAAATATAACATTACGGAAGTAAAGAGGAGTAAACAAGGTTATGGCAATATCCTATAAAGACAGCGGCGTAGACGTGACGCGCGGCTACAAAGCGGTGGAACTCATGAAAAAATATGTCAAGACCACATACGATGACAATGTTTTGGGCGATATCGGCTCGTTCGGCGGTTTCTATTCGATCGCGGGCGAGAAAATGGAGGAGCCCGTTCTGGTGGCGGGAACGGACGGCGTGGGAACGAAGCTCAGATACGCCATTCTGCTCGGCAAGCACGACACCATCGGGATCGACGCGGTCGCGATGTGCGTAAACGATATCGTGTGCCAAGGTGCGAAACCTCTTTTCTTTCTCGATTATTACGCCTGCGGAAGACTGTACCCCGAGGCGGAAGCGGAGGTCGTCAAAGGAATCGCGGCGGGCTGCCGCATGGCAGGGTGTGCGCTCATCGGCGGGGAGACGGCGGAAATGCCCGGCTTCTATCCCGACGGCGAATACGACCTCGCGGGATTTGCGGTCGGTATCGTCGATAAAAAGAAAGTGATCAACGGCAAAGATATCGCGGCGGGGGACGTCCTTCTCGGCATCAAATCCAGCGGAATCCATTCCAACGGCTATTCTCTGGTGAGAAAGCTGTTCGGGGATTCGGATAAAGCGGAAATGGAGAAATACGACGACCGCCTCGGCGGCACGCTCGCGGAAGTCCTGCTGACGCCGACGAAAATTTACGTCAGGAGTATTCTTTCGCTGATAGAAAAGGTCCCCGTAAAGGGAATCGCGCATATCACGGGCGGCGGGTTTATCGAAAACATTCCGCGTATTTTCCCTGAGGGAATCGGCTGTGAAATCGATAAACATTCGTATGAAGTGCCCGCGGTGTTCCGCGTCATGCAGGAAAAGGCGGGAATTTCCGACGAGCAGATTTATAATACCTTTAATATGGGCATCGGAATGGTGGTGTGCGTATCTCCCGAAAACGCCGCGGCGGCGAAAAAATCTCTCGAAGAGAGCGGCGAGGAAGTCGTCTTGCTCGGAAAGACCGTTTCGGGCAAGGGCGTGACGCTGAAATGAAAAGGATTGCGGTATTCGCTTCGGGCGGCGGCACGGATTTTCAGTCGATTATCGACGCCAACGAGCGGGAAAAATTTTGTGAAATCAAATACCTGATTGCCTCCAAGGCGGGGATCGGAGCGATTGCCCGCGCGGAAAAAGCGGGGATAAAGACGGCGGTATTTTCCAAGTCGGACTATCCCTCTTTGGAGGAGCTCTATAAAAAGCTGACGGAGCTGTTGCAGAGCGGCGGAGTGGACTATATCGTTCTTGCAGGCTGGCTGAAAATCATTCCCGCGGGCTTTCTGGATACTTTCAAAGACAGGGTCATCAATATTCATCCGTCGCTGATCCCCTGCTTTTGCGGCAAGGGCTTTTACGGACTCAAAGTGCACGAGGCGGCGATAGAGTACGGGGTCAAGGTCAGCGGCGCCACGGTGCATTTTGTGGAGGCGGACGTAGACGCGGGCGCGATCATCATGCAGCGCGCGGTTCCCGTCGAGGACGGCGACACGCCCGAATCTTTGCAGGCGCGTATCCTCAAAATCGAGCATGAGATTTTACCGCTCTGCGTAAAATTATTATGCGAAGGCAAAATCGAAAAGACGGGACGTAAGACCCGCATACTCGATGAAATGCCGATAAATATAAAGTGAGAAATCCTGTTCAATAAGGGGAAGAGAATGGATAAGGAGAAATGCGGAAAGTATATCCGCGAAAAGCGGGAAGCGCTCGGACTGACGAAGGAGGAGCTCGCGGAAAAATTAAACGTCGGCGCGTACGACGTAGATTGCTGGGAAGCGGGGTTTTTCCCTTCGGCGGAATTTCTGCTGCCGCTTTCCGACGCCTTGCACATCGATGTCGAAGAGCTTCTGTCGGGCGAAGATCTTGCGGAAAAAAACTCCGCCGCGCCCGCTTTTCCGTTCTCCGTTTCCGAGCCGTCATTTCATGCGTCGTCTGAGGTTAAACGCCCGTTGGTTTCTGATGCTTTGTCTGATTCGGAAGGTTCGTCGATTTCCGAAAGAGCTTCCGACGTTTTGTCCGATAGCGAACGCTCGTCGGTTTCTGAAACAGATTCCTCCTCTTCGCCCGATATCGAATGCCCGTCGGCGCCCGAATTGTCCGCCACTCCCGTATCTCCTGCTTCTTCTCCCTCAGCTTCCTCTCCGACCGTCGCTCCCGCCGAAAAGAGCTATTACGAAGAATTGCGGGAAAAGATGAACGATACGGATTGGGAAAATGTCGAGGTTTTGCCTTCGGGAGAAAACGGATTTTCGGACGGGGAGCGAAGATTCGGAAAGGTTCTCTGTATCTGTTTTATCCTTCTCGTTCTGATGATTCAGGGAATACGTTTTTTCGGGTATCTCAACAGAGACAGGGAATTGACGCTCGAAAACTATCGGGAATACATAGAAATTTCGGTGTATGCGACTGGCGGACAGAACGGATTTGTTACCAATCCCGACGAATACACGGTGAAAATAACGGCGAAAAAGGACATCGGAGAATTTTCCGTCGCGATAGAAGTGACTTTTAGAAATATTCTATATGAAGACATAGTCCGCACGGTAAACATCGGCGGAGAATCCTTATCGGAGGGAAACGCTGCGGAAGAAACGCTTTCGTTCGATACGGTTGTCATGGAAACGGGGTATGAAGTCATATCCGTGGAGGGAAAATTGCCGTGAATAAGGGAAGAAAAGACAGAAATATGATGATCATGCTATGTATAACGGCCGTTGTCGGTGCGACGAACATTCTCATTAACGGAAACTTTGTGTTTTTGCTTCCGTATCTGTTGCTCATGGCGATTTCCGTACCGACGCTGTATTTCAATTATTCTCTCTGTAAGTGGGAAAATAAATGGCATTCCTGCTGGAACGAGCGTACCCCTTGCGACGGAGAACCGAGTTCCTATCGCTTGACAATGGGTAAAATCGGCGAATGGGCGGTGTTTATAATAGGATTGATATTGGCTTTGATTCCTGCGATATAAAGTTTGAAAAAAGGAGAAAACATGAACGTTTTGGTTATCGGCAACGGCGGCAGAGAGCATGCCGTGATACAGGCGCTGAAAAAATCGCCGAAAGTAGATAAGATTTACGCGATGAAGGGCAATGCGGGAATAGGCGAACTTGCCGAGCTCGTAGACGTGGACTACTGCGACGCGAAGGCGGTAGGCGATTGGCTGGACGCGCATAAAGACGTCGGATATACCGTGGTTACGCCCGACGATCCCTTGGCGCTGGGCGTCGTGGACGAGCTGGAAAACCGCGGGCATCGCGCGTTCGGGCCGAACCGCCGCGCGGCGATCATCGAGGCGAGCAAGGCTTTTTCCAAAGAGCTCATGAAAAAATACGGAATTCCGACGGCAAAATACGAAATTTTCGACGAATATGAAAAGGCGCTCGCCTATATCCGAAACGGCGCGTTTCCCGTGGTTCTCAAAGCGGACGGTCTGGCGCTGGGCAAGGGCGTTCTCATCTGTCGCGATTTGAAGGAAGCGGAGGAGGGATTAAAGGAAATCATGCTGGACAAGAAGTTCGGGGCGGCGGGGAATAAAGTCGTCGTCGAAGAATTTCTGGAAGGTCCCGAAGTTTCCGTGCTCGCGTTTACGGACGGAAAGACGATAGTCCCCATGGTGACGAGCTGTGACCATAAACGCGCGCTGGATAACGACGAGGGGCTGAATACGGGCGGTATGGGCACGTTTTCCCCCGCGCCCTTCTATGGGGAGAAGACGGAACGGGAGACCATGGAAAAGATCATGCTTCCCACGATCGCCGCGATGAACGCGGAAGGAAGGACGTTCAAAGGCGTGCTGTATTTCGGGCTCATGAAGACGAAGGACGGAATGAAGGTCATCGAGTATAATTCCCGTTTCGGAGACCCCGAGACGCAGGTCGTCCTGCCCATGTTAAAGACGGATCTCATGGAAATTTTCGAGGCGGTGACGGACGGGCGCCTTTCGGAAATCAAAGTGGAATGGGAGCGGGGCGCATGCGTGTGCGTGGTGCTTGCGAGCGGCGGCTATCCTCTGAAATACGAAAAGGGCAAGGAAATCAGCATCGGAGCGCTGGACAGCGACGTCATACTTTGTCATGCGGGCACGAAGAGGAAGGACGGCAAGCTGGTGACGGACGGAGGGCGCGTGCTCGGGGTATGCGCGAAGGGCGCGACGATAGAGGAAGCGCGGCAGAAGGCGTATAGAAACGTCGAAAAAATTCACTTCGAAGGCATGCATTACAGGAAGGACATCGGAATCAAATATCGGGACATCCCCGCCGAATAATAAGGAGACGTATGATTTACAGAATTTTTGTAGAGAAGAAGGACAACGTACAGGCGAAAAAGGAAGCGGCGGACATCAAGACCCTGCTGAATATCGATACGGAGGATTTCCGTTTGATTTTGAGATACGACGTGGAGGGATTGAGCGAGGCGGAACTCTCCGCGGCGCTCGGCACGGTTTTTTCCGAACCTCCCGTGGATAACGTATATTTGGAAACCATGGAAATTCCCGAAGGCTATAAGGTATTTGCCGTCAGTTTTCTGACGGGTCAGTACGATCAGCGCGCGGACAGTGCGGCGCAGTGCGTGCAGCTCCTCACGAAAAAGTCGCGTCCCCTCGTCAAATGCGCGAAGGTGTACGCGGTGAAAGGCGTCACGGACGAACAGCTTTCCGCCATCAAAAAGCACCTTATCAACCCCGTGGAGAGCGAGGAAGTCGGTTTGGAAAAGCCCGCGACGCTCAGGCGCGAAACGTTGGAAAGCGCGGACGTCAAAAACGTGGAGGGCTTTATCGGCCGGACGGACGAAGAAATTGCCGCCTACCATAAAAAAATCGGCTTTGCGATGAGCACGGAGGATCTCGCTTTCGTGCGCGATTATTTCAAGGACGAGGGCAGGGACCCGACGGAGACGGAGCTCAAAGTCATCGATACGTATTGGTCGGATCACTGCCGCCACACCACGTTTGCGACGGAATTGAGAAACATAAAAATCACCTCCGAAAACCGTTCTGTGGAGAAGGCGTATCATCTCTATCGCGATTTGTACGAGGAAATCAACGGTTCCCGCCCCGATAAATATCCCTGTCTGATGGACCTTGCGACGATTGCGGCAAAGAAGCTGAAAAAGGACGGAAAGCTCGACAACCTCGACGTTTCGGACGAAATCAACGCCTGCTCTATCTGTATCGACGCGGAAATCGACGGAAAAACGGAAAAATATCTCGTCATGTTCAAGAACGAGACGCATAACCACCCCACGGAAATCGAGCCGTTCGGCGGCGCGGCGACCTGTCTGGGCGGCGCCATCCGCGACCCGCTCAGCGGCCGCACGTACGTCTATCAGGCGATGCGCGTGACGGGCGCTTCCGACCCGCGGGAAAAGCTGGAAGACACGCTTGCGGGAAAACTCCCCCAGCGCGCGATCACCCAACGCGCGGCGGCGGGTTTCTCCTCCTACGGCAACCAGATCGGCCTTGCGACGGGAATCGTGGACGAAGTCTATCACGAGGGCTATAAAGCCAAGCGTCTGGAAACGGGCTTTGTCGTCGGCGGCGCGCGTAAGGACATGGTCTACCGCGAAGCGCCGAAGGCGGGGGATATTATCCTCCTTTTGGGCGGCGAGACGGGGCGCGACGGCTGCGGCGGAGCGACGGGCTCTTCCAAGGCGCACGACGCGCACTCGGTGGAGACCTGCGGCGCGGAGGTGCAGAAGGGCAACCCCTTGACCGAGCGCAAATTGCAGCGTCTGTTCCTCAATAAGGAGGCGACACGGAAAATCAAAAAATGCAACGACTTCGGCGCTGGCGGCGTGTCGGTGGCAATCGGCGAGCTTGCGGACGGACTGACGATAGACCTCGATAAGGTTCCCAAGAAATACGAGGGCTTGTCGGGCACGGAGCTGGCAATTTCCGAATCTCAGGAACGCATGGCGGTGGTGGTGGACGCGAAGGACGCGGATGCGTTCATCGCGCTTGCGGCGGAGGAGAACCTCTCCGCGACGCCCGTGGCGGTCGTCACGGATACGGGCAGAATGAAGATGCTCTTTAAGGGGCGCCCCATCGTGGACATTTCCCGCGAATTTCTCAACACCAACGGCGTGAAACAGACCGCCGACGCGGAGATTTCGGACAAAGTCACGCATTGGTTCGATAAAAAACAGGTGGATTTCAAGGAAAAGACGAAGGAAGTTCTTTCCGACCTCAACGTCTGCGCGAAAAAGGGGCTTTCGGAGACTTTCGATTCCACGATCGGCGCGCGGTCGGTGTATATGCCTTGGGGCGGCAAGAACCAGCTTACGCCCGCAATCGCCATGGCGGCGAAAATCTGCGGCGGCGAAACGGACGTCTGCACGGTCTCCGCTTACGGCTATTCCCCGTATCTCATGGAAACCAGCCCCTTTGTCGGCGCGATTTATTCCATCGTCGCTTCCGTGTCCAAAGTAGTGGCGGCGGGCGCGGATTATCGGAATATCCGCCTGACGTTGCAGGAATTTTTCCGGCGCATGATCCCCGACGCGAAAGTATGGGGCGTCCCGACGTCGGCGCTTCTCGGCGCGGTGTATGCGCAGATAGGTCTGGGCTTGGGCGCCATCGGCGGCAAGGACAGCATGAGCGGCACCTTCGAGCATATCCACGTCCCTCCCACGCTCATTTCCTTTGCGCTCGCGCCTGCGAAAGCGAGCAAGCTCATCGATAACGTATTGAAGGGCGGAGAGAAGCTGTGGCGGCTTCCCGTTCCGAAGGACGGACAGTTCGTCCCCGACTTTGAAAAATTGAAGTCGGTCTATGCGGAAACGTATAAGAATATCGTAAACGGGAATATTACTTTTGCGACGGTCGTCGAGAACGGCGGCGCGGGAGCGGCGGTCATCAAGAGCGCTTTGGGCAACGGCGTGGGCGTAAACTTTGCGCAGGGCGCCTCGGATTTGTATCGGGAATCTTACGGCGATCTGATCGTCGCCGTAAAGGACGAAAAACTGCTTTCAAAGGAAATCGAAAAGGAATATATCGGCGAAGCGACGGGGAACGCGTTCGTTTCGGACGGAGAGAGCGTTTCCCTGTCCGACGCGATAAACGCATACCTGACCCCGCTCGAAAGCGTCTTTGCGACGACGGCGCCCGCGGAGGGAAAGGCGGAAAACTGCGATTTTGCCGCGTCGAAGAAATATGTGAACATTTCGACGAAATGCGCGCGGCCGCGCGTGTTCATTCCCGTGTTCCCCGGCACGAACTGCGAGCTCGACACGGCTCGGAAATTCCGCCTTGCGGGGGCGGAGACGGAGACGGTCGTCGTAAAGAACCGTTCCGCTTCGGACATCGAGGAGAGCGTCAAGGCGATCGCGGGCGCGATTGCCCGCGCGAACATCATTGCGTTCCCCGGCGGTTTTTCGGGCGGCGACGAACCGGACGGCAGCGGAAAATTCATTGCCACGACGTTCAGAAATCCGTATATCGCGGAGGAGATTGAAAAGCTCCTTCAAACCCGCGACGGATTGATTTTGGGAATCTGCAACGGTTTTCAGGCGCTCATCAAGCTGGGGCTCGTGCCTTACGGGAAAGTGCTTCCCATGACGGAAAAATCCCCGACGCTGACGTTCAATAACATTTCCCGTCACGTCTCCACAGTGGTGGATATCCGCGTGGCTTCGGATTTGTCCCCTTGGCTTTCCGCCTGTAAGGTGGGCGAAGTGTATAAAGTCCCCGTCTCTCACGGGGAAGGAAAAATCGTCGCGCCTTCGGAAGCGCTCGAAGAAATGCGGAAAAACGGCCAGATCGCCACGCAGTACGCGGATTTGAGCGGAAGCCCTACCATGCAGTCGCCCTATAATCCCAACGGCTCGATGTGGGCGATCGAAGGAATCACCTCTCCCGACGGCAGGGTGTTCGGGAAAATGGGGCATTCGGAACGCACGGGCGAAAACCTGTATAAGAATATCGAAGGGAACTTCAACATGAAGATTTTCGAAAGCGGCGTGAAGTATTTCAGATAATCGGTTGAAAAAATAAGAACCAAATCAGAGAAAGATAAGAACCGAAACGATATGATAAGCTCCCGTCGATTTTTGCGGCGGAGATACGTAAAAAGCGATCTCCGCCGCAGTCGGGAGATACATACGAGAGAAGGAAGAAAGTAAAAAGGTCGTTCTCCGAAAGGAGAAAACAGGAAATAAAAATGACAGATTTGCATACACATATATTGCCCGGCATCGACGACGGAGCAATAGACGAAGGGGTATCGTCGGAACAAATGAAGAGCCTTCTGGAACAGGGAGTGGATAAAGTGGTGTTCACGTCCCACTATTACGGACGGAAGCGCAGTCCGAAACAATTTTTGGAGGCTCGGGCAGACGCATTTCGTCGGATCAAGGATCTGATTCCCGAGGGAATGGAGACGTATTTGGGCGCGGAAGTGCATTTTGCGGCGGAGATGGCGGCCTCGGACGAATCCATTTGTTCGATGGCGATCGGGGACACGCGGTATATTTTGGCGGAACTTCCCTTTACTACCGCATGGAATAAAGGGCTTTGGCGGCGTTTGGAGGACTTTATTTCCTCAACGGATTATATTCCCGTCATCGCGCACGTAGAGCGATACGACGAAGCGCGGAAAAAGCCCGCTCTGTTGTCCGAGCTCTTGGACATGGGGTGCCTGTTGCAGGTAAATACGCAGGCATTTCTCAAAAAAGAGGACAGCGCGATGGCGTTTGCGATGCTCGAACACGGATTTGTCCATTGTCTCGGGACGGACACGCATAACATGCAGGAGAGGGCGCCCAAGTATGCGGCGGCGAAGGAAGCTATCGAAGAAGCGGGATTTTACGATCGCTTCGAGAGGATACAGGAAAATATGCTTGCGCTTCTCGAAGATAAGCCGATAACGATAGAGAAGACGAAGCCCGTCAAGAAATTCTTCGGACTGTACTATTGAGTATTTGACATCGGGTTCTGTTATTGAGAACGGAGCCGAAGGAGTGAAGATGAAGACGGACAGTAAAAAATGGATACTCCGCATAGCACTCACTCTTTCGACGGCCGCCTTTGTCTGCTGGATATTTTCAAATTCCTTGAAAACGGCGGCGGAATCGACCGTGCAGAGCTCTTTTGTCAAAGAGCTCGTGGAGAATTTTTTCAATGCTTTGGTGCCGGGGCGGGATATAGAGATCAGCGAACACGTCATTCGTAAGCTGGCGCATTTCTGCGAATATGCGCTGATGGGTTTTCTGTTGTTTTTTACATATCTTTCCTATACCCGAAAAAAACTGTGGGTTTTTATCCCGTCGCTTGTCGGGATCGTCATTCCCTTTTGCGATGAGGGGCTGCAATTTTTTTCGGACGGTCGGGCGCCGTCGTTCGGCGATGTGGGAATCGATATCTCGGGAGCAGCGTTCGGTTTTCTGTGCGCATGGGCGGTATATTTCGTCGTGTTGAGCATTCTCCGCGCCGGGCGCAGAAAACATTCAAAGGATAAGGACTCTTTCTGAGGCTTTTTCGGATACATAAAAAGACTGCGATAAACGCATACTGAACGATATGAAAAAGCGAATTATCTTAAAGAGTGCGGCATTCGCCTCTGCGGCGGTGCTTTCGCCGCTTTTGTTCAATGTTTCGGCGCTGGGCGGGCTCAAAGACGTGGCGCAGCCCTATTTGGGAACTTATGAATGCGAACAGATTTTTTTCGGCGGCGAGGAACGTACGGACGATTTCGACTATCTCAGAATAGAGCTCCGACCCAAGGGCGAGCTGAAACTGTTCTGTAAAGAAAAGGACGGGCATAAATGGGAGAAGGGAGCGAAATACAGCTATGACCCCGAGACGAATAAGCTGACGATTTTTGCCGACCTCGGCGGAATGGAAAAGAAGAAGGAATTTTCCGTGGAAAAGGGCAGAATAGACGTATCGGTGCGCTACGGCGGAAAAATACTCGTCATGAAATTTGTAAGAAAATAGAAGGAAAAAGAGGACGGAGAAATCCGTCTTTTTTTTCGGAAACAAGCACAAACAAACGTTCGATAAATGCTTGCCGTTTTGCGGGGAATATGGTATAATGATCTTATTATGGAAAGGGAATTGACGGCCGATCAGGAGAACGCGAAAAAATTAATAACGGAGTGGTTTTTGAATACGGACAACCGAGTTTTCGTATTGGCGGGATATGCGGGGACGGGAAAGACGTTTCTCATCAATCATGTGGTGCAGGACGTTTTGCATTTGAAGGCGGGGAGCGAAGCGGTCTTTGTCACGCCGACGGGGAAAGCGGCGACGGTGCTCATCCGAAACGGAACGGTGGCGGGGACGGTGCATAGCCTGATTTATACGCGGGACGAAGACGATTTCGACGTAGACGAAAACGGAGAAGTGGTGGAAAGGGAAACGCTGTCGTTTACGAAAAAGGAAAAGATAGACGAAAAAATTCGCCTGATCATCGTGGACGAAGCGTCCATGATCGGAGAGGACGTCTTGCGGGATTTGTTGAGCTTTGACGTCAAATGCCTGTTTTCGGGGGACAATGCGCAGCTTCCGCCCGTCAACGGCACCTGCGGGTTGTTGGAACATCCGGACTATATGTTGACGGAGATCGTGCGTCAGGCGTCGGACAATCCGATCATACAGGTGGCGACGCTGGCGCGGGAGGGGAAGTCGATTCCCTACGGAAATTACGGCGATAAAGTGTGCGTCGTGGGTAAGAATTTTCTCTCTCCCGCGGAGCGGAAGCGGATTTTTCTGAAAGCGGATCAAATTATCTGCGGCAGGAATAAAACGCGCGTGGCCCTGAATCGGGAAATCCGCGGATATAAGGGAATCGACGAGAGCGCGCTTTTGCCCGTAGAGGGGGAAAAGCTCATCTGTACGCTCAACGATTGGGAGAAGCCGTTGGATAAGGACGGGAATTTCCATCTCGTCAACGGAATTATCGGTACGGGCAGCAATATACGGGAGAGCATGGATTTTTTGGCTTCCATGGATTTCAAGGCGGACTTTGCGGACGAGAGCGTGTGGGTGCCTTTCGACACGGCCGTTTTCACGGAGGGGCGATACGCGCACGCCTACGGGGACAGGGCGGTGAAGCTCATTGACGGGACGGTGGTGCACGAGAGCAATTTCGCGCTGTTGCATCAACTGAAATCGGTTTCGGAGGAACCCATTTGTCGGTTTGAATTTGCCTATGCCGTCACCTGCCATAAAGCGCAGGGTTCGGAATTTGATTTCGTAGTGGTGTTCGACGAATCTTGGGCGTTCGGCGGGGAGCGCAACCGCTGGCTGTATACGGCGATCACGCGGGCGCGGGAGAAGTTGTTGATTATCAGATAAAACAGAAAATTTGGGAGGGACGGAGATGACGGAAAAAGAGAAATTGGCTTTGGGAGTATTGTACGACCCGTATCATTGCGAAGAGTTTTTCAAGGAGCGGGAAATTTGTAAAACGCTCTGTCAGAAATATAATCAGCTTCCGTACGGCGATTATGAAGGCCGAAAGGAAATTCTTCGCAGGATCATCGGAAAGTTTGCGGGGGATTTTATCATAGAGCCGCCCTTTATCTGCGATTACGGCTATAATATTTCTGTGGGTAAGAATTTTTATGCCAATCATAATCTCGTGATTCTCGACGCTACGAAAGTGGAAATCGGAGACAACGTATTCATTGCCCCCGATTGCGGAATTTATGCGGCGGGACACCCTTTGGACGTCGAAGACAGGAACGCGGGGCTGGAATACGCCTTTCCCGTAAAAATCGGCAATAACGTTTGGATCGGCGGCCACGTCTGCATTATGCCCGGCGTCACGATCGGGGATAATACGGTAATCGCGGGCGGAAGCGTGGTCGTGAAGGATATTCCTTCGGGCGTCCTCGCCGGCGGAAATCCCTGCCGCGTCATTCGCAAAATCACGGCCGAGGATAAAAATAAATACCGCCGCCTCTGATACGCGCTTGACGGCCGCGCCGCGGGTTTGCTATAATGTAAGAAAAGATAACGAAAAAACAAAATACCCGTTTGCGGCGCTGAAAGTTCTTTCCCCGCGGACGAAGTCGAGGGAGGCGCGTTATGAATTTATTTTCCCGTACGGAATTGCTGATCGGGAGATCGGGAATGGAAAAATTGAAACGCGCGCGCGTCGCCGTGTTCGGAATCGGCGGCGTGGGCGGCTACGCAGTGGAGGCATTGGTCAGGAGCGGAGTGGGTAAGTTGGAGCTCGTCGATAACGACAAGGTTTCCCCGACCAACGTCAATCGCCAAATCATCGCCCTTTCGGATACGTTGGGGCGGTATAAGACGGAAGCCGCCGCCGAAAGAGCCCGCGCCATCAATCCCGAATGCGAAGTGACCTGCCGGAACTGTTTTTTTACGTCGGAGACGGCGGGAACGTTCGATTTTTCCGATTACGATTATGTCATCGACGCCATCGACACGCTCGCGGGGAAAATTGCGATTGTAAAGGCCTGTCGGGAGGCGGGAACGCCCGTCGTGAGCTGTATGGGCGCGGGGAATAAGCTGGATCCGACGGCGTTTGAAGTGACGGACATCTATAAGACGAGCGTTTGTCCCCTCGCGCGTGCCATGCGCAAGCTGTGCCGCGAAAACGGAATCGAAAAGCTCAAAGTGGTATATTCTAAGGAACTTCCCGTGTCGGCGGCGGATTCGGAAAGGGCTGCGAGGGAAGAGGGCGCGTATAAGCCTCGGGTTCCGGGCAGTATCGCGTTTGTGCCGTCCGTGACGGGGCTGATCGCCGCGGGCGAGGCGATAAAAGAAATATCGGGCGTGTACGGAAACGGGATAGGCTCGTAATAAGGGAAGGACGAAGATGCCCAAGAAGTTGGAAAAATATCAGGAAATAGAACGTTCCGTCATCACCACTTATCGGAAAGTGCTTTGGTCGCCTTTCGTGCTGGCGGTAAAGAAATACCGCCTCATCGCGGAGGGCGATAAAATCGCGGTTTGCATTTCGGGCGGGAAGGATAGCATGCTCCTTGCGAAGCTCATGCAGGAGCTCCACCGTCATAGCGAGGTGAATTTCGACCTCATCTTTTTGGTCATGGACCCCGGCTATAACGAAGCGAACCGAAGAAAAATAGAGGAAAACGCGGCGCTCCTGCACGTTCCCGTGCAGATTTTCCGAACGGATATTTTTGCCGCGTCGGAAGCGGCGGCAGGGGATTCCCCCTGTTATCTCTGCGCACGCATGCGCAGAGGACACCTGTACGCAAAGGCGAAGGAACTCGGCTGTAACAAAATCGCTTTGGGCCACCATAAGAGCGACGTCATCGAGACGACGCTCATGGCGATGCTGTACGGGGGACAGGTACAGGGCATGCTCCCCAGAATCAGGAGCACGAATTTTGAAGGAATGGAACTCATTCGTCCCCTGTATTGCATTTTAGAGTCGGACATTCTCCGCTGGAAGGAGTTCAACGGTCTGGACTTCATCGCCTGCGCCTGCCGTTTTACGGAACGGACGGCCTCGGCCGAACCCGCGTTTTCCGCCCGCAAAAGGGTAAAGGAATGGATCGCGCAGTTAAAGAAGGAAAATCCGAACGTGGAGAATAACATCTTTCAAAGTATTCATAACGTGCAGCTGGATACATTGGCGGGGTATAAGCAGGAGGGAACGGTCCATTCGTTTTTGGAGCGCTTCGGGGAGGAAAGGAAGTGAACGAAGAGGAAAGATTGTGGCGCAATCGGTTTTCGGAACTTGCCGAACGGGCTTATGCGAGAGGCAGGTATTCGTTTACCGATTTTTTGTCCCCGACGGAGCAGCAATATTTTTACGGAGCGGAACGGGAACTTTCGTACGCGGGCGTTTGGATTTGGGGCGGCTATGAAGGAGCGGAACGGCAGATGATTCGTTTCGGGAGCGGGGATTACGAGGAAGCGTTCCCGATCGTCTGCCTGAAAATTTCTCCGTCGAGCGCGAAATTTTCGGAGGAGCTGACGCATCGGGACTATTTAGGCGCGCTGTTGAATCTGGGGATCGAGCGTTCGACCTTGGGGGATATCGTTCCCTTTTCGGGCGGGGCGTATCTCTATTGTGCAGAGCGAATATCGCCGTTTATCGAAGAGCAGTTGACGCGGGTACGCCGCACGGAGGTTAAGTGTTTTCGGGCGGAGACGGCGGAGTTTGAGAGGAAGGAGCGGGAAAGCGAGACGTGTTTTCTCTCTTCTCTTCGCGCGGATTGCGCGGTAGCCGCAGCCTTTCGCCTTTCGAGGGGGGAAGCGGAAAAGTATTTCGAAGCGGAGCGGGTGTTCATCAACGGTCGGCTCTGTCCGAGGTCGTCCAAGGAGCTGAACGAGGGCGATCGAGTGACCGTGCGGGGAAAGGGAAGATTTTTTCTCGTGGAAATTTCGGGCGAGAGCAGGAAAGGGCGGCTGAGGTGCCGTATCGAGAGGGATTGAGATGTTGGAGAGCGTGTTGGCGGAATCGGAAGAGGGTTGCGTAAAAAATCGGTCGTTCGAGCGGGAGCGCCTTTCGGGCGCAGATTTATCCGAAGCGGAATTCGAGCGGGTGCGGTTCAAAAAGTGCGTGTTCGAGGGGTGTCGTTTTTCGTCCGCGGCCTTTTACGGGGCGGAGTTCGAGAACTGTATTTTTTCGGGATGCAGCTTTTCCGAAGGGTATTTCAGGGGCTGTAATTTTTCCGTCTGTAAAGGGGACGGCTGCAATTTTTCGGAAAGTCGTTTTAAGGACGGGCTGTTCGAGGATAGTTCGTTTTGCTATGCAGATTTTACGAAATCGGTGTGGGAAAATTGCCGATTGAAGGACAGCCTGTTCAAGGATTCCGCTTTTCCCGAATCGAAGTGGAAGAAAATGACTTTGGCGCGCACGGATTTGAGCGGTTCGGATTTTTTCCGTACTTCCTTAAAGGATATTGACTTGTCGGACTGTAAAATCGAGCGGATTATTCTTTCGGATACTTTTCGGGAGCTTCGCGGGGCGACGATCAATCCGTTTCAGGCGGCGGAGCTTGTCCGACTTTTGGGGGTAAAGGTCGTATAATGCGAAAAGGCGGTTTTCGGTAAGGTTTTCGGCAAGATCTGCCAAAAAACGAAAAACATGCAAAAAATACTTGACAGAAGAACAGGGGAGTGATAGAATGTATTCGTTCAAAATATTATGCGGCGTCGTTTCAGACGAACGCCGCATTTGATATATATTCGTATTTATGTTCGGTAATTGAAAAATAACAGATAAAAACGAACGGAGAAAGGAAGATGAAAAAATTGTTTGCCGTGTGTCTTGCCTTGGGAATCGGAACGTCGATGTTGGCTTCTTGCGGAGGCGGGAAAGAAAAAATCGTCATCTACACCAGCGCAGAGGATTATCGGATCGAGTATCTTCAATCGAGGCTGGACGAGGAATTTCCGCAATATAAAATTATTTTGGAATATATGTCAACGGGAAACCATGCGGCGAAACTGAAAGCGGAAGGAAAGAACACGGAGTGCGATATTTCGCATAGCTTGGAATACGTGTATCTGGATCAGCTTTCGGAGGCGGGCATTTTGGCGGATTTGAGCGGCTATGACCGAAGCATGTATACGGACGACGTCAATTTGAGCGACGATTATATTATCGAGCTTCGGAACAGCGGAGCGATTATCGTGAATCCAGAAGTTTTAGAAAAGAAGAATTTGCCCGAACCCGCTTCCTACGAAGATCTTTTGAAACCGGAATACCGAGGAAACGGCGAAGGGCTCATTTCCATGCCGAACCCGAAATCTTCCGGATCGGGGTATATGTTTTTGAAAAGTCTCGTAAATGCTTGGGGGGAAGAGGAAGCGTTCGGATATTTTGACGAATTGACGAAAAACGTTCAGTCTTATACCTCTTCGGGCTCGGGGCCGGTAAATAAACTGTTGCAGGGCGAGGTCGCGATAGGTTTGGGAATGACTGCGCAGGCGGTGACGCAAATCAACGACGGCGCGAATTTAAAGATTTTATTTTTTGAAGAGGGAGCGCCGTATTCCCTGTACGGAAACGCAATTATCGCGGGAAAGGAAACCAGAGCCTGCGTAAAAGAGGTTTTCGACTTTATAGTGGGCGAATACAACATCGAAAATAACCAAAAATTTTTCCCTGAAAAGATTTATAAAGACTTGGACTTTACGATTGAAAACTATCCTGCCGACATCCGCTATGCAGATATGAGCAATAACACGCTTGCGGAGAAATCGAGACTTTTGGAAAAATGGAAGTATTGAGCAAATAGAGATCGGAAAGCGAGGACGTCCTCGCTTTCACGTAATACCGTAAAGTATTACGTGAACAAAAAAACTTGGCGGATTAGCGGAAGAAAAATGGCGGAAAGAAACGAAAAGATTTTGGAAATATCCGGTTTGAAAAAGACCTTTGGAGGAAAAACCGCGTTGGAGGCAATCAATTTTGATGTCAGCCGCGGCGAATTTTTATCTGTTCTCGGGCCTTCGGGGTGCGGAAAGACGACGCTTTTGAGAATTATCGCGGGGCTTTCGGAAGCGGACGAGGGAAAAATTTTGAAAAAGGGCGAGGATATCACGTTTCTGCCTGCGTCGAAGCGCAATATCGGAGTGGTTTTTCAAAATTATGCGTTGTTTGAAAACATGACGGCGTTGGAAAACGTGCGCTATGCGTTAAAGATACGCAAGGAGAAAAAGGCTCTTTCCAAAATTCAGGCCATGGAAATGTTGGAGCGAATGGGCTTAAAGGAGCATGCGGACAAGAAGCCGGCCGAGCTTTCGGGCGGCCAGCAGCAGCGCGTGGCGATCGCCCGCACCTTGGTGTTGAGTCCCGACATTATTCTGTTTGACGAGCCCATGTCCGCGTTGGACGTAGCCACTCGACTGTCTTTAAGACGGGAGATTCGGGAGATCAGAAAAGAATTCGGCACGACGATGATCTATGTTACGCACGATCAGGAAGAAGCCTTTGCGATGTCGGATCGAGTCATGGTCATGCGGGAGGCGCATATCGTTCAATTGGATAGACCGGAGGTTATCGTAAATTCTCCCGCCGACGAATATGTGAAAAGTTTTGTGGTAGATAATTTGCGTGCGAAAATCGATTCTCTTTCAAAATACGCCGGAGGAGTAAAAGATGACAAAGACGGGGAATAAAGCTGTCCGTTCGGAAGCGGGAAAATTGGCGCTGGGACTGGTATTTGTCGCTTTGGTCATAATCCCTCTTCTGAAAATGTTTTCTTTTATCGAAGGACAAGGTTTTATAAGGCTCGTGCGTTCGCCCGTATTCGGACGGGCCGCGCTTCATTCTTTGTCGGCTTCGTTGTTTGCGACGGTAATTTCGGTGACGTTGGCGCTCCTTCTCGCTTGGTGCCTTCGCCGCACTCGTGTGAGGGGTACGGGGGTGTTTTCCGTCCTTTTTATTTTGCCCATGCTCATTCCCTCCGTTTCTATCGGCATGGGACTGACGATTTTGTTCGGTTCTAACGGAATCGTCACGAATCTTCTGGACCTGAGACAGACGATTTACGGATTTCGGGGAATCGTGATCGGATCGGTGATTTATTCTTTTCCCGTGGCGTTTCTCATGCTGAACGATGCCATGAAATATGAAGATGCTTCCCCGTATGAAGCGGCTTCCGTTCTCGGGATTTCTAAATGGCGGCAGCTTTTGTCCATAGAGCTTCCGTATCTTAAAAGAGCATTGATTTCGGCATCGTTTTCGGTCTTTACGATGACGATTACGGACTACGGAGTACCGCTCATGGTTGGAGGAAAATGCTCGACGCTGTCCGTAATGATGTATCAGGAAGTGATCGGACAGTTGGATTTCGGAAAAGGGAGCGCGATCGGTCTGTTTTTGTTGATTCCGGCCCTCATCGCGTTCGTAGCGGATCTGCTCAACCGCGAACGGGCGAAAGCGTCCTTTGTCACCCGTCCTTTCGAGTTGAGAAAAAATTCTTTCCGCGACGGGTTTGCTTACATCGTTTGCGGACTCGTAGCCGCGGCTGCGGCCGTCCTTATCGGTTCTTTTTGCGTTTTGGCCTTTTCGGGGAAATATCCGAAAGATATGTCTTTCACTTTCAAACATGTGTTGGAGACGTTCGATTTAAGCGGCGGAGAGTATCTTTTCAATTCCCTTTTGATCGCGCTGGGGACTTCGGTCGTCGGAATCGTCGCCGCTTTTACGACGGCATATCTGACCGCGCGCATGCCTTCTAAAACGACGAAGTTTCTGCATTTGATGTCTGTGGTTTCCCTGGCCGTTCCGGGCGTCGTGCTGGGGCTTTCCTATGCGTTGACGTTCAACGGCAGCTTTATATACGGGACGATAATCATTCTCATAATGGTCAACCTCATGCACTTTTTTGCGTCTCCGTATCTCATGATGTATAATTCTTTGGGAAAACTCAATTCCAATCTCGAAAGCGTGGGACAGACTTTGGGAATCAGCCGCTGGCGGATCGTGAAGGATGTAATTATTCCCCAAAGTAAAGGCACGATTTTGGAAATGTTTGCATACTTTTTCGTAAACTGTATGATGACCATATCTGCCGTATCTTTTTTGGCGACGATTTCCACAAAACCTTTGGCACTGCTGATAAACCAATTGGAAGCGCAGGCGAAGCTGGAATGTGTGGCGGTGGTTTCTCTGTTGATTCTTGCCGTCAATATGCTCGTCAAAGGGATCGTATATATTTTGCAAAGGAAGAAACTTTCCCTGCCTGTTCGCGGGAAGAAGGAGAAGAGCATTGTTGACGCGAAAACAATTTGAAGTGCTGGCATGTCTGGCGGAGCGCGGCGGCGCATCGCAGCGCCGCATAGCGGAAAGAATCGGCATGTCGGTCGGCACGGTGAATAAGACGATCGGGGAACTGCGCGAAAGGGGACTGACGGACGAAGACGGAATTACCGAAGCGGGTTTTGCCGCATTGGAACCGTATCGCGTCAAGCGGGCGATATTTATAGCGGCGGGTTTCGGATCGCGGCTGGTGCCCATTACCCTGAACACGCCGAAACCGCTCGTAAGGGTAAAGGGACAGAGAATTATCGATTCTCTGCTCGATGCGGTAATTTCGGCGGGAATACCCGAAATTTATATAGTCCGCGGCTATCTCGGCGAACAATTCGATCAACTTTTATATAAATATCCTTCCGTCAGATTTATCGAAAACGCGGCCTATAATGAAGCAAACAATATTTTGTCCGTCCTTTGCGCCGGAAAGCTCGTGGAAAACGCCTATATTTTGGAAGCGGATTTGCTGCTTAGAAATCCTTCCTTGATCCGAAAATATCAGTATGAGACGAATTATTTGGGGATTCCCGTAAAAAAGACGGACGACTGGTGCTTTTTTACGGAAAACGGAATCATCAAAAACGTGACCGTCGGAGGGGTGAATTGTCACCAAATGGTCGGAATTTCCTATTGGACAAAGGCGGACGGAGAGAAACTTTCCGAGGATGTCAGGGCGGTATACGCATCTCCCGGCGGGAAAGAAAGGTATTGGGACCAGGTTGCGCTGGAATATTGTAAGACCCATTATACGATATCCGTTCGGGAATGTACTTCGGAGGACGTGACGGAAATCGATACATTCAAGGAATTGAAGGCCATCGACAAAACTTATGACGTGAAATGAATTCGGCGAAGAAAACAGGGCCGAAAAGTCGAAAAACCGCTATTGACAAACGGGATAGAATGTGTTATAATCCGTAAGAGACAGCTTGAAGGCGTCCTCTTACGGATTTTTTTGGACGGGAAGATGATATACGAAATTGCAGACCTGCGCATCAGGATCGAAAACCGCTGTTCCTTTACGACGGAATTTTGCAAAGAATATTTTTCTCGAATCGACGGCCCCTTCGATTTGTCCGCGAAAGTCTCGAAGGCGGCTTTCGCGGAGGAAAAATGCCTCTCGCCGGGGTATTCGGACGGATATATCGAAAATATTTGTCTGTATCGTGAAATTTGTATGCAGCTGCCCCGCTTCGACCGCTTTTTGCTGCATGCGGCGGTGCTCTCTTTTGCGGGGGAGGGCTACGCTTTTCTCGGCAGGAGCGGAATCGGAAAATCCACGCATACGGGGCTTTGGCTGAAATATCTTCCCGAAACGAGGATCATCAACGGAGATAAACCCGTCATAGGGAAAAAGGGCTCCTGTTTTTACGCCTACGGCACGCCGTGGAACGGAAAAGAGGGCCGCGGGGAAAAGGGAAGCGCGGTCTTAAAGGGGCTTTGCTTTCTCGAACAGGCAAAGGAGAACCGCCTGACCCGCCTGACGGAAAAGGAAGCCGCGGAGAGGATCTTTTCGCAGATTCTCATTCCGTCCGACGAGGAGAACGCGGCAAAGACGCTGGAACTCGCGGACGGACTCATTTCTTCGATGCCCGCATACCTGCTTTGCGCGGACGTTTCGGAAGAGGCGGTAAAGACGTCGTTCGAGGGGCTGACGGGCCGAAAGTATTCAAGATGGAAACGGAGGGGAGAGTATGAAGATTAAAAATGGCTTTGTCGTTCGGAAGGTAGCGGGAGAAAATATCGTGGTGCCGGTCGGCGGCATGAGTAAAACCTTTCACGGCATGATCAGGCTCAACGATACGGGGAATTTTCTCTGGAATTTTTTTCTCAAAGACCATACCGAAAGGGAAGCGGTCGAAGCGCTTCTCTCGGAATACGAAGTCGATCGGTCGACGGCGGAAGCGGACGTGGAGAAGTTTTCCGCGATTCTCCGCGAGAACGATTTTGTCGGGTGAGGCGGAGATGAATGTATCGGAGCGGCTGAGTATAGAAGAGGTCCTTCTGCGGGAGGGAAAATACGTCGGCCCCACGGTGGGGACGAGCATGCTTCCCATGCTGAAAAGCGGCCGCGACAGCATCGTAGTGTTTCCGAAGGGAGGGCGTCTGAATCGTCTGGACGTGGCTCTTTATAAGCGCGGGGAAAACTATGTCCTGCACCGCGTGATAGAGGTAAAGGAGGGCGGATACGTCATTCGCGGGGATAATTGTTATTCGGACGAATGGGTTCCCGAAGGGGAGATTTTAGGCGTTCTGACGGAATTTTTCCGCGGCGGAAAGTGCGTTTCGTGTACGGATAAGCGGTATCTCCGTTATGCACGGCGGCGGATCGGGACTTATCCCGCGCGGCTGTTTGCCTTTCGCGTAAAGAGCGCGGCCAAACGGGCGGTAAAACGGTTGATCGGAGGAAGAGAGGGCGGAAGATGAAAGAAAAGACGACGGAAAAAGGAAGAGCATGGCTGAAAAGGGAGATGCGTCCCTATCGGCCGTTTGTTCTTTTTATGGCGTTTTTGACGGTGGCGGGGACGCTGCTTTCTTTGGCTTTTGCGTATCTCACGCGGTATATCGTCAATAACGCGGTCGAAGGAAACGCCCGCCTGCTGCTTGTTTTTTCCGCGGTATTGCTCGCAGTGCTGTTCGCGAGAATCGCGGTGCAGACGTCGGTGAAATATTTTCTCGAACGGGCGCGCGCGAAGATCAACGCGGGGCTTCGCGGAAAGCTCTTCGCGCGGATTCTCCGTTCCGATTACGCGGGGCTCGAAAAATACCATAGCGGCGACCTTCTCAACCGTTTGACGACGGACGTTTCGGCGGTCGCGTCAGGCACGGTCAGCATGCTTCCCGCGCTCGCGGGCATGGCGGTGCAATGCGTCGGCGCAATCGCGGCGCTTTTGACACTGGATGCGCTGTTTACGGGAATTTTCGTCGCGGGCGGACTCTCGGTTTGCGCGCTGACCGTCCTCGTTCGCCGCAAAATGAAGAAATATCATAAGGAATTGGTGGAGGCGGACGGAAAGAGCCGTTCCTTTATTCAGGAGAGCCTGTCGTCCGCCCTCACCGTCAAGGCGTACGGAGCGGAGGACAAAGCGACGGAAAAATCGGATGCTCTCCTCGATAGTTATTTCGGAAAGCGCATGAAGAAAAACCGCCTCGATTCCTGTATGAGCGGTTTATTTTCGCTTTTCAGCAACGCGGGCGTAATTTTTGCGCTCGTGTGGTGCGGAATCTCTATCTTGCGCGGAAATATGGATTACGGCTCCGTACTTTCGATTATATTGCTTTTGGGACAGTTGGAATATCCCTTCGCGGCGTTTTCTTCCGTCATGCCCGTATACTATGCCCGTGCGGCCAGTGCGGAACGCCTCAGCGAATTGGACGATATTCCTTCCGAAAAAATTCTGCCTGCGCCGCCGGTGCCGTCCTCTCCGTCAGTGCCGTCCTCTCCGTCAGTGCCGTCCTCGTCGTCAGCGCCGCTCTCGTCGTCAGCGCCGTCCTTGTCGCCCACACCAACCCCGTCACCCTCGCCGTCTGCTCATAGATATAATTCTTTCCCCGTTCCGTCCTCAGTCCTTCCGTTTACCGAAAATTCTTTGGCATCGGGACTGTATAAACAAACGAAAGGGTTCCGTATAAAAAAGCTCACGTTCGATTACGATCGTGAGCGGTTGTTTTGGGAGGCGGACGCGGAATTTGCAAAGGGCGGGGTAATTTGCATCACGGGGGAATCGGGAAGCGGAAAGAGCACGCTTTTCAAGCTCCTTATGCACATTTACGCGCCTCTTTCGGGCGGGATTTATGCGGTTACGGGGGACGGAGAGCATTTGTTGACCGAGCGGGAGAGGGGATTGTTTGCATACGTGCCCCAAGGAAATTTTTTATTTTCGGGTACGATACGGGAAAATCTTGCTTTCTTTTCGGAAGAAGAAAACGAAGCGGCTTTGGAAGAGCGGGAACGTCGGGCATTAAAAGCGGCGTGTGCGGAATTTGTTTTCGGGCTTCCCGAGGGCTTGGACACGCCGTTGCGGGAGCGAGGCGGCGGGTTGTCCGAGGGACAGCTCCAACGCCTGGCGGTAGCGAGGGCGCTGCTGTCCGATCGTCCGATATTGCTTTTGGACGAAGCGACGAGCGCTCTCGACGGAGAAACGGAGAAGAGACTTCTCGAAAATATCCGAAAGGAGAAGAATAAGACGTGTCTCATCGTCACGCACCGTCCCGCGGCGCTGGAAATAGCGGATGTCGTTTTAAGGGTACAAGGCGGAAAGATAGAGCGGATTTGACTTTCGGTGAGGAAGGGGGAAATGGATAAGGAAACGTTTTTTAAGACGGGAGAATATTTTATACGGCTGGTCCGTTTCGGCGCGTCGGGAGGAGAGGGTTTGCCGCCCGAAAAACCTAAGGAGGTAAGCTGGCGGGATATTCTTCTCCTTTCGGAGAAACACTCGCTTGCGGCACTGACGTATTCCGCGCTTTCCCGCTTGGAGAAAAAGCCCGACGGAGAGACGGCGGAAAAATGGGAACACGCTTACCGCGTCGGCGTTCACGCGGATATTCAGCAGGAATTTGCGTGGGAAGAGATAAAGGAACGTTTTTCTAAGGAGGGAATAAAACTTCTGCCCTTGAAGGGAATTTTGCTGAAAAGCCTGTATCCCGAACCCGCCTTTCGCTCGATGGGCGATCTGGATATTTTGTACGAAGAAAAGGACTTTGAAAAGATAAAGGCTCTCATGCGGGAATCGGGTTACGAATACCGCAAGGAGAGCGCCGGCAGCAATCATCAGATTTTCTTTCGTCCGCCCGTGACGACGGTGGAATTGCATCGCACGCTTTTGAACGAGACCTCCCCGTTTGCGGAATATTACAAAGACGTCTGGCGCAGAGCCCTGCCGACGGCCGAGCCGTTCGTCTGTGAGCTTTCGAGGGAAGACGAGTATATTTTTCTGCTCATTCACGGCCATAAACATTTTTCGGGCGCGGGAAGCGGCGTGCGGACGATTCTCGATTTTTGGCTTTACTTAAAGAGATACGGAAAGGAGCTCGACAGGAAATACATCGCGGCGGAACTCTCCCGCGCACAAGAAATCGCCCGCCGATCCGCGGCGCCTTCCATACAGGAAATCGCCCGTCGATCCGCGTCGCCTCACGTACAGGAAATCGCCCGTCGATCCGTGGCGCCTTACATACAGGAAATCGCCCGTCAATCGGCGGCGTCTCACGTACAGGAAATCGCCCGTCAATCGGCGGCGTCTCACGCACAGGAAATAGCCCGTCAATCCGCGTCGCCTTCCATACAGGAAACTTCCCAAACGGCGAAATCGGAAAACCTCCGAAATACGGAACCCGAGACCGCTTTCAATCCGTTCGAGGAGACTGCGCCCGTTATTACAGCCGAAACAGCCGCGGAAACGGAAGCGTCGCTCGAAGAATTTGAAAAGACGCTCAAACGGGAAATAATCCTTTGGTTTTCGGCCGAAAATCCGACGCTGGACGAAACGGGGGTGGCCCTGTTGTCGGACGGCGTATACGGCAGGATAGAGAAACTTTGGGATAAAGGGCTGAAAGAACAAGGAAAAGGCAGATATCTCACGGGGAGACTGTTTCCGCCATATAAGGTGATGAAACAAAGATATACGCTGCTTGAAAAGCTCCCGTTTCTCCTGCCGTTTTTTTGGATTTGGCGGCTGATTCGCGCAGCGTTCTGCCGCCGCAAAGCAGCGGCCGCCGAATATCGGTATATCCGCGAAAAGAGCCGTAAAGAGAAAAAGAGCGGATAAAGAAGCGGAGGGAAACCTCCGCTTCTTTAATCGACGTTTTTGATGACTAATTTTTCTACCAGAGCGACGATCGCATACATGCCTGCCGCCAATACGCAGAGGATGAAGACGGCGGTCATGACGAGGTCGAGCTTGAATACCTGCCCGCCGTAGACGATGAGATAGCCGATCCCCGCCTTGGAGACGATATATTCGCCCATAATGGAGCCGATCCAGGCCATGCCGACGTTGATTTTGAGCATGGAGATAAAGACGGGCAGGGAGGAGGGAATGACGAGCTTTCTGAGGATCTGCCACTTGTTTGCGCCCATGGAGCGAAGGAGGAGCAGCTTGTTTTCGTCCGTAGCCATGAAGCCGTTGAGCATGTTGAGAATAGTGACGATGAGACCGATGAGTACGGTCATGAAAACGATGGCCTTGCTGCCGGTGCCGCACCAGATGATGATGAGGGGGCCGAGGGCGATTTTAGGCAAAGCGTTGAGGACGACGAGATATGGCTCCGAGATTTTGCGGAAAATCTCGCTCCACCAAAGCAGCAGGGCGATGATATATCCGGAGACGACGGCGATGAAGAAGCCGAGCAGGGTTTCCCAGAGCGTGGTGCCGACGTGGTAAAAGAGGGTTCCGTTCTCGTACAGGGAGACGAGCGTGGCCCAGATGCGCGAGGGGGAGCTTGTGATAAAGGGATTGATCCACTCGAAGTGAGCGGAGAGTTCCCAAAGGACGAGAAAGAGCGCGAGCACCGCGATTCGTACGAGGTGAACGGTAACGCTCTTTCTTTTCAGATTTCTTAAATAGAGAAGGTGTTCTCTCGAATAGGTATTGTTTTTCATTTGTCCGATTCCTCAGTTATGTTATTTCAGGTGTTGAGTTCTCTCCATAAAAGTTCGAACCAGGTGGAGAATTCTTTGTTTTCGCGGCGTTTTAAGGGTTCCTTTTCGGGGAAAGCGAGGGTATGAGTGGAGACGACGCGGGCGGGTCTGCGGGAGAGTACGACGATTTTATCTGCGACGGAGACGGCCTCGCTGATGTCGTGCGTGATGAGCACGGCGGTCTTGTGTTCGCTGCGGATAATTTTGTATACGTCGTCGCAGACGCTCAGGCGGGTCTGGTAGTCGAGCGCGGAAAACGGCTCGTCTAAAAGGAGCACGTCGGGATCGACGGCGAGGGTGCGGATGAGTGCGGCGCGCTGTCTCATGCCGCCCGACAGGGCGGAGGGATAGCTTTTGAGGAAATCTTTGAGCCCGTATTTTTCGGCGAGCGCGAGAGCGCGGGCGCGGTGTTCGGCCGTGTCCGTCTTTTGGATTTCGAGGGGAAGGAAGATATTTTTTTCGATGGTGCGCCAGGGGAAGAGCTCGTCTTTTTGCAGCATATATCCGAATCGGACGCCGGAATTTTTGACTTCCCCCTCGGTAGGTTTCAGAAGTCCGGCGGCGAGGGATAACAGGGTAGTTTTGCCGCAGCCGGAGGGACCGATAACGGCGGCGAATTCGCCTTCCGAAACGGAGAAATTGAGGTTTTGGACGGCGACGGTTTCCCCTTGTTTGGTGTGATAGTGCATCGATACGTTTTCAAATTGTAAAACTTCTTTCATAGCTTTGACCTTTGTTTTGGGCGTATAGCCCTTTCGGGTAATGGGAGCGTCCCTGAAATAAGGCGGGAAGCCTTAAAACAGGGCGCTCCGGATTTATCAGTTATAGACGTCCTTGTAAGCCTCGTTTGCGTAGGAGATATCGACGAGGTCGGAGAAATCCACTCTGTGATCGAGCTCTCCCGCGTTGTCGATGATGTCCTGCAATCTCGTGAAGCTGTCCTCTGTCATGGCGAGGTTGGTCATCCAGGCGTCGATTTCCCGATAGCTGTCGAGGGAGACGGCGATGGATTCGACGGGGGTGGATTCGAAGTAAGGAAGGAGGTAAGGCGCGGCGGTTTCGGAAGGCGTCTCGATGATGTATTTGACGGCTTTGGTGACCGCGCGGAGGAAGCCGTCTACTTCGGTTTCGTGTTTTTCAATCCAGGAACTCTTGGCCATGAAACAGGTATAGGGAACTTCTCCCGAGGCTTCGCCGACGGAAGCGACGACATAGCCTTTTCCGGCGGCTTCGTATTCGGAGGCGACGGGTTCGAACATGGTGCAGTAGTCGGCGGTGCCGGCTTCAAAGGCGCTGGTCATGAGGTCGAATGCGACGTCGAAATTGAGGGTGACGTCGGTGCCGTCGTGAAGTCCGTTCTGATTGAGGACGTATTCGAAGGTCATGGCGGGGACGCCGCCCTTTCTACCGGCGAGGATTTCCTTGCCTTTGAGGTCGGTCCATTCAAAGTCGGGTTCGTCTACTCTCGACACGAGGAAGGAGCCGTCGCGCTTGGTGAGCTGTCCGAATACAGTCGGGACGTCGGAGGAGCCGCCGACGAGGACATAGAGCGCGGCTTCGGGGCCGCAGAATCCGATATCGGCGTCGCCGGAGAGGACGGCGGACATGACTTTATCGGCGCCGCCGCCGTTGGTGAGTTCTATTTTCAGGTTTTCCTCTTCGAAATAGCCGAGCGCGTCGGCGAGGTAGAGAGGGGCATAGAAGATGGAATGAGTGACTTCGTTGATTTCGAGTTTTGTGAGGCCTCCGTCGTCCTCGCCGCAGGCAGAGAGCGGAAGGAGAAGGAAGCAGGCGGAAAGTGCGATTGCCGAAATTTTTTTCATAGGGGTAACTCCGTTAAAATTTAGAATAATATATAATATGAGTCGGCATTAATAATTGACAATCTCCGCCGAAAGAGATATAATGAAAAAGTATACGAAATAAAGGAAGACGGGAATACCGTGCCCGCCGACGCGGAGGCGCGGTATAGCCGAGAGAGAAAAGGACAGACTATGGAGATGCAAAAGACGTACAACCCCAAGGACTTCGAGGACAGGATTTATTCCGAATGGGAAAAATCCGGATATTTCCGCGCGGAAACGGACCCCGACAAAGTGCCCTTTACGATCATGATGCCGCCGCCCAATATCACGGGGCAGCTGCACATGGGGCATGCGATGGACGCGACGATGCAGGATACGCTCATACGCTTCAAGCGCATGCAGGGCTATTCGGCGCTGTGGCTTCCGGGCTACGACCACGCTTCGATTGCGACGGAGGTCAAAATCGTGGAGAAGATGAAGGAGGAGGGGCTCTCCAAGGCCGACGTGGGCCGAGAGGGCTTTTTGAAGCGCGCGTGGCAGTGGACGGAGCAGTACGGCGGACGCATCACGCTCCAACAGCGCAGAATGGGCGCGTCCTGCGATTGGTCGAGACAGGCGTTCACGATGGACGAAAAGTGCTCCCGCGCGGTGAGGGAGGCGTTCGTCAACCTTTACGATAAGGGCTTGATTTATCGCGGGGATAGAATTATCAATTGGTGTCCCTGCTGTAAGACGGCGCTTTCGGACGCGGAGGTGGAGTACGCCGAGGAAGCGGGGTCTTTTTGGCATATCCGCTATCCCGCGGCGGACGGCAACGGAGAAGTCATCGTCGCCACCACCCGCCCCGAAACCATGCTGGGCGATACGGCGGTAGCCGTCCACCCCGCGGATAAACGGTATGCGCATTTGATCGGCAAGACGCTGCTCCTGCCGCTGACGGACAGAAAGATTCCCGTGGTGGCGGACGAGTACGTGGATATGGATTTCGGAACGGGCTGCGTGAAAATCACGCCCGCACACGACCCCAACGACTTCGAGGTCGGAAAGAGACATTCTCTCGAAGTCATTCGCGTGATGAATGACGACGGAACGATGAACGAAAAGGCGTTCGCGTATGCGGGGCTGGACAGATACGAGGCGAGAAAGCGGGTCGTGGCGGATCTCGAAAAGGGCGGATATCTCGTGAAGATAGAGCCTCATACGCATAACGTGGGGCATTGTTATCGCTGCCATTCGACAGTAGAGCCGATCGTTTCCAAACAGTGGTTCGTAAAAATGGAGCCGCTTGCAAAGCCCGCGATCGCGGCGGTCATGAAAAATAAAGTCAAATTCGTGCCCGAGCGTTTTTCGAAGATTTACTATAATTGGATGGAGAACGTGCGGGATTGGTGTATTTCCCGCCAGCTTTGGTGGGGGCATCGTATCCCCGTGTGGTATTGCGAGGATTGCGGAGCGGAAATCTGCGCGAAGGAGGATCCGATCCGTTGCCCCGCATGCGGCGGAACGAATCTCAGACAGGACGAGGACGTGCTGGATACGTGGTTTTCGTCGGCGCTCTGGCCCTTCTCGACGCTGGGCTATCCCGAGGATACGGCGGATTATAAGTATTTTTATCCCACGGACGTCTTGGTGACGGGATACGATATTATTTTCTTCTGGGTTGCGCGAATGATCTTTTCGGGAATAGAGCATACGGGGAAGGTTCCCTTCCACGACGTGCTGATTCACGGAATCGTGCGCGACGAACAGGGCCGAAAGATGAGCAAATCGCTCGGCAACGGGATAGATCCGCTCGAAGTGGTGGACAAATACGGAGCGGATTCCCTGCGGCTTTCGTTGCTGACGGGGATTGCGCCGGGCAACGATACGCGGTATTCGGATACGAAGGTGGAATCCTGCCGCAATTTCATCAATAAATTGTGGAACGCTTCCCGTTTCGTGCTGATGAACGCGGAGGGGAAAAAGATACCGTCCGTGGAAGAAGTCAAATTCGCGCCCGCGGATAAGTGGATTATTTCCAGACTGCAAAACTGTATCCGCGAGGTGACGACCAATCTCGGAAAATACGAATTGGGCATGGCGAGCGAGCTGGCGACGGATTTTGTCTGGGACGATTTCTGCGATTGGTATATCGAGCTTTCCAAGCCCGCCCTTTACGGGGAGGACGAGGAGCGGAAACTTTCGGCGCTGTCGGTGCTTTGTTTCGTATTGGAGAACGCGTTGAAGCTGCTGCATCCGTTTATTCCGTTCGTGACGGAGGAGATTTATCGGAACCTGCCGGGGACGGAGGGGAGCATCATGGTTTCTTCGTTCCCGCGGTATAATTCGCGCATGGCGTATAAGAAGGAAGCGAAGGCGTTTGAAGGGGTGATGGAAATCATCAAAGCGGTGCGCGCGATGAAGAAAGCGGCGGACTGCCCCCCTTCGAGGAAGGTAGAGCTGTACCTCGTAACGGAGAGTAAGCGCCTGATACAGCAGAATAAGGACAGTATCATGAAACTTTCGGGCGCGGCGGCGGTAAAGTTTGCGGAGAGCGCATCGGCGATAGAGGGAAAGACGGTTTCGCAGGTGACGGAAATCGCGCAGATTTATATTCCTCTGGGCGAGCTGGTGGATATTGAAAAGGAGAAAGTGCGTTTGGCGGCGGAAATCGAGCGCGTGAGCGGAGAAATCGAGCGAGCGAAGGGCAAACTTGCCAATCAGAACTTTGTCAACCGAGCGCCCAAAAAGCTGGTGGAAGACGAGCAAGAGAAAGTAAAGAAATACGAAGCCATGAAGGCGAAATTGGAAGCGCAACTTGCAGATTTATAAAGCGAAGAAAGAGACCCGAAAAATTCGGGTCTCTTTTATTTTCTGTCTTTTCGTATTTTAACGCCGCCGTCGTTTCGTCCCGCCGTCCCGTTTCCGCGCTTCGGCTCATCTCCCCGTTCCCGTCCCGCGGTTGTTTCCCGACTCCGCCTTACTCCCGTCCCGCACCTTACTTTTCGTCGATACTTTTTCGGCCGTCATTCTTCCCGTCGTTCGTCCTCAGATGTAACAAATCCGCAATGTAAGAGCTTTTCTTGAAAAACTTTCTTTTCTCATGTGAAAATTTCTCAAAAATTTCCTTTTTCGGAAAAAGAAAATGAAAATCTTGACAAATGCGCTCCATTTTTGATATAGTAATATCGATAAAAATATATCAATAATAAAGGAGCGAATAGAATGAGCGAGCAAGAGATATCGAAGGCGACGATCGGGCGGATGCCGTTGTACCTTCATTTTTTGCAGGAGGAGAGTTCGAAGGGGGCGAAATACATTTCTTCGGCGGTAATTGCACAGAATATTCCCGTATCGGCGGTGCTTGTGCGGAAAGATCTGGCGATCGTATCGTCGCAGCCGGGGCGTCCGCGTTTAGGGTTTGAGGTCGTGAGGCTGATTGCGGACATCGAGAAATTTTTGGGGTATGACAATCTTTCGGACGCGGTCATAGTGGGAGCGGGCGGTCTCGGGAAGGCTTTTTTGGGATACGAGGGGTTCAAGAGCAACGGTCTGAATATCGTAGCGGCATTCGATGTCGATCCCGCGGTAATCGGGGAGCGGATTGCGGGGAAGGAAGTATATGCCCTGTCGGAATTGCCGCAGTTTGTAACGAAAGGGAAGATCAATATCGGGATCGTTACGGTGCCCAAGGAAGCGGCGCAGGGCGTAGTCGATTTAATGGTGCGTTCGGGAATAAGGGCGGTTTGGAATTTTGCTCCGATCCCGTTGAAGGTACCGAAGGGAATCATCGTGAAGAACGAAGATTTGTCCGCGTCCCTCGCGCTCTTGGCGGGGGAACTGAGCAAACGGATTTGACGAAAAGAAAGGAGGTTTTATGAAAGATTTTATCGTGAACGACGAAAAGACGTTGGAAAAGATGCTGGCGCGGGTTCGCGCGGCGCAGGAGAAATTTGCGAATTACACGCAGGAGCAAGTGGATAAAATTTTCTTTGCGGCGGCGATGGCGGCGGATAAAGCGCGGATTCCGCTGGCGAAGCTGGCGGTAGAGGAAACGGGGATGGGCGTAGTGGAGGATAAAGTAATCAAAAACCACTATGCGGCGGAATATATTTATAATAAGTATAAAGACGCAAAGACGTGCGGGGTGATCGAGCGTGACGAAGCGTTCGGATATACGCGGATTGCGGAGCCGATCGGGGTATTGGCGGCGGTAATTCCGACGACGAACCCGACGTCCACGGCGATTTTCAAAGCGCTCATCTGCTTAAAGACGCGGAACGGGCTGATTATTTCCCCGCATCCCCGGGCGAAGAAATGCACGATCGAAGCGGCGAAGGTAGTTTTGGAGGCGGCGGTAAAAGCGGGAGCTCCGGACGAAATCATCGGCTGGATCGACGAGCCGAGCGTTCAGCTTTCGGGAATGGTCATGAAGGAAGCGGACACGATTTTGGCGACGGGCGGCCCCGGCATGGTTCGCGCGGCATATTCGTCGGGGAAGCCCGCCATCGGGGTCGGTGCGGGAAACACGCCCGCGGTGGTGGACGTGTCGGCGGATATTCCGCTTGCGGTTTCGTCCATACTCCATTCCAAGACCTTCGATAACGGAATGATCTGCGCGTCGGAACAATCGGTGATCGTGGCGAAGGAAATTTACTCGAAATTCAAGAAGGAAATGCAGCTTCGCGGTGCTTATTTTCTCACGCCTTCGGAGACGGAGAAGGTGCGGAAGACGATCATCGTCAACGGCGCGCTGAACGCGAAAATCGTAGGCCAGACGGCATATACGATCGCAAAACTTTCCGGTTTCGAAGTGCCGAAGGACGCAAAGGTGCTGGTGGGCGAAGTGACTTCCACCGACCCGAGCGAGGAGTTCGCGCACGAAAAATTGTCCCCCGTGCTTGCGATGTATAAGGCGGAGGATTTCAAAGACGCGCTGGATAAAGCGGATCGTCTGGTGCGCGACGGCGGAGCGGGACATACCTCGTCGATTTATCTCGACGAAGGCACGGCGGGTGAGCATCTTAAAGCCTTCCGCGAGAGAATGCAGACCTATCGCGTGTTGGTGAACACACCCGCGGCGCAGGGCGGGATAGGGGATTTGTATAATTTCCGTCTGGCGCCGTCGTTGACGTTGGGATGCGGTTCGCGGGGAGGGAACAGCGTTTCGGAGAACGTGGGGGTCAATCAGCTCATCAATATCAAGACGGTAGCGGAAAGGAGGGAGAACATGCTTTGGTTCCGAGCCCCGGAGAAGGTATATTTCAAACGCGGCAGCCTTCGCCTCGCGTTGGAGGAATTGAAGAAGGAATACGGCCGTAAACGGGCGATCGTGGTCACGGACGAATATTTGTATACGAGCGGCATGTCGAAAGCGGTGACGAAGGAGCTGGATAAGCTGGATATTGCGCACGTAGAATTTTTCGACGTGACACCGGACCCGACGATCGCATGTGCGAGAGAGGGAGCGAAGCTGATGCGCCGTTTCAAGCCCGACGTGATCATCGCGTTGGGCGGCGGTTCTCCGATGGACGCGGCGAAGATCATGTGGGTGCTGTACGAACATCCCGACGCGGATTTTGAAGATCTTGCCATGCGTTTCATGGATATACGGAAGAGGGTATACAGCTTCCCGAAAATGGGCGAGAAAGCGCTGTTCATGGCCGTTCCCACGACGGCGGGAACGGGCAGCGAGGTGACGCCCTTCGCGGTGATTACCGACGAACGGACGGGGATCAAATACCCCTTGGCGGATTACGAGCTCATGCCCGACATCGCGGTGGTGGACGCGGAGCTGATGATGAATATTCCCAAGGGACTCACTTCCTGTTCGGGGATCGACGCGCTGTCGCACTCGCTGGAAGCGATCGCTTCGGTCATGGCGTCGGACTTTACCAACGGAATCGCAAAAGAAGCGATTCGCCTGCTGTTCGAATACCTGCCCGACGCGTATCGGTTGGGCGCGGCCGCTCCGCTGGCGCGGGAAAAGACGGCCAACGCGGCGACGATGGCGGGCATGGCCTTTGCGAACGCCTTTCTCGGCGTGTGCCATTCCATGGCGCATAAATTGGGTTCCTATTGGCACTTGCCGCACGGTATGGCGAATTCCCTGCTTCTCGAAGAGGTCATTCGTTTCAACAGCGCGGAAGCTCCCCGCAAAATGGGAACTTTCCCGCAATACGCCTATCCCGAATGTAAGGCCAGATACGCGGACGTAGCCCGAAACCTCGGCTGTAAAGGCAAGTCGGACGACGAGCTCGTAGAAGGACTGATCGAAAAGATAAAGGACCTTCAACGCGCTGTCGGTCAACCCGCCACCATACGCGAAGCGATCGGGGAGAAGGGAACGGAGGAAGAATTTCTCGCCTCTCTCGATAAAATGAGCGAGGACGCTTTCGATGACCAGTGCACGGGCGCAAATCCCCGTTATCCGCTCATCTCCGAGATCAAACAGATGTATTTGAACGCCTATTACGGTAAACACGACCCCGTATAACCGACTTTTCCCGAACGCCTTTGCGCCTTCATTCCGTTTTCCCTTTTTCTCCATCGCCGTCCTCATTTCTGTTTCCGTTCCCGAAAAAGGGAACCTCAGAGAGACGGCGGGCATAAAATGGTAAGGAATAATAAGACGGAGAGTAAAAACATGCGGAATACAGAGCGTTGGTACGTATGGAAAGAACGCCTTTTTTCGGCGGCGGGCACGCCGGACTGCGAGTTAAAAATTCTCGGCAGGACGACGGCGGAGCACACGGCGGAGAAATTCGGCGCGCGCATCGTGGAGGAGTTCCCCGAATACGGTGCGGGGAAAACGGTGGTGGTGTTGCGTTCGTCCCATACCTGTCTGCCGAAATCTGCGGTGGAATCCCTCGTGCGAAGAGCGGAGGAAGAGCGGGAAAACATTTTTTTCGGAGCGGGTTGGGTGCTGGTGAAAGAGGGTGCCCTTTCTTCGGCGCGATATATTCCGTTGAAGGCGGGGGCGGCGTTTTTGTCCCTTGCGGACTATCCCTTTGTGGCGGAGAGTATCCGAACGGAGATTTTGAAAAAGCTCTTGCGCCGCGGAGTAGTTTTGGAAAGCACTTCGGGGGTATATATCGACGCGACGGCGTTTGTGGAGAGCGGAGCCGTCCTGTCGCACGACGTGACTGTTACGGGCAGGAGCCTCATCAAGAGCGGCGCGCGGATTCTTCCGTATACGGTGATAGAGGGCGGTTGCGTGGAGAACTTTTCGGTTGTGGGGCCGTTTGCCCATATACGTGCCGGGGAGAAGGCGTAAAATCAATCGAACTTCTGTGCCGTATAGCAAATTGGCGTTTTCTGATAAAAAAGGCTTGACAAGCGGAGGGAAAAAGTGTACAATGGAAAAAAATTGAAAACATCTCGGAGACATCATGAGAAGAAATATAAAACGTTTTGCCGCCTGTTTCGCGGCCGCGTCGGCAGTAACTTTTGGCGTATTGGGTTTCGCTTCGTGCGATATCAGCATGCAGCAGGAATCAGGATATAAGGAAGGCAGGTATGCGGTGACGAGCGGGTTTTCGAGCATCGACATCGATGCCGACGGCGGAGTAAACTTTACGCTTTCTTACGGCGAGGAGTTTGAAGTGGACTATTCGGAAAGCGAGCAGGAAAAGTTTGATTTTTCGGTAGAGGACGGAACGCTGGTCATTTCTCAGCGTCGTTCGGTTGCGTCGCTTCTCAATTATAAGGAAAAGACGTTGAATATCGTCGTGCCGAGGGAGAACAAGATTTCTTCGGTATCGGCCGACGTGGCGGGTGCTTTTACGTGTAAGCTGACGGGCGAATACGAGACGCTTTCTTTCGATGCGGCGGGAAGTTTCACGGCGGATTGTACGGGGAGTGCGGAGACGCTCACGGTCGAATGCCTGGGGAGTGCGGATTTCAAAGACCGCGCATTTTCTGCGAATACGGTTTCCTTCGACTGTACGGGGGCCTTAAATTTTGAGATCACGTGTAACGTATTGTTGGACGTGGAGTGTGCGGGCGCCTGTGCGGGAACGTATTACGGAGACTGTAAAGTAGAAAAGCAGATAGTGGGTGCGGATAAAATCGCGAAGGGAAATTAAAGAGAGCTCCCGTTTTCTTGATCGGAAAGCGGGAGTTTTTTCAAAGTAAGGATAAGGAGAAAAGGACATGACGACGGAGAATTTCACGATAGAATCGCTGTACGACGGACTGCCTCTTTCGTGTACGGCATATTTGCCGGAGGGCAAAGCGAAGGGCATTTTCCAGATCGTGCACGGGATGTGCGAGTATAAGGAAAGATACGCGGATTTTATGAGTTATCTTGCGGAAAACGGTTTTATAGCGGCGGCGCACGATCATCGCGGTCACGGCAGAAGCGTGAAAACGGAATCCGACCTCGGTTGGTTCGGGGATAAGCGCGGCCGCGCGGTAGTCGAAGACGCGGTGCAGGTAACGCGGAAGCTCAAAGAGAAGTACCCGTCGCTTCCCGTGACGCTGTTCGGGCACAGCATGGGTTCCATGGTTGTCAGGTGCTATATAGCCGACTATGACGATGAAATCGATAAACTGATCGTCTGCGGTTCTCCGAGCAAAAATCCGTTGGCGGGAGCGGGAATCGCGCTGGCGAAATCGGTAGCGCTGGCGAAGGGGGAGCGGTATAGGAGCGGGATGCTCGCACAGCTTTCGACGGGCAACGGGGACAAAAAATTCCCGGGCGAGGGAAAGAACGCTTGGCTGACGCGGGATAAGGAGATTGTAGAAAGATATAATGCCGATCCGCACTGTAATTTTATTTTCACGTGTAACGGTTTTGAAAATCTTTTCCGCCTCATGAAAAAGACGTACGATAAAAAGAGGTATGCGGCGAAAAACCGCCGCCTTCCGATATTTTTCGTTTCGGGGAGCGACGATCCCGTTCTGATCGACGAGGATAAATGGCTGAAAGCGCAGAATACGCTGCGCGAGATCGGCTATGCGAACGTATCGGGAAAGCTCTATCATCAGATGCGTCACGAAATTCTCAACGAGCTGGGAAAAGAGGAGGTCTATGCCGACCTTCTAGAATTTGCCTCCCGTTCCGCAGATGTATTTTGAATTGTTAAGCGTCGAAAACAGTGTACTTTTTTTGCATAAACACTTGACAAAAGGGGAAAGCGGGCTTATAATGAAAGTATAAAGAGCGGGGGGATATCTGCAAATCGCGGAAAAATTTTATCCTTTCGCCGGAGGCATTATGGCAAAAAAGAAAACGAGTTTTTTGATGAGGCTTATACTCACCGTTGTAGCGTTGGCGGGAGCTGCGCTGGCGGTGACGGGATTTGCTCTCGATTGGGTCAAATACAGTATAGACGCGGTGATCGTGGGCAATACGGAATTTGCGTATACGTTGAAAGACCTTGCGGACGTGAATTCGGCGTTCGGAGATAGCGGTTTGGAGATGTTCGGAGCGATGAACGCATTCGCGTACATAACGATGATTATGTCGATCGTCTCGTTTGCGGCGGTATTGCTGAGTAAATTCCTTCACCTGGGCTTTTTGAGACCGATTGCAGGGCTGGCGGGAATTCTGACGATACTTTCCACGATTCTGTTGATTGTATTTACCGCGATGTTCTGTTCCAAGAACGCGGGATTTGATCTCGGGGAGCTGGCGAACGGGAAATTTGTTTGGGCGGTCGGCCCCATTTTGACGGTGATAGGCGGATTCCTTTCCGGGCTTTGCGCATCGGCCGCTTACAAGAAATAAAAAAGGGAAGTAAATTTATGTTTCAAACGGCACTGCGGAAATTCCGCGGTGCCGTTGTGTATAAATCGGCTTTGCGGGGCGCATACTGTTTTTAGGAGGAAAATTATGCGTATTGTCAATATTATTTCTTATATATTGGTTTTACTCGGCGCGGTAAATTGGGGTCTTTTCGGAATTTTTGATTTCAACCTGGTTTCCGCGATCTTCTCGGGCGCCCGCAGCGTCGGTTCGATTATCATCTATTCGATCATTGCGGCGGCGGCACTCTGGTTGATCATCTCTCCGTTCCTCACGCGCGGGAGACTGCTTTTGGGCGACGGCCGTAAGGACGACTGAGGGATTTGAAAGAGCGGATTTTCCGAAAGGAGAATCCGTTTTTTTTCTGTTGATTTTTTCTCCGAAATATAGTATAATAGAAATATAAAGATTTTAATGAGGAGAATAATCATGAAAAATGCATTGTTGATCAGTACGGGCGCAATAGTCGGAATCGTCGTCGTTGCGGTCGTCGTCATCGCGGTGATAGCGGTTGTCGCGTGGTGGATAAGCACTTCGAACGCGCTGATACGCCTGAAAAATAAGGTCGAGGAAGCGTGGGCCACCATCGACGTGTTTTTGAAAAAGAGATACGATTTGATTCCCAATCTCGTAGAGACGGTGAAAGGGTATACCAAGCACGAGAGCGGTACGCTGGAAAAGGTGATTGCGGCGCGGAATACGGCGATGTCGGCGTCGGGGCCGGAGGCGAAAATGGCGGCGGAAAAGGAGCTTTCGGGTTCTTTGCGCACGCTCATCACGGCGGTCGGGGAGAGCTATCCGGACTTAAAGGCGAACGCGAACTTTTTGGATTTGCAAAGGCAGTTAAAAGACATCGAGAGCGAACTGGAAAGCGCGCGTAGATATTATAACGGAACGGTAAAGTCGTACAATATCAAAATCGAAGTATTTCCTTCGAACGTGATAGCGAATAAGAAGGGATATAAAAAGTTTCCGTATTTTGAACTCGACAGTGCGGAAGAGCGGAAAAATATCAAGGTGCAATTTTAATTTTATGAAAGAATTCCGAAACAGATTTTCTTTTGCCGCGAGGGGAGCGTTAATTTTACTGCTTCTCCTCCCGGCGCTTTTTATAGCGGGAATATTCGGCGGCGGAGAGAAGACCGTGCGCGCCGCGGGGGAGGGATTGGCTTCTCTTGCGGTGGAGAAATACGAAGTGAATATGTCCGTTGCATCCGACCGTAAAATTTCGGTTCGGGAGAGTATCACCGTACGTTTTTTGAGGAGCGGGCTTACGATGTTTTATCGGAGTCTGCCCGTGGATCAGGGAGACGAATATTTTGATTTTTCGGCGGAATGTCCGGGAAACGAAGCATTTTCGTGGTATGTGGCGTCGAATCCCGACACGAGCGGTTTTATCGACGTGAACTGTGTAGGGAACGCCTATGAAGGTGCTCGCTGGACGTATCATATTTCGTATACGATGATTTCGTCGAGCGACGAAGTAAAAGACGGAATGTTGTTGGACGTTATCGGAGCGGGCTGGCCCGTGGAGCTCAACGACGTGACGATAAATATTTCTTTCCCGGGGGGTCTGGATTCGTATGACGTGTACAGCGGCGGATTCGGGAGTACTTCCAACAAGTATGTGGAGGTAACTTCGGTGTCGGGGAAGAGGCTTTCCATGCATGCGGAGCGCCTTCCGATTGTTTATAACGATACGTATAACGAATCGATGGCGGCGGCGGTGACGTTGCGCTTTTCGCTGGGAGGGGGAGCTTTGACGGGATATACGGCTTCCCGGATTTTTACGTCCCGAATGGGTTGGATTCTTTTGGCGGGAATCGCGGCGGTGGCCGCGGCGTTCGGCGCGTCGCTGATTTTTAAGAAGCGGCGGGAAATTATTCCCGTAGTGGGCTTAAAGGCGCCGAAGGACATGGATCCTTTGCGCATGGGGAAACTCATCGACGGGAAAGTGAACGACGAGGACATCGTTTCGATGATCTATTGGTTTGCGTCCAAGGGCTGGCTGTTCATCAATCTGGAAAAGGAAGACGATCCCGTTTTGATGAGACGTGCGGATTTGCCGGAGAATATACCGTCTTATCAACGGACGTTGTTCGAGGGGCTTTTTGGGGGCATGGACAGCGTGCGCGTATCCTCTCTGGAAAATAAATTTTATAAGACGGCGGATAAAGTGCGGACACTGGTGGATACCAAGGATATCGTACACTTCGAGCGGCGTTCGGAGTGGGGTTTGATCTTGGGCGGAGTTTTTGCGGCGTTGCTGTTTTTCTTTTCGTCGTTTTTCAGCTCTTTGGGGGTAGGCGGAGGATATAAATATTGGTTTTCTTGGATCATGGTGATTCCCGTCGTTCTCGTGGGAATGCTTCTTCGTAAGAATGTCAATTACCGATATAAGAAAAACAAAAGGGCGTATTTCTGGTCGTTTGTGCCGTTGATTCTGTTGGCGGCGGTCATTACGGTGTTATATATGCTTTTTATGGCGAAACACCTTCTCAATCCTTGGGAGAAGCTCGCCGTCGGAATATTCGCTTGGGGGTGCCTTTTCATCGGTCTGACTTCGTTATCCCCGACGAAGGAGTATGCGGAAATTTTGGGCGAGATTTTAGGGTTTAAGGAATTTATTACGGTGACGGAATCGGATAGAATCAAATTCATGCTGGAAGAAAATCCGGAACTCTTTTACGATGTTCTGCCGTACGCGCAGGTGCTGGGAGTAACGAAGGAGTGGGAGGATAAATTCAAGGATATACTTCTCGAAGCTCCCTCCTGGTATATCGGATCGGGCGCGTCGGTCTTCGATTATATGATTTTCAGCAGTTGTCTGCGCCACGCGACGTCCGGAATGATGAGCCGCCCGCAAAGCAGCATCGGATCGGGCGTAGGCCGAAGCGGCGGCGGAGGTCATTTCGGCGGATTTTCGGGCGGCGGCCACGGCGGTGGCGGCGGCGGAGCAAGATAAACTTCGGGAAAGCCGAAATCAAAAAATTTTTTCCGAAGATTCTTTCCCGAGAGCCCTCTTCTCTGCCCGAACGATTTAAGCCGTTTTTCGGTTCCCGTGTTGCCCTTGCCTCGTTTCTTAAAATTTTTTTCAAATGTCGCGAATTTTTTCGGCGGTTGTTCTAAACCGCCGATTTTTTGCGTTTATTAAAAGAGGAGAAAAACAAGGCTCAATCCCTTTTGTCATAAGAGAAAAAGGGCAGTTAAAAGACAAAAATCTTTTGTGTTCGGAATGTGTTTGCCGTGTGTTTAATACGTGTTTTTCTCATACTTCGTAAAATTGAAAAAAAGGAGGCGGAATGTGAGGAAAACAAAGGGATTGAGGGCACTTTTCACCATGGTGGGCTCGGTGATCGGCGCGGGGTTTGTTTCCGGTCGGGAACTGCTGCAATTTTTTGGATATTTTCGCATTTCAACCGTATATTATGCAGGATTGCTTTTTTTCTTTTTCTTTCTTTTATGCGTTCGGCTCGGGCGTATTTACGGCGGGTTTGAGGGCGCCTTGAAGGGGATTTTCGGGCGGTTTTCGAAAACCGTAAAAGCGGTGATCCTGTTTGGTTCGTTCGTTTCGTGTGCGGGAATGCTTTCGGGACTGAACTCCCTTTTGCCGCAGGCGAAGCCCTTTCTGACTCTCGCGTTTCTGGTGTTTGCCTGTTTTGTGGCCGAAAAAGGCGTAGGGGGAATAGGTACGGTGAATCTCGTCGTCATGCCCGTCGTGCTCGTTTCCGTGGTCGTGCTCATATTTTCTTTCGGAGGGCTGTCTCCGTCGGAGCCGCCCCGCGCGTCTTTCGGTTCGGTTTTATCGGTTTATCTGTACGTTTCGATGAATACGTTTCTTTCCATGCCCGTGCTCTGCGATCTCGGGGCCGAGCTGAAAGACAGTGCGGCTTCGCGCTGCTGCCTGATTTCCGCACTGATCATCGCTCTCAGCGTGGGCCTTATATTGTCCGCCGTTTGTTCGGACAAAACTTCGTTTTCCTTCGATTTGCCGTTGTCGTATGTGTTGGGAGGAGTAACGTTTTTTCCGATTATTGCGGGGGGAGGAATATTGACGTCCCTGTTATCTGCTTTTTATCCCCTCTATCATTTGGCGGGGCGGAAATTCGGAACGGCCGGAAAGTGGGTTTTGTTTGTCGTGACGGAGTGCTGTTCCTTTATCGGTTTCAAAAACATTGTGGCAACCGTTTATCCCGCGCTGGGGATTTTCGGCATGACGATGACGGCGATCTGTGCGGTCGTATACTTGGGAAAATCCGGGCTGAAAAGACAAATATCTGCGGCTCTGCCCATCGGAAAAATTCGTGAAAAACGGTTAAAAAGTGACCGTAAAACCCGATAAAATGTTTGACAGAAAGAACTTTTTTTGATAAAATGTCTCATACGTGAATCATCGGAAGGTGACATAAACACGATTTATGCATCGGATAAGATGGTCGGGGTGAAACCGACTTCTTGTCCGGTGTTTTTTTGAGGTGGATATGGCTTCGCAGCACAAGACTTTGGGAAAAACCTATCTTCGTTATCTGTTTGCGGGACTGGGGAGTGCCGTAATCGTTTCCATCTATTCCATAGTGGACGCGATCATGGTAGGGAAATACGAGGGGGCGAACGGTACGGCCGCCCTGTCGGTAGTCATGCCGATCTGGACGATTATTTTAAGTCTGGGCTTGTTGTTCGGCGTGGGAGGCGGTTCTCTCATGTCCAAGGCCCGCGGCGAGGGCGATGAAAAGCGCGGGCGAGAAATCTTTACCGTGGCGTTTGTCTGTGCGGTGGTCGTCGCTTTGCTCATCTGGGGCGTGCTTCTGGTCTTTGAAAATTCTCTCCTGCGGTTGTTCGGAGCGGACGACACGCTTTTGCCTTTGGCGAAAAAGTATCTTACATGGATGAAGTTTTCCATGCCGCTCTTTACGATGGGACAATTTCTGTCCTGCTTTATCCGCAACGATAACGCGCCGACGAAAGCCATGGCCGCGGTCATTACGGGCGGCGTGTTCAATATCGTCGGAGATTATTTTTTCGTATTCGTGCGGGATATGGGCGCGGAGGGCGCGGGGCTGGCTACGGCGCTCGGACAAGTTCTCGCCGTCGGGATTCTCGTTTCGCATTTTTTCTCTCGGCAGAACGGCTTGAAATTTGTGCGTCCCGACGCATTTTTCCGTAAAGCGGCCGCCGTTTTTATCGCGGGATTTTCCGTATTCGTCGTGGATTTGGCCCTGGGCGTTCTTACGATGCTGTTCAATAATCAGATCATGAAATATCTCGGCGCCGACGCTTTGGCCGTTTACGGGGTCATCATCAACGTCTCCGTATTGGTGCAGAGCCTTTCCTACGGCGTCGGACAGGCGGCTCAGCCTATCGTGTCCCAGGCATATGGGGCCGGAGAAAAGAAAAATATCCTTCGCATAGAACGATATGGAATTTTTTCCGCCTTGATTCTCGGCGTCATCGCGTTTGCGGTGGCGGAAATCCTGCCGCTTTCCATCGTGCGGGGATTTATGAAAACGAACGCCGCAATCGAGGAGATAGCTCCGAATATATTCAGAATTTATGCGCTGTCTTTTCTCCTTTTGCCCGCGAATATTTTCTTTACGTATTATTATCAGGCGATCATGCGTCCGACGGGAGCTTTGACGATTTCTCTGGTTCGCGGAATTTTTCTGAGCGGGTTGTTAACCTTTCTTCTGCCCGTATTTTTGGGAGGTGCCGCGCTCTGGTGGGTGATGCCCGTCACGGAAATATTTACTTTCGGGATTGGACTTATCTTCGGACGAAAATATCGCTTTTCCTCGGAGGAGACAAAGGATGAAAATTTAGCGAAAAACAATGATTAATAATTCTTGAATTTTGCGGATAAAAATAAAAAAGCGTCGCTTTGGGCGGCGTTTTTTTTATTGCCTGAAAGGGGCTGAAAAGAAGCGTGAAAGGAGATCGGAGCAAAGATTTCAGACAGATTTCATGAGAGAAAATATGCAATTTAAATGAGGGACATGGAAAATTTTGTTATAATTGTTATAGATTTCCAAAATATGGAATAAATGGAATGGAAATTATTTGACATGAAGGAATAATATGGTATAATAAAGATGAATGTGAAATAATATTGAAAATAGAAATAAAGCATAGAGATCGGAATTATACAAAAATACTGAGAAACTTAAACCAACGATATACCGATATTAAGGGATTACATAAGAAAGATGGAAAGAGAGCTAAACGAAATTTTAGGAGATTTGTTGATTCAATTAGCACAGAAAAATCTTGACGCCTTGGACGAGATTCATCGTTTAATAGGAAAAACTTTGTATACAATCGGAAACAAATACTTTTATCAGAAAGCCGATATTGAAGATACGGTACACGATTTATATTATGTGATTTCCAAAAAGGCGCATAAATATAAACCCGGAAGTAACGCTTGCGCGTGGCTTACGACGATTTTGAAAAATTTGGCAAAGAACAGACTGAAAAAAGAAAAACGGATTTGTTCTTTGACAGAACTTAACGCCATGAGAAGTCGGGTTTGGATGAATGAGGAAGACCGAAATTATCTGGATCAACATCTGTTGATTAACGAAATTTTTAAGCAACTGACCCCTTATGAAAAGGAGTTGGTTGTCTATCATTTTTGGTTTCGGTTTTCTTACAACGAAATTGCAAAGATTTACAACAAACCGAAAAGTACGATTGCGAGTCAAATCAGCCGTTTGGAAGAGCGGTTGAGAAAATTTTATAAAAAAGAATAAAATTTTCTCGTACGAAAGCCTTGTCTGAATTGTTATATATTATGCTAACACACAAAGGAGATTGTATTTTATGAAAAAAGTTAACAGAGTATCCAAAGTAGCAATCGCGGCGCTTTGCGCTGCCTTCGCCGTTCTGAATGTCGGTCCGTTGGTCGGACAAGCTGCAAAAGCAGACGAGCTTGAGAATACGGCAAATGAAACTTTTTATTGCGCTGACGGCGATGATGATTTTATATATGGGGGACAGGGGGAAATAGCTGATTCGAGCTACGAAATTGAATATGATTATTATGAAATTGTAGAAAATATAAAGCATTATTCGGCGCCTTCCTTTGGAAACTTGGACGATAGCATGACAAATACGTGTGCACCTGCCGCAGGAACAAACGTTGTGGTTTTTTATGACAGGTGGTATGAAAATTTGGTTCCGGATTATACGCCAGGGATACAGCTTGCTCTGGGATATTACTATTACATGGATATGGCAAAACCTGAGACTACGAACGTATTAGAAACTTTGTATAAGTTGATGGATACGAATGTCGGCAGTGGTGGGACATCGGAAAGCCAATTTTTGAACGGCTTATCGGAATATGTCGATAATGCGGGATATGATTTATCTTACACGTCTTTTTACAGTGGTGCAAAAACTGTAGATTTGAACGCCTTGAAAGAGGCCATTAACCAAAATAAAGTCGGCGTGGTTTTTTGCAGCAGATACAATTTTGTATATGGAATTAGGCACGATGAAAATAAAACAATAATAGCAAAAGAAGATGCTAATATTGGACATATGATGATGGTATACGGTTATCAGACGATTGCTTATTATAAAAATGATATAAATTTCCATACGGATACTTTTTTGTATGTCAGCAGCGGATATGGAGATGGGGCACAAGGTTATATGGAGCTTAACAGTTATCTGAACATTGAAGATGCTCTGATTATGGCGATATCATAAATACAAATAAAGGAGTAACTATGAAACAGGAGAAAGACAAATGGGAAGAATTCAAAGAACTTCCGGATGCATACGAAATAAACGATGATTTAGTCCCGAAAGTGAAATACGAGATTTTTAGAGAAAAACATGCAAAACGGCGGATTCATTGGCAGGCTATTGTTGCGAGTATTACGATATGTGCTATTGGAGTAGGGGTATTCATGCCTATTTATCTTTCTAACCATATAAAAGAAGAAGGCGATGAAGGAAAGTATTATAGTGAAAATAAATTAATAAAACATCCAATAGAAAATATAGAAGAATATTTGACTGAAAATGATTTAGATGTTTTATATTATACCGAAGAAACTGCAAAATCGATAAGTATGAGCATACAAGACTCTAATGAATTAGCTTTGATTTGTCAAGAAATGGATGTTATTGATGAAAATTTAGTGGATAATATACAATTACAAATACAATTAATGCTCGATGCAAAATTTGGCATGTTTACTATATTTGAAAACCTTACTAATTCATGCTCCATTTCTGAAATATTAATAGAATATTCAGTTGAACAGAATGTAGAAGGTAATCAAATTTTAGCAAAATTTACTTATGAGAGTATTCCATATTATTTGAAAATTCAAACCGATGACGCAACAGGCAAATTAGAAAAATATATCAATATGTTGTTTGAGGAGCAGGAAGAAACTTATCTCGATGACGGAGTAATCGTCAATAGCGTAGTTGAAGATCCTCAAGCTTTTATCGACGGCAACAATCTTGATATTCTCTATTATTCCGACGATATGATCGGTCCTATGGGAATGGGAAATACTATGAGCGGAAAATTAGAAGATACAGGAGAATTAACGTTTTTTAGCCAACGGTTGATGTTTATCACAGAAGAGATGACCGTGGACGAGCTGTCTTTACAAATTCTTCTTTTACCGGATAAGAAATTCAGTAAACTGAAAATGTATGAAAATCTTCCAGATTCGATGACGATTTCCGGAATTCAAGTCGAATATGGATATACCGATAAAGGGCAAAGAAAAGTTGCGCTGATAAAGTTTACATATAACGGACTTCCATACTTTCTGGATATTCAGGCGGATGATCTGGAAGGAAAAGTGGAATACTATGTCGGCCTGTTACTTTCGGGAGCTGAAAATTCTCTCGTTGCATAAAAATGTTTTCGCGTGTCGGGCGGACAACGTTTTACCACTTTACGACAAAAATAAATAATTTGAAGGAGGCCGAGGAAATTAAAAAAACAATCCTCGGAAAAAAAATGATGCAAAAGAAAGTATTGAAGAACATTACGCACTACAATGATTGTTGGTTCAGAAACTGTTTTTATCAGCAACTCGTCGCCGCTTACGGCGCTTTCGGGATTCCCGCGGATTACGTCGTCTGCAATTATACGATCGATCTCGATTTCAACGAGGATACGCAGGTACTCGATATCCACGAGCATGAAATTCTGAGTGACAGCGAATTTAACGCTTTGACGGGCGTCTGCCAAAAAAGAGTGCGCTTTCAAGACGTCGTTAAACAATTATGTACCGCGATTCGTGCAGGAAATCCCGTGATTCTGGGTGCGGACAGTTTCTACCTCCCTTCGAAGATTCAATACTATAATCAGAAACATGCTCCTCATTATTTACTGATTTATGGCTTCGACCTCAAACGGAAGACGTTTACCGTCGGAGAAAACGACGGAATCGCGATTTTCCATTTTACCGAAAAAGAAATTCCGTTTGAAGTAATCGAGCAAACTTACCATTCCTTTGAAGAACGTTTCGCTTCTCCCGATTCTGCCGTTCAGTTGGAAATCGCAAAGAAATGTCCGCTCTATCTTCGGGCCGATGCCATGAATAAGCTCAAAAAGGATTTCTGCGAAAGAAATTACATACAATACGCCTCTTTTTATCGCATGCTTTTGGAAAAAAGCTGGACCGTGGAAGAATTATCGTCTTGGTCGGAATTCGCGGTCAAATATACCAACTTTTTCCGAATTCTCATGAAACAGTGCAGCTATATGTTCGGAGAACCTAAAAAACTGAATGTCCTTGCCGATATTTGGCACAACGCTCTTTCTGCTTTGGAAATCTTTAAAGAAGCAATTAACCTCGGACAGCCCGAACTGATGAACTCCGAAAGAAGTGAAAAAATTACCCAAGATATGGAAGAAAAATTGAAAATGTTAAATCGGCTCAGAGCAATGAGCATGCGAATGGTCGTTTGAATCTTTATTCCCCGAATCTTTTGCATCAAAAAATCCCCCGTCATCGACGGGGGATTTTTTAGCTCTTTTTGAAAACTTCCGTGGGAGGACGATCGTAAAATTTGGAAAAGCTACGATAAAAAGTCGTCATGGAATCGAAACCGTTTTCAAAAACCAATTCCGAAAGATTGGGATTATCCTTCTTTTTGGCCGAAGAAACCAGATTGCGGATTCGTACCATATTAATATAGTTATTCAGGTTTTCTCCGATATACGTATTGAACAGGCGCGAAAAATAATATTTATTATATCCGAACACGGATGAAATCGAATCGAGCGAAAGGGGTTCGGTATAATGCTCGTCGATATAATTCAACGCTTCCATAATCGTGCTGATTTTCGGCGTGGCGGATGCCGGTATCGTTTGATAATGCTCCAAGAGGCTTCCGATAATGATATCGATATATCCCTTTTTGACGAGTTCCGACGAGTTTTTCGAAAGAAGATTCAACGCATCGAAGTGGGGACGGAGACTTTTATTAAACTCTTTGTCGAATAAGTGCGCGGGCAGAGTCTCCGTCTGAAATATCCCTTGAAAATCGTCCGAATAGCGCTGACCGATAATCAATACATAGTCCGAGTAATCGGGCGCCGCCTTGAGTTCGTGCACTCCGCATTTATGCACAAAAATCATTTCGTCTTTCTTCGCACGGAATTTCTCTTCGTTTACCGTGCAGTCGATCGCTCCGTCAATCACATACAGCATTTCGATGCAACGATGAAAATGAGCGTGCGTATCGTAATGCTCGCTCGTGAAAAATTTTATCGTATCTGTTTTATCGTGAAAGGCTTCGTAAATGATGTTTTGTTTCATGATGTCAATATATGGTAGATTGTTGTGGAATAATGAGTGGAAATCCGCAATATTCAGTGGTATTATATCATTACAAAATAAACTTGTCAATTGTTTTACGGAGATTTTCAAATGAACCTTGTCATTATCGGTTACGGCGGCATGGGCGGATATCATGCCGAGTGTCTGAAAAAATACTGCGAAAGCAAACCCGAATTTCCCATTCGCGTCACGGGCGTTTACGATATCGATCCGGAACGTTCCGCGCTCGCGGAAAAGAACGGCTATCGAGCCTATAAGAGCGCGGCGGAGATTTGGGCGGATCCGTCGGTCGGGGCGGTGCTCGTCGCCACGCCGAACGACATTCACGCGGAATATGTGAAAGCGGCGGCGAAAGCGGGAAAAAACATCATTTGCGAAAAGCCCATCGGCATGAGCAGCCGCGAGGCGGAAGAAATGTACGACGCCGCGGAAAAAGCGGGAGTGGTCTTTGAAGTACATCAGAACCGCCGTTGGGACGACGATTTTCTGACGGTAAAGAACATCGTCGACAACGGAATCGTCGGTTCGGCGTATTGTATCGAGTCGCGCGTAATGGGCGGGAACGGAATTCCCGGTGCGTGGCGGAAAGAAAAAGCGCACGGCGGCGGCATGATGCTGGATTGGGGCGTGCACCTCATCGATCAGATGTTGATGATGATCAAATCGCCCGTGGAAAGCCTGTATTGCGAATACAGCTACATCTACGGGGAAGAAGTGGACGACGGGTGTTCCCTTACCGTCAATTTCGAAAACGGAATAAAATATCGCATCGTCGTCGCCACCGACTGTTTCCGCAATTTGCCGCGCTGGCAGGTATACGGTACGGAGGGAACCGCTACCGTGACGGATTGGGATCTGTCCGGCGGCATTACGAGAGTCCTCGTCCGCGAGGACAAAGAGTTGAAGGGAATTAAAGCCGGGAACGGATTCACGCGGACCATGGCTCCGAGAATCGGAAATTCGGTGGAGGAAAAACCGCTTCCGATCGTACATGCCGAACCCTTCGCTTACTATAAAAACTTTGCGGCGGCTTGCGCGGGAAAAGCGGAAAAAGCGATTCGGCGGGAAGAAGTCGTCCGCGTATATAAATTGATGGAAGCGGCGGAACGTTCCGCGAGGGACAACGCCGTCATTAAAGAAAAAATCTGAAAAAGGGGTAAAAAATTATGAAAGTCAGTGTCGTAAGCAGTATCCTCGGCGATTACAGTCTCGACGAAAGTCTGAAATATCTCTCGGGACTGGGCGTCGACGAATTCGAACTCGGAGTGGGCGGATACCCCGGGAAAGCTCATGCGGACGCGCTCGTTTTAAGCAAGGACAAAAAAGCGCGCGAGGAGCTCCTCGGAACGTTTAAGAAATACAATATGGGTATCTCCGCTTTGGCCGTGCACGGGAATTGCGTACATCCCGATAAGTCCGTCGCGGAAAAATTCGAGGCGGATTTCGAGGCCGCCTGCGTTCTCGCGGGACAGATCGGAATAGACAGAATCGTTACTTTTTCCGGGTGCCCCGGCTCCGATCCCGACGCAAAGGCGCCGTCCTGGGTAACTTGTGCCTGGCCGCCCGATTATCCCAAGGTACTCGAATGGCAGTGGAACGAGGTGCTCATTCCCTATTGGAAAAAGGCCGTCAAGTTTGCGGCGGATTGCGGCGTAAAAAGAATTGCGCTCGAATTGCACCCGGGCTTTTGCGTATATAACCCCGCCACGCTTTTGAGACTCCGCGAGGCGGTCGGGAAACTCATCGGCGCGAATATCGATCCCTCTCATCTGTTTTGGCAGGGAATGGATATGCCGGAGGTCATCCGCGATCTCGGCGATGCTGGCGCGATTTACTACTTCCATGCCAAGGATACCCAGCTCATCGAACACAATATCCGCAAAAACGGCGTACTCGACACGAAATCCTTCACCGAAGCGAAAGGGCGTTCATGGTCCTTCCGTACCCTCGGTTACGGACACGATATAGGGCTTTGGAAACAGATTTTTTCCGCGCTCAAAGTGGCGGGATACGACGACTCTATTTCCATTGAGCACGAGGACGGTTTAATGTCTCCGAAAGAGGGACTGGAAAAAGCAATCAAGCTGGTGAAAGAAAGTATCATTACCGAAAATAACGAAAATATGTGGTGGGCATAACGATGAAATACGGAGTTCAGTTATATAGTTTAAGAGAAACCGCGGGGCGGGACGGCGCCGAAGAAGTGCTTCGGAGAGTCTCCGAAGCGGGCTACGACGGAGTGGAATTCGCCGGATTTTACGGCAAGACGCCCGAAGAAATGAAAGCGTTGCTCGAAAAATATCGGCTCGTCGGGATTTCGGCGCACATTCGGCCCGAAGCGATTGAGGAAAGTTTACCCTTTATCGACGCGCTCGGAATCAAGTATGTCTTTATTCCCTGGGTGGGGGTTGCAGAATTTGAAGAGCCCGAAAAATATGCGGCTCTCATCGAGAGTACAAAGAAGGCAAAAGCGATACTCGACGCCCGCGGCGTGGGGTTCGGCTACCATAACCATGCGCATGAATTTGAAAACGGAAGGGATTATGTCGGAAAAATCCTCAAAGACGTGGACGGACTCAAAGCGGAACTCGATGTATTCTGGGCTACGGTCGCGGGACTCGATGCCGTAGAAAAAATGCGGGAATTGAAAGGAAAACTTTCGTTTGTCCATATCAAGGAAGCAGCAAAGGAAAACGCGCGGGAAGCCGCTCAGCCCGTGGTGGGCGAAGGCGCCGTCGACATGCCCGCCGTATTTGACGAGGCGAATCGCCAAGGTATCGAATGGGCGGTGCTCGAAGTGGAAAAATTCCCCTGCGGAGAGGAAGAATACCTCCGCCGCAGTCTGGAAAATATGAAAAAATTCGGAAAATAAAGGAGAAAAGGAAAATGAACAAGGTAAGAATGGGCTTTATCGGCTGCGGCGGAATTGCGAACGGCAAACACCTGCCTGCACAAAAACGCAACCCCGCTGCGGAAATGGTGGCTTTTTGCGACATTATCGAGGAACGCGCGGAAAAGGCTTGCAAGGAATACGGCGTCCCCGGCGCAAAAGTATACACGGATTACAAGGAGCTTTTGAAAGACAAGAGCATCGACGCGGTCTTTGTGCTCACGCCCAACTGTTCGCATTGTGAAATTACCGTGGCCGCTCTGCAAGCGGGAAAACATGTCATGTGCGAAAAGCCCATGGCCATGAATTACGAAGAGGCGAAAAAGATGCTCGCCGCGCGCGACAAGGCCGGCAAGGTTTTAACCATCGGTTATCAGAACAGATACCGTAAGGATTCGCTCTACCTCAAACAACAGGCCGAAGCCGGCATGTTTGGCGACATTTACTATGCGGAAGCGATTGCCATCCGTCGCCGCGCCGTTCCTACCTGGGGCGTGTTCATCGATAAAGAAAAACAGGGCGGCGGTCCGCTTATCGATATCGGCACGCATGCGCTCGACCTTACTTTGTTCATGATGAACAATTACGAGCCCGCTTTCTGCGTCGGAAAGACTTTCCATAAACTCAATCAACAGAAGAATACCGGAAATATCTGGGGGGATTGGGATACCGAAAAATTTACGGCGGAGGACAGCGCTTTCGGCTTCGTCGTCATGAAAAACGGTGCGCTCATCAATCTGAAATCCAGCTGGGCTCTGAATATGGCAAATCCCATAGAAGCCGTGACCACGATCTGCGGAGACAAGGCGGGCGCCGATATGCTCGACGGATTGAGAATCAATACCGTCATCGGCGGGAAACAGGCCATGATTACCCCCGACTTGAGCGGCGGTGCGGTTGCGTTCTTTGAGGGAACGGGTGCGGGAGCTCCCGAAGATATCGAGGCCGTCACCTTCACGAATGCCGTCCTCGGAAAAGGAAAATTATATGTCACGGCGGATCAGGCGGCTGTCGTCACGCAGATTCTCGAAGGAATTTACGAGTCCGACAGGACGGGTAAACCTTACTATTTCGATTGAGTCCGAAAGACAAGGAGATTATCGATATGAAAGTTACCGTGGTATGCGAACACAATGCGGCCATGGACTCGGAAGAGGGGAAAAAAGCCTATCCCGAGGGCATGGGAGTTTGTATCGCGGAGTTTTTGAAAAAGGCGGGACATGAAACCACGCTCGTGACTCTGAACGACAAGGGAGCCGAGCAGCTCAAGGATGAAATCATTGACTCCACCGATGTGATGTTCTGGTGGGGACATTGGTATCATCTCGCCGTCGCGGACGAGGTGATTGCCAAGGTCGCGGACAGGGTTCTGCGCGGCATGGGGATGGTATTTTTACACTCCGCCCACGATTCTAAAATGTTCAAAAAGTTATTGGGAACGTCCTGTTCTCTGAAATGGAGAGAGGACGCCGAACACGAACGGTTATGGTGCGTCGATCCTACGCATCCCATCGCGCATGGATTAGGAGAATTTATCGATATTCCGCACGAGGAAATGTACGGAGAGCCTTTCGATATTCCCACGCCAGACGAATTGGTTTATGTCGGTTGGTTTAAGGGCGGCGAGGTCCTTCGCGGCGGCTGCGTCTTTAAGCGGGGACGGGGAAAACTCTTTTATTTCAACCCCGGTCACGAAACCTATCCCACGTATAAATTGCCCGCCGTGCAAAAGCTGCTGTTACAGGCTTGCGATTATGTGGCTCCCGCGGGACCGCTTCTCGAAAAAATCTGCTGCCCGCATGTGGAAGAATTCAGCGTGAAGGATTAAAACAGAATAAGAAAAAAAGGACGTATGGAAACATGCGTCCTTTTTTTGTTGCAATAAACAGGTAAAAAATTAAAACGAAAAGACAGAGGGGATTTGGGAACTGGGAAACGGAAAAAGGTAGCGGTCTGAGGAAAAGAGATTGATAGAAAATAAAATCAAGAGGAAAGGGAGGCAAGAGAAACAGAGACGGAGGAAAGGGAGGCAGGAAAAACGGAGACGAAGGAAACCGAGGCAGGGAAAACAGAAGCAGAGGAAGAGAAGGCTGGGAAAGCAGAGACGAAAGAAGATGAGAGGGAGGATGCAGAGACTGCGGAAATAAAGACGGGTAAACGGAGACGGAAGAAATTGAATGAGGTAAAAAAAGCAATTCAAGGGAAAAATGAAAAAAACAGGAACAGACGGAAAGCAGGAAACAGAGAAAAAGGGAGGGGATTCGGAGAGGCGAAAAAGGGAAATCGACGAAAAAATAAGAAAAATGCGGGGAAATTCCTGCAAGACAAAAAACGGGAACAGATAAAAAGAGGGAAACGCGGAGAAAGAAGAAGATAGAAGCGGGAACTTAAAAAGGGTGAACCAAAGAGCGAAAAACAGAGAACGATGAAGAAGCGGGAAAAGGCGGGATAAAATATTGTGAAATGATAAATACTATCTGAAAGAGGTGTTTTATGACGGTACAATTTTCTCCGCCGGATATTTCCGAGCTCGAAATAGAAAGGGTTGCGGAGGTACTTCGTTCCGGCTGGATTACGACCGGGCCGAAGGTCAAGGAATTTGAAAGAAAAATAGCCGCTTTCTGCGGCGTAAACAGGGCGGTTTGTCTGAATTCTCAGACCGCCTGTGCCGAGCTGGCCCTGCGCCTTCTGGATGTCGGTCCGGGAGACGAAGTGATTACTTCCGCGTATACTTATACCGCTTCCGCGTCCGTCATCTGTCACGTCGGGGCGAGGCCCGTGCTCGTCGACATTCAGGCGGAACGCCCGGAAATGGATTATGAAAAATTGGAAAATGCGATTACCGATCGCACGAAGGCAATTATTCCCGTGGACATCGCCGGGATTCCCTGCGATTATGAACGTATTTATGAGGTCGCAGAAAAAATGCGCTCTCGTTTTCGGCCTTCGGGACCGATTCAAAAGGCGCTGGGCAGGGTTGCAATTCTTGCGGATACGGCTCATTCTTTCGGAGCGCGGCGGAAGGGAAAACCCGCGGGAAGCCTTGCGGATTTTTCTGCCTTTTCTTTCCATGCCGTAAAAAATCTGACTACGGCCGAGGGCGGGGCTTTGGTTTGGCGGAAAGTCCCCGGAATTGACGACGAGGAAATTTATAAAATGTTACAGCTCTTTTCCCTCCACGGACAGTCAAAAGATGCTTTGGAAAAGACCAAACTCGGCGCTTGGGAATACAATATTGTAGGGCCTTGGTATAAATGCAATATGACCGACATCGCCGCCGCTTTGGGACTCGCGCAGTTGGAAAGATACGGGGAAATGCTGGACAGAAGGCGGGCGCTCATTCGTTTCTACGATTCCGCTTTTTTAAGGACGGGAATAAAGGTGCTTTCGCACTATACGGACGAATATGAATCTTCGGGACATTTATATATCACGCGGATTCCCGGCATTGCAAACGAGCAGAGAAACGAGATTATAGCCGAAATGGCGGCGGCGGGGATCGCCTGCAACGTGCATTATAAGCCCCTGCCCATGCATACCGCTTACAAAAATCTCGGATTCGATATTTCCGATTATCCCAACGCCTATGCCTTTTTTGAAAACGAAATTACGCTGCCTTTGCATACAAAACTGACGAATCGGGAAATAGAATTCGTCGCCGAACGCTATAAAAAAATCGCGGGAGAATACCTGAATGATTTTAAGAAAATGGAAAGCCCTGCCTTCTGAAATGCAGTGTGAGGAAGTAAAGAAATATTACGATATTCTCAAAAAGAAAAAGGGAAGTCTGTTTTTCAAGAGAGTTTTCGACTTCCTCCTTTCTTCTCTCCTCATCGTCGTACTCTCTCCGCTCTTTCTCTGTCTCGCCTTATCGATAAAAATCGATTCGCGCGGCCCCGTGTTCTTTCGGCAGGTACGGGTGACGAGATACGGCGAAACTTTTCGCATTTTCAAATTCCGGACCATGGTCGCGGACGCCGAGAAAACGGGTCCGCGAGTGACCGTTAAAAACGACGCGAGAATTACCCGCGTCGGAAAATTTATCCGAAAGTACAGGCTGGACGAGGTCTGTCAGCTCCTCGACGTATGGAGGGGAAAAATGACGTTTGTCGGGACTCGGCCCGAAGTGGAAAAATACGTCGCTCACTATACGCCCGAAATGCGGGCTACTTTGTTATTGCCTGCGGGAATCACTTCCGAAGCGAGCATTTATTACAAGGACGAGAGCGCTCTTTTGGACGGGGCAAACGGGGAGACGGACCGCATTTATCTCGAAAAGATTCTGCCTGAAAAAATGAAATACAATCTCCGCGCCGTAGAACGTTTCTCCCTGTTTCGGGAATGGGGAATCATGATAAAAACGGTGCTCGCGGTCTGTGGGAAGAATTATCGGGATAACGACCGACAAGAAGAAAGATAATGACCGTTGAGAAAAAACAGAAAACGGATAAGAAACGAGATAACTGCCGATAAAAAACGGATAAAAACGGCAGGAAGGGGGAAAATAATCGATATAGGGGGGAATATGGAAAAAATTCTCGTCGTTTGCACCACCGATTCGATGATCTGGAATTTTCTTGTCCCGCATATCCTCGATTTACAGCAAAAGGGCTTTACCGTGGAATGCGCTTGCTCCGAGACGGGAGATTTTTTCTCCAAGCTCCGAAATGAGTTCTCTTTCCGCATGTATCGAATGAATTTTCAAAGGAGTCCCTATGACTTCCGTAATTTCGGCGCCTATCGGCAGCTGAAAAAACTCATTCAAAAAGAAAAATATGACACCGTTTTCTGTCATGAGCCGGTAGGCGGACTCATGGGGCGGCTCGCGGGGAAAAAATGCGGGTGCAGGGTTATTTATATGGCGCACGGATTTCATTTTTACGAAGGCGCTCCCGCCCTGAAACGCTTTTTGTATTATCATGCGGAAAAATTTTTATCGAAATATACCGACGTGCTCATTACGATCAATCGGGAGGACTACGAGGCCGCAAAATCCTTTCACGCAAGGGAAATTTATAAGGTGGACGGAATCGGCGTGGATACCTCTAAATTTGTCTATGCGCCCGATCCCCGATACCTGAGACGGGAGCTCGGACTTTCCGAACGGGATTTTCTCGTCTTGTCCGTCGGCGAACTCATTCCGAGAAAAAATCACGAAACCGTGATGAGAGCGCTGCTTCGCTTGGATTTGAAAAACGTACATTATATCGTCGCGGGAGACGGAGAAGGACGGGAAGAACTTAAACACTTCATTGAGGAACGGGGATTGTCCGAACAGGTACATCTGCTCGGATTCAGACGGGATATAGGAACGCTCTGCAATTCCGCGGACTTGTTCGCTCTGCCTTCCGTACACGAGGGACTGTCCGTGGCGCTCATGGAAGCGATGGCCTGCGGCAAGCCCGTGGTCGCGTCGAGGATCCGGGGAAATACCGACCTCATCGACGAGGGAATGGGCGGATACTTGGTAGAGACATTCGACGCGAAGGGATATGCGGAGGCGATCGAGAAACTCGCTTTGAACGGGGAAAAACGCAAGGCGTTCTCTTCCTATAATCGGAATAAAGTGAAAAGTTTCGATTTGCGCGTCGTCCGCGGGCAACTGCAAAAAATATTGACGGGACAATAACCGTCGAGGAGGTAATATGTATTCCTGGGGAGAAATCGTCCGTTCCTTGCCAAAAAAGAAAAACAGCAAAAGTTCGCTTTGGGTAAAATGGATTATACGCAAATTGTCCTTTCCCTTTACCTTCCTGTTTATCAATCTCGGCTTTTCCGCGTGGGGCGCTTCCGTACTTTCGATTTTCGTCGCGCTGGCTGGCTGTGCGGCTCTCTGCATTGATTCCGCACTCTGGCGCGTCGTCGGCGTCGTATTGGTGGAGCTTTGGCTCGTTATGGACTGCGTGGACGGCAACATCGCCCGCGTGAAAAAGACAAGCTCACCCATGGGCGGGTGCATAGACGCATTCAGCGGCTATTTTATCACCGCGTTTGTATTTTTCTCCGTCGGCGTCTCCGCCTGTTATTCCACGCGCTTTACAGAGCATGCGGGACTTTGGGTTGCGATGGGCGGATTATCTTCCGCCTTCGGATTATTGGCGCGGCTCATTCATCAGAAATATACCTGCTGCGTTCTGGAATCTCAAAGAAGAGAAAAGAACGGGGCAGACGGGGAGAATATAGAAAACAATGGGGGAAATATAGAGGTCAACAGAGGAAACGGAGAGACATATAGGACACGCGGGGAAGCGAGCAGAGGAAGCGGAGAGACGCACGGGACAAAAGAGGAAGTTGACAGAGCGAACAAAGAAACGCATAGGGCAAACGGAGAAGCGAGCAGAACAAACGGGGGCGCAAACAGAGAGAACGGAGAGGCAATAGGGACCGGAGTGCAAACCGCGGCCGGAAAAGAAAATGCGGAACTTTTGGAAAAGGGCGGAAGATTGAGCTATCTCAGGAGTCGGCTGGATAAAGAAATCGGGATTTCGGGGTTATTTATGCCCTTTTTGATCGTCGCCTGCATCTTTCGGCTGTATGACGTCATGACGGTTTTTTATTTTATTTTTCAGGGCGCGGGCGCATTGGCGGCGGCGGTCTATTATGCTCTGAAAACGCGGGAGAACGTATGAAAAAGGTCTTGGAGATTCTCGGAAGATTGGACCGTGCGGGGCAGGAAACGTTCGTCATGAATATATTCCGGAATATAGACAGGAAAAGGTTCGACCTGTATTTTTCGGTAAACACCGATTACGTCGGAGCCTATGAGGCGGAGATTTTATCCGCGGGAGGAAAGATTTTTCACAACCCTTATGCGGTAACCTTAAAAAATTTGCGCTTATATCTCCGCGCTTTCCGAAAATTTCTGAGGGAAGAAGGGCCGTTTGATGCCGTACATTGTCATGTGTATTCCTTCGGGGGATTTTTGCTTCGCGCGGCGTACAAGGAGGGGGTCCCCGTGCGCATCATGCACAGTCATACCGCATACGACGGGCAAAAAAATTCTCTGTGGCGCAGGATATATGCGGCTTACGCCAGACGGCTGATCGACCGTTACGCCACAAAAAAAGTCGCCTGCGGGAAGGATGCATACGAGGCTTTTTTTAAGGAGCCCTGCCCCGAAAAAGGTGCGATTCTTCCGAACGGCATAGAGCTTTCCCGATTCGGCGGAAAGGATACGGGGGCGGGAAAGGATATAAAAAGAGAGCTTAAAGTTTCGGAAAAGCAGGATATTTTTGTGAGCGTCGCAAGGTTCTGCGAGGTGAAGAATCATGAAAAAATTTTGTCCGTATTCAAAGAGTATTTGCGCGCTTTCAATCCTCGGGCGGTATTGCTTCTCGTCGGAGACGGAGAACGAAGAAAATATATAGAAGAGTCGGCGAAAAGGGAAGGACTGGGAGAAAACGTGATTTTTACGGGGATTCGCGGCGATGTGGACAAGCTGATCGCCGCCGCCGAAGTATTTCTGATGCCTTCGAAATTCGAGGGGTTGCCCGTCTCCCTGATAGAAGCGCAGGCGGCGGGAGTGCGGTGCGTGGTCTCGGACAGAGTGACGGACGAAGCGGATATGGGATTAGGACTGTTTTACAGGTTGCCTCTGGAAGCGTCGGACGAAATTTGGGCCGAAACCTGCGCAAGGGCGAACGCCGTTTCTCCGCCCGCGTTTTCTAAGCGGAAACGGGGGATAGAACGGCGCGGATATTCCGTGGAAAACGCGGTGAAGCGGGCAGAGGAACTGTATGACGGAAAATCTTAAAAATAAAAAATATTTGCTCAAAATTTCCCTGATATGGTTTGCACTTACCCTCATCGCTTACCTGCTGCGCGGATTGATTTCGTCGGAAAAATTATTAGAGGGCTTATGTATAGAGACGACGGTCGTTTTTGCTCTCGTTTTTTATCATTTATGGAAATGGAAGGGGACGCCCTTCAAAGTGGTCACTCTGTTTGTCCTGATGTGCTTTCTCTACCTTCAAGGACAAGTGCTTCTCGATACTTTCGATCTGACGAAGGACGGGCTTCTGTCGGGGAAATTTTCGCCTCGGGAACTCGTCGGGGGAATTCTGGCCGTTCACGTCTTTCTGTCCCTGCTCCTGACGGCGATAAGCTCCGCAAAAGGACAAAAAAGAAAATTTTTTAGCGGGCGGGAAAACCTCTCAGACGAAACCGTCGTCCTCGCGGGAACGATTATTGCTTTGTGCGCACTTCCTTTCGAATTGTACGTCAATCTCACAAAACTCAAATTTACCCTGACGGACGGCTATGCTTCTCTGTATCAGGAAGCGGCGCTCGCCGCGATTCCTTCGGGCGCGAAAATTCTGTCCTATTTCTTTTTGCCCGGCTGCTTCTACCTCTTTTTCGGAAGTGCGCGAAAATCCCGTGCGGAATATGCTGCCTTGCTCGGTATCGTGGCTCACGGGGCGGTGGAATTATTGATCGGATACCGAGCCTCTGCGGTCATTCCCCTCCTGCTCGTCATTTACGGCATCGGCGTAAAAAACCGATATGAGAAATCGACGGTTAAACGAAAAAAGAACAGGAGAACGATTTTTCTTTTGTGCGCGCTCGGCGCGCTGGTCGTACTCGTCGTGTTCCCCGTCGTCAGAGCTACCAGAAACAGCGGGGGACTGGCCGCTCTGACATGGAGGGATATTTTTTCCGTCGAAAACGTCAGGAGCATTTTTTCCACCGTCAACGATATGGGAAAATCGTTGCAGACCGTAATTTATACGCTGAGGCTCGTTCCCGAAGAAGAGCCTTTCCGCTATGGCGTCACCTATCTCGTCAATCTTACGGAAATTTTTCCGAATTTCTTTTGGGCGGTTCACCCCGCGGAGGCCTACGGTTCGCTGGGTAGATGGCTCACGAAAATCGTCGACTATTCCTTTTGGCAATACGGCGGCGCTTTGGGGTACAGCTGCGTCGCGGAAGCCTATATCAATTTCGGATATTTCGGGATACTCGCTTTCGCTTTTCTGCTCGGAAGAGTGTTGGAAAAAACGGAATCGAAAATTGATGCTGCCGACAATGCCGCATGGTATGCGTCCTGGGCGATCGTGGCGACCGATCTCCTGTTTTATCCGCGGGGAGAATTTTCGTCGCTGGTGCGGGGGATTTTTTGGTATATGCTGCTGCCTTTGCTCTTTTGCCGGATTTTGCGGCGAATCGGCGGAAAAGACAAGAAGAAATATTCTCTGCAACGACAGTTTTGACAAGGCGCGGAAAAAGGATCCTTCGGGCATGAGATTGAGAAATGGGGGAGAGTAATTTTTCTTTCAAAAACGAGTTCTGCCCGTATTTCGTCAAAATCGGAATATGAGAAGCGGGAGAGCGCGGAAAAAGGGGAGGAATAAGGAAATGTTTGCGGAAAATAAATCCGATCGGTTTACGGCGGTGGTTCCGACCAAAAACCGCGAAAAAGATTTGTTGAGATTTTGCGAAGGACTCGCCGCACAGACGCTTTTGCCCGACAAGCTGATCATCGTCGATCAGTCGGCGGAAAAATATCGCATGGAGGGAATCAATCTGCCCGAAAGCGTGGAAGTGGAGCACCTCTACGTCCCCGAAATATCGGGCCTGTGCGCGGCGAAAAATCTCGCCGTCCGATACGCGGCGGGAGAATACATCTTTTTTTTCGACGACGACATTATTCCGGACAAGGATTTCTTTGAAAAAATTATCGGGCATTTTTCCGCAAATCCCGAAATATTCGGAATCTGCGGGCGGCAGAAAAACAGCATTTCTTCCCGATTCAAAGTGTTTTTTTTCGATTTTTTTCACGTCGGACCCTTTAAGGACGAAAGAAAAAAATTCAATTCGGGTTATATGAAAAATAATTTGACGAAAGCGGAAATTCTTCCGGGAGGCATTACCGCCTATCGGCGGAAAGTCTTTGAAAATTTTCGATTCGACGAGGTCCTGATCCGTTACTGTCTCGGAGAAGATATGGATTTCTCGTATCGAGTGGGAAAACAATATTCTTTGGCGTTCGCCGCGGACGCGACTGCGTTACACAATCATTCCCCCGTAGGCAGGTATGACGCGGAAGAATCGTTTGCCTGCAAGGTAGCGGGGTATGCGTATTTTTACGGAAAAAACGTCGAAAAGACTTTTCGGAACGCGTTGGCTTATTTTTGGGTGAAAGCGGGGATATTTTTCGACGCCTGCGCGTACAGCGCAAAGCATCGGAATTTACACGCCTTCCGCGGTTTGAAACGGGGCGGAAAATACCTCAAAGGCGACTTTCGGGGCGTGCCGTTTATAGATTACGATAAGTATCGGGAAAGGAAACAAAAAACGGACAATGAATAAAAAATTTAAGGAACTCGTCGGGAATACGCTGATTTTCGCACTCGGTTCGCTCGGCTCAAAACTGATCGTCTTTTTATTGGTTCCGCTCTATACCAATCTGATGACGCCATCCGAATACGGAACGGCCGAGCTCGTGTTTACGATTGCTCAGATGCTGTTTCCCTTCGTTTCCGTCGTCATCTTCGAAAGCGTTCTCCGTTACGGACTGAAAAACGAACTCAGAAAGGAGGACGTGCTCCTCTGTGCGTTCGTCGTCATTCTGTTCGGGAGCGTTCTGACCGTCCTTTTTACCCCGCTATTCCGATTTTATCCCGCCGTTTCAAATTGGAAATGGTACATCTGTGCATATGTCGTCGCTTACATGGTTACGTCCGTGGAACTCGTTTATCTCAAAGTCCGCGATAAAAACAAGCTGTTTGCGCTTTTCAGCGTCCTGCAAACCCTGATATTGGCTTCGGCGAATATTCTGTTCCTCGCGGTTTACAAAAAGGGGATAGAGGGATACCTTTTATCCAACATCCTTTCCCATGTCGGAACGGCCGTTTTATGCGCTCTGTTCGGAGGGGTTCTGAAAGATCTTTTTCGCGCAAAATTTTCCTTTCCGCTCCTTCGTCAGATGACGCTCTATTCTCTGCCGCTCATCGTCAATAATATTTCCTGGTGGCTGATTCATTCCGCCGATAAAATCATGATAGAGTGGAGACTCGGAGAATCTGAATTGGGCGTATACACGGTAGCGACGAAAATTCCCGCTCTGGTCAATATTGCCGCACAGATTTTTTCTCAGGCTTGGGGAATTTCTTCCATTAAAGAATACGATTCTTCCAATGACGCTTCTTTCTTCTCTTCCACGTTCAAATATTATACGTTTTTGGTCTTTCTCGCCTGTATCCTCGGAATTACGGCCGTGAAACCCCTGATGCGCATTTACGTCGGAAAGGAATATTTCGGGGCTTGGACGCTGGTTCCCTTTTTGCTCGCAGGAGCGGTCTTTTCCGCCGTCTCCGCTTATTTCAGTCGACTTTACAGCGCCATGCACAAGAATAAAAACGTAATGCTGACCACTCTTCTTGCCGCCGCCGTCAATATCGCGGGAAATTTCTTTTTTATCGGAACGGCGGGAACTTACGGAGCCGCCGCCGCAACCGCCGTCGCTTACGCGGTGATGGCGCATATTCAAATGGCCGACGTTTCCAGATTTTTAAAGTTTGACAAGGGGCTTCCGCGATATTTTCTGAGCTGCTCGATCATCGTCGGACAGGCGATAGCCGCGACGCTCGATTGGCATATCTATATCGTTTCCGCCGCGGCGATAATCGCGTTTTTGTGCGTGAATTATCCCGTGATCAGAGGTGTTTTATGCGGGTTGAAAAAGAAAGCGAAATCCGCGGGAAAGGATACGGACAACCGAGAATAGAAAGACGGCAAGGATATCGGATACGGGAAAGCGGTGCGGACAGGAAAAAAGTTCATATAAAAAAGGAGAAAACGGAAAATGAAAACAATCATCGGCTATACGACGGGCGTATACGATATGTTCCATATAGGGCATCTGAATATTTTAAGGCGGGCGAAAGAACAATGCGACTTTTTAATCGTCGGCGTTTCCACCGACGAGCTGGTGGAGCGGGAAAAACATAAAACGCCCGTGATTCCTTTTGCGCAGCGCTGCGAAATCGTTTCCGCTATCCGATACGTAGATAAAGTAGTGCCGCAAACGGACAAAAATAAGCTGGGAGCGTGGGAAAACTATCGCTTCGACAAAATGTTCGTGGGGTCGGATTGGAAGGGCTCCCCCGAATGGAAACGTTACGAAGGTCAGCTTGCTCCTCACGGAGTGGAGATTGTCTATCTCGCCCATACGGACGGAATCTCTTCTACCATTCTGGCAAAAAAAATCGCTTGGATCAGAGATTGATTGACCGGGCGGCGAAAATAAAGAGAAGAAGACGCCACGAAAATTCCGATACGGGAATTTTTCGGAAGCTGTTGACAAATCGGGACTCCTATGCTATATTAATTTTATATGATATCGAAATCATATTATAAAAGGAGGACAATAAAATGAAAATTGTCATAGTAGGAGTTCGTTTCGGAGGTGAATTTGTTCCGATCTATCTGAACCATCCCCTCATAGAGCGCGTGGGACTTTGCGATACCAATCCGCAATGCATCAAAGAGATGACGGAGCGGTATGGGGAGGTTTTCGATCTTTATGAAAACTTTGACGAAGTCTTAAAGGATGAAAACGTAGACTGTGTACATATCCTTACTCCGCCGGCTCTGCATGCCGAAATGAGCGTAAAAGCGCTCAATAGCGGAAAAAACGTCGCCTGTGCCGTGACTATGGGCACAAGTCTCGAACAGATCCGTCGAGTGGTGGAAGCCGTACGAACGAGCGGTAAAAACTATACGATGATGGAAACGGCCGTATATACCCGAAATTTTCGCTACACAAAGCACATGCAGGATACGGGGGAATTGGGAGAGATTCAATATCTGAAATCGGAATATTATCAGGACGTGGAAGGCTTGCAGGAACATTGGATAGGATATCCTCCCATGTGCTACGCTACTCATTCGATTGCTCCGCTTGTCTTTTTCGCAAAATCCCGCGTGGAGGAGATCTATTGCGTCGGTTCGGGGACAATCTGCGAAGACATGAAGAAAAGGTACGGAAATCCTTTCGCCGTGGAAAGCGCTTTGCTCCGTTTCGGAAACGGATTACGTGCGGGCGTTGTCCGATCGTTTAACGGCGTCGCGAAAGAATATATCGAACAATTTGACGTCTATGGAACAAAAGCAACTTTTGAATGGCAACAGGTGAATGCAATAGAAAAACCAGTGATTTATAAAATTGCTCCAAGCTATCGGGACGAGACGGGAAGATATCGGCGGAGAAATGTCCAGACCGTGTTGTTTACGCCTCGGGATCTGCCGTCAGATTTGCCCGAACGCATCAAACCCTATCTGCACGAAAACAAATATGAGGCCAAAGGCACAAAGGGAAAGTTCTTTCGCGAGGGCGGCGATCATCACGGCGCACATCCGTATATCGTGGACGAATTTTTGCGCAGTATAGCGGAAAATCGAAAATCTTTCTGTGACGAGCTCACCGCGGCAAATATATGCGCGGCAGGAATTTTGGCTCATCAATCTGCGATGAACGGAGGAGTTGCCATAAAAGTTCCGTTGTTCTGAAAAAAATAATGAATTTTCTCCGTATAAAATTATTACTATAAATCTAAAGTGCTGTCTAAAAAAACAGGAAAAAATTTTCAAAAAGGGGGTTGACAACCTAAGAAAAGCATGTTATAATGAAACTATAAAAAGCTGATATCGATATCATAACCGACGCAGGAGAAAGCGAAGGCCTGTGTTTTTTTAGAAAGCATATGATATCGATATCAGTCGAATAAAAATTTAGGATTCATAAGGAAAGGAGGAAATTGTCATGAAGAGATTGAGGAGAGTGTTTGCCGTTTTGTTGACTTTGGCTTGTACGGCGGGGATAGCCGCGGGATGCGGAGGAGATGACGACGGACCGGAGGAAGGGGCGACGGTCGTGACCGTTTGGCTGCGAGATTTTGAGGATTGGAGCAACGAGGTAATGAAGTCGATAATGGACGACTTTAACAAGGACAAGACGGATATGCTGCATATTTCCTATCGGTTTATTTCAGAGGACGGATTCGGGGACGCTTTGGCGGCTGCGCAGGATAACGGTACGGCGCCGGATATTTACCAGGTATCCTATACAAACCTTTACAGTGAGGTGAGGGGAAATACCATTCTCGCCCTGGACGATTTGTTGCCCGCTTCGTCTTTCGAGGATTTGAAAGATACGGCGAAAGAGCTTGTCGTTTACGACGGGCATTATTATGCGTATCCGCAACTGACCGAGCCGGGAGCCGTGATGTACTATCGAAAGGATCTTTTGGACGAGGCGGGAGTGGATTATTCAAATGCGGAAGAATGGTCGTTTGAAGATTTGTATGCGGCTTGTGAAAAATTGAAGGAGATCATGCCGAAAAATCAGGGAAAATATCCGATGCTGGGATTTGACTTTGCCGAAGCGGGCTGGGCGTCTCAGGGATTACAGGCGAATTTGACGGGCGGAGACGTCTGTCTCAACGAGGATTGGACGGAAGTGATCGTCGATTCTCAGGGATATAAAGAGTTGGCAAACTTTTACGGGAAACTGTACGGAGAGGAATATGTACCCCTTACCTGGTCCACGGGGTATAATGATCAAATTATAGATCTCTGTGACGGAAAAGTTGCGATTGCCTATACGGGAAGCTGGGCGATTGCGGAAATCATGGAATCCTATGGCGAGGAAATGGCGGATAAAATCGGCGTGGCTACCATTCCCACCCTGAACGGCGGAGCCGATAAGGGAACCACCGCGACGAACGGGGGCTGGGCACTCGTCATTGACGCAAAATCAAAAAATTCCGAGGCCGCCGCTAAAATTATCGAATACCTCGCCGCCGGAGAAGATACTGCCGCCCCCGAACGCTATTTTGAGGCCGCTCATTATTCTAAATCTATTCCTCGCAAGAGTATTCAGGAAAAGGTAGACGCAAAAGATACTTCTTCCGCCTGTCCCGCCGAGTGGCTGGATATTATCGAGAATATCGCGGACAACGGGATTCCCGAATCCATTTATACCTTTGACATCAACACACAGGTGATGGGGTTGATGCAAAATATCGTAATCGACGTGCTGGACGGAAATTCCGTGGAAGCGAGCTGGAACAGCCGAATCGGCGATACGATTGCCGCAATAGAAAAAATCGTGGAAAACAACGGTTTGGCGGGAAATAATCCTCGATTTCAAAAATGACGGGAAAACATAAATACGTGAAAAGCTGGAAAAATACACTGCCAAAACAGAGAAAACCGTAAATAACGGGAACAAGTTATGAAAAGGGAGGAACATTATGAAAGCTGACGGGCTGGTAAAACGGTCTCTGCATGAAAAACTTTTCGGAAAAAATAAATTCAAATATCGCTACGCCTTTACCGGTTATGCAATGATTGCACCCGCGTTTCTTCTGTTGACGATATTCGTCGTCATACCGCTCGGCATAGCAATTTTCAGGAGCTTTTTCGATTATCAGGCATATGCCGAAATACAGAAGTTTGTGGGCTTTGGCAATTATAAAATTATCCTCCAAACGGCTTCTTTCGTCCATTCCTTCAAAAACGCTCTGCTGTTTGCCGTCGTTATCGTCGCGGCTCAAATGCTGCTTTCGTTTTCCTTCGCCCATGTTTTGAAAAATTGTCACAACCGTTACGGCGTATTTGTCCGCACCGTCATTTACGTCCCGTTTCTCATTTCGGGCATCGCGGCTGCTATCGTATTTTTGTTCATGACAAATTACGGCGGAGGACTCATCAACGGCATTTTGCTGGCTCTCGAACTCGATCCCATCGCCATCGATATGGACACGACTTGGGCGAGAATTTCCGTTATTCTGCCGACCCTTTGGCTGGGCTTTGGATATAATTCCTTAGTCATGTATGCGGGACTTATCAATATCCCTAAAGACTATTACGAAGCGGCGACTTTGGACGGGGCTGGCTGGTTTACAAAGCTCGTCCGCATTACCGTTCCGGGGATGGTTAATTATTTCCTCCTTACTCTGGTAGGGCTCCTGACCGGCGCTTTGACAATGTTTGAACTTCCCTTCCTGATGACGAACGGCGGACCTTTGGAAACGACGCTCACCCCCGTGTTATATCTCTTCAACAATTATAGGAATGTATTGCAGTCGTCCAGCGTCACGATTGCGGGAGCGATTCTCGTGATGATTATCGTCGGCGCGCTGAACGCGGGTGTGTTCTTCGCCGTGCAATCAAAGGCGTCCGAGGACGATTGAGGGGGGAGTATGAAAGCGAGTACTCATAAAAAAATTCGGGACATTTCGGGAACGTTCATTATGACGCTTGTCGTCGCCATCGTTTTGTTCCCCATCCTTTGGGCACTTCCGTCCATGTTCAAGGACAGAAGCGAAATTTTTGAGCTTCCTCTCCACTGGCTGCCTCACGAGTGGACCACGGAAAATTTTGAGACGGTGTTCGATATGCCCGATTACAACTATCTGATGTCGATCGGCAGTACCACTTTGGTGGCCGTCGTCTCGGTATTTCTCAGTCTTTTGGTCAATATGATGGCGGCTTACGCTTTTGCAAGAATAGAATTTCCGGGCAGAACGTTCTTTTGGATTTATATGCTCTCTACAATGTTTATTCCGGGAATTACCATTCTGCTCACTTCCGTACGTGTCGTGTCCTGGCTGGGAATGCTGGATACGATCTGGGTATTGATTATTCCGGGCGTCGCGTCGGGATATAACGTCTTTTTCTTCCGTCAATACTATCTCGGGGTTCCCAAGTATATGGAAGAAGCCGCTATGATCGACGGTTTATCCAAAGCGGGCATATTTTTCAGGATCTTTACCCGCATCTCTACGGCTCCTATGGTCATCATCGGAATGTCCGTGTTCATGGGATATTATAACAGCTTTCTTTGGCCGGTAATGACAATTACGGAAAATACTAACCTCTATCAAATCATGCAATTGATTCGCACGTTAAATTCGAGATATACCGGCCGTTACGGCATCGTGCTCGCCGCGACGATGATAAGTCTGCTCGTACCGTTTGCGCTGTATTGTTTCTTTCAAAAGTATATCGTACAGGGCATTTCGATTGCGGGCGTCAAATAATCAATATTTTCAGAATTTTCAGGAGGATTTATGGAAGAACTTGTTTCGGATATCGGAAACATTTTTATGGCGCGGGACGGAAAACGCCGTCGGGTTTCCAGCTATGACCGCTCGGGCGGAAACGACGACCGTCTGACCATCCCCGCCGGAGAATCGAGGGTGATTGCCGACATAGAAGGCTGCGGCATTATTACGCACCTTTGGATTACCGTAGCGGATCGCAACAGCTGTAAGGGAAAGCATCAGATGCGTAAAATCGTTCTGCGCATGTACTGGGACGAAGAGGAAACTCCTTCTGTCGAAGCGCCGCTCGGAGATTTTTTTGGCATGGGGCACGGAATCTGTAAGAATTTCGTCTCCGTTCCTTTACAGATGAGTCCGCAGGACGGACGCGGACTCAATTGCTGGTGGCCCATGCCGTTCCGCAGGCGCGCGAAAATAGAAGTCGTCAATGAATTCGAAGATCTCATTTTCTTTTACTATTATATCGATTACGAGGAAAAAAGTGCTCTTCCCGACGATGCGTTATATTTTCATGCAAGATGGAACAGGGAATGTCCCACCAAAGGCAAAAAGGAAAGCGAATTCGCTACCCGCGGGGACTGGTGCTTTTCCGGCGAGAACAAGACGGGGGCAGAAAATTTCGTCATCCTCGAAGCGGAGGGAAGAGGTCATTATTGCGGCTGCAACATCAATATTCAAAACCTGAATGAATCTTCCCTTTGGAACTGGCCCGGGGAAGGAGACGATATGATTTTCATAGACGGGGAAAAGTCTCCCTCTCTGCACGGCACCGGAACGGAAGATTATGTCAATACGGCATGGTGTCCGCAGCAGGAATATTCTGCTCCTTATCACGGCATCATTCTCGGCGGAAAGGATAACTGGATGGGGAAAATCAGCTATTATCGCTATCATATTCAGGACCCCGTCATGTTTGAAAAAAGTATCCGCGTCACGATCGAGCACGGTCACAACAATAACCGCAGCGACGATTGGTCGGCCACCGCCTATTGGTATCAGGCCGAACCTCATAAGCCGTTTGCTCCTCTGCCGCCCAAGCAGGCGAGACTGCCGCTTGAAGACGACGAGGTGATTTGGGGAAATTATCATAAATAAAACGCTGTTCTTACAATACGATTAAGAAATATACAGGCAAATTGCGCCGCGAAAGGGGGATCGGAGTTCTTTCATTTTTGCCCTCCCCCGCGGCAATGAAATCGATGGTTTTATCCGTCAGATACGGATGAAATAAAATCAGTTAAGGAGGAATTATGATTACCAAAGGCAAACAGACAACTTTGCGCAGGCGCGGCATCGCGCTGGCCGTGAGCGGATTCATGCTCTTGTCCTATTTCGCCCCTTCGGCCAAAGCGATTGCTTCCCGCGCTTGGGAAACGTCTTCCGAAACGGAAACGCCCAACCCCGCTTACGGCAACGAACGGGTGGAAACGAGCGATTATGAAAACCTGCCACTGACACAGGACGGGAAGCTCTCTTACACCTATGGACCGGACAGCGTGAAAAACGGGGACTTCGACGATATTGTAGACGTGGACGAAGGCGAACTCTCTGAAAATCTCGCCGAAGCGGGAGGCGATTATGAGGGGATCCTCCGCTCCGTTTCCGAGGTCGGAGAAAATCCCGAATCCGCCGTCGGCGGAGTATGGGGAAATCGCAACTGGGAGGACGGATATGCGCAAATCGCTTACGACGGCGACAATGCCGTGCTTAAAATATCCGACCGCGGCCCCGAATGGTCCCATGCGCTCATGAATATTCAGGGAAAAGGCAAGGGAAAGTATACCGTCTCTTTCGACTATCGGAACGTCACGGGGAATTTTAATGTGTATTGCGCACTCGGAAAGCTGGCTTCGGGAGAGGAGACCGAGGACATTTGGACGGAAATCCGCGACTACGGTCATACAGATGCGAATCTCGTTTCCGCACCCGGCTGGCAGGGACTCAATGCGGGAACGCCCATAGAAGGAAGGGACGGCTGGTACCGCTATTCCCATACTTATGACGTGGATTTTGAAGGCGCGGAACTTTTCCGCATCTGGGCTTATGTCGGCGCAGATGCGAACGGCGCTTTCCTCGTGGATAACGTCGAAATTACTTTTGAAGAAGAAGGCGACAACCTCGTAGAGGGCGGAGGAACTTTTGAGGGGATTCTTTCCTCTTCGGCCGCACCGGGCGAGTCGGCGGAAACAGCCGTCGGAGGCGTTTGGGTGAATCCCGCGTGGGACGACAGCTTCGGAAGCATAGAAGAACTCGACGGAAATGCCGTCTTAAAGCTCGGATACACGGGCAGAGGGCAAGGCTGGGCTCATGCCATGCACAATTTCGCGGGACAGGGCGAGGGATATTACAAACTGGAATTCGATTACTATAATCCTACGGGTAACGCGAATGCATACGTATCTTTGATAGACGGAGAACTTTCTCTGCCGGATACCTCGGACGATTTCGGCGGAACGGAGGCAAACCTGTTCAGTGCACCGGGCTGGCAGGGGCTCAACGCGGGAACGCCCGTCGACGGAAAAGAGGGCTGGTACCATTTTGCCGCCACCATCCGCGCGACCGTGGAGGAATATTCTGCCGTACATTTCAAGTCCTATACGGGCAGTAATCCCGATAACGTCGTTTATATCGATAATGTGTCCGTCCGTCTGTTGACGCCGGAAGCGACCGAGCCGACGGAAAATCTTACAGTCGGCGGAGGAAGTTTTGAGGGCGTCCTTCAAGAAGGCGAAACGGAAAAAGAATTGGGTGCCTCCTTTGAAAATCCCGTGGCGGGAGGCTGGGGAAATCAGGCTTGGTCGGACAGCTATGGCAAAATCGTGGACGACGGCGGAAATGCGGTCGTAAAACTCGGGTATACTACGAGTACCTGGGCTCATGCCATTTTCAATTTTGAAAATAAGGGCAAGGGACTGTATCTTCTCGAATTTGATTATTACCACAATACCGATGAGGTCAATGCTTACGTACAAATCGGAAATCGCACGCTGAACGAGACGCTCGGAACCGTTCAGGCGTATGATGTCGCGGGCGGAAGCGAAGCAAATCTCTTTTCTGCGCCCGGTTGGAAGGGATTGGACGCGGGAACGCCCATAGAAGGAAAAGAGGGCTGGTATCATTTCAGCGAATACATAGACGTATCCTCCGAAGAACAGGAAGTTGTCCGCATTTGGGCTTATGTCAACAACGTGGCCGAAAATTATCTTTATATGGACAACTTGTCCGTGAAGTATATGAAGCCGCTTTCCGACAGTGCGTCCTATATCTTGCAGGAAAACGACCCTTCCGGATGGACAACCACGGGAACGGGAGTTGTTTCCAAAGTCGACGGGGATTTTGCTCTGACGATTTCGTCGGACGGTGAGGCGACAACGGGAAAATCGGTAAATCAACTGGCGGGGGATTATCTTTTGGAACTTCGTTACCGCGCGGAGGAAAATGCAGAACTGTTCGCCGAAATAGGCGGGGTTCGGTACAATTTACTCGATGCCGCCGCTGCGGAGTCGGGAAACTTCCGGAAAGTGAGCATCGCCGTTTCGACCGACTCGGATTTTGAAAAGCTCAATTTCATTTCCTCCGGCATCGTCGTCTTGGACGACATAGTCCTCCGTTCGGTGGAAATCGATTACAATTCGGGAAGCGGCGTAGAGACGGTCGAAAAGTTTGAGGGGGAAAATCTGGTCGTCGGCGGAGGCGCTTACGAGGATTATCTCACGGGAGAAGAAACCTCGGCTATCGTACAGACTGATTCTCAAACCTCGGTTTCGGGACTTTGGTCAAACGGAGATTGGACGGATTCTCCCGCGATCGTCGTCAGGGACGGCGACAATACTTACGTCAAATTAGGATATGTGTCGGATAAGGGCAGTTTCGCTCACGTCATTCAGAATTTTGAAAATCAGGGGATCGGAAACTATCTCGTCGAGTTCGATTATTTTACGGCAGGATCTACCGATAACTGTTACGCCATCATCAATGACAGCGCATTTCTGTCCGGAGACGCAGGTTCTTCCGTTATCGGCAAAGGAGAGGCGATAGAGGGGAAAGAGGGCTGGTTTCATTTTTCGGCGGTCATTCCCGTAAAATCAGAATCCATGCAATATCTTCGCGTTTGGTATAACACGATGAGCTCGGAGGAAAATTATATTCTCCTCGATAATCTTTCCGTCAAAAAGTCCACGGGAACGGAAATCGTCGGGGACGGGATATATGAAGTTCCCGTCGAGGTTCCTCAGGTGCCTGCGAATATCTGGTCTTATCAGACGGATTCCCCCGCAGTCATAGAATGGGAAGACGAAAATGCGGTGGTGCGTATGTCCGGTGCCGCTTACAGCAGTTTCTTCTATGGTTTCCGATTTGAAAAGGCGGGCGTATATGCTTTCAGCTTCGACTTCAAACCGGAAGGAACGACAGATAATATCGGTTTCAGAATCAATCCCGTCGAGGAGACCTATACCTTTGATGTGCCTTTACTGCAATATCAGGCACAATGGGAGGAAAGCGATCTGGGAGACGGCTGGTACCATTTCATTTATTACATCAATATCGTGGACGAGGTAGCTTATAAAGACGCTTCTTTCCAGTTTTGGTGCAATTCGATGAACCGGGCGACGCTCACGATCGATAATCTTTCCGTCAAACGTTTGGTCAGTGCTACCGTCTCGGGCGACCCCGTATGGAGCAAGGAAAAAATAGCGGACGGAGGATTTGAGGGATTACTCGGGAATAGAGAGAGCTATACCGTTCCCAATGAGCTCAACGATGCCTACCTCGCCGTTTCGGGAATTTGGTCTACGGAGGGCGAGACTCCTGCGAAAATCGTCGTCACAGATAACCTCTTCGCGGCGAAACTGGCGGGAACGGAGGGATATTCCTCCATTAATCACGCCGTTTCTTTACAGAACGAGGGCCTGTACCGCGTTACGATACGCTATTCCGTTTCGGAAGGCTATGAAACCCGCAACGGAGCTTCTCTGACCTATGCGTTCGGCGGACGCGACGCGGAAGACATTCTCACGGGCGCAAAAGAGGACGGGGACGGATACCGCGTGTTTACGCAATATGTTTCCATGACGTCGGAAGAGGCCGAGGCTGTTTCTTCTATTTCCGTGAGATTTGCCTGTATAGACGGATTTGAGGCGTATATAGATTATGTTTCCGTCAAAAAAGAGATCGGTTCGGACATTCCGAAAGAAGAAGTCCCCGACGAAGATATCACGGGGAAAAAGAGATACGATATCGTTACCGGCGGGGACTTTGAAGGCTACGAGGCCGGAACTTCCTTCGGGGAAGAGGTGACGAAGGATATGTTCGGTACAACCTCCCTGGATATGCCCGCGACAATCGTCAGAAACGACAAGGATACGGTAAACACTTCCAATGTCCTGCTTCTGCAAAAACAGGAGGGGAGCACCAAGGATTTCTCCTCCGCCTTCAATCTTTTCACTTCCAATGCGGAATTGGAAAAGGGACGCACTTATTACGTTTCCTTCGATTATAAGTATCACATTGACGAGCCTCTCGATGCTCCGGTGGTCGTTTCGGACGGACGGCATTTTACAATGGACGAGGGCTTTACCTTCTGTTTCGTCGGCGGGACAAATATCGGTCATCATGAAATTTGGCTGGGCTCCGTTGAGGACGGCGACATGACGGTAGGCGCGAATAATCAGAAATGCGAGATTTCCAAGACCGACCTCGGCGAAGGTTGGGCGAGAATCAGTTTCTCCTTCTCCGCCAATACGGGGCTTTCCGTCGCTTGCAACAGCTTCCGTTTCCTGTTGCTCACCAACGGCAATCCGAACAATTACGCTATGTTCGACAATGTGGAATTTTATACTTATTATGAAGACGATGAACAGCCGCCTCAGACGGAAGATCCCGACGACTCGGACAGCAGTTCTTCATCCCCCTCGCAGAGCGGTGATTCTTCCGGAACGGCGGGTTGCGGCTCGGGCTGCGGTTCGGCGGGGACAGGCGGAGCGATTATCCTTTTCGGAATTTTGGGGCTTGCGACCGCCGTTTTCATAAAAAAAGGCAAAGGAAGGAGGAAAATAAAATGAAAAAGAAAAAATTTGCGGCTCTTGCGCTGGCCTTTGTTCTGACAGGCTGTTCGGTTGCGGCGATAAGCGCTTCCGCCGAATCCTCTACCGGCGTCGGGGGAGACGTCGTATCCGATTGGATTTCTTATGATACCGAGCATATCGAAGGAACTCGCCGAATTGCGGCGGTGACGGGCAGGTATGCGACTACCAATACAATGGAACTGTTCGATGTCGGCGGAACCGACCTCGGAATCCCCTTTACGTATACTTACGGGAACGAGACGGGAGAGGAAAAAACAGAACTCAGGATTTTGTTCGGAGATACCTTCTCCGACGAATATCTGCAAGGCAACTGGCGGTCTAACGTTATGGCGATTACCGAGGATTTCGATTTTTCCGACGGACTTTCGATAGATTCCTTCGTATCTTCGACGGGAGACGGAAAAGCTACGGAAATTATTCCCGGAATTCACGCAAGTCAGCAACAGATGACTGCGATTCCCACGGGAGCAATGCAGATAGGCAATGCCATTTATGTATACTATATGGGCGTGCGAGTCTGGGGAGACGACGGGGAATGGTGGAATAATCTCGGCGGAGTTTATAAGTCTACGGACGGACAAAATTTCGCGCGCGTGGAAAGCATGTATATCTACGCCAATAAAATGGCAAACTTTACGCAGAATTTCCCCTTGGTCGTGGACGAGGATCATGACGGCATAGACGATTACCTGTATGTCTACGGAATCAGCGGCGGCAGAAGCTGCGGGCTCAGATGTATGCGGGTCAGTCTGAAAGGGGAAAACGGGGAGATCCTGTCAGGAGAAGAACAGCAGGAAAAAGTGGAAAACCTCGATAATTACGTTTATTTCAACGGTTTTGACGAAAACGAACAGCCGATCTGGATTTCCTACAACGAATATTATATGGCGCTTGAATGGAATTACAGCGAGGCGGCGGAGGTCATTTCCGCACCCTGCGGAGAAATGTCTATTTGTTATAATCCCTATCTCAAAAAATATATGGCTACGTATCAACAACACAATACGCTCATTATGAAGCTGGCGGATAATCCCTACGGCCCTTACGGGAAATCGGAAATTATTTTGACTTCGTCCGACTTCAATACTTTCTATAACGCGTTTACCACACAGGCGATGTTGAAAGACGGCGGTCAGACGGTGTACTTCATGATGAGTCAATGGCCCAGAGACGAAAATAACGCCACCTTGAATTATTTTGTCGGGCTCATGGAAATGAAACTGAAATAAAACCGCGGCGGGACGGAGGGGAAAACGTTCGTATTTCTCTTCCGCACCGCCCAAAAGGAAGGTGATTATGTCGGAACACAGCAAAAAACTCGAATATGTACGCCGTATCTGTCCCGTGACGGGCAAAGGCGCCGCTTTGAATACCGAAAAGTTCGGCGTCAACGGCACCGACCTCGGAATCCCGTTTTCCGACGGGGAAAATTTATATCTTCTTTTCGGGGATACGTTTTCTCAGTTTTGGCAAAAGGGGCGTTGGATTAATAATTGCCTTGCGAGAGCGGAACGATTTGACGGGAAAAAGTTGATGCTGAAAGACTTTATCTGCGGAGAGGACGGACTTGCAAAAGAGTTAGTTGCCGCCAAAAAGGCGGACAAGGAACAAATGACCTGTATTCCCACGGGTGCAGTTGCCATAGACGGCGTCTTTTACATGTTTGTTATGTCTATCGTTACCTGGACTCCCCGTTGGACGATAGAGGATTGCGCTCTTTATATTTCCCGGGATAAAGGGAAGAGCTGGAAGAAATCGTCAGAGGTACATTTTTCCAAAGAGGAGGCGCCAGGGTTCGGACAAGTTTTCCCGTTGCAGAGGGACGGATACGTATATTTATTCGGGATTACGGAGGCGCGGGACGGGGCCTGCAAACTTGCCAGAGTTCCGAAAGAAAAGATTGACAATTTTGAAAAATACGAGTATTATATAGGTGGAGAGGGAAATTTTCCCATTTTTATGAGCGGAAAAGAGGGACTGGCTCGGATAAAAAATAACCGCAAGGCAGAAATTATAGAGGCGCCGTGCGGAGAAATGTCCGTCATGTACAACGAATATTTGCAAAAATATCTTGCGGTTTATGTGGGTACAGATTCGCCCGATATCGTGTTTAGAACGGCTGACCGGCCATGGGGACCTTGGAGCGAAAAGGAAATCGTGGCTCTGCAAAAGGATTATTCGGGACTGTATGGCGGATTCGTACATGAAAAGCTCGTTGCGGAAGGCGGAAAGTCCGTGTTCTTTATGATGAGCGAATGGCAGCCCTATAACGTCTCTCTCTTTGAAATGAGATTCAAATAATATCTATTATCGTAAGGTGAGGACAGTGAAAAACGGAATCAAAGAAATCGCGCGGATTACGGGGTATTCTACGGCCACGGTGGCGCGCGCTTTAAGCGGCAACGGCTATTGCGGAGCGGAAAAAAAAGAAAAAATTCTCTCCATAGCAAAACAACTCAATTATCAGTCTAATTCTTCCGCTATCGCGCTGCGTTCGGGCTGTACGAAAAGAATTCTTTTTTGTATCCCCGATATCTGTAATATTTTCTATTTCAAGATGATTCAAGGCGTTATCGAGGTCTTGGAAAACAACGGATATTACGCGATGTTATATACGACGGAAAAAAAGCTCGCAAAAGAAATCGATATGATACGGCTCCTGAAACAAAAATTTTGTGACGGTATGATTATGGTTTCGTTTAATTTCTGCGAGGAGAATATCTCCGCTATCCGCGAAAGCGGCTGTCCCGTGGTTTTGACCAATAAGTACGACGGACAGGTACAGGGGGATAATTTCGATTATATTTTCGTTGACCACACCTACGGTATGGCGCTTGCTACGGAACATCTTCTCGACGCCGGCTGCAAAAATATCGCAGTCGTTTCCGGCGACGTCAAAGAACAGACGACGCGCGAACGGCTCGACGGCTATATAGGTACCCTGAAAAAACACGGCCTGGAATACGATTCCTCCCGCGTCCTCGACGGGCAATACAATAATGACGGCGCTTACAGGGCCTTTAAACAGTTTATCGAAAGGGGCGGCCGCGCTGACGGACTCATCGTCTCAAACGACTATGCCGCTATGGGAATTCTTCGATTTTGCCATGAGGCGGGAATACGCATTCCCGAGGATCTGAAACTCGTCTCTTTCGATAACACCGATTATGCGCTCTGTTGCGTCCCTACGCTCACTTCCGTCGATATGCGGCAGTATGAAATCGGCAAATATGCCGCTGAGGTACTCCTCGAACGTATACAGGGCAGGAAAGAACTCAGAAACGTCGTGATGATTCCGAAGCTCATTAAGAGACAATCGAGTTAAAACGAGGTTTATCGAAAAAATTATGAATGAATATCAAAACAGCATGCGGCGCGTCATAGCCGCGGAAGCAGAGGCCGCTTTGAAGATGACGGAACTCTGCGACGACCGATACAGGGACGCGTTTGACGTTCTTCTCGCCTGTAAAGGCAAAGTCGTGTTTATGGGAGTGGGAAAGAGCGGACACATCGGAAAAAAGTTGGCCGCAACCTTTTCCAGCACGGGAACGCCCGCCTTTTTCGTACATTCTACCGAGGCCTGCCACGGCGATTTCGGCATGATTGGAAAAGAGGACGTTGCAGTGCTCATTTCTAACAGCGGAAATACAAAAGAGGTCATACAAGACCTCGCAGGGTTAAATAAAATCGGCTGCGAAACGATTGCTTTTACCTCCGATCCCGACAGCAGATTGGCTAAGGGCTGTAAACATACGATTATTTATCCGAAATGCTCCGAAGCGGACGCTCTCAATTTGGCTCCGACCGTCTCCTCTACCCTGACACTCGTGCTGGGCGACGCGCTCGCTTGCGCTTTGTCCGAGGCAAAAGGGTTTACCCGAGAGGATTTTTACAGATATCACCCTAACGGCGCTTTGGGAGCAATGCTGGAAAGGGAAGGGCAAAAGGATATATGAAAATTACCGTAATCGGCTCTTTCGTCATGGATATGGTGGCACGCGTACGGGAATTTCCAAAAGAAGGACAGACGATTTCGGGTAAGAGTCTGGGAATTTTCCCGGGAGGAAAGGGGATTAACCAATGCGTTGCGGCGGCGAGGCTGGGGGCGGAAACCGAAATGATCGGCATGCTCGGACGCGACGCAAACGGGGATGTTTTCAGAGAAATCTTAAAAGGGGAAAAGATTCGTTCGGAGTGTGTTTTTTCCTGCGATGTCCCTACCGCCGTCGGGCAAATTCAAATTGACGATGCGGGCGAGAACAAAATCGTCGTCATCCCTTCCGCAAATTATGAATTCGGAGAAAGGGAAATTGAACGGGCAGAAAAAATTATCGCTAAGTCGGGACTCGTTCTTTTGCAGTTGGAGTTACGCACGGATATCGTCTATAAACTTATTGATGTCTGTGCCCGATATAAAGTTCCCGTAATACTCAATCCCGCTCCCGCGGTACCGCTTAAAAGAGAGGTGTTTCCGAAAATTTCTTACATAACGCCGAATGAAACCGAACTGCAAATTCTCACGGGTATGCCGACGGGGACGGAAAAAGAAATTTTTTCGGCGGCCGACAGATTGCTTGAATGGGGTGTAAAATATGTCGTGGCAACTTTGGGAAAACGCGGAGCTCTGCTTGCCGGAAAAGAAGAAAAAAGGATTATTCCCGGATTCTTGGTTGAGCCTGTCGATACCGTTGCGGCGGGGGACAGCTTTAACGGAGCCCTTGCAAGATGTCTGGCTTTAAATATGCCGTTGGCGGACGCGATAAAATTTGCGAATGCAGTCGGGGCTTTGACGGTGACAAAGCAGGGCGCCATTCCTTCCCTGCCGCGTTTGGACGAAGTGGAACGATTTCTGAGCTGCAAACAATAGATTTGTTTCGATAAAGAAAAAGGAACGATATCAAAGATAGCGTTCCTTTCTTATTTTTTATAAAGGTAAAAGGTCAATGTCACATACAGAATTGTATATGCGCTTTAAGCTGTTTATCCGGAACGTCGGTTCAGCTATGCCTTCACGGGATATGATATTATGAAAGGCGGTACTGCGGCGAAAGAGGGGATCGGAATCGATTGTACGCTTTCGCTTCCCGCAAAGGAAGGAAACGATTAAGAATAGATGTCAGGGATAACCGCGTACATGTCTATCGTCCTTTGGCACACGTCCGTGCGGTAAAATGCTGAAAAATTTTCTTTGAAATTTAACGCACAGAAACTTGAAAAAAACGGCAAAAAACAGTTGACAAATCTAAAAAAAAATACTATACTATGATAGCAATTTATTGAAAGAGAATTGCTGATTGCACCTTTAGCTCAACTGGATAGAGCGTTGGTCTACGGAACCAAAGGCTAGGGATTCGAATTCCTTAAGGTGCACCAAAGGCTGTTAAAATCGTTGATTTTAACAGCCTTTTTGTTTTTGGTTATTCAAGTTGTTTTTGAGAAATGCCGTGAAGTAGAAATTTATTATATTTCTAATAGAAATATGTCGGTTTTGATAAACTTCATTGTGGATATCGTACAGGGCCTATCAATACTTGAAACCGAATAACAGGCGACATCCTTATCCGTATTTTCCAATTCAAATACTTCGTTTTCGTACTCGATATGACGAAATATTGCAATGTTTCGGTCATGTTTCCAAATGCGAAACCGCGAATCGAGAAATAGCATTCCCGTATACCGCCGTGGAGAATTCTCTCTTCTAGTAAATATGGTTTCATTTCAATTTGATTCTGCGTATTGACAATTTTTCTATTCTGTGCAAAATGAAATGCATACAGAGAAATTAAGAGCAATTAACACTGAAAGTTTATCTTCATACGAAAGCGAGGATCAGAATTATGACAGAAGTCAAAAGAACGGCGGCAATTCCACATCCGATTAAGATGCCGCGCTTAATAATCTTTTTCGCGTTTTCTGTATCGTTATAAATGGAGTTCAGTCTATCCTCATTTATATTTTTTTCTCGAATTTCCTGTACGTCAATATCTTTGATTAACTCATCTAACGTCAAGCCGAAAAAATCACTCAACAATACCAACCGTTGAAAGTCCGGATACGACTGGCAACTTTCCCATTTTGAAATCGTTTGCCTTGAAACATTTAATTCGGCTCCCAATTCTTCCTGCGACAGGCCTTTTGCTTTTCTTAAAGAAATCAGTTTTTCGTTAAAATTCATATTCAAAGCTCCTTTTGCTTTTATTGTGCCTTGATTATAGCAGAAATCAAATCACCCGTCTACCAACAAATGTTGGAAATCTGTCAACCTGAAATAACAATTTCAATATTTATCGTTTATCTGTATTCCCGGGAAATTCCTATAAGAAAGACTTTTTAAGATTAATACGAAATGCGCGGCTTATTTGTCGTGCGTTTTTTGGCTTTTTCGGGAATAAGTCGCTTTATACTCTGAAAGACGATAAGGGGAGATTGCTGCATGCGGAAGAAGCAAGGCGGGCAATAAAATAAGAATTTTATTTTCTGTTCGGTTTTCTTTTTATGCGCAATAATCTTATAAAATCTTCAAACAAGATAGTAGTCTTTGGTTCGAACAGTATCCATTTTCCGTCGGGGTATGTTTTGGCTTCATCGTAAACTGTTTGCGTTTCCTTGGAATAGTCTGCTCTGTCTGCTTCAAATTTTGCTCTTTCCTCTTTCCCGAAGATAATCATAAATCCTATACAGTTTTCTCTTGCATAAAGCGAACATAACGTTTTCCCCCCGCGGCGATATTTATATTCCCATTTCCATGCTTTGCCGCCGCTGTTCCACTGATGTTCCGTATCATAGTATTTATCGATTAAAACGACTAAATGATTCCATATTTCAAACAAAGATTTTCCGAGCAGATTTGTCAGTTCCTCCGCGGTGGGGGCTGTATCCGGCATAACGGTCTCCTTTTGTACGTTTTTTCTTCATTATAACATAGAAAAGGTGACAACTGCAAGTCACCTTATAAAAGAAAGCCCGGCCGTTTTGCCGGGCTCTCTGCGGTTCATACAAAATATATCTGTGTCGGAGCCGTTTCTTTTTTTCCTGTTTTGTCGCGGTGTATCTGCCAAGACGTATATATTTTCATAATTTCTTTCCGTATCGACGAACTTTCGCCACGTTCTTTGTCATTATCTTTCTGCCGATTTTTTCATAAACAAATCTCTTGAATCCTTTGTATAGCTGAGGGTGGAAGGGAAAAAAGTCATCGGGCGCATCGAAAACGCCGTAATCTTCGGCAACGGCCTCTTTCTGTACGGTGGTGTCCTTGCCTTCCCAATCAATTTGCAGGTTGGAAAAGTCTTTGACCGCTACGGCGTAATCGGCAAAAGCACCTTTGTGTGCGGGAAACATTCTTTTCAGTCCCGCGATATACGCTTTATCCGCAATAACGCCTTCCAGACTCAACCATTTGCCGCCGAAGTAAACTTCCGCCCAAGTGTGTACGATAAACGGCGGGGCGAGCTTTGCCATTATTTTCGGCATAATGCTGCGCTGAAACCCTTTGACGACCTGTGCGCCGTGCAATCTGCAAGGAATACCGACCGCACGGAGCAACGCCATGAGCAATGTCGCTTTCGTATTGCATTGTCCGTATCCGTCCGCTAACACCTGTGTGGCGGTCAAATCGTCAAACTCGTTATAGCCGAGTACGATTTCGTTTTGCACGAAACGATAGATTTCTCCGATTTTGTCGTACTCATCCAAATCGTTCCATTTGCGGCTGCGCACAAGCGCAACGATTTCCCGTGCGCGGTAATTGAGCATTTTTGTTTCCTTTAAGTATCTTTCCATAATAGAGCACCTCTTGTTTTGGTACTCATATTGTACTTTATTTCTCAAAGAAAAACTTTCAAAAATTCGCTGTCTTTGGTCGATTTGGACGCCGGTTGCCCCATGAGCTTTTTGACTGTCGCCGCAAAATGGGACGGGCTGTCAAAGCCGGAAAGCATGGCCGCGTCTGTTATGCTCGCCCC
>CAJFQM010000010.1 GCA_904419075.1 uncultured Clostridia bacterium
GACCGCGCTGTATCAAGTCATCAATACCGTGGTTGTGGGAGGAATTTCCATGATCATCTTCTTCCCCATTTTCAAGATTGTGTTTCCGGAAGGCGAAGCAAAAAAGGGAAAAGCCGATCAGAAAGATTCCGAAAAATAAAGAACGAAAGAATGAAAATTCAAAAAGTGAAGCCAAACTCTTTTGTCCGAGATCTATCTCGGACAAAGGAGTTTATTTTTGTGTGTGACGGTAGATAAACATTTCACCATCATCGGGCAGGTCAATTATCTCTTTGCCCAAACGCACAGGCAACAGGTACGAGATTTTTCGTCAGCAAAGCAGAAGTTTTCTGTGAATTATGAAAAACACGAATTTATTTTGCTTTGTTTCTTATTTTTACTTGACAATAGTACGAAACAGTACTATAATATAATACGGTTTCGTACTATAACAAATAAAAAGGGGCCGACATGGAGACAATCAAAGAGAAAATCAGACGATACATGATTATCACGGAACGCATTGACGAAATTTATTCGCATTTTTCCAAAGCGATGGGGATGAGCGAATCGGAGCTGTGTGTACTTTACTTATTGGACGGAGAGCCGTCTCTTTCGCAGAGGCAGATTTGCGAACAGTGGCTGATTCCGAAAACGACGCTGAATACCATTATCAAGAAATATGAAAAGATCGGGTATATACAGTTCGAAAAAATTCCGAACAATCGGAAGGAAATGCGTCTTCGTCTGACGGTGAAAGGGAAAGAGTATGCCGCGACATTTCTTGAATCCATTTATCGGGCTGAGGATAAGGCTATGCGGGAAACGCTGAAAAAGTACGGGGATTCCTTTATCGAGGCGAATGAATGTTTTGCCAAGGAACTGAAATCGGCTTTTGAAAAAGGGCTGAAATCTCAATCGAACGGCGAAGAGAAGAAAGAGAATTGAGGAAAATTTAACAATATGACGCATGGGAACGGGCGGTGAGACGGAGCGGATACGTGGAACGCTCGGTCGGACATGCGGGAAAGATGGGAAATGCAGAGTGCATGAAGAAACGGAGAGAATTCAGAATTGGAATAATTGAGGTTATATGAGAATATTTCTGAAATTTTTGAAGCCCTATAAACGGCTTTGTTTTTTTACTGTTCTCGTTCTGGCGGTCGATGTGGTCGGGGCGTTGCTCATTCCGAAACTGACCGGAAGAATGATAGATGTGGGTGTGGGGAACCGCGATTACGAATTGATAATCCGAACCGGGTTGCTCATGCTCGGCGTGGCTTTGGCCGCGGGCGTAGGAACGCTCGCGGGCAGTTTTCTTTGCGCGCGGCTTTCAGCGAAACTCGGAAGGGATATACGCAACGCACTGTACGATAAAATTCTGCAATTTTCCGCGCAGGATATGGAGGAGTTCGGCACGGGATCGCTGATCACGCGCGCTTTGAATGATACGAATATCGTTCAGCAGGCGTTTGTCTTTTCCGTTCAAATGATTTTGCCGGTGCCGATTATTTGCGTGGCGGGAATCGTAATGGCGTTTTTGAGCGATTGGACGATGGGACTTTTATTATCGGGGGCGTCTGTCGTTTTGGTGATTTGCGCCCTTTTCGTCACGAAAAAAGCGTCGTTGATTTTTCGGAAATTACAGGAACATCTGGACAGAATCAATGTGGAAGTGCGCGAGAATATTACCGGCGTACGCGTGGTGAGAGCTTTTCATAAAGAAGAGTATGAAGAAGAACGCATGAACCGTACTTTCACGCATTACGCCGATACGGGGATTAAAGCCAATCGTCTGTTTGCGGGATTGGAGTGCCTTGCGTTCCTCATCATCAATCTATGTATCGTTCTCATTTTATGGTTGGGCGGAAATCGGATCGCGATCGGTGCGACCGCTTCGGGGCAGATCGAAATCGGCAAACTTACCGAACAGATCGGGTATGCGACGCTCATTCTTTGGTATCTCATCATGGCGCAAATGGTCATTATTCTCCTGCCTCGCGCAAAAACTTGTCTGGGACGTATCAATGCGGTTCTGACGCATGTTCCGCAGATCGCGGACGGGCGGAAAATTTCCGAAATGAAAGAATCGGAGGAAATCTGCCGTTTTGAAAATGCGAGTTTCCGCTTCGCCGACGCGGAGGAAGCGACGCTCGAAAATCTGAATTTTTCCTGTCGCTGCGGCGAAACGACGGCGATTATCGGCAGCACGGGCAGCGGAAAATCCACGATTGCCAAACTTCTGCTGAGATTTCACGAAATCACGGACGGAACTTTGATCTTTGAAGGGTGCGATATCCGCGGGATTCCCCAACACGCGCTTCGGGAAAAGGTGGCCTATGTCCCTCAGAAAGCGTGGCTGTTTTCAGGCACGATAGAGAGTAATTTGCGTTACGGCAATGAAAACGCGACTCAAGAGGATATGGAACGCGCTTTGAAAATCGCGCAGGCGGACTTCGTGAACCGTTTGCCTGACGGAATTCTTTCCCGCGTCGCGCAGGGCGGTTCTAATTTCTCGGGCGGACAGAAACAAAGGCTTTCCATTGCCAGAGCGCTTGTCAAAAAGGCCGATTTATATATTTTCGACGACAGTTTTTCCGCGCTCGACTTTAAGACGGACGCCGCGCTTCGGCACGCGCTTGCGCGCGAGATAAAGGATTCGGCCGTACTCATTATCGCTCAGCGCGTAAATACCATTCTCAACGCCGATAATATCATCGTTCTGGAAGAGGGGAGAATCGTCGGAATGGGGCGGCACGATTTTCTCATGGAGACCTGCCCCGTGTATGCGGATATCGCAAAATCTCAGATGAAAGGAGGCGCCTGATTCATGGAAGAAAATAAGGATTTGGAACGAGTAAATTCCGATAGCTTCTCCGACGATTTTTCCGTCGAGGTCGCCGCGCATCCCTGGCGGGTCGTCAAACGATTGTGGAAATCCGTCGAGGACCAGCGCCTCAAACTTGCCGTCGTCGTTTTCTCCGTCATTCTCTATACGGCGCTCTCTATCGCGGCACCCGCTTACAGCGCCGTAATCATCGACCTCCTGTTCGATAATATTCAGGCATGCATCGAGGCGGGAACGGTGTTTGCCGTGTCCTGGGGAAACGTCGGCATACAGATTTTTCTCCTGTTGCTCTTGTATCTCGGCGCGTGGGGCTTTTATACCCTTCAATCTTTCCTGATGGCGAATTTTGCCGAGCGCCTTTGTCTGCGCCTGCGCAGAGAGATCAGCGAAAAAGTCAATCGTCTGCCGCTGTCCTATTTCGATCGTCATAAAGTCGGCTCGGTATTGAGTTATTCCACCAACGACCTCGACAAGGTTTCGGAATCATTACAGACGGGTATGCTCAAATTATTTTCCGCAATAGGTCTCATTGTCGGTTCGATTGCCATGATGTTCGTTTATCATTGGATGCTGACTCTGATCTTCTTGGGCGTGACGTTGTTCGCCATGGTCGTGACGCAGATTTTTACGAAAAAGACAATGCGCTATGCCGCTCGTCGGCAGGAGCGCATGAGCGAAGTGACCGGTCTCGTGGAAGAAGGCTTTTCGGGACATACGATTATCCGCGCTTACAATCAGGAGGGAAACAGTGCCGCTCGGTTCCGTGAAGCCACGGAGGCGCTCGCGCGGGCGTCTGAAAAATCGGATTTCATGATCAATGCCATCAATCCGGCTATACGGTTGATCAATCGGCTCGGGCAGGTCGGAATCGCCGTGATTGCGGGAAAATTGCTGATCGACGGCGTCCTTTCTCCCGGCGTGATTCAAGCGTTTTTTCAATATCTCAATCAGGCGGGAGAGCCTTTGACCGAAGCGTCGTATATGATCAATTCCATGCAGTCGGCGCTCGCTTCTCTCGAACGAATCTACGATATGCTGGACGAACCCGAAATTGCGCCCGATCCAGAAAATCCCTCCGACGTCCTTTCGGCCGAAGGAAAAATCGAATTCCGAAACGTAAAGTTCGGGTATTCTCCGGATTGCATTTTGATGAAAGATATCAGCTTTACGGCGCATCCCGGTCAAAAAATCGCCGTCGTGGGAAGTACGGGCGCGGGCAAAACGACTTTGATCAACTTACTCATGCGGTTTTATGAAGTAAACGGCGGCGCAATTTTTCTCGACGGAAAGAATACGGCGGATATGACGTATGCGGGACTTCGGAGCAACTTCGGCATGGTTTTGCAGGATACATGGCTGTTTGAGGGGACGATTGCGGAAAATATCGCCTACGGAAAGCCGAATGCGACCGAAAAAGAGATAGAGGAAGCCGCCAAGGCCGCCCGAGTCGATTTCTTCGTACATACACTTCCGCACGGCTACGATACCGTTCTTTCCAATGAAGCGGAAAATATTTCCGCGGGACAAAGGCAGCTCCTTACGATTGCGCGTGTATTTTTATGCGACCCGCCCGTGCTCATTCTCGACGAAGCGACCTCGAGTGTGGATACCCGCACGGAAATGGAAATCGGCAAGGCGATGAAAGCGCTCATGAAGAACAGAACCAGCTTTGTCATCGCGCACCGCCTTTCCACCATCGTCGACGCGGATCTGATTCTCGTCATGGAAAACGGAAATATTATAGAACAAGGGACTCATCAGAGCCTTTTAGAAACGAATGGGGCCTATGCGACCCTCTATAACAGTCAGTTCGCCGTCTGACGAAGACTTCTTACATGAAACACCCGCGGAGAGATAAAAAATCTCTCCGCGGGTGTTGCGTTTTTGTACGGAATCGTTGCGCATCTTTCCCGCTGTCAGACTTTAATCCCTTTAAGAGATTCGACCAAACAATCGTTTCTGAGGGAAAGATTCTGGGGAATGCTCACTTTGCGGATTCCGTTTTCCTGCGAACAGATCACCGTCTTGATGGCGTCCGCAAGAATGGCGGAATTTTGCCGTATCGCCGAAATGGAAAAAAATTGCAGCCAACGATTGTCGTCAAAAGTAATGAAACGTACGTTCGAGAGCTGTTTGCGAATGATGTGCGAGAGGACTTCCAATCCCGCCACATTGGTTGCCGTGATGATTCCGTCGGGGGAAAATTCGTCGATGGCTTCGGAAAGCACGGCAGTGTCATAGTCGATCAGGGGAAAGCGAAGAATTTTATATACGGCTCGGCTGTCTTTGAGCGCCTGTAAAAATCCCGTGCTTCTGTCGGGACGAACTTTTCCCGATTCCAGATATCGGTATTCCACATCGACGAGCAGCAGTCTGCGGCAACCGAGTTCCAATAATTTTTCCGCGGCCTGTTTACAGCCCGATTCGTCGTCGTTGATGATCGTATCCAGATCGTCATAGATATCGCGGAAGAGCTGGATTACCTTGATTCCGTTTTTCTTGGCTACCCGTATGATTTCCGCGTTCTGCTTGCTGGCAGGGGTGAAGAATATGGCGGAAACGCGGCTGGCTATCAATGACCGGAAACATGTTTCCTCGTCTACCGGATTTTCGGAACTGAAGGCTATGACCAGATTCATTCCGTTTTCATTGAGCATTTTCTCTATGTCCGAAAGAATACTGAAATAATATTCATTGTTGCTGTCGGAAATAATAAATCCCACCGTCTTCATGGTGTTTTTTTTCAACTGCTGTGCCGTCGAGTTCGCTATATAACCCAATTCCGCGGCCGCGCGAAAGACGTTTTTATGCGTCTCGCTGCTTATGTAACCGATTTGCCTGAGTGCGCGCGAGGCCGTCGAAGGCGATACTTTCGCGCGGCTGGCAACGTCTTTTATGGTAATCATTTTGTGTTTACCCCCGCAAAAAATGAATTTCTGTATATTTTGAATTATAGCAAATCGGATAAACTTTGTAAAGCAAAAAAAATCCGAATCGCTCTTTTGTGTTAAAAAAATTGTCGAAAAAATTTTTAAAATCCCTATTGACAAAATTAAAAGTATATGATATACTAAAATCAAGATACAAACGTTTGCATATCGTTTTTTGTCAAATGATTATTATTTTTTTGTAAAATGTGCAAACGTTTGCATATCAAAAAAGAAGATTTAACGGAGGTAATGATGTTTTATAGGGCACCCGGGAAAGCGGTATGTGCGGATGTGATACCGTTTTTCGAGGACGGAGAGTTCAAATTGTTTTATCTGAGGGATTACCGAGATATCGAAGCGCACGGAGAGGGATGTCCGTGGTGTCTGTTGACCACGAAGGATCTCGTGCACTATGAGGACAAAGGACCGGTACTTTTGCGCGGGAAGGAAGACGAGCAGGACTTGTACGTTTTCACGGGTTGCTGTATCAAAGCGGGCGAAGAGTACGTTATTTATTATACCGGACATAACCCGCATCTGCGGGCGAAAGGTTTTCCCGAACAAAAGATTCTGCGGGCGACCAGCCGCGACCTTATTCATTGGGAAAAAGATAAATCTTTCGTGTTTGCGGCACCCGATTGGCTGGAAATGCACGATTTTCGCGATCCGTTCGTATTTTTCGACGAGGAAAAGAAAAAGTATTGCATGCTTATCGCGGGGAGACTGAAAAACGAAGATCCTGTATTCAGCAAGGGCGTGACGCTCATCGCGTATTCCGACGACCTTCTGCATTGGGAAGTGGACAAGGAACCTTTTTTTGCTCCGCATGCCTACTTCACGCACGAGTGTCCCGATTTGTTCAAGATGGGAGATTGGTGGTATCTCGTGTTCAGTGAATTTACCGATAAAATCGTGACGACGTATCGCATGAGCCGTTCCCCTTACGGGCCGTGGATTTCTCCGAAAGTGAACAATTTTGACGGCCATGCCTTCTATGCGGCGAAGAGCGTTTCGGACGGCCGTCGGAGAATTCTGTTCGGCTGGAACTGTATCAAGCTCGGAGAAAAAGACGGGGCGCCCTGGCAGTGGGGCGGAACCATTATTCCCCATGAAATCGTGCAGGAAAAGGACGGCACTCTGAACGTGAAGTGCCCCGATGAAATTGCGGCGCAATACGATACGGAGCTGCCGATCGAGGAAGGAAGGCGGCTTGGCAACGTACAGCGAGAGGAGGGTGCCAAATATTCGCTCGGCGGAGAAGGAAAAAGTCTGATCCATCTCGGAAATCTTCCCGAAAACGGAAAGATTGAAATGACGTTTACCGCCTCGGACGATCGCGGAGATTTCGGAGTATACATGCGGGCGGACGAAGAATTGGATTCTTTCTATGCCGTAAAGTTCGAGCCGCGCTTTAACCGTTTGGCTTTGGATATTCAGCCCCGCGAGGACAATACGAGACATACCCAGATCGATGTGGAAAGATATTGTCCGATTCGGGCGGGCGAGAAAAACAAGCTGCTGATTATTTTTGAAGGAAGCGTATTGGAGGTATACGTAAACGACAAAGTCGCCATGAGTGCGCGCATGTTTGACCGAAAAGAAGGAAAATTCGGGGTTTTTGCGCACAATACGAATGTACGTTTTGAAAATATAAAACTTTATCGATAAGGAGGGCCGATATGAGAAGCACATTGATGTCGTTTGCGGTAAAGGCGGCGTTGTTCCTTTTAATTGCCAATATCGTTATGCTGATATTTGTGCCGTTCGGTACGGCGGAATGGTATATTACGATCATTTCCGCCGGACTGATGACGGTATTGATTGCCGTCGTCAAAGTAATATCCGTTATACGGGGGAGGAAGAACAGGGAATGAAAAAGAGTGTCGCGGCGTTTCTTTTGTCGGCGGTATGCCTGTTGAACGTGTTTGCCGTTTCAGCCTGTGGGGAAAAAGAGGAGGATAATCCCGTGGAAGAAAAACTGACCTATGCCGACCTGTATCGGACTGAACCGAAAAAAATGCAGCCCCTGACGGGCAAAACGACGTATAAGGCGTCTTACGGCTATACGCTGTCCGAAGAGCAGGGATATAATCATTTCCGCTATCAATATTGCACGGACGGAACTTTCTCCGACATGTCTTTCAAGGACGGAAGCTGGACGGGCGGGGGAGCCTCCATGGAGAACGGAACCATGCGCGCCGCGCAGGATACCGACGCCGTTCGTACGTTTTCCGTACCCGTTTCGGGACAGGCGCACGTTTACGGAAATCCCGGGCTTCTTTCGGGCGAAAGGGCAAACGTATCGATCATGCAGGGAGATACTCTCGTCGCGGAGTATGAAATAACGGATAAAATCGGCATTTATCATTCGCATACGCTCGAATTGAAGGAAGGGGAAACGCTCCGATTCATCGTATCGGGCGACGCGGAAGTGTATTGGAATCCGACCGTCGATTATACGTTGGCGGAGGAGGTTTCCCTGCATCATACCGTAGACGGATATTATGGCGACGTCCATCCCTTTTACGATGAAAAGTCGGGGAAATTATATATGTATTACCTTTCTACCGGCCGGCAAACGCAAAATAAGGTCGAACAATACGCTTCGCTTCTCTCCGTCAGCGGGAATTTTATCCAATATGATGACGTTCAGCTGAAAATGGACGAGGCAAACCCGCCCGAACAGGAACTCTATTATGCTTTGGGCGTATATGTGGACAAAGACGGCCGCTATCGCAGCAGTTACGGAAAAGGCAATTATGCGGGAGGGTCTGTGAGCGATGATTTAATCGTCTGGCAAAACGCAGCCGAGCCGTATGTAGACGAGGCGGACGGACTTCTCAAATATACCTGGCGCGCCTATTTCGACGAAGGGGTATATTCCGGCCGCGATCCCGATATCTGTTACGACGCGGAGAGCGGAAAATATTACTGCGTGGTAATGAATTATTATTCCTCGGCCGAGGCGCAAGGGGAAAAGGGGCTCGCCCTCTACACGGCGGGAGAAGACGGCAGATTTTCCACCGAAGCGGTACGCCTGGTCGATTTGACGGGCAGGGGAGACCCCGAATGCCCGCAGCTGAAAAAAATCGGGGACAGGTGGTACCTTTTCTATTCCGTTTACGGAACCGGTACGGCGGGAAATGTCGGCTATCTGACCTATCGCGTGGGGGACGTCGGCGTTTCTCCCGATAAAGTGGATTGGAGCTCCAAAACCGAACATGCCTTGGAGGGCGGCGACCTCCATGCCGCACAGCTCTGCAAGGTGGGCGATATGTGGTATATGTACGGCTGGCTCAATTATACGCCGCATGCAAACGTTTGGGGCGGGTATCTCAATCTCGCTCGAGAAGTCTATCAAAAGCCCGACGGATTGCTCGGCACCCGTTGCGACGAATATCTTTCCGGCCTTCTGAATATGGGGCGCGTCGCTTCTTTCGGAAAAGACAATGCCGAAGTTTCGGGCATGAACGTCTCTGAAAACAGCTTTATCGTTTCGGGCGATGCGGGAAAAGCCACTCTCGGCGGAACTTACGGCAGAAGCCGGCTCTCGGCGGATATCGAGCTTCCCGCTTCGGCTGATTATGCGGGATTTACGCTCTCCGAAGGCGGTACTACCTATTACGTCCGTCTCGAAAGAACGGACGGGGAACTGTATCTCTCCATAGACAGCGGCTCGGTAGGGTGCAGCATAAAGCTGGAAGACGCGTCGGAAACTTCCTTCCGTTTGGAGGTGGTCGCGGACGGTCCGTTTATCGAGGCATATGTCAACGGAGAATATTCCCTTTCGTCCAACACCCGCCTGACGGGGAATTATACGCTCGGAATTGCGGGCGGCGGTACGGGTGCGCAAATTTCCGCGGCAGAGGTGTGCAAACTCGCCGATTACAACAACATTTTCGATTGATCTATAAACTACGTTTTCAATTCAAATAAATTCAGGGAGGAAAATTCATGAAATCCATTTTCAAAAAACTCGGTTGTTTGGTGACGTCTCTCGTCTTGGGCGCCTCTGCTCTCGTCGGCTGTTCGGACGGCGGCAGCGGATCGGGAAAAAATTCCGACAATTCTTTTTCCATGGTCGCGACCTGGACGGCGAGCGGACTCGTCAATCACTACGACAGCAATACGTCCTGCAACGCGTTCGACTACTTTGTGGTGGAAGGGCTTTGGCGGTATGTCCGTTCCACGGACGAAATTTTCTGCCAGCTCGCGGCGGAACTTCCCACTCATTCCGAAGCGCCTATCGAGGACTATAAAGAAGTAATAGGCGAGGACGCCTATGCGTATTACGTCGAAAACGGCGCGACTACCGTTCCCGTCACGACGGGAAAAATCCGCGAAAACGCCAAATGGCAGAACGGCGAAGCCTTTACCGCAAAGGACGTATGGGCTTACTATTACATCATGCACCCCACGTCCAGCAACTACATGGCGGCGGTCAACGTCGTAGACGATCTGACGGTGGAATTTATCTGGAACCCGCTCAAAGAACCCACGGATACGGTAAAGGAACTTCTGCTCGCGCAGGATAAATCGGGTACCGTCAAATACGACGTCTTTGCGGCGTACGTAGACCCTATTTACGAAATCGTCATGGAAAGTCCCGTCAACGAAAATCCCAATCTTTGGGGCGCGTTCAACCGCTTCTCGACGGAAGAACAGATTGCCGAACTCAATATCACCAAAAATGCGTTCTTCAATTACAGTCCGAGCTGGTACATCGCTACGGGGCCGTTCAAGCTCGATACCTTCTCGGCAACGCAGATATTGCTCACCAAGAACGAATACTACTGGAACGCGGATAACATCGGGTTCGAACGCGTCAAGCTGTATTCCTCCAACGACCTCAATCAGACGTATTCTTTGATTACGAACGGTTATGTGGACTATTACGACGGGTTTATCCAAAAGGATACTTTGGAAAGCATGCTCGCTTCCAACAGCGACCTCGTCAATCTCAAAATGTATGACCCGGGTGCAATCGGAATCGTATTCAATCTCGAAAACGAAATCCTCACCCCCGAAGTCCGCAGAGCGTTCCAATACATCTTCGACAGAGAAGAAGTCACTCTTGCGGCAAATCCGTATGCCACGACCTCCTATTATCCCCTCCTCGGCATGGCGCCTTCCGAAGCTCAGACATATATGAGCGAAGAGCATTTTGAAGCTCTGCCCGAATATTCGCACGACACGGCAAAGGCGGAAGAACTCCTCAATGCGGCGGGCTGGAAGAAACAGGACGGACTCTGGTACGATGCGAGCGGCAAACAGGTCAGGCTGACTCTCGGCACGCCCAGCACTTCGGACATCGCCTCCACCGCGGCGGAAGCGGCTGCCGCTCAGCTCACCGATTTCGGCATTACGGTGGATCTCCTCAAATCCAGCAACTTCTATTCCAATGCGACGGCGGAAAATTGCCCGTACGATTTGATGCTGGAATGGACGGACCTGAATATGTCCTTCTCCTATCCCACCGGCTCTTATAATCAGTTTTCCAGCGTCTATTCGCAGTGGATTCACGTCGACAGATATCCCACCGATTACGAAGACGCACAGAAGGCGGGAAACGTGAAGCTCGTGTTCGACGGGTTGGACGGAGACGAAAAAACTTACGAATTTGCCGACTACATCAACTCTTTCTATTCCGTGGACGAAGAGGAACTTACCTATCTCGTGGACGTATTCAATACGGGTCTTGCGAATATGGACCTCGGAATTCAGTTCTTCCAGAACGTTACCGCTTCTACCCTCAACGTCGGGAAAATCAGCGGCGTTCCGCTCGAAGAGTATTGGTCCGAGAACAGAAACGTGACTTACGTTCCCGCAGCGGGAACGGACGACTTCTTTGAAGTCGCCCGCACAAATCTTGTATATGCCACCAACTATATGTTCATTAACGGCATCTATCAGCCGAATGTATAAAAAGGATTGACTTATGAACGAAAGCATGAATCCCGTCGGGGCGGCGACGCCCCCCGGGAAATCCAAAATTAAAAAATTTTTCGGGGTATGCGGTCGCTTCTTTCAAAAGTACAGTTACTTTTTTGCGAAAATCGGCATATCCCTGGTTACCTTGGCGCTTTCGATTATCGCGCTGTTTTTCCTCCTGCGCATGATTCCGGGCGATATCGTCGAATTATATGCCCTCAAACTTCAAAACCAACAGGGCATTACCTTCGACAGGGCCTATGAACTTGCGGCGGGACTCCTCAACTACGACCCGAACGAAAATGTCTTTCAGGCTTTCGTTCGGTACATGGGAGGTCTGTTCCGCGGAGAACTCGGAAATTCTTACCTCGAAACGGGCGTCTCCGCAAACAGTCTGATTGCGACGAGGCTGCCCTGGACGCTGTTCATTTCCTCGGTGTCGCTGTTCATCAGCTTCTTTATCGGGATTGCGGTGGGCGGATTCGTCGCGCAAAAGCGCAAGGGCGTGGCCGACAAAGTTGCTTCCGGCTATATCGCCGTTTCGGGGTCCGTGCCCGATTATCTCATCGCGCTCATTCTCGTCATCGTGTTTGCCTATCAGCTCAAATGGTTCCCAGCGCAGAATAATTACGACGCTTTCAAAGTGACGCCGGGTTTTAATCTTCCCTTTATCCTGAACGTGCTGTATTACGCTTTCCTGCCTATTCTGTCGTATACGATCGTGCAGACGGGCAACTGGATTTTGCACATGCGCGGAAGCTGTATCGGCGTGCTCGGAGAGGACTATATCCTCGCGGCCCGCGCGAGGGGACTGAGCGAAGGACTGATACGCCGCAAATACATGAAAAAGAACGCTCTTTTGCCGCTCATTACGCAGTTCGGCGTATCGTTCGGGGCGCTGTTCGGCGGCGCGACACTCATGGAAAGCATTTTCAATTATCCGGGCATAGGTCTGGAAATATCCAATCGTATCGTAAATAAAGATTACATGGTCGTACAGGGATTGATTTTCTTTTCCGCCGCGATGGTCATTCTCGTCAACCTCGTCGTGGATCTCATCTATCCGCTGGTCGACCCGCGCGTAAGAAAGGGGTGAGCTTATGGCACAGGAAACAAAGGAAAATAAATGGAACGAATTTCTTTCCGCCTTTGCGCGCGTCATGCGAGAATTTGGCTCGTCGCTGCTTCGCGGACTGAAAAAAGTCTTTTCTAACGGCAAAACAATCGTAGGGTTTTCCATTCTCGCCTTTTTCATTCTCGTGGCGATTTTCGGACCCATGATTTTTCCGTATGACTCCAATACCGACATGGCGAACAGCTATCTCATGCCCTCCCTGAAACATCCCTTCGGGACGGATTGGCTCGGCAGAGACGTGTTCCGTCAGGTGATTGCGGGAACGGGCTCCGTTTTGGAAATAGCTTTCTATTCGGCGATTTTCACCGTCGCTCTCGGTACGGTGCTCGGCATCGTCAGCGGCTATCTCGGCGGTTGGGTGGATAAAATCATCATGTCTATTACCAATATCTTTTTATCCATTCCGTCATTTCCGATTTACCTTTTGCTCGCGGCGATCGTTACCATCAATACGCCCGTATCGCTCGCCGTCATCATTTCGATATGGAGCTGGGCGGGACTTTGCCGTTCCATCCGCGTACAAATCATGAGCCTGAAAGAAAGGGACTTTATTCAGATTTGCACAGTCATGCACATGAGTAAGGCGCACATTATCTTCAAGGAGTTGATGCCCAACGTCTTTTCGTATATCGCCATCAATTTCGTCATGGCCATGCGCAACGCGATTATGGCGAGCGTGGGTATCATGCTCGTGGGGCTTGCCGCTTACGATCCGACTAACTGGGGCGCTATCATCAACGCCGCTCGGACAAAGGGACTCATGAACGTGAAAAATATCTATATACTCCTGTATCCGCTCGTTTGTATCATCGTCTTTCAGATTGCTACTTTGGTGCTGGCGAACGGGCTCGACGAGACGTTGAATCCTCGTTTGAAGGTACTTTGAGGTGGGATATGCAGACACAAACGGACAATATAGCGGTTTTCCGCAACGTATCCATAGATTATCCCCTGAAAAAGTATACCATCCGCGCGGTCACCGACGTAAATTTTGAGCTCAAACGCGGAAAGATCACCGCGCTCGTCGGAGAAAGCGGTTCGGGGAAAACCACGCTCGCTTCCTCGCTCATTCGCTGTATTTCCGAGCCGGGACGCGTCGCGGCGGGAGAAATTCTCTTCCGCGGAAAAAACAAAGAGGGCGAAATAGAAGAAATCCGCGTGGATAAACTCTCCGATAAGGAAATGCGCGCCTTCCGCTGGAATAAGGTCTCCATGGTCTTTCAGGCCGCGCAGAGCGCGCTCAATCCCGTCATGACCGTTCGGCAGCAGTTCTTTGAAACGCTCGACGCGCACGAGGCGAAATTGCCCAAAGGGGAGAAGAAACAAAAATCGGGGGACAGAGAAGCAAAGGAACAAAAATGCCGCGATCTGATGGAATATGTCAAGCTGGACGCGGACAGAGTCCTCGCCTCCTACCCGCACGAGCTTTCGGGGGGCATGAAACAGCGCGTCATGATTGCCTTCGCTCTGCTGCTCGACCCTGAACTCATTATTCTCGACGAGCCGACGACCGCGCTCGACGTGATTACGCAGAACTATATTTTCAATCTTCTCCGAAAAATCAACCGCGAGCGCGGTATTTCCATGCTGCTCATGACACACGACATCAGCGTCGTCGCAAAATTTGCGGATTACATGGGCGTGATGTACGGCGGCAGACTGATGGAATACGGCTCGGTGGCGAACGTGTTCAAATATCGCGAACACCCGTATACGGCGGGACTCATCGGCGCTACGCCGTCTATCGTCGGAGATATTGCCGACATGAAGCCGATAAAAGGGAGCCCGCCCGATCTCATGAACTTACCGCAGGGCTGTATCTTTTCGCCGCGCTGTCCGAAATGCCGCGATATTTGCCTGACGGCGGAGCCGCCCACGCGCGAATTTGCCGACGGCGGCAGGGGAAAGTGCTATTTTTACAGGGAGGGGGAACATGCAGATACAGACTGAACAATCGGCCGCACCTCTCATGCAGCTGAAAAATATCAATATGGTATTCAAAAAGCCGGGATCTTTCCTCGCGGATAAAAATATCCATGTCTTAAAAGACGTGAGTCTCGATATTGCCGAAGGGGAAATCGTTGCGCTCGTGGGCGAATCGGGCTGCGGGAAGACGACGCTCGGGAAGATTATCACGGGGCTGTACCGTCCCACTTCGGGCGACGTATATTTCGGAGGGGAACGTGTGTCGGGAACCTTCGACAAAAAATTGTCCTCCTACAATCAGGTGCAGTTTATTCAGCAGGACTCTTATGCGGCGCTCAATCCCGTTCGGACGATTTTTCAGAGCTTGTATGCGCCCATTAAGACGCATAACCGCAAATGGACGAAAAAGCAGATCGAAGACAGGATTGAGGAACTGATGAGCCTGATAGGGCTACAACCCTCGGGGCAGTTTTTGAGCAAATATCCGCACCAGCTTTCGGGAGGTCAGCGCCAGCGTATTCTCATGGCGCGCGCCATTTCTCTGGAACCCAAACTGATTGTCGCGGACGAACCCGTGAGTATGATCGACGTTTCGTTGAGACTTTCTCTTCTCAATCTCATGAAGGAGCTGAATGAAAAACTCAACATGTCTTTCGTGTATATCTCGCACGATTTATCTACGACTCGGTACATCGCGCGGAACGGCAGAGTTGCGGTCATGTATCTCGGGGAGATCGTCGAGGTTGGAAATATCGGGGAAGTCATAGCCAATCCCCGACATCCGTATACGAGGGCGCTCATTCAGGCGGTGCCCATTCCCGACCCTGAATTTAAGGGAAATGACGAGTTGCCTTTGAAGTCCATGCAGCTCGGTTCTCTCGAAAACAGAGGCGACGGGTGCGCTTTTTACGAGCGTTGCCTGTACGCTTCGGAAAAATGTAAAGGAAAAATAAATTTTGAGCGGACGGATACCGCGGACGTTTTGTGCTGTAATCTCGAAAACGTTCCCGCGTCTCCCGTCTATGCGAAAACAAATAACGGAGGTAAAATGTATGAGTAAAACGTTCACGAAAAAGCTGACGGGATTATTTGCCACTATGTGTGCCGCATGTCTTATGTTCGGCTTTTCGTTTTCGGGAAACAGCCGTCCCGTTTCGGCAGAAACGGAAACTGACGACGAAAGCGAAAACGTCCTGTATAAGCAGGACTTTTCGGGGGAATTGGAAGGAGATCTTGCCGAGCACATGACCGTTTCTGACGGCGCGGCGACGATTACGGATGCGGATTTGTTTATGCTTCCCGTCACCGATTTTGCGGAATCGAACAATTACGTCGTGGAATTCGATTTGAAACTTGACGGTTCTTCTTCGTTCTATCTGCACCTGGTGGGACTCAACGGAACGAATCCCGAAGCGCCCGATAATATCTACCTCGGAATAGAGGGGAACGGCGCATATATTTTGGTTTCGGATAATTCGGGAAACAGAGTTTATAACAATTCGACGATTGCTTCGGGCGGGATTGACGCGACGGCCGTCGATCTTTCGGGATTCGCAAAGTTTCAGTTAGTACATTATGAAGGCTATCTCGAAGTGTGGGTAAACGGTACGCGGCGCTGTGTCACGCATTTGTCTAATTTCGGCAATAACATGTATCAAACGCGCGCTCCTTTGAAAGAAGGCAAAATTACGGGCTTCGGCATCGACGTAGATAACGCAAACGCTTTCACGATTGACAATATTTCCATTTACGAAGCAACTCCGTTCAATACGAGCGCAACATATACCAATGATTCCGAATCCGTATCCTCTTCCCGGACCTTTGACCTCTCGGCTCGGAATCTGTATCATGACAATTTCAAAGTAGAGGGGACGTTCAGTCTTGCCGATACAGAAAAAACGGGCTATTATCCCACCATCAAATTATACGGCATGAATGCGTCGCTCCTTTCCACCAGCGGCAAAGAGTATTCTCTCAATATTCAATCCCGTGTGGATAACGCCGTTTTCAATCCCGAAATTTGCTGGCAGCCGGAAGGAGAAACGCAGTGGGGCAATCAGGCGGGCGAAGCCGTCACGTTTGAACAGGGAGACCGCATCGAGTACCGCGTGGAAGTATACGGGGACAATGTCGATTATTACCTCGGAGGAAATCTCGCCATATCGACTACTTTTGAGGAAATGGGAATCGAGAAAGGCCATCTTCAATACATTACGATTATGAGCGGGAACGGCGGCGTCTATTGGACGGATTTCTCCTATACGGGCTTTGAAAACGAAGCCGCCGCGGAAGTGTCTGCTTCGGATACGACTGTGATGGCGGGAAGCTCCGTTACCTTCAATGCGGACTTATTCGGCTCGGCGGAAGGGGATTTTTCTTGGTATGTCAACGGCGAAAAACAGTCGGAAGAGAGCATGACGCTCGTTCTTTCCGATCTTGCCGCGGGAACTTATACCGTACAGTATAAGAGCGATACGATTGCCAGTGAAGAAGTCGTCGTTACGGTCGTGGATAAGATGGTCACGATTTCTTCCGAAAAAACGGAAATTTATCCCACCGAAGAAATTACCGTCACCGCTGTTTTGCAGGGTGATTTTGAAGGCGAAACGTTTGCCTGGTATCTGAACGGAGAAAAACAGGAGCAGACGGGAACTTCTGCCACGTTTGCCGGTCTTGACGCGGGGACCTATACGGTACAGTATAAGAGCGAAAGCTCTGCGAGCAACGAATTTGTCTTTACCGTCCTCGAAAGCAAGTTGGAAGTGACGACGGAAAAGAACAGCTACGAAAACGGCGAGAAGGCAACGTTTACCGCGGAAATGACGGGACTTCCCGAAACGGAAGAAATATTCTGGTATGTAGACGGCGTGAAACAGGAAGGCGTTTCGGGAGAAACGTTTGAACTCGATATGGGCGCATATGCGACGGGCGATAAAGTAATCGTATATGCCGAAACTTCCTCGGGAGTCAGGAGCAACGAAGTTACGGTGAGCGTCTCCTTCGATGTCATGAAAGAAATTCAAGACAACGAATATTACAAGACGATATACGAGGACAAAATCGAGGAAGGCGGTACCTACGGCAATTTCAGCGTGGGAAAAGATGAAAACGGCGGACTGTATCTTTACAGCGCGGTCGAAAATGCGGGTACTTCTTATGTGCTCAATGCAAAGATGCCTTCAAACGTCAATTATATGCTGGAATATGATCTGTATATCCCCGCCGATGTTTCTTCAACCTCCTATATCTATCCCTGCCTTACGGGATTGAATTCCCAATATCCCGCAGGTCTGGTCGAACTTGCCTGGGAAGTGAATGCGGAAGGAGTTCGTCCTTACGTGAAAGATCAGAGCACAAACAAAGAATACCTGCATACCGATTACGGCTGTGGTCTGGATCTGACTTATGAAGGCGGCATTGCCAAAAAGGGCGATTGGAATAAAATTTCCGTCGCCGTTTCGGGAAAATATATCGCCATGTATATCAACGGGGAAATGGCTCTGTTTTTCCAGATGAACACAGCCACGGTACCCTCCGGCTGTTCCTTTAATCTCTATCCCGACGGCGGAGCGGGCGTGGTTCCCGTCCGTATCAGAAACATTTCGTTCAGCGGCGTGGTGGAGCCCGCTCCCGATCTTGTAAGCGTCAATGTTTCCCTGTCCTCTGTCAACGTAAAAGCGGGAGAAACGGTAACGGCTACGGCGACGCTCAATCCCTTCAATGCGGAGGCGAATGAAATTGCCTGGTATGTAAACGGTGAAAAGATGGAAGGAAACGAACTTTCCTACACTTTCTCTTCCGATACCCCCGGGGAATATAAGATTTATTGCGAAATCGACGGTGTAAAGAGTGCGGAAAAAACGATTACGGTCACTGCCGCAGACGGAGGTGAGGACGACGAAGGCGGATGCGGTTCGGTTGCGGGACTCGGTGCGATTGCCGCGGCGACAGCCGTTGCGTTTATCGCCGTTCGGAAAAAGAAGAATAAGTAATATAGCCATAACCTTTAAGTTCTAAAAAACGACAGAGCCGCGCGCGTCGAAAGCGCGCGGCTCCGTCTTACGAGGAGTGTTATGAAAAAAATTGCTGCGGCGATAGCCGTAATTTTATGTCTGTTACAGGGAGTACCTTTTATGAGCGGCTGCAAAAAAGAAACAAACGAAGAAACGCCTTTCGATTATGCTTCGCTGTACCGTACGGAAAAAACGGAGGCTTACGACGAAGAAGCCCGAGCCACGTCGCGCGCTCGGTATGGGTATACGAAATCGTCGGTACAGGGATATAACGACTGGTATTATCTGTACGGCAATAAAGATGCGTATTCGGAAATGTCGTTTGATTCCGTTTCGGGCGTTTGGCAGGGTGACGGAGCGGAAATGCAGGGGGAAGAAATGCGCCCCTCGGCTTCGGCGGCCGCCGTGCGCATGTTCGAGACGCAGCGCGGCGGAAATGCCGTCGTATACGGGAATTACAAATGTGCCGATTCTTCTTCGGCTTCCGCTCATATCGCCGTATATGCGGGCGAAAAAATGCTTTACGAAGGAGATTTACAGGCGGGAGACACCGTCGGCAAATATTTTGAAGTGTCCGTTTCCCTGAATACGGGCGACAAATTGTATTTCTGCGTAAGCGGGGAAAACAGCTGCGTTTTGTTTGACCCCGTAGTGACGTTTGAAGACGCGCAGAATGAATCGCTGTATCACCTGACGGCGCAGGGAAAACAATACGGCGATGTTTTTCCGTATTACGACGAGGAAGAACATAAGCTGTATATGGGTTTTTTATGGTCGGATAATGCGGCTCTTGAAAATAATTATCACGATGCACTTGAAATTTCCGAAAATATGCTTACATTTACAGACGTTCCCGAAGCGAATAATTACGACGTATGGCAGCATTATAAAGAAAAGTATCGCTTGAATTTTTTGTATGATGTCAATAGGTTTGTAGATAAAAGTATTTATTCCTTCGGCGTGCGCGACAACATGCTGTATTTCGACGAGGAAAATCAGCGGTATCTCATGATTGCGGGCTGTTACTACCAATTCGACGGCGCTGCCCAAACTTCCGATCTTGTCATCTATGCCTCCGACGACCCGCTTGCGTTGAGCTGGACGCAGCCGGGAAACGTGGTGGAAGCAGGGTATTCGCGCAATCTCCCCGAATGTCCTTCCTTAATGAAAATCGGGGATCGGTGGTATGCCTTCGTTTCCGTAGCTTATAATACGGCGCATCAGGTCGGCCCTTTGCAATACTGGACGGGCGACGAAGGCGTCGATTGCATGGAAGTGGATTGGTCCGAGAAGGATTTTGCCTTCCTCGACGGCGAGGATTTGTGTGCCGCACGTCCGACGCAGGTGGGCGACAAAGTATATATGTGGGGCTGGATTCCCTCGACCTATGACACGATGCCTTGGGCGCCTTGGGCCGGATACCTCAATCTCCCGCGCGAGATCGTACAGCGCGGAGACGGCTCTTTGGGAGGAAGGCTCGACCCGGGACTCTCCGCTCTTCTCAATTACGGCAATATCTATACTTTCGGGACGGGGAATTATACTGTCGAGTCGGGAGCCGCTTCCGACGAAAGCGGCATGTTGAAGATGAACGGGAAAAATAATTACGTACGTTTAGGCGACGATGAATTTCACCGCACATATACGACTTTCCGCGCCGACATGAGCCAAAGCGATAAAATCGCCTATGTCATGCGGCAGGATAACAGAGAATACCAGGTATGTATCGAGCGTGAAAACGGTCAATTATATATGAAAGTACTTTCCCCCGATGACCCGTCTCACAAAGTAAACAGTACGATCGCACTTTCCTCCGACACAGATATTTTCGAGATAAAAATCGTCTGCGACGGAGAATTTATCGAGTTTTTCGTCAATGACGATACGGCGCTCACCGCGCATACGGCAATGACGGGAACTTCGCATACGGCATATTTGTATTCGGACGGCAACGCGACTTTTTCCGATATAAAGATAAGTAAACTTCGTCCGTATGGCGATATCTGATTAAAAATAATTTTTCATTAAGGGGAAAAGTCCTCAAAGCGCGCCCGATGCCGTTTTCGAGGACTTTTTTCTATGAATTTATAAAAAGGTATTTACTTTTGCCTTTCGGCATGTTATAATAAGACCGAAATAAGGGATAAGGAGAGGAAGAGAACGTGGCTGTTTTGGAGCAGAACGGGACGAAATTTGTTTTTTCGGTTTTGCCTCTGCGTCCGTTTTCCGACGGCTATTGGGCGAGAACGGAAATTTCCGTAAAGAACGAATATATACTTTATGACAATATCAGCGAAAGTATTTCCCGCGAGGAGTTGGAAAATTGGATATTTTCCATGTCCCGTCTGCTTGCCGGCGCTTACGGAGGCGAATACAAAGTATCTTTCGAAAAGGCCGGAATGACCGTCGATTTAGGGCAGTATACGAGCCCCGGAAAGGAATTTTCCCGCGAAGAACGTCGGGCAAGCGATTGCACGATGGCCGTTCATCTTTTGATGCGTTCTTCTGACGGAATGCAGTTTTTGAGCGGCGTCTGTTCTTTTTTGTTTCACAGAAAAGAAATAGAGAAATTCGTTTCGGTGTTGAGAAAAGAATTTGACGAGGTTTTTTCCGAGCGCATCCGCGGCAAAGGACGTTATCTGTTCGTCGGAGTCAGTCCCAAGGGATACAAAGGATGTAATTATTGGTATTTGGACAAATCGGGTACGGTTGCGGCCGGAGATTATGTATGGGTTCGCATGGGGAGACACAATACCGAACAGGTCGTTTATGTGGACAGTGTCCGATATTATGACGAAGAGGATGCGCCGTATGATCCGAGAAGAGTCAAACAGGTTTTGAGAAAAGCTACCGAAGAGGAAGCATGGAAATAAATAATTTTTCCGTTGACTTTTGTTTACTTGTGTGTTATAATAAACTCCCAGGAGGAACGCTTATGAAAATGATAACGGCGATTGTTAATAAAAAGGATGCAGGCTCCGTATGCGATGCACTTATGCAGGAAGGGTTCTTTTTTACTAAGATGGCTACTACGGGCGGATTTCTGAAAGCCGGAAACACAACTCTGTTGATAGGAACGGAGGACGAGAAAGTGAAAGCCGCAATAGAAATTATCAGGAAGAACTGCGCACAGAGAATGCAAGTCGTCCCGACGATGCCTTCGGGCGGCGGCGGATATCCTGCTTTCAACTATTTCCCTACGGAAGTCTTGGTCGGAGGCGCGACGATTTTTGTGACGGATGTCGAGTATTACGAAAAGATGTAACGATGACAAAGAAGAGAATAACGAAAGAATCCCACGGTTGAAATTGTGGGATTCTTATTTTTCAGATAAAAGCTGAGTCCCGTTTCTTGTTTATCTTACGGTTTTCCGCCTTATGGATCTTGTTTCGGAAGAGAAAAGACGCCGTAATCCGTAAGGCGTGTGCTCGAAAAATAGAGCATAATCCCTCGATTATGATCGGAAAAAACAAGCAGATTCTGCCGAAGGAGTTGCAAAAATCGTTCAAAAGAGATATAATTGCAAAGGAAGGCTTTCGCGTCAAGAGAAAAAATATCAAAAACGAATGCGGAGAATTTGACAAACAATGTTCAGGGAAATTTTAAGGGGTTTTATTTTTCAAAGCGTCGGGACGATAGGGGTTATTTTTCTGTTCGGTTGGTTGATTGCTCAGTGCAATAAGAGATTTTATGCAAATTTCGGCCGCCGCGCAAGGACCGTATGTTATGTTACGGGGTTTTTCGGAACGCCTGTTCACGAACTTTCGCATGCGCTGTTTTGCGTGCTGTTCGGACATAAAATTTTAGAAATCAAGTTGTTTTCTCTCAATTCTGCCGACGGGACGCTCGGTTATGTGAATCATATTTACAATAGGAAAAATTTTTATCAGAGAATCGGAAATTTTTTTATCGGGGTCGCTCCCATTCTGGTGATTTCCGCGCTGCTTTATCTGATTTCCTGTTTCCTTCTGCCGCCTTTTACGTCGGAAATGAATGTTCTTTTTTCCGGAATCGCCGCAGAGAATGCCGCGGGGATATTGAAGGCGGCCGTCTCGGCGATAGGAACGTTTTTTTCCCTTATCACGACTTGGGAATGGTGGGTGTTTTTAGCGGTCGGAATTTTTCTTTCTCTTCATATGACTCTGAGCGGAGCGGATATAAAAAATGCGATAAGCGGCCTGATATTCGTACTGATTCTGTTGTTTGTTACGGATATTATTTTGGGGTGGATAGGGACGGAAGTCCTTGAAAAATTTACCTCTGCCGTTTTGAAGGGGGCGAGTTATCTTTTATGCTTTTTAATAATGGCGCTTTTAATATCGGCAATGGCGCTGATCGTATCCTGCTTTTATAAAATTATCTCGAAAAAACTCAGATGAATCTGTTTTGAACGGCTTCCGAAATTTTTTCGGAAGCCGTTTTTATATGTTGTATTCTCCGCGGAAAACCCGGCATTGACAGGATTATATAAAATCTTCGGTTCGCGAAGACCATTTGCTGTTTCGGCGAGGGAAACTCTTATGTGCCTGCTCCGGAATTGCATAACCGTCTTATGAAAATGGGAATATATTCTCAATGCGAACGCGACTTACATCTGCACAATATACAGCTCTCTTCCTGTAACGAACGTGACCTTCTCGTGATTTTCAGCGTTTCGGGAGAAGCGAAAGATAGGGGCGAACTGGCGGCCGCCGCACGGAAAGGCGGCATGAAAATAATCGTCGTTACCAGTTACGAAAGATTTCCTCTGACCAGATATGCGGACATCGCCTTGGCTGCCGTACCTTGTGAACATCCCGTGGAAGCCGTCTCTTTGACGGGAAAGGTCGTTCAGATTTTTCTCGTCGATGTACTTTGCCCGGGAATTTATTGCAGCGACAGGACTTTGTATGATAAACGCATCGCGAAAAGCAACGCTTCCGCCATCGGAAAGTTGGTATAAAATCTTTTTTGGCTTTGAGTATGTCTGTCTTGAATACTTAGAAAAAATTTTTCATAAGTTAAATACATGGGTATTTAAAAATTAAAATCGATTTATATTTTTAAAATTTTTTTCAAAAATATATTGATAAAAGAGGTGTGCTGCTTTATAATCAATCCAATTCGAAAAGAAAAAAATACTTGTTTCCGAATGAGGAGGACATTTGATGCTAAAAAGTAAAGGTTTTTTGAAAAATGCGCTTACGGCAGTCGAGGCGCCGATTTGCGCGGTTTGTCTGATTTGCGCTTTGGCGCTTTTGGACTTCGGGACGACGGCGGAGGCCGAGGAGGAAGCGAAAAGCGTCGTCTAGTCCGACTTTTCTTCCGTTCCGTCCGATCGGGAGGTATATGAAAAAACGGATATGTACGAAAAACATACGACGGAGGTGAATGACGACGGAACCGTTTCGGTCAAATCGATTAATATTTCGGGTGACCACATGACTTCGAGTGATAAATATTACGGTCTTACATATCTTCTCGGCGATGGAACTTGGACGGATTTCACGTTTACGATTACGTTCAAAATGACCAACGCCGAAGATGCGCGGCGTTGGTTGGGCGCCGTATATCATATGAATTTCAATACGGAAAGATATATGACGGGATATATCATGAACTATCGTTACAGCGGAGCTTCGGTTTCCTCGGCGGTGACGTACGAAAGGCTGTTTCTCGATGATGCAGAAGGGAACGGAAAACCTTTGAGCGACGGGAAATATCATACCATGAAAATCGTCATGGAAGGAACGACGGCGAAGTATTATATGGACGGCACTCTGATAAAGACGTTCGATACGACGACGAAAAACGGCAGTCTCGGCGGAGAGTTGGCGAGCGGCGGCTTTGCTTTGATTATCAACGGAAAGTATTATTTAACCGTCATAAGGATAGCCTGCGGATAATCTCCGAAATTTTTTCCGAATAAATTCAGACCGCCTTTATGCAGGGCATCTTCCTTGACGCCCAAGGTAAATTTGACGGCGTTGTCCGAATATAGATTCAAATCTTTGAAAGTTAATTTGTTATGGATAAATATATTGTCCATATATACGCCGTTTTTATTGACGGTTATCTTTTTCCAGAATCCGAACTGCGTGCTCGTCATCGGCCAATATTCGGGCGTATAACGTCCGCGGCGGCCGCCGAAATCCCCCGGAGAGGTAAAAGTAATAACTTCTATATCGTTGATATAAACGGTAATATCGCTGGGCCAGTTATTGTTATAGAAGAATGTTTCGGAACAGATTTCAAAACCGAATGTGATTTCGTCGCATTCGTGATGAGAAAGCGGAGCGGCGGGAAAGTTATAGCTGATGACTCCCGTATGGAACCAAATACATTCCGCCTGAATCCGTTCGGGGGAAAAGAAAACTCTCGGATCGTCAAAAGGGAGAGAAAATTCGTTTGATTTACCAGCCATGCCGCAGGGCGGTTTTATATGACAATGGGAAAACATACCGACGGGCATTTCCACCGTATATTCCTTTTCCTGCTCTTTTTCCGGATTCGGGGCGTATAACGAAATTGTATATTCTGTCGCGAGCTGCGTACAAAATTTCGTATGCCCTTTCATTCCGGGTTGATAATTGACAAATACGAGCTGAGCTTCCGCCAAAACGTCGATATGCCTGGAAACGCTGGAAACCGGAATATGAAGCTCTTGGGAAAGGTCGGAAAGATATTTCGGGTGGTTGAGCAGGCTTTTCAGAATCCGTACTCGTTCCGGCGAAGCAAGGGCGCGGCTGACTTTGCAGATCATATTGTGATCCTTGGAATTATTCACATATAAAACTATATTTTTATTAAAATTGATTACATCGTTCAAATTTGTTTTCATCCTTTTTTATAAAGTATAATCGTAAAAACGGAAAAAGTCAACCATAAATTATTTATTTTTCAAAAATTAGGAAACGAGGAGGTTGGGAGACCGGAAGAATCAATTTCTTTCCATTTCCTTTTCCGCTTTTTGAAAAATATAACGCAACAAATCGCCGATTTTCGGAAAGCTCTTCGCTTTGATTTTTTCGTGATACCGTGTTATAATATTTACAGAAATTTATCGTAGGTGATGTTATGAAAAGAACGGAATTTCCCGATCCGCAGAGACGGAGAAAAAATTGGCAATGTCTGAACGGCACATGGGAGTTTGAAATCGATAATGAGAAAGACGGATTTTCCCGCGGGCTTTTACATCATAAATTGGCTTCGAAAATAGAAGTTCCTTTTTCTCCCGAATGCAAACTTTCGGGCGTGCAACATACCGATTTTATTCGCGCCTGTTGGTATCGACGGACGTTTACCGTTCCTGAGCAAAACAGGAAGGGGCGTATAATGCTCTGTTTCGGCGCGGTGGATTTCGAGGCGAAAGTATACGTGAACGGCACGTTTGTCGGCGGACATCGCGGCGGCTATACACCGTTTTCTTTCGATATAACGGAATGGGCGGATAGGGAGGAAAACGAAGTCGTCGTATATGTGGAAGACGATGTTTCCGCAAATTTGCCGAGCGGAAAACAGTCTCCCAGAAGAGAATCCTTCGGTTGTTTTTATACGCGCACCACGGGAATATGGCAAAGCGTATATCTGGAATTTACTCCCGAGGAATATATTCGTTCTTTTCGCTTTTATCCCGATGCAGAACGGGGACGGGTCGAAATCGAAACCCTTACGGTCGGAAAAGGAAAAATACGTGCAGAGGTCTTTTACGACGGACGGCTTGTCGGACAGGCGGAAGCAAACGAATATTTCAGAAATCGTCTCGGCATCGCATTGAGCGAAAAGCATCTTTGGGAAGCCGGCAGGGGCGGTTTGTATGATGTCAGGCTGATTTTCGGAGAGGATATCGTAGAAAGTTATTTCGGTCTGCGGAGCGCCGAATACAGAGAAGGTAAATTTTTGCTCAACGGCAAATCGGTATTTCAGCGTTTTGCCCTCGCGCAAGGGTATTACCCCGCGGGAGTATATACTCCCGCTTCTGTATCGGAAATGGAAAAAGACATCGATATTGCGACCGAGTTCGGTTTCAACGGACTGCGTCTTCATCAGAAAGTGTTTGATCCGTATTTTTTATATCTCTGCGACAAACGGGGAATCATGGTCTGGGGGGAATTTCCCGGATGGGGCGTAAGATATTCCGACCTTGAAGGGCTGGGCGAATTTTTAACGGAGTGGAGAGAGGTCCTGGAACGAGATTTCAATCGTCCGTCGATCATTACCTGGTGTCCGCTGAACGAAACTTGGGAAGATTTGGACGACAGCGGAAAGACGCGCGACGTTCGGTTTGTGGATATTGTTTATGATTTTACGAAGAAACTGGATCCCACGAGGCCTTGTATAGACGTCTCGGGCGGGTATCACGGAAAAAATACGGATTTGTTCGATTATCACGATTACGGAAACATCGAGGGACTGACGGCCGTAATAGAAAAACTTGAAAGGGAAAATGAACTGTACGTCGATAAACTGTACGCAAAAGGGGAACGTCGTTTTTATAGAGACGGTGAGGCGGTCAATCTGAGCGAATACGGCGGAATGACGATAGGCGATAACGTCAAAACGGAGATTACCGACTGCGTACAGGAGACGAACGCATGGGGATACGATACATCGCCCAGCGAACAAGTATTTACGGAAAAATATATAGAAATGACAAGACGCATAGCGGACTGTAAAAAGATATCCGGATGCTGCTATACACAGCTTTACGATGTGGAACAGGAACAAAACGGACTTGTGACGTATGACAGACGGCATAAACTTTCCGAAGAAAACAGAAAGAAAATAGCGGAATGCAACAGGCGCAAGGCCGCGATAGAAGATTAAACTGACAAACTCATCCAATCCGCAAAATTTTACGAAAATATAATGAAAACAATGCGCAAAAAGAACGGGCAAGATTTTCTTGCCCGTTCTTTTTGCGCTTGAAAGGACGGATGGAAAATCAATGCTTCTTTTTCAATTAAAGCGATACAGGTAAGCGATGACGTCAAAGAAAAATCGTTTGGGAAAAAGGCGGAAGTTTTATCTCACGGGGGGAATCTCCGCAATTTATCCATGAAATATTGTTTGATTTTTATTCGGGGTTATGATATAATGACGACCATAAAATTCAAAAAAGCGGAGAATTTATATGGATTATAAAACGGGTATCTTAAATTTGTCGTACGATATTACTTTTCAGGACGTTTCGATTATCGTAAAAAAGCACGAATCAAAAAGCTTTTTTTACAAAAGTTTGAGACGTATCGATTACGGATTTATTTACATTACGAGCGGAAACGGAGTATATTCGGATTCAGAAAACGGAGAAATCAGAATCGCGGAAGGAAGTCTGCTCATTTTGGAACAGGACAGCACTTATGACATACGTGCGGACGGAGAAAATTTTTCTTATATAACGACGGCTTTTCATGTGGCGCCGACCAATATTTTTCGTACCATGAATATTCCCGTACATATCGCTTTCGGAAACGTTTCGGTATGGAACAGATATTTTGACCGTTTGCTGAAAACATGGCAGGCGCGTTCTCAATTTTACATGATTGAAACGAAGATTGTTCTGAACGAAATCATGCTGGAAGTCTTGAAGTATTGTTCGAATAAAGACAGTTCGAGCAAGGGCCGCATCACGGCGGCGATCGAATACATCAATAAAAACTGTTCAGAAAAAATTTCCATCGAAGAATTGGCGAGATTGTGCGCGATGAGCCCGTCGTATTTCAGGAAATTGTTTACGGAAGAAGTGGGCATGTCTCCGATAAAATACAGAGACGTGGTTCGTATCGACAAAGCGAAAAGCCTGTTGACGAGCGAACTTTTCAACGTGACCGAGGTTGCGGAAGAATTGGGGTTTTGCGATATTTATCATTTCAGTAAAGAATTCAAAAAATATACGGGGATCAGTCCTTTGGAATATAAAAAGCAGATTTTTGGAAGATAAAGATTGGAAAAAGCGGTAAAAAAAGTAAAATCCGGGTCAAAAAAGAGCGAATTATACAAATTTAAGAGCAGATAAAACATTTACTATTCCTGAATTAAGTTGTATGATATGGGGGAAGAGGTAAGGAAACGATATGCTGAAATTTGAAAAAATTGTTATTCCCACGTCCGATTTGGGTGAGGAAAATCCCCTTGCGGATATCAAGAATATCAATTATATCCATGCAGGATATAAACTGAGTCCCGAGGCAGAGCATTACCGCCCCGCGCATTTGGGAGAAGGAATGATTTCCACGATGCTTCCCTACTTACAGCAGGACGGCTACGGCCGGGCGCTTTATCTCAAAAGCTATACGGCCGCAATTCTCGAAAACGAAAATCTGAAAGCTGTTTTTCTACCCGAACTCGGCGGCCGTTTATGGTCGTTGTACGATAAGGTGGCGGGACGCGAACTGTTATATAAAAACGAAACGATTCATTTCGGAAATCTGTCTCTCCGCAATGCGTGGTTCTGCGGCGGAGTGGAATGGAATGTTTCCATAAAAGGGCATAATCCGTTGACTTGTTCTCCCGTATTTGCCGCCGTGCTGGAAAAAGACGGGGAAAGCGGATTGCGGTTGTATGAATTTGAAAGGAAGCGGGAAATTGTTTATTCGCTGGACGTTTGGCTTCCGAAGGGGGCGGAGTTCCTTCTCGTTCATACGAGGATAGAAAATACCGACATAAAAGAAAAATATACCTATTGGTGGTCGAACATTGCCGTTCCGCAAACGGAAGGCTTGCGGATTGCCGTTCCCGCGGAAACGGCCTATGTCAGTACATATAGACGGGACGGATATTTTTTGGATTTCTGTAAGATGCCCCGTTATCAGGGAACGGATATAACGATTCCCGAAAAATCGTCGCAGTCCTATGACTTTTTTTACAGGACGGAGAAACGGCAGAAGTATATAGCGGCGATCAATCCCGACGGATACGGTTTGTTGGAAACCTCCACGGAAGAACTTCAAGGCAGAAAACTTTTCGTCTGGGGACAAGGCAACGGCGGTAAAAATTGGAACGAATTCTTGACAAAGAAAGGGGATGCCTACGCAGAGATACAAGCGGGACTTGCGGAAACGCAGCTGGAACATTTAATCATTCCGCCTTCCTGTACGTGGGAATGGACGGAAGCGTTCTCTTCCGTTCGGTTGGAACGGTTTCCCGAATCCTATAAAGATTTTTGCGGGGAAACGGAAGAGGAAATTCGAAAAAAATATCCTCAGGGAATCTCCGCCGAATTGAAAAGGGCTTATTCCCGCTATAAAGACGCAAAGTTTGTCCGCGTTGTGTGCAACGGTTCGGGCTGGGGCGCGTTGAAAGAGCTGGAACGCAGTCGGGCGAAACAATCCCCGTTGAGCCGTTTTTGTATATTTCCTTCGGACACGCTTTCCGAAAAACAGAAACCGTTTATCTGCCTTTTGGAAAACGGGATTTTCCCCGAAGTAGCTCCCGATTGTCCGCCGAAAGCGTATTGCGTGACCGATGCCCTTAGAAACGCAATGAAACTTTCGGTAAATACCTCGCCGAACTGGACGGCCCTGTATCATTTCGGCGTCATGCTGTACGCGGCGGGCGAGACGGAAGCGGCGAGAGACGCTTGGGAAGAGTCGTTAAAACTTCGGGAAAATGCCTGGGCGTATCGGAATCTTGCCATGCTGTATCGAAACGAATACGGGGACAAAAAACGGGCGGCGGAACTGATGGAGAAAGCGGTCTCTTTGAAAAGAGATTGTAAAGCGCTTTGGATCGATTTCGCCGAGACCCTGCTCGGAGCCGGAGAATATTCCGAGTGGCTGGAACGGGAGCGGAAAATTCCGAAAAGTATTTCCGCAAACAGCAGATTGCAGATGTATAAAGCCATGTGTTTGCTTCGCCTGAATGAGCCGGAGAAAGCGGCGGAAATTATCGATGACAAATTTGTGTTAGAGGATGTCAAGGAAGGCGAATTTTCCATTTCGGCGCTTTGGAATGAAATATACGGCGCTATAATCGCGAAAAAATACAGATTGGCGGATAAAACCGAGATCCTTTTGGCTATGGAAAAGGAATATCCTTTGAGAAATCTGGATTTCAGAATGCATTGAAACGGGGAAGAGAGATTATGAACGGTCAAAAAATCATACGGGACGGAAAAAGTTTTGCGGCGATTTGCCGAACGTCGGAATACGGATGGGAAAATTCTTTGCTTTTTAATTCGATAAAAGCGAACGGTGAGGAACTATTGGCTTCGCCCGTCCGCATATACGGCGAAGAAAACGGCAGGGTATTGGATTTCGGAACGGCGGAATGCTTTGCTGTGGAAAGGGATAACGAAACGAACCTTTGCTGTGCCGCCGAGTGCGGGAATTACATAATCGATACATCGATTTGCGTCGAAAATGACGGATGTTGTCAGATCGATTTGAAATTATTGCCGAGGGGAAAACGAGTGACCGAAGTTTTCGGCGTGGAAAAATATAAAAACGACGATTTGAACTTAAATAAACTCGTTCTGGAAATTCCGCTGAAAACGGAAATGGCGACGCACTATCATTATTGGCCGCAGGAAACGAATTTTTCTCAACCCGTATGCGGGAGCGATAAACTCGACAAAGATTTATCCCTGCCTTTTAAGCCGTTGCTGTGGTTGGGAACGACGGAAAGAGGGCTTTGCTTTTTTTCCGACAGCGACGAAAATTGGCAGCCCGAATCAAAGAAAGCGATAGAGGTTTTGCGGCGTGAAGAGTGTGTATTGCTCCGATTGAATTTACTCGGCGAAAAGCCGCACGGCTGGGTTCGCCGCGCCGACGAAAACGGAGAGGAATTTTTGCCCGCCTACGGATATATGCCCGTGACGTTCCGATTCGGCTTTCAGGCGACGCCCGTAAAAACATTTCCGAAAAATCCTTACGAAAACAAAAGCCTGCATATCGATTGTTTCAAAAAGATTTCGGGAAATTATCGCGATTACCTGTTTTCGGAACCGAAAGACGGAAAGGATAAAAACTATTTTGACCGAATGAAGCGGCTCGGAGTGACCTGCCTTTATCTTCATGAAAAATGGCACAGAATCCAGAACAGCGGCTACTATTCGGACGACGAGGAAAAACAAACCGATGAAATCGTTTTTGAATGTAAAAAACGCGGGATAAAGGTAATTCCCTATTTCGGGTACGAAGTATCGACGCTTTCTCCCGATTGGAACGCAACCGCGCACGATTTAAGAAAAACGGAGGGCATGTACGAAAACGGCGGCGGGTGGTATCGCAATCCTCCTCAGCGGGATTATATCATGTGCTTCAACAGCCCTCAGGCGGATCGTATGGCGGACGACATCGCAAAGGTCGTCGAACGTTTCGGATTTGACGGAGTTTACTTGGACAGCGCGCTTTTTCCCGTGCCTTGTTTGAATGAGGCGCATGGCTGCGGTTACGAAAAAGACGGAAAGAGACACGTCACCTATCCCGTGACCGCGATTCGCCGATTTATGAAAAAACTTCGGGAAATACTTCCGTCGGGCGCTTTGATAAATGTACATCTGAGCAACTGTTGCATGTTGCCTGCAATGAGCTTCTGCGACGGAATTTGGGACGGGGAGTTTATTCAGACACAGCTCAACCGCGAGGGGATTGAAAGACTTCCGAAGGGATTGATGCAGGCGGAATATACGGGACGGAATTTCGGGGTTCCGTATGAGTTCGTGGCCTATTCCCTGCCGAATTGGAGTTTTGAAAACGCGCTTTGCCTCGCCGTACCTCACGGGATTTTGCCCCGTCCGAACGATGCGGACGACGCGCTTTCCGTTATCGCACCCTATTGGGAAGCGTACGTACATTTCCCCGTTGCGCAGTCGGTTTGGCATCCGTACTGGAACAGCGGCCTGCCGATTTTTTCAAAAAACGATACGGTTAAATGCAGCTTCTACGAATATGAATCGTACGAGGGAAAGCACGAAAGGCTGCTTCTGTTCGGAAACTTTTCAAAAACGCCGAATAAAGCAACCCTGTCGGGAAAAATTTCTTATGCGAAATGCCTTACGGACGAAAGTGCGGCCGTATTGTGTAAAGACGGATTGGAGCTCCGATTGAAAAGCTACGGCGCGGCCGTCGTTTATGCCGTTTTTGAATAAAAAACGAGAAAAAGGCATGCCTTTTTGTTTGTCGGTTTCAGCGACAAACAAAAAACTTTATCGGATAAAGAAATAAAAAAATTACGAATCGTCCGTTTTTTCGATGCGAAAAGGAAGACGGCGTTTCGCAAAAAATAAAATCAGGAGGAATACCATGAAAAAAACAAGTTTGGCATTGGCGGCGCTGTTGACGTCGATGGCGGTATGCGGAGCAGCCGCAGGCTGTTCACCCCGAAAGGAGCAGGAACAAATCAATACCGACAAGACACAGCTTTATGTCGGAACGTTCGACGGCGGATTCGGGGACGATTGGCTGTACGGGGTAAAAGCGCGGTTTGAAGAAAAGTATAAAGACGTATCGTTTGAAGAGGGGAAGAAGGGCGTTCAGGTTTACATAACGGCCGAGGCGAATTACAGGGCGGATAAATATATCGATTTATTTGCCACGTCGCGTGAAGAGGTCATGTTTACCGAATCGTTCGATTATGACGAATATAAAAAGAGAGGTCTCGTATTGGATATTTCCGAAGCCGTGACGAAACCTCTCAATTACGACTTTATCACGGAAACGACGACCGACGGAGAAGAGACCGTAACGCTCGAATCCAAAATGAGCGAGGATTATAGGGAATTTTATGGGGAAGGGGGCGAATATTATGCCATTCCCTTTTATCGGGCGAATTACGGAATTTCGTACGATGTAGATATGTTCGAGGAAGAAAATTTCTATTTCGCGGCGGAAGGCTACGGAGATTCGGAAGGCTTTGTGCGCGGTCCCGACGATCCTCGTTCCCCCGGTCCGGACGGCGATCCCGACACGGCGTACGACAACGGATTGCCCGCGACGTTTGACGATTTTTTCAAACTGTGCGACAAAATGGTACGCAGCGGAATTACTCCGTTTATCTGGTCGGGAAGTGTCCACGAATACCTGCTTTCCTTCCTTGAAAATATGCAGGTGAATCTGGACGGTGTGACCCAGTCGAAAATTTTCCGCGATTTTGAAGGGCATGCGGATAAATTGGTAAAGAGCATCAACGAAGACGGGAGTTTAGAACTGTATAAAGAAGATTTGGTGCCCGAAACCGTGTATAAGTTGTTGACGAGTTCTGCGGGAAGATATTATGCAATTAACTTTTTACACGATATCATTGCAAATAAAAACTATTATGACGAATCGCGCTGTTTTTCGACTGCCTATGACCATTTGAGCGCTCAGAGAACCTTCCTGCTCAGTAAATTTGAAGGCTCGATAAAGGATACAGCGATGATTATCGACGGAAGTTGGTGGGAGAACGAAGCAAATCCTACATTTGAGGAAATGGAGGAGATGTACGGAGCCCCTGCGGCGAAGGAAAACAGAAGATTTGCGATGATGCCGCTGCCGAAGGCGACGGAGGAACAGGTAGGGGAACCCTATACCATACAGGAGCAGAGCGCGGCGTGTTTTGTAAATACGAATATAGCCGAATTTAAGATCCCGCTTGCGTTGGAATTTCTTCAATTCTGTCATACGCAGGAATCCTTGGTAGAGTTTTCTCAGATAACGAATTCCATGAAACCGTATACGTACACGATGACGGACGAAGAAAAATCTAAGATGTCGAACTATGGTCAATCTTTGTACGATATTGCCCAACATGCCGTATTCGTTCCTGACTTTTCCACCTCACCCAATTATAAGCGCACGGGAATTTCCATGGGCAAATATTGGACGGCGCAGTTTGTAGACGGTTCGACGCAGGGGTATCCGTCGAGGGCGTTTTACGGCAATGCCAACCTGTCGGCAAAGGAATATTTTGAAGGATTTACGAAATATTACACGCAGGAACGTTGGATTTCTTCGGCTGGGCCCTTCGATGAGCAATAACGGGGGAGGAGTATGACGACAACAATCAGGGAAAGAAAAAATAAAAAATTGCGCAGTGAAAAGGTACAGGATATAGTATGCTATCTTACCTTGATAGCATGGCCCGTTTTGCAGTTTGTCATTTTTTACTTCGCAATGAATATAAATTCTTTCGCTTTGGCATTCGAGCGTTACGATATGACGCAGGGCTACGTATGGAACGGTTTGAAGACGATCGATTTAATGTTCGGGAAATTAGTCAGCGAACCGATGTTTGTCGATATGTTCGTGAATTCCTTTTTCATATGGGGCTTTTCACTGACGGTAGGGCTGTTTCTCGGACTGATAGTCGCGTATTACATATATAAAAAATGCACCGGTTCGGGCTTTTTCAAGGTCATACTTTTTGCGCCTTGCGTAATTTCCGGAACGGTCATGATTACAATTTTCAAACAGCTTGCCGACGCGGGATTTCCCGCCCTTGCGGAAGCGATTACGGGAAAATATGTGGTCGGACTTCTGACCAATCCCGATTCGGCGTTTCTGACGATTCTGATCTATAATATCTGGTTCGGATTAGGCGGAAACATGCTGTTATATTTGGGTTCGATGGAGCAAATCAACGAATCTGTGATCGAATCCGCAAAATTGGAGGGCGTGGGCTTCATGCGTGAATTTTTCTGTATCACCCTGCCTTGCATATATCCGACGTTCGTCACTTTCGTGACGGTGGGCGTGTCCGGATTTTTCTCGAATAACATGAGCCTGTATCTGTTCTATGGCTTGGAAGCGGATAGTTCTTTGATGAATATCGGTTATTATCTGTTCGTTTCCGTGTTGAATGCGGGCTATGATAATTACACGCAATTATCGGCTATGGGCTTGTTTTTCACCGCTATCGTCATACCTTTGACATTTTTGGTGCGTTGGCTCATGACAAAATTCGGGCCTTCGACGGAATGAGAAAGGAGGACGGACGATGAAATTATCAGGTGTTACGGAACGGATAAAGAGACTGTTCCTAAAGGAAACGGAACTGAGCCGGAAACAGATAGTCAAGAAGGAAAACAGAATAAAAGACGGGCAGAGATTTTCCGTATTTAAGATTTGTCTCATTATCTTTTTGATTTTGTATACCTTCTCGTTTTTCGGAATGTTTTTCTGGGCGATATATAACTCCGTAAAAAGTCCCTTGGCTTTTGAAATCGATCCTTGGGGATTTCCGAAAAAATGGTTGTGGGAAAATTATGCTACGGCATTTTATGAAATCGGCAACGTACAGGTGCAAAGCTCGACGGGAAACATTACGCTGGGATTTTGGAGAATGTTTTTGAACTCGGTCGTCTATGCCCTGCTGGGCGCCTTGTGGGGAACTTTTTTACAATGCACCGCAGGATATGCCACCGCGCGCTATAAATATAAATCCAGCAAGGTAATCTATGTCGCAATCATGACGGCCATGGTACTGCCGATTATAGGTAACGGACCTTCTCAGCTGTTGTTTGCAAGGTGGTTCGGGTATTATGATAATCTCGGGTTATATGTGTTGATGACGGCAAATATAGTCAGTATGTACTATCTTGTATTTTTTGCTACCTTCTCCACGATGCCGCAGGACTATATGGACGCGGCGAAGGTGGACGGGGCAAACAACTACTCGGTATATTTTCGCATTGCTCTGCCGATGGCGAGCAAAATGTTCCTGACGATAGCGCTTTTGGTCTTTGTGGCAAAATGGAACGAGTATGAAGGCCCGACGCTGTTTTTGCCGAGTCACCCTGTTTTAGCGGTCGGATTAATCAACTATTCCAACTCTTATAAGGCGGACGTATCGAATATTCCGATGAAACTTGCGGGTGCTTTGATCGTCAGTTTGCCGATGTTCGTCATCTTCCTGTGTTTCAGGAATAAATTGATGGGCAACATTTCGATGGGCGGTTTGAAGGAATAAAATAAAGGAGGAAAATTTTTTTGAAAAGTCGTATGAAGAAAAGGGCGAATATCCTATTGACGCTCGGTTTGTCGTCGGCGTTGTGTTTTTCGCTGGCTTCGGTAATTCAGACCAATGCGGGCGCGGAAGGAGAGGGAACGTTCTCTTTGGACGGGGAGCTGGAAGAAAACTATGACTTGGGAGAGCGCCTGAATATTCCCAAAGGTACGTTCACCGTCGACGGAAAAAACTATGAAGCGGTGACCACGCTCTATTATCCCGACGGAACGGTTACCGCGGCGGATTCTGTAACGCTCAAAACGGAAGGCAGGTACACGTTGGAATATACGTGTACGCAAACGGGGCAGGCGGAAGAATATACCTTCACGGTCGATAAAGATTTGATAGAGTTCGACGGAGAAGGTCTGATAAAATCGAACAGCGTATACGGAAAGGACGAGTCGGTTTACGATACGGGACTTACCGGGCTGAACGTGGAATTGTACGCGAATGAAACGATGAATTTCAATCAGGTGATAGACCTGAATGATTTTGCGGCAGGGGAAAGCGTCTTTAAGATGTATGTAATTCCCGAAACTTTGGGCTATTATAATGCCAGAACGTTGAAATTCCGTTTTACGGATATATACGATGCGGATAATTATGTGGACGTTTATGCTTCCGCGATGCAGGTGGCGGAGCCGGAGAAGGAGACCGACGTCACGAAATTCAATACCACGTATCTGCTGGGCGGAGCCAACGGTCAAGTCCCTACGGGAATCGAATGGAGGAATACGGACGGAACATTGTATACGGTGCATCAGGCAAATCTTTTTGGATTCCTTGCGCCCGTTTCTCCCTACGGCTATAAAAACAAACAGGAAAACGTCGGGGAGGAATATTTGGAGCTCGGCTTCGATCTGAACGAAAAAACCGTTACGTCCACGAGCAGCGAAGGCAGAAGCAACGTGGTCGTGGATTTGGACGCGGAGTATATGAATACGAAGTGGAAGGGATTCACGACGGGAGAAGTGAGACTCTCCGTAACCGCGCGGGAATACCGCACAAACGAGATTCCGTACAGAATGATATTTACGGAGCTCGGCGGAGTGGATCTCAAAGGAACGGAAGATAAAGAAGGGCCGGAAATAACGGTGGATTTCGGGGAATACGAGGAAAATAATTTGCCGAAGGCATTCAAAGGCGTGGAATATCCCGTTTTCGATTTTACCGCTTTTGATTATTTCACGGATGTCAAATCGACGTCGGTAAAAGTATTTTACGATTATAATTCCTCCGTACGGAAAGAAATTGCCGTAAAGAACGGAAAGTTTGTGCCGGACCGTACGGGGCAGTATACGATAGAATACACGGCGACGGATTATTACGGAAACGAGAATAAAAAGACGGTAGACGTTCTTTCGACAGAGCCGGAGGCACCTGCTTTGGATATTTCTTCGGAGCGGGTGACGGAAGTTTCCGCGGGCGACACCGTACAAATTGCCGATGTTTCCGCAAGCGGCGGTTCGGGGGAGGTAGAGGTAACGGTCGTCGCTAAAAACGGAGAGCACGAGGCGGAGATTACCGACGGAAAATTTACTGCGGACTATGCGGGCGAATATACGATTACGTATACGGCAGCGGACTTTTTGGGAAATACGGCGGAGGAGGAATATAAGGTAACGGTAAAGGACGACAAAAAGCCGGAAATCTTAGACGACGCCCGTCTGCCGAAATATCTGTTGGAGGGATTTGAATATAAGGTTCCCGTCCCGACGGGAGTGAGCTACGGAAACGGAACGCAGAAAACGCAGGTTTCCGTACAGATTACGGACGGTAACGGAACGACGGAGTGTACGACGGGCAGACATACGTTCAAGGCAGATCAAAACGGAAAAGCGGAAATCAAGTATATCGTGACCGATAAAAACGGAACGACGGAAAAGAGTTATACTCTGCCGGTACTGACGGTAAAGAACGGAACGGGTTACGATCTGTCGAAATATTTCTATTCGGATACGGTGACGGCGGAGGCGAGACAGAACGACATACTTCTTTCCGCTGCATCGGGGACGAAGGAACAGACGGCGGAGTTTGTCAACGCGGTCATAACGGACGGATTGAATTTGGGCGTAAAAGTCAATTCTGCGGAAAATAATTTTTCCTCGTTCAGCATATATCTGACGGATGCGGAAAACGAGAATATCAGTATCCGCCTGCAATTTGTAAAGGGCGCGGATGCAGGTTCGGACAGTTATATGATTTATAACGGCGACGATAAGCTGTTGATTGACCCGAGTTTTTATAACGACGAGGAAATCGCGCTGACGTATTCGGAGAGCGACAGAAACATCCATATCGTAAATGCAGCGGCAAAGATAACGGAAACGGTTTCGGGGGAAACGTTCGAGGGGTTCCCCGGCAAGAAAGTATATGTTCGTTTCGTGTTCGAAGACGTAAGCGGTGCGGCGAGCATCAGCGTCTCGAAAATCAATTCGCAGTTGATGAGCAATTACAGCGGGGATTCCGTGAAACCGATGGTCTATATCTTCGGGGAATACGCGAAGAAATACGCGCTGAACGATACGATACCGGTTTTGAACGCGCTGGCGGGAGACGTCATCGATCCTTCGCCCGACGTAACGGTGACGCTGACCGATCATAACGGCGAAATTGTGACGTCCCTAGACGGAGTGAGACTGGAAAACATGAGCGCGGACGAAGTTTTGTATTTTAAGGCGGAGAAATACGGCAATTATCTTTTGACGTATACGGCGACGGACGAGGCGGGAAAAACGACGACATATTACCGCGCAATCAATGTGGAAGATATCGTGCCGCCCGAAATTCAGGTAAACGGAGAAATAGCGGAGACGGTGAAAACGGGTTCGGATGTGGCGGTTCCTTTTGCGTCCGTTACGGATAATCTCGACGATAACCCGATGCTGCTTCGGATTTTAGTGCTGCCGGACGGTTCCCAAACGATATTGAGCGAGACGGCGGACGCATTCCGGGCGGTGTATTCCGGCGTATATAAAGTTCGCTATATCGCATGGGATTCCGAGGGCAATTTCTCAATGACGGAATTTACGGTTACGGCGGAGTAAGGAGGAAGTTATGAAGAGAAAGTATGCGGGATTTACTGCGTTGATGATGGGCTGTGCATTGCTTTTCATGTCGGCATGCGGCAGCTGTAACGGAAAGGAAAATGAGACGTTTAAGGAGGTCTATATACCCGATATGGTGACATCGACAGACAAATACGATACGACGCACATTTATGAGGCGACCGCTTCGGATAAATATTTGGTACGTGACGGAGCGACGGATTACGTAATCGTATACCCCGAGGGAAACACGGACGAACAGGTGACGTTTGCCGCTCAGGAACTGGTGGATCTTTTCTATCTGGCTACGGGGCTGGAACTGCCCGTGATGACGGACGCGGAAGCGAAGAGCGCGGGGAAAAATGCGGTGCTGTCGTTGGGAAAAACTTCCTATCTGACGAATCAGGAATATATAACCGAAGTCAGCGCCTTCAATCAAAGCGGTTATATTATCCGTACGGAAGGCGCCAACGTGCTGATGCTGGGAAAGAGCGGAAGCGGAACTTTGTATGCGGCATACGAATTTTTGCATATGCAGTTCGGATTCAAGACGTTTGCGATAGACGAGATATCGATAGAAAGGAACGTGACGGAAAAAGTTCTGTATAATTTCAACGTGACGGACAATCCCGATTTCGAGTACCGCCTGACGACTTCGGGCGAGACGAACAACGATACCACTTTCATGAACCGTTTGAGAATCCAGAATTCCAACGATTTGTGGATACCCCTCGGCGGGGTCGTATGGCATAACTATCTCGACGTATTGCCGTACAGCGAATACGGAGCCGAACATCCCGATTGGTATAATTCCACAAAGACAAACCTGAATATAGGGGTGGACGTAGAGGAAATGTCGGACGCAGTCATGAAGCAGATCATCAAAGATATTGCGGCTTACCCCGACTTAAATCAATTTACGTTTACGCAGGAAGACGGAACGGGCTGGGGCGACGCGCCGATCAATGACGAGAATTACGAGAAATACGGGACGCACGCGGTGGAGGCGATCCGCTTTATCAACGTACTGTCCGAAAAGCTCGATAAATATCTCAAAGACAATAATATCGACAGGGAAATCCGAATCGTGGATTTTGCTTACAGCCATATTCAGCAAGCCCCTGTCCGCGTCAATTCCGACGGAAGCATGCAGCTCATGGAACCCGATCTGCATTATAAGGGCAACGTCGGCGTGATGATTTGTACGTCAAATGTAAATTCCTATTTCAGTCTCTATCATCCCCAGAACGCGGCTGCGGAACAGAATATTCAGAAATGGAAAATGATCAGCGATACCTTCTATTTCTGGATGTACGACGCGAATTTCCAGGACTATCTGCTTCCGTTCGACAATTTTAGTTCCATGCAGCCGAATTACCAGTATGCCTATGAAAACGGAGCAATTTATCTGTTCGACCAAATGCAGTGGAACAACGTAAGCGGTACGGACTGGTACAGACTCAAACAGTATTTATCTTCTCAGCTTCTTTGGAACGTACAGCTCGACGTGCCGCATTTAATCGAAGAGTGGTTTGAAAATTATTTCAAAGATGCGGCGCCCGAAATGAAACGCTTATTTGACGAAGAGAGGGCTTGGTTTGCTCATCTCGCGGAGGAAGATCCGACCAGTGTGGGCTCTATCAATACGAAAAAACTGCTGAATGCCCAGTATTGGCCGAAAAATCTGCTGGAAGGCTGGCTGGACGCGATAGACGAGGCTTATGCCGCGATCGAAGAATATAAGTCGGAAGATCCCGCATTGTATACGAAGCTGTACGACCGGATTTGTCAGGAAAGCATTTCCTTCCGTTATCTGTTGGTCACGTTGTATCCCGATTCGTTCGACGATCTTGCCGCCGAGAAAGCGTCGTTGAAAGCGGACTGTTTCCGCTTGGGAGTGACGCGTTCCGCGGAATTCCAACAGGTGGGAGACACGCTGTAAATTCATTTGAGGCGATGAAAACAAAAATGCAAATAAAAATTTAAGAAGGAGGAAGCAAGATGAGAAAGAAAAAATGGTTGCTGATCGTTTTAATGACGATTATCGGTGCTGTGGCCATGATATGCGGCTGCACCGAAAGCAAAACGCCGAAGATTGCGCTGGATAAAACGTCCCTGCAAATGTTCGTCCACGACGAAGCGACGCTTACCGCTACGGTGGAGGATTCCGACGAATCGGTGGCATGGTCCACTTCGGATTCTTCCGTCGCGCAGGTACAGGACGGTAAGATTACGGCCATCGGCGGGGGCGAAGCGGAAATTACCGCGGCGGCGGGAGGCGTTTCCGCCGTGTGTACGGTAAAGGTATTTTCTTCTTTTCCCGTCATAGAGACTTCTCCCGAAGCGCTTTCGATTGCGCCGAACGGAAGCGGAGAAATCGTCGCTTCCGTAAAAATCGGAAACGAAACCGTTTCGGATGTCGTATTTTCGTTTGCCAGTAAGGATACGGCGATAGCGACGGTTTCTGCCGACGGCATCGTCAGCGCCGTTTCCAAGGGTTCCACACAGGTGGAGATTTCCGCTTCCGTATTCGGCAGGAGCGTTTCTAAGACGGTAGACGTCGTCGTGGAAGATCAGCTGGAAATCCGTACGAATTATAATTCCTTGAATCTGTCTCTGTTGTCGTTGAACGATACGGATTTGAAGACGCAGACGATTACGGCGGAATTTTTCGTCAACGATGAAAAACAGACCGCAAACTTTGAATTTATTTCCGGAAATGAAGCGGTATTTACCGTAACGGACGAGGGAGAGGTTTCTTCCGAGGGAATCGGGGAATCGGAGCTCACCGTCAAAGCCGTGGCGGGGGATATATCTGTGGAAAAGTCGCTTCCCGTAACGGTCGTCAAGACGACGCAGACGGAGTTCGATATTCTTCCCGAAGACTATTCTTCCGTCATGCTTACGAAAAATTATCTGAACAACGGCACCTCTCAGGAGCTGGCGATCGCGGTGGAGCCTTACGATAAGGCGCTCGACGTGGTGTGGACGATTGAAAACAACGGCGTGGGAACTTTGACGGTCGACGAGACGGATCCTTTGAAAGCGACATACACCGTTCCCGAAAAGGATTATTACGGCGGTTCCGTGACGATCTCCGTCCGTGTAGAGGGCTCGCCCGCCACGGAATTCAAAATCGATATGTTCGTTCCCGTTTCCACGGAGCAGGAACTCGTCGATATCAACTATCATCTGGACGGATACTATATGCTGATGAACGATATCGTCATGCAGAATAAAGTAGAGGGCATTATGCCCAATACCGTCAACGAGCCGCTAACGCAGGAATATAAAGACGTCAACGGAAATCCCGTCTGGACCTATAATAAGGCAGTTATTACCCAGCGCACGACTTTGACCTCAGGGGAAGAGAATTGGAACGGAACGTTCACGGGCGTATTCGACGGAAACGGATTCACGGTTTCCAATTTGAAAATTTATTTCCATCACAACGGCGGATTGTTCGGCAACAACGCGGGTACAATTAAAAATCTCAACGTCATCATAGAGCCGTATCGCACGGACGGCGGCGGACACCTGCGTTCCATCCGCAATCAGGGCGGAGCGATCTGCGCAGACAATTCGGGCACGGTGTCCAACTGTTCCGCAAAAGTAACGCTGATTGCCACGCAGTTCAATACTACTTCGGGCGGCGGAATTTGCGGAAGGTTGTATCAGGGCGGTATTATAGAAGATTGCTTTGCGGAAGTAGAAATGGTCTACGTGCTGGAAACAGGTTCTGTAGACAGCACCTTCAAAATGGGCGGTATCGTGGGGATGACGATGGCGGTCGAAGGCTCGTATACGGTGGATAACTGCTGGTTTGTCTACACGGGAGAATCCGAGGCGTCCAAACCTTATGAAAATAACGTAAACGTCATCGGAAGCGCGACGCCGGCTCTTGCCAACTGCGGGAAAATTAACAGGGACATGAGTATTCCCGGCAACTTCCCTCAAGACGGATTTTCTTCGGATATTTGGGATATTGAAATTCAAGGAGAGGGAGAAAACGCGAAATTTACCGACTTTAAGCTCAGAAAGAACTGTACGTTCGGGGTTTCCGTTTTTCTGAATCAATCCTCTTTTGAACTGTCTTTGGACGTGACGCCCGAATACGATTTGATAGCGGAAGTTTATGGCTCCGACGAAAAGGTCGTATGGGCCAGCTCGAACGAGGGAATCGTCTCTGTTTCTCAGGACGGGCATATTACGGCGGTGGGAGCGGGAACCGCACAGGTAACGGCGACGGTAGGCGGCGCGACGGCGACTTGTACGGTGACGGTGCTGGAAAAAGCGCTGGAAATTTCCCCCGATGAGTATAAAGAGGCGATTCTGAAAGGAGATACGGCGGATTTGTCCGTGACTCTGACGCCCGATACGGACGCGGAAGTCGAATGGAAACTTACGTCGGGAAAGGGAACTTTAACGGTAGACGAAACGGATCCGACGAAAGCCGTTTTCGCGGCTTCCGATGAGGAAGGCTATTACGGCGGCGCCGTGACGATTACGGTAACGGTCGAAGGCGTTTATACCGTGGAATTCCGTCTGGGAGTATATGTGCCGATTGAGACCGAAGCAGAATTATTCGGAATCAATGAGCATTTGGACGGCTGGTATCTCCTCATGAACGACATCGTGCTGCAAAACAACATGGAAGGTGCGTCCGAAGAATTGGACGGTGAGGACGGTACGAAAGTATTCGCCTATAATAAACCCGTCATCGGCGTGCAGAATAATGCATTCACGGGCATATTCGACGGAAACGGATTCACGATTTCCAATCTGAAATTCAAGCAGCTGACGGACGAATATATCGGTCTGTTCGGCGGAAATAACGGCACGATTCGCAATCTTGTTTTGGAACACGAGATTTGGAAGAATTCCGCGGGTCAGAACCAAGGTTTCCGCAATAAGAGCGGGGCCCTCGTCGGACTGAACAGAGGCACGATAGAAAATTGTTACGTAAAGGCGACCGTTATGGGCTGTCAGAACAATCAGTGGCGTGCATCGGGCGCAATCGCGGGTTATGCTACGGGCGCATCGAAGATAGTGAACTGCTTTGTCGAAGTCGATTGGGTGGATTTGTTTGACGGTGCGGGTGCAATCAAGTCCGGCGGCGCGGTTACAGGCGTAAAAGAAGGCGCTTTTGAGCCGCAAAATTGTTGGTATCGCCTTACGGACGAAACGGATACGTTTGTGAGCCTGTCCGGCGACGATCCTGCTTTTGCTCCCGAAGGCAACGGAAAAATCGACGCAGACAATTCTGTTCCCGAAGGGTTCGACGCATCCGCTTTCCCGTCGGAGATTTGGAATATCGTCATCGAGGGCGAAGGCGCTTCGGCAAAGATTAAGGAAATCGGATTAAAGAAGAATTGTTCCTATTCTGTAAATTGACGGATAAAAACCTTGATTGTTCTCGGAATGTAAAAATAAAAATGTCCCCGAAAATAGGTCTTGACAACCGGATTTTTGTGTGGTATAATTAAAAAATCAAATACGGCACGGCGCAGATTTTTCTATGCTGTGCCGTATTTGGTAAAAGGTAAGCGGGAGATTAAATTAAGAATGAAATTTGACGAAATAGAATTTTTCAACACGGCGGAAATCCGCGACGGGGTATTGTATCGTTTTCCGTTGAGCGTCTGTGATAAGCTGAGTATAGGGGAATACGATAAAAACGGACAATTTATTCGGGATTTCAACGGGCATCGCGAATCGGCGCGTACCTCGTACGGAATAGAATTGCGCTTTGAAACGGCGGCAAAAAACATCACTCTTTTGATAGAAACGGCTCGCCCGACTTATGTTACCGCCTATAACGGCGATTTTCAAAATACAAGCCTGACGACGGGGCAGGGGAGAAACGAAATAAAACTGAGTTATCCCGAGATCTTGGAAGGCGTCGGCAAAGAAAGCGAAAACCGTTTTGGGAAAAACGTATGGAGAATTGCTCTCGACGGAGAGGGAGACGTTCGTTTTCTGGGACTTTTAACGGAGCGAGGAGAGAAAGTCAGCGTACCGCAGAGCTCGGATTGTCCCGAGATAAAACTGCTCGCCTATGGCTCGTCGATTACGCAGGGGTGCGGAGCCCTGTGTCCGCAGTTGAATTATCTGAATACGGCCGCGCAGATTTTGGGGATAGATATTCAGAACAAAGCGATAGCGGGCGGTTGTTTTTGCGAAAGGGAAACGGTGGAATATCTGTGTCGGGAAACGTTTGACGCGGTCTATCTGGAACCGGGAACGAATATCGCGAATCGCCCCCTTGCAATCATCGAGGAGCGAGTCGGAACTCTCATCGATACGTTTTGCGAACGATTTGCGGACAAAAAAATTTTTATCATGACGCCCGTTCGCGGATTGTCCGACGTGAGCAAAACGACGGAAGACTATACGGAATATTATTCCCGAAGCCGCGGGGTAATCGTTTCTCATGCGCAAAGGTATGCAAATGCGATACTGTTGGACGGGCATAAGTTATTGGATAAGGCGTATTACCTTTCGGGAGATATCTTGCATCCTTCGGGATTCGGCCATGTCATGATGGGTACGAACTTTGCAAAGATGCTCAAACCATATATGGAACAAATAAAACGGGAGAAATAAAAAATGGAATTCGGAAAGAATTTTTATTGGGGTACGGCAACGGCTGCTTATCAGATTGAAGGCGGGAGAAACGAAGACGGGAAGGGCGAGTCGATCTGGGACGTATATTCGCATCGCGACGGAGCCATCGCTCGGGGAGAAAACGGCGATCATGCATGCGATCATTACCATAGAATGTCGGAAGACGTCGATTTAATGAAAGGCTTGGGAGTAAATGCTTATCGTTTCTCTCTCGCTTGGTCGAGGATCTTGCCGGAAGGAACAGGGAGACTGAATACAAAGGGCGCGGATTTTTATAATCGGCTGATCGATAAGCTGTTGGAGAACGGCATAACGCCGTTTTTGACGCTGTACCATTGGGATTTGCCGCAGACGCTGCAAAACCGCGGCGGATTTTTGAACCCCGAGATGGCGGATTGGTTTGAAGAATACGCGGAGCGCGTCAAAGAACTTTACGGGGACAGAGTAAAAAATTTTATGACTATCAACGAACCGCAGTGCGTGTTGGGCTGCGGATATCGCTTGGGCGTACATGCTCCGGGGATAAAAGTTTCGTTAAAGGAACAGTTAAGCGCGTTGCATAATTTGTTGAAATCGCACGGTAAAGCCGCGCGGGTACTGAAAACGATAAAGGGAGCCGAAGTGGGGTATGCTTCCTGCGGATATACGTATGCGCCCGCATCGGAAAAGAAAGAGGATATCGAAGCTGCGTATGAGCGGACGTTTGCGTTTGAAGGGGAAAATCCGCTGGGGACGATTTCTTCGTTCGCGGAGCCGATATTTTTGGGCAAATATCCGAAGGAATATTATGAATACGGAGAAGAACTTCTGCCTAAAATAACGGAAGAAGATATGAAACTCATTTCGACGCCGCTCGATTTTTTTGCGCTGAATATTTATGAAGGAAAAAAGGTGTATCGGAAAGCGGACGGCGGCATCGGAGAGGTGGAACCGAAGCCGGGTTCTCCGAAGACGCAGATGGGTTGGGAGATTACTCCGGAAAATATGTATTGGGGACCGAAATTTTTATATAAGAGATACGGCAAAAAAGTATATATCACCGAGAACGGGGTTTCGCTCGCGGATTATGTATTTTCCGACGGAAAAATTCACGATACATATCGGACGGAATATTTAAGAACGTATCTCAAAGAACTGCGCCGCGCGGCAAACGACGGAGAAACAAAAATCGCCGGATATTTCCATTGGTCTTTGATGGATAATTTTGAATGGGCGGAAGGATATAAACAGCGTTTCGGGCTCATTTATGTGGACTTTGAAACGTTTGAAAGACTTCCGAAGGACAGCTATTACGAATACGCAAAAATCGTGCGGGAAAACGGTAAAAATCTGTAAAAATCAAAAAATATATTTTCGATAACGCAAAAACTCAGGAATACGCCTTGAAGCCGAAACGCTTTAAGGCGTATTTTTTTATGATTTATATTTTTTACGGAATTTTATTTTCTTTGAAAAAAACGAAAAAGACAAAAACACAATATTTCAGAACAGAAAGGTCTTGTATCCGTTTTTTGGGAATGATATAATAAAAAGCGAAGAACGAGAAAAGTTCCTTTGGAGGTGCAGATATGGCAAAAAGGTTTACGGTTGCGATTATCGGCTGCGGCTCGCGCGGAGCGGAGGCTTACGGGCGGCTTATGGCGGAAGAAAGAGATAAATTTGAGATTGTGGCGCTGTGCGACATCAATGAGGATAAGCTCAGAAAATACGGGGAAATCTTCGGGGTGAACCGACAAAATCTTTTTTCGGAAGAAGATAAATTTTTTGAAAAACGTCTGGCCGACGCGATAGTCATTGCGACGATGGACGGCGATCACGTCAGACAATGCGAGAGAGCTTTACAACTCGGTTACGATATTCTTTTGGAAAAACCTGTCACCGCCAGCGAGGAAGAGTGTGAAAGACTGCTTTGCGCGCATAAAAAATACGGGGGAAAAGTAGTCGTTTGTCACGTTCTTCGCTATGCCCCCGCGTATGTCAGAATGAAAGAATTGCTCGATAGCGGCGAATGCGGCAAATTAATCATGATAGATTCCATAGAGCAGGTATGTTATTGGCACCAGGCGCATAGCTTTGTCCGCGGAAATTGGCGGAACAGTAAAGAGAGCTCTCCGATGATTCTTCAAAAATGCTGTCACGATCTCGATCTTTTGCAATATTACGCCGGAGACCGATGCGAAGCGGTCTCCTCCATGGGCGATCTGAGCTATTTCCGCAGGGAGAATCAGCCTCAGGGAGCGGCGGACAGATGTACGGACTGTAAATATGTCGATAGCTGCATATATAGCGCGAAAAATATTTATATAGGGCTTTGGAAAAGCGCGGGGAGTCCCGCAAATTGTTGGCCGTACAGTGTTTTGACGACGGAATATCCATTGACCGAGCAGAATTTGCAAAGGGCCATCGAAACGGGGCCTTACGGGAGATGCGTATATGCGTGCGATAACGACGTGGTCGATCATCAGATCGTAGAGATGCGGTTTTTTAACGGGATAAAAGCGAACCTGCGCATGACGGCGTTTACGGCCGGCGGCGGCCGAATCATGAAATTCTATTGTACGGAAGGCCAAATCGAATTGGACGAAGGGACGAATAAAATTACCGTGCGTAAATTTAATCGTCCCGAAACGACGATCGATTGCGAAGCGCTCATCGAGGGCGGACACAATCACGGCGGCGGAGACGGCGGACTTATCAAAGAGTTCTATAAGGTTCTTTCCGGCGCCGAGGAAGCGCCCACCCGTTTGGAAGATTCCGTGGAAAGCCATCTCATCGCAATCAGGGCGGAAGAATCCAGGTTGGCGGGCGGAGAATTAAGGCAAGTGCATAAATAAGGAGGGCAAAGGTATATAAATAGATGAGAAAACGTGTAATTTTGCGGGGGGGGGGGTAATAGGACAAAAACACAATATCTAAAAACAAATCACTCTTGAAAAGGGGAATTTTTAATGTTATACTGAATATGTGAAAACAGAAATTTGCTTGGTAAAGGAGGAAAAAATGAAAAGTCTGAAACTTTTGACCTTATTGATGGTTCCGCTGATAGGGCTCTGTTCATGTCAGAGTGCGGGAAACGGCGGAAAGAGCTGGCCCGCGAAGGAATATCTCGGCGAAAAGAGCGTCGGAGAGAGCAGCGTAAAGGTTTACGGAGCAAACGAACGGGAGGAAGGCTGGAAGACGGTCGGTTTTGAAGAGACGAACGACTTGTGCGAAGATAACGAAGGCATGGGGTGGGTAATCTTGGAAGAACCGCTTTGGGGCGGACTTCCGTCTCTGGGGTATAAAGGCACTTTTCCCGAAGTAAAATCGATTTCTCTTTCCACGGGCTGGTCGGTGTTCGAGGAAACGCCGGGGAATTACGATTGGACGGTCATGGACGAAACCATCGAATATTGGGTAAAGCAGGGAAAAACGATCAATTTAAGGCTTTGTACGGACGGGCTGGAACTCAATCAGGGCGTCGTCAACGGCTGTCCCGCGTGGTTGTTTGAGGAGCCGTACAATGTGCCGAAGGTCGTCAATAACGGGGATATTTTTGCCGACCTTTCCAGCAAGGTTTATCAGGAAGAGCTCAGAAAATTCCTGACGGAATTTGCGGGGCATTACACTTCGGAGGATTATCCCTATCGCGATGCGATCGAAGTCGTGGAGCTTCGGGGCTACGGCATGGTGGGCGAATGGCATTCGGGCTGGAATACCTATAACAGCGTGGAGGAGCGCACACAGGCGCTTTGCGACACCATAGACGCATGGCGCGAGGCGTGGGGAGACAAACTTCTCGTACTTTCCTGTACATACGAATTTCTCAACAACATGTGGGGCGTGAACAACGCGGAATCTTATGAAGATTTTATGTATTATATGGGTTACGACCACGCGTTGCAGCTCGATAACATCACCTTCCGCCGCGACGGAATCGCCTTTGCGTTGCAGGAATACGATTCGCGCATGGCACTCGATTATTTTTATCTGAATACGGGGCTGCCGCTTTTGGGCGAAATCGGCGACGGATATGCCAAACACGGCGACAACGATCCTTATCCTTTGTATGAGGCGATGAATGAAGCGCTCCATAAATGGCGGGTGAATTATCAGACGGTCATCGGCTGGGTGGCGCAGGATTTCGACATCGTCATAAAGCAGGAAAAGGAACTCGTGGAATATTTCAACCGCATGATGGGCTATCGTCTCGTCCCGGATAAAATCCGCTATTCTTCCGAAATCAAAGCGGGGGATAAATTCTATCTCGATTCCCTTTGGAGCAATCAGGCCATGGGGCGCTGTTGGACGGATTACGATTTGAGCGTGTATTTCGAGGACGCGGAGGGCAAAACGGTTTACACGGGTACGGACGCGAGGTTTAATCCCGTTTCCATCAACGGAGGAGAGCCGCATTTCTTCCAGCTTTCCTATACCGTTCCCGATTCGCTTCCGAAGGGGGAATACACCGTCAAATTTGCCGTTTCCGATGCGGCGGGCAACCCGAAAATCGAAATGCCGATTGCCGGAAACGACGGCGCGAAAAAATATTACCTCGGAGAAGTGACCGTGGGCGATAAAGCGGCGGAAAATCCTTCTTCGGAGGACACTCTCGACGAGAATCCCGGCTATACGGTGACGGGGGAAGGAAAGCTGACGTCCCGCCTGACCACGGTGGACGGCACGAAAGCGATCGTGGGCGGCGGCAGCGACCTGTTCGCTTACGGAAAACGCTTGGAAAACGGAAAGACCTATTACATTTCGTTCGATTACAGGACGAATAAGCCGAAAGAAGAGATTTCGATTACGGACGGCAGCCGTTATCAGGTCGGCGCGTACTGTCGGACGGAAAAGACCTGGGGAGACGTTTACGAGTGGCTGGACGTTTCCAACGAAGTTTCCCGCCGCAGCGTAACGATTACCGTTCCCGACGACGGAAAAACGTATGTCTTGGGCTTCGGCGGAAAGGACGATGCCGCGGAGATTGCGATCGATAATATTTCTGTCGCCGAGGCGGACAATATCGGGGCTTCTTTCCTCATCAATCCCGATTTTACCACAAAAAAGGACGACGGCTCTTATGAAATACGAAGCACGCTCAATCAGACATGGTCGGACGGCCTGCAACTGAGAGAAAGACTGGACCCGCATGCGACGTATATGCTCACCTTTGACGCGGCGACGGTGGCGGAAATTTCGGGCGGCGGATATTTTTACGCCATGCTCACCGACCCCGCGGCCGATAAAAACGACGAAAAGGAATACATAGAGTCTTTCAGTTTGAACCGTATAGGCTCTTTCTGGACTCCCATGGACAGGGGCTATCAGAAATACTCTTACGTGTTTAACACGGGCGAATATACGGACGGGTGGAACCTTGTATTCGGCATAAGGAATATGGGAGGCGTTTCGCTGAAAAATATCTCGATCACGCGCATCGATACCGATTATTCTTATACTTGCGACGATAAAATTATCGAGCATAACGTCGTTCCCGAAAAGAATATAAATGTAGACGAGAAACCGGTCGTCGAGAACTTTGAAGCGGGCGTATTCAACGGCGGCTGCATGTTCCCCGGACTCAGCACGGGTATTATTCGGCGGGACAGATATACGATCAGCGGAAATTATTCCTGTTATATCCTCAATACCAACCCGACTTCGCCCAATTACGAATTCAACGTCTTCTGTCAGACCAATCTCGCGGATATGCGGTTTTCCGCCAATACGACCTATCGGGTAAAATTCAAATTCATGGTCATCGAGGACGTGAAGGCGGAAGAAGGAGGATATTTTTACTGCTTGGCCCGCGAGGACGGTTCGTTTGCGCACGATAAGGGAATCTTCGAGTGGCGGGACGGCTATGAGGTCGGAGAAGTATATTCGGTGGAGTACGAATTTACCACGGGAGAAGCCGACAATTACTATTTCATGTGGGGCGTGCATTACTACGGAGCGATCGCGATCGACGACGTAGTGTTTGAACGGGTGGAAACGCCTTCGGGACAGACGACTCCCGTCGTGACGAAAGGGCATGCCTACGAAGTTACGCAGGACGTCCTCTATGAAAGATGAGAAGCGGGGGAAAGCGGAAGCATTTTCGCTTTCCCTCCGAAAAATAAAAAACGGAGGTTTATAGATGAAAAGATACGGAAAATTATTGGCCGTAGCGATGACGGCGGGCATGCTGTTCGGCGCAGTCGCCTGCGAAGAAAGCGGCGGCACTTCGGACGACGGAACTTTCGGAGGCGGGGGGAACGGCAAGACGACGGTACGTTTTTATTCCTTCAACGATACCGAGACGAATAAAAAACTGGAAGAAGCGCTTGAAGCGGATTTTTATAAAAAAAATCCCGACATTTACGTTCAGCTGGAAATTTCCACGGGTTCGTTCTATACCAACCTGCTGACGGATTTTGCCGGCGGTACGGAAGCGGACGTGTTCAGTATGGAGCCGGGCGAAATTTATCCTTTCCTTTCGGAAAACTATCTCGAACCGCTGGACGGGTATTTCGAAAAGTCGGAGAATGTCTCTTTGGACGACGTTTGGGAAATCAATAATCAGGCGTATGCTTACGACTCCGAATCGAAAACATTCGGGACGGGAAAGACGTATGCCGTCATGAAGGATTGGACGACGGATTCAATGCTGCTGTATAACCGTTCTTTGTTCACGCAGGAACAGCTCGCGATGATCGAAGGGGACGAGGACGGAGACGGCGTCGCCGATCCGCTCACGTTCGACGAGTTTGAAGTCCTTACGACTCAACTTTTGAAAAAACAGGGGAACTTGATTTCGCAATACTCTTTCCTGCCGGGACTTGCGGAGGCGAAGGTGCTCGCACAGTTTATCACCAACGCGGGACTTTCCTGGTTCGACCCGACGACGTACGAATCGACGTTCGATACTCCCGAGGTACAGGAAGTCGTCAGATATTATTACGATATTCTCGGCAAGAACGAGGTCAACGACGTGGGTTCCACCTTCTATCCGCTGTTCGCTCAGGGGAAAATCGCCATGGTCATGGGCGGGCTCTATTGCATAGACGCATACGATCTGGATAATCTCGATTTGGGCGTGGCCTATCCGCCTGTAAAGGACGAAAATACGGAATGTAAGCCCTATACGACGGGCTGCGTGGGCTTTGCGGTGTCTTCGCGCTCCAAAGTAAAGGAAGAGGCGTTCAAATTTATCGAATGGTATCTCAATTATTACGGGGAACAGGATGCAAAAAATTGCAATAACTTTCCCGCGCTCAAAAAGTATGCGGAAGAATATATGCTCGACCCGGAAATCAATACAAATCCGGTAAAATTCAAGGCGACGCAGCTCTTTTACGGTTCGCTTTCCAAGGCCGTGGTGATCGACAGAAACCCGTACTGTTCTCAGGCTTCTTTTGAAAATATAGAATTCACTTATACGGGGGAGTATTTGGAAGGGGCGCTCAGTTTTGAGGATTTTTGCAATACGCTCGACTATGAAATCAATAAGCGCGTCAATCAGGCCAAGGGCTGAGCGTCACGGCGTAAATATTTTTAGAGACGGGGAGGAGTCGCGATGACAAAGAGAAAGAAAACGACGTTGCAATTTTTTGCTTATATCAGTCCGTGGATGGTAGGCTTTTTGTGTTTCGGGCTCTTTCCAATGCTCTATTCCCTCTACATCAGTTTCTGTAATTACCAAATGGTGGGGGAACCGAAATGGGTGGGATTTCAGAACTACATTGATCTGTTTACAAAGGAATTGTATTTTTTCAAAACATTCAGAAATACTTTCGTCTTTATGGGGGCGACTACGATTTTCGGAATGTCGTTGGGACTGCTCTTTTCTCTGCTCATCAATTCCGTCCCGAAATGCAGGCGCTTTTTCCAGACGTTGTATTATCTTCCCGCCGTGCTTCCCTTTATAGCGGGAACGATGCTCTGGGAATCCATGTATGCGAAATACGGAATTTTGAACAGCATGCTTACGACTCTCGGTCTGGATTCCATTAATTTTATGGGGTATCAGAATGCGATGAAGAGCCTCATCGTAATGGCCGTATGGGGCGGAATCGGCGGAAAAATTACCATGTTTCTGCCCGCGGTCGCGAGCGTTCCCGACGATTTGTTGGAATCGATGGACATCGATGGGGCGAGCGCGTGGACGAAATTCGTCCACGTCACTCTGCCGATGATCAGTCCTACCATTTTTTATCTTCTGATCATGGATATTATCGGCGGATTGCAGGCCTACGGCCCGATGATGATGCTCGGCGGAGGAACGGCGACGATGACGGCCACGTTGCAGATTTACAATTACGCCATGGTCGATCACATGATGGGATATGCCAGCGCTTATGCGTGGATCGTGTTTTTGATGGTTCTCGTCGTGACGTTTGTGTTTTTCCGTTTCGGCGGCGCGAAAGTCTATTATGCGGACGGTGATTGATATGGAAAATATACGCGAAAAAACCTTTTCTTCCCGCAAAGCCCGCAGGTTGAGAAAAAACATCGTTTTTTACATCGTCCTTTCCGTGGTCGGCGTCTTTATGCTCCTGCCCACCTTTGTAATGCTGACTTCCTCCGTCAAGACGTACGAGGAGTATTACAGTCTGCAATTCCGATTCTTTTCCGAGGTCTGGGCCTTTGACAATTACGTTCGGGTATTTTCGTCAAACGACGATTTGTTCCGCTGGTTGGGCAATACGTTGTTTCTCATTCTTTCCAATACCGTCATTTGTACGGTGAGCACGATTTTCGTCGCCTACGGATTCGCGAAATTCCGCTGTAAAGTGGCGGACGGCGTCTTTATGGTTCTTCTGTGTACTATGATGATTCCCTGGGCGGTCACCATGATTCCTTCGTATATCATCTGGGCGAAATTGGGACTCACCAATACCTTTGTGCCTCTCGTTTTGCCGAGCATCGGCGGGAGCGCCTATTACACGTTCATGTTCAAGCAGAATATGCGCGGAATTCCCAATGAAATCACGGAGGCGGCGGAGATAGACGGAGCCAATTCCTTTGTTCGGCTGTGGACGATTATCGTTCCGAATTGTATTCCCGCCATCGCCACGATGGTCCTTTTCACGGCCATGGGAATCTGGGGAGATTATCTCGGCCCCTTGATTTATCTGAGGACGCCGGAAAAATTCAATATTTCTCTCGGCCTGAACATGCTCCGTTCCCAGACGACGCAGGGAAGACAGGACACGCCGATGCTCCTCGCGGCAAGCGTCCTGATGGCGATTCCTTCTATCGCAATGTATTTCGTGGGTACGAAAGTCTTTGCAAAGGGGATTTCTCTGCAAGGCGGAGTAAAAGGATGACGGCTTTTTCGGAGGCAGAAAAGTGAAGAAAATTATTTTTGATACGGATATCGGCGGCGACTGCGACGATGCGGGAGCTTTGGCTCTTCTCCATGAATGCGGCCGCGCGGGAATGTCGGAGCTCCTCGCCGTGACGATCAGCACGATGAGTCCTTATGCCGCAGGCTGCGCGGACGCCATCAACCGTTGGTACGGACATGAAGTGCCCGTCGGACAGACGAAAACCGCTCCGAGCGGGGAAGACGCGACGTTTTTCGAAAAATCTTACGGAAAACACATTGCGGAAACGTATGAAAACGCCTATTTCGGAGAAAACGCAAAAGTGCCCGAAGACGCCGTGCGTCTTTTGAGAAAAACGTTGGCGGAAAACAGAGGAGAAAAGATTACGCTCGTCGTCGTGGGAAGCTGTATCAATATCGCAGCACTCCTCGAAAGCGGCGGAGACGATATTTCTCCCCTTTCCGGAAAGGAACTTTTGGAAAAAGAAGCGGAAGAAATATCTTTCATGGGGTGCTTTTTTCCGACGCGGGAAATTCCGGAAATATGGTTCGGGGATTTCAGGATGGAGGCGGAATGCAATATCGCCGCCGACGTTTCCGGCGCCCGAACCCTTTTCGGGGAATGTCCCGTTCCCGTCGCGGTGGCTCATTATCTCGTCGGCCGCAGTATTCTTACGGGAGGAATTTTAATCGAAAAGGACAGAAAAAATCCCGTTGCCGAATCGTACTTCGTACATTCTCACGGCAATCGGGAAAGCTGGGATCTGGTCGCCGCCTATTACGCCGTATTCGGCGGGGACGGGATTTTTTCCCTCGGAAAAAGGGGAACGGTAAAAATCGACGAAAGGGGCGTTTCCCTCTTTGAAGAAGATGTATCGGGAAAACATTCCCTCATCGCCTGTAATGCCCCTGTACGCGCCGAGGAGAGGCTGGACGATATCCTTATCGGCGGGCTCGGAAAACGCGCTTAAAAAGCATTTGGCGAGGTTTTAAGATGCCCGGAGAAAAGAGCCTTTCGGAATCCGTTTGTTTTAGGCTAACGGCGTGGGGCGGTCGGGGCATCGTCGGATTTTTGATACTTGATCCGAAATTCCGAAGGGCGGCAGCCGATAACCTTATGAAAGGCTTTGCAGAATTGGGCCGTGGAGGAGAATCCGACCATCTCCGCAATTTCGTAGACGTGGCGGTTCATATCGGATAAAAGAAGTTCGCTCGCCTTTTGGATGCGAAGATTTTGCAGATATTGATAGGGCGGCTGTTTGAGCGTCGTTTCAAAGAGCGTGGAGAAATAAGTTCGGGAAATGCAGAGGTCTGCGCAGAGAGTGGAAATGCTCATGGGCTTATGGAGATTTGCCTGCATATAAGCTATGGCGGTATCGACGATAGAGGAAGAAACCTGTTTTTTAGGTTCGTCGACGCGCAGGCGCGCCGCACAGTTTTTCAAGACTTCGAAAGACATGGAAAGCGCGGCGAGCGGGTAGGCGGGGGAAAGCTGCGGCTTTTCCTTGCGAAGAAAAGCCAATTCGTCCAGCAGCGGACGAATATCCGATTCCTGAAAATCAAATACGGCGTTATTTTCCGTAAAACCGCATTGTTCGAACAGGGTGTCGCAGTCCGTTCCCGTAAAGGAGAGCCAGCAATATTTCCAGCTGTTTTCTTTTGTAGCTTCATAGCGAATGAGGTTTTTCGGGGTGATGACGAACGCCTTTCCCGCTGCAAGCGCGTATGTTTTGCCGTCCCGAAAGAACGTTCCCGTCCCTTCCAAAACAAAGTGGACGATGTGATTGTGACGGTAACCGAGAAAATTGCCGTGATCTCCGCAGGCGCTCGTCTCCTCGCCGAATTCGGTGATATTCAGTCCGTTATAAACCGGCGTGTAGTCGATATAAGTAAGAATTTTTTCATTGTTGATGATATGCATAAATAATAGCTACCCCCTAAATTTTAAGGTTATGGATATTATACTATAAAAAGTAAAAATTGACAACTGATTTTTGAAAAACAACGGTTTATGACCGTTAGAAAACAGATTCATTGGGAGGAAAAATCGTGAGAACAAAGAACAAAACCATAACGGCGATAGCGTCCGTTTTTTTCTGTGCCGCACTTGTCGGTAGTACGGCGGGATTCATGTCCCGCACGGCAAAGGCGGAGGACAAACTCCTTTACGAAGCGGATTTTGAAAATTTGTCCCTTTCCGCAACCGCCGATGAAATTTATCAGAGCACTTTTATTGCGGGAGCAACCCGTTCCGTCGTTCAGACCGCGCCTGCCTACATAGAAGCGCCCTATACCTTCGGCGAGGACGGCTATCAGAAAGACAATCTGTATCTGGATACGAGTCGCGGCATTCCTTCAACGGATACTGCGGAAGATTATACGTTTGAAATCGTTTTTCAGACTTACGGATTCGTGAACGATATGACGCTGCAATTTACGGGAGAGGATACGGAGGCTTATAAATCCGTCGTCATTTTTACCCCGGACGGTACGGCCAAAGCAGAGGAATACGGTACGGAAAAATATCTTACGCTTTCGTCGGCGGAACTGTCTGCGGACGGCTGGTGGAGCGCGGAAATCTCCGTCTCGGGGACGGGCGGATTCATCGCTCCTGCCTTTTATATGTCTGCGACGGACTACGAATCAGCCAATGCACAGAACAATACGGGAATCCGGCTTTCGCAGTTCAAAGTGACGAACTCGGCCGAAACGGTGATTTACGAGCTCGAAGTCACTGCCGGACTGGAAGGCAACGATGCGATATTCGGCGCGACGGGTTTTGCGGGAATTGCTTCCGCGAGCACGAAAACAGGCGCGGGGATAGAGGGAAAAACTCTGAAAGGAGTATACGATTTCTTTGATAACGGCTGGCAGACGGAAGCGGTCTATACCAACGAGAACGAATTCAACATTACAATGGAATCGGGAAAGAAATACGTTGTAGAATTTGAAGTCGCTTTGTTCGGCAGCGCGGCGGAGGCGGATTGTCTGTTTGAACAGATCGGAGTGGACGGAATCAGTTCTCAGGCGATTTTGTATGCGGACGGGACTTTTAAGGCCGTGGAATACGGAGAGACAAAAATTTTTGAAAGCTGCGATATTTCTTACGAAGGAGGAATCTTTCACGTCAAAGCGACGATAAACGGACTCGGAGGCAAATTCAAGACGTCCGTCAATCTCAATTCCTCCGCTCCCGCGGAAGCCAACGAAAATAAGGATACCGGAATTTATTTCGATAATCTGAAAATATGGGAAAAGTCCGAAGTGCAGCCGACGGGCGAATATAAAACGCTTTTCAGCGAAAATTTCGATCTCGTTCCTCCCGAAACCTCGGGGAGCGACCCGATGTACCATGCGACGGGGTTCGCGGGAACCTGCTACTCTCTCGGCGTGGAGGACGGAGCAATCGGGGGAAGCCGTTCCATGAAGGCGATCTATCAATTTTATGAGGACGATGAAGGCTGGCAGAACGGAAATGCCTATCTCGATTCGGGACGGACGTCGGGTACCGTGGACGGGGATATTTACCGCTTTACCATGAAAATCAAACCCTTCGGGGACTGGAAAAACGCAAGCGTCAGTTTCCAATATGAAAAGGCGGCGGGAATTACCGAATCCGTGGCTCTGAATAAAGACGGTACGGTGCGCTTGGAAAAGACGGCGGGCGGAAAGCTCATTTCCGCAGAGTCCGAATATGCGGACGGCGTCTACGATCTGACGATTTACATGTACGGCAACGGCGGGTATATTTTTAACTTTTTCTATATGCAGGCTTCCGACCCGGCGGCATCCAACGAAAAGCTCGATACGGGATTCTATCTCGACGATTATGCGTTTGCCAAGCAGAATAAAGGCGAGGCCGTCGGTCTGAACAAAAAATCTTCTCTCTATAATAAATCGACGGGAGGGGATTTCCGAACGGGAGCGACCCTGTCGGAAATCGACTCGGTAAAATTGGACGAAAAACAGCTGACGGAAGCAGAATATTCTTATTCGGACGGTATACTCACGATAAAAGAAAGCGCCTTGAAGTCGCTTTCGGTCGGTATACATTCTCTCACGGCGGAGGGTGACGGAACGGTTTCCGAGGCTGAAATCTATGTAGCGGACGCACTGACGGGTACGGCCTACGAGACGGACTTTTCCGGTATGCCCGATTTGAACGGCGATCAAGCGGCAAAAGACGCATTCTTTCAAAACAGCTATATGGACCCCGGAGATCACAATATTTATACGGTAGACGAAGGGGATAACAGAATGATAAAATTTTCCTCTCCCGGAGCGGTTTCGGACACGATAAAATCGATGTTCCAGTCGAATCCTCAGGGCGCGCGGCTGAGCATGTTGAAAAAGGAGCAGTGGAACAGCGTTTCCATGGATTGGAAACCCGAAAACGGAACGAGGATCGGCGTCACGGGCAGGGTGTATGACAATGGTGCGGATACCATGATTTTCTATATGGAAATCGACCTTGTCAACGGTCTCAGAACGGACGACGGAACGCAGTCCTATTCTGCGAGCTGGAACGTTGAGGAAAAAGGGAACGGCTGGTATACTTTAACAATCACTTTTCGCTTTACCGGCGAAGAATTCAGCCGCGATGCTTCGGGGTATCTCATTTTCGGAGCGGCGAAGGAAGCCGAAAATACCGCATGGTATCTCGATAATTTCAAAGCTCAGACGGAGCTTTATCCTTCCTATGAGGGCGGAAACGAGGTGTACGATCTCGCGTCGGGAAATACTCCCTATTATTTAATCAACCTTTGCGGAACGTTTGAAATTACGTCCGTCGCGGCGGGGGAAACCGTTCTGAATAAAGACGCGGATTATACGCTGTCCCAAACGCCGAACGGAAATACTCGTTTGGAACTGACCGAGGCTTTCTGTAAACAATATCCTTTGGAGAGCAGCATCGTCCTTACGGTATCGACGTCGAAGGGAACGGAATTGACGCTTCCTTTCTCGGTGACGGATACTTCTCCGATTCTTCCCGAAACTCCGATTGCCTACGATAAAGCGAGCGGAAAAGACGCTGTATTTGCCGTGGATTTACGTGGCATGACGATTTCCCGTATTTCTTTGCAAGGAACCGATCTCATCGGAACGGAATACTATCTCGACGCACAGAATAATCTCGTGTTCAAGTACGATTATCTGAAAGGGCTCGAAACGGGAGAACACGAATTTGTCTTAGTGACTTCTTCGGGCGCGACGGGGACTTTCACCGTTTCCGTTTCCGACAGCACGCCCGAGTTTTCCGGTACGAACGTTTACGATAAAAATGTCGGCGGAGCGCTCGAAGTAAGCATAGAACTTTTCGGAAAGGAAATCGTTTCCGTGACGTTCGGGGACAGGACGCTCACGGCGGAGGAATACGCCTATGCGGACGGGAAACTGACGATTTCGGAATCGGTGCTGAACGCCTTGAATGCGGGAAGCTATACTCTGACGGTCGTCACGACGGCTGCGGCGTCGACACAGGTGGAGGTCAAAGACCTGCCCCCCGCAATTACGGGAGAATATACCGTAAAACAGGGAGAAGAACTCGTTTTGTCCGTGGAGCTTAACGGCAAAGAAATCGTTTCAATCGTCGTCGACGGACTACTCCTCAGAGCGGACGAATACAGCTATTCGGACGGAACGCTTACGATAAAACCTGAGATTTTTGACGAGCTTGCGGCAGGGGAAAGAAAAATCGTGCTTACGACCACGGGCGGCAGCGCGGAAATATCGTTTACTCTGTTGGTTCCCGAGAAAGGTGACGAGGGCACAAATCCCGTAAAAGTCGGCTGCGGGAGCAGCTTTTCCGTCGGAACGGCGGCGGGACTCGGAGCAGCGCTTGCGGTACTCATAAAGAAGAGAAGAAAATAATAAGGATAAAAAACGAGAGGGGGAAAATTTCCCCCTCTCTGCAATAAATTAAAGGTGTGGAAATGGAAAAAATAAAAGGAGCAACTGTCGTTTCGCACGGAATTACGCAGCAACTTTGCGAACGGATTGCAACGAGATGGCTGAACGGAATCGCGGAAACGAATCCGGCGATTTTAGCGGTTTTTTCCGACAGAGATGTGAGGCCGTACAGGGATCTTTTGGCATGGTCGGGAGAATTTGCCGGCAAATATCTTACGGGCGCCTATTTCGTATGGAGACAGACGGGCGACGAACAATTAAAGGCGTATGTCCTGAATTTTATCGAAAGGCTCTTGAAATTACAGGATTCCGACGGATACTTCGGCTGCTTTTCCCGCGCCACCCGATTTACGGGCGCGCTTCCGCAGACGCCGGACAAACGGCCGTGGACGTGGGATTTGTGGGGCAATTACCATATAGCCTTCGGTTTGCTGCTTTGGCATAAGGCGGTCGGCGAGGAGAGATATTTTCGGGCCGTGGAAAAATTGGCGGAGCTGGTAAGGATTTCTTTTTACGGGGAAAAAGAAAATATCGTAGCGGCGGGGTGTTCGGAAATGAATCTTGCCGTATATCATTTATTCGGAATTTTATATAATGCGACGGGAGAGAAAAAATATTTCGAGTTCATGCGGAATATCGAAGAGGATATGCAAAGCCCCGAATCGGGCAATTGGCTGGAATTATTGGCTTCGGGCGGAAGATTTTGCGACTCTTCGAAGCCTCGCTGGGAAAGTTTACATATTCTGATGGGCTTCAAAGAGGCCTATGCGGCAACGGGAGATAAAAAGTACCTTACCGCACTTTCGCGCGCGGTAAAAAGCATTTTTGAAACGGACGTCCATAATACGGGAGGGTTTTCCACTCATGAACGGGCGATCGGAACGCCTTATGAAAACGGGACGATAGAGACCTGTTGTGTCGTCGCTTTCGACGCGTTGGTACTGGAACTTTATAAACTCACGGGCGAGCCGTCCCTCATCGATTTTCTGGAACGCGCACATTATAATGCCGCGATGGGAGCGGTTTCTCCGTCGGGCGCGTGGGCCACGTACGATACGCCCATGGAAGGAGAAAAGTTTGCCAATTTTCACGGCTGCGATTTTCAGAGCCGTCCCGGCGGACCCATGTTAAATTGTTGTTCTGTAAATTTCCCCCGCGGTGTGGCGGAAAGCGAAGAATGGACCGTGGCGGAGGACGAGTCGGGAATTTACTTGAACGGTTTCGAGCCGAAGGAAATTTCTCGAGAAGGGCTGCGGCTGAAAATCGAAAGCAATTATCCTGCGGAAAATCGCATTCTTATTTTCTGTGAAGCGGAAGGGGAGAAAAAGAAAATATTTTTGAGAATCCCCGCTTGGTCGAAAAATACGCGGCTTGTCGTAAACGGAGAAATCAGAAGCGTCCGAAGCGGAGAATATGTCCGTCTTCCCCAAAATTGTAAAGCCGAATTTTTTCCGGACTTTTCCGTTCGTTTTGAAAAAGGAGGAGGGGATTATTCGGAAAAATATAGTATCTTCCGAGGCCCTGTCCTTTTTGCGTGGGACGTTTCTTTCAATCCCGATTTTTCCGACCGAAACGGAGGAAACGGTTTTACGACGGCGGAGCGTCTGAACGAATTGAATTTGCCCGTCCTCAGATTTTCCGACTTTGAAAGGGCGGAATACCGTAAAGAAGAAGGCAAAATTGAAATGATTTTACCCGGCGGCGCGGTTTTGGTCGATTTCTTTCATGCCGGAGAAACAGGGGGATTATATAAAACCTGGCTGTCGGTACAATAAATCAGAAGAAAGCACATAGATAAAATTTTTCTATGTGCTTTTTTAATAAAGACAAATGTCTTTTAGGAAAGCAGTGAGAGGCTCCGAAAATGCTTCTCTCGGACGTATGGAATTTTTGATTCCCCTTCTTTCGGAGGGGGATTTCAGGGTAAACGCATTCCGTTTTGAAGGAGTGGATTAAAACAAATAATTCCTTGAAGAAGCGCCCCGCGGATAAAATGTCCGCGGGGCGCTTTTTTTAATCTTCCCAATGAAAATTGTCCTTTGCACCGATGTACTTTTTATAGCTTCTCGGCGTCAGACCGACGGCCTTGATGAAATTTTTGTTGAAGTTCTGTTTATTGTTGTATCCTACCTGCAATGCAAGGTCGGAAACCGACATATTCGTTTTTTCCAAAAGTAATTTTGCCTTGAATATTCTCACGTGATTGATATATTCGTTGATAGACATTGAAAATTTTTCGTTGAACAGTTTGTTCAGATAATTTTGGGAGACGCCCGCGATTTCCGCAACTTCCTTGACCGATATGGAGTGCGAATATTTTTCGGCGATAAATTTTATGGCAATGCGCAGATATTTTACCCCCGAAAAATTCGGCATATAGTTTTCGCGTATGTAATTTTCGGCAATTTGCGAAATCAGCGCCGCGATATAAAAATCCATGGGGAGGGAGCGTTTGCTTTCGGTGTTTTCGGGATTTTCGCCCGACAATAAATACTTGATGATCATTGCGATCTGCGGCCCCACATTGGAAGTGTCCGACAAAGTAAATATCCGCTTTTTCTCCGAAAAAAAGTGATAGACGGCGGGACTGTTGTCGATGAGAGTCTTTACGGACAGATCGAGCGGAGGAACGGGCTTGGAAAAAATCAGTTCGATATTGAGAATCTGACTCTTTTTGTCCCCGACGGAAATTTTATGTTCGATGCCGCTGTCGATGACGATGTATTCTCCCGTCGAAATTGTGGTGGCCGTCTCTTCCCCTGTGCTCGGATCCGTATAGATGACGTCGATTTCTCCGTAATTGATATACATGATTTCCACGATACCGTTATGTCGGTGAAATTTCATGTCAAAATTCTGATAAATGCGATTATAATAGTTTTTTATATCAAAAAAATAAAAATAATTTGAATATTCATACATTGAAACATCCGATTCCGTCTGCATTTTCCTCTCCTTCAAATCACAACAGTAATTTAATTATATCCGAATTTTTTCATTTGTCAATAGTTCCAAAATAAAAATATTGTTTGATTTTGTTTCCAAAACATAAAAATAGAGAATATTATTATGACGGGGGGGGGTTGAATTTTACTCGGAAGCATGCTATACTTGACGCACTCGGTGAGAAAAATCTTCGAGGAAGGAGGTAAAATTATGAGACATTTAAGCAAGCGCGTTATCGGGTGTCTGTCTGCCGCGATTTTGATCTTCGGAATGGCGGGCTGTTCCGGTTCCGGTGATAATTCGGGCGCATCCGATTCCGCCGGTTCCGATACGGCGCCCGTCATATCGGTCGATATGAACAATGTCGTCGCAAAGACGGGAAATTCGGTAAAACTTCCCGCGGCGACGGTGACGGACGGAGAGGCCGATTTGCAGGCGAGCGTAGAAGTGTTTAAGGGGACGGAGAAAGTGGAAATTTCGGGAAACTCGTTTACTTCGGAAACCGCGGCGACGTTTACCGTACGCTATTCCGCCGTCAATTCCGCGGGGGTGAGTACCACGGTGGAAAGAACGGTAGAGTTTGTAGAGGATGTATTGAATACGCCCGTGGAAATGACGATTCCCGCGGGGGAGAAAACGGAAATTCAGCTGGGCGCGGACGAAATCGACGCGGCGACGAAGGGGAACGACGGCACGTTCGACTTGGCGGATTACGATTATGTATATTCCGACGTTTCCAATCAATCCGCCGAGGCCGTGACGGTGGGGACGAGATTTTTCTCCGGAAATAATATCGCCGACATGACGGCGGTGGAGGAAAATCATTATTCGGAGCTTTCTGTGAGTGCGGATGCAACGAGAACGCTGCGCTTTACGCGGGAATATATGACTCAGAAAGCGGGCGGAACGTACGATGCGGTGGATACCGTGGCTTACTTTGTAGAGAATACTTCCGATACGGACAAGACGTATAACCTGACCGTCAAAAATTTCGTTCTCGGAACGTCTGAGATCGTGGACAGCATGTCGTTCAATGCCTTTGAAAATCCCGACGATCCCGCTCATGCGGGGAAAGAACCCGTTCTCAACCTCTCCAACCTCAAATCCCTGGTCGATTTCAGCGGAGAGACGGGAAAAGATTACATTGCCGAAACGAAAGTCGCCGGTCAGGGCAGCATGTCGACGAGCGTTACCGAAGACGGAAAACTTCGTCTGACGGTCAATAACGAAAATAACGTAACGGCGCAGTGGCAATTCTCTTCCTGGGATAACGACAGAGGAATTTCCAAACAGTCGCTGTTAAAGAGAGATCTGAGCGGAATCGATTATCTCGTCATCGTGTTGGAGCGCGATGCAGATTTCAACTATGAAAATTCCACTTTTTGCGCGTATCTGCAATCGGACGACTGGGGTGTGAGTTATGACCTCTTCTGCCCTTATCAGTTATATAACAATCTGTGGTATTCCAATATTAAACAACAGGACGGTGAGAACGAAAATCTCGTCTATTATTATTTCCCGATCGCCGAACACATCGAAAACGAAATCATTGCTTCCGACTGGTGCGCCAATGTCGATACGCTCATTTTGCAGATGGCGGGCATGCCGAACGGAAAGGAAGTAAGTTTGACGATTCACGGAATTTATTGGTGCTGACAAGTTTTTATACTGTCTGAAAATATTTGAAATTGAGGAGTGAAAATGAAAAAACGTAAAATATCTGCATTATTGTTGAGCTGTTTCATGGCCTGTATCGCTTTGACGGGATGTATGGGTAACGGCCAGACGGGAAAAGTCGGCGTACTTCGGATCGAGGGCTTTGAGGGAGGCAACGGCGGAACTTACGTTCAGGCGCTCGCCGACGCTTACCGCAAGTATAATCCGGGCGTGGAAATCGAGCCGATCTGCAACCCGCTCGTTCCCGAGGAAGCACAGACGGCATTGGAAGCAAATTCGTCGGCCGCGGATATTTATATGCTCAACGGATTGAATATAGGCTCTCTGTGCGAAAATGCGGACGGGGCGCTGGAATGCCTGAACGACGTCTATTCTCAAAAACCTAAGACAGACGAAGAGGAGGGCGATAAAACCATAGAGTCGCTCATTAATTCCGAATTGCTTCCCCATATGAAATACGGGGGCGATTGGGAGGAATATGCCGGAAATTATTATGCGCTGCCCGTGGTCAGCAATCCGCATTCCCTCATTATCAATAAAACGTGCATGGATAACCTTTTCGGCGAAGGACAATGGGAGGTCCCCCGTACGACGAACGAGCTCCTCGAACTTTGCGCCGATATAAAGGCGAAAAATGCCGTCGTGGATATCGCGGGCGAAGAGCATACGGTATATAGCTTTATCTATTCGGGAAACGCCCTTGAATATTGGCGCTACATATGGTATCCTTGGGTGGCTCAGTATGACGGCGCGGAGGTGTTTGAAGAAGCTCAGTCGGTCAAAATCGACGGGCAGTACAATAAGGACGCTTATTTCTCCGACGGAAAACTCGAAGCGATGAAAGTGCTGGAACAGATTATCAAGCGCACCAACGAATACTGCGATCCCGAAAGCATGAGCAACAAACACACCACCGTACAGAAGTATTTTATCCAGGGCAGGGCTGCCATGATGAGCTGCGGAGACTGGATTGAGACGGAGACGGAAACTTCTTATAAAGCGGATCTCATTATGGTTCGTTCCCCGATAATTTCCGCTTTGGGAACAAAGCTGGGAATTACGGACGAACAGCTCAGCGCGGCGGTGAAGGCCATAGACGAGGGGAAAACGGAGGCCGACGGAGTCAGCGCGGAGAACTTTGCACGGATAAAGGAAGCGAGAAGACTCGTGTTTACGCTCGCCAATACTCAGATTGCGGTTATCCCTTCGACGTCGGTCAACAAGGAAATCGCGAAAGATTTTCTGAGGTTTCTTTACAGCAAAGAAGGCTTTGACGTTTACGCCGAAGCGACGGGCGGCGCGCGGCTTCCGGTGAAAGATTATCATCTTAACGATTCTTTGACGGAAAATTTTTCCATGCTGGGGAAAAGCGTTTTTGAACTGGCGGAAGGGGACACCCAATATCTTCTTACCGGTTCCAACGATCCGATTCGGTATCGTGCGGGGCTCGGAGATTTCATCAGAAACGAAAAGCCCGAACTGTCCATGGGAAAAAAATCCAATCCCATGACTGCGCAGCAGGTATTCGACGCGGAGAAGGAATTGGTTTACAGCAACTGGGATACCTATATGAGTATGGTTTCCTGATGAAACGGGAAGAAATGCGCCCGTATAAAGGAGATTACCGATGAACGGAACGGAAAAAACAATCAAAAAAAACGGTTTTACAAAACTGAAATTCCGTAAAAAAATTTTTATCGTCGGAATGTTGAGTATCGCCATTGCAAATTTTCTCGTCTTTTGGCTTTACGTCAATTTCAATTCCATTCTCATGGGATTTCAGGTCCCGAAAAAATCGGGAATAGAATGGTCGATGGAAAACTTTACGCGCTTTTTCAGAGAAGTGAAAATCAGCGATTTCCAGCTGGGTCTGGCTGTTAAAAATTCCATTCTTCTATTTTTCGCGGGCACAATCGTTGCTCTTCCGCTCAGTATATTGTTTTCTTATTATTTGTATAAACAGGTTCCCTTGTCGGGCGCTTTCAGGGTCGTGTTTTTCCTGCCTTCGATTATCTCGGCGGCGGTGCTCGTAACCTTGTTCAAATATATCGTTCTGCCCAGCGGTCCGCTCAACGAAATTCTTTCTTTCCTTTCCGGAAAAGAGATTGCCATAGAATGGGTGACGGACGAAAAATATTCGATGTTAACCATTCTGTTCTATACCGTTTGGACGGGGTTCGGCGGAAATATCGTACTGCTCACCGGTGCGATTTACAGAATTCCCGAGGACGTTATAGAATACGGAAAGCTCGAAGGCATCAACATGACGCAGGAATTATTCCGCATCGTCGTTCCTTTGATATGGCCGACGCTTTCCACACTGATTATTTGCAATACGGCGGGATTGTTTACCGCGTCCGGTCCCGTCCTTCTGTTTACGGAAGGACAATTCAAGACGATGACTCTCGGATATTTTATTTTCGATAAGGTGCAGGCCGGACAATATTATTATCCCGCCGCAATCGGTTTGGTTTTTACGTTTATCGGCGTTCCGCTGACACTCTTTATCAAATGGCTGTGCGGAAAAATTTTCGAGGACGTGGAGTATTGAGGGGAGGAAAGACTTATGGAAAAAATCAGATGGAAGATGCGCAGAAAGAGCGAGCGTATCGTACTGACTTTGGTGTTCATCGTTTTCGCCATATATGCCGTGACGTTGATGATTCCGTTTGTATGGGCGTTTATCAGTTCGCTGAAAACGGACGACGAATATTACGAAAGGGTATTTGCCTGGCCGAGAGATTGGTTATTCGGTAATTATATCAGGGCTTTCAAAGAGTTTACGGTAAACGGGGTCTCTTTCCTCGGAATGTTTGCCAACAGTCTTTGGCTGACCGTGGCGGGAACGTTTATTTCCATCATGGTTACGTCCATGACGGCCTATACCGTCGCCAAGTATGATTTCCGCGGCAATAAATTTATTTACCGTCTCGCGATTTTTATCATGGTCATTCCCATCGTGGGAAACTTGCCCGCACAGTATAAACTGATCATGGATTTGGGGATCAATAATCCGATAGGAATTCTTTTGCTGTATACCGGCGGCTTCGGAATGAATTTCATCATTCTTCACGGTACATACCGCTCGATAAGCTGGACGTATGCGGAGGCCGCTTTCATCGACGGGGGAAGCGACTGGACGGTATATTGGAGAATTATGCTTCCTCAGGCGATGCCGTCGCTCATTGCGCTTTCGGTTTTGAGCTGTATAGGCATCTGGAACGATTATATGACCCCGTTCCTGTATCTGAAAAACTCTCCGACGCTGGCACTGGGAATATATCAGTTCGACGTCATGCAGCAGTATCGTTCCAACGTGCCCATTTATTATTGCGGAGTTCTGCTGTCCATGCTGCCGATTCTCATTCTTTTCGTCTGTATGCAGAAAACGATTATGACCAATACCGTCGCGGGCGGACTGAAAGGCTGAAAATTAAAATTATTATATGTGATATATGTTTTGGAGGTAAAAATGAGAAAAACTTGTTTACTTGCGATAACGGGGCTTTTGTCGCTGTCCTTCCTGTTTACGGCGTGTTCTCCGTCGGATACGGATTCTTCTTCTCCGGGCGGTTCGGACAGTACACCTCCTTCGGAAGAGTGGATTTCTTCCGATTGGACGGAAATTCCCGATAATACAAACGAGAATCTGAAATATTTCGGATATTATCATTCGGACGGATTCGGGGCTTTGCAATCTTCTTATGTCGATGAAATCGGGGAGCTTGGAAATGCGAATATCGCCATGATCAATTCGGCTTTCGATACGACCGAAGCGCTCAAAGACCTCGAAGAAGTAAAAGAGAACGGAATGGAAGCCATACTCAGCGTACACGGGTTCACCAACGGCGGACAGACGGGAAAAATCGGTTCCGCACATCTCAAAGAGGATTATAAAGAAATCTGGACGGAATATCAGGCGACTTTACAGCCGTATATCGACGACGGTACGATCTATGCGTTCTATTTTGACGAGCCGAGATGGAACGGAATCAACTGCGAGGATTTCCGCACGCTCACGAAACATATCCGTGAGCAGGTCCCTTCCGTCGGGGTCATGGCCTGTATGACCGCCATGGATATAGGCATCGGCAACTACGGCGGAGTAGGCGAATGCGAGGACAACTATCTTGAATATTGTACGGACGTTACTTTTGATTCCTATGACGATTGGGACGATGAGCAGCGGCGGGAATATCTTCAAAAGATGAAGGACAAAGCCGCGGACGATGCCTGGATTTGGGGCTGCCCGAAGGGGTTTGAGAACGAACCGGAAATCAGCGGCATCGAAAAGATGGTAGACCATATCAAAGGACAATATACCGAGGCCATTCAGGACGAACGTTACCGCGGAATCGTTTCGTTTACCTATGCCAACGGAACTGTGGAAGGGGACTGGGGGTTCGGGCTCTGCGATTTCTTCGACGATCAGAACGATTATTACAGCAAAGAACTCAAAGACCTCTACATAGAAATCGGTTGTGCCGTTATCGGAAAAGAACCTCCTGAAATCGTCGACGTGAATTTTACGATAAAAGAAGCGACTCGCACCTACGCGCCCGACTCCGAAATTTCTGTACCCGAGGCTTCCGCGACGGACGAAAAAGGAAATTCTTATGATGTCACGTATGAGGTGAACGATCCTGCGGGCGAAAAAATCGAAACGACGGACGGAAAGTTCACTGCGTCTGCCAGCGGCTGGTATACGGTGACCTACGAAAGTGACATCGGAGGAAAAACGTATACGAAAAGTACGGAAATATACGTGCGTCAGCCCCTTGAAATTTCGACGTTCGAGACGGAAATTTTCGCCGCCGATGCAGTCGGGGACAGCGCGGACGTATGGTGTTGGCCGAGAGAAGTTACCGAGGTGTTCAAACGGACGGGCAGGGGATCTCTCATCGTCAAACCGCATCCCACCGACGGGACGTGGCCGAATATTTATTTCGCCGTCGAGGGTTCCGACGAACACGATATGACGAAGTACGGGGGAGTTTCCGCATGGCTGTATAATCCCGGTGACGAAGCGATTACCTCTTTCGGCATCAAGGTAAATAACGGAAACCAAACCAACGAAAAGACCAAGGTGATAACGCTTCCTTCTAAACAGTGGACGGAATTTTCCATGACAAAAGAAGAAATGTTGCAAGGAAATGCGAATCTCGATCTGACCAAGGTGCGCATCGCTATCACCAATACGGGTTCTTCCTATACGAACAGGACGGAATTTTATGTCGACGACGTATTCTTTACGGCAGGGGAAGAAACCCCTCCGGAAACGAAGGCTTTCGCTGTGGACTTCGAGCAGGCGGGGGATTTATCCCTGTTGGTTCTCAATGTAGACAGCGATTGGGCTTGGCCGGACAGGTCGATCAGTACGGAACAGGCTCACAACGGAAACAGTTCTTTGAAAGTCGTCCCCAGGAGCGACGGGGGAAAATGGCCGATTATGGTCATTAAAATCGGCGGAAACGATACGTTCGACATGACCGATTATGAGGAAATTTCCCTTTGGGTTTACAATCCTTCTGACACGGTTATCAAAAATTTCGGTATTTCCGTCGAAGACTCCGGCGGAAAGAAGAAAGACGCGGTGAAGGATATTCCCTCCAAGGAATGGACGGAATTGAAACTGACGAAAGAAGAAATCGCCGCCGCGGGAGCCGATATAACGGCGCTGAAATTTTCTTTTTCCAACATGGATTCGGATTATACCAATAAGACGGCATTTTATATCGACGACGTCAAACTTGCGTAAAGTTCGGGAAAATTCCGTTTACGGCAAAATAAGGTACCGACAGGCCCTGTCGAAAGGCAGGGCTGTCGGAAGAGAGGAATTATGAAAGAATATCAATTTACGGAAAACGGCTTGCGGCTTATCTTCCGCGTATCGGAAGATAACAGGACGACCTTTTGCGGATTCGGATTTACGGACGACAAAGCGGACGAAAAGACGAGCGAAGACAAGGAGACCTATCCCGTCGAAATCGGACTTTTGGGCAGCGGTTTCAATAAGCATCACGGTTACAGGAAAATTTGCGGCGCGGCGACGCAGAAACTCGTATTTGACGGTTTTACGGACGAATACGATTCCCAAGGACGGCATATCGTACTCGCGCAAAAGAGCGATGAACTCAGCGTGAAAACTCATTACATAATTTATAAAAATTTAGCGGTCGTCAGAGCTTATAGCGAGATTGCGGCCGTAAAGCCCGTGACGTTGGAATATGTTTCTTCCTTGCAGCTGCCTTGCATTTTCAGGGAAGATAATTGGAAATGTTATGAAAAAATCAAAGTGTTTACGCCGTACAGCGCGTGGCACGGCGAAATGCAGTGGAGAGAAAACAGTCTCGCGGATTTAGGCATGACGGCTTGTCACGGCGGCGGAATCAACGTCAACCGCGTGGCGCGCTTCAATACGGGAAGCTGGTCCGCCAAGGAAAGCGTTCCTACCGGTTTTATCACGGACGGGGAACGTGTATATAATTGGCAGATAGAGGCCAACGGCAGCTGGTATTCCGAAATCGGAAACGATTCGGGCAGAATTTATCTGGGCTTATCCGGTCCCACGTTTGAAGAAAGCGCCTGGGCTGTGAATCTGGCGGCGGGGGATACCTTCCAAACCGTTGCGGCGGCCGTCTGCCTGACAAAGTGCATGGAAGACTGTGTGAGGGACATGACGGAATATCGCAGGCGCAATTTTGCCATATATCGTGCGGATAAAGAACTGCCGTCTCAGTTTAACGGATATATGCATTCCTGTTGGGAAAGCCCCACCACGGAATTGCTGTTAAAGGAGATCGATACGGTCGCGGCATTGAAAATTCCCTATTTCATAGTCGATGCGGGCTGGTTTTGCAAGGAAAGTCGTTGGAACGCGCTCGGAGATTGGCTACATCCTAACGAGCCGTTCGAAGACAAAACGTTGAAGGAAATTTTCGATTATGCTCGGACAAAGGGATTGAAATGCGGGCTTTGGATGGAGTTGGAAGACATAGGAATCCGTTGCCCGTACGTTAGGGAAGTGGATAGTCTTCTGATGAAACGAAGAGGAAAGCCCGTCTGCGATAACGAGAGATATTTCTTTGACTTTTCTTTGAAGGAAACGCGCGAATATATGACCAAAGTCGTCGATTTCGTCGTCGGAAAGTACGGGGTCGAATATTTCAAATTCGACTATAATATCGACTGTCCCGTGGGCTGCGACAATCATTCCGACTATTTCGGCGAAGGACTTTTGAACAGCAACCGCGGTTATCTTCTCTGGCTCAGAGAACTGCGCGGAAAATATCCCGATTTGCTCATTGAAGGCTGTTCCAGCGGCGGCATGCGGACGGATTATGCAACCTTATATGAATTCGCGCTTGGAAATATTTCCGACCAGATTTATTATAACCGCGTCCCATATATCGTTTCCAATGCGGCGGCATATCTCGTGCCCGAACGGGTCGGGGTATGGGCTTATCCGCTCGCCGATGCGACGCGGGAACAACTGAATATCAATTTCGTCAATGCCGCGTTTTTCCGCGTTCAGTATTCCGGTCCGTGCGAAAAGCTGAACGAAGAACAGCTCGAAATGGTGAGAAACGGCCTGGATTTTTACGACAGTTTAAGGGAATTCAAACGTACGGCGTATGCGTTTTTTCCGAATGGTTTTTGCAGATTTTTCGACGAATCCGTAACATTTGGTTATCAGAACGAGGAAAGAGCCTATCTTGCAGTTTATAATTTGGGCGGAAAAAAAGAAAAAAAGATAACCTGTCCCTTCCGAATTGCCGAAGCTCGGCTTGCGTTTCCGTATGAAAAGAACGCGGCCGTTCGTTTTTGTAAAGATACGTTGACAGTGGTTTTCGATTCGGCCGAAGATGCCTGCATTATCAGCATAGAAAAGGAAAAATCCCATGGGTAATGAAATGTTATTCGGAATTTATCATACCGATTGCAGAAAAAATGTGGAAAGATTCAAACAGCTTGTTTCCTCTGATTTTATCAATACGTTTTTGATAGAAGGAGATATGGACGACGAATATTTTTCCATGAACTTTGAACTGAGCAAAGAATATCCCGAAAAGAATTTCTGGATCAGCGTGGGAAATCTCGGATTTTATCATGAGAAGATAAAGGTGGCGGACGTAGGCGAAGAAGCGCATGTTCCAAAGACCTGCTTTTACGAAGATTTTGAGGACAGAGTAGATAAACTCATCGGGTTTCTCAAAGAGAAAGGCTATTATGACAGGGTATGCGGTTTTTATATGGACGAACCCATGCTTTGGGGCGTTACCAACGAACAGTTAAAAACGTTTACGAAATATTTCAGAACCGTCGCGGCTCCCGAAAAGAGGTTTTTCGTCTGTTTTTCTTTGGCGGGTGTGGCTCCCGAATTTTGGACGATACAGGGGGCGGAGGCCGTTACGCCCGATTCTTCGCAGTATCTGACGGACATCGCGTTCGACATGTATCATAAATGGAGCGATGTATATTTTGAAATATACAAAAAAATGATGGAAAGGACGGGCAATCGAACCGATATCAAAGTGTGGTTTATTCCGTGTACGATGGATTACAGGGGAAACAAGACGGAAGAACATTGTCTGGAACATTTGGAGAACTGTTATAAGCTGCTCATCTCAACAGAAAATCCCGGCGGGCTGATGTGTTATACCTATCATACGTTTCCGAGCGAGGAGGAAGATTTTGAAAATGTAGGATTGGATAAACTGACCGATTCCCAATACAAAAAGTATTGGAACCGTCTATACGAGAGAATACAACAGATCGGAAGGGAAATCATCGCGGGCAGGTAAGAGCCAATCCTTTCGTTTAGAGCTTTATGAGAAGATTGGAACAGACGAAAAGTCGAGTCCGAAATATCGGGCTTGACTTTTTAGTTAAAGGAAAACTAATTATAGACCTTTAAGCGGGAAACTTATTGGTTTCGTTTTGACAGATTTTTACGATATTCCCGCAGAGAAACTCCGAAGTGGCGCTTGAAAATAATTATAGTCACAGATTCCTGTTTCCCGTGCCGAGTTACGGAGGTCGGTGTTTCTAAAAACTCTTTTGCTTGTTCCAACCTTGCGTTCCTGACAAATTCTGCCGGGGTAAGCTGAAAAGCATGTTTGAAACAGGCATATAAATCCACTCGGGAAAGTCTAAAAATATGGCATAAGTTGTTTACGGATAAATCGCCGGGGAAGTTTTCTTGAATATAAGCATTGAGTTTCACTCTTATACTTTCGTCTGCGGAGACGAGTTTCCTCAAAATACTACTGTCGGGATGGGGCGAATAAAGATGGTTTTAGAAGAAGCATTCTTCACCTATCTGGGATACGATAAAATATGGAGGGATGAATTAGGCTGGTGGGATTAAAAGAAATTCTTTCAAAGGGTAGAAAACGGAAAATAGCGATAAGGGGTTTAGGAGTTTTAACACCCCTAATTTCGAATGTATTTAGGCGGTTTTGGATACGGCGGAAACCCTCGATGTCCGTCTCTGTGATCATCGCTCATGCACAGTGTCATGAAACTGTATCTTCGCCCGATAAAATTGGCAGAGTGATGATTGCACTCGCAAAGGAAGCAAAGGTACAGGTGCGCGTTCATCTCGATCATGGAGAAGATTTTAACTATTGTAAAAGGGCGATTGAACTCGGATTTACTTCGGTAATGATTGATTACTCTGCAAATTCTTATAGAGAAAATATTGAGGGAACTTGTCGAGTCGTACGATATGCTCACGGACGCGGCGTCGGTGTGGAGGCAGAGCTGGGAAGACTGCCTAAAAGGGAGAGTGGCGGCTCAGAAAAAAATTCCGAGGAACTGTATACGAATCCCGAACTTGTAGAAGAATACCTTGAAAAGACAGACGTAGACGCTTTGGCGATCTCGTTCGAAACGGCGCACGGTATCTATAAAATAAAACCGAAGCTCAATTTTAAGGTGATTACCGAGGTCAGAAAACGGACGAATATTCCCCTTGTCATGCATGGCAGCGGCGGAATTTCGGACGAGGAATATCGAAAAGTCATCCACCACGGCATAGATAAAATCAATTGTTATACCTATATGTCCTACGTCGGATATGCCACGGCAAAACAATGGATGAACGGAATGCGACGGGTTTTTATCACGACATGGCTCTTTCGGCACAAAATGTCATGCGGGAAAATGTACTTTCAACGTTGAAGGTTTTTTCGAGAAGAAAATAATTTGATAAAAAAGGAATGTGTGTGGCGGATCTTTCCGTGCTTTGCGTTTCCGAACGTTTTACGTTTTCGGAGGAAAGGCCAAGGGTGTCAAAGCGATAAGGCTGTGTAACGACAAACTCGACTTACTCGTCTTACGGGAAGCGGTGGATATCCTTTTTTTCAGCTATGAATTTGTATTTTCGGTAACGATAGATATTCATTTGGTCGAAGTGAATTACAGATAGTTTTTCGTAATCGCAAATATTTATTTTTCGGAAATCGAATGAAAAATATAACGCTCAAACGATCTGTGAAAGAAGTTAATAGGGCGACTTCTGAATGGGGTGGGGATAAGTCGTATTCGGAAATGATAAAAATCTTTTACGGATAGCTTTTGCGTTGACAAAGCGGGAAATAAAGAGTATAATATCGAATCGGAAACAAGACAGACGAGGAGAAAAAGTATGTCGGAAAATAATTGCACACACGATTGTTCCAGCTGTTCTTCGAACTGTTCTTCGAGGAACAAGGAAAGTTTGTTAAAGGCCCCTCACGCGCAATCCTCAATCAAAAAAGTGATTGCGGTAGTCAGTGGTAAAGGCGGGGTGGGAAAATCACTCACTACATCCCTGCTCGCTTCATATGCGCATAAATGCGGTAAATCCGTAGGTATTATGGACGCCGATGTAACGGGACCCTCCATCCCTCGCATGTTCGGAATCGACGAGCGGGCGACGGGAAGTGAAGCGGGAATCAACACGGTTTTGACCCCTTCGGGAATACAGATGATGTCGATGAATTTACTTTTGGAAAACGAGACCGACCCCGTACTTTGGCGCGGAGCGCTTATTTCGGGCACGGTATTGCAGTTTTGGACGGACGTCATTTGGAGAGACGTGGATTTATTGTTTATCGATATGCCGCCCGGAACGGGAGACGTGCCGCTGACCGTTTTTCAAAGCATTCCCATCGCGGGCGTCGTCATCGTCACTACGCCGCAGGATCTCGTAAAAATGGTTGTGGAAAAAGCGGTAAATATGGCGAACATGATGAATATTCCAGTCTTGGGGCTCGTCGAAAATATGAGTTGGCTTTCCTGCCCGGACTGCGGCCGGAAAATCGAAATTTTCGGCCAAAGCAAAGCGGCGGCGATTGCACAAGAATACGGAATCCCCGCTCTTGCAAAAATGCCTTTGGATGCAAAAATCGCGGAATATGCGGATTTGGGGCGGATAGAGGATTACGAGACGGAGGATTTGAAGGAAATCTATCAGGCAATCGAAAGAGCATAGATATAAAAAAGAACGGATAAAATCCGTTCTTTTTTGTTTTACAGTCTTTTTAATCGAGACGACAATCTTCGTTCTTCTGTCGGAGGCATCCAACGATATATGTTTTCACACGATAAAATTTATACGGCAATACCGACAGGGGCGGTTTCTTCTTCCTGAGGGATTTCCTGGACGTGATTCGGTGCAAGAGGAACAACTTCGGGACAGGGAACCGAGTCGGGAGCGGGAGCTTCCTTGACATAATGCGCATATTCATAGGTAGAGTTTTTGCTTCTTTCGGTCATGGTTTCATAGACAAGGTCGCGGAGTTTTTTTCGATTTTCCTTTAAGGAAAGGTTTGTGTCGGGGAAAAACGGTCCGTCGATATAGACCGTTACTTTGGGAAGTTTTGAAAACCTGCGTTTCTGATAAGTAGTGGTAAAACAGAACACAGGTTTATTTTCTTCTACGGGGTAACGGAACGATACGTCTTTAAAAGGACGGATTTTCGTATAATAGGGCCATATGTGCGCCTCGGGATAAATCACGACGCAATGATTTTTTTCCGCATGGCGGGAGACGGCGCCGCAGAATCCGCGCATGCCTCTGCGAGAAGTGGGGATAGGTACTCCGCCTAATAATTCCACGGCTTTCCCGACGACGGGGATAGATACTCCGTCGGGATTAATGATGATATAAGCCTTTTTCGGAAATGTAACCAATGTCGGAATCAAGGCGTCTTTGACGGCTGCCGTATGATTGGCATACAGAAAATAACCATTCTTTTTATAGCCTTTCAGAACTCGCCGGTTCTTTATCTTTACACGGAAAATTAATTTCTGGCTGAGAAAAATAATTGGTGTGACGATTAATCGGTAGAGAATGAATTCAAAAAATTTTCTCAAAGGATTGCGAGAGAAATACCGATAATTTTCGGGTAACTCTTTTTGTTTGATGTTTGTTCCCGCAAAATCGTCATTCAGTTCATCGCTGTAATAATACGTTTTCACTTGGCTTGCCTCCTCCCGTCTATCGTATTCATCAGCATCTTTTCCATTTCTTCCATACAGGCGGACTGAGAAAAACTTTTTCTCATTTCCGAATATTTTTCGACGTACTCTCGTTTCAAATCATCGTTTTCGTACCAAAAATCGATTTTTTCGGCAAGCGCCGCCGCGTTCTTTTCTTCAAAAAGATTGTTTTCGTCTATGGCGAAAAATCTTGTGGCGCTTCGCTTGGAATTGCAGATTACGGGTACCAGTCCGCAGGCGATGGCCTCCATACAGGAAATTGCTTCTATTTCCATTAAAGCAGTGTGTACATACAGATCTACTCCGTTCAGGAGTGCCGAAAGTTCCGGGCGTGTGTAAAAATGAAATTCACAATCCGTACGGAGTTCTTCGGCTCTGTGCTTCAAACGGTTTTTATCCGGTCCGTCTCCGGCAAAAATTACTTTAATATCCGATTTGTGTCGGGATAACGCAACCGCTTCGATCAGAGTGACCTGAGATTTTTCGCGGCTGTAACGTCCCGTGCAGACAATCGTAAATTTATCCGAGACTCGCCTTTGGTTTGACTGATGAAAAAATTCGTCATTAACTCCATTGGAAATTACCCGACCTTCGGTAGGGTGGGTCTCTTTTTCAAATTCTTCTTTGATAAATCGCGTAGGATAGTGGATGACGTCACAGTAACGGTATACATTACGATAAAAAGTCCGATAGACCAATCGGTTTACGAGCGGGACGTTCATCATTCCTATGTGAGAAGTCACGTTTTCTGCCTGACAGTGAAAACTCGCGGTAAGTGGCTTGTTCATTTTTTTCGCAAGTTTTGCACCCTTTGAGCCTAAAAACAAAGGAAATTGAATATGTACCGCGTCGGCGTTTTTAATGGCTTCCGTCAATATTTTTTTGTTCGCTTTCGCAAGGACGACTCCGTTTCGTTTGAATACATTGTTCAAAGGTCCGAAATTCATTTTCGGAACAACGAAACGATTTTTTTCACCGTCCGTTTCTTCGTCTGCCGAAACTACCGTAACTTCATGTCCCTTTTTTCGTAAATGTCGGATAAGGTTTAAGGTGGCGATGGTGGTGCCGTTATTCGGTTGTCCGAGTACATCGCAAATTACGGTAATTTTCATAGAGCTCCTTCCAAATTTTTGCTTCTTAAGATTCTTCCCGATATAGTATTAAGGGGTAGAATCAGTTTGTGTAATAAAAAATGATCAAATAGTGACATTTGTCATCTGTTTATATTATATCTAGTCCTATTACAGAAAGCAATAGGCGTTACGGATAATGTTTTTCTACCGATATAGAATTATGAGAGATTGTCTTTCTCCTTTTATTCGAGTGAAACAATAAACTCTACTCACAGTAGAATTTAATAAAAATGCCGTTGTTTGGCTTGATTTTTGGGGTAAAATATGGTATATTGAAGATATGGAAAGTACTGTTAAGATGATTGTGGCGAAAAACTTGATAGAGCTGAGAAAACGTAAAAATCTGACGCAGGGGGAACTTGCGGAGATGCTCAATTATTCGGATAAAACAATCTCCAAATGGGAAAACGGAGATTCTCTCCCGGATATTTCCGTTTTGGCAACGCTTTCGGAAATTTACGGGATTACCCTCGATGATTTGATTCATGAACACGCGGCTGAAAAAATAGCGGATAAGGCGGAGGAAAAAAGAGCATTGGAACGTTATAATCAGTGGATTATTCTCAGTTTGTCCGTGGTGGTAGTATTTTTGATTGCTACCCTGGTCTACGTATATCTGAAATTGAAAGCCAATATCGACTATTGGCAGGCGTTCGTATGGGCGGTCCCCGTATCTTGCCTCGCTCTTCTTTGGAAGAACCGAAAGACGGAAAAGAGTATAAGAATGAATAAAGTATACAGGACGGCAGTGCTTTCCGTACTTTGTTGGTCTCTTCTCGCCGCGGTTTATCTTCAACTTTTGGAATATGAAGTTTGGTTGATTTTTATTTTGGGAATCCCCGTCGAACTGATTATATGGCTCAGTTCAAAGTTGAATAAGTAAATTTACGTCGGGGTTGCTTTCGCGCTTTCTTATGCTTGACTGTTCGTGTGTTTATTTTTAAGAAAAAGCGATTTTTGACATAGTATAGAATTATCTTAAAACAAGGAGCTATCTGTGAGTATTATCATCCATATTTATTATACGGGAAAGAACGGTGCGGCACGAAAATTTGCAGAGGAGATGATTTCACTCGGAATTGTAAAAAAAATCCTTGAGGAATCGGGAAATGAAGGATACGAATATTTCCTTTCCGTAAACGATCCGGAAACACTCCTTTTAGTTGATCGTTGGAAAGACCAGAAGGCCCTTGACGAGCATCATGCTTCGCCCATGATGAAAAAGATTTTTGCGCTTCGGGAAAAGTATGATCTTCACATGCGGGTGGAAAGATTTATTTCCGAGGACACAAAACTTTCAGATGAAAATGAAGCCTTTATCCGTAAATAGTAGAGCTTAAAACGGAATATTTTTCTGTGCAAGATGGGAGCAATTTTTGACGGAAGCGGTCTACTTCTTGACTTAAAGAGCAGAAACGTGTTATAATTAAAAACACGGATCTTTATTAGGTACGCTGTATCGTTGATAAATATCGATAATAATCAAAACAAAGGAAGGATTTCATGAGCAGAGCAGATCGGGTTTTTGTGGAAAATATGACGGATATTTTGGAAAACGGATTTTGGGACACGGAATTGGATGTCCGTCCCAGATGGGAAGACGGTACTCCCGCACATACGGTAAAGAAATTCGGGATCGTCAATCGGTATGATCTCCGCGAGGAACTGCCCATTCTTACCATTCGCCGCACCGCGTTCAAATCCTGCATTGACGAATTATTATGGATATGGCAGAAAAAAAGCAATAATATCCGAGACCTTCATTCTCATATCTGGGATAGTTGGGCGGACGAAAACGGCTCTATCGGCAAAGCGTACGGCTACCAGTTGGCGCAGAAGGCAAAATATAAAGAGGGAGAATTCGATCAGGTCGACCGCGTGTTGTTTGATTTGAAGAATAATCCTTCCAGCCGCCGCATTATGACGAATATTTATAATTTTGCAGACCTTCACGAAATGAACCTCTATCCCTGCGCTTACTCGATGACGTTCAATGTTTCGGGGGATACCCTCAACGGGATTCTCAACCAACGTTCCAACGACATGCTGACGGCAAATAATTGGAACGTGCTGCAATATGCCGTTTTGCTCATCATGTTTGCACAGGTTTCGGGGTTGAAAGCGGGTGAACTCGTACACGTCATTGCCGATGCGCACATTTATGACAGGCATATTCCGATCGTCAGGGAGATTCTGGAAAAGCCGCAGCACCCCGCTCCTAAACTCATTGTAGATCCGGACATTAAAAATTTCTATGATTTCACGGTAGACAGCTTTAAGCTCGAAAATTATGAGTTTGAAAAGCTGGATACGAAAATCCCGGTGGCGATATGATCCGCGCGATTTTACATGCCGACCGAAATTGGGGAATCGGCCGAGAAAATTCCCTGATGTTTTCCCTTCCCAAAGACATGAAATTTTTCCGCGAGACGACGAGCGGGAAGACGGTGGTGATGGGAGGAAATACCCTGCGTTCGTTTCCCGGCGGAAAGCCGCTGAAAAATCGGACGAATATCGTCCTTTCGCGGAGTCAGAAGCGGGACGACTGTATCGTTGTATCCGATATGGAAGCCTTGAAATCGGAGATGAAAAAACGGAAGTCCGAGGATATTTATGTTATCGGCGGAGCGTCGGTATATGAGGCACTTTTGCCTTATTGCGAAGAAGTGCTCGTGACGAAGGTGGACGCAGACGGCGGAGCGGAAACGTTTTTCCCGAATCTGGATCAAAGGAAGCAATTTGTCGTCATCGAGGAGAGCGTTCCGACGGAAGATAACGGGTATACGATACGTTTTGTGAAATACAGGAATACAAAGGTTTGCGAGCTTTGAAATATTTCCGCAAAAGCGTTTTTGCGGAAATATTTTCATGTTTTTTCGGAATAGACCGCGGAATTTGTTGTCATATCCGAAAAAAAGTATTAAAATAGTAAAGTTAAAAAGACTGAAAAAGAAGGAATGACATATGATTAGAGACGATTTGAGGAATATCGCAATTATCGCCCACGTAGACCACGGCAAGACGACGTTGGTCAATCAGATGCTGATGCAGGGCGGAATGTTCCGCGCCAACGAACAGGTGCAGGATCGGGTCATGGACTCCAACGATCTCGAACGGGAACGCGGAATCACTATTTTGGCAAAGAACACTTCTGCGCATTATAAAGGAGTGAAGATAAATATAGTAGATACGCCGGGCCACGCCGACTTTTCGGGCGAAGTGGAGCGCGTTCTCAAAATGGTGAACGGAGCTCTGATACTCGTGGACGCGGCGGAAGGGCCGCTTCCGCAGACGCGGTTTGTCATGCAGAAGGCGCTGGAACTCCAACTCAAACTCATCATCGTCATCAATAAGGTGGACCGTCCCGACGCGCGGATTTCCGAAGTCGTGGACGAAGTTTTGGAATTGATGATGGATCTGGACGCCACGGACGAACAGCTGGAAAGTCCCATCGTTTACTGTTGCGGCCGTGCGGGAACGTCTTCCCTTACCCCCGACAAACAGGAGGATAACCTCAATCCGCTTTTTGATACCATACTTTCCCATATTCCCCCCATGGATATGGATACGGAAGGACCCGCGCAGCTTCTGGTTTCCTGTATCGATTATAACGAATTTGTCGGCCGTATCGGGATCGGCCGTATCGAACGGGGTACCGTCCGCGCCAACGAGCCCGTAAGTATTTGCAATTATAACGACAATAAAGTGCGCACAAATTGTAAGATAGCCAATCTCTATCAAATCGAAGGCTTGGAACGGGTTTCCGTTCCGACGGCGAAAGCGGGGGATATCGTGGTGTTTTCGGGCATCGACGGGCTGAATATCGGCGATACCGTCTGCGAGCCTACCAAGGTGGAGCCTGTTCAATTCGTCAAGATAGAGGAACCGACCGTCGAGATGACGTTTTCCGTCAATGACAGTCCCTTCGCGGGAAAAGAAGGCAAATTCGTCACGACCCGCCAGCTCCGCGAACGCCTGTATAAAGAATTGCTCCGCGACGTATCCCTGCGCGTAAACGATACGGATACGGCCGATTCCTTCCGCGTGTGCGGCCGCGGCGAGATGCATCTTTCCATTCTTATCGAAACGATGCGCCGCGAGGGGTACGAATTTCAGGTATCCACGCCCAAAGTCCTTTATAAGGAAATCGACGGCGAACTTTACGAGCCGATCGAGCGCCTCGTCGTAGACGTACCCGAAGACATGACGGGTCCGGTATTTTCCGGTATGGGCAATCGAAAGGGTACGCTCGTGCACATGAGCGCGGTCGGCAGCCGCATGCGTCTCGAATTTACCGTTCCCGCCCGCGGACTTTTCGGATATAAGAGCGAATTTCTTACCGATACCAAAGGACAGGGAATCATGAACTCCATTTTCTTTGAATACGAGCCGTATAAGGGCGACATGCAGCGTCGGAATACGGGTTCTTTGGTCGCGTTCGAGACGGGCGAAGCTGTGACTTACGGACTGTTCAACGCACAGGGGCGCGGAACTCTGTTTATTACGCCCGGTACGCCCGTGTATGAAGGTATGGTCGTGGGATATACCAATTTAGCGGACGATATCAATATCAACGTATGTAAGACCAAACATCTCACCAATACCCGTTCTTCCTCGAGCGATGACGCGCTCACGCTGATTCCCGTCAGCAAAATGAGTCTCGAAGAATGTCTGGAATTTATTGCCGACGACGAACTTTTAGAGGTGACTCCGAAATCGCTGCGTATCCGTAAGCGGATTTTGGACAGCGAGTTGCGGGCAAAAGCGAGATTCCGCGAAAAGAATCTCAAATAAAAAATCGAAAGGGTCATAAAGAAAGAAGTTTCCTGCATATCATAAGGTATGCAGGAAATTTTACATTCATTGACAATCGAACAACAGAAAAGTATCACGGTCACGGGCGTGGAGAGCGTATCGGCCTTTTCGGAAAGCCAGATTGCGCTTTGCCTTTCGGGAAGCAATACGAAATTATACGTGACCGGTTCGGGGTTAAAGATCACGGGCTTTTCCAAAACGAGCGGAACGTTTACGGCGACGGGAAATGTTTCCGGAATTCGTTACGGCGGAAAGAATCTCCGCGCGAAGCTGTTCAAATGACGGGGGCGGAAAATGGACGCGGCGAATCAGATTTTTGTTTTTCTCGTCTGCGTCCTCACGGGCGTGGCGAGCGGCGTCGTCTATGAAGTTTTCTATGTTTTGAGAAAACTTTTTCCCTCGGCTTTTTCCATAGCGTTCGACGTCGCGTTTTTTTTAGTATTTGCGGGAATGAGTATTTTTGCTTCCGTTCTGTTTGCGTTTCCGAATTTTCGGGTATATATGTATCTCGGAAACGCTTTGGGATTGATATTATATTTGAAAAGTATCCATTTAATAGTTGCTTTTTTGTGGAAACTGTGCTATAATAGAGCCAGAAAGGTACTAAAAAGACGAAAAAGCACGAAAAACTCAAAGAAAAAAGAGGTGCATTCAATATGACACAGGAAAAATTAAAACGGGTAGTTACCGCCGCCGCGGTAGCGGGGACGTTGGTCGTCGTCTGTCTGCTCGCCGTGATTTTGTACCAAGTTATAAAGATTGTCGTGCTGAATAATAAGATCGCGGACAGCGAAGCGGAAATCTCCCGACTCGAAGAACAGCGGGATAACAGCAAGAGCGATCTTGAATATTATCTCAGCGATTACTATTTGGAACAGGAAGCCCACAAATACGGGTGGATTAACAAGGACGATAAGGTAGGAAATTAATGAATAAGACAGCCGTAATCGATATCGGTTCCAATTCCGTTCGCCTCATGATGATGGCGGACGGAAAAGTTTTATATAAGACACTCAATACTACTCGTCTGGGCGAGGGGATAGCCTCATCTCCCTTCCTGAAAGATGAAGCGATTTCCCGCACCGCATCGGCCGTAGCCGATTTTTTGTCTCGGGCGAGAAGAGAGGGCGCGGCGGACGTCTATGCTTTTGCCACGGCGGCGGTGCGTTCGGCTGAAAACGGAACGGCCTTTATCGGCCGAGTCAAAGAGCTTTGCGGTTTGGACGTGGAAGTTATTTCCGGCGAAGAGGAAGCGGAAATCGGAATTTTGGGCGCGCTCGGCGAAAAGGACGGCGGCATCATCGACGTAGGCGGCGCGAGTACGGAAATCATCATCCGCGCGGGCGGCGCGGTAATTTACAAAAAGAGCGTCAACATCGGCGTTGTTCGCTTAAAAGATCTGTGCGGCGCGGAAAGAGACCGATTGAAAGCCGCCGCGGAGAAAGCGGTAAAGGAATACGGACAGGTTCCCGAGGGGATTTCCATGTACGCCATCGGCGGAACCGCCACGACGCTTGCGGCGCTTACGCTCGATATGCGGGACTATATTCCGTCAAAAATTACAGGTACGGTTATCGGCCGCGAACAGATGCGGACGCTCGCGAACAGACTGACGGGAATGACGGCGGCGGAAATCGCGCTGCTTCCGGGCGTGCAGCCGAAGCGTGCAGACGTTCTGGGCGGCGGGGCCGTTCTGTTTTCAGTGATTATGGACAAGCTGAACTTTCCCGAAATTATCGTCAGCGACAGCGATAATTTGGAAGGATATGCAAAAAAGCGCGGCCTGATGTAGGGACGGAGGAATTATGAAACGGATTTTAGCTTCTGCCTATTCGTGGCTTCTCTTGGTTTTAATGACCGCGGGAGAACTTTTGGTCGCGCTTTTTTATGCCTGGCGGCAGAGCGGCCTTTCCGCACTCGTATGGACGATATGCGGATTTTTTGCCGCCTGTATTTTAGCGCCTACGCTTCACGAATGCGGGCATATTCTCTTCGCAAAGTCGCGGGGAATGAAGATAAAAATGACGAAATTTTCTTTTTTCCGCTTTTCGGAAAGGGAGGGGAAACTCCGTTTTTCGGTCGCGTCGCCCTTTCGGGCCGACCAGACGCAGGCGGTTCCTCTTCGGAGCGGGAATATGAAAAAGCGCGCGGAGCTTTATACGATCGGCGGTCTTGTTTTCGGCGGAATTTACGCATTTGTTCTCTTGCTGTTCGCCCTGCTTCTGCAAGGGAAAAATATAGCTTGCTTCTTTTGGGGCGGATTTCCCTACGCCGCCTATCTGTTTCTGCTCAATGCCGTACCCTTTGCCTATTCGGGCGGGAAGACGGACATGCTGATTTTTTGCGGTATAAAAAGAGAATTGCCCGCGGAAAAAGCGATGCTCTGTGCCATGGAAATCTATGGGGAACTGTATGAAGGCAAGAGCTTTTCTGAAATCGAACGGGAACTGTATTACGATTTTCCTCAGCTTGCGGAGGACGAACCCATGTATGCGGTGATGCTTGATTTGCGCTATCGGTATCATATCGAAAAGGGGGAGACGGAGCGGGCGGCGGACAGTCTCAATCGTTTGGCTTCCGCGTCTTCGTACCTTTCGGAAGCGGAATTTTCTCAGACTGCGGCGGAGCTCGTATATATGCACAGTCTCGTCGGGGACAGGACACGGGCGGAGGAAAGCGGAAAACTTGCCGAACGTTATTTGAAAGAAGAGACGGCTTCGGCGTCCAGGATTTTGGCCGCGTATGCCGCGCTTTGCGGAGATGGCGAAAAAGCAAAAATTTTGAAGGAACGGGCGGAGCGTCTTCTTTCGAAAGAACCCTGCGAAGGGCTCAGACGTTTTGAAAAAATTTTGTTGGAACGCATACGGATATAAAAATTGGGAAATCGCCCCGCTGCCGCGTTCGTCGGCGGCGGGGCGATTTTTGTACGAAAAAGCATACATATAAGAATTGCAGACCATGAAAGCGTCGGACTGCTTACCTGTGTTCGGCGTGTTGAAACATCCGCCCCGCATATTGAGAGGGCGCATATCCGGACCATTTTTTGAAACTGGCGCTGAAATAATTCTGATTGGCAAAACCGAGGGAAAGCGCGGTTTCTTTTACGCTCGCGCCTGCCGAAAGAAGCTCTGCGGCCTTTTGCATGCGCAGGACGTTATAATACGTCATTGCTCCGCAGCCGGAGTATCGGAATACGGTTTTTTCGAGTGCGGGAACACTCATGTTGCACAGTTTTGCAAGGGTTGCCGCGTCGAGCGCGTCGGAAATCCTTTCTTCCATGACGGAAAGAATGCGGAAATAATTTTCTGCGCTTCTTCCTTTATATTCGGAAGAGGCGGCGTAATCAGAGGAGAGAGCGGATAAAAGAAAGAGTTCCAGTCGTTTGACGACTGCCGAGGCTTCCGTCTCCGCGCCTTCCCGAATGCCCGTAACGTCGGTATTTTCAAGGCGAAAGGCTTTTTGTGCGGCCCGAAAAACGGATTTTATCTCCGATACGTTATCGGGGGAGAGCGCAAATACTCGTCGGGAGATTTCGGGAAAAGCGCTCGAACGGAAAGAAAAAATCACGGTTTCGGGTTCGGTTCCGCAGTCGGACCAAATTGCATGAAATTCGCCCGGGAGATGTACGATTATTTGTCCTGCGGAGAGGATATAGACGTTTTTTTCGGCGGTAATGCCGACTTTGCCGTCGGTGACGCAGACCACTTCCGTAAAATCGTGGCTTTCCCCCTTGAAGGCGTAATTGTCGGGAAATTTTCTTTTGGAAAAAGTGAACAGGGATTCCAGGGCGAGCACGTTTTTAACGGGACATTCGCGATAGACGGGATTTTCCATGATTTGCCTCAAAAATTATCAGATTTTATAGATACGTGATAAAGAAATGTATATATTTATAGTATTCGATATAGTATAATTATAGCAGAATAAAAGAGAAAAGTCAATATGAGGAGCTGAATTTATGAAGACGACATTGGTGGTTATGGCTGCGGGAATGGGCAGTCGTTTCGGTGGATTGAAGCAGGCGGAGCCGATCACGGCCGACGGAAAGGGAATACTGGATTTCTCCGTTCACGACGCAAAGGCGGCGGGGTTTGAAAAGGCGGTGTTTATCGTTCGCGAGGATATGGAGGAGGATTTCAAACGCCTCGTGGGAAATCGTATCGCAAAGACGATAGATGTCGAATACGTATTGCAGGACATGAAAGATTTGCCCGAAGGAAGAACAAAACCTTTCGGTACCGCCCATGCAATTTTGTGCTGTGCGGATGCCGTAAAGGAACCGTTTGCGATCATCAATGCGGACGATTATTACGGGCATAACGCGTTTTTTGAAATTCAGAGACACCTCGCTTCCGCGCGGGCGGGGGAATACGCGATGACGGCGTATCTTCTCGAAAATACGCTCAGCAAAAACGGTACGGTTTCCCGCGGTGTGTGCGAGACGGAAAACGGTTATCTCAAAAAAGTGACGGAGGTCACGAAGATTGCACCCGACGGAAGCTGTGAACTGGACGGGAAAAAAGTGGTCCTTCCCGGCGATACGCCCGTATCCATGAATCTTTGGGGGCTGACGACGGATATCTTCGACATTTTGAAAGAGGAATATGGGAAGTTCCTTTCGACGGCAAATCTCGCCAAAGACGAATTTTTTATTCCCAGCGTCATTTCCAAAGCGGTAGATACGGGACGGGCGAGCGTGAAAGTATTCAAAAATACGGATAAGTGGTACGGTATCACCTATCGGGAAGATTTGCAGGAGGTCAAAGAGGCGATAGGAGGGTATATCCATGACGGAATGTACAAGGACTTATAAGCCGGCGGCGGATGTTTTCTCTCTGGAAGGAGAAGTGACGGATATCCGCCCTTACGGAGAAGGGCATATCAATCTGACTTTGCTCGTGACGACGACGGAAAAGCGTTACATCATGCAAAAGATGAATACGCACGTATTTCCCGATCCCGATAGTCTCATGCGCAATATTTGCCGCGTGACGGAGCATCTGAAAAAACGCGGCGTGGAGACGCTGGACGTCATCCCCACAAAAGACGGCAGATCTTTTCTCAAAGGCGAGGAATGTTACCGCGTGTATGCGTTTATCGAGAATACGGTCACGTATCAGCAGGTTACGGATAAGAGGGTATTTTTCAATTCGGGAAAAGCATTCGGGGAATTCCAGAATCATCTCGCGGAATTCGATGCTTCGCTGCTGACGGAGACGATTCCGCATTTCCACGATACTCCCAAGCGTTTCCGCGATTTTCTTGCGGCGCTGGAAGCGGATAAATGCGGTCGGGCGAAAGACTGCAAACGGGAAATCGACTTTTTGCTGTCGCATAAAGATACTTATGGGACGGCGGCGAAGGGGCTTACGGACGGGAGTCTGCCCCTTCGGGTCACGCACAACGATACGAAGCTGAACAATATCCTCATGGACGAAAAGACGGACGAGGCTCGTGCGGTCATCGATCTCGACACGATCATGCCGGGGTCCATGCTTTACGATTTCGGCGATTCCATCCGTTTCGGCGCTTCTACCGCGGCGGAGGACGAGAAGGATCTCGGAAAGGTGCATTTCGATATCGGGCTTTTCGAGGCCTATGCCAAGGGCTACTGCGGTGCGGTGAAAGACAGTATCACCGAAAAGGAGAAGGAACTTCTTCCTTACGGCGCATATCTCATGACGGTGGAATGCGGCATGCGCTTCCTGACGGATTATCTTTCGGGCGATACGTATTTCGCGATCAAATATCCCGATCATAACCTCGTCCGTTGCCGTACACAGCTGGCACTCGCGGGAGAAATGGAAAAACAGTTCGGAGAAATGGAAAAAATCGTCGAAAAGGCCGTAAAGTAAGTTTGAAAAGGCTGCGGACAATATCTGTCCGCAGCCTTTTTACGAAAAACAAGATGGTGGCGAAAAAACTTCCGTAGAATCCGCCCGATCGTGTCGATAAGAAAGGATTCAACGATTCCCGCATTTAATGGGAATCGTTTTCTTCTATGGGAGTAATATACAGGTTTTTCAGGAGTTCGTCTCTGTCCAAAAAAGGCGCGAGATCTTCCAAGGGCGGGCTGATCAGCCGCCCGTCGGGCAAACGTTTGGTACTGCTTTTCGGCTCCCAGACCTGTTTCGTATCGGTAAAAATCTCACAAAAAGCGAAACCTTCCGTACTTAAAGTTTCTTTTACCGCCTCTTTCATTTGGGCATTGCTGTGCGCTTCGAAATAGGGGTATCCGAAGGCCTCCGCAATTTTTTTATAGGAGGGGAAAGATAAATCGTGGCTTTCGGGACCGATTCCGACTTTCGTATGTTCGCTGAAAAGATTGTTCTGTGTCTGACGGATACTGTGATATCCTTCGTTGTTGATGAGAAAAATTTTGATGGGGAGTTTCGAAGTGACGATCGTCTGCAATTCCTGCAAATTCATCATGATGCTGCCGTCGCCTTCCAGGCAAATCGTCTCTTTTCCTTTGCCCGCCAGACACAGTCCGATTGCCGCGGGCAGACCGTAACCCATACTGGCAACGGCGCTATTGATGATAAAGCGAGTTCCGCGCTTCATTCGCCAATTTTGATGTCCTACGACGCAGCATGCGCCGTTACTGACGGCCGTCAGACTGTTTTCGGGGAGACTGTCACTCAAAAAACGGATAAAGGCAAAGACATTGGCCGTCTTTCCGTTCTCCGACCAATGACGTTCCAAGGTAACGGGATAACGCTCTTTCCAGGCTCGGCACTGTTCTCTCCAATCTTCCCTCGAAGAGACGGGATTGGCGGCGGAATTTTTCTCCGTACGGCGCAAAAGCGCTTCAAAGAAATCTTTTGCGTCGGCGTGGACGGGCATATCTACGTGAATGGTGGGCTTTTTCATTTCCGCGGGGTCGATGTCTACCATGATGACTTCCGCTTCCCGCGCCCATGTATTCCAATTATATCCGACCTGACGAATACTCAGTCGGGTTCCGACCGCTAAGAGAAGGTCGCTGTTTTGTACGGCAAAATTGCCCGCCCGGTCGCCCATATTTCCGCCTCTGCCGCAATAGAGGGGATGATCGTCCTCGATAAGGTCCACGCTGTTCCAATAAGTGACGACGGGAACGCCGAGCCGTTCGACGGCTTTTCGAAAAGCCGGGAATCCGCCTGACAGGCGGATTCCGCCTCCCGCATAAATGACGGGACGTTTGGCAACGGCAATCTTTTTAATAATTTTATCTGCCGTCTTGTCGCTTACGGGAGCGGGAAGTTTCGCTTTCTCCTCGGCCGAATCATAGCCGCGAAGTCCTTCCGTTTCGATCGTCATTCCTTGATAATTGACGGGGATATCCAGCCATACGGGGCCGGGGCGTCCCGTTTTCAAAAGAAACCATGCCTTTTCCAACATATAGCGGATATCTTCCGGTTTTTCCAGCATTTCCGCGTATTTGCACATGCAGCCGACCGAACGGGTAATGTCGAATTCCTGATCCCCTACGGCTCTGAGGGGGAGACCGCTTGTAAATTGCTCGGCATAACGGGCGGTCGTATCGTAGCGTACCTGCCCGCTGACGACGAACATGGGGATGGAATCCAGCCAGGCGCCCAAAACGCCCGTAATGGCGTTTGTTCCGCCGGGGCCTGTCGTCACGCAGACGAGCGCGGGACGGTTGTCGAGGCGAGCATAAGCCTCCGCGGCGATCGCCGCGGCTTGTTCGTGATGATTATAGTGGCATTTGAGGCCTGCCTTGTGGCCGAACGCATCGTTGAGATGCATGGCACCCCCGCCGACTACGGTAAAGCAATCTGTAATTCCGTGATCGACGAGGAAGTTCGCTACATAGTCGGCGAGGCGAATTTTCATGAGCGTTTCTCCCTGTATTGTAATAACAAATTACATTTTATCATGATTTTCCCGCCCTGTCAAGTCTTTGGAAAACAGAAAAACTCCCGTCCTTTCCGAAGAAAGGGCGGGAGAGGGGATTTATCTTGAAAGTGTAAGCAAAATCAGATTACTTGCCGAAATATCTCTTCAAAAGCCCTTCGAATCCCTTGCCGTGGCGGGCTTCGTCGCGAGCCATTTCGTGTACGGTATCGTGAATCGCGTCGAGACCGAGCTCCTTCGCCTTTTTCGCGATGTCGACTTTGCCCTGCGTCGCGCCGAATTCCGCGTCTACGCGCAGTTCGAGGTTCTTCTTGGTGGAATCGGTAACGACTTCGCCCAAGAGCTCTGCGAATTTGCAGGCATGTTCCGCTTCTTCCCAGGCCGCTTGCTTATAGAACTCGCCGATTTCGGGATATCCTTCGCGGATAGCGACGCGCGCCATAGCCAAATACATGCCGACTTCGCTGCATTCGCCGTTGAAGTTCATTCTCAGCCCTTCCTTAATATCTTCGGGCGCGTCCTTCGCTACGCCGACGATGTGCTCCGCCGCCCAGGTCTTTTCCGTCATTTCTTTGAATTTTGCGCCGGGAGCATGGCAGATAGGGCATTCCGCCGGGGGAGTATCTCCTTCGTGAACATAACCGCAGATAGGGCAAATAAATTTCTTCATAGTCTTACATCTCCTTGTGAATTATTTTTTAACTCTGTTTCAAGTTTTCTTAATGATATTATATCTCAATTAGAGAAAAATGTCAAGGGAAAAATAGAAAATTTTTGAAAGAATTTTTTTCTTTCATAAAAATCTCCGAAATGTCCGGAAGGTGGGATGATTTATGAAAGATTTTAGAAATGCGGAGAAAGATTTTTATTGTCGGAAACGGAAAAATATGCTATAATGAGTTCATCAAAATGAAGGAAGGGAAAATCATATGAAAGGATATAAACATTTCGGAGTAATGCTGGATTGTTCGCGGAACGCGGTGATGAAGCCGGAGGCCGTGAAACGCATGATAGACTGTCTGGAAAAGATGGGCTATAATACTTTGGAACTGTATACCGAAGACACATACGAAGTGGAGGGGGAACCCTATTTCGGGTATCTCCGCGGCCGATATACGGGAGCGGAGCTGAAAGATTTGGACAAATATGCGAAGGAACACGGGATTGAGCTGATTCCCTGTATTCAGACGCTCGCGCATTTTACCTGTCCGGCGAAATTGGCGCGTTTTGGAGAGATTATCGACGTAAACGATATTCTTCTCATCGACGAGGACAAGACATACGAATTTATCGATAAACTGTTCGCTTCTCTGGCGAAGAATTTTACCAGCCGGAACGTCCACATCGGCATGGACGAAGCGCATATGGTGGGGCTGGGAAAATATTTGGATAAACATGGCTTTGTCGATCGTTTCGAGCTCCTCAACAGACATCTTTCCAAAGTGGCGGAGATTGCAAAAAAGTACGGTTTCAAACCGCACATGTGGAGCGATATGTTTTTCCGTATCCATTGTCACGGCGATTATTACGGGCGGGAAATTCATATTCCCGAGGAGGTACGCGCCCGTGTACCCGAAAACGTGGCTTTGACCTATTGGGATTATTACCATACCGACGGAGCCGATTACGACGCGATGTTCGCGTCCCATAAAGAGTTCGGCAGAGAAATTTGGTTTGCAGGCGGCGCGTGGAGCTGGAACGGATTCGCGCCCATGTCCTCGTACTCTCTTCTGACCATGAAGCCCGCGATGGAGAGCGTGAAGAAATACGGGATTGAAAATATCCTTATCACGATGTGGAAGGACAACGGCGGAGAATGTTCCTTTTTCTCGCTCCTGCCCGTATTGTATGCAATTCGTCGCTATGCAGACGGCATAACGGACGAAGCGGAAATCGAAAAGGGCTTTTCAGAATTGTTCGGTTTGTCCTATAAAGATTTTATGGCCTTGCAGCTCCCCAACTTGACGTCCGACAATTCCGCCGGCGAAAAGGTGGAGAATCCTGCGAAATCGTTACTGTATTCGGATTGTTTCCTCGGCGTTATGGACGACTCGGTTGCTTGCAGAGGTAAAATTCCTTACGACGGATATGCATTGAAACTTTCCGACGCCGCGGCGCGCGCGGGGGAATTTAAGTATATTTTCGATTGTCTTTCCAGACTTTGTTCTGTTCTCGAAATCAAGGCCGATTTGGGGGTACGTACCCGTCGGGCTTATAAAGAGGGCGATAAGAGAACTTTGTCGGTGCTTGCGAAGGAGGACTATGCCGTTCTCCCCGGACGTATCAAGGCGTTTTATGAATCGTTTAAGGAGCTTTGGCTGAAAGAGAATAAAGGCTTCGGTTTCGAGGTTCAGGACGCGCGCTTGGGCGGACTTATCCTCCGTGTCCTTTCCTGCAAGGAGAGATTGGAAGCGTACCTTTCGGGCAGGATTGACCAAATAGAAGAATTGGAAGAGGATATACTGCCGTATTATGACGGAACTTTGCAGATGAATTTCTATCGAAACAATATTACAACCAGTGAACTTTGAAAAAGCGGGCCGAAAGGCCCGCTTTTCGATAAAGAGAATGTTTCCCGTCGTCGTTGTGCGGCGATTTGGGGCTTAAAGATTTAAATGTTTTTTCCCCACATTCAGCCTGCCGATTTTCGGCAGGCATTTTTTATAAAAAATTATGATAAATTCCTAAAAGTATATTGAACTTTCTCATTCATTTTTTTTGAATTTTGGTTAAACTAAGTAGGAAACGTCCCAAAAATCACAGGGAAAAATATTTGTATAGAGGAGTTTTTTGATGAAAATTATCGGAAGAGCATTAATTCTCGGATTGACTGCATTATTCGGTATCGGTACGGTCGGAATGTCCGTTTCATGCGGCAGGGACGACAGATATAATATCGCCATGTTTGCCTACAAATACGACGACAGCTATATCTCTACCGTGAGGACGGCGCTCGCGTCAAAGTTCAGGGCTCATTCCGCTGAAATAGCCTATACCGCATACAACGGAGAAAACAGCCAACAGACTCAGAGCACGCAGATAGATGCCGCCATTATCAAAGGAGCGGATTTGCTCTTGATCAACGCGGTGGATTTTCAGGCCTCCGGGAAAGCGCTTGCCCGAAAAGCAAAGGAACGGGATTTGCCCGTGATATTTTTCAATCGTGAAGTCAGTGACGAATCCGTAAATCTTTCGGAAAAATTTTGTTTCGTCGGAACGGATCCCGCGGCACCGGGCTATATATTGGGGCAGATGATCGCCGAGCTTTTATCGACCGATGAAAGTTTTAGAAAATATGACCTGAACGGCGACGGGAAAATTCAATATGCCATGTTCCGTGCGGAAGTGGGAAATGCCGAAGCGGACGGGAGGACAAAATATTCCGTTTCCGAAGCAAATCGGATTTTGTCGGAAAATGCGGATTTGACGGTTGCCGATAAGTCGGGAAACATTCTTCAACGCGTAGGCGAAGATCAAATGGCGAATTGGGACAGTGCCACGGCAAATTCCATGATGAGCGCTCTTTTCAAAGTAGAAAACAACTGTCCGAATATAGAGCTTGTCATCTGCAACAACGACGATATGGCGTTGGGCGTGGTTTCTGCCTTGAAGGCGAAGGGATATAACGAAACGGGGAGTAAAAACGACACTTCAAAAGCGTACATTCCCGTTTACGGAGTAGATGCGTTGGCTACGGCGCTTGATGCAATGAGAAACGGAAGCATGGAGGCCACGGTCCGTCAGGACGGAGAAGCGATGGCGGAAGCGATCGAAGAAATTGCTTTGAATATCAAGGCGGGAAAAGATTTTCTCGACGGAACCGAGTATCGTTTCGATGAGGGCGTCAGAAAATTGAGGATCCCCTATACGCCGGTGACGCATGCGTAAGCGGAAAAAAGGACGGAGGGAGATCTGTCCGGAAAACGGGAGGCAAGGATGTCGGAATACGAATATCTTTTGGAAATGCGGGATATAGTAAAATCATTTCCCGGGGTCAAGGCTCTGGACGGGGCAAAATTGCTCGTAAAGCCGGGGACGGTTCACGCTCTGATGGGGGAGAACGGTGCGGGAAAATCCACGCTGATGAAATGTCTGTTCGGGATTTATCGCAAAGATGAAGGGACGATCAAAATCGAAGGGAAGGAAGTTTCTTTCACGGATCCGAAAGACGCCATGGAAAACGGCGTCGCGATGGTGCATCAGGAACTGAATCAGATATTGAAGCGTAACGTCATGGATAATTTATGGCTGGGGCGGTATCCGATAAAATACGGATTGGTATCCGAAAGAGAGATGTATAAGCGCACGAAGACGCTCTTTTCCGAACTGGAAATCAAGGCAGATCCCCGTGTCCCGATGAGTAAGCTCTCCGTCGCGCAGCGCCAGATGGTAGAGATAGCCAAGGCGGTTTCCTATCATGCGAAAATTCTCGTCCTCGACGAGCCTACTTCCTCTCTGACCTCTCCGGAAGTCGCGCACCTGTTTAAGATTATCCGGAGATTGAAGGAAAACGGCTGCGGAATTATTTATATTTCTCATAAAATGGAAGAAATTTTGGAGATTTCCGACGAAGTGACCGTTATGAGGGACGGAAAATTTGTCTCTACGGACGCGGCGTCGGATCTGACGATAGAGAAAATTATTCGCCGTATGGTAGGGCGCGAACTTACCGACATGTATCCTCCTCGCGATCATGATATCGGCGGCGAACTTTTGCGCGTGGAGCATCTTTCCGCCCGTTATAAGCCGATCGGCGATATTTCTTTTTCTTTAAGAAAGGGGGAAATTCTCGGCTTTGCCGGACTCGTCGGCGCGGGGCGGACCGAAGTTTTGGAAACGATTTTCGGAATGAACGAAAAGTCGGACGGGACGATTGCGCTTCACGGCATTCCGTTGGAGATTTCCTCTCCGTCCGAAGCGATAGAAAAGGGCTTTGCCCTCATTACCGAAGAGCGCCGCGCCACGGGCATTTTCGGCGGCCTTTCCGTTTTGGAAAACACCTGTATTTCCAATTTGCGGCGATATCGGGGAAAATCGGGACTTTTGTCGGGACGTAAAATGGCAAGGGACGCGAAATGGGCGGTCGACGCCATGAAAATCCGAACTCCTTCGCTCTCGACGCCGATAAAGACTCTATCGGGCGGAAATCAGCAGAAAGTCATTCTCGGCCGCTGGCTGCTCACGAAGCCTCAGGTGCTCCTTTTGGACGAACCGACGCGGGGAATCGACGTAGGCGCAAAATACGAGATTTATCAGTTAATTATCGGGATGGCGAGGGAGGGAAAAGGAATCATAATGGTCTCTTCCGAAATGCCCGAGCTGATGGGCGTGTGTGACCGCATTATCGTAATGTCCGGCGGCAGAATCGCGGGGGAAGTAGACGGGAAAAACTGTACGCAGGAAGAGATTATGGCTTTAGCCGCCAAATATGTATGAGGAGAGTTTAATTTATGTCTGAGGAAATAAATATGAAACAGGAAAAAGAACCTACGGGTTTTCTATCCCGAAAAAAGGGGGAATGGAGGGAGTTTCGGGCTCTTTCCAAAGCGGAGAAGAAAAAACGAATTATAGAGTGGTTTCTCAATAATGCGCTCTATATGCTGATTTTTGTCTTTGTCATCGTGGTATTTATTTACAATCAACGGTTTTTATCGTTTGACTCTGTCGTCAATATCGCGATGCAGTCCGCTTCGCGTCTCCTTATGGCACTCGGAGTCGCGGGCATCATTGTCTTGACGGGCACCGACCTTTCCGCCGGAAGGTGCCTCGGACTTTGCGCCTGTGTCTGTGCCTCTCTTTTGCAGGCAAACGGCACCGCAAACAAAATGTTTTCGGGACTTTCATTCGGAACCTGGCTGATTCCCGTTGCCCTTATCGTCTCCATGCTCATAGGAGGTTTGGTCGGCGCCTTCAACGGATTTATGGTATCCAGATTCAAATTACACCCGTTCATCGTTACCCTGGGTACCCAACTTATTCTTTATGGGCTCGTGATGTGGTATGTTTCTCTGGGTCAAAATAACAGCGCGCCCATTGCCGGATTGGACGATCGGTATCTCGATCTCGTAACGGGAGGTTTCAAAATCGGCGGCGTAAAAATACCCAATTACTTTTGGATAGTTCTTGCCGTAGCCGTCGTTATGTGGTTTGTCTGGAACAAGACCCGGCTGGGGAAAAATATGTTCGCCGTCGGAACAAATCCGGAAGCGTCCGCCGTTTCCGGCGTCAGCGTGGCGAGGACGATCGTCATTGTCTTTGCGCTCGCGGGAATACTGTACGGCATCTCCGCCTTCGTGGAATCCGCGCGAGTCTCCTCCAATTCGACCGCTACGGGCGTCAATTACGAGCTTGACGCGATCGCCGCCTGCGTGATCGGCGGCGTTTCGTTCATGGGCGGAATCGGAAAAATAAAGGGGGTCGTCATCGGCGTTGTTCTCTTGCAGCTCGTCAATGCCGGGCTGGTGTTTCTCAATCTCAAACCGGAAATACAGACCATCGTGAAAGGGGCGATCATTTTGATTGCCTGCGCGATCGATATGCGAAAATATATCGCCAAAAAATAAATCTTCGTTTTATGCACAGGGGGACAGGAAAGCCGTCGGGAAGCATATAATTTTTCGGTTTTCTTATTTTGCAAGAAATTATCAAAAAAGGCTTGATTTTATCAAAAAATTTTGCTACAATAATAAGAAAATCGTCGAGAGTGAATGATTTATGACTTACGAACAGGCGGAAAAGTTGCTGAAAGAAAAGGGACAGGAACAACTTCTCCGATTTTATAAAGAGCTGAACGAGGCGGAAAGATCCCGTTTGCTGGAAGGGATAGAAAAAATAGACTGGTCTTTTGAAGAAGTATTGAAAAATCCCGAAGATCTCAGCGGAAGGGGGAGAGACATCCGACCCATCGAGGGAATGTCTTTGAAAGACATTAAAGAGAGGCGCGAGGAATTTTTTGCCGCGGGTGCGGAAGCCATTCGGAACGGTAAGGTGGCCGCGGTTCTTTTGGCGGGAGGACAAGGGACTCGTCTGGGCGTAGACGGTCCTAAGGGAGCTTATAACATTGGAATTACTCGCCCGCTGTATATTTTTGAACAGCAGATGAGAAATTTGAAAGACGTCGTGGAGGAATGTGGTGCGTATATTCCTCTTTATGTCATGACGAGCGAAAAAAATCATGAGGAGACCGTCGCCTTTTGGCGGGAACACGATATGTTCGGGTATCCGGTCTCGGAAATAAAATTTTTTGTTCAGGACATGGCTCCCGCGGTCGATTTTGAGGGGAAGATTTATTTGGAAAGCAAGGATTATCCCGCTCTTTCTCCCAACGGCAACGGCGGCTGGTTTTCTTCCATGCGGCGCGCCGGTCTGTGTGAAGAACTCCATGCGCGCGGGATAGAATGGATCAATATTTATGCGGTGGACAACGTATTGCAGCGAATCGCCGACCCCGTTTTTGTGGGAGCGACGTTGTTGAGCGGAGTCAACTGCGGGGCGAAAGCGGTCGCAAAGGCTTATCCCGAAGAACGGGTGGGGGTTCTTTGTGAAGAGGACGGACGCCCGGCGATCATAGAATATTACGAATTGAGCGAAGAAATGGCGAACAAGCGGGAGAAAGACGGCGTTCTTTCCTATCGTTACGGAGTGATTCTCAATTATCTTTTCCGACTTTCAAAATTGGAAGAGACGGCGGACAGACGGATTCCCGTGCATATCGTAAAGAAGAAAATCGAATATGTGGACGAGTGCGGAGAGACGAAAAAGCCTGAAAGAGAAAACGGATTGAAATTTGAGACGCTGGCAGTCGATCTCATTCGGCCGATGGAGAGCGTTCTGCCTTTTGAAGTGGAACGGGAAAAGGAATTTGCTCCCATCAAAAACAGAACGGGGGTGGATAGCGTGGATTCCGCCAGGGAACTTTTGAAAAAGAACGGGGTAGAGTTATAATGGCTACGGATTTGGTCGGAAACGAGAAATTGCAGCGCTTCATACAGCTTTTGAGCGATCTGAATCACGAAACCGCGGAGGTATTTTCTTCCGGAAAGACGGAAATTTTCCATAAAATGAACGATACGATTCTCGAAATGTATTCGATTCAGCACTATGGCACGGAGGAAGCATATACGGCGATCGAGGAAGATTGCCAGGTCATTTATCAGAATTTTAATGCCATCATCGCTATGCTGAAAAGTAACGACAGTATATTTATAGATAATGCGACCAATACCGCGGTAAAAAAATTTCTGCGCAATATTTTTGACGCGCAGATAAACATTTTGACCGCTTACGGGTTGGTATGAAAAACATACGGGCATGATGAAAAAAGGTTTTCGCCGTTGCGAAAACCTTTTTTTCATTCGAAAACTACATTATCAACCTATTGTCAAGTGTTTAAGGAGAAATTTCACAAAAAAGTCACAAAAAATTTTTGAATAAATAAAAAAACGCTCGTCGAAAGAGTTTCGGCGGGTGTTTTTTTATTCGATTTTCTATATCGATATGGAATTTATCTGTTTATTCGGTATCTTCGGTAACGCAAAACAGCCGTCTTGCGGCGGCTTAATGTTCTTTTATTCGGTTGTTGTTTCGTTATAATGCGGCTAATTGTTTCTCGAACATTTCTTTTGAACAAGCAAAGCCGAATATCTCTCTCGGATATGCGTTTACCCAATCTTCAATGAATTGTATGGACTTATCGGAATATTTTGTAAAGTCGGTGCCTTTCGGTACTTGCCTTCTTATATCCCTGTTGATTCTTTCGTTCGTTCCGCGTTCACATGAGCGATACGGGTGACAGTAATAAATGTTCGTGCGCTTTTCTGTTTCGTCGTATATGGATTTCTCCAATCCTTCATAGTCGGAAAACTCCACGCCGTTATCTACCGTGATACTCTTGAATAGTTTTTTGAATTGTTGTTGCCCGTATTTCTTTTCGAGGGAATCTAATACGTAAACGACAGAAGCGGGTTTCCTGTTCGGAATTTTAATGATTTTTTCGTATCTCGTCAGACGTTCGGTAAGAACAAGGAGAGTATCTTTCGTCCTCTTTTTTCCTACCACACAATCCATTTCCCAATGCCCGAAAGAGTTTCTTTGAGAAACGTCGTTCGGACGTTTTTCTATGCTTAAACCTTTCGGAGGACGTTTCGCAACGGGTTTTCTGTAATGTTTCTTTTTCTCTCCTACGGGTAAATGTTTCATTTTGAGGTGGGGAAATATGCCCATGGAAATATAGCGGTAGAGAGTAGTTTTGCTGATATTGGTTTTGAAGAGATGTTCGCGTTTGATTTCACCGAGAACGGCGCAAGGGGAAAGTTTATCTTTAATGACGCGTCTTTCGATATAGTTGACGAAAGGATAATCGTTACCGAGTTTAATGTCGGGACCTTTGGAGGTCATATTGAATTTATATTTGTCATGAGCTTTATTCGCACTATACCGTTTAACGAATTTATAATGTCTTTCGCCGTAAATATCGGTATAGGAATATTCTTTGCGGAAGTATTCGCCGCGCTTGATTTCCTTATAGACGGCGGAAACGGAAAGACCGAGTTTATGAGCAATAAATTTAACTTTAAGTTTGTTGTTAAGGCAATCTTCTAAAACAAGGCGTTGAGTGAAAGAGATATTCTTTCTGTTCATTTTATATGCTTTTCTCATAAGTAAACCTCCTTGAACGTTATTTCCGAGGTGGAGCGGGCCCCGCGGTTCGGCGTGGGTCTCGCTAACCCGCTAAGCCCGACCGCCGAGAAACCGAGCGTTTTTTTAGCGGTAGGATTATCATACCCGTGTTTGTCTGTCAAGGGTCGGAAAAATTCGTGAGCATAAAGGTAGTGCGTTTTATCCCTCCCGAATTTTCCCTAAAATCCCCAAAGACGGGGGATTTTCCCCTTGACCGCCGTCCACGGGCATGATAAGCTCCGCGCAAGAAGGTGAAGCCCGCAAGGCTTCACCTTCCAAGTATAAAGAAACGGGGAAGGGCGGTAAAAGCGGAAAAAGTCGAGCGCCCCGCAAGGGGTGACAGCAAATAACAAAAAGGCAGGTGAAGGAGATGAACGAAATGACAGCAAACGAGCTTTACAGGCTGATACAATACTTAAAGGCCTTAGGCTGGGACGAAAAAGAAATAGTCAAGCTCATCGAGTGTATAACTCGATAAACTTGACTATGTAACTCTCAAACTCAGCCGAACGGATTTTCAAGTTTCACCACTTCCCCGAACGGCTACCAATGTAGGGCGATAACCTGCCCGCCCTGCATCTAACTTTTCTTTATTTTACCACGACGGAGCGAAAAAGTCAATAGATTTTCAAAAATTTTTTTTAGGAGGTATACTCATGATTTACAAATTTTTCAAGAATGTTGAGACGGTGGAAGAGCTTTACAGCCAATACAAAAAACTTGCTATGCAATACCACCCCGACCACGGCGGAAGCACTGAGGACATGCAACAGATAAACGCGGAATACGACGAATTAAAAAAGCGGGTCGGAAATACGCACAAGAGCGCAACGGGTGAAACGTATCAGAGCGAACACACCGACACGAACGCGCCCGACAGATTCCGCGATATTATAAACGCCGTTATCAATTTCAATATCGATTTGGAGTTATGCGGGTGCTGGCTTTGGGCGTTCAATGCGTATTCGTGCAAAGACGAATTAAAGGGGCTCGGTTTCTTCTTCTGCTCCAAGAAAAAAGCGTGGGCATGGACAGACGAAAACCCGAAAAAGAACAAATACAAAATGACGCTTGACGAAATTCGCGAAACCTACGGAAGCGAAATTATCAAGAAACACAAGGACGAGACGAAAAAATTGACGGGAGCGGCTTAAAGCCGTTCCCGAACAAAGGAGATAAAACCATGAAAGAGAAATGGCAAATATTCAGCAACTACATCAACGGCGAAAAGTTATACAGAGTCGGCAGACGAGAAAACCCCGCCGAGCCGCTCCATAGCGGAAACGTCGAATATTTCGGAGGATATACAACAAACAGAACAGAAGCGGAAGAAACCGCAAACAAATTGAACGAAAAAGACGAATAACCCAAAAGCCGACCGCGGGCGGCCAATCCCGCGGAAAGGAGATAAAACCATGAAAGAAAAATTTACAATTCTTTTCGACACCGACGACGGGCAAAAAGAAATACAATGCACCGCGGACGAATTGGAGCGGGTAAAAAGCGAAATAAAAACGCTTTACGGCGAATTTTCAATAAACACAATCAGCCGAACAAACTAACACCACAACCGACCGCGGGCGGTTAATCCCGCGGAAAGGAGATAAAAAATCATGAAAACGCTTGAAAGCCTGTTTCGACGTTTCGGAAGTCCCGCGGAGGAAATGAACGAAAGCATATACATACACGGCATGCGGGCGGACTGTATCAAAGATATGAAGCATATCCAAAGCGAGGACGAACGCGCCCGGCGGACGATTTCCGAAATGCTGGAATATATCGAAACGCTGAAAGAGTACCGCAAAACGCTTTTCGCCCGCGCACAGGAGATTTGCGCCGCGTCGTATCGTTTGCAAATAAAAATCAAACGAAGTATAGACTGTTGGTACAAGAAAAAATATTATACCGTTACACTGTCGAAGATATACGACGAAGCCGCGCACATGACCCCCGATAACATCATAGAGGAAACTTTTGAAGGGAAAGAACGCGCAAAGGCTCTGAAACGGTTTGAAGCACTCCGAAAAGAGTACCCGAACACGGAAGCCATAAAAGAAATAGACAAATACCAATGGGAGAGGTAGAAAACAATCCGCTGACCTATCGGCGAAACGGGGAAAGGAATAAAAAATTATGACGATAAAAAAATTTATGGAAAGCAACAAAGCCCTTGACAACAATTTTACAAACCCCGACGGGGAAATTTTTTCCGAAACCATGGCAGAATGTACGAGCGTTTGGAGCAACGCTGCGGCAAAAGGCTATGTAATTAGAGCCGCGCAACACTTAAAAATGAACCGCGAACAAATAAAAACATTGCTTATACGTATGGAATGGGCTTTTAATGATTTGACGATAGAAGAAGCTGAAAAAGTCTACAACGATTTTTAAGGAGGAAAACAAAAAATGACGACATACGGAACAATAGAAATAATTTTATTACGGCTTTCAATCCTTGCCACGAACAATCGCGGGAAAACCTTGGCGGAATTTGAAACAGAAACCCGCCGAAGAATATACGAAGAAAATAAACGCCGAGAGCGTGAAACGTGGGAAAAAGCATGGAACCAACTCAACAACTAACCCCAAAGGACGGGTTTTCCCGTCCTTTTCTCTTGTGCCCTACGCCCAAAGCCACTACCCAAGAGCCGCCGTTCGGCGGGGTGAATGTCGCTTTTCCCCGGATTGCAAAAAATGCTACAAACCTTTATATAAAAGGATTATAGAAAGTCGGAAGTTTTAATTTCACTTTTTCCACTTCGGCATAAAACCGTAATATTCTATTGCTTTCCTCTGCAATTCCTGTAATAACATGCTTCTGAAACTATGCGTATCTTTCGGGTCGTCTTTCTCTATCCCGATATAGGGCACATTGTATTGTTTATACAAATCTTCTTTCTCTTTCCTGTCCTCTAAATATTTTTGCGTTTTCATGCCCCAATATTCTATGTAAATGCCTTGTTCCGAACCGATAATCGGAATAAACCAATCGCATTTTTTGCGTTCGTAAACAAATTCCGTAATCGGCTGTTCG
>CAJFQM010000011.1 GCA_904419075.1 uncultured Clostridia bacterium
AGTTCTCTCACGACTCGGTTTTTTCTTTCTCTCCCGCTCTCTTTTTTCCGCCGACAAGACCTTCCCTTCCTTTCCGACACTCCCACACCCCACCCGCCTTTCCCTTCATCCCTCTCTGATGTCCTCTATTTTCGGCGGAATTGACAAGAATAAACATATGTGTTATAATATAAACAGTAGTAGAAAAATTTCAGAAATGAAACGGATAAGGAGGTTGAAATGAGAAAAATTTTTATCGGGGCAGTCAGTTTTCTTTTGACCGTTTCTGTCATGGCGGGCTGTTTTTCGGCATGTGCAGGGGCTTCGGGTGGTTCCGGAATTCAAGGAGAACCGGGAGCGCAGGGGCCCCAAGGAGATAAAGGAGAACCGGGAGCGCAGGGGCCCCAAGGAGATAAAGGAGAACCGGGAGCGCAGGGGCCCCGAGAACCGGGAGCGCAGGGGCCCCAAGGAGATAAAGGGGAACCGGGAGAGCAGGGACCCCAGGGAGATGAAGGGGAACCGGGAAAAGACGGCCTGTCCGCTTACGAAATTTACAAAAAATATCATCCGGAATACGAGGGCACGGAGGAGGAATGGATAGAAGACTTGGTGACGGGGCAGTTGCCCGAGGCAATGAGGACGATTTCTTTTCAGACTTTCGGAGGAACGGAGATTCCCGATCGGAAAGTAGCTTACGGTGGGCGGATAGAAGAACCGGAAGAGCCTGAAAAGGAAGGATACCGTTTTGCGGGCTGGACGTATCGAGGCAAGCCGTGGGATTTTTACGGGTATACCGTATCCGAAGATATGACGTTTGAGGCACAGTGGGAAATTGAAAACACACCGATGTATACTTTATGGGCGGACAGCTTTGCCTCTGCGTTTGAGGTACATATTGTGCCACAGGAGAACGCCGCTTACGGGGAGCCGCATGTCGTGAAGATTGAACTGGTACGGTCGGGCGATAGTCGGACGGTGGCGAAGCGGGTGTTTACGGAAGACGAAGGGAAGGAAGAATGCTATCGGTTTGACGGTCTGACAGAATATGACGGCGATGGTCAGTATAAAATTACCGTGACATGGGAATACGACGGAAACGGAGACGGGGTGCGGGAAAGCAAATCCTCCGAGTATTTTTACCACACATTGTTGAAAGACGATTACAGCCTCAATACGACGGCGAGAATCGAATCGGGCAGCGTAAAATGCAATTTCGATTTTTCTATTCCGAATAACGACAATATAACACTTGCGGAGATTTCCTTATACGAGGGAGGGACGCAACTGGAAAAATTGATTCTGACGGGCGAGGAGACGGTGATGACAGAAGGCGACAGGGATAGATATACCTATCGGGCAGATTTTACGTCCCCCGTACGGGAGGAAAAGGAATACCTCGTCAAAATACGGCTGCTTTGCAAAAATTACGGGGGATTTATCAATCCAGAATATCGTACGGACGAAATCATCAGAACGGTAAAAGTATTGCAAACAAAATAAAATGAAAACGTCAAAGCAATCAGAAATAAATTATACGGAATTAAAAACGGCGACGTATTAGAATTGGATTCTGCCGAAAGTGATTCGGAAAGCGAACAAGTGCAAATAAAGAGCCTCACGCGGACAAAAGCATTGTCCGGGGGGCTTTTATAAGAAAAAACAGCAAAAAAACGCAAAAATTTCAAAATTTCCCCCTTGTAAATCTCTTTTCGGTAGGGCATACTGCAAATAAGCAGTTTTCCGAAAGGAGGAAAATCGATTATGAAAATGAAAGGGTATGCAATGCTCGGAATCGGCAAGACGGGATGGATAGAAAAAGAGGTCCCCGACTGCGGTCCTTTGGACGCGATCGTCAAACCCGTCGCGGTTTCGCCCTGTACCTCCGACATACACACGGTCTGGGAAGGCGCGATCGGCGAGCGCAAGGATATGATTCTCGGACACGAGGCGGTCGGGGAAATCGTCGAGATCGGAGCTTTGGTCAAGGATTTCAAAGTCGGAGAAAAGGTCATCGTTCCCGCCATCACTCCCGATTGGGGCAGCCTCGAAGCCCAAGGAGGATATTCCATGCACTCGGGCGGCATGCTGGCGGGCTGGAAGTTCTCTAACTTCAAGGACGGCGTATTCGCGGAATTTTTCCACGTGAACGAGGCGGACGCGAATCTCGCACGCCTTCCCGAAGGCGTTGAACCCGCTTCGGCCGTCATGCTCAGCGATATGGTACCTACCGGCTTCCACGGTGCGGAACTCGCTCGGGTAGAGTACGGCGATACCGTTTGCGTCATCGGTATCGGTCCCGTCGGTCTGATGTCCGTAGCCGCCGCTGCTTTGAAGGGCGCGGGACGGCTGTTTGCCGTCGGTTCCCGTCCCAACTGCGTGGAAGCGGCGAAATATTACGGCGCCACCGACATCATCAACTATAAGGAAGGCGATATCGTCGCGCAAATCATGGATAAGACCCACGGCAAGGGAGTGGATAAGGTCATCGTCGCCGGCGGCGATAACGATACCTTCATTCAGGCCGTCACCATGCTCAAACCGGGCGGAAGAATCGGAAACGTCAATTATCTCGGCTCGGGCGATTATGTCCGCATCCCCCGAATCGAATGGGGCTGCGGCATGGGGCACAAGACGATCGCCGGAGGCCTCATGCCCGGCGGAAGGCTCAGAATGGAAAAGCTCGTCTCCCTCATGCAGTACGGCCGCCTGGATACCTCCCGCTTGCTCACGCATCGTTTCAAGGGCTTCGAACACATGGAAGAAGCGCTCATGCTCATGAAGAATAAGCCCGGAGACCTGATTAAACCCGTGGTCGTTCTGTAAATCCTATTTTTGATTGGAAAATCCCCCTTCCCGCCAAAGAGCGGAGAGGGGGATCGTTTAAGTTTGCCGCGCGAGGGGGCAAGCTATACGGGTTATAAATTTACGCCGCGGGTAAATCCAAATCCGTATGCTATAAACTCGCGCCGAAAATTACGAATTTACGCACGGACATAATTGCTTCCACGGATTACAAATTCACTCCGTAATCGCTGACGAGAATCTGACCCGTAAGGGGCTTGGATTCGTCGGAAGCGAGGAAGAGCAAAATTCCAGCGACCTCTTCCGCCGTGCAGGATTTTAAGGACAAATCCCCGTGCTTGTTCATGGCGCCCATCATGCTCATATCCAACGAAGCGGGATTGAGGTTCATGGTCATGGGTGTGACGATGTTTCCCGGACAGACCGCGTTGCAGCGGATATATCGGTTTGCGAGCAGCATGGCCGTGTGCTTGGTAATTCCGATAATTGCGGCTTTGGAAGCGACGTAAACGGCTCCGCCTCCGCCGTTATAGCCCGCCACGGATGCGACGTTGACGATAGACGCGCCTTCGTTCATTTTTGCGAGCGCCGCGCGGATACATTGCATGGTTCCCACTTCGTTGATGGAAATGACTTTTTCCGCGTCCTCGTCGAGATATTTGTCTATCGCTTTGAGACCCGTGTCCAGCACGCCCGCATTGTTGATGAGAATGTCAATTTTTCCGAACTTGTCCGCGGCGGCCTGCATCAGCGCTTTGCAGTCTCCGTCCTTGGAAATGTCCGTGGCGACGGTCAGGACGCTGCCGCCTTCGGCGCGGATTTTTTCCGCCACTTCATCGAGCGCGGCCTGTCTTCTGGCGCTGATGACGACGTTCGCTCCTTCCCGCGCAAACAACAGCGCCGCAGCCGCGCCCACGCCCGAATTGCCGCCCGTAATGACGGCCGTTTTGCCTTGTAAACGATTCATAAATTTTTCCTCCGATTTTTTATTGATTGTCAAGCATGGAACATTGTAGCATATTTGTTGCCGCTTGTCAATACGGAGGGAAAAAATTTCACACAATTTTAAGAAATGTCTTGCGGAGAATGCAAAAGCGTGATATAATGAGAGAACGCGCGAAGAATGAAAAATCGGAGTTCGGGCGAAAGAAAACGCAGAAGGAGGACGGCTATGGGCGTGAGTAAAACGGATTTTGTCCGCGGGCTGCAATGTCCGAAGATGCTTTGGCTGGACAGCCATCGGCCGGAGGAGAAAATCATTCCCGAAGAAGTGCAAATAAAACTGGACGAAGGCAATGCGTTCGGGGACAGGGCGATGAGCATATTCGGAGCATACGTAGAGACGACTTGTTATCGTGCGGACGGACGGTTGGATTATAAGAGAATGCTGGAAAAAACGTCGGAATGTCTGAAAGACGGAACGCCCGTCATCTGCGAGGCGGCTTTTTCCTGGTACGGAAATTACTGCGCGGCGGATATTCTGAAAAAGACGACGACGGGTTACGAGCTCTACGAAGTAAAAAACGCGCCCGCGGTGCGGAAGGAGTTTCTCATAGATCTCGGCTTTCAGAGTTTTCTGCTTAAAAAGTGCGGCGTGGCGATAGAAAAATGCTGTCTGATTTTGCGCGGAGAGCAGGAGGGAGAATATCGGATAGAGGACGAGACCGATGCGGCAAGGGGCTTCGAACGGACGGCGGACAGAAAAATATGGACGTTTTCCAGATTGAAAAAGCAGTCGGAGGAGCCGTGCGTTTCCGTGGGAGAACAGTGCGACGAGCCGTATCGCTGTTGGTATTACGAGTATTGCCACGGGGAAAAGCGCTGATTTGTTAAGAATAGAAAAATTTTTAAGCGTTTTGCAACGTCGCGGCGCTTCTTTTCGTCTATATAGGTGAAAGGAGGAAAAGAATATGAAGATGAAGGGAAAATTTTGGATAGGTGCAATTTTGGCCTGTGTTTTGGCTCTGGGTTCCTGCGGGGCGAAGGCAAACGATTTCGCCTTCGGAGGCGGTGGAGCGGAAACAGACGTTTCCACGGGCGAGGACGCCGCAGAGCCCGAAGGCGGTCAGGAGACAGATTTCCCCGCTCCGGGGCAGCTTACCGCGGGGGAATGGAACGATAACGAAAATTATGAATTTTTCCTCAGTCTTTTTTCAAAGGGCGGAACGGACATAGCCGTCGGGACGGAAGAAAATTCCAAGGGACAGAGCGCGGAATCGGCGCGCGCGGGAATTTTTTCCGAATATACGAACGAATGGGGGTTATATACGCAAAACCGCGTGACAATCGACATTTTGGGCGCGGACGGGGAACCGTGCGCGGGCGCGACGGCGGAACTTCGCTTCGAGGGCGGAAAGACTTTGAAAACAAAGACGGACGCGCGCGGAACGGCGTATTTCTTCCCCGATACCGCCGCGCCTTACGAGGTGTTCGGCGGGTATGGGACGCTCTCCCGGCTCGAACGCGGGGCGGAGGGGTATCTGCTCGACGAAACGAGCCGCTCGTTCTCCGCGCTCGATCTCTGTTTCATGATCGATACGACGGGATCCATGGGGGACGAACTCGCCTATCTGCAATCGGAGGTGAGCGACGTAATTTCGCGCGTACAAGCGGAATTTCCCGCCGCGGATATCCGTCTCGGATTGGTGTTTTACCGCGACGAGGGAGATGATTACGTAGTCAGAACGTCCGATTTTACGGGGGATATACAGGCACAGCAGCGTTTCCTCGCCGAACAGAGCGCAAGGGGCGGCGGAGATTATCCCGAAGCGGTTCACGAAGCGTTCGGCGCGGCTTTGAAGCTCGGTTGGCGGGAGGAGAGCCGAAAGATTTTAGTGCCTGTACTCGACGCTTCGCCGCACGGAGAAAAAAACGAACAGGGAAACGCGGTCGATATCGAAGCGGAGTTCGGAAAACTCGTCTATGAGGCGTCGCAATGCGGGATTGCCGCGGTACCCGTCGCCGCCAGCGGAGCCGACACGCTGACGCAGTATTTAATGCGCTCTGCGGCGTTGATAACGGGCGGTACCTATGTGTTTCTGACGAACGACAGCGGGATCGGAAATTCTCACGAAATGCCCGCCGTAGGAGAATTTACCGTCGAATATCTCAATTCCTGTCTCGTCCGCGTAATCGGTGAATTGTACGACGGCATTTCCCGCGAACCCGTGGACTTCCGTCAGGAGACTCGTTAAGACGCGTCGGGGAATTTTTGTTTTGCTATTGACTTTTGTCTTCTTTTGTGCTATACTATCGACAGAGTATGAAAAAGAGGGAAAAGGATATGAACGGAAAAGAAATGCAAAAGGGCGTAAAAGCACCCGTTGCGGCCGTCGTGCTCGGAGCGATCGCAATCGTGGTCCTTTTGTCGAGCATCGTCATTTATGACGGGGATTACGAGTGGAATATAGAAATGCTGTTTAATTTCGTAAGGCTTTGGAAAATGGGATTTTATATTAACGCCTTTTTTGCCCTTATTTCCGAGTTGTTATATTTTCTGTTTCTCGCGTCGCTCGTCGCCGCGCCTCTTTTGACAAGAAAATATTTTTGGGCGTGTACGATTCCCTTCGGACTGCGGATTGCATCGGCGTTATTTTCGATGTTGGAAGAACTCCGTTCGTCGGAATATATTGCGACGAGAGCGGAAATCATAATTCTCCTGCTGATCGCCGGGATTCCCTTGCTGCTTTTTAGTCTGGGCGCCATAAAGGACAAAACCGTCGCGATCGCTTGCGCGGCGGCTGCCGTCGGATTGCTCTTCATTTTCAGTATTTTCAGAATGGGACCCTATATCATCGACAGAACCGTCGATTTATCGGGCCTACTCGGGTTTATTCTGGGCAGCGCGGAGTTGTTTGTGTTTCTTTCCGCCGTTCCGAAAAAAGCCGAAGAGAAAGCGGACGGGACGGAGTACGCTCCTTACGGCGCGGCGCAAAAATATAATCCTTATTCCCGAAGGAATCCCTCCGCGCCCGTTTCCGAACCCGTGAAGGAAGATGTCGAAACGCGGCTGCGGAAACTGAAAAAACTGAGGGAGGAAGATCTCATTACGGAGGAGGAGTATTCCGCGAGACGGGAAGAAATTCTGAAAGAAATTTGACGGAAAAATCAATGAAATGAAAAATCCCTGCCGCATGATTTAGCGGCAGGGATTTTCTTCAATAAATCGGAACACTTTTACCCGTTTACGACATCATACGCTTCTCCCCTCAAAAACGCGGCGAGATGCTCTTCTACGCGGCGGTGCAGACGGAGCCGCGTCTCTCTCGGCTGCCATGCCACGTGCGGCGTGATATGGCAGTTTTTGGCGTGCAGAAGAGGATTTTCGCCGCGCGGCGGCTCGGAGGAGAGCACGTCGAGATACGCGCCCGCGATTCGGCCCTCGTTCAGCGCCCTCGCGAGCGCGGCCTCGTCGATCAGTCCGCCGCGCGCGGTATTGACGAGGATTGCGGTCGGCTTGCATAAGGACAGGGCACGTTCGTCTACGATGTGCAGCGTTTCCGCGCTCTGCGGACAGTGCAGGGAAAGAAAGTCCGAACGCCCGAACAATTCGTCTTTGGTCACGTATTCGTAAGGGCAGTTCGGACGCCTCGTGCGGGTATGTACGATGACGCGCATGCCCAACGCCGAAGCGACGCCCGCCACTTTGGCGCCGATGTGGCCGAGTCCGAAGATTCCGAGCGTTTTTCCGCTCACTTCGAGCATGGGATAGTCGTAATAGGAAAACGCGGAACATTTTTCCCAATCCCCGCGCGCGACGGAAGCCGTATAATCGATAAGGCTTCCCGCGCCCGCCAAAAGCAGGGAAATCGTATGCTGAGCGACCGCGTCGGTGGAATAGTCGGGGGTGTTGGAAACTACGATTCCGCGCGCTTTCGCCGCGTCCAGATCGACGTTATTGAAGCCCGTGGAATATAATCCTATATATTTGAGACGGGGCAGGGCAGCGATGACTTCCGCGTTGAGGTCGGTCTTATTCGCGAGCAGCACGTCCGCGTCCTTGCAGTTTTCGATGACCTGTTCCGCCGTGAGGCAGGGATACAGCCGCAATTCCCCGAAGGCTTTCAGGGAGGAAAAATCCACGTCTCCCGCAAAGGATACCGTGTCGGTGCCGATGAGACAAATGACCATAATTTACTCCTTTTGCGGCGGCCGAGCCGCCGTCGAACAACGTTCCGAATTTGACGGAAATATTATAGCATACGGGCGGGGAAAGTTCAAACATTTCGGGCGCACAATCGGTAAATTCGGTAAAAAAACAAAAAAGGTTTACAAATGTCTTGACAGATGTAAAGAAAAGGCGTATAGTGTTAATGTCTCGGAAACGGTTGACTGTCATCGGGAGGTCGGAAGGCTCAAGGCAGAAGCCGAAAAATCGGAAATTTCAAGACAAAAACTGAAAAAAGCGCTTGGGCAAAAGCCGAAAAAGAGGACGAAAGAGATATGCCGGACGTGAAGAGCGAAGAAAACGAAATACCGTACGGGAAAGAAAACGAAACGTGCGCTGAGCTGAAAAGAAAGTACGACGTCATCGTCGTGGGCGCGGGCGTCGCGGGCTTGAATGCGGCGTTGTTTCTGCCGCGGGACAAAGAAATTCTGTTGATTTCCAAAGAGAGCCCCCGCCACAGCGATTCCTATCTCGCGCAGGGCGGAATATGCGTTCTGAAATGGGACGGGGATTACGACGCTTATTTTCGGGACACGATGCGCGCGGGGCACTTTGAAAACAATCCCGATACGGTGGACTGCATGCTCCGTTCCTCGCGGGAGACGATCGCCGATCTGCTCTGTTCGGGCGTGCGGTTTTCGCGGGACGAGAAGGGGAATTTCCTCTATACCCGAGAGGGCGGACACAGTAAAAACCGCATCATGTATCACGAGGACTGTACGGGCAAGGAAATCACTTCCGCTCTGTTCAGGCGGGTGAAGCGGTTGAAAAACGTACATATCCGCCCCTATACCGTGTTGCTGGACATTCTCGCAGACGAAAAGAACGACGTCTGTACGGGCGCCGTACTGAAAGACCGCGCGACGGGGAAGATCTTTCCCGTATCCGCGGATTACGTCATTCTCGCCACGGGCGGAATCGGGGGATTGTTCCGCTTTTCCACCAATTACCGCAATCTTACGGGCGACGGCGTGGCGATTTGTTTAAGGCACGGCGTAAAGACGGAGCATGTCGATTATATCCAGATTCACCCCACCACCCTGTATACAAAAAAGCGGGGCAGGAGATTCCTCATTTCCGAATCGGTGCGCGGCGAAGGCGCCGTCCTTTTGGACGGGGACGGGAATCGGTTTACCGACGAGCTTCAACCCCGCGACGTGGTCACGGCGGCCATCTATAAGCAAATGGAGAAAGAGGGAAGCGAGTTTGTGCGTCTCGATCTCCGCACCATTCCCGAAAAGACGGTGCGGGAGCACTTTCCCGCCATCGTCAGAAGGTGCGCCGCGGAGGGGTACGACGTCTTTAAGGCGCCCATTCCCGTCGTGCCCGGTCAGCATTATTTTATGGGCGGAATCGCCAGCGATCTCGAAGGAAAAACGAGCATGCGGCGGCTGTTCGCCGTGGGCGAGACCTGCTGCAACGGAGTGCACGGAAAAAATCGACTCGCATCCAATTCGCTCCTCGAAAGCCTCGTGTTCGCAAAGCGCGCCGCGCTGGCGATCTCCAACACCTATTTTCCCCTGTCGGCGGAAGAAGAAAAGGAAGGCATGCAGGGCTTTGACGAAAGCAATTATAAGGACGAGCGAAGGCTCGCCGCGGAGTATAAAAAATCTGTTCTTGGAGAAATCCAAAGACAAAAGAAAGAAACGGAGGCAAAAAATCATGAATCCCATCACACAGACGTTACAGGCGGATAAACTCATTAAAATGGCGCTGGAAGAGGACATCACCAGTGAGGACGTTTCCACCAATGCGGTTATGCCCGAATACAGAAAGGGCAAGGTACAGCTTCTCTGCAAACAGGACGGCGTAATCTGCGGCCTGAGCGTGTTTCTGCGCACCTTCCGTCTGCTCGACGAAGCGACGGAGGCGGAATTTTTCGTCTCCGACGGCGACGAGGTGAAAAAGGGACAGCTCCTCGCGGAGCTGACGGGCGATATTCGCGTTCTGCTTTCGGGCGAACGGGTGGCGCTCAATTATTTGCAGCGCATGAGCGGCATCGCGACCTATACCCGTTCGGTCGCAAAACTTTTGGAAGGAAGCAAGACCAAATTGCTGGATACCCGTAAGACGACCCCCAACATGCGCATTTTTGAAAAGTACGCCGTGCGCGTGGGCGGCGGAAACAATCACCGCTATAATCTTTCGGACGGCGTTTTGCTCAAAGACAACCATATCGGAGCGGCGGGCGGCGTCGCTGCGGCCGTCAGAGCGGCGAAGGAATACGCGCCGTTCGTCCGTAAAATCGAAATCGAGGTCGAGACGCTGGAACAGATGAAAGAAGCGCTGGACGCGGGCGCGGAAATCATCATGCTGGACAACATGTCCCCCGAAAACATGGCCGAAGCCGTGAAAATGGCAAAGGGCCGCGCGGAAACGGAATGTTCGGGCAACGTCACGAAGGAGAATATTTCTCGGCTCGTCAATCTGGGCGTGGATTATATTTCCAGCGGCGCACTCACCCATTCGGCGCCCATTCTCGACGTGTCTTTGAAAAATCTGCACCCCGTGGATTGAACAAAAAAGGGAGGAAAGGAAAATGACGACGGACAATATCGGCATCATGGCGCGGGAAAAGCGTCGGGAACGCATACTCGCCGCGCTGGGCGCGACGGCCGAACCGCAGAGCGCGGGCGCGCTCGGAGACCGCTTCGGCGTTTCGAGACAGGTCATCGTGCAGGATATCGCGGTGCTCAGGGCGGAGGGCTCGCCCATCGTCTCCACAAACCGAGGCTATATTCTGGCTTCGGGCAGACAGGCGGCGCGCGTCTTTAAGGTCTTTCACGGAGAGGACAGACTCCAAGAGGAGTTGGAACTCATCGTGGACAGGGGCGGGACGGTGAAAAACGTCATCGTCAGCCATCGGATTTACGGACGCATAGAAGCGGAATTGAATATCTCCAACCGCGTGGAAGTTTCCGAGTTTCTTCGGAGTATTCAGGGCGGGACGAGCCGCCCCTTAATGGTGGTGACGGGCGGGTATCACTATCATACCGTGACGGCGGCGAGCGAGAGCGATTTGGACGAAATAGAAACCGCGCTGAAAAAGGGCGGCTTTTTGGTGGATAAATAAAGAGGGCAGGTATGGAAGTAACGGTATTTTCGGGCGAGTACGGGGATTCGGACGCGCTGAAAAAGGAACACGCGCTGGGGCTTTTCGTCTCGACGGGGGAACATCGGATTTTGTTCGATTTCGGAAACAAAACGGCGCTTAAAAACCTTCGGGCGCTCGATCTGTCGGCGGCGGAAGCGGATCTGGCGGTGCTTTCGCACGGCCATTCGGGCGCCGGAGGGGGACTGAAAGAGCTCGCGCCCGCGCTTCGCGGCATCAGGATTTACGCTCGCGAGTCGGCGTTCGACGCGCACTATTTCAAAAAATCCCGTTTGAGCTACAAGACCGTTTCTCTGCCGAAGAAATTGCCGAGAGAGGGCTTTTCGTTCGTAAAAAGTTTTCTCAAAATCGATGACGAGCTTTCGATCATTTCCAATTTCAAACCGACGAAGCAGGTTTTGGCGGAACCGCGCTATTTCGTGGACGGCGATCGCTTTTTCGAGCCGGATACCTTTTCTCATGAACTCGCGCTGATCGTGTCGGACGAAGATTCGCTGACGCTGTTTGTCGGCGGGGCGCATGCGGGATTGATGCAGATCATCGAGCGCGCGGAAAAGACGTTCTCAAAGCAAGTCGGAAAAGTCATAGGAGCGCTGGAACTTACGGACAAGAAGGGAAAGCCGCTGTACTCGGAAGAACGCACGCGGAATTTCGCCTTCGAGCTGGAAAAATTCACGCGTGCGGAGTTCTATTTCGCGAGCGGCATCGGCGATTCGGTTTTCGGCGTATTGCAGGAGGAACTTGGGGAACGGATTCGCCGTCTGAACGTCGGGGAGACGCGGCAGATATAAAAGAATTGACGGGGAAATGAAAACTCCGCGCTTTCAAAGCGCGGAGTTTTTTATTATAAAATCGGCAAATCTTTTTATATCGTCATAAGATTTCAAAGATGTCTCACGTCAACTTTTTTTCGTATAACAAGCCGCTAAATTTTTTACGATACTCAAAATATTTTTTTGTTGTTCCGCGGGCAATCTGCCATAAGATTGTAATAAATCGAGCTGGTCGGATGTCAAATCGTTGAATTTTCCGTCGAGAAAAAGTTCAATCGGGGAAATATTCAGTTCCGGACAAAGCTGTTCCAATGTGGAAAGCGCAGGAATCGAGTCTTTTTCATTATACTAATTTTGCACAGAAGTGGACGATATTCCCAATCTGTGCGCCGGTTCCGAGCATGTTATTCCCCGTTCTTTTATAATTCTATCTATTTTCGGGCGAGGATCGTAAATCATAAAAGTAACCATTAACTAAACTTATATTTTAGTAGCTAAACAATAATGTTTGACTTGCTTTTTGGAAAATTAAGATATAATAATGGGGGAAAAATATAACTGTCAAAAGACGGTTATAGAGAAGCGGCGTTTTTCGTTATTTCTACTATACAATTTTGTTGCGTTTCGTTTAGTTTACGAAAGGATTCCAGCAGTGTTATTTCTTTGGGGGAGAGCGTATCAAATTCGATATCCGTAAAAAGTTCCGCCATAGAAATTTCGAAAAGCAAGCAAATCGATTCCAGAACGGGAATTGTGGGCATAGAGTTTTTTTCGTTATACCAATTATAGACAGAAGTTACGGAAAGACCTATTTCGTGAGCTAATTTTGCCCGCGTCCAACCTTTTTTGATTCGTAAAGCGTCTATTTTTTGACGAGGATCGTGACTCATAATATACCTCAATATAAAAGTATACTTATATTTTACTCCAACTATACTTTCATATCGGTATGATTGATTATTAAAATGTAACACTTTACTTTTATTTGGCGGTGCTGACGGTGATAAGTGAAAAAGGAAATAATGATGTGAATAAAAAATTGAAAATTAACGAAAACGAAGAAGTGGTCATAGATTTATATCATAAAAATAAATCTCTCGAACAAATTTTCTTAAAGACCACTTATAAGAATAAAAAATCCGTGATTGAGTGTATAATAAGGAATCATTTGCTGCCGCCGCGGAAACCGAAACTATTCAGGCGATATGGACGTATGGCTGATTCTCCTCTATATGCAAGAAAAAACGATAGGGGAAATGCAGAGAATTGTAAGATGCGGTGCGCCTCAACCCATTATAAGACGGCTGAAAAATGCGGGATTCGGTTATATTCGGAAAAAGAATTGCGGGAAAAGATTCTTTATTTGTTTAAGTCGGGAAAATATGCCGAGGAAATCGTCGGAATTTTACATCGTGAAAAGGATTTTGTGGTAGAGCTTTTGAACGAATACGGAGTAATTCCGTATGACCGTCAGGGCAGGCCGATGTTTTCGTCAAAAAAGTAAGGATTTTTTTGTTTTCGACAAAAGTCCCCCGAAAAATTTCCTTTTTGTTTGTTATAAATCGCGTTCGGCTTTCATAGATTAAAGCAGAACGATACCGAAAGGAAAAAGGAGATTTTTTTATGAACGAAGAAATCGAATATGCCGAAATGCTGGAAATTCCCGTTTCTACGGTCAATGTGGTCAAGAAAAAGAACCGTCGGGTCCGCGGGAAAAATCAGCCGAATCTCAAAGAGCGCCTCATTTCCCGCGTGAACGACAGAGTGGGGAATGACTCCTATGCGGAAGAAGGCGCTTATTCCGCGCCCGCGTCCGCGCTGGAACAGAATCCGATATACGCTTCCGCGGAGAACGCGGCGATCGAAGACGCCGCGCAGAACACGCCCGCGCCCGAATCGGAGGTCAACGCCTATGCTTACGCGGACGGCGGCGAGCGGTTGGAAACCGTCCTGCTTTCGGACGAGGAGGGAAAAACCGCGAAAAAGCGTCGCGGCCGTTTTTTCTTCGGCCGCAAAGACGAGTCCGTGCCTTTGGACGAGGAAGAGGGCGGCTACGGCGACGACGGCGGCACGGGAGTAATAAAGACCAAAGCCGAACGTCGTTCGGGAATTTTCCTCACGGTGGAATTTGCGCTCGCCTGTGCGCTCTGCGGGACGATTTTCCTCACCAACGTCTTTATGCCCACGAGCGCGATCAATACGTTTTTCCGCAGTCTGATGCCCGCGGAAGAGGAACAGGCCGACAACCGCATTTATTCCGACTTTACGCTGGCGAGCGTCGTCAGCGAGCTGTCCGACGCGGAAATCACCGTTTCCCCTGCGGGAGTGCTTTCCTTCACGGACGAGTGCTGCGTCTATCCCGCGGTGGACGGAAAAGTCGCGGAAGTGACGCAGAACGCTTCGGGGACTTACGACGTAAAAATTTCCCATACGGACAGTTTTTACGGAATCATCAGCGGGCTGGACTACGTATATTATACCGTCGGGGATAAAGTGTATTCCAACGTACCCGTGGGCTATTCGAAGGGCGAATCCGCCGTACAGGTAACGATGTATTCGGGCGACGAGCTTCTGAATTGCTATGCGGTGGACGACGAAAACTGCCTGACCTGGATAGAGAGCGAGAGCTGACGCGCGGCGTCTGAAAACGAAAGTGAATCTTTCGGAAACGGGCGCCCGCGAGCGCCCCGAAAAGCGTAAAAAGAAAAAATTCCGCTTCCCCCTTCGTCGGAACAGGCTGAAAATTCATCCGCTGTTTTTATTGCTCGGAGTATATTATTGCTTTATCGGCGAATTGCCCATATTCCTTTTGAGCGCGCTCGTCGCGCTTCAACACGAATGTGCGCACGCCTTTGCCGCGGCAAAACTCGGATATAAGCTCGACCGCGTGGTTCTGATGCCCTACGGCGCCGTCATAGACGGAGACCTGTCGGGCATCAGTCTCAAAGACGAATTTTTCGTCGCCGTCTGGGGACCTTTATGCAACCTCTTCACGGCAGCGGGGTTCGCCGCGCTGTGGTGGTTCTGGCCCGATACCTATGCCTTTACCGATACGGCGTGTTTCATCTCTCTGGCGATCGGACTGGTCAATTTCATTCCCGCCTACCCGTTGGACGGGGGCAGGGTATTGAAATGCGCCCTCAGAACCTGGGTGAAAGAAAAAAGCGCGGAACGCATTTGCCGCGGCGTGACTTTGAGCGTGGCGGCGGGACTTCTGACCGCGTTCGTCGTTCTTTGCGTCAGAAAAGCCCCCAATTTTACGCTGCTCGCATTTACGCTCTTTCTCGTCGCGGGCGCGTTCGGAAATCCGAAAAACGCCGACGCCGCCTATCGGAAAATCAATTTTTCTTCCAAAGCGGCTTTCCGCCGCGGCGTGGAAATCCGCCGCGTCGCCGTCGAGGAGACCTGTCCCTTAAAACGCGCCGTCGGGTTTATCGAGCGGGATAAATACCTGATTTTGGACGTCTACGACGAAAAGGAGAATTATCTCGGGGAAATCGGCCAAAACGAATTGGCGGAAATTTTCTCTCGTGCGGAAATATACGATCCCGTCGGCGATTTTCTGTAAAAATATGCAAAAAACGCCGACGAATCTTCAAAACCCCCTTGCAAAAACTTTCGCGGTATGCTATACTATGATCAAGCGGAATTTTTCGCCCTTAACAGTGCAAGAAATTTGAAGGTTCGGATATACATACATGAAGAAGGAATGGTTTTTCGATCGCTATTGCGGTCAGCAGTTTGTCGCGCTCTTGGAGGACGGAAGGCTTGCGGAATTCGCCGCGGAAAAGGAAACGGGCGGAGAAATCGTGGGCAATATCTATAAAGGGCGCGTTATGAACGTGCTTTCCGGCATGCAGGCCGCGTTTATTTCCTGCGGACTGGAACGCAACTGCTATCTGTCCACGGACGAAACTTATACCGATTATTCCAAATACGACGGCGCGCTCGGCAAGCCGAAAACCGGTCCGCTGGATTTGAAGGAGGGGGACGAGATTATCGTCCAGGTCACGAAGCCGCCCCGCGGAAATAAGGGGGCAAAGGTCACGACACACCTTTCCTTTGTCGGGAAAAATCTTATTTTTCTTCCGAATACCGATTTTGTGGGAATTTCCCGTAAAATCGAGGACGAAGAACTGCGCCGGAATCTCATTTTTACGGCGGATAAAATGCGAGAAAAGGAAAACGAAGGTTTTATCGTCCGCACGCAGGCTCCGTTCGTCACCCGCAGACAGCTCAAACGGGAAGCCGAGTATCTTAAAAATCTTTACAAATCCATGAGCGATTACGCCGCAAAAGCACCGGTGGGCAGCGTCCTTTATAAGGATTTCGATCTGCCCGTGCGGGTCATGCGCGACAGCATGGGCGACGACGTCACCGCCATGTACGTGGGGGACAAGGAATTGTATGAACGGCTTTTGTCCCTCATTCGTCTGCGCGGGGATTTATCCGAACGCAAACTCATTCTGTATACGGGCAAGCGCGCGATGATGCGGGAATACGGAATTTCTCCGCTGGTGTTTGCCGCGGCTCAGCCCATGGTATCTTTGGAAAACGGTGCGTATCTCGTCATCGACCATACGGAAGCCATGACCGTGGTGGACGTGAACACGGGCAGTTTTATCGGAAATACAAGTCTCGAAGACACCGTTTTCAGCGTCAATCTGGCGGCGGCGCGGGAAATCGCGCGGCAGGTGCGCCTGCGCAATATCGGCGGCATCGTGGTGGTGGATTTCATCGATATGGCGGAGGAATCTCACAAGGAAGCCGTGACGGCGGAACTGACGGCGTGCCTTGCACGCGATAAGGCGAAATGTCACGTCCTTCCCATGAGCGAACTCTGCATTACGCAGTTCACGCGCAAACGGGTGGGATTTGACGTGCTTTCGTATTTGGTCAAGCCCTGTGCGCATTGTCACGGCGTCGGTTACGTTCCCGAAGATATTTTCGTCGTCACCCGCATCCGAGCCGATATTCTCGATTGCTTTGCAAGCGGCTACCATTCCGCCGTCGTGGAGCTCAACGAAGGAATTTGCAAGCGCATTTTGAGCGAAGGACTCCTGAAAACGGAAGCGGAAGGCGCGTGGCGGAATAAGCGGGTCTATCTGATTCCGCATAAGACATTTCAGGATTTTCAGTATTCCGTGCGCGGAGACAATTCGGGCGTCCTTCATCTTCCCGATAAGGCGCAGATTCTTTATTGAAAAATGCTTTTTGCTTCTCCTTATCGTTCGATATCGTTTTATGGCAGAACCCCGCTCCGACTCGTTCGGAGCGGGGTTTTCGTAAAACCGCGTCCGATTTTTCGGCCTTTTGCCGTCCGAGACGCCAAAATTCGTTTACATAAAAGGAGAAAAAAGCTCCCCCGCGGGAGCGGGGGAGAAATGAAATTTTTCAAAGGAAGGTTTTGAGTTTTTCTTCGAAGCCTTCTTCGAGTTCGATGAGTTGTTCGAGAAGGGAGATGATTTCGGGATCGTCGTTTTCGGGCTTTTCGCTGAGGGTGGTTTTGAGAGAGGTGATACCCATGACGGTGCCCTGAATCATCATTTCCGCGATATGGGCGCGGGAATTATCGGTAAGGGTGTTTATTTTGATCGAACCCCACATCATGGCCTTTTTCATGGGATTGGGTTCTTTGAGTTCGAGTGCCTTGTCCCGTGCGAGGCAGGCGGCTTTGCCGCAGATTTTTTCGTATTCTTCATGCTGGCGCATGATTTCGGTTTTGAGTTCTTCGTCCTCGACCTCGGGCAGAATGTCGGAAATGGATTCGAGGGCGAGCTGACAGTTTCGGTAAATTTCCGCTAAAATTTCTTCGCTCTTTTTTACTTCCATAGAAAGTCTCCTTTTCCATAAGTTTTTGCTTTTTCTCATGAAATATGCGAAAAAAAGAGAAAAACGCTTGACTTCTGCTTTCGGGGTGTGATATAGTATAAAACGAGCCGACAGAAACGGGCTTTTTTAAGCGTCGCCAAAAAATCGAAAGGGCGGCCGCCTCGGGTTCTTCGAGACTGGAAAGAGGAGGTAAAATCATGTACGCTATCATCGAGAACGGGAACAAACAGTATAAGGTGGCGGAGGGCGACGTCGTCCGTGTCGAAAAACTTTCGGCAAAAGAGGGCGAGAGCGTTTCCTTCAACACGCTGATGGTTTCCGACGGAAACGGTATCAGAACGGGCGCGGAAGCAGCCGCAGTCAAGGTCACCGCTACGGTCGTCAAGCAGGACAAGGCCAAGAAGATTATCGTCTTTAAGTATAAGGCCAAGAAGAACGAGCGTAAGAAGCAGGGCCACAGACAGCCCTTCACCGCAGTCAAGATCGAAAAAATCGAGCTTTGAGCTGCAAGGCTTCCGCGGGGATTCGCGGGAGAAAAATCTGAAAAAAGGAGAAATAAAAATGATTTTCATCAGTTTATTCGCTCATAAAAAAGGTACCGGTTCTTCCCATAACGGGAGAGACAGCGAAGCCAAAAGACTCGGACCCAAGCGCGGCGACGGTCAGACCGTCCTCGCGGGAAATATTCTCGTCCGTCAGAGAGGGACGAAGTTCCACCCGGGTACCAACGTAGGCATCGGCAGCGACGACACGCTCTTCGCGCTGGTGGACGGCGTCGTTCGGTATGAGAGATGGGGCAAGGACAGAAAGAAGGTCAGCGTTTATCCCGTCGCGGATACTGCCGCTGCCGAATAATTTTCAAGCGAAAAGAAGACCCGACGTTCAAACGTCGGGTCTTTTGTATTTTACCGACGTTTCCGCGCCGACTTTTTGCCTTTTCGATGATTTTTTAGGAGCCTCGGGGAAAGGTCGGGGTTCGGAATTTTTCTTCTTCCTTCCCTTTGCGCCCTTCCTCTTTCGACCGTCGTCTTCTCTGTGGCGACGGTCTCCTTTTGCGTTTCCCCGCTCGTTTCCGCGTTTTATTCTTCCGTTTTTCTGTCCGAGTTCTGCATCTGCGCCCGAACGGCGAGGTCGCGCTTTTTCAGGATTTTGTTGATGAGACAGAAGAATACGACGGTGGAGACGATGCCTCCGACGAGGTCGGAAACGGGTTCGGCATAGAATACGCTTTCCACGCCGAGGAAGCGGGGCAGGGTGAGCGTCAAGGTCAGCATCAGCGCCAATTTTCGGAACAGCGACAGGGTGATTGCGACGGGCGCGATTCCCAAACCCGTGAGTCCGTCCACCAAAGCGTATTGAAAGGCGAGGGGGATAATCATGAGGGTATAGATTTTGATGAAGCGCACGCTTTCCGCCTTTAATGCCGCGTCGTCGGTAAAGATGGACACGACGCCGCCCGCCGCGAAGCGCGCGACGAGGAACATGACGACCGTGTAGAGAAGACACGAGCCGAGAATCCAGACCTCGCACTTTTTGACTCGGTCGGGGCGGTTCGCGCCGTAGTTGTAGGAAAGGGCGGGCTGTGTTCCGCCGGAAATCCCTCCGAGGGGCAGAGTGATGATCTGCATGAAGGAAAGCATGATGGTGGCGGCGGAAATGAGCTCGTCGGCACGTCCTCCGCCGTAGGTGCGCAGCACCTTATTGAGCGCGAGGATCATGGCGGAATCGGTGGCGATGATAATGAAGGGGGAGAAGCCGAGGAACAGGATTTTTCCGATGATTTTTTTGTCGTAGCCGCCGATGCCCAGCCGTACCTCGACTTTTTTGCCGAACAGGAAAAGGACGGTGAAGAGGGCGGAGAAGAACTGCGAAATGACGGTGGCAATCGCAGCGCCCTTGACGCCCATGCCGAAGGTGAAGATAAAGAGCGGGTCGAGCGCGATATTTGCCACGGCACCGATACAGACGGTAGCCATGCCCGCCTTTCCGTGTCCCTGTCCGACGATATAGGCGTTAAGTCCCGTCGTCATGACGGCGAAAACGGTGCCGACGGAGTACCAGGAGAGATAATCGGAGGCGTATCCCGCGATGTTGCCGCCCGCGCCGAACAGTCGGAGAAGGGGCTCTTTCAAAGCAAAAACGAAAACGGTGAGCAGGACGGACATGACCGCGAGCAGCATGGCGCCGTTATTCAGGATTTTTCTTGCGCCCTTCAAATCGCCCTCGCCCATTTTGATGGACATGGCGGGGGCGCCACCCAAACCGATCCACGTTCCGAAGGAGGAAAGGAGCGTGACGATGGGACCGCAGATTCCCGCGCCCGCGAGCGCGAGGGAGCCCACTTCCGGCATGTGACCGATATAAATTCGGTCCACGATGCTGTATAATACGTTGACGAACTGCGCCAACATAGAAGGGATTGCAAGTTTGAGGACGACTTTCAGCGGCGCGTCCGTGCTCAGAAAGTTTTTGGAAGAATTTTTCTGCATAGAAGTTTTGTCCGATTTTTGTCCGATAAAGATTTCAGCAATAATTATAACGAAAACGACTGAAAACACAAGCGTTTGTCCCGCCGATTTTCGACTTTTTTTCTGAAAATGTGAAAAAAATAGTAAAGCACGCAACAAAGACGGCTTTTTTTTCGTCTTTAAGAGTAGAAAGGGCAAAAATCGGGAAAGATAAAGAATAAGGAGGAAAAATTATGAAAAACAGGAAACAAAAGGCATTCGCCTGTACGGCAGCGGCGCTCTCTCTGGCGCTGTTCGGCGCGTGTTCGGGCGGAGAATATCGGGAGAAACCTCTGTCCGAAAATGCCGTTTCCCTCACGGCTTCGCTGGTTGCGGATAAGTCCGTGCGGACGGGGAACGCGGGGGAGTTTTCGGAAAACAATCTCTCGTTTTCGACGGAATTTTTCCGCCGCTCGTATACGGGCGGGAACACGTTGGTTTCGCCCCTTTCCCTCGCCGCCGCTCTGGCGATGACCGCGAACGGCGCAAAAGGGGAGACTCTTTCCGAGATGGAACGGGTACTCGGCATGTCTAAGGAATCTCTCAATGTCGGATTATCCGCCTATCTCGACAAGGTGGCTGAAAGCGGAACGCTTTCAGTGGCGGATTCCCTTTGGCTCCGCGATACGATGAAGGAAAAGGCAAATGCGGACTTTTTGCAGAGGAATAAGGATTATTACGGCGCGGAAATCTACGCCGCGCCATTCGACCAAACGACCGTTTCGGACATCAATACCTGGACGGAGAACGCCACGCGGGGAATGATTAAAGAGCTCATACGGGAAATTTCTCCCGATTCGGTGGCGTATCTCATAAACGCCCTGTATTTTTCGGGGGAATGGCAGAAGAAATACGAGAAGTCCGATATTTCGGAAGGGACGTTTACTGCGGCGGACGGAACGGCTTCCCGCGTGAAAACGATGAAATCTTCGGAGAGCGTTTACCTCTCGGACGAAAATACGACGGGCTTTGTCAAGGCGTATAAAGGCGAGGATTTTGCCTTCGCGGCGTTTCTTCCCGCTGAGGAAATCCCGATAAACGAATATGTGAAGGGGTTTTCCGCGGAAAAATGGCAGGGACTTTTCGGTCATTCGTCCCGCGAGCCCGTCAGATGTACCCTGCCCGCCTTTTCTTACGATTTCTCTCTGACGGCGAGCGGAATACTTAAAGACATGGGTATGCCGACGGCGTTTGATGCGGGGAAAGCCGATTTTTCCGATATGTTCGATACATGTCCCGGGAAAAATTTTTGGCTCGGGGAAGTGTTGCAAAAGACGCGTATAGAGGTGGACGAGGCGGGCACGAAAGCCGCCGCCGTGACGGAAATAGAAATGAGAACCAATTCCGCGCCCGCGGTAGAAGAACGAATCGTCATACTCGACCGCCCCTTCGTATATGCGATTATCGATGCGGAGAATCATTATCCGATTTTTTTGGGCACGGTGACAAAGTTATAATTGCGGCGTTCGAAGCCTGTCCGTTTTTATTCGGAACATGAGGAAAAAGGGGCTTCCGCCCCTTTTTTCCTTTGCAATTTTTTTCGGAATATGGTATAATAATATAAGTAAGCTAATAAGCGCCGGACGGAACGTTTTTTATGTCCTTCGGCCGCATACGTTTGGAGAAGAGTTATGAAAAAAGAAACGTCCCCGAAAGTGCAAAAGGAATCCGCCGTTTCCGCGGCAAAGGAACAGACAGAAAAAGAACGGGATTCCTCTATCGGGGAACGGGCCGAAACAAAGCAGGCTTCGGGAAAACGGATTTTCGGCGTGCGCGTCAGCACTCTGCTCCTCATATGCTACATAGCCGCGTTTATGGGCTGGTGCGTGGAGAATTTATTCCGTCTGATTTCTATCGGAGTACTGGATTCGAGACATCAGCTCTTTCCCTTTCTGGCGGCTTACGGATTCGGGATTTTCGTCCTGTATTTCGTGTTCGGGACTCCCACGGAAATGCGCATTTTCAAAAAACGCATTCTGCCCGAAAATACCAAGCGCAATCATACGCTGCGGGTGGTTATTTATTGCTCGGTGGTGTTTGTGCTCATTCTGTTCGGGGAAATGAGCGTGGGGCTCCTGTTTGAAAAACTGTTCGGCGTAAAAGCATGGAACTATCTGAATATTCCCCTGCATATCACCCGATATACAAGCATTCCCACGACGATCGGCTTTACGACGGGAATCACGCTTTTGATGCACTTCGTGTTCCGCCCCGCGATTGCCTGGCTGGAAAAGCTCCCTCAGAAGGTGGCGTTTTGGCTGGCGCTCGTTTTGGGAATCATGATTGCCGCCGACTATCTTGTAATGATGATTTACGGCGGAGTCGTCGGGCATTTCCCCGAATATTGGTCGATACGGTTCGGCCGGTAACCGAGAAATCGGAAGAAAAAAGCCGCCGGGACGGCGGCGGGAGCGGAGAGCGACGAACGCCTCGGACTTTGAAAGGAGCCGGTCATTCGTGCTTGTTCGGCTCCACCAACAGCGTTTTATAATTGTCGTAAACGACGAAGCCCGCCTTGGATTTGGGGGGCTTTTTTACGTGTTTGCGCTCGCAGTAATCCACGGGCACCTTGCCGCCCGAACGCCCGTCCGAATAGTAAGCGCAGATTTCCGCGGCGAATAAGAGGACTTCTTCGGGGACCTTTTTCCCCTCCGCCGCGACGATGACGTGCGAGGAATGGTATTTTTGCGCGTGGAGCCAAATATCGGAAGGGGAACAGCTTTTCAGCAGCCTGTCGTTTTGCAGGTTGTTTCTCCCGCCGAAGATGCGGAAACCCATATATTCGTATTCGCGGAAGGGGACGACGGTCTCCTTTTTCTTTGCACCTACCCGTTCCTTTTGCGGCTTTACGAGCCCCAGAGAAACGAGCTCCGTCTCCGTCTCTTTGAGGTCGTCCTGCGTCTCCGCCGCGGCGAGGGAGGAAAGGACGCTCTCCGAGTAGGAAATTTCTTCCTCCTCCGTTTTCCTGCGGGGCAGGAGTGCGTCGAGCGTGCGTTTCTGCTTCTGATACGCCTTGAAATATCTCTGCGCGTTCTGCGAGGGGCTGAGCCGCTCGTCCAGCGCGATTTTTATCGTTCCCCCGTCGGGCGAATACCAATTTTCCGCTTCCAGCTCCTTCATGCCCTTTTCTATCCGCCAGAGATTCGCCGTGAGCAGTTCGCCCTTGACGCGCTCCTTTTCCATGTCCGAGCAGGCGTCCAGCCGTTCGAGCGTGTCCTGCAATTTCTTCCGCTGTTTTTTGAGTAGTCCGCGGACGGCGGATTCCAGCTTCCTCTTTTTGTCCTCGAAGGCGCGCCTGCCCTCTTTCGCGGAATAATAGGCGTCCTCCGCCTCGTTCAGGGAGGGCATGGGAATCCCGCCCTCCACGGGGAAGGCGAAAAAGTCCGTGGGAAACCCGTTTTCCCTTTTCAGACAGGGCGAGGAGGGATAGGAGGCGCAGAATTCTCCGACAAATTCCCAGACGGGGCGGTCGTGGGAATATTTGTTTAAGAGTTCCCGCGCGGTGGGCAGAGCCAGCCCCGCGACGTTTTCGAAAAGGAATTTTGCGAATTCCTCCCGCCCGCTTCCCTCGTGAGCGGCGCGGAAAGCCTCCGTCCTCGCTTTCAGCCCCTCCGCGTCGAAGGGGGAGAGCTTGTCCTGCGGCAGGGGATAGACGTACTTCGCGCCCGAAAGGAGCACTCTTTTGGCGTTGTCTTCCAAGGACGTCGTTTTGAGCGCCCCGAGAATGGTTCCGTTTTCCGTCAGCACGAGATTGGAGTACTTGCCCATGATTTCGCAGACGAGCACCCGCTCGCAGCGGGAAAAATCCCCCGTGCAGCGGAGGCGGATTTCCACGATGCGCTCGAATTCGTGCTGGGAGACGGATAAAATTTCCGCGCCGAGGAGGTGTTTGCGCAAAAGCATGCAGAAATTGGGCGCGACGGGAGCGGGTTCCTTCTCCGTCGCGGACAGGCAGACGCGGGCGTTGGAAGCATTTGTGCTCAAAACGAGTTTAACCGTCGATTTTCCGGTGTATATAATAAGGGTAACCTCGTCTTTGTCCGCTTGGGAGACGCGGTTGATTTTCCCGCCCTTCAAGGCCGCGTCGAGTTCGGCGGCGGAGCGGCGGATATGGAAAGCGTCCTGAGGCATGTTTCCTCCTTGGGGAGCCCGACGGCGAAAAAACGCGGAAAAACCCCGAACAAAGTCGAAAAATTTTTTCGGACGGGCCGTTTTTCATAAATTATAGCGTAAATTTCGGAAATTGTAAACGAAAATGCTTTCTTTTCTCGGAATAATATGATAAAATGTAGCTTGCACGGTGGGGAAAATCCCTTTCGGGCTATCGAAGGAGAAAAAAGAAGCATTATTTTTAGGAGAAAGATATCATGAAGTACACAACAAAAGCCGCAGAGAAAAGCACGGTAAAAATTACGATGAAGTTCGACAAGGACGAGTGGAAGGACGCGCTCAACAAGGCGTACTTAAAGACCAAGGGCAGATTTGCCGTCAACGGTTTCCGCAAGGGCAAGGCGCCCCGCAACGTCATCGAGCACGCATACGGCAAGGGCGTGTTTTTCGAGGACGCGCTCAACGTGCTCTTCTCCGAGAACTACGGGAAGATTCTCGACAAGGAAGAAAAGAAGTTCACGGCCGTGGGCGATCCCGAACTTTCCGTGGACGACCTTTCCGATGAAGGCGTGACGCTGGTGGCGGTCACTCCCGTGAAGCCGGAAGTGAAAATCGGCTCCTACAAAGGTATGAAAATCAAAGAGTTTGCGTATACTGTAAAGGATGCCGACATCGACAAGGAACTCGACAGACTCCGCGACCGCAACGCCCGCAAAGTGGACGTCACCGACCGTCCCTGCCAAAGCGGCGACATCGTCAACATCGACTTTGTCGGCACGGTGGACGGCGTCAAGTTCGACGGCGGCGAAGCCGAGGGCTTCGATCTGACGCTCGGCAGCGGACAGTTCATTCCCGGCTTCGAGGATCAGGTTGTCGGAATGAACATCGGGGACAAAAAGGACGTCAACGTCAAATTCCCCGAAAACTATCAGGCGGAGAGCCTCAAAGGCAAGGACGCCGTTTTCGCCGTCAAGCTCAATTCCATTAAGGGCAAGGAATTGCCCGAACTCACCGACGCGTTCATCAAGGACGCCACGGGCAGCGAGACGATCGAGGAATATAAGCAAAAGACGAGAGAGAGACTGCAAAAGCAGGCGGATAAGAACGCGCTCGACGCAACGGAAAACAGTATCCTCGAAGCGATTTCCGCGACCGCGGAGGCGGAAATCCCTCAGGCGATGATCGAGCGGGAAATCGACGGACTCGTTCAGAAGTTCGAATATCAGCTCATGTATCAGGGGCTGAAATTGCAGGATTACCTCGATTTCATCAAGGTGAGCAAGGAAGATTTCAGAAAGAATTATGAAGAGCAGGCAAAGAAGAACGTTTTGAACCAGCTCATCATTTCTCAGATTATCAAGGACGAGAAGATCGAAGCGACGGACGAGGAAGTGGACGCGAAGGTTGCCGAGCAGGCTGCGTCCGTGGATAAAAGCGCGGAGGAATACAAGAAGAGCATGGATCCCCGCCAATTCGATTATATCAAGAGCGACATCATCATTACCAAGCTGTTCGACTTCCTGAAAGCGAACAACGAAATGTATCGAGAGGAGAATAAGGAATGAACGAAAAAAACGTTCTGATTCCCTATGTCGTGGAACGCACTTCGACGGGCGAACGCTCGTACGATCTGTATTCCCGACTTTTGGAGGACAGAATCATATTTTTGAGCGGCGAAATCGACGACGCGGTAGCGAATACGGTGGTGGCGCAGCTCATTTATCTGGAAGGCAAGGAGCCGGGAAAGGACATCAATCTGTATATCAATTCTCCGGGCGGCTCGGTGACGGCGGGCATGGCGATTTACGACACGATGAATTACGTCAAGTGCGACGTATCGACGATTTGTATCGGGCTTGCGGCGTCCATGGGCGCGTTCCTCCTGTCGAGCGGCGCGCGCGGCAAACGGTTCGCGCTCCCCAATTCGGAGATTATGATTCACCAGCCCTTGGGCGGAGCTCAGGGTCAAGCCAGCGACATCAAGATTCAGGCGGAGCATATTCTGCGCACGAAGGCGAAGATGAACAGAATCCTTTCCGAGAATACGGGCAAGGACATCGCCACCATCGAGCGGGACACCGACAGGGACAACTACCTTTCGGCGGAAGAAGCGCGGGTGTACGGGCTTATCGATAAAGTATTCGTGAGGCGCTGAGACGTTTTAAGGGATACGGGACATAAAAAATACGCTCGCGCAAAGTTTCGGGAAAAGGAGCTTTGCGCGGTATTTTTCAATTCATCAACGGGGTGTGACACATGGAAAAAAACGAACAACGCTGTTCTTTCTGCGGTAAATCGAAAGAGGAGGTGCGCCGTCTCATCGCGGGGCCGGGCGGAGTCTTTATCTGCGACGACTGCGTGGATATCTGCAAGGCGATGGTGGACGAGACGCTCGACAAAGAGAGCAAGACGGAGGAAGTTCCCTTGAAGAAGCCCGCCGAAATTAAGGCGGAGCTGGATAAATACATCGTCGGGCAGGATAAGGCGAAGAAGGTGCTCTCCGTCGCGGTGTATAACCATTATAAGCGCATAAATTCGCTCATGAAGTCGAAAAAGGCGGACGACGGAGTGGAAATCGAGAAGAGCAATATTCTGCTTCTGGGGCCCACGGGATGCGGTAAAACGCTGCTCGCGCGGACGCTCGCAAAGATCCTCAACGTTCCTTTCGCCACGAGCGACGCGACCACGCTGACGGAAGCGGGCTATGTGGGCGAGGACGTGGAGAATATTCTTTTGAAGCTCATTCAGAACGCCGATTACGATATCGAGCGCGCGCAGCGCGGAATCATTTATATCGACGAAATCGACAAGATTGCGAGAAAGAGCGAAAACGTATCGATTACGCGCGACGTATCGGGCGAAGGCGTGCAGCAGGCGCTTTTGAAAATCATCGAGAGCACGATGGCTTCGGTGCCGCCGCAGGGCGGAAGAAAGCACCCCCAGCAGGAGTGCCTGAGAATCGACACGACGAATATTTTATTCATCTGCGGCGGAGCGTTCGTGGGGTTGGATAAAATCGTGGCGTCGAGGAAGGACGACACGACGCTCGGATTCGGCGGCAAGGTCAAGCTGGGCGCGGACGAAGTGGACTATTCGGCGCTCGACGACGTGAAGCCGCAGGATCTGACGAAGTTCGGGCTGATTCCCGAATTTGTCGGACGGCTTCCCATCGTGGTCAATCTCGACCCGTTGGGCGAGGACGCGTTGGTGAAGATTCTGACGGAACCGAAAAACGCAATCATCAAGCAGTATCAGAAGCTGGTGGGCTTCGACGGAGTGAAGCTGACGGTCGAAGAGGATGCGGTAAAGGAAATCGCGCAGACGGCGATTCGGTTAAAGACGGGCGCGCGGGGACTAAGAACGATCATCGAAGGGCTGATGACGGACGTCATGTATCAGATTCCTTCCGAGGAGGACGTCGAAGAAGTCGTCGTGACCAAGGAATGTCTGACGGAAGGCGCAAAGCCGAAAATCGTGTATAAACAAAAATCCGCTTAAAGCGCGGGAATTGCAGAAAAAGCGCGGAAAAAACCGCGGCGCAAAATTTTTGCGCCGCGGTTTATAATTTTATATACGCGGGCGGTTTCGACGAAAAACGACGGTTTGCAAAGATATGTGAAAGAATTTTCAGGAAAAGTTCTTTGCCTTTTCGCACGCGATGTGTTATAATAGAATCGAAGGCGGAGTATTTACAGGTGTTCCCGCGCCCCGTTGCACGCGGCTTTTCCGGGTATCCTACAAGCGGATATACGCAAGCGCGGACGATTACGGGAGAGCCGCACTCCGTTGCGCATGGGGTCGCCGTCAATAGGGGTTCTCCGTTTTTATGATCGTTTCGGGGGCGTTTTGCATTATCGTGAAAGGGATTGTTTGAAAAGAGGAGTGAAAGGGTAAAAATAATTATATGGAAAATTATACTGAAAAACAAATACAAAGAACAAATATATTGTCCATCGTGCCCTTGCGGGGCAAGGTGGCGTTTCCCGATACGCTCACGTCGTTCGAGGTGGGACGGGAAATTACGTTAAAGGCGATCGACAGGGCGACCGCTTCGGCGGACAGACTGCTCTTTATCTGCGCGCAGCGCGAGACGGAAAAGGACGAAATCACGGCGGACGACATCTATTCCGTCGGTACGGTGGCGCGCATCAAGCAGGTGACGCAGCTCCCCGGGGGGACGCTTCGGATTCTCACCGAGGGATTGTACCGTGCCCGCGCCCGCTCCGTTCAGTTTGAGTCGGGATATTATTATGCGGTGACGGACGAAATTCTGTCCGAACACGGCGACGAGGTGTTGGAGGAGGCCTATTTCCGCACCGCGCGCGAAATGGTGCGCGACGTGCTCATGGCGGACGGGAAAATCGGCAAGGATATCCTCTCTCAGCTGGAAGCCTGCTCCGACCCCGATACTTATATCAATATGACCGTTTCGGCCATGCGCGTGCGCCTGGAAATCAAGCAGGAGCTCTTGGAAGAAGAATCGGTCATCGAAAGGCTCAAACTGTTCGAGCGCTGTCTCAACGACGAGCTGGAAATCGCAAAGATCGAAAAGAAAATCGCTTCCGCCGTCCGCCAGAACATCGACCGTTCGCAGAAGGATTATTTTTTGCGCGAGCAACTCAAAGCCATTCATACGGAGCTCGGGGACGACGGCAAGGAAGAGGACGAATACCGCGAGAAAATTCTCGCGAAGAAGCTGCCCGAAGAGGTGGAGGAGAAGTGCCTCAAAGAGCTGGACAGGCTGGATAAAATGCAGTCCTCTTCGCCCGAATACACGGTGATTACGGGGTATCTCGACTGGATTCTCGATCTGCCTTGGACGGAGGAGACGAAGGACACGGAGAAACTTTCCGACTGCGTGAAAGTGCTGGATGCCGATCATTACGGCCTTGAAAAGATCAAGGAGCGCATTACCGAATATCTCGCGGTGCTCAAACTGACGGGAAACATGAAGGCGCCCATTCTTTGTTTCGTTGGACCTCCGGGCGTGGGGAAGACGAGCATCGCGCGTTCCATCGCGCGTTCTCTGGATCGTAAATTCGTCCGCATGAGCCTCGGCGGCGTCAAGGACGAAGCGGAAATCCGCGGACACCGCCGCACCTATATCGGCGCCATGCCCGGTCGGATTATCTATGCCATGAAGAACGCGGGGTCCGTCAATCCCGTGTTCCTGCTCGACGAAATCGATAAAATTTCTTCGGATATGCGCGGCGATCCCGCCAGCGCGCTTTTGGAGGTGCTCGATCCCGAGCAGAATTCCACTTTCCGCGACAGGTATCTCGAAGTTCCCTACGATCTGAGCAAAGTGCTGTTCATCACGACGGCGAACTCGCTGGACACCATTCCGGGACCCTTGCGCGACCGTATGGAAATCATAGAGCTTTCGGGATATACGCTGGAAGAAAAGGCGGAAATCGCAAAGCGGTATCTCATTCCCAAGCAGCTGAAAGCCAACGGTCTTTCGGAGAAGAACGCGGAATTTACGGAGGACGGAATCCGCGCGATTATCGAAGGCTATACCATGGAAGCGGGCGTGCGTACTTTGGAGCGCACGGTGGGCACGGTCTGTCGGAAGATAGCCGTTCGTTATGCGGACGATAGATCCCTGCCCAAGGTAAAAGTGGACAGGAAGAAAGCAGAGGAATTTTTGGGCGCGCCTCGTTTCAAGGCGGACGAAGCCCGCGGCAAGGAAGAAGTGGGCGCGGTGACGGGACTGGCCTGGACGGCCGTGGGCGGCACCACGCTGACGGTGGAGGCTTCCGCGATGCACGGCAAAGGGGAAATCCGCCTGACGGGGAAACTCGGAGACGTCATGAAAGAATCCGCTTTGGCGGCGATTTCCTTTATCCGTTCGCATGCGGATAAATACGGAATCCCCGCGGATAAATTCGAGACGACGGACATTCATATCCATGTCCCCGAAGGCGCAACGCCCAAGGACGGACCCAGCGCGGGCATCACGATCGCCACCGCTATCCTGTCCGCCTTTACGGGACGCCCCGTGAGAAAGGACATCGCCATGACGGGGGAAATCACGCTCCGCGGCAAAGTCCTTCCCATCGGCGGATTGAAGGAAAAGGCGCTCGCCGCGCGGCGGGTGGGGATTAAGAATATCGTCATTCCCAAGGAAAACGAGAAGAACATCGAGGAAATTCCCGAAAGCGTGCGCAAAGAGCTGAATTTTATTCCCGTGACGGATGCGGACGAAGTGTTCTCTCTCACCGTGCGCGGAGCGGGAGACGAGGAACCGCCGCAGCTCAAACAGTCCAAGCCCAAACGGATAAAGCCGAAAAAGGAGCCCGTCCTTCCCGTGAATGACGGAGCGGTTCCCATTTCGGGCGGAGTCCGCTGCCGCTAAAAAAATAAAAGGAACCTATGCCCATGTATGAGACGAATGAAAAACCGACGCCCGCGCCTCGCGGAGAGCTCCCGTCCCGTGAGCCCCGCGCGCGCCTCGTCGTAAAAAATGCGACGTTTATCACCTCGGCGGCGAACGAAAAGCAGTTTCTCTCTTTCGATAAACCGACGATCGCCGTCTGCGGAAAATCCAACGTGGGCAAAAGCTCGTTCATCAATATGCTGGCCAACCGAAAAAAGCTGGCGAAGACGAGCAGCGAACCCGGTCGGACGCGGCTGGTGAACTATTTCGATTTCGGAGCGTTTATTTTGGCGGATCTGCCGGGATACGGCTTCGCGCGGGTCTCGAAGGCGGAAAAGGAGAAATGGGCCAAGACTCTGAACGCCTTTTTCGCGGATAAAGAGCGGATTTCGCACGTGTTTTTGCTGGTAGACAGTCGGCACGATCCGACGGCGGACGATATGCAGATGATAGAATTTTTGCACTATCACATCATTCCGTTCACCGTCGTTTTGACAAAGGCGGACAAACTTTCGAAAATGAAGCTGAAAGAGCACGTCAAGGCGATAGCGGCGGATCTGTATCTGGGTACGGAAAATCTCCTGGCGACCAGCACGCAGACGGGATACGGCAAGGATTCGGTGCTTTTGAAAATCGCCGAGGTGACGGAGCGGACGCTCTCGGCTTCGGGGGCGGAAGAACTCGGGAACGAGGACTCTTCCGAAATGATGATAAAGGGGGCGGTTTCGCCCTCGTCCGAGGAATCGGGAAAGGAAATTTCCAATGGATGAATTTTTGAAAACGTGGTATGGTCTCGCGCTGTTTATTGCGTTTGACGTGGCGGCGGCGCTGGTTGTCATGGCGATTGCCTACCGCTGGATTTTCAAGCGCTTCTGGGACGCGGTGGCGGCGCTCGTCTGTATGGCAGTGCTCTCGCCGCTCTATCTCGCCGTTCTCGTGCGCGGGAAAATTTATAAAAAACGCACGGGAAACATGCGCTCTCTCGTGACGCATGAATTTTATGTCGGCAAAAAAGCCAAAACGATCGCGCTCAGGTTGTTCCGAACGACGGACGACGACGGAAACGAGGCGGGAAGCTACGGCCGTTGGCTCAGACGCACGCGGTTTTACAAATTGCCCGTATTCTTTGACATCTTTTGCGGCCGCCTGAGCTTTATCGGCGTCAGAAAGTTTTCCTTTATCGACGCCGCTTTCGTCTCGGAAGACGACGAGGGACGTTTTTCCGTGCGGCCCGGTCTCATCAATCCCCTGGTCGTTTCGGGCGATGAGGAGACCGACTATAAGGAAATGCTCCATTCCGACACCCGTTACGCCCGCCGCATGAGCCTGTTCGGGGATTGGAAAATTTTCTTTTCCTGGCTGTTGAAGACGATCCGCGGGGAAAAGGACTATCTCGGCGTCACGGAGGATAAGACTTATGCGGAATCGCTCCTGGACGAAGGGACGATTTCCCGCGAGGACTTCGATTCCGTCGCCCGCTCTGCCGCCGCGGAGGAAGAGGAACTGAGAAAGACATACGAGCCCGTCGAGGAAGAGCAAGAAGCCGAAGAAAACGAAGAATCCGAAGGAGATACGAAGGAACCGTCCGAACGGGACGGGGAAGAAGTTCGGACGGAACAGTCCGAAAACGGCGGGGAGGAAGCGCGGCAAAATACTCCTTCCGAACAGCCGCAAACGGTTGATGGCAAAGCGGACACGGCGCAATCGGAAGAAGCGTTTTCGGACAAAACCGATTCCGAAAAAGGAAAATGACTTCCCTTTATAAAAACCTTTATAAAGAAGCGGGCAGTCGCGCGCTGGCGTTGCTGGATACCGTGGCGGGGCGTTACGAGGAAATCCTCGGTAAAAATCTCGTGGGAATTTATGCCCACGGCTCCCTTGCGTTCGGGTGCTTTTCTTGGGAAAGGAGCGACATCGATTTTCTGGTCGTTGCAAAATCGGCGCTCGCGTTGAATGAAAAGGTCGCTTTGCTCGACGTTCTGACGCGTTTGGAGGATAAGGCGCCCGCGAGAGGCTTTGAAATGAGCGTGGTTTCCGAAAAGGACTGTCGGGATTTTGTTTATCCCACGCCCTTCGATTTGCACTTTTCCGCGCTGCACAGAGAAAAATACAAAATCGCGCCGCAGGCATACTGTTCGGCCATGCACGGCACGGACAAGGACCTCGCGGCGCATTTTACGGTGACGAAAGCCGTCGGAAAAACAATTCGCGGCCGTTCCGTGTCGTCCGTTTTCGGGGACGTCCCGCGCGCGGATTATATAGACAGTCTCCTTACGGACATTTCGGATTCGCAAAAGAAAACGGAGGCGTTCGGATACGCTGTTTTATCTCTTTGCCGAACGTTGGCTTTTTTGCGGGAAGATCGGATCGTTTCCAAATTGGAAGGCGGGCGCCGGGCCTTAAAAAATCTTCCGAAAGAATATGCTCCCGTCGTGGCGGCCGCGCTCGACGAATATATTTACGGCATTCCCTTTTCCCGCCCCGAGGGGGAAGCGAAAAAATTTTTCCGAGATATGCGCGCGCGGCTCCCGAACTGAAATCGCGGAATCGACCAAAAGAACGCGAAGCGAACCGACCGAACCGAACGAAGAGACTGCGGAAAGAACGGCGCGGCAATCTGTTGAAAGAATGTATCGGAAATGTGGTTTTACGAAGCGCGAAGGAGGGGAATATGAAGAGTAAAATTCTGTCCGTACTGCAAATAGCTCTGAATATCCTGCTTGTGCCCATGTATTTTATAAACTTTTTCGCTATACTGGCGTTATTCCCGCGATGAATGCGGAAACGGGGGAATTTTTTACGGCAAAAGTGGAGGATTACAGCAGCCCGTGGGCTGATCTGAAATCGCTGGACGCCGAATGGCTGATGTATCTGAGCTTTATTCTGATTGCCGTATCGGTCATTTTTTCCGCAGTCGACATCGTCAAAAGCGATAACGGGACCGTCAAGGGAATAAGCCGCGGCGCGTTTGTCTGCTCGGTGCTCGTTTTTGTGCTCGCGTTTTTTATTTCTTCTACCGTAACATACACTTATTGATCGGAAGAATGCAAAATACCCGCGGCGGTTCATTTTCCTGAATCGCCGCGGGCGTATTTTTTATTTTGAGGCCGTCGCTTTTCCGCGGTTACCTGTTTTGCATATTTATTCAAACGAATCTGCGGGTCTCTATGTAGTAGCTCCAACGAGTCGCGCTGATGGGCTCGATTCGCGCGTAATCCGTCGCGGTGTGCAGGATGTAGTTATCTCCGAGATAGATCGCCACATGCCCGATTCGTTCCACTCCCGTATAGTTCTGCCTGACCGCATTGGTGAAATAGATGCTGTCTCCCCGACTGAGTTCGGAACGGGGCACGTAGGTTCCCTGTACCGATTGAAGTCGGGTAGTGGTCTGCAACACCACCTGCGCGCCTTCGTAAAAGACGTACTGTACCAGAGACGAACAGTCGAATTTCGAGGTCGTGAAACCTTTGAGGAAATTCCCGTATCCGTCGTGCAGACGCACGGCGCCGTAGACATAGGGGACGCCCAGAGTCGCATAGCCTTTTTCGAGAACTTCTTCCACCGCGTCGTTTTCGCTCTTTTCGATCGAGAACACGTCGAAATAAGAAGCATTTATATAGGCGATCTGATTTTTGTAATACGTTTTATACCAATCTCCGACTTTTCCTCTGAGCACATACGTGGTACCCTTTTCCGCCGTTCCGATGACCGAATGTTCCGTCCCCGCGCCCGAGCGGATGTTTACGCCGTCCCTCTTGCAGGTTATGTAATATTCATAATTGTCCTCGGGTTCGGGCATCGTCTCCTCTCCGTTACCCGTATTTCCTTCGTTTTCCTCCCCGTTGTCGCTTCCGCCGTTTCCGGGATTCTGCTCCGTTTCGTTCTCCGAACCGACGGAATCTTCGACCGCCGTTCCGTTGCCGTTCATTTCGTCGGAAGGGCTTTTCGCGCAAGCGCCGATTGCAAGAAAGGAAAGAGAGAATGCCAATGCCATAGCGATAGTTGTTAAAGATTTTTTCATTATTTTCCTCCGTAAAATTGATTGTATATTAATTGTAACGGTTTTTTATGCAAAAATCAACTAATAAATTTTGAGAATGGAGGAAGAAACAGGAAAAAAGGGGGATAAAACGGGCTTTTTTTCATAAAAACGGAAAAACAGGAAAAATTTTTATACATTTTCCCGTAAAAACCGCCGTTTTTCGCCGAAAATCGGGAAAGAATACCTCTGTCGCTTGCCGTTTTTGCGCGCGTATGGTATAATATAGACCATGAAAACGATATTGACGGACGTGCACACGCACACGAAATTTTCCCCCGACGGCAGAAGCGACATCGGGGACATGTTAAAAGCCGCCTTGAAAAAGGGAGCCGCGTATTACGGGATATCCGAACATTTCGACTATGATTACAAGGTGGACAGAATTGCGTTCTACGGCGGAGCGGAAGCCTCTTATACGGATGCGGAGGCATATTTTTCCCGCGCGCGGGAATGGAAGAGGCGGTACGAAGGAAAAATGGAGGTGCTCGTCGGCGGGGAATTCGGGTATACGGACAATCCCGCGGCGGCGCCGTTATATAGGGCTTTGATCGAGGTTTACAGTCCCGATTTTATCGTCAACAGCGTCCATACCAACGGGGTTCTGGATTATTCCGACCCCGAGGTATTTCTGGATAAGAACGGAAAGCTGAAAGACAAACGGGAAATTTATTCGCAGTATCTCGCCCGCGTAAAAAACAGCGTCGAAGCGGCCTACGATTACGATATTATCGGACATTTCACGTATTGTATGCGTTGCGCTCCGTATGAGGATAAACGGCTTCGTTACGCGGATTACCCTACGGAAATCGATGCGATTTTAAAACGCATTATCGAACGGGGAAAAATTCTGGAAGTGAACAGTTCGAGCTACGGCGCGCCCTGCGATTTTCTGCCCGACGAGGATATTCTCGGCAGGTATTACGAATTGGGCGGGAGACGGGTCTCTTTCGCCTCGGACGCGCACGACGTGTCGAGAGTTCTGGACAAGAGGGAAAAGGTCGTGGACGCTTTGAAAAAAATCGGGTTTTCTTGCGTCACGGTTCCCCGTCGCGGCGAATATATTTCCGTAGAGTTATAAGAGGATAAGACCGCGGAACGGATATACGAGAGAAAAAAGGTATCGATATGAACGGATTTTACGAAACACTGCTTGCCTGTAAAACGCGCGAGGAAGTCCGCGCGGCATTTTTTGCGGCCGAAGGGCTCGTTTTTCCCGCGAAACAGAAATTCGACTGTACCGAACGCACCCTGTATGTATTCCGCAGGGAAAAGAAATTTTCCGGCCCGAAGGGGGCGGACGGCATAGCCGCTTCTCTGGCGCAGGCACTGTACTTCCTTCGGGAACTCAAATACGGCGAGTCCGCCTGTCCGATCCCGCCCTATGTCTGCGCGGTGTGCCGCGGCGAAGGATTCGTCGCGGAAGTAAAGTCCTTCGCGCGCTTTTACGAGCGGCGTTCGGGCGCGGAGTACGATTGGGATCGCACGCCGCTTGCGCCGTCGCCCGAACTCGTTTCCGACCTCGCGGCCAGTCCCGCGATCTCGCGCATAAAGGTGTTTTCCCTTTCGGAGCCCGCGGGCGCGGAGGCCTTTCGGGCCGTCCTTTCGAGGATCAACGCGGTGCAGCTCTCCATGTTCGAGCGGGAAAAGAAAACCATCGACGAAAACAATTTCCTGAAAGTATACGAATATTGGGCGTCGCTGTTTGCGGAATCGTTCGTCGAAAGCGGGGAGACGAGAAAGCTGGCGGAATATTTCCTCTCGGACATCGAGCGGGGAAAGTCCATGAACAAAGGGGGCAAGGTAGAGTTCACTTTCGGAGGCGAGAAAGTAAAAAAGAGCCTGCCCGCATACGAATACAATTATTTTTGGAGCGTATACGAGCGGGTGACGGACGAGCGGACGATTTTTGCGATACGGAGGAAAATCGACCGTCTGAGCGAAGATTTCGCGCGGCGGTTCGAGGGGGAGTTTTATACGCCCATACCGTTTGCGGCGAAGGCGTACGAATATATTCGCAAGGCGATAGGGCGGGACAAGCTGGAAAGCGGGCGCTATCGGATCTGGGACATGGCGGCGGGGAGCGGAAATCTCGAATTTACGCTCCCGTCGGCGGCGCTGCCGTATACGTACATATCGACGCTTTCGGAGGACGACGCGAATTATTGCCGCAGGATTTTCCCGTCGGCGGAGGTGTTTCAGTACGATTATCTCAACGACGACATAGACGCGCTGTTCGGGGAGGAAGCGGACGGCGTCGTTCCCTTGAAGATGCCCGAAAAATTGCGGCGGGATTTGAAAAATCCCCGCCTGAAATGGCTGATTTTCATCAATCCGCCCTTTGCGACGAGCAATCGTTCCGCCTTTTCGGCGGGAAAGAGTTCCAAGACGGGCGTTTCGGATACGAAGGTCGGAAAAGTCATGCGCATGAGCGGATTCGGCGAGACGGGGCGGGAGCTGTTTTCCCAATTTCTTTTCCGCATTTCGCGGGAATTTGAAGGCAAGCGCGCGAGGCTGGGATTGTTTTCGACGCTGAAATACCTCAACGCGCCCAACGACAGGAAGCTGAGGGAAAAATTTTTCCGTTATACGGCGGAGCGAGGATTTCTCTTTTCCTCGGAGAATTTCGAGGGCAGCAAGGGGCGTTTCCCCGTGGCGTTTGCCGTGTGGAACATGGAAAAGCCTGCGTCCGTGGAGAGCCAGGAACTCGTGTTTGACGTATTCGACCGCGAAGCGCGCAAGGTGGGCGTGAAGCGGGTATATACGGGCGACAGGGGAAAGCTGTTGAGCGCCTGGGTGCGGCGTCCCCCGACGACAAAAATTTTTCCGCCGTTCACGGGCGCGACGCATGTTTCCGAGCGGAATATAGACGTTCGGGACCGCGTGGCGGACGGATTTCTCTGCTCTTTGATGTGCTGCGGAAACGACTTCCAGCACCAGAACCAGACGGCTCTGTTTTCGGGGCCGCAGGCCAGCGCGGGGTCGTATTCCGTGACGGAGGAAAACTTCGGGAAATCCATGGTCGTACACGCGGTGCGGCGATTGCCGAAAGCGGTATGGTCGAACAATCGGGATCAGTTTTATTCCCCCGAAAGGGAGCCGAGCGAGGAATTTGTTTCCGACTGCGCGGTGTGGAGCGCTTTCGCCGATTCCAATAATACCTGTTCCTTGAAAGAGGTCGTCTACAAGGGAAACGTCTATCGGGTAAAGAATCAGCTTTTTCCCTTTTCTCTCAAAGAATCGGAAGAGTGGAGCGGGGGGAGGTTAAAAGCCTCGGGCGAAAAGGAGCCGTTTTTGTTCTCGTGGCTAAACGGGCGGAAGTTATCCGAAAAATCGTCGGCGGTCATGCGCGCGGCGCGGGAATTTTACGCATACTGTTTTCGGACGGGCAAGGCGGAAATTTCCGACGCGGGATATGCCCAGCTCAAAACGGCGGTGCAGAACGACGAGGAGGGGAAATTGTTCCTTTCGGCGTTGAAGGAGGCGCACCGCGCGCTGGGCGACAAGCTCCTGCCGCAGGCGTATTATTACGGATTCATTCCGCGGGACGTGGAATATTTTGAAGAAGAGGTGTGACGGGATATGTCGAAACTCGATTTGCTGAAATTTCTGGAAAGCTACGAAGGCGAAACGGAAATCGCGGATTTTACGCCCGACGAGCTCTCGGAACTGATCGAACGCATGCAGCGGGAGGGACGGGACGCTCCGCTCACGAAAGAGGAGTTCAAAAAGAAATATTTTGAATATTATGATGATGTGAAGGATAAATCTTTGAAGCGGCAGGATTGGTGAGCCCGTGACGTCAGTCTGCCGCGCGAAAAAAGGAGGGAGACATGAAAAAGTATAAGTATCTCATATTCGACGCCGATCATACGCTCATCGATTTTGCGGCGGACGAGCGGGAGGCGTTCAAGCGCATTTTCGCGGAATGCGGCATGGCGACGAGCGGGGAAATGCTCGACCGCTGCCGCGCGCTTTCGGAGAAAACATGGGACGACGCGGGGCTTTCGGACGTAGACGACGAGCGCATTCAAAGGACGTATCACGATTTATACCGCAGTCATCTGGATTTGCTCTTTACGCGCATTTATCGGGAATTTCCGCCCGTTCGCCCGATTTCGCCGCGCGAAGCGGGGGAAAAGTTTCTCCGCTATCTCGAAGACGGCGGCGCGCAGGTGAAGGATGCGGAAAAAGTTCTGTCCGCTTTGGCCGAGCCGTCCGGCGGGCAGTATCGGATCTGCGTGGCTACCAACGGTCTGCACAGTATCCAGACGGGTCGGCTCCGCGCTTTGGAAAAGTATATCTATAAACTGTATATATCCGAGGACGTCGGCGTCATCAAACCCTTATCTACTTTTTTCTTCCGCGTACTTTCGGATCTGAACGCCGAAAAGAGCGAGTGTCTCATGATCGGCGATTCCCTGCAATCGGACATCGCGGGCGCGGAGGGCGCGGGGATAGACAGCTGCTGGCTGAATGCCGAACGGAAGGAAAACCGCTCCGACGTCAAACCCGATTACGAAATTTTTTCCCTGAAAGAGCTTTTGGATATTCTTTGCTGAAAGGCCCGACCCTTAAAGCGATATGCGCCCCCGCCCGAAATCGGGCGGGGGCGCACTGCTTTTTCAGATTGCTTTTCGGCCGCGGAGATAAGAGGCTATAATGCCGATGTCCCGCGGACTGTCGGGGTCGAGAACGCGGAAATCGTGCAGTCCGAGCGCCGTTTCGAGGTGCTTTTTCCCCTTGCGGAAATCCCCGTAGAGCGGCTTGTCGTGTCCCGTATACGAATCGATGAGCGTCCCCACGCTCCCTTTCGGAAGTCCCTGCTTTTCGTGCGTGTCCGTCGTGAGGACGATGAGATCCATTTCTTCGGCGAGCTTGTTGTCTATGTATTTGTCCATTTTTTCTTTCCCCCTTAAATATTCTTTTCGCAAATAGTTTACCACGCTTTTGAAAAATTACAAGTGCATACTGCCGCCTTTTTTCCGTTTTTTTCCAAAATTTTTTTGAATGCGCTCCTGCCCCGTCCGTTTTTAGGAATAATAAGGAAAAGTTGTGAAAATCCGGCGATAAATCTTTTTACAAAAATTTTATCCCAAAACGGTTTACAATCGGGGAGTTTTGTGGTATACTTATAATCGGTAGAAAAAGGGCTTTTATATAAAGCCTCGGCCCGAAAGAAGTCGGAAGATGCGGAGGGCGGACGGAAAAGTTCCTTCCTTTTACGGTCTCGGCGGCGGTCAGTCGTCGGACGTTTCCGTGCGGTGCGGGCGTTCTAGGAACAAGCCTAATTAAGTTAAGAAAAAATGTTCAAAGGAGATAACCGATATGACTAAGAACAAGAAAGTGCTTAAATTCGTCGAAGACAGCGCGGCGCTCGCTCAGCCGGACAAAATCGTCTGGATCGACGGCAGCGAAGCGCAGAGGGACGCTCTCCGTGCGGAAGCGGTCGCTTCCGGCGAGCTCATCAAACTCAACGAAAAGTTGCTTCCCGACTGCTATCTGCACAGAACGGCCGAAAACGACGTCGCTCGCGTCGAGGACAGAACGTTCATTTGCAGCAGAAAGGAAGAGGACGCCATGCCTCATTCCATCGTAAAATGGATGGCGCCCGATAAGGCCTACAAAATGGTGGAGGAGATCGCCCGCGGCAAAATGAAGGGCAGAACCATGTACGTCATTCCTTATTCCATGGGCGTGGTCGGATCCCCCTTCTCCAAAATCGGCATCGAGGTCACCGACTCCATTTACGTCGTTCTCAACATGGAAATCATGACCAGAGTCGGCACGATGTGCCTCGACGAGCTGGGCGAAGACGGCGATTTCGTCAAGGGCTTCCACTGCAAGTGCGACGTCGATCCCGAAAAGAGATATATCATGCACTTCCCCGAAGATAATACCATTATCTCCGTCAACTCCGCTTACGGCGGAAACGTGCTTCTCGGCAAGAAATGCTTCGCGCTGCGTATCGCGACCTACCTCGGCAAAAACGAGGGCTGGATGGCCGAGCACATGCTCATCCTCGGCTGCAAGCGCCCTCAGGACAAGGAAATGAAATATATCGCGGCGGCATTCCCTTCCGCCTGCGGAAAGACCAACCTCGCAATGCTCATCCCTCCCAAACAGTATCTGGATGCGGGCTATGAAATTCAGACGGTCGGCGACGACATCGCATGGATCCGCGTGGGCGAGGACGGCAGACTTTGGGCCGCGAACCCCGAAAACGGTTTCTTCGGCGTCGCTCCCGGCACCAACGATCATTCCAACCCCAACGCGCTCGCGGCGACCAAGAAGGGAACGATTTTCACCAACGTCGCTTACAATCCCGAGGACAATACCGTTTGGTGGGAGAAACTGACGAAAGAAGCTCCCGCGCACCTCATCGACTGGAAGGGCAACGAATGGACGCCCGAAACTAATGCGGACGGCAAGCATCCCGCCGCGCATCCCAATTCCCGTTTCACGGCTCCCGCGACGAACTGCCCTTGCATTTCGCCTGAATTCAACTCCAAGAAGGGCGTTCCTCTGTCCGCGATCATCTTCGGCGGCAGAAGAGCGACGACCACTCCGCTCGTTTACCAGTCGAGAGATTGGAACCACGGTACCTTCGTCGGAACGATCATGTCCTCCGAAACGACCGCCGCGGCGACCGGCGCAGTCGGCGTGCTCCGTCACGATCCCATGGCCATGAAACCCTTCATGGGCTATTCCGTCGATCAGTACTTCCAGCACTGGATTGACATGGGCAAAAAAGTCCCTGTGGACAAACAGCCCAAGATCTTCAACGTCAACTGGTTCCGTCAGGACGAAAACGGCGACTTCATGTGGCCCGGCTTCGGCGACAACATGAGAGTCCTCGACTGGATTCTCGACCGTTGCGAAGGCAAAGTGGACGCTCAGGAAACGGCGATCGGTTATGTTCCTTATGCAAAGGACATCAACATCGAAAATACCGACGTCACCCCCGAAACCCTCGACAAACTGCTGTATGTCGATAAGGCTCGCTGGGCGGCGGAAGCGGACGAAATCGAGAAGTATTACGACGATAACTTCGGCGACAAACTTCCCAAGGAAATCCGCGAGAATCTCGCTACTTTGAAAGCAAACTGCGCGAAATAATTTCTTCGGAAAATAAAAAAGCGGCTTTTCCCGAAAAACGGGAAAAGCCGCTTTGCCGTTTTCGGCGGTATTCTCCGCCGCAAAAAACCGATAAAACGATAATCCCCCCGGAACCTTGCGGTTCCGAGGGAACTACCTATATGATAAGGGGGAAAATGATGAGCTGTTTTGAGTAAATCTCTCGGAAGGAGTACCTTCATTTGATTTACAAGTATATTCTACTATATTCCGACAAAAAAGTAAATTGTTTTTCGGAAATTTTTTGAATTTTTTTGAAACGATTAAAAAATATCATAAAATGAAAATAATTAACATTTTCACATTTTTTTCACAATTAAAAAAGGATAAATGTAAAATCTTTGTAAATCAGTTACATTATTCCCGAGATTTAACAATTTACATGATTTTACAGAGGAAACAGCAAAGGATGACGGAAGCGAAGTAGGAAAAGAGGGAGATGAGGAGGGCGGCGGTAAACTTTTTTTGTTTAACCTCGGAGAAATAGACGGCGCCGATATAGAAGACGGTTTCGGAGGAGCCGTAAGCGACGCAGGCGCAGCGGGCGACATAGCTGTCGGCGCCGTAGCGGGAGAGGATATCGGAGAGGACGGCGGTGGAGCCGTTTCCCGACAGAGGTTTTATGAGGACGAGCCGTGCGATTTCTTCGGGGATACCGAGTCCGCGGAAGAGAGGCGCGAGCAGTTGGACGAGTTTGTTTTCCAAACCGCTGACTTCGAAGAGCTTTGTGAGCATCATGACGGCGGCGATATAGGGAAATATAGACATGACGAGGGGCAGAGCGCCCTTGACACCCTCGGTGAAGCTGTCGTATACGCGGACTTTTTTGAAGACGGCGAAGAGAAAGGAGAGGAGGAAGATGAGGGGAATGATGAGGGTAAAAAATTTCATTTTTGTTTTCCTCGCGCGCGGAGGAGGCGTTTTTCTTTGCGGGCGGCCGTAGGGACGAACAATTTGACGAGAAGGACGCCCAAAACGGTGGAAAACGCGGTGGCGAGCATGGTGGGGAGAATGATGTCCGCCGCGGCGGCGCTGCCCGCGGAGAGCCGCAGGGCGACCACGGAGGTGGGGATGAGTTGCAGGGAAGTGGCATTGACGACGAAGAGCATGGAGGAGGAGTAGCGCGCGTCGGGGCTTTTGTCGAGCAGGGTAGCTGCGCGAATCCCGTAGGGGGTTGCGGCGCCGCCGATTCCGAGGAGATTGGCGGACAGATTCATGCCGATTGCGGAGAGCGCCTCTTCGTCGCGGGTTTTGAAAAGTTTTTTGCAGACGGGGCGGAGGAGCTTTGAAATTCCGCGGGTGACGCCGCTTTCCTCCCATAGTTTCATGAGTCCCAGCCAAGCGGCGTAAGCGGCGAGGAGGGAAACGCACAGCACGGCGCTTTTGGAGGCTCCGTCGAGGAGCGCGGGCAGAAAGCCCGCGGGGTCGAGGAAGAGGAGGACGGCGCAGGAGAGAATAAAAATGGCTGCAAAAACGGCGTTCATGTCCTATTATATGCCCGCGGTTGTCCGCGGTATGTCAAAAGGGCGGAAAAGGCTAAGCCGCGGGGACGGAGACCTGTCGGGGATTGCGGAGTATTGCGGGCGCATCGGGAAAAATCGCGCAAAAATAATTTACTTTTCGGCGGGAATGGTGTATAATAAACTTCGTATAAGAATCCGAAAAAAAGGAGAAAAGGCGAAATGGCAGAAAAGAAGAAGCCTTATTATATCACGACGGCGATCGCATACACTTCGGGCAAGCCGCATATCGGCAATACGTACGAAGCGGTATTGGCGGACGCAATCGCGCGGTTCAAGCGCAAAGAGGGCTACGACGTATTTTTTCAGACGGGAACGGACGAACACGGTCAGAAGATCGAGGACAAGGCGGCCGCGGCGGGCGTGACGCCGAAAGAGTACGTAGACAAGGTGGCGGGTGAAATCAAGGGGATCTGGGACCTGATGAACACCTCCTACGACAAATTTATCCGCACCACGGACGAGTATCACGAAGCGGAAGTGGCGAAAATTTTCAAGAAATTTTACGATCAGGGAGATATATATAAAGGTTATTACGAGGGCATGTACTGTACGCCCTGCGAGTCTTTCTGGACGGAGAGCCAGCTCGTGGACGGGAAATGCCCGGACTGCGGCAGGGAAGTCAAACCCGCGAAAGAGGAAGCGTATTTCTTCAAAATGGGAAAATATGCGGACAGGCTGATCGAGCATATCAACTCTCATCCCGAATTTATTCAGCCCGTATCCCGCAAGAACGAAATGATGAACAATTTTCTTTTGAAGGGGTTGCAGGATCTCTGCGTTTCCCGCACCTCGTTCAAGTGGGGGATTCAGGTGCCTTTCGACAAGAAGCATGTCGTGTATGTCTGGCTGGACGCGCTGACGAACTATATCACGGGACTGGGATATTCGGCGGACGGCAATCACGGCGAAAAGTATAAAAAGTATTGGCCCGCCGATCTGCACCTCATCGGCAAGGACATCATTCGTTTCCATACCATTTACTGGCCGATTTTCCTCATGGCGCTGGGCGAGCCGCTCCCTAAGCAGATTTTCGGCCATCCTTGGCTGTTGCAGGGGGACGGGAAGATGTCCAAGTCCAAGGGCAACGTAATTTATGCCGACGACCTCGTAAGGCTGTTCGGCGTGGACGCCGTGCGTTTCTTCGTCCTGCACGAAATGCCCTTCGACAACGACGGCCAAATTTCCTGGGAGCTCGTCGCGGAACGCTATAATTCCGAACTCGCCAACGTGCTCGGAAACCTCGTTTCCCGTACGGTAGCCATGATTTCCAAATATTTCGGCGGAACGGTGGAAAGGGGGCTTTCCGCGGAGGAAGATCCCGATTCCGAATTTAAGACGACGGTCCGCGGGACGGCGGAAAAGGTGCGCGCAAAGGCGGACAGCCTTCACATTGCAGACGCGATTACGGAAATTTTCTCGCTCTTCCGCCGCGCCAATAAGTATATCGACGAAACCATGCCTTGGGCGCTCGCGAAGGACGAGGGTAAAAGAGCGAGGCTCAACGACGTCCTTTATAACCTGTCCGAAGCGATTTTGACGGGCGCTTCCCTTCTGGACAGCTTTATGCCCGAAACGTCCGAGAAAATTTTTGCGGCCTTCGGCGCGGGAAACAGAACGATAGAGGAATGTTCCTCGTTCGGCCTGTGCGAACGGATTACCGTTACTCCCGCCCCCGCCCTGTTCGCGCGCGTGGATTTCAAGGCTTTGGAGCCCGAAATCGAAAAAATCTGCGAAGAGCAGAGAAAATCGGCCGCTTCCCAAGCTGCGGGAACCGCGAAGGGCGACGCCGCGGCAAAGGGAAACGGAGCTTCTCTCGGGGACGTTCCCGAAAAGAGCGCAAATGTTGCGAAAAACGCTCCCGCTTCGGCTTCAAGCTCCGCGGCGGAGGAATATCCCGAAATTTCCATAGACGATTTTGCGAAGGTGCGCTTGCAGGTGGGAGAGATTATCGCCTGCGAAAAGGTGCCTAAGTCCTCCAAGCTCCTGCACGAGACGGTGAAATTCGGAAACGAGACCCGTTCCGTCGTGTCCGGAATCGCGAAATATTACACGCCCGAAGAAATGATCGGGAAAAAGGTCGTGTTCGTCACGAACCTGAAACCCGTGAAGCTCTGCGGAATTTTGTCCGAAGGCATGATTTTGGCCGCGGAGGACGAAAGCGGACGGCTTTCGCTGGTCGTGTCCGATAAAGACGAGCTGGACAGCGGCGCGTCTATCCGCTGAGGAAAAAATTATGTCGATAGACGTGCATTGCCACCTGACGGGCGGGGAATACGACCGCGCGGGCGGCTTGTCCGCCGTTTTGGAACGGGCGCGCGCGGCGGGCGTTTCGGCGATGATCTGTTCGGGTTTCGACCTCGAATCCTCGCTGGCGGCGAAAGAACTTTCCGAGCAAAATTCCGACGTATACTTTTCTGCGGGATTTCAGCCCGAGGAATTGTCCCGAATGAAGGAGGGAGACCTCTCGGAAATTGCCCGCCTTGCCGCGCATCCGAAATGCGTCGCGATAGGAGAAATCGGGCTGGATTACCATTTTCCCGACAATCCCGATCGCGAACTGCAAAAAGAAGTCTTTATCAGACAATTGAAAATCGCGGACGAAACGGGGCTTCCCGTCGTCATTCACAGCCGCGACGCGGCGGCGGATACGCTGGAAATTCTGAAAGAGAATAAACCGCTCCTGAAAAGGGGCGGACTCATGCACTGCTATTCCTATTCTTCGGAAATGGTACGAGAGTTTTCCGCTCTGGGAATGTATTTTTCCTTCGGCGGCACTTCGACGTTCAAGAACGCGAAAAAAGTACACGAAAGCGCGAAAGCCGTCGCCTCGGACCGTATTCTGACGGAGACCGACTGTCCGTATCTGACGCCCGAACCCTTTCGGGGCGTTTTCCCGAACGAACCGAAGAATGTGAATCATACGCTTGCAAATCTGGCGCTTTTGCGCGAAGAAAAAGAGGAGGAGCTCGAAAGACAGATCCTTGAAAATGCAGAGAGGCTGTTTTTCAGACTGAAAACGAAAAAATGAGCAACGAAAAAAACAAGGGCGGCCGCCCTCAGAACGGCGGTCGCGGCGGAAAGAATCCCGCGCCGAAAGGCAACGGCGACAGCGGAAAGAAAAATCCGCAAAACAATAGAGATAAAAATAAGAACGCGGGGGGCAGGGATAAGAATAACGGCGAAAACCGCAAGGATACCTACGTCTATACCCTCGACGGAAACCTGTATATCAACCTCACGAACAAATGCTCCAACGGCTGTTCTTTCTGCGTGAGAAACGAGCGCGCGAGCTATTACGGAAATTACCTCTGGCTCAGACACGGCGATCCTACTGCGGAAAAGGTCATCGCCGCCATGAACGCCATGGGAGATTTGTCCCGCTTCAAGGAAGTCGTATTCTGCGGCTTCGGGGAGCCGACCTATAAGCTCGCCGAAATGCTCGTCGTGGCGGATTACGCCCATTCCAAGGGGCTTTCCACCCGCCTCAACACCAACGGGCAGGGGAACCTCATCAATAAGAGGGACATCGTACCCGACTTAAAGGGAAAAATCGACCTCGTAAACGTCTCCCTCAACGCTTCCAGCGCGGAAAAGTATCAGCCGATCTGCCGTTCCATGTTCGGGGAGAACGGATTTGCCGCGCTCGTCGAATTTGCGCGGCTCTGCAAGCGCAACGGCGTGGGTTGCCGCTTTTCCGTGGTAGACTGCGTGGGAGAGGAGGAGGTTGCCGCCTGCAAGCGGGTGGCCGAGGGGGTAGGCGTTCCCCTGTATGTCCGCAAATATATCACCGATTCCTGAAAAAAGGCTGACGTAAGACTTCGGCAAAAGGTTTCGGAAAAAGTATTTTTTACCGTTATATGAAAAGCGGAATTGCATGTTCCGTCTCCGTATGAAAAAACGGGGTTGAACGTTCTCTCTGTACGGAAGAATAGAACTATATATTTCAGCTTTTCGCTTTTCCGATTTGAAGAAATCGGAAATATATTTGCGGGGAGGAATGCCGATGCTGACGCACGAGGCGACGAGGTCGGAAATCGAGGAATGGAAAAGGATTTTTAAGGAATATCGGGGAAAAATCCGTCCCTGCCGAAGGAGCGGAGAGGAGCTTGCCGCATACCTGAAAAAGCGGTATTCCGCGGCTTGGACGAAAAGGATCTCGAAAACTTTTTTCTCGTGGCGGAATACGTGAGGGCGGCAGAAAAGTACGGATTGCAGGCGCCGAGCGAACGGAATTAAAGGAAAAACGAAAAATCCCTGAAAAGGCTGATTCCCTCGCGGGAAAAGACAGGCGGAGGATTATGGAAGATTTACGCACTACTCTGATAAAACACGGGTTTCGCTTTAAGAAACAGTTCGGGCAGAATTTTATTTCCGATACGAATTTATTGAAATCCATCGTCGCCGCTTCGGGAATCGGCGGGGAGGACACTGCGGTGGAAATCGGCTGCGGCGCGGGGACTTTGACGCGCGCGCTCGCGGAAGTCGCGAAAAGGGTTTATGCGTTCGACATCGATACCGATCTGAAACCCGTCCTCGCGGAGACCCTGTCGGGGCTGGATAACGTCGAGGTGATTTTCCGAGATTTCAACAAGCTGGATCTGTCCGCATTCGAAAGGGAAATCGGAGCGTATACGGTCGTGGCGAACCTGCCCTATTATATTACCACGCCGCTCGTGACGAAACTTTTGGAGGAAAGCGAGCTGTGCAAGGGCGTTTCCGTCATGGTGCAGGAGGAGGTCGCGGAGCGCTTCTGCGCGAGGGAAAACACGCCCGAATACGGCGCGATAACGGCCGCGATCGCGCTCAAAGGAAGCGCGAAAATCGTAAAAAGAGTGCCTCGGACTCTGTTTTATCCCCGTCCCAACGTCGATTCCGCGGTCGTGAAGATTTCTTTCGAACGCGGCCGACTGCCCGTGAAGAGCGAAAAGATGTACCGCGCGGCGGTGAGAAGCGCGTTTTTCAATCGGAGAAAGACCCTCGAAAACAATCTCGTCGCCTGTTTTTCTCTTTCCCGCGAAACGGCCAAGGAGATTTTGCGGAGGGCGGAAATCGACGAAAAGGCGCGCGGAGAGACGCTCTCGCCCGAACGCTTGGGGATGCTCTCCGACGTTTTGTGCGATTATATAAAAGATTAGAGATCGGTTCAAAATGAAGAGACGGCGGCAGACTTTTATCTGCCGCCGTCTCTTCATTTTCAGGATATATAGAAAGCGAATCACTTATCAGATGAAAATCAAAGTCAGTACCATATGGCGATTCCGAAATACGGATAAGCCGAATTTCCGTCAGATGAAAACCAAAGCGCCGAACAGCGCGCCCAAGAGGGCGCCGACGGCGAGGTCGGAGGGATAGTGTACGCCGGCGGCGAATCGCACATAGCCTAAAACGGCGCCCGCGGAGAGGACGACGATTCCCGCGGGGAGGCAATAGGGAAGAAATACCGTGCCGATGACGAAAGCGGAGGCGAGGTGACGGCTGGGAAAGGAGTGTCCCTTTTTCTTTTTTTCGATGACGGGAACGATTCCCGCGCCTTCATACGGGCGCTTGCGGTCGAAGAGATTTCTCAGGAGCGAAACCGTGAGCAGGCAAAGAAGGGGAATCCCCAAAATTTTGAGAAAGTCTGTCCATTCGGGGGTATGTATGAAAAATTCAAACAGGCACAAAAACGCATAGGCCGCGAATATCGCCGCCGTCAGCCCGTAATTTGCGAAAATCAACACTTTTTTCGCCTGTGGATGGCGAAAATAAAACCGCGAATGACGTTCGTATATTTTTCGATAAAATTCGTGCGACATGCAATCAGTATACCATATCTTATAAAATTATGCAACAAAAAACGGAACCTCCCGACAGGGGGAGTTCGGGAGATTCCGCGGGCCCGCGGCCGAACCGCGTACCCTTTTCCCCCTTCCGCAAAAGAATAAAAGAAAGGGGAAGTGTGATTCTTTTGATAAAATCAAAGGCAGAATTTTTGTGCTTTTCCCGCAACGGCCGCCGACCCGTTTCGTCCTTTGAACGCCGTCACTCCTTCTTCGCGTTCGCGACTTTTTCCGCCAGCATGGGCGGCACTTCCTCGTAGTCTAAAAATTCTGCGGCAAACTTTCCGCTTCCGCGCGTCAGAGAACGGAGCTCCATGGTATATTTTTCGATTTCCGCCTGAGGAACCTCCGCCGTGACGATCGTCAGTTCGTTTTCCGTCGTCGTGCCCATGATCCTTCCGCGGCGTTTGTTGATGTCGCCCATCACGTCGCCGAGATAGTCGCCCGGTACGGCGATTTTTAAGCGATATACGGGTTCCAAAAGCACGGGCGAGGCATTCTTCAAGCCATCCTTGAAAGCGAGCGCCGCGGCCGCTTTGAAGGCCATTTCCGAGCTGTCTACTTCGTGATAGCTTCCGTCGTAGAGCACCGCTTTGACGCCCGTGACGGGATAGCCCGCGATGGGACCGGAAGAAAGGCTCTCTTTGAGACCCTTTTCCACGGCGGGGAAATACTGTTTGGGAACGGCTCCGCCGACCACTTCCTCTTCGAATACGAAGGGCTCTTCGCAGGGCTCGAAACGAATTTTGCAGTGACCGTACTGGCCGTGTCCGCCCGTCTGTTTCTTGTATTTGCCCTCCGCGGTGGCGACGGAGCGAATGGTTTCGCGGTAGGCGATTTTCGGCTCCGTCAGTTTGACGTCCACGCCGTAGCGCGACTTTATCTTTTTCGCCAGCATTTCGATTTGCGTATCGCCCTGCCCGCCGATGAGGATTTCTCCCGTCTCGGTATTCTTTTCCACCGAGAAGGTATAATCTTCCTCGGAAAGTTTATTCAGACCCGCAAAAACTTTGTCTTCCTCTCCCTTCTTTTCGGAGGAGACCGCCATAAAGAGCGTGGGTTTCGGGAAACGTATCGCGTCGAATTTCACTTTCGCGCCCGCGTCGCAGAGCGTGTCGCACGTGGAAGTGATGCCCAGTTTATTCACCGCGCCGATGTCGCCCGCCAAAAGCTCGGTGACGGGTTCCGTCTTTTTGCCCTTCAAAAGATAGATCTGACCGATGCGCTCTTCTTTTTCCGCGTTTGCGTTCCAGACGACGCTCCCGCTCTTCAACGTGCCGCGGAAAACTTTCAGATAACTGAGTTTTCCCGAGTAGGGGTCGATGACCGTCTTGAACACCTGCGCGGCGAGCGGAGCGGACGGATCGGGAAGAATATTCACGACTTTATCTGCCATAAGGTCGGTGGCGAGCGTATTCACGCGTTCGTTCGCTTCGGGCATATAGGCGACGATTTCGTTCAGAAGATTGATGACGCCGCGATTTTGCAGAGCACTGCCCGCCATGACGGGGATCGTATTTACCGACGCGATGCCGAGGCGGATTCCGTGAATCGTCTCTTCGCGGCTCAGAGAACCCGCTTCGAAATATTTGTCGAGCAGGACTTCGTCGTTTTCCGCAGCGGTCTCCATGAGGCTGGCTTTCATTTCCTCCACTTCGGCTTGAAGCTCCGCGGGAATGGGGATTTCCTCCGCGCCGTCGGCGGTGAAACGATACGCTTTTTCCTGTAAAGCGTTGATGCAGCCCTGCATTTTTCCGTTTTCCATAATGGGAATCTGAATGGGGGCGAGTTTACCCGAATACTTTTCTTTCAAGGCCCGCACCGTTCCGAAATAGTCCGCGTTTTCTTTATCCATGCCGTTGATGAAGATGATGAGCGGCTTTCCCAGTCTCAGACAGTAATCGACCACGCTTTCCGCGCCGATGGGAAGGACGCCGTTCGCGCCGATGACGAGGAGCGCGCCGCTCGCCGCACGAAGCCCTTCGTGGCGCTCGCCCTCGAAATCGTAAAAACCTGGAAGGTCGAGGAGATTGATTTTCGTACCCTTCCAATGAAGGTAGGCACAGGCGGTATAGATGGACATCTTTTTCGACTTTTCCAGCTCGTCGAAGTCGGTGACGGTGGTGCCGTCCGCGACTTTTCCCTGACGATCTACTGCCCCGCCGTTGAACAGCATGGCCTCGCACAGCGTCGTCTTTCCTTCGCCGCTGTGCCCGATGACTGCAATGTTACGAATACTTTCTCCGATAATGCTCATGTAAAGTGTCCCCCTCGATTCTGAATTTTGATTTTTGTTATCAAGAAATGATAACTGCAACCATTATAGTACATTCTGCTGTATTTTTCAAGGGGGTTTTGAAAAATTTTTTGAAAAATTTTTGAGGAAATCGTGTATGAGCGGGGCAGGGACGGAGCGAGCGGAAAAATATTTTTTGCAGACGGGAAAAGTCGATTGACAAAACAGACAAATGGGCTTATACTTATAATACTATTGACGGTAATAACAGGCAGGGGGGGACGCCTGAGGAACGTTGCGGGAAATTTTTCGCCGCATCGGATCATCGGACGGAGAACGGAGGGAGAGGTAAAGCCATGAGCGATTCGGAAGAAAGGATATATTTCGACCATGCGGCGACGACGCCGCTCGATGAGGAAGTATTTGAAAAAATGCGTCCCTATTATACGGAGGTTTTCGGGAACGCCGATTCCCCCCATTCCTTCGGCCGCGAGGCGGTCCGCGGCGTGGACGCCGCGAGGGACAAGGTCGCAGAGCTCATCGGGGCCGAGCCGAAAGAGATCTATTTCACTTCCGGCGGCACGGAGAGCGACAACTGGGCGATTATCGGCGGCGCACATGCGGCGAAGGACAGAAAAGAAGAGAAGAAACAACGGGGAACGGAACGCGCGGGCGGGCAGGAATGCGCGCGGGCGCGGGATCGTTCGGCGGGGCGCACGCGGGTGCTCATTTCGTCCGTGGAACATCACGCGGCTCTCTCCGCGGGCGAACGGCTGGAAGAGGAGGGGTATTCCGTCGAATATCTTCCCGTAAATCGCGAGGGCAGGGTAGAGCTCGGGACATTGGAGACGGCGCTCGGCCCCGACGTGGGACTCGTCGCGGTCATGGCGGCGAACAACGAGACGGGGACGGTTCAGCCCGTGAAAGAGCTGGCGGCCGCGGCGCACGCGAACGGGAGCTTATTCTTTACCGACGCGGTGCAGGCGGCGCCCTATCGCAAAATCGACGTTTCGGACTGGGATGCGGACATGCTCTCTTTTTCGGCGCATAAATTTTACGGGCCGAAGGGCTGCGGCGTATTGTATGTAAGGTCGGGCGTGAAGATGGGAAAGCTCGTTTCGGGCGGAGAGCAGGAGCGGGGACTGCGCGGAGGAACGACGAACGTGCCTTCTATCGTCGGGCTGGCGGCGGCTTATGAAAAAACGGTCGGGACGTTGGAGAAAAACAACGCGAAAATAAGCGGTTTCAAAGAATTGTTCCTCAAAAAAGTGTTTTCGGAAATCGAGGGGGTAAAGCTCAACGGTACGGCGGAGCTTCCCGGAATCGTCAACCTTTGCTTTGAAGGGATAGACAATGCCGCGTTTCTCTATAACATGGACTTGCACGGCGCGGCGGTCTCGGCAGGGTCGGCGTGTGCCGCGGCTTCGATAAAGCCCAGTCACGTGCTCTTGGCCATGGGGCTTAGCGAACGGGAAGCGCGTTCGTCCGTCAGGTTCAGTTTCGGACGGGACAACACGGCGGAAGAGATCCTGCGCGGAGCGCGGCTGACAAAAGAAATCGTCGAACGCCTGCGCGGAATAAAATAAAAAAATCGAAAAAAGGAGTACAATCATGATCAAGCATGTCGTTTGTTTCAAATTGAAGGACGGCGGAAAGAAAGAAGAGGCGAAAAAAGTCCTCTTGTCCATGGAAGGGAAGGTTCCGACGCTGAGAGGAATAGAGGTCGGCACGGACTTTTTGGGCTCGCCGCGTTCCTACGACGTCTTTCTCGGCGTACTGTTGGAGGACGAAAAAGCGTTGGACGAATATCAGAACGATCCTTATCACGTCGGGGTGGTAAAAAAGTTCATGCACGCGGAGACGGAAAGTTCGGTGGCGGTGGATTTCAAAATCTGAGCGAAAGAGAAATTCCCTTCGGCAACGGATTTTCGTCAGGAGGGGCTTTTTTCTTCTCGTTTTCGGGAAAAATTTTCGGAAAAACGGAAAAAAATATCCCCGTTATGTCTTTACTAATCGCAAAAAATATGATATAATACGATTATCAATGAATCGGAGGTAACAATTATGGCACATAAGATTACGGACGAATGCGTAGCTTGCGGCGCTTGCGCCGATACCTGCCCTGTCGGGGCGATTTCCCTCGGCGATGCCGGTATCTATGTGGTAGATGCCGATACCTGCGTCGATTGCGGCGCCTGCGAAGACGTTTGCCCTACCGGTGCGATCAAGGCAGAATAATTTTCACTGCGACGAAAGAGGCGTGGGGACAGCCCGTAGCGGGACTTCCCGCGCCTTTTTTCGTAATAAGGAGTTTTCATGCGTCTTTCCGAATACGAAGTGGCCGAAGATTTGATGATAGACGGACTCAAAGTCGTTCAGGATACGAGACTGTACCGCTTTACCTCCGATTCCGTACTGCTCTCCCGCTTCGCGCGGGCGAAACGGGGGGATAACGTGGCCGACTTCTGCGCGGGGAGCGGCATCGTCGCCTTTCATTTTTATGCGCTCAACCGCGCTTTTGGAATGCGTTTTACGCTTTTTGAAATGCAGAAGGAACTTTCCGAGCTGTCCGAAAAGACGATCGCGCTCAACGGGTTCGATAATTTCCGCGTGGAAAATTGCCGCATTCAGGAAATTCCCGAACGCTATCGGGAAACTTTTTCCCTGATTCTCTGCAATCCGCCTTACGAGCGCGGCGGGTTCGAAAACGACGATTACAAGAAAGCGATTTGCCGCAAGGAAATCGAGGTGAACCTCAAAGAAATCGCCGCCGCGGCGTCCTTCGCGCTGAAATTCGGCGGGCGAATCGCGCTCGTCAATCGCGCCGACCGCCTTGCGGAGGTCGCTTATACTCTGCACGAGGCGGGGATAGAATTGAAAAGAATCCGGTTCGTTTGCGGGAAAGAGGGGGCAAAACCCTATCTGCTCCTCGCCGAGGGCGTCAAGGGCGGAAAACCCAATACCGAAATTTTGCCGACGCTCGTCAATCGGCGATAAAACCGCTTTGCGGCCGAACTGCGGTAAAAAAGTTCTCGATTTTCCCTCTTCGGCAACCAAAGAAGTCCCGAAAATCCCTCTCCGTTTCACGGGAAACGAGAAAAAGGAAGAAAAATGATTTATTTTGTAGCGACGCCCATCGGCAATCTGAAAGACATTACTTTCCGCGCTTTGGAGACGCTCCGCGCCGCGGACGTCATATTTTGCGAGGATACGCGGCATACCGTAAAACTTCTGAATGCCTACGAAATCAAAAAGCCGCTGTATTCCTGCCATAAGTTCAACGAAACGGAAGCGGCGGAAAAAATTTTATCGTTTTCGCGCGAGGGAAAGACGGTCGCGGTCGTCTCCGATGCGGGTACGCCCGTCGTCTCCGATCCCGGAAACATCGTCTGTAAAATTTTGCGCGAGGCGGGCGAGCCGTATACGCTCATTCCGGGTGCATGCGCGTTCGTCGCGGCCTTGGTGCTGTCCGCTCTGCCCGCGGACAGATTCGCTTTCATCGGTTTTCTCCCCGAAAAGAAGGGGGACAGAACGGCTCTTTTGGAAAAATATAAGGATCTCGATATAACGTTGGCGTTTCACAGCGCTCCGCAGGACGTAGACAGGGACATTGCCTCTCTGTTCTCGGCCTTCGGCGAACGCCGTGCGGTCGCGGTCAGAGAAATTACGAAAATCCACGAGGAAAGCATTCCCTTTTATTTGTCCGAGGGACTTTCGGGGGAAAAACGCGGCGAATACGTCCTCGTCGTCGAAGGCGCGGGCGAGCGCGAAAATCCTTTGAACGCCCTTCCCGAACGGGAACATATCCGCCATTATATGGACATGGGACTGGATAAAAAAGAGGCTTTGAAACGCGCGGCGAAAGACCGCGGCGTCTCCAAATCCGCACTGTATCCCTTTTCCCTCGACCTCTGACCCCGCGGGACGTTTTCGGCGGCGTTTTTCGGTCGCTTTCAATATGCGGGAATCGCTCCGATAATGACAATTTTTTTATATTTTGCGACACTTTCCATAAAAGTGTCGCTTTTCTTTTTATGAAACCTATATAAAAAGTCATAAAAATATATGATAAAATGCTTTCTTGCGCTTGACTTAAAGAGGAATATCCCTTATAATGATATACAGAAAACAGTTTTACTTTTTCGTCGTTTTTTTTGAAAGACGGGAAAAGAGGAGAAACGGAGATGAAGGGAAAAAAGAAATTCGTTTTGACGGCTGCGTCCGTGTTGGCAGCGTCTTTGATTCTTGCGGCCGCGGGTTGCGGCGACAAAATCAATACGGGAGAAATCCGCGCGGAGGGGGAGACGACGATCATTCAGACGCCGACAAAGACCGCGGATGAATACACGCCCGAGGAGAATGCTTATGTCGTTGCTGGGCGGTTAAAGAGTCTCGATTTTTATCGTTCGGAAGTAAAGGGAGAGGTCGTCGCGGGATTCTTGCATTATAAACAGACGATAGAGGACACGCATATCAAAAACGGCGACGAGTCGTATACGCAGGCGAAATCGATGTCCATGCTGGTAAATGTCGGGAAACAGGCGTTTTTCAAGGGCGGGAAGGTCGTGATGCGGGATGCGACGGACGTCAAAAAAGATAAATGGTCGGACGATTTTTCTCTGACCACTCTGGAAGATTACCGCGAGAAGCGCGGTGCCGAGCCCACCGCTCTTTCCAACTATATCCTCAACGACGAGACGATCCTGAACGCGGAGCTGGTTTCCGTTTCGGACGGGATATATACCTGCCGTTATGAAATAGACCCCAAGAAGGGAACTTCCCGCTATGCGGTGAAGATGATGAATTACGGCGGTCTGAAAGGTGTCCCCGAGTTCGAGAGTTGCACGCTCGAACTTAAATTCGACGAAAATTGGATTCCCGTTTCTTTGACGACGACGGATCAATATACCGTGAATTTTATCGGGGACATGACGTGTTCTTCCACGATGACGGAAACTTTTTACGATATAGGCACCCCTACGGAAATTCCGTCCGCGGAGCTTTTCCGCGAAAAGCTGGGTGACATTCCCGACGAAATCGTTCCGGGCGGGGAAGTGAACATGGAGGACGGCTTGGCGGCGCTCACCGACGCGGTGATGAACACGGATTTGTCGGGCGGAATAAAGTTGAACGGAGTTTTCGAGGCTTCGACCGCGCAGAATAAGCTCCTTTCGCTGCCCGTGGACGGCTGGATTTCCTTCGACCTCGAAAAGTTTGTCTCCGAGGGACTGAACGGCGCTTTCCGCGCCCGCCTGTCCGCGGAACTTTTGGGGCTGCCCGTAAACTTTTACTACACGGGAGACGGAACGCTGTATGTCGCGGTAGGGTCGGTCCGTTATAAATATCCGCTTTCCCTGCCCGACGAAGGGACGAGTTTCGAAAAGGGGCTGGAACTCCTTACCGCCGAAAAGATTTCCCGAAACGGAGATACATATACCTATCGGTTCCTGTTGGACGAAGCACTGTTTTTGCCCGTAAATCAGGCGATTTCCGATTTTTCCGAGGGGCTGGTCGGGCCTGCGAAGGAACTTTTTTCGGGGATTTCCTTAAAAGAGGCGGGAGCCGTCGTATCCATTCATAAGCCCGAAAATCAATCGGGAAAAATCGCGGCCGCGGAACTGTTCGCGGATTTCTCCGCGGCGACGCTGTCGGCGGACACGACGGTGTGTGAATTTACCGAGGCTCTGCCTTCGGAGGAAGAGCTCGCGACTTATCTTCCCGCGGATACCGAGAAACTTTCCGCAAATTTCTCCGCTCTTCTTTCCTTCGCGGATCGGCTTTCCGCCTTCGATTGGACGGCGGGCATGAATCTCACTGTACAGCTGAAATCTACCTTGTCCTTCGATGTCCCCGTACAGATTCAGATATTGCCCGAAAAATTGCTTTCGGGAGATCTTTTGGGCGCGGTGCGTGTCTATGCGGATTTTGACGTGCCCCTCATTACGCTGTTCGGAGGACCCGCGATGGAAATTTATTTCCAAAACGGCATTCTCACGACCGTGGACAAAAAGAGCGGGCAGGTCAGCGAGTCGAATCTCGCGGGCGCGATCGGAGAACTCCTTGCGGAAAAGCTGCCCGACCTCGTCGGCGGGATTTCGGGCGGCGGTGCGGACGAAATTGTCGCCCTTTTGGCGGACGCGGCGATGAACTCCGAAACGACGATTTCGGAAGCCGAGGACGGAACAAAGACCGTACAGCTGAATTTCAGCGAAAAATTCAATGCCGTTTTGTCGGCTGCATACGCGGCGATCTGGGACGCGGTGGGGAATATCGACATGGGAGATATGGAGAGTCTGAAACCTCTGCTCATCGGCATGTTCAAATTCGACGTGGAACGTTCCTCCTTCGTTTCGGAATACAAGGACGGACGGCTGCAAGGGTTCTCGCTGAATCTCCTCAACGAATCGAAAAACAAAAAATTTATTCTCGGCGTTCAAACGGGGGACGTCATGGCCGAAGGGGAAATGGATTCCCGTTTCGACGCGCTCTCCGAGGCGGTCGCCGCATACGAGGAAGGAGCGGCGGTGCGCGAGGCCGTGGATAAGCTGGTTTCGGACGGCGTCCTGTGGTTGGGAGACTCCTACGGCGCGAAGTTGGATGAGGTCGATGCGATGTATGACGCGCTTTCCGACGCCGCCAAAAAGACAGTGACGGAATATAAAAAGATCGCGGAGCTTAAAGAGGATTGGCTGGCTTTGAGAAAGCCCGTCGACGAATTCACGGCACTGCTGGATACGCTCAGAGGAACGCCGACGGAAGAGGATTGGGCACAGGCGGAAACGCTCTTTGAGGCCTTCGATTCCAGACAGAAGGAGTACCTCGGCCCCTATGCGGAAAAAGAATATCTCGAACTGTTGAAGTCGAGAGAACAATAATTCGGAGAGAGCGTTCTTTTCTTTCATTTTTAGATATAAATACGCAAAAAGAATTATTTTGAAAAAGTGAAATAAAATCATTGTATTTTTTCTCCGACAGCGCTATAATATCCCCACTTCAAAAGATAAAATATCTGTGATATCGGAGAGAAATGTATGACTAAGGAATTGACGAAAGGCAGTCCTTTTCGACTGATTTTCAGCTTCATGCTGCCCGTGCTCATCGGGAACATTTTCCAGCAGCTATACAATATGGCGGATACGCTGATTGTCGGACATACCGTCTCGTCGGACGCAATGGCGGGCGTGGGAAGCACGGGTTCCATCACCTTTCTCATCATCGGCTTTGCCACGGGTCTGACGTCGGGATTTGCCGTGCGTACGAGCCAGCGGTTCGGCGCGCGGGACGAAGCGGGCGTCAGAAAGAGCGTCGCCGTCTCTTTGGAATTGTGTATCCTTTTGACGGTGTTTCTGATGTCCTTGGCCATGCCCCTCGCGGGACCGCTTCTGCGGCTCATGCAGACCCCTGACAAATATTTTTCCTATGCGTATTGGTATCTGTTCATATGCTTCGGCGGAATCGGCGCGACGATTCTCTATAACATCGCCGCGGCGACGCTTCGTTCCATCGGAGATACAAAGACGCCGCTCGTCATTCTCGTCGTCTCCGCCGTTTTGAACGTCGGGCTCGATTTGCTCTTTATCGTCGTATTCAAAATGAAATATACGGGCGCTGCGGCCGCGACCGTCATCAGTCAATTCGTCGCGGGCGTCGGCGGACTCATTTACATGTTGAAAGCCTACCCCGTTCTGCGGCCTCATCGCTCCGATTGGAAAAGTTTCCGCCTCTGGGGCGGGCATATCGCGCTGGGACTTCCCATGGCGTTGCAATTTTCCATTACGGCCATCGGCAGTATCATTCAGCAGACCGCACTCAATTCTTTGGATAAGAGTATGCCGGGCATCGTCACCGCCTATACCGCCGCCACGAAAATCAGCAACTTCGCCACGACGCCTTTCGATGCGCTCGGCGTCACTTTTGCCACTTATGCGGGGCAGAACTTCGGCGCGAAAGAATACGGACGCATCAAGGACGGCGTGTTTGCGGGATTGTGCTATGCGCTCGGAATCTGGGCGGTCGGTCTGGCCGTTTGCACGTTTCTCGGAAAACCGCTGACGGGAATCTTCCTCGATAAGACGACGGGCGACGCCGCTTTGTATTATAACGAGATTTTGGGCTATTCCAAAAAATATCTCGTCTTTCAGAGCGCGTTTTACGGCCCGCTCGGCGTCATCTTCGTCTACCGCAATACTTTGCAGGGAATCGGCCGCTCGGCTTTGACGATGATCGCGGGCGTCACCGAACTCATCGGAAGGACGGTCTCTTCCTTTTTGTTCGTCAGACTGTTTGGCTTTACGGGAATCTGTCTCTCCAATCCCATGGCATGGCTCGCCGCGGATATTTTCCTCGTCACGGCTTACTATGTCATCATGCGCAAATACCGCGTTCCCCGCTCTTACGGTCTCGCAAAACTGTTCCGACGCGGAAAAAAGTAAATTTCACGAAACGATGATGCCCCTTTGATATCGTCGTCATAATTTAATGCTAAACTATAAAAAGAAAAGGCGAAAGGCGGACGAAGAACGGGGCGGAGATTTTTGAAGCATTCCTATCCGAAACGTTTGTCAAGACATTTGGGTCGACAAAGAATCGGGGAAATCGCTCTTATGTTCTTTGGCTTGGCACGCTGCTTTTTGCGGCCGTCGAGATTTTGTTGGAAATATTGGTTTGAAAAGCAACTTTCCGGCGCCCTGTTGGGGCGCCCGTTTCGTTTGTGCGGAGGGGAGGAGGAAAGTTCCGTGCCATTCGCTTGACAAACGGCCGCGCGCTGTGGTAGCATTATAATGCTCGTGCGAAACGCTTCGGGAGCGGAAAACGGCGGAATAGCGCCGAAATTTTTCCGCATAATAATCGGGAGAAAGTGAGGAGGTATAGAAGAATGCCTTTTGAATATTATATTATCTTTTTGGTATTGATTTTGCTTTGTGCGGTCTTTTCCGGCTGGGCGAGCATGCGCGTACATTCCGCGTACAGTGCGTTCAGTACGGAGAAAACGGCGTCTCATATGACGGGCTACGATACGGCGGTGAGGCTGCTTCGGGCAAACGGTATTTACGATGTCTCCGTCGGCAGAGTGAAGGGACGCCTGAGCGACCATTTCGATCCCCGCCGCGGCGTGGTGAATTTGTCCGACGCGACGTACGGAGACGATTCCGTGGCTGCGGTAGCGGTCGCCGCGCATGAAATCGGGCACGTGGTGCAAAAAGAGAGAGGGTATATTCCCTATAAAATCCGTACCGCTTTGGTTCCGGTCACCAATTTCGGGGCGCGTCTGGCTTTACCGCTGGTGCTCGTCGGACTGCTTCTGGATATCTTCGTGAATGCGACTTCCGCTTCCTCCGTCGGGTTCTATCTCGCGGTTGCGGGGGTAGTGCTTTACGGACTCTCGACGCTGTTTACGCTGGTGACGCTCCCCGTGGAGTTGGACGCCAGCCGCCGCGCGAAAAAGATGCTCCTCGAAGAGGGGATTCTCGCGGAGGACGAGAAAAAGGGCGCGGGAAAAGTGCTGAGCGCGGCTGCGCTTACGTATGTCGCGGCGCTGTTGACCTCCCTCGTTTATTTTTTGCGGTTTGCGGTGTGGGTGTTCGCGCTGTTCGGACGGCGCAGAGACTGAAAAAGCGGAAAAATTTTTCCGAAACCGCAACCCTTGAAAGAAAAAAATCTACTATGCAGGTGAACGGAGGAGTTTCGACGTTTGCATGCCGAGGAGACCCGAATGACAGACGAAGAGATTGTCGAATTGTATTTTTGCCGCAATCAGACCGCTCTGTCCGCCACGGCGGAACGGTACGGCGGATTTCTCCGTGCGGTATCCGTCAATATTTTACATAACGGCCGCGACGCGGAGGAGTGCGTCAGCGATACCTATCTCGCCTGCTGGAATACCATACCGCCCGAACGTCCCCGCTCCTTAAAGGCCTATGCGGGGGCGCTGTGCCGCAATATTTCTTTCGATTGCTATAAGCGTTCGCACGCGCAAAAGCGCGGCGGAGGCAGAACGGAGACGCTCCTTTCGGAGATAGAGGAATTCCTGCCCGCGGAGGAGCAGGGAAGCGATTACGAGGAAAATGTCGCCGCAGAAGCGATTAACGATTTTCTTTCTTCCCTGAAAACGGAAGAGCGCGTGGTTTTTGTCCGTCGGTATTGGTTTTCGGACGACGTCAAAGAAATCGCAGCGCGTATGGGATTTTCCGAAAGTAAAGTAAAATCGCTGTTGTTCCGCCTTCGGGGAAAACTGAAAGAGAAATTGATCCGGGAGGGGATCGGGGTATGAGGGATAAGAAAAATTTTTCCACGCTCGGAAAAATAGACGAAAAGTTCGTCGAGGAAGCGGAATCGTATTCCGTTTCCGAGAAGGACAAAGGCAAGTCAAAGCGAGAAAGAAAGCGCGTTTTGACGAGGCGTATTTTGGGGGTGGCGGCAGCTGCCTTTGTCGTGTGTGCGGGGGTTTTGTTTTTTTCAAAGTTTTTTCTCGGAACATGGACATCGGGCGAAAACGCCGGGAATATGACCAACGCGCCCGAAGCGGACGACGTTTTGGATAAATCGGAGGACGCCGGGAACGGAACGTCCGCAGGCGGAGATTCGGTCGCTTCGGAGGATTCCGATTCTTCCGTTTCTTCCGACGCTTCGGATTCTTCGTCGGAAAGCGGGACGGAGGAGGACAACTGAACGGAGACGGCGCGGATTTTCCGCGCCGTTTTTTTGTCATAAGGTTGACATTGCGAATCGTTCGTGGTACAATGAACGTAAATCGGGAAAGGAGATTTTTTATGAATACGATTTTGATAGATAAGAAGGGCTGTAAAATGATCGCGCACCGCGGCGTTTCGGGGTTGGAAAAGGAGAATACCTGCGCGGCGTTCGTCGCCGCGGGCGTCAAGAGCTATTACGGCATAGAGACCGACGTACACGTGACGGCCGACGGAAAGTATTTTGTTTTTCACGACGACAATATGAACAACATCGCGGGTGTGGATATCGATATCGAAAAGAGCAGTGCCGAGCAGCTCGAAGCGGTGCGCATGCGCGACACGGACGGAAGGACGCCCCGTTCGGATCTGGTGATTCCGACGCTGGCGGACTATATTTCCGTTTGCCGAAAATACGATAAGGTCGCCGTTCTGGAACTGAAAAACCGCATGGAGGAAAAACATATCGCGGCGATTGCCCGCATGATAGACGATATGGGCTGGCTGGAAAAGACGACCTTTATTTCCTTCTCCGCCGAAAATCTCATCGTTTTGCGCGGACTTTACCCGAACGCGTCCATTCAGTTTCTGACGGGAGAGGCCACCGAAGAGAATTTTTCGCTCATGAAGAAATACCGCTTCGACGCGGATCTTTGCGGGCTGTGCGTGACGGAAGAATATATTCGCCGCCTGCACGAAGCCGGACTGAAAGTCAACTGCTGGACGATAGATCGCCCCGAGGACGCCGAGGCGCTCATCGGCATGGGAGTGGATTTTATCACGACGAATATTCTGGAATAATCGGGAAAAGGGGAGAAAAGTTATGCGATTTGAATCGATTGCGGACGCGGTGGGCGGCACCCCGCTGATAGAGCTTAAAAATATCGGACGGGAATACAAACTTAAAGCGAAACTGTATGCGAAGGCGGAATTCATGAATCCCGCGGGCTCGGTAAAAGACAGAGTGGCCGCGGAAATTTTGGCGGACGCGGAGCGCCGCGGACTTCTGAAAGAAGGAACGACTCTGATAGAGCCGACCAGCGGGAACACGGGGATAGGGCTGGCGGCGATCGCCGCGGCGAAAGGGTATCGGCTCGTCATCGTAATGCCCGAGACGATGAGCGCAGAACGCCGTCAGATGATAGCGGCTTTCGGGGCGGAGCTCGTCCTTACGGACGGAAAAAAGGGCATGGCGGGTGCGATCGAGGAGGCGGAGCGTCTGCATAAGGAGAAAAAAAACAGCTTGATTTGCGGGCAGTTCGTCAATTCCGCCAATCCCGCGGCGCACTACAAGACGACGGGACCGGAGATCTGGGCGGACACGGAGGGAAAAGCGGATATTTTCATCGCGGGCGTCGGAACGGGCGGAACCGTGACGGGCGTAGGACGATACTTGAAAGAGAAAAAGCCCTCGATAAAGGTGATAGCCGTAGAACCCGCTTCTTCGCCCGTATTGGAGGGCGGAAAAAGCGGTCCGCATAAGATTCAGGGCATCGGTGCGGGCTTCGTGCCGGAGATTCTCGATACGAAGATGTATGACGAAGTCGTCGGCGTGGAAGACGAAAAGGCGTATGAATGGGCGCGGATTCTGGCACGGAAAGAAGGGATTCTCGCGGGGATTTCTTCGGGCGCGGCTCTTTTTGCGGCCGTTCAGGTTTCCGCACGGAAGGAAAACGAGGGAAAAACGGCGGTGGTGCTTCTTCCCGATACGGGAGACAGGTACCTTTCCTGCGGATTGTTTGAACAAAATAGTTGACGGTAAAGACCGCGGGCTTCGTTCCCGAAATTTTAAGATAACAATTTTATGTTTGAGGATAATCGATAAAAAATCGGAAACTTTCCGTGATTTCCTTGCTTTTTTCGGGAAAATCATATATAATAACTATGTACGAAAAACAGGAGCTTCGCGCTTTATGGCGCGGACAGGCTCTCGAACGATATTTTTTGGAGGATTGTTTATGCCCTTAGTTACCAGTACCGAAATGTTCAAGAAAGCGTATGCGGGCGGCTATGCCATCGGCGCGTTCAACGTCAACAACATGGAGATGATTCAAGCGATCGTGGAGGCGGCGGACGAGTGCAAATCTCCCGTCATCCTGCAAGTTTCCGCGGGCGCGAGAAAGTACGCGAATCCCGTCTACCTCAAACATCTCGTGCAGGCGGCGGTGGAGACCACGAATATTCCCATCGTCATGCACCTCGATCACGGCGCGGATTTCGATATCTGCAAAGCCTCTATCGACGGCGGATTTACTTCCGTCATGATCGACGCTTCTTCCAAGCCTTGGGAGGAGAATATCGCGCTCACGAAAAAGGTCGTCGAGTACGCACACGACCACGGCGTGGTCGTCGAAGCGGAGCTCGGTAAGCTCGCGGGCGTAGAGGACGACGTAAAAGTGGAAGCGCACGACGCGCTGTTCACGTCCCCCGACGAAGTGGAAGAGTTTACGCAGAGAACGGGAATCGATTCCCTTGCGATCGCGATCGGTACTTCGCACGGCGCATATAAATTCAAGCCCGGTCAGGATCCCAAGCTGCGTCTCGATATTCTCGAAGAAGTAGGCAAGCGCCTGCCCGGCTTCCCCATCGTCCTTCACGGAGCGTCCTCCGTTCCTCAGGATAAAGTGGCGATCGTCAATCAGTACGGCGGACATATGCCCGACGCGATCGGCATTCCCGAATCCGAGCTTCAGAAGGCTGCGAAGATGGCGGTCTGCAAGATCAATATCGACTCCGACCTCCGCGTTTCGTTCACGGCGGCGATCCGTAAGCATTTTGCCGAGCATCCCGACCATTTCGACCCCCGTCAGTACCTCGGCGACGCGCGCGTCATGATGAAGGAAATGGTCAAGCATAAGATCATAAACGTTCTGGGAAGCGCAAACAAGGCGTAATTTCCGAGATTATCTCCCGAACATTCCCGATTATAATCGTCCGTCGGAGGAATGAGAAGAAATTGGGAAATTTTCGCCGCGGGGGCGTAAATCTGTTTGACGAACTCCGCGAAGTGTGGTAAAATACTACCGACAGTAAAATGTATCTCAAAATCACAATCAATATATTATTGGAGGATTTTTCATTATGGCAAACGTAAGAGTTGCGATTAACGGTTTCGGCCGTATCGGCCGTCTTGCTTTCAGACAGATGTTCGGAGCCGAAGGCTACGAAATCGTCGCTATCAACGACCTCACCAGCCCCAAGATGCTGGCGCACCTTTTGAAGTACGATTCCGCACAGGGCAAATATGCCCTTGCCGACACGGTTTCCGCGGACGACGAAGCGGGTACCATTACGGTCAACGGCAAGACGATTAAAATTTACGCGGAAAAAGACGCGGCAAACTGCCCTTGGGCCGAGCTCAAAGTAGACGTCGTTCTCGAATGCACGGGCTTCTATACTTCTAAGGCGAAGTCGGAAGCGCACATCAAGGCCGGCGCGAAGAAAGTCGTTATTTCCGCTCCCGCGGGCAACGATCTTCCCACCATTGTTTACAGCGTAAACGAAAAGACTCTGAAAGCTACGGATACCATTATTTCCGCGGCTTCCTGCACCACGAACTGCCTTGCTCCCATGGCCAACACCCTCAACAAACTTGCGAAAATCAAGAAGGGTTATATGACCACCATTCACGCTTATACGGGCGACCAGATGGTTCTCGACGGACCTCACCGCAAGGGTGACCTGCGCCGTGCGCGTGCGGCGGCGGTCAACGTCGTTCCCAACTCCACGGGTGCGGCGAAGGCAATCGGCCTCGTTATTCCCGAGCTCAACGGCGTTCTCGACGGCTGCGCTCAGCGCGTTCCCGTTCCCACCGGTTCGCTTACCCAGCTCGTTGCGGTCTGCGAAGGCGAAGTGGACGCGGCTACCGTAAACGCGGCGATGAAGGCTGCGGCTTCCGCTTCCTTCGGCTATACCGAAGAGGAAATCGTTTCCTCCGACGTCATCGGCATCACCTACGGTTCCCTGTTTGACGCTACGCAGACGAAGTGCATGCCCATGGGCGACGGCACGACGCTCGTTAAAGTCGTTTCCTGGTACGACAACGAGAACTCCTACACCAGCCAGATGGTCAGAACTATCAAATATTTCGCGGAACTTTAATCGATAATTTATCGATTAAAAAGGGCCTCGCTTTCAAAGAGCGAGGCCCTTTTCGTTCTTCTCAAAAAATTTTCAGGCCAAATAAATAGTCCGCCGAAATATCGTATAGCTGACACAGCTTGACGATTTGTTGATAATTCAATTCAAAAACACCGTTTTCAAATCGGCTGTATTGCTGTTGCGTCATATACATCATCTCCGCCACCTGCGCTTGCGTATACCCCGCTTGTTTGCGGCTCTCCTTCAATCGGTTCCCGATTTCCTTTCGTAATGTCTGCTCTTTCATCATATCTATATTTTGCATTTTACATCATAAAAATGCTTGACATACATCATAAAATGATGTATAATTGCTTATGAAAGAGAAAAGGAAATATTCGTCTTGTCTGAAAGCGAGGCGGAGAAAATATTTTGAAAAGGAGAAAAGACTTATGACGTTGGCGAAAGGCGAACAAGTTATCAAAGGCTGGAACTATGCGGCCTCGAAGCAGAAAGGCGGGGAGAAGAAATCGGCTTCTCTGATTGTGACAGACAAGCGGATTATTTCGGAGATAAAAGGAAGCCGAAGTGTTTCTCGGCAAGAAATTCCCCTGCAAGCAGTCAAGTCCATAGATATGGCGAATAGCAGTCCAAGCAAGGTAGGCCCGATTATCGCGATGATTTTCGGCGCGCTGCTGGTTATCGTCGGACTTATCATGACAGGGAAACTGGGGAATCAGGGATATTTTGCTTTTCTGCCCATATTGTTGGGCGTGTTTATGGTAATCGCGGCAATTTTGAAACTTATGCGCATGGCCTTTGTGCTCGTCATTTCGACGGAAGGGACAGAGGGGACGCCTTTGGCAATCGGCGCGAGCAGCTGGACGCAGAAAAGGAAAACAAAGTCCGGGAAGATAAAGGTTCGGGTAAACAGAGCGTCCGTTTTGGAAATTTTTGATTCTTTGGGTGCAATTGTATTTACATATAAAAACGAAAGATAAAATTTTTTAGCGGCGCCGTTCTTTAAGAACAGCGCCGCTAAAAGTTTTCTTTCGGTAAATTTTCCGTTTGCGTTCGGGAGAACATCTTTTTCAGGCTTACAAAGGTATTTTGAAAGGGGGAATTTTTTCTGCCGTTTCGTCCGTATCGATAAAAGACAAAACTTGGAAAACTTTGCGCGAAAACGATGACTGCCAAAACGACGAGCCGATTTCAAACTAACAATAAACCGCCGAAAACGACGAACTATCTTCAAATAAAAATAATTTCCTGAACTAACGATAGTCCCCTCAAAACCTTGCGGCTTTGAGGGGACTACCTATATGATAAGGGGGAAAATGATGAGCTGTTTTGAGTAAATCTCTCAGAAGGAGTACCTTCATTTGATTTACGAGTATATTCTACTATAATTCGACAAAAAAGTAAAATATTTTTATAACATTTTCCGAAAAAGTTTTTTTATTGAAATTTCTAACATTTTTTGAAAATTTCAAAAATTTTATTTAGAACTCAATTTTTTCTTCGATATACTTGACGGCTTCGTCTATGCTCACGCGGATTTGCTGCATGGTATCGCGGTCGCGCACGGTAACGGTATTGTTTTCCAAAGTTTCGAAATCCACGGTGACGCAGAAGGGAGTGCCGATCTCGTCCTGACGGCGGTAGCGTTTGCCGATAGAGCCCGTGACGTCATAGGTGGCGGGGAATTTTTTCAGCATTTTCGCATATACCTCGTCCGCCTTTTCGGAAAGATTTTTTTGCAGAGGCAAGACGGCGCATTTATACGGCGCAAGGGCGGGGTGGAGGTGTAACACGACGCGCACGTCGTTTTTTACGGGATCGACGATTTCTTCGTCGTAAGCATCGGTCAAAAACGCCAGAACGACGCGGTCGGCGCCGAGCGACGGCTCGATGACGTACGGGACGTAAGTTTCACCCGTGACGGGGTCGGTGTAATTGATGGGCTTACCGCACTCTTTCGCGTGTTGAGAGAGGTCGTAATCCGTGCGGTCGGCGATGCCCCAGAGCTCGCCCCAGCCGAAAGCGAAGTTATATTCAAAGTCGGTCGTCGCCTTAGAATAGAAACAGAGTTCTTCGGGGGAATGGTCGCGCAGGTGCAGATTTTCCTCCTTCATGCCGAGGGAGAGCAGCCATTCGCGGCAGAAATTTTTCCAATAGGCGAACCATTCGAGATCGGTGCCGGGCTTACAGAAAAATTCCAGCTCCATCTGTTCAAATTCGCGGGTGCGGAAGGTGAAGTTTCCGGGCGTAATTTCGTTGCGGAAGGATTTTCCGATCTGTCCGATTCCGAAGGGGACGCGCATGCGTGTGGAGCGCTGTACGTTCTGGAAATTGACGAAAATCCCCTGCGCCGTTTCGGGGCGGAGATAGACGGTGTTCGTCGTGTCCTCGGTAACGCCCTGAAAAGTTTTGAACATAAGATTGAACTTGCGGATAGGCGTGAAATCGGAATTTCCGCAGACGGGGCAAGGAACCTTGTGTTCCGTAATGAACGCTTCCAAAGCGTCGTTGTCCATGCCTTCGACGTTTACGTCGAGCTTGTGTTTTTCGGCGTATTTTTCGACGAGGTCGTCCGCGCGGTGGCGGGCTTTGCAGGACTTGCAGTCCATGAGGGGGTCGGAGAAGCCGCCGAGATGCCCCGAAGCCTTCCATGTGCGCGTATTCATCAAAATGGCGCAATCTACGCCCGTATTATGGGGATTTTCCTGTATGAATTTTTTCCACCACGCCTTTTTGACGTTATTTTTCAGCTCCACGCCCAAAGGACCGTAGTCCCAGGTATTGGCGAGACCGCCGTAAATTTCGCTTCCGGGAAAAATGAAGCCCCTGTTTTTGCAAAGGGAAACGAGTTTTTCCATCGTCACCGTTCTCTTTTCAGCCATATTGTATCTCCTGTAATGCCGCGGAGAGCCGCGGCGACATTTTTTGTCACGACTTGTTTCCGCGAAAGCAATCGCGGAAAATTTTTCGGTCATTTTATAGCGAATTTTCCATTGTATCGGATAAAACGAACCGAGGTTACAAAACCGATTGTAGCCGTATCGCTGCATCGTTTTCTTTATTATACAATGTTTCCGCTTCGGAAGTCAATCGCTTGCGGCGTTCGGCCCTGCAATTTTTTCAGATTTTCAGCTTTTTGAACAGCGCGGGCGCACCGAGCGCTGCTGCCGTCACGAGCAGGAAATATTTGAGCCATTTTATGACGAGCGCCTCTGAGGGAATGAGGGCAAAAATTCCGAATACGGCGCCCACGCATGCAAACCCGACTAACGCGCGCAGCAGTTTTTTCTTCCAGCCCTTTTCCACGCGAAAACGAATAAATTTATTTTCGAGCGGCAGGGCGATTGCCGCCGCGCACATGCAGGCGGAAAGCTCCGCGAGGCTCTTATTGGGCGAGATAAAGAGCAGGACGAGGGAAAGAACGGCGAACAGCGCCGCCGCGGGATCGCGCAGGCGGGGAAATTTTCGGTAAATAAATTCCCAAAGGCAGGAAAAGGCGATGCCGAGCGCGGCGCCCGCGAGGACGTCGGTGGGATAGTGAACGCCCAAATACATTCTGGAACACATCACCAAAAGCGTGAGGACGGGCGCGAGGAGCCATGCCCACGCTTTTTTCAGTCGGAAAGCGGAAGTAAAGAACAGCCCCGCGCTCATTTGGGAATGTCCGCTTGGAAAGGACATATCCGCTTCCAGATTGACGGTGGAAAGGAGGGGCGAATCGATTTCCACGCGCGATACGATACCCGCGGCATAGGGGCGCGGGCGCGCGACGACGCCTTTTAAGAAGGCGTTTGCGCTCATGGAGGAAAAGGACACGAGCACGAGCCTTTCTCCGAAGTCCTTGTCTATAATCCAATAGACGAGGGAAATGAGCGCGACGAGTACGAGCGTTTCCCCGAACAGGGAAAACGCTCCGGCGAGGATATTGCCGAAGGGAGAGCGCAGGCTCTCGAAAAATTCAAGAATAGATTGTTCCATAAGAAGCTCCGAAGCGTTTGTTGAGAAAAGTATAGCATAAATCGGCAAAAAGCGCAAAAATTTTCAAATAAATTTATAGGAGAATTATTCCCATTTTACAAAAAATATGTTATAATGTAAAAGAGATAATATAATCCACAAAGGAGAAACCATGCTGTCGGATATCGAGATTGCGGAAAACGCGGAACTCAAAGACATACGCGAAGTCGCGGCTCAGCTTTCGCTGACCGAGGACGAACTGGAACTGTACGGAAAATATAAAGCCAAACTCTCTCTGCCCGAAGGCCTGCCGAGGAAGGCGAAGCTCGTTCTCGTGACGGCGATCAACCCCACGGCGTCGGGGGAGGGAAAAACGACTGTCTCCATCGGACTTGCGGACGGTCTTAAAAAGCTGGGCAAAAAGGTATGCCTTGCGCTCAGGGAGCCTTCTTTGGGCCCCGTGTTCGGAATCAAGGGCGGAGCCGCGGGCGGCGGCTATGCGCAGGTCGTGCCCATGTCAGACATCAACCTGCACTTCACGGGGGATTTGCACGCGATTACCGCGGCGAACAATCTCCTCTGCGCGCTCATGGACAATCATATTTTCCGCGGCAACGAGCTGAATATCGACACGGAGAATATCTATTTCCACCGCTGTATGGACATGAATGACCGCGAGCTCATCAATATCCGTATCGGCGGCAAGGGCCGCGGCGTGGAGCGCGAGGATCATTTCGACATTACGGCGGCGAGCGAGGTCATGGCGGTGCTCTGCCTTGCGACCGACCTTTCCGACCTCAAAAAACGGCTGGGGAATATCATCGTCGGTTTGAATAAGTCGGGCGACTATGTCCATGCGAGGGACATTCCGGGAGCGGTCGGCTCCATGGCGGTGCTCTTGAAGGACGCCATGAAGCCCAATCTGGTGCAGACGCTGGAAGGGACGCCCGCGATCATTCACGGGGGGCCGTTTGCCAATATCGCGCACGGCTGCAACAGCATACAGGCGACGTATGCGGCGATGAGCCTTGCGGATTACGCGGTGACGGAAGCCGGCTTCGGCGCCGACCTCGGCGCGGAAAAATTCCTCGATACCAAATGCCGCGCGGCGGGGATAGAGCCCGACTGCGTAGTCGTGGTTGCGACGGTTAAAGCGCTCAAACTGCACGGCGGAGCGGCGAAGGAAACGCTTTCTAAGGAGAATTTGGAGGCGCTCGAAAAGGGAATGCCCAATCTCCTGAAACATATCGAAAATATCCGCACGGTATATAAAAAGCCCGTCGTCGTTGCGATGAACCGCTTTGCGACGGACACGAAAGCGGAGACGGACTTTGTCATCACGGCGGTGGAAAGCAGCGGAGCGAAAGCGGTGTTTACCGACGTGTTCCTGAAAGGGGGCGAGGGAGGAAAGGAGCTCGCGGCAGAGGTCGTAAAGGCGTGCGAAATTCCCTCCAAGTTGGAATTTGCCTACGACCTGCAATCGCCCGTCGCGAAGAAGATCGAGGACGTCGCGAAGAAGATTTACGGCGCGGACGGCGCGGATTTTTCGGAGGAAGCGCTGGAAAAGATAAAGACGATAGAGGCGAAGGGCGAGGGCGGGCTTCCCGTCATCATCGCCAAGACGCAGTATTCGCTCTCCGATAATCCCGACCTCATCGGCAGACCGTCGGGGTTCAGGATTTTCGTCCGCGACATCGTATTGAAGGGCGGTGCGGGCTTTATCGTGGCGATTGCGGGAAAAATCATGCTCATGCCGGGACTCGGCGCGCATCCCGCGGCGGAGAAAATCGATTTGACGGCGGACGGAAAAATCGTCGGGCTGTCTTAATATTTCGGACAGTCTCAATATGCCGACGGTTCCAATGCGCTGAACTGTCTTAATATACCGACGGTTTCAATCCTTCAGGCTATTTTTAACTCTCTGAAATTATCTGAAAGAGGAAATATTTTTTACTATCATTGACAGGAACGGATATACATGAAAAAGGTAGAAGCGACTAATTTTATCGAGCAAATCATCAACGAGGACATAGAAGCGGGCAGGGTAAAGGAAATCCAGACGCGGTTTCCGCCCGAACCCAACGGATACCTGCATATCGGACACATCAAGAGCATGCTGGTCAATTTCGGGACGGCGGAAAAGTACGGCGGAAAGTGCAATTTGTTTTTCGACGATACTAACCCGTCCAAGGAAAAGACGGAGTTTGTGGACGCCATTCGCCGCGACATCGAATGGATGGGGTATCATTGGGCGAAGGAGGTCTATGCCTCCGACTTTTTCGACGAAATATACGGATATGCGGAGAAGCTGATAGAGGACGGAAAAGCGTTCGTATGCGACCTTTCCCCCGAAGAGATCAGCGCGACGCGCGGCACGCTCACGGAAGCGGGCACGGAGAGCCCTTACAGAAACCGTTCCGTCGAGGAAAACCTGCGGTTGTTCCGCGAGATGAAGGCGGGCAAATACGCGGACGGAGAGAAGTGTCTGCGCGCAAAAATCGACATGTCCTCTCCAAATATGAACCTGCGCGACCCCGTCATTTATCGGATTTTGCGCGCGACGCATCACCGCACGGGGGATAAATGGTGTATTTATCCCATGTACGACTACGCGCACCCTATCTGCGATTATTTGCAAGGGGTTACGCATTCTCTCTGTACGCTCGAATTCGAGGATCACAGACCTCTGTACGACTGGGTGGGAATCAATCTGGGCTTTTCCCCCAAACCGCGCCAAATCGAGTTCGCGCGGCTGGCGGTCACGAATACGGTCATGTCAAAACGTTACCTGAAAAAGCTGGTAGAGGAGGGGCATGTCCACGGCTGGGACGATCCGAGAATGCCGACGATTGCGGGACTGAGAAACCGCGGCGTGCCGCCCGAGGCGCTCTTGGATTTCTGCGGTAAAATCGGGATCGTCAAGGCGAATTCGGAATGTCAGCTCTCGTACCTCGAAGCGTGTATCCGCGACGACCTCAACGAGAACGCGGAACGCGCCATGGCGGTTCTGGAGCCCTTGAAGGTGACGATTTCCAATTACGAGGGCACGGAGGAGCTGGAAACGCCCCTGCACCCATTGAAGCCCGAACTGGGAACGCGGAAAGTGACGTTCGGAAAGACGGTATATATCGACAGGGCGGACTTTTCCTCCGATCCCCCGCCCAAGTATCAAAGGCTCAAACCGAACGGATACGTCCGCCTGAAAAACGCCTATATCATTCACTGTGACGAGGTGATAGAGGACGGGAACGGAAATGTGAAGGAGCTCGTTTGTTCCTATATTCCCGAGAGCCGTTCTTCGCGGGATACGAGCGGGATAAAGGTGAAGGGAACCATTCAATGGGTAGACGCTGCGACGGGCGTGGACGCAGAGATTCGTCAGTATTCCTATCTTTTGAAGGACGCGGAATATCCGGGACAGGACTTTTCCGAGCGCATGAATCTCGACAGCGAGCACATTTTCCAAGGCAAAGCGGAACCCTATCTCTTTGAAGCGAAAGACGGAAAAGCGTTCCAGCTCATGAGAATCGGGTATTATAAAAAGTGCCGCGGGGAGGACGGAAATCTGGTGTTATCGGAAATCGTCTCCCTCAAAGACAATTTCAATAAATAAATTACGAAACGTATCTGCCGACATTTTTTGTCGGAGGAGGTTGCAAAATGCAGACAATGTATTCGCTTTTGGCGATGCCCGCATGGTTTACGGAAAACGCGAAATGGTTTGCGATCGGCGCCGCAGTGCTGATCGTCATTCTCGCGCTCGTCGCGGGCTTCTCCATGGGCTGGGGACCCTTGACGTGGGCGGGAGCCTGCGCACTCTTTATCGTGCTGGAACTTTATTTCCACGATAAAAATCCCATACTCAAAATCGGAGCGGTGGAAAAACTTGCGCCCGGCGTTCGGGATCTGGTATCTACACTCTCTATCGCCGTCGTATGTATTATCGCATCTTTAGCGGTATTCGGAATCATATCCATGATTGTCGGTCCGAGGAAAGATTCGGACGACGATGACGAAGAAGACGAAGAATCGGACGAAAAGACTCATGTCGTGTTTAAGCGTAGAGGCGGAAAACGTATTTTCGCCGCCAGCCCCGTTCTTTCCGTGATCGTCACAATCGTCAATGTCGGGGTGCTTGCGCTGGCCGCGGCGAGTCTCGCACTCGTCATCTTTTCCCTGACGCCGTTAAAAACGGGCGCACTGAAAAGCATATTCGAAAATGCGCTCGTTGCGGATAATTGGAAATATATTCATTCCTATGCGTTCGACTTCCTCATTATAGGCGTGCTTGCGGCTTTTGCTCATGCGGGATTCAAGCGCGGAATGCTGCGCGGCGGCCTCCTCATGACGATCGCCTTTATCGCGGCGATTATCGTATCCTTTTGGTTGCCGTTCTCTAAATTTTCGGGCGAAGGCGCGGCTTTTGCGTTTATCGGAAAAGGTTCCGATTACTTCGGAGATCTGATCGCGAAGGCGCTCCCCGAAGAAGTGTCCGCCGTCCTCGGCAAGATAACCTGCGGGCTCGTTTCGTGCGTCGTGCTCTGTATCGCCGTGGCCCTTGTCGGGCTGATTCTCCGGCTGTTCGTTTCGGGCGTAAAACGCTTTTTCGTGTTCCGCCTGGTGGACGGAGTCCTGTCCATGGTCGTCATGTTGGCCGTGGGAGCGTTTTTCTGTGCTTTGGTCATGGCGCTCTTATACATATTGGGACATTTTGAAGTATTTGACTCCTCACAGCTCTTCGGCGAAAACGCGTCTCTGTCAAAGGGGATTTTTGCCGCGTTCGACGAGTATCTGAAACCGTGGCTGGAAAAACTGTCCGAATCGATTCCGAAAGGCTGAGTTTTCGCTCTTATCGATTATATTCTGCCGTATACCTCTGCCATACCCGTTGTTTGTGATTTTCCGCTTATCGTCGGGCATGCAGGGTATTATTTACAGACCGCTGAGAAAGTTTTTCCCGAAAAATTCTTTTTTCAGAGATTCGCGGTTTTTTATGCAGCGGACAAATTCTTTTATCAATGAAATACTTTCTTCGACGGCGCGGACAAAGAGTTGATCCGCGCCGTCCGTCATTACGATGTTTTTGTCGTCGGGGTATTGCCACTCGTTTCCTTCCGCGTTTAACAGCCGTGCATCTTTTTTGACAAACATATGCGCGGAAAATCGCGTGTATGCGCGGAAATTTCTTATGCTTTTCAAAAAGGAGCTCTTAATAAGCGGATCGCGTTCGGCTCTTGCCGTCGCGACGGCATATAGAGTAAATAACGCGGAAGTTTCCCGCGGAGCGATGTCGGCGTTGAAGTAACGTCGAAATCGGTCGAGTTCCTTGTCGTCGGATTTTTCTCTGAAATAGAAATCCAGCGCGCCTTCCGCACGGGAGTGCCTGACCGGCGAGTGCCCGGAGATATAATAGACATAGGGATGAAAAGTGCAGTCTGCGGCATAGTGAGTGATGTAACCGAGTGCATAGCTGAAAATGTCGGGGTCTCTGCCTGCGAATAAGAGTAGAGATCGGAAAAAATCGAAAGAGCCCCTGTTGTGAAGGAAGCGCCCGAAATTGATTTCCGAAGTGCGAAACGCCCGATAAAAGAAGCAGAAGTCGGCTCCCTGCGCCCCGAAGAAATAGAGGCGGAGGGAGGATATATTTTCGCGGAATCCTTCCGGCAGGCGCCGAAGAACTTTTTCGGCTACGGAAAAATGAGTATAAGCGGCAGGCATACGTATAGTATATGCGCTTTTCTTTTTCCTCATTCCGAAAAATGTTTGTCTCGGCTCTGTCACCCGTATAAAAAATACGCCCGAAAATATCGGGCGTAAAATCTGGATTTTCAGAATGTTTCGACGAGAAAAAAGAGTTTAATCGAACTGATTCGCCAAAATTTCCGCGGTGAGGCGGACAAGGTTCAAAATATTGTTATCGAGTTTTGCGCCTTCCTCTTTTGTGAGGACGGCGACGGCTCCGAGACAATCGCCGTTTGCGACGATGGGAACGATAATCTGAGCGGTAATTCCTTCTTCACGGGAAGAGGTGAGAGGCAAAATATCTCCGCCCTCCGAAGCGTTGGCGAGATAACTGCGCCGATCTCTTAAAATTCTGTCCATTTCTTCCGAAAGATTTTTGCCGTCGAGTTCCTTTTTCCCTTCTCCGTATGCGCATAAAACTTCGTCCGTGTCGCAGATGACGGCAAGTTTTCCGCTTAAATCGTTAAGGGATTTGACGGTGGCTTCGCTGAAACGTTCCAAAGTGGCGATGGGTGAATATTTTTTCAGCATGAGTTCGTCCCTGTCGGTAAAAATTTCGAGCGGGTCTCCCTCTTTGATTCTGAGCGTGCGGCGGATTTCCTTAGGGATAACTACTCTGCCGAGCTCGTCGATTCTTCTGACAATACCGGTTGCTTTCATAAAATTTCCTCCGTTTACACTTATTGTGTGTATGTATAGGAAATAGTATACATTTTTTCGTGCAGGAAAAAAGATTCTCAGGTTTTCAGAAAGAAAAATAAAAAAAATTGGGAAAGTGGTTAAAAATGAGTTGACAAAAGCGGACGGTTATTATATAATAGATCCGTTAATTCGCGGTCGTGGCGGAACTGGCAGACGCGCAAGACTAAGGATCTTGTGGTTAACCCCATGCAGGTTCAACTCCTGTCGACCGCACCACTTTTATGGCGTTTTTCAAGGTTTTTTCCTGAAAAACGCCGTTTTTTCGTGCTTTTGACCGTGGAAAAACAAGTGCTTTTCCTTTCAAAAACAAAAATTCGGGTAGTCAATCGGGTAGTAAATCGCCCTCAATCCCTTTCAATATAAGACCTTCTGCGCTTCTTTCAGTTGGAAATCTTCTGAAAAGTGGGTATAGACATTCGTCGTAACGGTATCATCGGCTTTATGTCCCGCCCAGAGCGAAACAATTTCACGTGAAACGCCGCACTCTTGGCAACGGGTGATGAACGTATGCCGAAGGTCGTGAACGTGGTGCTCGGGACAAAAACGTTTGAAAATGTGGGAAATGGCGTTGTCGGTGATCTGCGGGATCTCGCCCCCGGGCAAATATTTTCTCAACATGGGCGTAATGGGAATCCGTCTGACCTGCTCCCGACGCCCGAGGCGCTGTTTTGCCGAAACGACCGTGGCGAAATTTTCATCGAATACGATACTTTTCACTTCCGAACGCCGAAGTCCTAAATACAAAATGCAAATAAAAAGGAATTTATATTCGGAGCCTTCGAGAGCCGCAAGGAAAGCTCTTTCCTCCTCGATCGTGAGGGCGACGCCGCTTTCCGGCTCGTGGTAAGGTTTCTTGATCAGTGCCATCGGGGAACGTTCGATAATGCCGCTGGCGACGGCGTAATCGAAAACGGGCTTCAAAAGTTTGTATGCCTTTTCTCCCGTTCGACTGTCGCCGAAATTATTGATAAAGCATTGTATATCCATAGGCTTTATGGCGTTTATATTGCTGTTTCCCAAAACGGGGAAAATATGTACCCGAAACGTCATTTCATAATCGGCGTAAGTGCCTTCTTTGATATAGGGGCGCTTGACGTGTTCCAGCCAATCGGTAGCGAAAACGTGCAGGAGCACCGGCTTCGGCTTTTTTCTGATCGGCTCGCCGCGGGAAGGGTATTGCTTAAAAAGTTCTCTGATAAATTTTTCTTTCGCCTCCATCATGTATTTGCTCGTGGCTTGTATATCAAATCCTTTCGAACGGCAGCGGATCTGAAACAAGCCGTCTTTGGTGATTCGCACGTGAGCAGTGATCCCGTGCATACGAAATTGCTTCCGAAATTTTTTTGGCATTTCTAAAATCTCCTTGTCTGTAAATTTTAGAAATCCGTTTTCATCTACAAAAGAAACGAGTTCCGCCTTTTGCGCGGAAAAGTCGTTGGCTTCCGGCTCGACGATCCGCAGCTGCGCTTTGGTCGTTTCAAGGTCGAATTGCCGTTTGGCTTTCGCATACCCTTGCAGCTCATAGCCGAGAAGCGTCAGTTTCCGAGTCAGCTTCGAAGCACGGCGCCATTCCTCGAAAGAAGGCGTGCGGCTGTAAGCGTCGTCGTCGATGAAACACCCTTGCAGCTCGTCTGCGGTGTCCATCACTTGGGTAAAGAGTTCCGTTTCGAATTTGTCCATAAATTCGTCCTCCTGAGTGGAAATTTATGGATAAATTATAGGACGTTTTTTAACAAAAATGAAAATATACTTTACAAGCCGAAATTTTTTATTAAAAAAATTTACGGCTTGAAGTTTGTCCTGTAATTATTCTTCGTCGTTCAAAACGGGGAGTTCTTTGGCTTTGTCAGTGACGAGCTTTTCTTTCTCCGAAGCGTTCAGAGGGGAAACGATTTTTTCGCCGATAACTTTTTCAATGCTTTTCCGCGCTTGTTTTGTCGCTTCGCCGCCTTTTTTCGCTACCTTCCGGCTTTCCTCAAATCCTTCCGGTTTTTCTTTTTGGGAGAGCCGCGTCGTCGTTACCTCTGCCAGCATATTGAAAACGAGTTCGAGATCTGTCATATTGTCCCGGAGATTCTCTTTCTTCAAGCCTTTCAGGGCTTTGTATTCCTTCACGGACAGTCCCGACCACGCTTTCGTCATGTCGTTTGTGAGTATTGCGTATTCGAGATCCGTTTCCACTCCGCGGGCGCTCCATTCGTCGGTGAGCTTCTTCCTGATCTCGATGGTGCGGAGCCGTTGACGGATCCACTCGTCTGAATATCCCTTTTCGCGGTAGTATGCCGTGCCGCGCTGAATCGCCTTTTCGGGATCGGCGATCTCGTCGAGCCGTTCCGCTCCGACCTGCGCGAGCCAGATCTTAAAAGGTTCCGCTTTTGGCGAGGGGATCGACTGAATAAGCCGCAGCACGCCTTTCGTGGTGGCTGCAAGTACCTTTCGTTTTTTGCCTGTTTCGCCGATCATTTCTACCTGGGGACAATTTGTCCCCAGGAACGCGGCCAGCTCATTGTCGCGTTTGCGCATTTTTTTGAGATAATCGGTAGGGTTTGCACTGTCTGTTAAAACTTCCACGACGTCCACGACGGAGAAATACCATTCTTCCTCGTCGGCGTTCCAAGCAGTGCGCACTGTCTTTTCATTAAAGAGTTTTAATTTTGTTTCCATAATTTTCTCCCGTAAGATTACTTTTTTTCTTTTGCAGCTTTTTCGGCTTTTGCTGCTTTATAGCCGAGATACATGCCGCGAAGCTCGGCAAAAATGCTTTCCTGCATATAGCGGGGCAGCTCTGCATAAAGCTCTATCCAATCCGTCGCGTTCAGCGGCGGATTTTTTCTTATAAAGTCGATGAGTTTTTGCTCGTCGGCGTTCAGAGTATCGAGCTTGTCCGTTTGGGGATAAACTTGAATGACGCCGAGATCGTCCTCCCTGCCGAGAAGATAGTCGATTGAACATTCAAAAAAGTTTGATAACGCAATAAGAGTGTTTCCGGTAGGCTCACGTTTGTTAATTTCAAGCATAGCTATGCAACCATTGCTTAATCCTGTTTTTTTTGCAAGTTCAATTTGCGTAACATCTTTTTCGGCTCTTAATTCTCTTAATCGTTCAGAAAAATTCATAAAAAGCTCCTTTCTAAATTTAATTATAACAAAAGTGAGAAAAAA
>CAJFQM010000012.1 GCA_904419075.1 uncultured Clostridia bacterium
GTATGAAATGTTCGTTGAGTGGAACGACGAAAAATACAGTCAGCGGCTTTCCGTGCGTATCCGCGACGGCTTGACTACCAGCGTAGAAAACGGCACGTTCACGGGTTCAAAACTGATTTTCGGGTATAAACTCATAGACACCGACAAGACGGGCAAAAAGGGTACTATACATAAAGTCGCCATTGACGAAAAACAAGCCGAAATCGTGCGTTTCGTATATACCGAATATGCCAAAGGCACAGACAAGAAAGACATAGCCGCCGCGCTCAATGCACGGGGCGAGCGTTTCAACGGCAAGCCGTTCAAAGGCAGGACTTTTGACAGGTGGTTGACAAATGCGAAATACACGGGCGAATATTACTTCGGCGGTAGGCTTTGCGCAAATACCTATCCCCCGATAATAGACAAACTGCTTTTTGCCGAGGTACAAAAGCGGCTTGCTAAAAATAAAATTTTAGCGGGCGCAAATTCGGCAGTAGAGCCGTATTTGCTCACGGGCAAAGCCTATTGCGGGCATTGCGGCACGGCTATCGTTGCGGACGGCGGAACAAGTTGCAACGGGAAAAAGCACTATTATTATGCTTGCAAACAGGAGAAAAAAGGCTTATGCCATAAATCGCGGGAAAACAAAGACAATTTGGAAATGCAAGTTGCCCAAGCGGTCAAAGACTTTTTGAGCGATAAGAAGAACGCCGACCGCGCCGCCGCTGATACGATTGCATATTATGAGCAGCGCACGGGCGATAGCGGCTTGCGGAGCATAGAAACGCGCATAACGCAAGCGCAACAAGAAGTCGAAAACTTGACGAACGCATTTATAGAGGCGAAAAGCGCATTGCTCCGCGCGGGCATCGAAAAGAAGATGCAGGACTATGAAACATTACTTGCCGACCTACAAGCGCAAAAATCGCAAATCGAATTAGAGCGCGGGCGGCAGGTAACGAAACAGCAGATACTTGCGTTCGTTTCCGAACTTATCAAAGGCGAACCGACCGACAAAGAGTACCAGCGCAAAATTATTGATAATCTTGTGTTTATGGTCTATGTCTATGATAATGAAATTGTAACCTATCTGAATTTTGGCGTTGACAAAGCCATCGAGCGAGTGCGGCTTGACGAAACAAACGCGGCAATAGAGGGCTTGAAGAATGTTCAAACTCTTTCCCCGCTACTCCACCACTCGTTCGTGAAACGAACTTATAGAAAAGGCTGTTACAACGTAACAGCCTTTTTCTTTTTTATTGCCAAAATAACTTTGGCGGTAAGCTACCGATAATCACCTGTCTGTTTTCGGTTTTATATAACCAAAATGTTTGAATCCTTTGACATGGTCTCGTAAATCTTCGGACTTATATCGAGAATTTCGAATTTTTTTAATCTGCAATTCTTTTTCTTTATCTTCCTATCTAAAATACAACGTTACAAAGCGTTGCCCTTTTCAGTTCTTTCTGTCGTCTCTCGTATATCGTGCGGTCCGGCTGTTCTGTTTATCTTCGAATAATTTAATTGAATCTCGGAAGACGGTTTCTTCACTCAGATCTTTCTAAAAGTTTTCTTGTTATCAACGTTCTTATGCCTTATGCCGACAAAGAGGCGTCTTTTTTTCTCAGTCTAACTCCGTTATGTTTGAAAAACTCATGACATTTTCGGCAGCCCTTCTTCGGACTGCCGAAAAATGCAAACTGCTCCGCATATAAGTAACGACGTTTAATATAAAAATTGTTCTTGAAATCGCGGAAAAAAGTATCCCGTTTTCCATAAAAATCGGGATGAGATGCAGAGCAAGCCTCATCCCTTATTCTGTGTTCGGAAAAAGTATTTTTTGCCTTGGTTTTCCGGCAGTTTATTGCCCAAATTTCCAACGCATTTTTGTCGGTCCTATCGACACGGATTTTATTCTGTTTGTTTATCTTGAATAGTGGATTCTTGTTCTTCTAAATTTGTAAATGTTTTTCTCGAAAACAAAGATATTATAAAGGCAATTGTTCCCGCCCCGAACAGTATCAAATACGGCATTGCGGCGGATATGTCGAACAATACGCCGTAAAAAGCCTGCCCTATAGGAGACGCGCAGTTGGATACGGTCATGACAAACGCCATGATTTTACCGATTAACGCTTGCGGCGTCTGCCTTTGTATTGCGGCACAGAGCTGAACGGTAAACAATGTAGCTGCCGCCATCGTAACAATGCTCATTACACAAATGATGATATATCCGACCAACGGCAACATAAACGGGAAAAGCGCGATTCCCATGATCGCTGCGGCTGCCGCACAAAGTAACAGGTATAAATACGTTGAACGCAGTTTCAGTTTATCCGATAAAATTCCGCCGAGTACTCCGCCGAGAATACCACCTAAACCGAGCGAAGCCTGCGCTATTCCCAAGAACAAATCGTTCATTTGCAGGATATTTACAACCATTACGGGAATCCCCACAACCATGACGGAAGAAAGCACGAGGTTAAAGAGAGCAAGCAGAATTACAACGCGGATAAACACGGGTTTTTCTTTTCGAAGATAAAAAACGCTGTGCTTCAAATCAGTTTTAAGCACCGGCCAGAATTTTGTTTTCCTGTCAGGGCGGATAAATGGAATATGTATAAATATTTCCATAATAGCCGATGCGGTAAAGCAGACGATGCTCAAAATCAGAACGGGAGCCAATCCCCAAAGTCCGAACAGAACGCCTCCGAGAATGGGCCCGATCAGATTTGCCAGCGTATTGACGGCATTGATGGCAGAATTTCCCTTCAATATGTTGTCGCGGGAAAGCAGAACGGGAATACTCGCCTGTACCGCGGGTTGATATGCCCCAGCAATGCCGTACAACAACATTAAAACGACGATCAAAAGCGGCACGAGCGACAAAAGACCGTATAACAAATAATATACAAAAATAATTCCCGCCGTCGTAAAATCGAGTACGACCATAATGTTCCGCTTGTTCACCCTGTCCGCAATCACACCGCCCGCAAGAGAGAACACGATCATCGGCAGAAAAGAACACGCGGTAACGACGCCGTACAGAGTCGAAGACCCCGTCTGCCGCAACAGATACAACGGAAGAGCAAAACGCAGTATTGCGTTGCCGAACAGAGATATGATCTGCCCGATAAGTACAAGCGTAAAATCTCTTGTAAACAATTTTTGTTCAGACATAGATACTCCTTTAATCTTTGAAAATAATCGCTTCCATTATACGGAAAAGAACATCCAATCCTCCGACGGAGAAAAAGACGACCGCCCATATCGTGTATTGATAATGCAATAAAATAAAACCGCCGATAAAAAGTGCAACAGCTATCAACAGGTTTACGAAAAAAATAATTCGTTTGCCCGTTTTTGTTCCCGCCGCGCGATTGACGGATTTGTCGAAGCGGTCTGCCGCCGCCTCGATTTTTTGTTCCGCTTTTGTCATTGCTTTGTCGATACGATCTTCCATATGTGAAGCCGCGTTCTCGATAGTTCGTTCTATTTTTTCTTCAAATTCTTGTTTGTTCATATTTTACCTCCTTTTAATAATACCGACCGTCGGTTTGTAAAAAGTTAAAAGAAACAGCCCTTTTTGCAGGGCAGTTATCATTAGGCAAAAACAACTACTTTTGCAGCATACGATTGTAAGAAAGATACGGGCATATCAGTTCTTCGGCCGTAAAATCTGCTCCGATATGGTTAAGGATGGACATAACCACTTTACCGCGAGCAATGATTTCTTCGTCGCTAGAAGGAAGCAGCAACGGATTGAGCCACAAACTCGACAAAAGGCTGAGCATTTCCGCCGTCTGTCGCGGGTGTTCGATACCGTACAAAGTTCCGTCTGCAATTCCCTGTTCCAAAATTGGCTGAATATAATCGGGGGCGACTTCGTGCAACAGACTTTCCACTTGTGCCGCCAAAAATTTATGATTGGAAATCATATAAGGCTGCATCGGAACAATTTCGTTATTGACGGTATTGCTCAATGCCTCGGCATAGATTTTTTTCAGTTTATCCCGTCCGTTGAGGCTTTTGTCGTCGCGTACTTTGGAAAGCAGCAATTCCGTCCGCCGACTTGTATTTTCGCAAATTTTTATGAATATATCCTCTTTAGAGACAAAATGGTGATAGATCGCCCCTTTCGAGAGCTTCGTTTCGTTCATAATATCTTGCAAGGAAGTTTTTTCAAAGCCCTTTTCAGTGAATAGTCTTGCCGCCGTATCCAGTATCAATTTTACCGTTTCTTCCGGATATTTATTTCTCGGCATCTTCTGCACCTCACACTTACAAACCGTTGGTCTGTATATAGAATACCATAAAATGATACGCTTGTCAACTTTTTCGCTTATATTTTAAGGAATAGAATAGTAAATTTTCTTAAAAGCATTGAAAAGAACTAAATATTGTACTATAATAAATTTGAAATACAGATTGAATTGTAGGAATACTATATCCAAAAAACTCAATATAAATTAGATAATTTGTAAAATAAAGCCAAAATTTGATACCGAACGTTCCACCATAATCAAAAACAGCCTGTTTTTAGTAAAAATCCACTAAAAACAGGCTGTTTCTATGCATATATCGGCGAACATAAGTCAAAGACGGGGATTTTGTTGTTTGCATTTACAAGCCTTTACGGACGGCTCTGATAAAATATTGCCGTAGATGTCGAAACGAGAACCATGACAAGGACAGTCCCATGACTTTGTATCGCCGTTCCATTTCAATTCGCCGTGCATATGAGGGCACATCCGTCCGATGACATATAATTTTCCGTCTTCGTCGCGATATACCGCCCGTCGTTTTCCCCGATAAAAAACAATCATTCCCTGACCGGGAAGGATCTCCGATGCTCCTTTTATCGTAAAACGAAAATAGCCGAGAAAAATTTCCGAAAGATTGGTGAACGCATTGGAGATAAAGGGAACCAAATTTTTCTTAATCCGCCTTGACGGAGAAAACAATTCGGCATAAGGATTCCCCCTTTCTAAAACCGCGTCCGTCAATATCGACGCACACACCATGGAGTTTGTCATGCCCCATTTATTAAATCCCGTCACCACGTAAATATCCTTTAAATTTTTCGCATATCTCCCCGCCATGGGCATACCGTCGAACGTCATAACGTCCTGAGCCGCCCACCCATTCGTGATATTAACCGCCCCGAATTGTGACTTTACCCGTTCCGTTAACTTTTCAAATTTTCCGTATTTTCCTATTCTTCCCGTTCGATGATCGATTCCGCCGAACAGCGTTCCTTCGCGGAATGGCCTTACGGACAGTCCTTCCGTACGTTCTTCCAGCCACATTCCTTGCGAACATTTTTCCTTGACCGCTATCGTATAAGAGGTCGATTGCCGCAATTTCATGATATAACTTCCGTGAGGATTAATAATCGGATAATGAGTGGCTACAATAATTTTTTTTGCCTTGACGCAGCCGCCGCCCGTGTATACGAGCTTATTGACCACGTCTACCTTTATCGCGCGCGTATTTTCATATATTTCAAATTCTGCCGGAAGAGAACTCAAAAATTTCAGCGGATCGAACAGATACTGTTCCGTCATTTTCAGGGCAGCCGCTTTTTCAAACGGAGGTTCATTCCGCACAATTCCGCAGTCGGCGCCAAGGGAGCGCAAAGTTCGGAAAAGCTCGTCTATTTTTCCCGGTTCCTCTTCGGAAAAAATATATCCGTCTGTTTTCTCAAAATCGCAATCGATATCGTAACGGCGGACAAGCTCTTCAAATCCTTTCATCCCGTCAAGCTGCGCCTGATAATATAACAGAGCGACGGATTCCCCATAACGCCGAACCAAATCCGCATAAACGCTCCCCTGGTTGGCTGAAATTTTGGCAGTGGTCCGCCCGGTCGTCCCCGAAAACAGCCTGTCCGCCTCCAAAAGCGTAACGCTTTGTCCCGCCTCCGTCAGTCTGAAAGCCGTTAAATATCCGGCAATTCCGCCGCCGATGACGACAATATCCCTGTCGATATATTTTTCTAAACGCGGATATTCCTTTGCAGTTGATCTCCAAATCGATTTTAATTTCATGTTTCGCCTTACCTTATAGTTTACCCCGAAATAAGGCCGTCATACAAAATTCATTTCGATTTTTTTCTGCTTTTCCGATTTACAATTTTTTGAAATACGAAATCGACTTTTTCAGATCCTCCGTGCATTTGAGTTCTAAAAGGCAATCCGCGCCGATCCGTTCGGCCGTACGCTTATAAAAGGCCGCATCTATCTTTCCTTCTCCCAAACAAACGTGGTCCTTTTTCACGCCCTTTTCCTCTCTGACGTCGTGGACATGAAATTCTTTTACGTTGTGAAAATTTGTAGCCTCAAATATTTTTCTCGGCAAATTCGAGCACATTTCATCGTGTCCGATATCGAACACGAAAAAAAATCCGTCTTTTTTCAGCCGCTCATACGTTCTTTCCATATACGGCACGGTTTTTGAATTTTCCAATGCCAAACGGACACCGTTCTTTCTGCATAACTCGCTTACGCGGAAGAGCATTTTTTCCAATCTCTCGGAATATTCCTCGAATTCCTTTTCATAGACATAATGTTTTACGCCGCCGATCGTGACGACGGGGCCTTCTATCAAATGCACGACCAATGTGGAAAGTCCGTATTCCGAAACGGGTACCATGTATCGTTCCAACAATCCGAAATAACTTTCCGCCACTTCTTCATAGGTGCCGAAATCTGCCTCGTCAAAAAAATGCATGGTCAATCCCAAGCTGTATTTTTGAGTCAGTTCGGACATCAAAGAACCGTCGCAAAGTTCTTTACGGCAATAGGAAAAATTCAGATTGAGTTCTACAAAATCAAACCCGTTTTCCGCCGCAAAAGAAAAATTCTCTTCGAGACGATCAAATTCATACAGGACGGGCATACCGATTTTCATCGGATCACCCTCACTTTATAGACGTTCTCGATCTTTGAAAGAGACGAAACGACGCTTGAAGGATCGGCTTCCGTATCGATGACGGTATAAGCGCGGTCGCCCTTGCTGCGGTTGGCCATATTGACGATGTTGATTTGATTTTTTCCCAAGACCGCCGCCAGCTGCCCAATCATATTGGGAACGTTTTTATGCAAAACCGCGAGTCGGTATCCCCCCGTCAGCCGTCCGGCGTCCAGCGTCGGAAAATTCACGGAGTTGCGGATACTCCCCGTTTCGAGATATTCTTTCAATTCCTTTACCGCCATGACCGCACAGTTATCCTCGCTCTCCGAGGTGGAAGCGCCGAGGTGAGGCACGGCGATGACTCCGGGTACGCCGTGAATCCTTTCATTCGGGAAATCGGTCACGTAGCGATGGATTTTTCCCGACGCGAGCGCGGCGCGCATATCCTCGTCATTCACGAGGAGGTCGCGGGAAAAGTTCAGGATATTGACTCCGTCCTTCATTTTTGCGAACGTCTCGGCGTTAAAGAGATATTTCGTGCTTTCGAGCAAAGGGACATGTACGGTGATATAATCGCACTCCGAAAAAATCTCGTCCAGGGATTTCACCGTTATCACGCTGTTTTGCAAAGCGAGCGCATGCTCTATGGAAAGATTGACGTCATAGCCGTAAACGGTCATGCCGAGAGAAATGGCGCTGTTTGCGACGAGCACGCCGATCGCGCCGAGTCCGATTACCCCCAGTTTTTTCCCTGCGATTTCCTTTCCCGCGAAGGCTTTTTTGCCCTTTTCGACGGCTTTCGGAATCTCTCCTTCGAGGGTTTCGGCCCAACGGATTCCCGCGACGATATCCCTGCTGGAAAGCAGCAGCGCGGCGATGACGAGTTCCTTGACCCCGTTTGCGTTTGCGCCCGGCGTATTGAATACGACAATGCCCCTGTCAGAAAACTTTTCGACGGGAATGTTATTGACGCCGGCTCCCGCGCGCGCCACGGCCAGAAGAGAATTTTCCGCCTCGGTTTCATGCAGGGAACTGCTTCTCACCAATGCGGCATCCGCCTCCGAAAAATTTTCGGTAAAGGTATATGCGTCGTCCAGCTGTTTAAGCCCGCAGGCGGATATTTTATCGAAACATTTGATTTTATATGTCTTACGCACGGCCGTGTTCCCCCTCAAATTTTTTCATGAACTCCACGAGCTTTTCCACCCCTTCTTTCGGCATGGCATTATAGATGCTCGCCCGCATTCCCCCCACTGTTCGGTGGCCTTTGAGATTTACGAGCCCCTCTTTCGCCGCCTCTGCAACAAACAGAGCATCGAGTTTTTCGTCCCCCGTCACGAACGGAACGTTCATCAAAGAACGGTCTTTCTTGACGACGGTCGGGCGGAACAGCTTGCAGGAATCGAGAAAATCGTAGAGAATTTTCGCTTTTTCTTCATTTGCCTTTTTCATCGCTTCGAGACCGCCTCGGCGTTTAATCCACTCGAACACCTTCCCGCAGATATAAATTCCGTAGCAGGGCGGAGTATTGAACATGCTGTTTTCCTTTGCGTGAACGGCATATCTGAGCATGGTGGGCGTACCCGGCAGAACATCGTCCGTAATGAGATCCTCCCGCACGATGACGACGACCGTACCCGCCGGGCCGATATTTTTCTGCGCTCCCGCGAAAATGAGTCCGTATTTCGTCACGTCGAAAGGTTCCGACAAAAAACAGGACGACATATCCGCGACCAAAATTTTCCCCTTCGTATCGGGCAGATCGTGAAATTTCGTGCCGTAAATGGTATTGTTTTCGCAGATATAGACATAATCCGCCTCCGGAGAAACGGGCAGGTCGGAACAATCGGGAATATACGAAAAATTCTTATCCTCGGAGGAAGCAAGGATATTGACTTTTCCGAAAAGCGCGGCTTCCTTGGCGGCCTTTTTCGCCCAAAGCCCCGTTAAGATGTAATCCGCGACGCGGTTTTTCATGAGATTCATCGGCACCATCGCAAATTGCGTGTGTCCGCCGCCCTGTAAAAACAGAATCTTGTATTCGGGCGGAATCTTCGCAATCTCTCTGAGAACAGCTTCTGCCTCCGAGATGATTTTCCCGAATTCTTTGCCGCGGTGGCTCATTTCCATGACGGACATGCCCGTACCGCGATAGTCGGGAAGCTCCTCCTGAGCCTCTCTCAATACTTCCAAAGGAAGTTGTGCCGGTCCTGCCGAAAAATTAAAAATTCTGTTCATAAAAACCCCCACGATAGAAAAAAGTATTTGTATTATTATATTATCAAAGCACAAATAAGTCAAGTGAATTTTTTTATTTCCTGATAAAACCGCAGAAAAAGTCCCGGGAGCGTTTCAAAACTTTCTGAAACGCTCCCGGGGCTTACATTGAAATTTCGGAATTTATTTACCGAACGGGAAAGACAGGACGTGTTCGTCCCCCTTCTTTCCCGCGTCTTTTTTATTCTCTTTGAGATGTCCCGCAGCGAGGTCGAACAGAGTTCCGAGGTATTTTTCGTCGTCCGACAATACCTCCAAAGAAACGATTTCTTCAAGGTCTAATGCCGTATATCCGTCGGGGAGTCCGTTTTCGTTCAAAAGGTGCATTTCGACGATGTTCCAATCCCTGCCCGCCACGAAGCCGCTGATTTTGTCCAAAGTCTCGAAGCCGATTTCCATGGTGCAAAGCCATTTGTTTTTTACAATGAAATCGATAAATTCTTCCAGAACCGATTTAGACGAAACCTTCAAGGACGGAATTTCTTCGGCACGGTAGCGATAGACCTTGGCAAGATTTTCGAGATACCCCGTTCCCGCGTCCAATTTAAGTATTTCTTCGATACGGATACAAAAATATCCGTCAAATTTTCCGCAGGGAGAAATCAATTCCAAAAGGGCAAACTCCCCGTCCGTCTCTCTGACGAATCCCGCGTAGAAACTTCCGGAGCTCTTATAATAAACGGCGACGGGCGTTTTTGTCTCCTTCATCTTTTTCAAAATATCGGTCATTTTTCTTCTCCTCTTTACTATTATATCATAAGAAGAATTTTTGTCAATAAATTCGGCACGGCCTTCCGTTCTTTTTCGAAAACGGGGTGAAATTTCAAAAAAAGTGCTTGCAAAACCCGAAAAATGCGTTATAATAATGGAAAGAGCAAAAGTTAAGGAGTTTTTTATGTCGCAGCGAATTTATTACGGCGGAAACATTCTTACAATGGATAAGGACGGAACGTCGGATTATCTGATTACCGAAAACGGAAAAATCAAAAGCCTAGGGAAAGGGACACCGCCTCCGCTCCCCGTCTCGGCCGAACGATACGACTTAAAGGGCCGAACGCTCATGCCTGCCTTCATGGACCCACACAGTCATATTTCCGGTTGCGCCGCGCGTTTTTTGCAAGTTCCCTTGGAGTCCTGCAAGACGAACGAGGAGATCAAAAGCGCGCTCGAAACCTTTCTCTCTCAGACCGCGTTAAAAGCGGGCGAATGGATTTTTGCCTGCGGTTACGATTCGGGACGCATAAAGGGCAGGCGTCTCACGGCGGAATTTCTCGACAAAATCGTTCCCGAACATCCTCTCGTCGTACAGTATCAATCGGGTCATATGGGAATATTCAACTCCGCGGCCATGAAAATTTTGGGCGTGGATAAAAATACCCCTTCGGCCGAAGGCGGATTTATCGAAAAGGCGGAGGACGGAACTCCGACGGGATATATGGAGGAAGCGGATTTTGTCTCCCGCTTAAAAAATATCCCCATGCCGGGCGGAGAAAAACTGCTCGACGCTTTCACCCGCGCGCAGAAGCTCTATTTTTCTCACGGTATCGTCACCGCGCAGGAAGGGCTCGCCGCAAAGGAACTCCTTCCCCTTTACCGCGCACTCGACGAGGCGGACAAACTTCTCATGGACGTCGTTCTGTACCCCGATATCCACGCTTTCGGAGCCTATTCCGCGGCCTTTCCGGGCAGGGTAAAAAACTATAAGCGTCATCTGAAAATCGGCGGAATAAAGCTGATTTCCGACGGGTCTCCCCAAGGCAGAACGGCATGGATGCGAAGTCCCTATCTCGACGAGAGCGGAAAGCCCGAATCGGACGGTTATGCGGGCTATTCCTCCGTAACGCAGGAGGAATTGGAAGCAGGCGTGCGCTTTTCCACGGAGAGAAAGTTACAACTGCTCGTCCACTGCAACGGCGACATGGCGGCGGAGCGCTTTATAGAGGCCGAAGAGAATTACGGCGACCCCGCGACCCGCCCCGTCATGATTCACGCGCAATTTTTGGGATTGGATCAGCTCGACCGCGTCAAGCGTGCGGGGATACTGCCCTCGTTCTTCGTCGCGCACGTCCTGCATTGGGGAGAAATCCACATCAGAAATTTAGGACTTCAAAGGGCCTCCAAAATGAGTCCCCTGCGTTCCGCTTTGGAACGAAATATGCATTTTACCCTGCATCAGGACTCTCCCGTCATTCTTCCCGACATGTTGGAGACAATCTATTGCGCCGTTTCCAGAAAGACGGAAACAGGCCGAATTTTGGGCGAGGACGAACGAATCGACGCCTGTTCCGCACTCCGCGCGGTGACCGCGGAAGCCGCCTATCAATATTTCGAAGAAAACGAAACGGGCACGCTTTCGGAAGGGAAACGGGAAAATCTGATAATCCTCAGCGAAAACCCCGTCGGCTGTTCCGAAGAAAAACTCAGAGAAATCCGGGTGGAAGAGACGATACGGGACGGAGAGACCGTGTTCAAACTCTGAGAAACGCGCCTGCCCGTATTCCGTCAAAGTACTCAGCGGAACGCCTTTGACAAGCCGTCTTGCAAAATTGCGGCACCGTTCCTTTATTCTGCAAGGCGCGTTCCCCTCAAAGAACCGTTTTCCTTTTAAGTTCCGCCCACAAACACTTGCAAACCGTATTGACCCTATCCCCTTTTTTGCAATCCGACGAAAAAGGCGCGGAATCAACGTTCCGCGCCTTTTTCTTTATAAGAGGAAATAATGTGTGAGCGTAATTGATTATAATTATACTTTCTCCGCGCAATAGACGATTTTCCCGTCGCGAATCGTATAAAGGACGGAGAACTTATCGTCGAGAACGACGAAATCCGCTCTTTTGCCGACGCGGATACTTCCCGTTTCTCCGTCTATCCCCAAGGTTCTCGCGGGATTGATCGTCGCATAGTCCACGGCTTGCAGGAGGGCCACGCCGACCTTTTCCACGAGATTGGCAATCGCGCGGTTCATTCTCAGAACGCTCCCCGCGAGAGTGCCGTCTTTCAGACGCGCTTCGCCGTTCTTGACGATGACGACCTGTCCGCCGAGCTCGCTTTCGCCGTCCGCGAGTCCCTTCGCCCGCATCGCGTCCGTAATCAGCGTCAGTTTATCCTTGTGCTTGCACTTGACCAAAAGCTGAATCGCGGGCACGGAAACGTGAATGGTATCGGCGATCAACTCGCAGTTGAGCTCGTCGTATAAGAGCGCGCTTCCCACCGTTCCGATTTCCCGGTGATGCAAAGGACTTTGCGCGTTGTAGGTATGCGTGACGTTTTTCGCGCCCGCGGCAATTGCCGAGCGGATATGCGCGCAGGTCGCCCCCGTATGCCCGATTGAGGGAATAATTCCCTTATCGGAAAGATGTCTGACGAGTTCTTCCGCCCCGTCCTCTTCGGGCGCCATCGTGACGATTTTGATTGCGCCTCCGCTGGCGGAATTGTATTCGTCGAACGTTTTGACGTCGGGTTTCGCCACATATTCGAGCGGCTGCGCTCCCTTGTGAGCCGCCGCGATAAACGGGCCTTCGAGATGCACGCCCAAAAGTCTGGCGCCTTCCTCGTGGTTTTCTTCGCGGTATTTTCTGACGGCCTTCATGGCTTTGAGAATATTTTCCTTGCTCTGCGTCATCGTCGTGGCGAGGAAGGTAGTCGTTCCTTCCGCGGCGACCGTCTCCGCGATCGTTTTAAGCGCCTCCGTACTTCCGTCCATGGCATCGGCGCCGCCCGCGCCGTGGATATGTTCGTCGATAAAGCCGGGCAGGACGACGGCATTTTCGGGCAGAGGAATGATGTCGCTCTTTCCGAGTTCCCCGCCGATGCTCTCTATTCTTTCGCCAAATACCAAATTGACCTTTTTCAGGCCTTCGCCCTCGACGTACACGAGGGCATTTTCAAACGATTTTGCCATTTTTCGATTCTCCTTGTTTCAGCTTTTCCCCTTAAAGGAGCGCAGCAGCCGCCTCGTCGCACACGAGCGTGCAGTCGGGATGGAGCTGTAAAATGCTCGCAGGCACCCGCTCGGTGACTTCGCCCTTTACGAGCCCGTAAACCGCCTTTGCCTTGTTCGCTCCGTTGGCGAGAATGAGAATTTTCTTCGCATTCATGATATTTTTCAAGCCCATCGTAAAGGCCTGGCGGGGTACCTCGTCGATACTTTTGAACATTCTGGAATTATCCTTAATCGTGCTTTCGGCGAGGTCAACGATATGTGTGACGCTCCCGAAGGGCGTTCCGGGCTCATTGAAAGCGATATGCCCGTTGGAACCGATTCCGAGCACCTGAATGTCCCGCGGCATCTGTTCGAGGAGCGCGTTATACCTGTCACACTCTGCCTGTCTGTCCGCCGCCTTGCCGTTTTCGATATTGGTATTTTTCAAATCTATGTCGATATGGTCGAAAAGATTATGCCACATAAAATAGACGTAGCTTTGGTCGCTGGAATAATCCAGCCCCGCATATTCGTCCAAATTGGCGGTGCGGATCTTTTTATAGCTGGTCCCGTTCTTCTCGTGGTCCTCTATCATATTCTTATAGAGTCCGATGGGCGTGGACCCCGTGGCGAGTCCCAAGACGGCTTCGGGATTTTCCTTTACGACCGCCGCCATCACTTCAAAGGCCTTTTGGCTCATTTCGTCATAATCTTTCGCGATGATAACTTTCATCTTTTCTGTCTCCTTTCTCCTGAAACTGAAAACAAGCGTCTTTTCAAACCCGCTTTTACGCTCTGTCCGCGGGAAGAGACGCGGCCGCGATGCTCTGTCCGACCCTTCTGTTCTTTTCGTCGGGCAGGGAAATGTCCAGCTCGGCAAATTCGGGATACTCTTCTTCGAGTACTTTCTTACAGGAATCGAGGAGAATATTTCCCCCTTTTCCGCCCGTCACCCTGCCTAACAGAAGGACATGCTTCATGTCGTAAAATTTCGCATAGAAGGGAAGCGTATAAGCGAGATAGACGCCTATGTCCTCGTAAATCTGCCGCGCGAGCGGATCGTCCTTTTCCATCAAGGCCTGTATTTCCTTCAATTTCTCCGCGGGGGTCGCCCCGTCCTTGAAGCGATAGCCGCCCGCTTCCGCGAGCTTGATGACGGCGTCCTGAGAGAAGTATTTGCAGCCTACCCCCACGTCACCGCTCCATTCGTCCGCCATGGCGCCTTCGTTGAAATCTACGGGAACAAAAGCGAGCTCGGACAACCATCCGTTGATGCCGCCGTCTTTATTGATGTATCCCACCGCTTCGCTCGTACCCATCGCAATGCCGAGTACGCGGTTATCGTTCAGATCGATGCTCCCCGCCAAAGCGGTGACGTCCCCGTCGTTTGCGACTTCGAGAGGAATATTCCCCATTTCCTTGGCGATATTGATATACATGTTTTTGACGTAATCGCCGTACTTCTTCTTGTCCACCTTGATAAAGAGGGACGCGACCATGATCTTATTGTCCACATACACGCCCGCGGACGAAACGCCGATGCAGTCCACGCGCGGCATTTTGGAAGCCGCCGTCTTCATCGCCGTCAGAATTTCGTTATAATGATAGTGCGGATCCTCCGTCGTCTTGGGATGCCAGACGACTTCTTCGCTGTATACGACTTTTCCGTCTATTACCGCGCTGACCTTTCGGTCGCTTCCGCCCGCATCGAAACCGATGCGGCAGCCTTTCAAATATCCGCCCACGCGGAGCGAACAATTTTTTTGCGCGGGAATCTCGTCCTTTTCCAGCCACACGACTTCAAAGGGCTTTTCATAAACGCCGCTCATGAAATCGACGTCGAACGCGCGCGTTCCGTCCGCCGTATACGCCTTTTTCAGGCCCTCGTAAATCTTTTTGCTCCCCGAAACGGAGATTTTATAACCGCCCACGACCCATAAAATGGTTTTTGCCAAACGTTCCGCAATACGGAAATTCCATTCGTCCTTTCCGCAGCCATCCGCAAACGCGGTATATTGGTAAACGTAGTTATATCCGCCGTTTCTCTCCGCGATCAGCGTGACTTCCGCCGTGTTTCCGCTCTTTTTTACCTCTGCGTCGTATTCCTCCAACGCCTTGATCATCGGATAAAAATTTTTGTCCAAAACAGGTTTTTTCATACCAAAAAATATACTTCTCCCTCTTTTATGTTTATTTTTATTATACTACTTTTTCCGCAAAGTACAATAGAAATTATTTCTCGGTTTTTACAAAATATTTCTCAAAATATTGTCGTGAAATATTTTACAAACAAAAACGAGATATGATATAATAAACGTGGGAGGAAAAAGAATAAAGTTATGAAAAGGCGGGAAACGGCAAAACATTTTTATATGCACAAAATCGCCAATCTCCTGAACGTACAAAAAATCGTGACGATCCACTATCAGGAATTGGAACGGGGATATTCGTCCGCGGAGGAAACGCACGATTTTTGGGAAATTATTTACGTGGATAAGCAGGAAATCTCCGTCATCAAAGATTCGGCCGCCAGCCCTTTACGGCAAGGAGAAATCGTATTTATCAAGCCCAATCAGCCGCACTATGTCCGTTGCGGAACAGAAGGGGCGAATATTTTCATCATTTCCTTTGAATGCCGTTCGGAGAGCATGGGCTTCTTCTTTGACAAACAGTATTCCGTACCCGATAAATACCGTTATCTGTTGCAAAACATTATGGCGGAAGCGCGGGAGACGTTTATCATTCCCGATTTCGATCCCGACCTCAATAAATTGGAGCTCAGAGAAAACCCGAATCTGGGCGGTGAGCAGGTCATAAAAAACTCTTTGGAACTCCTGCTCGTCTATCTGCTGCGCCGCGCGAATCATCGCGACGCCCAGCAGGAATTTTTCATTTCAAAAATCAATTCTTCCACAGAGCTTCAAGATGAAATCGTAAGAATCCTTTCTTCCAAGTTATACGACACCTTTGTTTTGGACGACCTATGCAACGCCCTGCACTACGGCAAAACCTATCTGTGCACGTTTTTCCGCGAAAAGACGGGCATGAGCATTTATCAGACCTATCTCAAACTGAAAATCGACGAATCGAAAATCCTCATTCGCAGAAAACTGTCCTTTACGGAAATCGCCAATAAGCTGTGCTTCGATTCCCTCTCTCATTTCAATTACGTATTCAAAAAATATTCGGGAATGACACCCGGGGAATATAAAGCGAGCATAAAATAACGCGAGCCGGGCGATTTGCCCGGCTCGCGTTATTGCACTTTTCCAAGGAATCTTCCGACCGACGGTTATACGGCCTCAACTGCTTTTTTCCGTTTCGGGCCTTCAAGTCTCTTTGTCATCGGTCAATTTCCCTTTTGGGTAAAGCGATGTCCGACTGAAACGAAAATTTTTCCGCACGTTCGCCCAAAAAATCCACCCGATAATCCATACCGTTAAAAGCCCCCGTTTCTTCAAGCGAGCGCGAAGATAACACATTCCCTCATCGCTCTCATCGCATCGTTATGCCGAAAATACCATATACATGAAAGGCATTCGTCAAAAGCGCCCCTATCCGAGCATGCCGCCCCTTTTCCGTTGCCTTATGCATCACGATAGAAAAAGTCTGTCGGAATAACGGGTATTCTCGACGCTTCCAGCGCCCGCATTCTCTCCTTCCGATACCGCCAAAATACAATCTGCAAACAGTCTTTTCGGAAGCGAACGCACTTCTAAAAAATGGAATTTTGCTTCGGACAAATGTCCGCCGTCATGGCGTCACGGGGCAAATATCTGTCGCCGTAAAGGGAACGCGCCCGTTCGGTATATTTGCGGACGAAATCTCCCTTTGCCGCCGTATATCCGTCGCGGTCGTGTTCAAATTTTTTCAGAAGAGATTTTTTCAGGGCCCCGTATTCCTCCGCGGCGGCGGGATATTCCCGAAGATAATCGCAAAAATACAATTCGTCCCAATCTCCCGCACGCCGCACGTGCAGATGAAAGACCTTTTCCGCAAATCCCCCGGGAGTATACCCCTTATTGAACACGAATTTCTTCGGACTTTCGGATTCGGACATCAAAATCCATTCCTCCTTTAACGAGGAAATCATCTTTTCCTGCTCCGCTTCGGGCACGAGTTCCAATAAAATATCCACGGTAGGCTTGCTGAGAAGTCCGGGAACGGAAGTGCTGCCGATATGCCGTATACGGAAAATATTTTCTTTTCCTATCCGTTTTTCGATATTCTTCCGCTCCTCTTCATACCAAAGAGCATAATCGGGATTATATTCTTTTAATACAATAGGGAAAAGCTGCCATAATTCTTCCAAAGACATTTCTTCCAATTTTTTCATAAAATTCCCCTTTTCCTCCTCATAATCAAACGCCAAGAACTTTTAATACGAAATCCGATTCGTCCATAGTAAAACCGCCGTCCGAATCCGAAACCTCCTCTTTCTCCGTGTCCGCTTCGATTTCCATGCTTATGCGCAATTTACAAATATCTTTCGGGAACAAAAAACGGTCTGCCGAAATAGGGCAAACCGTTTTTTTGCTTCGAAATAAAACTCACTTCAAAATATTTCAGAAATGAATTACTTTACAATCTTGGAAATAACGCCGGAGCCGACCGTTCTGCCGCCTTCACGGATAGCGAAACGGAGACCTTCTTCGATAGCGACGGGCTTAATAACGACAACTTTCATGTTGATGTTATCGCCGGGCATAACCATTTCAACGCCTTCGGGAAGCTCGATAGCACCCGTAACGTCGGTGGTTCTGATGAAGAACTGAGGTCTGTAATGATTGAAGAATGCGGTATGACGGCCGCCCTCTTCCTTGGTCAGGACGTAAACCTGAGCTTCGAACTCGGTACCCGTCTTAACGGTGCCGGGCTTCGCGATAACCTGACCTTTTTCAATATCCGTTCTGTTGATACCGCGGAGCAGAGCGCCGACGTTATCGCCCGCCATAGCCTCGTCGAGCTGTTTGTGGAACATTTCGAGACCGGTAATGACGGTGGGAACGGGTTTGTCGATAAGACCGACGATTTCAGCGGGATCGCCGACTTTCGCAACACCTCTTTCGACACGGCCCGTAGCAACGGTACCGCGGCCGGAAATGGTGAATACGTCTTCGACGGGAAGAAGGAAAGGTTTGGAATCTTCACGTGCAGGCGTAGGAATATAAGAATCTACTGCATCCATGAGTTCAAGGATGCACTTGCATTCGGGAGAAGCAAGGATCTCGTCGGCAGGAGCATCGGTGCTCGCCTTTTCGAGCGCTTTGAGCGCGGAACCGCGGATGACGGGAATATCGTCGCCGGGGAAGCCGTAGGACGAAAGCAGATCTCTGACGTCCATCTCGACGAGGTCGAGAAGTTCGGGATCGTCGACGAGGTCAACTTTGTTCATGAATACGACGATGTAAGGAACGCCGACCTGACGGGCAAGCAGGATGTGCTCACGGGTCTGAGGCATGGGACCGTCGGTAGCAGCAACGACGAGGATAGCGCCGTCCATCTGAGCGGCACCGGTAATCATGTTCTTGACATAGTCGGCGTGGCCCGGGCAGTCGACGTGCGCATAGTGACGCTTGTCGGTCTGATATTCAACGTGCGCGGTATTAATTGTAATACCACGAGCCTTTTCTTCGGGCGCTTTGTCGATTTCGTCATATCTCATCTTCACAGCGTCGCCTTTGCAAGCCATTACCATCGTGATAGCTGCAGTCAAAGTGGTTTTACCGTGGTCAACGTGGCCGATAGTACCGATGTTGACGTGGGGTTTGCTTCTGTCAAATTTAGCTTTAGCCATAATAAATCCTCCAATTGTTTATAAAAAAATTAAAATGATAACTTATCCGACCTTCGGACGCAGCTATCTATCATTTTCTGATAATATAAGCCTTGTCCAATTCTTTGGACGTCTCTATTATATATTAAATTTTCAAATTTATCAAATCTTTTAACGGTGTTTTCGGAAAAAATTTGAAAATTTCCGTTTTGCTCCGGTTTTATGCGGAGCAAAACGCACTTTTTAAGTTCAATCCTTCTTGCTGCGCTTTTCGACGATATCTTTGGAAATATTGCCGGGCACTTCGGAATAGTGGTCGAACTGCATGGTGAACTGTCCGCGGCCCTGCGTTCTGGAACGGAGTTCCGTCGCATAACCGAACATTTCGGAAAGGGGCACTTCCGCATCGATAATCTTCGCGCCGTTTCTGTCGTCGGTGCCGAGAATGGTACCGCGGCGGCCGGAAATATTGCCCATGAGGTCGCCGAAGTAATCTTCGGGAGTGATGACCTGAACTTTCATGATCGGTTCGAGCAGTACGGGCTTCGCTCTCGTCATACCGTCCTTGAATGCGAGAGAGCCTGCGATTTTGAATGCCATTTCGGAGGAGTCGACCTCGTGATAGCTTCCGTCGTAGACGATAACTTTGAAGTCCACCATTTCGTAGCCGGCGAGATAACCGTTCTTCGCGGCCTCCTGAATCCCCTTGTCGATCGCGGGGATATATTCTTTGGGAATGGAGCCGCCTACGGTCGCATCTTCGAAGGCATAACCCGCGCCGGGTTCCTGAGGAATGAGGTGGATTTTGCAGTGACCGTACTGACCTTTACCGCCGGACTGACGCTTGTACATACCCTCCGCGTCGACCGCGTTGCGGAAAGTTTCCCTGTAAGCGACCTGCGGAGCACCGACATTGGCTTCCACTTTGAATTCGCGAAGGAGTCTGTCGACGATGATGTCGAGATGCAGTTCTCCCATGCCCGCGATGATGGTTTGTCCGGTCTCCTGATCGGTATACGTCTTGAAAGTGGGATCCTCTTCCGCCAGCTTGATGAGAGCCATGGTCATCTTTTCCTGTCCCGCTTTCGTCTTGGGTTCGAGCGAAAGCTGAATGACGGGTTCGGGGAAGACCATCTTTTCGAGAATAATGGGATGTTTTTCGTCGCAGAGCGTATCGCCCGTGGTGGTATATTTGAGACCTACGATGGCGCAGATATCGCCCGAATAAATTTCGGAAATATCCTTTCTCTCATTGGCGTGCATCTGAACGAGACGGCCGACTCTCTCCTTCTTTTCCTTCGTGGAATTGTACACGTAGGAACCGGAGGACAGAACGCCGGAGTAAGCGCGGAAATATGCGAGGGAACCGACAAAGGGATCGGTCGCGATCTTGAACGCGAGGCCGGCGAAAGGTTCGTCGTCTGCGGTCTTTCTGATTTCCTCTTCGCCCGTGTCGGGGTTGATACCCTTGACGTGATCGACGTCGAGCGGGCTGGGAAGGAAATGGATGACCGCGTCGAGCAGGAACTGAACGCCCTTGTTCTTATAAGAAGACCCGCAGAGCATGGGAACGGCTTCCATTTTGAGGCAGCGCGCGCGAAGTCCCGCAATGATTTCCTCTTCGGAAAGGTCTCCGTTTTCAAAATATTTTTCCATTAGCTCGTCGCTGGCGGAAGCGGCTTCCTCGACGAGTTTTGCGCGGTATTCGTCCGCGAGCTCTTTCAGATCGTCGGGAATGGGCTCCTTGCGGTAGTCCTTGCCGAGGTCGTCATAATAGACTTCGGCTTCCATTCTGATGAGGTCGACGATTCCGCGGAAAGTATCTTCCTTTCCGATGGGAAGCTCGATGGGAACGGGATTCGCGCCGAGTCTCTCGCGGATCATTCTCTCCACGCGGAAGAAATCCGCGCCGTTGATATCCATTTTGTTGACATAGGCGACACGGGGGACCTTATAGGTATCCGCCTGGCGCCATACGGTTTCGGACTGCGGTTCCACGCCGCCCTTCGCACAGAAGGTGGCTACGGCGCCGTCGAGGACGCGGAGCGAACGCTCGACTTCCACCGTGAAGTCCACGTGCCCCGGGGTATCGATGATATTGAAACGATGTCCCTTCCAAACGCAGGTGGTGGCGGCGGAAGTAATCGTGATGCCGCGCTCCTGTTCCTGAGCCATCCAGTCCATCGTAGCGGTACCCTCGTGGGTTTCGCCGATCTTGTGCGTCTTGCCCGTATAGAACAGGATACGCTCGGTGGTGGTAGTCTTGCCGGCGTCGATGTGCGCCATGATGCCGAAGTTTCTGGTATGATTTAAGTCGTATTCTCTGGGCATAGGCTACTCCTCTGTCAGAATCTGAAATGAGCGAACGCCTTGTTCGCCTCGGCCATTCTGTGCGTGTCTTCCTTCTTCTTCACAGAGCCGCCGGCGTTGTTGTAAGCGTCCATAAGTTCCGCCGCGAGTTTTTTGGACATCTCTCTTTCGCTTCTCTTTCTGGTGTTGATGACGATCCAGCGGATGGCGAGGGTCTGACGTCTCTCGGGTCTGATTTCGATGGGAACCTGATAGTTGGCACCGCCGACGCGGCGAGCCTTGACTTCCACGACGGGCATGACGTTTTCCATGGCCTGTTTGAAAATATCGAGGGGATCCATGTTCAATTTTTCCCCCATGATCTTGAATGCGTCGTAAACGATTGTCTGAGCCGTGCCCTTTTTGCCGTCGAGCATGATCTGGTTGATGAGCTTGGTCACGACCTTGCTGCCGTACATAGGATCGGGCAGAACGTCTCTTTTAGGGACATTACCTCTTCTGGGCATGTTTTTATCCTCCTTTGAAATAATTTGTTGAATAAGGGATTTTACCCTTCAGTACAGCTATCGCGTACCCGCGCCGGACGCGGGAGCGAACCTTCTGCGGCGACAGCCGCATACTGCCTACTTTTTTTCGGGGCCTTCGAGCTATATTCCGATTACAAGTAGGATTTTGTTTCGGCGACTTTTAACGAACGCCGGAATTTGTCTTCGCGCCTTAAAAAATCGAATCGATGTCGATCAAGAATTATTTAGGGCGTTTTGCGCCGTATTTGGAACGGGCCTGTTTGCGCTTTGCAACGCCGGCGGTATCGAGGGCGCCGCGAATGATGTGGTAACGCACACCGGGCAGATCCTTGACACGACCGCCTCTGATCAGAACGGAGCTGTGCTCCTGAAGGTTGTGACCTTCGCCGGGAATGTAGACCGTACCTTCCTGCTTGTTGGTAAGACGCACACGGGCGATCTTTCTCAAAGCGGAGTTGGGCTTCTTGGGAGAAGTCGTGGTGACGGACAGACAAACGCCGCGCTTTTGAGGGCAGTTATCCAGAATAGGGCTCTTGGACTTGAACGTCTGCTTCTCTCTGCCTTTCTTGATGAGTTGGTTGATGGTAGGCATTTTTGACCTCCTTGTAAAAATTTTGGAATATATTTCTCGAAATTGCCCTTATGCAATTCCAAAGAAAGCGATGTTTCGGCGGCCGTTTTCTTCGCTCCTTAATAGAGAAAGCGCAGACTCCCCCTTCCGCGAACGCTTGTCCCGCACGGGGTCCAGACCGCAAAAAAGATGCAAAAAGGGCGAAATACACCCTTTCCGCATTTCAGCACTGTTGATTTTACCATGAAAAAAGGCGTTTGTCAACTGTTTTATGCCAACTTTTTTGACGATTTCGCCGACTTTTCTATGATTTCCGCCCGATTTTGCGACATTATGATATTACGTATATATTTCCGAGTCGCTTTCCCACCCTTTCGTCTTTCCTGCTTATCCCCGTATCCGAAATTATTGTACCGTTTCCCCAAAAGGCATAAAAATCTCGGCATGAAGGAAACGTCGAAAAAAACTTTTCGCAATTCCTTTCGCAAAGGGTTGACAAAGGCGGGAAAAACGGATATTATTATAGAGGTGAAAAATCAAATTCAAGGAGATGGTCTTATGAATAAGAAAACGGTAAAAGACGTAGACGTAAAGGGTAAAAAAGTCCTCGTCAGATGCGACTTCAACGTTCCGATGAAGGACGGGGCGATCACGGACGAAAACAGAATCGTCGGCGCGCTGCCCACGATCAAGTACCTCATGGAGCACGGCGCAAAAGTGATCCTCTGCTCGCACATGGGCAAACCCCACAACGTGTTCGACGCGAAGCTCGAACTGAACAAGAAGGAGAAGGCGAAGATCGCGGCCCTGCCCGAAGCGGAACAGGCCGCCGCGACGGCGGAAGCGCTCGAAAAGGCGAAGAAGGACGTCAAGAAGCTCAGCTTGGCGCCTGTCGCCGCTCGTTTGAGCGAGCTCTTGGGCGGAAAGGTGACTTTCGCGACCGACGTCGTGGGCGAGGACGCGAAAAAGAAAGTCGCGGCGTGCAAAGAGGGCGAGTGCGTCCTGCTCGAAAACCTGCGCTTCCATAAGGGCGAAGAGAAGAAGGATCCCGAGTTCATGAAGGCGCTGGCGAGCTACTGCGACGTCTACGTGAACGACGCGTTCGGAACGGCGCACCGCTCGCACGCTTCCACCGCGGGAATCGTGGAAGAAGGACTGGTCAAGACGGCGGTCTGCGGCTTCCTCATCGAAAAGGAGCTCTCGGTGATGGCGGACACGCTGGAAAATCCTCAGCGCCCGTTCGTGGCGATCCTCGGCGGAGCCAAGGTCGCGGACAAGCTGAACGTCATTTCCAACCTTCTCGAAAAGTGCGATACGCTCGTCATCGGCGGCGGAATGGCCTATACTTTCATCAAGGCGCAGGGCGGAGAAATCGGCACTTCCCTCGTGGACGAGGAAAAGATCGGCTACTGCAAGGAAATGCTCGAAAAGGCGAAAAAGCTGAATAAAAAGCTCGTCCTTCCCGTGGATACCGTAGCGGCGAAGTCCTTCCCCGATCCCATCGACGCGGCGATCGAGACGACGATCGTCCCCGCGAACGCAATCCCTTCGGACATGATGGGTCTCGATATCGGTCCCGAGACGAGAAAGCTGTTCGCTTCCGTGGTCGCAAACGCAAAATCGGTCATTTGGAACGGCCCCATGGGCGTGTTCGAAAATCCGACGCTGGCGGAAGGCACCAAGGCGGTGGCGCAGGCTCTCGCGGACGTATACGGCAAAGCGACGACGATCATCGGCGGCGGCGACAGCGCGGCGGCGGTTCAGCAGCTCGGTTTCGCGGACAAGATGACGCACATTTCGACGGGCGGCGGCGCCTCCCTCGAATTGTTTGAAGGAAAGGTGCTTCCCGGCATCGCCTGCCTCAATGACAAGGACTGAGAAATATTGCGGCTTTTGAAAAGCGCGGACAGACGGCCGTCTGTCCGCGCTTTTTCCGTTTACATCTCCTTATGCCTTATTCTCCGCTATCCGTCCTAACGCGCCTTCCTTATCTCTCCCCTGTCTGCCCCCGAAAAATAACCTCCTTTGTCTTTCCTTCCACAATCTGTTCTGACGCAATTTTCTCGCATCTCTCTTTGCCGTTCTCTCCGCTGTTCGTTACTTCTCCGAAAAATCTCCTCCCGCCGTTTTCTGACCGCCTGTTTTTTCTCTGTTTTCCCCTGCCGTCCGTCCCGCGTCGGAAACTTTCCTTTTCGCTTGCCGTCCGTCTCTCTCCGAAAATTTTCCCTCTGGCCCGCCGTGCATTCCCTTCCGAAAATTTTCCTTTTCGCTCGTCGTCCGTCCCGCGCCGGAAATTTTTCTTCTCGTCTGTTTCCGGCTCTGTCCGTCCACGGATTTTTCTTCCCCGACGGCCGCCATTCTCGCCGCCACGGCATTCAAACTTCTTCCGAAAAATAAAATTTTCGCTTTCTTTTCGTTGCTTTCCGTCCGAGTTTGTGTTATAATACTTTCCGGAAAAGGAAAAACTATTTCAGGAGAATTCTTATGAGAAAACCTATCATTGCAGGCAACTGGAAAATGAACAATACCGCGTCCGAGGGCGTCGCTCTCGTGAAGGCAATCGCGCCGCTCGTCAAAGAGGCGAACTGCGACGTCGTCGTATGCGTCCCCGCGATCGACATTCCCGCTGTAAGCGAAGCTCTTAAAGGAACGAATATCGAGCTCGGCGCGGAAAACGTACACTTTGCGGAAAAAGGCGCCTATACGGGTGAAATTTCCGCCGCCATGCTCAAAGAATACGGCGTGAAATACGTCATTATCGGCCACAGCGAACGCCGCCAGTATTTCGGCGAAACGGACGAAACCGTAAATAAGCGGACGCTCACCGCCATTGCGGCGGGGCTTACCCCCATCGTCTGCATCGGCGAATCGCTCGAAGAACGCGAAGGCGGCAAGACGGAGGAAGTCCTCGCGAAACAAATTCACGAAGGCCTTAAAAACATCGAGGACATCACCAAAATCGTCATCGCTTACGAGCCCGTATGGGCGATCGGAACGGGTAAAACCGCCACGGCGGAACAGGCCAACGAGACGATCGGCTTTATTCGCAAGACCGTGGGAGAAATGTTCTGCGAGAAGTGCGCGGCAAAGCTCCGCATCCAATACGGCGGGAGCATGAATGCTGGCAACTGCAAAGAGCTCATGGCCATGCCGGAAATCGACGGCGGCCTCATCGGCGGCGCGTCTTTAAAAGCGCCCGATTTCGCGGCGATCGTCAATTACGACAAATAATTCGGATTCAGATGAGGGGCGGGACGGTCGAAATGATTCGGCACATACCTGCCCCGTTGCTTTTGAAAAAAGGAGAATAAATTTATGAAGACCCCCTATGCCATAATCATTATGGACGGCTATGGAATCAACAAGGACACAAACGGCAACGCCGTCTATACGGACGGAAGCAAAAACGTCACGGCCCTGGAAAAGGAATATCCCTCTTCTCAGCTCGGTGCCAGCGGCATGAGCGTCGGGCTCCCCGACGGACAGATGGGCAACTCCGAGGTCGGACACCTCAACATCGGAGCGGGCCGCATCGTGTATCAGGACCTGACGAAGATCACCAAAGACATCCGCGACGGTTCGTTCTTTGAAAACAAAGAGCTCCTCCGCGCGATGGACGCGGCGAAGGAGAACGGCAAAAAACTTCATCTTTTCGGACTCGTTTCCACGGGCGGGGTACACAGTCATATCGAGCACCTCTACGCGCTCGTCGAAATGGCGAAAAAGGAGGGACTTGAAAACGTATATATTCATGCTTTCACGGACGGCAGGGACGTAGCGCCCACTTCGGGAGCGGAATTTCTCAAAGAGCTCCAAGACAAACTCAGCGAACTCAAATTCGGCAAAATCGCTTCCGTCGCGGGCAGATATTACGCGATGGACCGCGACAACAACTGGGACCGCGAAGAAAAGGCGTACGATATGCTGACCGCGGGCGCGGGAGTACACTTTGAAGGCAGTGCGGAAGCCGCCGCGCGCGCCTCTTACGAACAAGGCGTGACGGACGAATTCCTGCTTCCCACCAACCTCACCGAAAACGGGAAACCCGTGGCGCTCGTCGGCAAGGGCGACAGTATCATCTGTTTCAATTTCCGCCCCGACCGCGCGCGGCAGATCACCCGCATGTTCTCGCAGGAAGTATTTCCCTTCAAGGACGCCAAGACGGGTGCGATGCTGGGCTTTGAACGCAAGACGGGCTTTCTCGCCCCCACCTATGTCGGATTTGCCGTATACGATTCCTCTTTTGAAAACGTCGGCGTGGCGTTCCCGCCCGACGAAATCGACAATACCCTGCCTCAGTATATTTCCTCTTTGGGCATGAAACAGCTGCATATCGCGGAGACGGAGAAATATGCGCACGTCACGTTCTTTTTCAACGCGAAAATCGAAAAGCCCGTGGAGGGAGAAACGCGGATCGTCATTCCCTCTCCGAAGGTCGCCACTTACGATTTGCAGCCGGAAATGAGCGCGTATCTCGTCACGGACAAGGTTCTCGAAGAGCTCGACAAGGGAATTTACGACGTTCTCATTCTCAACTATGCGAACTGTGACATGGTCGGTCATACGGGCGTAATGGAAGCGGCCGTAAAGGCGGTGCATACGGTGGACGAGTGCGTGAAGAAAGTAACGGATAAAATTCTGTCCATGGGCGGAAGCGCCTTGGTCACGGCGGATCACGGGAATGCCGATCAGATGATCGCGGAGGACGGAAAAACGCCCTTTACGCAGCACACGACCAATCCAGTGCCCGTGATTTTGGTATCGGAGAAATATAAGAACGTAAAACTCCGTTCGGGCGGAGTGCTCGCGGATCTTGCTCCGACGCTCCTCGACATGATGGGCCTGCCTCAGCCGAAGGAAATGACGGGCAAAACGCTCATCGAAAGATAATCGTTTTTTGGGAATTTTTTAAGAAAAACTCGGGAAACGGGCAAAAAACAGTTGCGCTATTTGAAAGAGTATGTTATAATTTACGGGTATCTTGAAAATAACGGACTGTTCCGTCAAAAGAAAAATGCTTAAAAGGATTAAACGGAAATGTTGGAATTTGTGAATTTATTGGTTCCCACGAAAAACGACGCTTTATACAATTTATATATGGGGCTGAGCGTGACGATGATCGCTCTAATGTTCCTGTCTGCACTTGCCGCGATTATCCTCGTGTTATTGCAGCCCGGTAACTCCACCGGTATCAATGCCCTCGGCGGTTCCAGCGAGACTTTCTTCGGAAAGAACAAAGGAAAATCCATCGAAGCGAGAATGAAAAAATGGACGATTGCCTGTCTCGTCATTTTGGTAATCTTCTCTATTTCTTTCTATATTCTCCAACTCGAATCCATTTGGGCATAAATATAGCATAAACGGGAATTTGAAAGGCGGCTTTATATAAAAAGGCCGCCTTTTTTGTTCCTCTTTTCTCCCATTCTTACATACTAAATTTATGGAGGCGCATTTTGAGCGCAAAAGAAACTTTACTGCAATACTTTCAGGAGGGAACCCTCTGCGGCAAAACCTTTACCGAAATCGCAAAGTTCCTGAAAATTTCCCATCGGGAGAAAAAGAGCCTTCTCGCCCTGCTCGATTCTCTCTGCGAGGACGGAACGCTGTACGTGACGGGCGGCGGGAAATACGGCACACCCGACAGTCTCGGACTTATCAAAGGCACTTTATCGGGCAACGAACGCGGTTTTGCCTTTCTTGTTCCCGAGGAGAGAACCGTTTACGAAAAGGACTTTTTTATTCCCCATAAAAATCTGAACGGAGCGATGCACGGCGACACCGTGTATGCGGAACGGGTATACGGCAGAAGCGACGACGAAGCCGAGGTAGTCAAAATTCTGTCCCGCGGATATACGGAAATTGTCGGAACTTTCCGAAAGGACTCCCGCGCGGGCTATCTCGTGCCGGACGAGAAAAAATATTTTGAAGATATCTATATTCCCCTTTCCCGCTGTTTCAATATTCCCGACGGGGTAAAAGCGGTCGCAAAAATCACCGAATACCCTTACGGCAAAGCTCCAGGCGGAGAAATCGTCGAAATTTTGGGCGAAGGAGACGACTTTTTTGCGGAGGAACTGTCCATCATACGTTCCTATAAACTCCGCGAGGAATTTCCGCAGGGCATAGAACGGGAGGCCGAACGTCAGGCCGCGCGAAAAATTTCCGCAGAAGATGTCGCAGACAGGAAGGATTTAAGAGATACGCTCATCGTCACGATCGACGGCGAGGACACACGGGACATCGACGACGCGGTCTCCCTCGAAAGGCTGGGGACGGAATACCTTTTGGGCGTGCATATCGCGGACGTTTCACATTATGTCAAATACCGTTCCCCTCTCGATAAGGAAGCCTTTTCCCGCGGCACCAGCGTATATTTTCCCGATCGGGTTCTTCCCATGCTTCCAAGGGCTCTGTCCAACGGAATCTGTTCGCTCAACGAAGGCGAAGACCGACTGACGCTCTCATGCATCATGCGGGTGGACAAAAAAGGCGCCGTAAAGGACAGCGAAATCGTCAAGTCGGTCATTCGTTCGGCGCACCGCATGACCTATACGGAAGTGACGCAAATTTTGAACGGCGACGAAGAGACCTGTAAAAAATATGCGGACGTCAAAGACATGATCTTCCTGTTTGCGGAATTGACGAATATTCTCAAAACCATGCGCGAAAAGCGCGGAAGCATCGAACTGGACGTCAAAGAGGCAAAAATCATGCTCGATGACGACGGAAACATCGTCATTCCCGATTACGAGCGTTCCCTTTCGCACGAAATCATTGAACAATTCATGGTTCTCGCGAACGAGACGGTAGCGGAATATATGCACTCGATCGAAATGCCCTTCGTCTATCGCATTCACGAAAAGCCCGCGGAGGAAAAGGCGGCCATGTTTCGGGAATTTGCCCAGAATCTCGGTCTAAGGGCAAAATTTTCCGCCGACGAAGTCAAATCGTACGATTATCAGAAGCTCTTAAAATCCGCGGAAGATTTGCCCGTTTTTCCCGTGCTGAATCGGGTGATGCTGCGCTCCATGCAAAAGGCGCGCTATTCCCCCGTCAACGTGGGACATTTCGGATTGGCGAGTCCCTGCTACTGTCATTTCACTTCCCCCATCCGCCGCTACCCCGATTTGTGCATTCATCGGATCATCAAGGAAGTGCTCGACGGGAAGTATGCGGAGGGCATGGAGACTTATAACGGTTTTGTCAGCGAAGCGGCGATCCAATCCTCGGAATGCGAACGCCGCGCGGCGGAAGCGGAACGGGAAGTGGACGCGCTGTATGCGACCATGTATATGAGCGAGCGTTTGGGCGAGGAATACGATGCGGTAATTTCCGGCGTAACCGCCTTCGGACTGTTCGCGGAACTGCCCAACACGATAGAGGGCTTTATTCCTCTGGAAACGCTGGAAGGGAGTTTTGAATTTATTCCCGAGCGGTTTTTGTTAAAGGGAAGCACGGAGAGTTATTCCATCGGAGAGGAACTCCGAATCCGCGTGGAAGACGTAGATTTTTTCCAGCGGCGCACCCGTTTTTCTCTGATTGAAAAAATTCGGAAAGGAGAACAAGAATGAAAATCATCGCGACGAATAAGACGGCCTCCTTCGAATATTTTATCGAAGACAAATATGAAGCGGGAATCGTCCTCGAAGGGAACGAAATCAAATCCCTGCGCGGCGGAAACGTCAACATGAACGACAGTTTTTGCATGATACGCGGCGGAGAAGTGGCGGTAAAAAATATGCATATCGCGCTGTATGATAAATCCGACGCATTCAGCACCAAAGACACGAGGCGGGACAGGCGTTTGCTTCTCCATAAGGGAGAAATCGCCAAAATCTCGGGGAAGATCAATCGGCAGGGCTATACTTTGGTTCCGCTGAAATTATATTTCAAGGATTCTTTGGTCAAAATGGAAGTCGCGCTCTGCCGCGGCAAACACACTTACGACAAAAAGCGCTCCATAGCGGAACGGGACGTAAAACGTGCGACCGACCGTGCCGTAAAGAGCGCGGGCTTCTAAATTTTATTTCAAGGAGAAACGATTATGAACGAACGAGAAAAGAACTATCGGAAAGACACTTTATGCGTACAGGCGGGCTATCACCCCTCCACGGGCGAAAGCCGTATCCCCCCCATCTGCCAGAGCACCACTTTTTTTTACGGCGACACGAAAACCATGGCGGATCTGTTCGATTTGAAGGGCGACGGATATTTCTACTCCCGCTTGGCAAATCCGACCGTCGCGGCGCTGGAAAATAAAGTCGCCGCCCTCGAAGGCGGCGTCGCGGGAATCGGCTGTGCTTCGGGCATGTCCGCGACGCTTCTGACGGCGGCCACCCTCTGTCAGGCGGGCGACAATATCGTATGCGCGCAGGCGGTGTACGGCGGCACCTTCAATCTCTTCGGCACGACGCTCCCGAAACTCGGAATCGAATGCCGCTTTTTCGATACGGACGCTCCCGAGGAGGAAATCGACCGCCTCATCGACGACAAAACGCGCCTGATTTTTGCCGAGACCGTCGCCAATCCCGCCATTATCGTGCTGGACTTTGAAAAGATTTCCCGCATAGCGAAACGTCATAACGTGGTATTTGTCGTAGATAATACGCTGGCGACGCCCGTCCTGTGCACCCCCTTAGAGTTCGGCGCGGACATCGTCATTCATTCCACGACGAAATACATGGACGGACATGCGGCCGCGCTCGGCGGCATGATCGTAGACGGCGGAAAATTCCAATTCGGAAACAATCCGCGCTACGCTTCTTTCAACGAGCCGGACGAAAGCTATCACGGATTGGTATACGCAACCCTGCCCGCCGCCTTCGCGGTGAAGTGCCGCGCGCAGATGATGCGCGACATGGGCGCGATCATGTCCCCTCAGAACGCTTTTTTGACGTGGCTGGGCTGCGATACGCTGGCGCTCAGAATGGAGAAACACTGTTCCAACGCCAAAGCCGTAGCGGCTTTTCTCGATAAGCATCCGAAAATCGAATGGGTGAAACACCCTTCTCTGCCGAACGATAAATATCGCTCCCTGGCGGAAAAATATCTTCCGAACGGCACGGGCGGCATGATGAGCTTCGGAATCAAAGGCGACGTAAAGCGCTGTGCCCGCTTCATGGAAGCGTTAAAGCTCGTAACGCAGGAAACGCACGTCGCAGACGTACGCAGCTGTGTCCTTCATCCCGCGTCGACGACACACCGCCAGCTTTCCAAAACGGATCTCGTCAAAGCGGGCGTTCCCGAGAATCTCATCAGGCTTTCCGTGGGAATCGAAAACCCTCGGGACATTATCCAGGATTTGTCGGACGCTCTCGACCAAATTTGACTCAGATAAGTTTTCCGCAAATCTTTTCCCGCCCTTTTTCTCTGAATCCCGCCTTTTTGTATTTGTACTAATTTTTCTATCACCAAGGAGATTTTTCATGCCCATAGTCATAGACAGCGCGCTGCCCGCCTATAAAATTTTAAGCGGCGAAAAGATCTTTGTCATGGATAAGGCGCGCGCCGTTACGCAGGACATCCGCCCGATCGAAATAGCCATACTCAATCTCATGCCGACCAAGGAGGAAACGGAGACGCAGTTCATGCGTCTTCTTTCCAACTCTCCCCTGCAAGTGAACGTGACCCTTTTAAGCACGGAAAGCTATCACGGAAAGCACACGACGGAGGGCTATCTGGGGAAGTTTTACCAATCGTTTCGCAACGTTCAGAGCAAACATTTCGACGGAATGATCGTCACGGGCGCACCCGTAGAGCAAATGGAATTTTCGTCCGTGGCGTATTGGGACGAGCTGAAACGAATTTTCGCCTATACGCGAACAAACGTCACCTCCACGATTTTCATCTGTTGGGGAGCCATGGCCGCGCTGAACTATTTTTACGACGTAAAAAAATACCCTCTGAAAGAGAAGCTCTTCGGGGTGTTTTCTCACCATAAAGTTCTTTATGAACAGCCCGAACCGTTGATGCGGGGAATTTCCGACGAATTTCACATGCCGCATTCCCGACATTCGACGGTCAAGGTGAGCGACATCGAAAAAATCCCGTCCTTAAAAATTTTAGCGACGTCCGCCCGGGCGGGCGCATCCATAGTAGCGTCGAAGGACGATTCGCAGGTATTCGTATTCGGCCACATGGAATACGACAGAGACACCTTAAAAAAGGAATACGAACGGGATCTGAAAAAGGGACTTCCCATTCAAAAGCCCCATTCCTATTTTGCGGACAAAGCCTGTGAAAAGGTAAAAATGAACTGGACGTCCACGGCAAATCTGTTTTATAACAATTGGCTGAACTATTGCGTATATCAGGTCACGCCTTATCGGTTCGAGGATTAAGTATTTCGTTTTCGCTCCTTAAAAATCTCTTCTCGGTGCCTTGTAAAATCCCCGTCGCCTCGTCTCTATCAAATGGTATTCCTGTTTTTTATCGAAGGAAAATTCCACGGGACTGTCAGGAGATGCGAACATGGTGGCGCCAGAAACATCTGCTATCTGGCTGTAACCGGCCCCGCAGAGACACATGGTGACGCCATAGGAAAACGCTCCGGCGCGAAGAAGCACCGATTCGGTGGAATCGGAAATAATGCCGAACGGACAGAGAATCAGGTCGCTGCCGCAGACGGAAAGCGTGCGTAAAATTTCGGGGAAATAGAGGTCTTCCGCGACGGCGATTCCCAGCCTCCCGACCCTTGTTTCGTAAACTCTCAGCCCCGCGCCGCTCTTAAAATCCCCGTCTATCGCATTGAGCATGTCGGACACGCCGAGAAGCCTTCCGTTTTCCGCCACCACGGCGGATTTTCTCTTTACGCCCCGCGTATCGGTCACACAGCCGCAGACGACGACGTTATGATTTTCCTTGGATAAAATGGCGGCGTCCTCGAAATATCCCGTCTCGCCGCGCAGCTCCTTTTCATAACTGACCTCGCCCAAGCCCTGAAACCCGAAAAAGAGAATGTCCGCATCGCTGCCGCCATAATCGTCCCAAAAGGTATTGAGGGTTCCTCTGCTCACAAAACAAATCCGCATACCCGCCTGCCTCCCCTTTCAGTATATAGCGACGCGCGTTTTTTTGTGCCTCGCACATAAAGAAAGCCGTCCGCTCTTTTTGAGCGGACGGCTTTTCTTTAAGAAAAACCATTTGTTATCCTTTCGCTTTTTCCAAAAGCGCATTTACTTCCTTTTGCAGATTTTCAAGTTCGTCGTTCGCGGTTTTTTCATCCTTGGCGCGTAAAGAATAATAAATTTTGAGTTTGGGTTCGGTTCCCGAGGGACGTACGCAGACGAAGGAGCCGCCGGCAAGCTCATAATAGACGCAGTTGCATGCGGGAATATCCATCGTTTCCGATGCACCGGAAGGATATACCGTTCTCTTTGCCGCACTGTAATCGCGGAACGCGTCCACCTTCATGCTCCCGAAGGCTTCGACTCTCATGGTTTTCAGAGCATCCACCACGGCGTTCATCTCTTTCATGGCATTGAGTCCGGAGTATTGAATAGACACATTTTTATCCAATACATAGCCGTATTTTTCATAAATTTCCATCAGCCTGCGATACAGCGTTTTTCCGACATACGTATAATAGCAGACCATTTCCGCGCAGAGCATAGACGCAACCACGGCGTCCTTATCGCGCGCGTGAGTGCCGCGCAGATATCCGCAGGATTCCTCGAATCCGAAAACGAAAGTATATTTTCCGTCCGCCTCCCACTGTTTGATTTTTTCCCCGATGAACTTAAAGCCCACGGGCGTTTCAAACAGCTTGACGCCGAAATCGTCGCAGATCGCCTGAGCCATACCCGTAGTGACGAAAGATTTTACCACGGCGGCATTGGCGGGCATCGCGTTTTCCTCTTGCAGCCGCGTCAAAATGTAATCGAGCAACAGTATTCCCACCTGATTTCCCGAAAGCGCGACGAATTCTCCATTGTCGTCCTTTACGGCCACGCCGAGCCTGTCGGAATCGGGATCGGTACCGAATACGACGTCGGCGTGAATCTTATCGGCGAGCGCTATGCCCATGGAAAGAGTTTCTTTGAATTCGGGATTGGGGACTTTAACGGTCGAAAATTCGCTGTCCTTGGTCGTTTGTTCCTCGACGACGGTGACGTTGATTCCCAATTTTCCGAGAATGGTCGTCACGGGGACATAGCCGCTGCCGTGTACGGGCGTATATACGAGTTTGAGATTCGCCCCGCACTTTTTGACCGCTTCGGGCGACAGACGGAGTCTGGAAAGCTCTTCTATATAATCCTCGTCCAGTTTTTCAGGCACGGGAACGATCAGCGGGCTGTTTTCCTCACAATCGACCGACAGATAATCCTTTATTTTTTCGATATATCCCACTACTTTTTCCGTATCTTCGGGCGACATTTGAGCGCCGTCCGCGCCGTAAACCTTGTATCCGTTGTACTCTTTGGGATTGTGGCTGGCGGTGATCATAATTCCCGCGACGGTATGCAGGTAACGCACGGCAAAGGAAAGCATGGGAACGGGATGCACGTCGTCGAAAAGATAGGCTTTAATGCCGTTTTTCGCCAAGACTCCCGCCGCCGCTTTGGCGAACACGTCCGACTTTCTGCGCGTGTCGTAGGAAATCACGACGCCCCGCTTTACGGCTTCCGCACCCAGCTCTTTGATAAACTCCGCGAGTCCTTGGGTCGCGCGCATGACGGTATAGACGTTCATCATATTCATGCCGTAGCCGATGATGCCGCGCATGCCCGCCGTTCCGAATTCCAATTCTCCGCCGAATCGGTATTCCTTGGCCTTTTCGTCGGAAGCGATCGATTCGAGTTCCGCTCTCCCCTCCTCCGAAAGACGGGGATCGGACAACCATGTCTGATAATTTTTCCGATAATCCATATTCTTTTCCTCTTTGATTTCGATTTTGCTTCAATTCCGAATTCCGCATTTGTCTGCGAGATAAATCGACCTTGCTATTTTATTCTCTGAAAGTTCCGACTATTCGTCTTTCGACTCGGTCTTTTCCTTCCGTTCGTTTTCCACGGTCTCGGTTTTTGCTTTCAGCTCTTCGTTCGCGTTTTCCGCCGCTTCGCGCTTATTTTCTTCGCCTGTCCGATCGGTAATTTCCGATTCGTTTTGCGGAAGGCTTTCTTCCGTGTTTCCTTCAATATCCGCCCCTTTCTCTCCCGCCGCTCCTATTTCCGAAGCGTTTGTTTCTCCGTCGCCCTCGTCCGCACGGAGAATTCCGAAGTCTTCGGGATCCTCTACGGTCTCGAAGAAACGTTCGCTGTCTCCCCGATCGCGATTCGTCGCAATTTTTTCATAAGTGATGAAATAGGGCTTACCTTTAACGGTGTAATAATTGACGAATTGTTCGCAGATAAAGAGGAAATAAGAAGCGGGTACGGTAATGAGCAGCGCACTCCCGAAGGTACAAAGCGCCCCGATCACATTGACGATGATGACGATATAGACGGTCACCACATAGGTAGAGAACATTTTTCTGCGGCGCTTGCGCTCGTTCTTGTCGCTGAGCCGCATAGCGTCCCGTATAGAACGATTATCGACGGCCATGGAAGGCAGCCACATAGAGGTAAACGTGAGTTTCAGGGCCTGACAGAGCACGATAAAAGTCATAGACAGGAACAGTGAAATGAACACATTGCCGACGAAGGACAAAAGGTAAAAGAAGAAGAACCAGCAGAGCGCGACGGTACAGACGTCTATCAAAAAGACGATGGGAACGTAAACGACGCTGTAAACGCTGGCCTTTCCGAGATTGCGGATATAGGCGGAAGAAAACGGCGTTTCCGCGTAGGTGGACATTCTGTCGTTGAGGATGCTGCCGATGGAGAAATAACATAACGTATCGGCGAACCGTTTCAGAAGATATACGGCGGCGCAGCCGACGATAGACCAGACAATCTGAGACATTCTGGAATCCAACAACCGCCATAAAGCGGAGACGGATTCATTAAACTGAGCCTGAAATCCTTGAAGGAATTCGCTGTTGCCGCTGACGATGGCTCTGAGGAATTCTTTAAGGTCGGAAACGACGGCCGTCATTTCCATACTGTCGAGAATTTCGAGCAGGTTGGGAAGAAGGAAAGTGCAGGACAACGCAATGGCGACCAAAGCAACCGCCAGAGTATACAGTAAAATTTTATAGACGTTTTTGAAATTCTCCGTCAGGAGTCTCGTACTGTTGCGAAAACGCATGGATAATCATCTCCTTGAATTTCTTTGTCGAAAGCCCGCCGGCGCCGAATCAGAAATGGTAATAATTTTTGAGGTCAGCGCGTTCGAGCTGAGCGCGGTCGAAATAGATGACCTGCATACGGACGCAGAACATGAGCGTCATAAAGGCATAGAGAACGGTAGCAATGACGATTGCGGCGACATTTCCGGGGATAAATACGGCCGCAAGTCCGAGGAGTACCTCTGCGACGAGCATACTGAACAACTGTCCGAAGATAATTCTCGGCTTGACGGGCGCCACGAGCTGATAAGAATAACGGAGCGCTTCGAACGCTCTGAACCCGGTAATTTGCAGACACGGGAGCCAGAGATAGAAAATAGATACGATATAAAGAAGGATGAAGTGCATTCCGAGAAATACGATGACGGAGAGCACATAAATTGCCGCCTTGCTGCCGATCAAAGAGACGAGGAAGAGCAGGGAAGACATGATGAGTGTCCAAATCTCATAGATGAACACATAGAGAAGACAAATGCCGCAAGTAGATATGAGGTTATCGTTGAGTTTTGAGAAAACGCCGTTAAAAGTACGTTTCCCGATGCGCATATGTTTTTCCATGAGCGCGGTCATCAAGGAAGCACAGAGGATCATGAGAACAACGCCGATAAGCCCGGCGAAGAAAACGCCTATCGAGCGAAAATTGAAGATAGAAACCGCGTGAAAAATATCCGTGAAAATCGCGGTGGGATTTCCGGTAAAATAATTTGTCAATAAGGTATGAATGGCTGTTTTATCGAGCGAAAACGACAAAAACAGCGCCGGCAGGAGCGCAAAAGGAAATATGTATAGAAAATTTTTCAGAATATATTTTATAGTTGCTATCGTGTATTTCATAATCTCGTTCCTTTTTTTCTATTATACACCATAAAGTCATTCGTGTAAAGTATTTTCGCGGAAAAAGCGGGAATTAAGCCTTCCCGCTTTTTTCTCCTTTTTTCCCCGTTCCCTCCCGCCCGATATTTCCGCCTCATTTCTGGTTCTTTCCCCCTGTACTCTATTTTTTCCCGTTCTTCCCCTATCCCGACCATACCTTCCCGCTCTCTCCCTATTCCGACCATATCTTCCCGCTTTTCCCCTTTCTCATTTCTTCCTTTCCCCCTCTTCTCCGCCGCCTTACTTTTTCCGTTTCCGCAAGGTTTATTTGTTTTCTTTTGTCTTATTGCCCGGCCTGCGCCGCATACAGCTCGTACAGAGGCGCATATAACTCACCCAGATAATTCAAAGCGACTTTATCCTGTTTGAAAGCGGAAAATTTTTCTTCAGGGTCGGAATAGGTAGAATCGTAATATTCTCTTACGATTTCCAATCTCTTTTCATAAGACAGGGAGTAATCGACTTCATAGGGCGCGGAGGTTTCTTCTGGCGGTTTTGAAGCAAAGCGCAGATAAAACAAGAGCCCGTCCCTCAGCCACTCCACTTCCCGTTCGTAGCTCGCGTCCAACGAATCGCAGATTCCCGTCCAAATTCCGGAGCGGAATACTCCGGCTTTCAGAAGGCGAAATTTCTCTTTTCGTTTCTCTTCTTCCAAATCTTCCGTCAACCGATTTTTCTTCATCTGGACGTTTTCCACTTCAAGCAGTTGTTCCTCCGTAAGAGCGGCAAACTGTTCGTCCGTAAACGAAATAATATCTATTTCCATCATATATTTTTATCCTCCCGCCGATTCAAAGACGTCGAGAACGATTTCCGCGCCGCTGAAACGGGTTGCTTTTTGCGGATAGAGCCGCAGTGAAAAGCGTTCTCCTTTCAGAAGCGGCCTGACGGAAAGTTTCCCGTCCTTGAATTTTCCGTCAAAGGAACGTTTCTCATATTCGTTTCCGATCTCTATGCGACAGGTGCCCTCGCCGTCCAGAGTCAAAGTTTTCCACAATTTTCGTCCCGAAATCCCGAAATCGGTATTTTCTTTGCAGGCGGCATACAGATTTCCCGACGGCAGATCTCCGTCCTTGTCTGCCAAGCAGATGTTATTTTCCGAAAGGCATATAAGAAGACTTTCCGTATTTGAGAGCGCCCGTATCGACGGGACGGAAAAACAGGCTTCCCGGGTTTCGGAATCTAAAATCAGTACTTTGAATTCCCCGTTTTCGTCGGCATATCTTAGAAAATATTTTCCGTCCCAAGCGGCGCATTCGCATACCTGCCCCTTGCGGGCGGGAAACACGGGAACGTCGACGCGGGAAATTTTTCTTTCCTCGAAAGCATAGACGCCGCTTTCGGCGAGGAAAAAAATTCTTTCTCCGCAAACGGCAATCGAGCCGCTGAAAATCCGTTCTCCGCCGTAAGGGAGCAGCTCCGCCGAAAAATCTCTGGCCGCACCTTTCGCATCGAGTTTTATGATTCCCCTTTCCCGAAAGAGATAGACGGTTTCATTCAATACTTTCAGTCCCATGAGCTCGCCCTCCTCGGACGGAAACTCGATATATCCCGCGTCGTCCGCATTTTCTTCCCAGTCGTTTGAATCTAAGGGCGCGCAATAGCGTACCGTAAAGGGCTTTTCGATAAAAAACAGTCTCTCGTGAAATACGCAGGCGGCGTTTGCGGCGCTTTCGGCATATACTTGCGAAAACTCCCTTTCCCTGTCGTACAGCCATACGCCGTCTTTGCCGCAAAAAGCGAGTGCCGCCTTCCCGTTTTTGTCGTATACGGGGAGAATGGCGGGAACGTCGTCAAATGTTTTCAAGGTAAAATCGAACGTGCCGTACTCTTCGTTCCAGATATAAGAAACGCCCGTTTCGGAAACGTACATTAAAGCCGTCTTTCGTTCTCCCGCGTCCGTATAGGGCAGCAAAGCAAACGCCGCGGGCGGATCTTCGGGATCGTTTACGGACGGAATTTCCCCCTCCGCCGTATAATAGGGCGAAAACCCGAACCCCGTCTCCATTTTCCCGTCCCGAAACAGACAATTCCGCACGTCGGAAAAAGAGAATATGCCCGCCTTGTTTTCCGTTCCGAGCGCAAAGCCGTCGAATCGGATTTTCCTTTCGTCCGCCCTTGCCTCGGGAAATGTTTTCCGATAAAATCTTCCCATCATGCCCACCTTCTGGAACGTATGATTCTCGACGGTTTGGAGCGATACGCCGCCGCCAGAGCGTCCTTGTATTTCTTATCCCAGACCGCCGCTTCCTCAAACAGCCCCGCCGCGAGGGAATATTCCGACGCGATGCCGTAAGCGAACAATCTGGGAGAGACGGACAGGACGAAATCGGATTCTTCTTCCGCGTTTTTTTCCCGAGGGGTATAGGTGTAAGAGACGTTTACGCGCCCCGGCTGTGTTTTCAGATATTGAGGGAACAGCTTGAACGGGACGGAATTTCCGTATTCGTCCGTAACGCGGATAATTCTCACGCAGGGCATCGTCAGGAGCGAATATTCTATCGTTCCCGTGTCCGACTCCGCTTCGTCCTCACAACAGAGGGGCAGATAGTCGAGCGCGATTTCGTTTTCCACGATATTAAAACACCTTACGAGCGTTTCCGTCTCTCTCTTTCCCTCCTCACCCCCGTTTTCGTAATAATTTTTGACCTTATCCCCGACGCCGAGCTCCTCGGCGGCGAGAATCACGGCTTCTTTCACCGTCATATTTTTACCTCCTTTATGTTCCGTCCGGGCAGGGGAAGGGCTTTCGCCCCTCCCGCGGCACGGACGATGGTTTCGGTCAATATTCTTCTATTCCCGACAGCATTCCCTGTCCGAAGGGCCGATTGCAGATGAGTTCGGCATATTTCACCAAAGTTGCGGTATATACGGGCTTTCCGGCGGTCTGTTTGAGGATTTTCCCGTCCTCGCTTTCCAGCCACTGCCAGTCGCAAAGCTGATGCAGACAGAAATCTTCGGTATTGAGCAGATACATCGTTCCCTCGGGGCAGAACCGATCGGCGACCACGGGAATCCCGTTGAAGATCAGCGCCTTGTAACCGCCGAGGATTTCTTCGGTCGGCATGAACGTCCTGTATTGGGTATAGAATTCGGCCAAGGCCCTCTTCACGCCCCAGGAGCAGACGATAAAATTGACTTTTCCGCCGGAATTTTCCTCAATGGTATCGATGGCGGTCTGTACGATATTTTCGCTGATGGTGCCGACATCTTTTTTGATGTAAGGTTTGAGCCAAGGGTGTTCCTCCCTATCTACGCCGTACAGAGTTCCCGAATCGGAGAACAGCGCGCCGAGGCCGGTAATTTCATAGCCGTAGGAATTTTGCAGAGCGATTTTGGATCCCGCGGGAACGGTTTCCGCGGAGATCGCCGCCCCGTCGACGGAGAAGGTCTTGTTTTCCCTGTCGATTTTCAAAATTTTCCTGCCTCTGGCGGAAGCGATAATTGCGCCCGTGGAGGAGCAGAAATCGACGACCATACCTTCGGCCAGAGCCCTGACGCTGTCCGCGGTGACGAGATTATCGGAACCTACCGTTTCGACGGTACACAGCGATCCGGAACCGTCCCCGTAGAGCATTCTGCCGAAATTGAAGGACGAGCTTCTGATGAGGGACTGCATTTCGTCGTTGAGCAGATTGACGAAAGCGCCCTCGTTGTTGGCGGAAGCGCGGATCGCCTTATCGGAAATTTCTATCGTTCCGTAGAGATTTTTGAGGGAAGAGACGAACTGAACGTAATTATTCCCGGAGGCCTCGGGCAGATTACCGGTTTCGGTACCGGCGCCGATGCCGCCGTTGATGCCGTATCGCACCAATTTTCTGACGTCTTTTCCCCAGACGTCGGCGGTAGAGCGTTTAATCTGTGCGAGGAGCGGATTGACGTTCATGTTGAGCGCCTCCGTCACGGCGTCGAGATAAAAAGATTTCAGTGCGTTGTCCGCAGTTTGCATTGTAACCATAATGAAATTCTCCTTTTTGAAAATAGTTTACGCTTGACGGTCTTTTTTGAAATAGTTCAGAGCCATGGTACCCGCTTCGGAAATGGATTTGGCTCTGACGGGAGAAGGAGCAAGCGTACCCGTTCCCCCGCGCATCAAAGGCGCGTCGGCGCCCCTTAAAGACGAGAGGTAATCCCCGATGATTCTCAATCTGACCGCTTCGGAATTTCTGGCGGCCTCATAGAGCTCGTTTTCGGTCTTTTCCTTCGCCGTATCGGATTTTTGAGCCGTCGTCCTCTGCGCGGTATCGGCTTCGGACTGGCTTTGGGCGGGAGCGGGTTCCGCGTCGAGGTTCGCCTCCTCTTCGGGCTTTTCCGCCTTCGAAGGAGCGCCGTCGGTTTTCAGGGAATTGTCCGCTCGTTTTTCCAGTTCTTTGAGGCGTTGACTGCGACGGGTAAATTCCGCCTCCAAAGCGCTGTAAGCCTCTTTGAGGGCGTCCACGTCGCGAAATTTTCCCAAAACCGCCGAGCCCTTTTCTTTTTCTCGTTCCGCCTCCGCGGCATGCTCCGTTTTGTTTTCTCCGCATTGTAAAACGTTCTCCTCTTTTTCCATAATTTTTTCCTCCTTTTATCTCATTGATTTTTTTCCGCCTCTTGTTCCCGCAGCATTTTTTTGTGCTCGGCGATGTGGGAGACGTATCTTTGTTTGAGTTCCCCCGACTCGATTTTTTTGAATTCCTCCGATAAGAGGAAGCGCACGTGCTCCGCGACGTGCAGAGCGTGATCGTCGTAGACGTCGGGGGAGACGTCCTCCGACTTCAACCGCAGATTTTCTTCTCCCGCCTTGGTTCTGTGCAAGGCGGAAAGATCCTGTGAATTTTCGTAGTTTTCAAATCCGAATTCTTCGAGGATGCGCGTTCGGTTTTCTTCGGAGAGCGTGCCGTCCTTTCCGGTCAGAATCCCTGCTTCCAAGAGCTTCATGAGCGTTTCCCTCCTTTCGAGGGGAGTATCTTTTTCCTCGCTCTCGAAGAGGATGTCGTTTGCGGCGAGATCGGCGGCGTTGAAGTAATAGACCTGTGTCTTTTTGTTCTTGCCCGTGAGGGTGAGCAGCCTTGCGCTCCCCGCGAATTGTCTGTAAAGTCTCAGAATCTGCCTTCCCGTTTCCCTCAGCGCGTCGGAGACGTTTTCGGCGGTGGCGGCAAGCCTCAGTTCGTCTTGGGAAAGCAGCAGTTGCAATCCCGAAGCGCTGGTGACTCTGGACGGAGTGGAATTTTGCGACAGATCGCTGATTCCGCTCACGACGACGAATTCTCTTTCGAGCCATTCCTCCTCGGCGGCGAATTCTGCGGGCACGCTGCCGCAGTCGAGCATTTCGGGCGGTTTTCCGCCCTGCCTGTAAATGAGCACCTTTCCCGGCGAGAGCCCCTCTTCCGCGAGCTCGTCGGCGTCCACGGAGCCGTCCTCGACGGTCAGAACGCCCATAGAGATTCGGTTAAGGAATTCGTGTTTTCTGTTTCTGACGGCGTTGTAAGCGCGCTGTATGGGGATGAGCCTGTCCACGATACTGCCCGAGAAGAACGCGCCGGGTAATCTTAAACAGTCCTGTTTTACGAAGGGGAAGCGCCTTTCTCCGCGTTCCCCGTTCAGATAGGGAAGGGGGCCGAGATACAGGAGCTTTCCGCCCGCGACGATTTCCAGCCTTCCGTCAGGTTCCTTGGCGGAGGGGCGGGAATATCTTTCGATGAGAATTTCCGAATCCCCCTCCTGTTCGGGCGGATGACTTCCCCCTGTCTGCAAAGCGGGATTTTTCCCGTTGGAAGGTTCGCTGTACCCTGTCAAAGCGAGCTCGGTAATTTTTCGCCCCTTCAAAACGACGCCGAATTTTTCTTCGATGTAAGCGACGGGAACGGCTTGGGCGTGAATGAGGCTTTGCAGCTCCTCGATATTTTCCGCGCCCATGCGGTCGGGGAAGATTTCAAAGGGTGGTACGGCGGTGACGGAGACTTCCCCTTCGTATACGGGCAATCCGCCGTCGACGGCCACCTGCCTGCCGCCGTCCCGATCCCAGGTGATTTTGTAAAAGGCGCATCCGCACGTTTCGGACCATAAAAGCGCTTTTGCCTCGGTCTCGTCGAGTCGGATTCTCTCCCGTACGTAATCGAGAATCCCCGTGGAGAGTTTCGCGGCGTTAACGTCCGCTTCCTCGTCGGAGAAAGGCTTCACGCGGAGCCGCGGCCGCATATTCGTCAATTTGGCGATTCTCGAATCGATCGTGGGCGCGATATGGTTGAACACTCTCCGCGACTGCCAGTAAAAACGCTTGTCCTCCTCGACGATTCCGCCCGCGGGCGAAATGTCGCAATATTGGTTTCCGCTGAAAAAATTCATATTCAGCAACCAGCCGCTCTCGACGCTCCGCCTCGCCTCCCGTCTCCTTTCAAAATCCTCCGTGACCTCCGCGGCAATTTTTTCCCGCCGCCGCTCTTCTTTTTCTGTCTCTGTCATATCTTTGTATCCTCCTGTTTTTCCCTTTCCTTTTTCTTTACGGCCCGCCTTCGCTTTGCCGCTCTCCGCGCCGTTCTCCTCTTCGGAGCACTTTTTGCCGTCTTTGAGCTTTTCTTCACCGTTCCTTTTGTGCCTCTCTCTTCCGTCCCCGCCTTCTGAGCTTCCCCGCCCTTTTCTTTCTCCTTTTCCTCTATATTCCCGCCCTTGTTTTTTTCCTTTTCTTCCGTGTCCCCGTCTCCGTGCTTCTCAACCGCCGCAATCGGTTCTTCCTCGATTCCGTTTTTTCCCTTTTCTTCCGTGCCTCCGTCCTCGTTCTTTTCATCTGCCGCGGTCGGTTCTCCCCCGTCTCCGTTTTTTCCTTTCGATGCGGGGGGCGTTTCGGGTTTGCTTTTTGTTCCTGCCCGCTTCTTGTCCTCGGAGCTTTTCAATTCGTCCAGCAAGCGTTGTCTTTCTCTTTCCAGCTGTTCCTCGGACATCGAGGACAAGTCCTCGCTATCCGATGCCAATAACAGCTGTACCGCCTTCAAGTCCGGCGGAATATCTTTTTTCGTTTCCTTTCGCCTCGTGAGCTTGAATTTTCCGTCCACTTCGGCATATTCTTCCGTAATTTCCTCCAATCGATAACCGAGAGCGACTTTCAAAAGCGCATCTCCGATTTTTTCCTGTTTTTTCTTTCCGGCCATAAGGTCCCCCTTTTTGAATATTCAATCCGTGAATCTCCTTGCGGAGATTTGTCTCCACCGCCTTTCCTTGTCTTTTTGAATGAGTGATTTTTCCGGTTCGGGCGGCAATTTTTTCGGTCTCGACATCAAGAAGTATCTGAGTGCGTCCAAGGCATGATCGTCGGTCTTTTTCGGTACGTCTCCGTTTCCCCAGAAATATCCCTTGAATTCCCGAATGAGGTTGACGCAGGAAGAAAAGATATATAGATTGGGCAGCCCGTTCTTTTCGTTCAAATAGCTTTTTACGCGGGAGATTCCCGAAAACAGATCCTTGTCCACATCGGGATTGACGAGAATATCGCGTTCATAAAAGAGTTCGCATACGCTTTTGACGCCGGATAAGGTATGTTGTTTTGCGGCGCTGTCGATGAGCGCGCAGATTCGGCCTCTTCCGTCCGTATGCCAATCGAGATTTGAACAAATGCGTTTGATTTCCGCCGCGTGGTAATCGATATCCTTTCCCGCGGCGAAGTGTTCGTATACGACGTAAACGTTGTCGTCGTAATCGACGGCGAACCATAGAGCCGCGAGCGGATTATTCAGCCCGGGATCGATGGAAATGCCGTCCTGCCATTCTTTCGGAACGGAAAAAGGCTGTATGACGTGAATGCGTTCGTCGAATTCGGGATATACGAGCCCCGCGGCCGAGGAAAATTTTCCGTACCTGCGGCTTTGCAGCTGTTCTTCGTCGAGGCAGGTTTCGAGCCTTGCGATTTCCTCTCCCGAAAGGTAGGGATTATCGTTCCATTCCATAAATTCGTACCATACTTCGCCGTCGCCGTGTCGGTTGAGAAAAATCTCCTCATAGACGAAGGTCAGGCCTTTTAACGGAGTCATCGTTCCGAAAATATCTCCTCTGCGGTCGATCACGCGCATGCGGCATTCCTCGTAGATGTCGCGGGGCGGCTCTTCGTCGAACCAGACGAAATCGAGGGAAGCGCCCTGAAATTTTTCCCGTCCCTGATCGCAGCTCTTAAAGCCGATGATGGAGATTCCGCCGAAGACGTTGCGGATGCGGATGAAGTCAATGACGCCGTTTTCGGGGCTGTCCTTTCTGCCGCTCTGCATGACGATTTCCTCAATCCAGTCGTGGCGGAGGTAATAAAGAATTTTCCTTTGTGCGACGTCCCGCTGTACCTGAGCGGAGAGGGAGACGACCCATCCGACGGTATTTTGTCTGTTTTTCCGATAGGGGTGAACCCCGCGGGAGATATAGATACACTCCACGGCGCCGCACTCCGTCTTTCCGGAGCGATTTCCCCCAAAGACCCAGCGGTTGCGTTTGGGGCATTTGTGGAAAGCGAGCTGTTTCTCGTGTTTTTTCTCTCCGCCGTTGTATCGAGCCAGACGGTCGGCCGAGCGCCTCTTTTCCAATTCGTTTTCTATTCTGCACAACTTTTCTACAATTTCTCTCATAATCCCCGCCAATCGGTCAAAAACTCTCTTCTCCGTATTTTTATAATAGAAAGCATGAAAAAGTTTATCTTATCGGCATTGTTGCCGCTGTTATATTTTATCGTTTCGGGACTGTATCCTTCGGTTCGCGCTCCGGCCGAAGCGGAGAGCTTTTCGTATGCCTGTATCCGTTCGGAGAACGTATATTTATACTCCGAAGAGAACGACAGGAGCGGTCTTTTTCTTCTCCCGTACACCTATTACGTCAAAGTGTTGTCAACGGGAGCGGAATATTCTTACGTGGAATATCTTTCGGACGGACCGAACACGCGCAAAATCAACGGTTATTGTAAGACCGAAGAGCTGACTTTTGTCGATTATATCCCCGAACGTCCGTATCTCTATCATACTTTCGACGTAACTTACTACATAGAGGATCCCTCTTCCGAGGAAGGCGACGGATTTTTGACGAGTATCACCGTTACCTGTGCGTATTACGGAGATTATCGGGTAGGCTCCAAACTTTACTGTTACGTTTTGCGCGAGGACACTTTCGGATATATCCCCAAGCCCTCGGACCTTTCCTACGAACTGAGCGACGAATACGATAACCACATATCGGAAGATCCGAATACCGACGCGGGAAATTTCGGAAACGACGAATCGATGCCGCCCGCGCAGATAGCCATTCTCGTTCTCTTGTGTATTCTGGTTCCCGTCATCGCGACGCTGATTATCCGTCCCCCGAAAAAGCCGCCCTACGAATCGGAAGAATAAACTTTTCCCCTCTTCCCCTCCCCCGCGGCGTTTTCGCCGTTTTCTTTCGTCGGGCAAGTTTTCCGTGCTTTCCGCGGCTTCATTCGGCCGCAATTTTGCATTCTCGCTCCTTTTCTTTCCTCCGGAATTCCGTTCCCGTTCCGTCGCTTTTTCCCGAAAGCAACCCCGCCAGCGAGCGTTCCCGCCCCGCGGTGTTTTTTTCTTTTCCCTGTTCTATAAACCGACAGACGGACATGAGCCAATCAAATTCGCCGTATTCCTTTCGGAACTTTTCTTCCGTAAACCCGCGGCATTTCAAAATTCCCTCTATCTTGTTCTGCAATTTTGCCTGTTTGCGGAAATACGCCCTCTCGCTGCCGATTTTTTTTATGTCGATCTTCCGACAAAATTCTTTCAGTCTCCCTTTCCTTCGGAAATATCTCAGTTCGAGCAGAAATTTTTCTTCTTCCGTCAGCCGTTCCAACGCCTCGTCTATCGTATTTCTCAGCGTCTCTATCTTCTCTTTTTTCAAAATTTCTTCCGCCAGATAAACGGATAAATTTTCCGTCGTCTCCCGATAATCATAGGACATGAAAGCCTTGTTTCTGATGTGCTCCTCGCAGTCCCGCTCTATTCTCTCCAATTTCGGATATACATACAGCGCCGCTTTCAGATAATTTTCCAATTTTCCTTCCTCCCTCTTTGCGCTCCCGAGCTTCGGGAACGCATTTATTATCGCATATCTTTTTCATTTGTCCAGCCGATACTGCCAGCTTTTTCCAAAATATACGAACATTTGTTTGTATTTTATCTTATTATAGCACATAAAACATGACAGATGTACGCAGGTTTTCAAAAATAATTTCTGAATTTTGAAGAAAAATTTTTCTAATTTGGAAAATTATTCGGCGGGGGAATTTTTTTGACAATTTGTTGCGTTTTTTGTCGAATTATGTTATAATTTGTTTATGAAACGTTTTTTGGCGGCAATTTTATCGGTAAGCCTGCTGGGGTCCGTGACGGCGAGCGGGATTTTTTCCGCGTATGCCGAAGGCGCGGACAGCGGGATTCTTTACGAAAACGAACGGGAATCCGACGTCGGGCAAAATTCTGCCGAAGACGAACTGATATTGCCGTCGACCTATGAACAATATCTTCCCTTATCGAAGCCGTCGGACGTTTCGGCCGCGAAAAATCACACGGCGATCGCCGACGGAAACAAGATTTACGTTTACGACCGGAAAGCGGAGGAATATCGGTGTTATGAGCATACGGCAAACGCCGACGAGAGCAAGAACGATATTGCAAAGTTGCAATTTTCGGAAGAAGGGCTTATTTATTTTCTCGATGCATCCACGTATCTGTACACGCTGGATCCCGAGACGCTGAAAGAAGAAAAGACGAATCTCGTATGCAGTACGTTTACGATTTTTTCGGATATTCTTTATTTCACGAACGTTTCTTCGAACATTTCGCAAATTTCCAAAACGACGCTGGACAAGCTGGATTCTTCTACGGCGGAATCGGTGGTAAACGGCATTGCGTCAAAGCCCGCCATAGCGCAGGACAACGGGGTTCTGTATTATACGGACGCGGGGAAATATCTGCACAAGGTCGATTCGTCGAACGATACGCTTATCGACCAGCTCACCACGGACGAAACGGTGGTTTCGCTGGCGGTATACAGCGGAATTCTCTATTACACGGACACGGCGGAAACGCTCTATGTATACGATCTAACGACGAACGAACATCTCAATTCCTTCGAGGGCGGCTACTCCGCGTTATCCGTTTCGGACGGATATATCTATGCCGTAAAAAACGACTCGGTCAGACAGTATTCTCCGACGGATGCGGCATTTACCGAGTTTGAAATCTGTGAATCTTCCGCTTCTCCAAATCGTTTAAGCGGCGCTTCGGATACGATTTTGGCGGGGAACAAACTTTTCTTTGCGGATAACGGAAACAAACGCATCTCCTTCTACGATACGGAAACGGGAGAGACGCAGGTTTTTCCGATAGAAATACAAGCGGATTTCATCGCTTCCGACGGAGACACCGTTCTTGCGGCAAACGCGGCGGAAGCCGCGCTCTATGATTCCGACGGCGGAGAAAAAATAACCTCTTTCAGCGGTTTTAACAGCAACCTCGTAGGCGCTGCGGCCGTATACGGCAAATATTATTTCGTAACGGACAACAATTATTTCTATTGTGCCGAACAAAATTCCGAGGGAAGCTGGACGCTTTCCAGCACGCCGAAGCCATCGGCCTCGCATACGGCGCGCCTTTTGGCCGCGGACGTATACGGCGCCCTGTATGTCGCCTATTCGGACGGAAGCGTGTATCGTTTCGAAGAAGAAGAATTTATGGCGTCCGCGGAAGTCGGCGAAAAAACCGCGACCGTACCCGTTCAGGCGGAGAAAATCGCCGTCGATTATGAAGAGACGGTCTGTGCGCTCTATAAAAACGAGTTGTACGTATGTACAGACGAACAAGAAAAATATTCCCTCGCAAAAACCGCGGTTTACGGACAGACGGCGGAAACGGAAGTGCTTTCCTTTACGTTCGGAATAGAGACGGGAGACGTCTATCTCCTGTATGAGGGAGACTTCGTTCTTTCTACGCGGGACATTCCCCTGCCTACCGTTCGGACGATTGAAGTCGGCGGCGCGGACGAAGATATTTTCAGCGAACAGAGCGCCGAATTTTCCGTCGTAAAGACCGCGGAAAAGGGACTGATGGTGACTTTCGACATCGAAGCCCTTTCGGGCGCGGAATATTTCCCCTATCTCTCCTATTCGCGGGAAACGGAAAGCCATACGGCCTTGAAGCTCGGCGAAACGGACAAATACAATCTGATCGCCGTATTCGACGAAACCGACAAAACCTATTCCACCGCGCTCATTCTCAAACGCTATTGCGAGGAAATCCCCGAATCGGAATATCTCACGCCCGCGGAGGGATTCACCGACGGAATCGGTTATTTGACCAATTCGGTAAAGCTGTATAAATATCCCTATCTGACATCGTTGCTCACCGTAACCGAATTGGAAAAAAATACTGCAGTCAAGGTGTTGGGAAAAATCGATACGCTGGACTATCGCTATTACTACGTCTCTTATACGGATGCGGAAGGAACGGTCCGCACGGGATATATTCCTCAGGGGTATGTCGCCAACTTTGACGGCGCTCCGCCCGAAAGTCAAAACTTTGAAGTGGGCGCAGGTAAGGCGGATCACGATTCCCTTTGGAGACTCGCTTTTCTCCTGTTGGGCTGCGCGTCTATCTGCGTTTTAACCGATTATCTCATTTTGCACAAACGAAAACCCTGACAAATAACCGGAAGCCCCGCGTTTTATACTGCCGAATTTTTGAAGCCGAGAATGCTTCTTTATACAAAAATGCTCCGAGCAAATCTTCGGAGCATTTTTTATTTTTTTATAAAACACTTGACAATCTATTTATTTTACTATATAATGAATTTATATTTTATCGGGGGGAAAGATTTATCATGAGAACTTTTTTAGTCGCACTGTTTTTCTGGCTGATGATTTCCGTATTATTTTTCATGAACATAATAAACGTACAGGCTTTTATTTCCATAATGTTTTCGGGCTTTATTGTATTATGTTTTATTCTGTCGGCGATTTGGTTTTCCCATGTAAAAGGAAAAAAATTTGAAGAATTATGTGAAGCGGATAAACGCTACTTATACAAATTAATGAACAAGTGGCACTATAAAAAAGCCGCGGATAAATTTCCGAATAAAATCAGAGGCGTATTTATAGTGTGCTCCGTTGCTTTCGTTTTCATATTGATTATATGGATAGCTATATTCGTCTATTTGCTCGCTTAAAATACAACCGCCCCTTTCGGAAATCCGAAAGGGGCGGCTTTTGATTTTCAAAAATCAAAGACAGATATTCGATTTATCTGAAACAAGCGATTCAAATTTTATCGGATATCGGATTCAAATCAGTTCGTCGGACGGGATTAAACCAACTCGATGATAGCGGTTTCCGCTGCATCGCCGCGGCGTTCGCCGAGAAGATAAATTCTCGTGTATCCGCCGCCCTGGCCTTTCTCTTCCTTTCTCGCCGCATACTTGGGTGCCAGCTCGTTGAAGAGTTTATCCATTAACGGGTGCTGTATATCCGCCGTTCTCGCTTTGTACGCGCTCTTCTTTTCGTTGAAGCCCTTGATTTCCTGTAAATCATAGGTCTTTGCCATAATCGCGCGGCGAGCCGCAAGTTTCTTGGGACCGTCCTTGATATTCGTGACTTTTATTTCTTTGCCTTTTTTATCTTTCTCGGTCACTTCGAATTCGATATTGTCGTCATAGGTGTTGACGGCTTTGGTAATCAATTTTTCAACATAAGATTTCAGTTGTTTGGCTTTTGCGGCGGTCGTTTCGATTTTGCCGTACCAAAGCAGCTGGGACGCCTGGTTTCTCAAAAGCGCCGCTCTCTCTTTGGAAGTTCTTCCCAATTTACCGGGCATATTTTTAATCCTCCTGTTTATTTAATGACAGACCGTAAGACTCCAATTTCTGAATGACTTCGTCCAGAGATTTTCTGCCGAGATTTCTCACTTTGAGCATATCGTCTTCCGTCTTCTTGGTTAAATCTTCTACCGTATGAATATTTGCTCTCTTCAAGCAGTTGTACGAGCGGACGGAAAGATCCATCTCCTCGATTGCCATTTTGAGAACCTGCTGCTGTTTGTCGTCCTCCGTCTTGACAAGGATATCCATGCCCTTGATCGTCTCGGAAAGATTGACGAACAAACTGATATGATCCTGCATGATCTTCGCGGCCAGAGAAATGATTTCCTTGCCGGAAAACGTCCCGTCCGTCCAGACTTCGAGCGTCAGCTTATCATAGTCTACCGCCTGCCCCACGCGCGTGGGTTCGACCGTGTAATTCACCTTCTGCACGGGCGTATAAATCGAGTCGATGGCAATATAATCGACGACGGGCTGTTTATTCTCTTTCGCGGGCTTATAACCGCGGCCGCGGCCTATGGTCAGTTCCACATCGAACTTCCCGCCTTCGTCGATTGTACAGATATACTGATCTTTATTCACGATCTCGATTTCCGCGTCTACGTTGAGGTCCTCGCCTTTGAGCTCGGCAGGGCCCTCTTTATAGATATGCAGAACCTTTTCATAGTCTTTATCGACGACCTTTGTTTTGATGGCAAGCGATTTCAAGTTGAGGATGATTTCCGTGACGTCCTCTTTGATGCCTGCGACGGCGGAAAACTCGTGCTTTACGCTGCCGTCCAGAAATTTGATCCCTTCCACCGCCGCGCCAGGCAGAGCGGAAAGCAAGATTCTTCTAAGGCAGTTTCCTATTGTAAGACCGAAACCTTTCTCCAAGGGCTCGCACACGACTTTCGCATAGAAATCGTCGTTTTCGAGTACTTCGAGTTTGGGCATATCCATTTCGATCATTATGCAACCTCCTTATTCGGTTCGATTATTTGGAGTACAACTCGACAATCATATGCTCCGCAATCTGGCTGTCGATATCTTCTCTCGTCGGGAGCGCTAATACCTTTCCTTCAAGTTTTTCTCTGTCGAACTCAACCCACTTGGGCATATTGGAGCCTGCCTTCGTTTCTTTGAGCGCCGTAAAATATTTGTTGCCCTTTCTGTTTTCCTTTACCGCGACCACGTCGCCGGCCTTCACGATGTAGGAAGGAATGGTGACGGTCTTTCCGTTGACGGAAAGATGCGCGTGATTGACGATCTGGCGAGCCAGCGTCCTCGAAGGAGCGATGCCCATTCTGAACACGACGTTGTCCAGTCTTCTTTCCAACAGCGAAAGCATGTTTTCGCCGGTGACGCCCTTCATGCGGTCCGCCATCTCGTAATACTTTCTGAACTGTCCTTCCTGGACGCCGTAGATTCTCTTCGTCTTCTGTTTTTCGCGGAGCTGCAATCCGTATTCGGAAACCTTCTTTCTGTCCGCGCCGTGCTGACCGGGAGCAACCGGACGCTTATTGAAGGGGCATTTCTCCATATAGCATTTATCGCCTTTCAGAAAAAGCTTCGCGCCTTCTCTTCTGCAAAGTTTGCATTTTGCTTCTCTGTATACTGCCATAATACTCTTTTAGCCTCCTATTAAACTCTACGACGCTTAGGCGGTCTGCAACCGTTGTGAGGAATGGGGGAAACGTCCGAAATCAAAGTGATTTCCAGATCGCATGCGGCGAGCGCGCGAATCGCGGATTCTCTGCCCGCACCGGGACCCTTGACGTACACTTCTACGCTTCTGAGGCCGTGTTCCTTCGCTGCCTTTGCCGCCGTTTCCGTGGCCATCTGCGCCGCGAACGGAGTGCCCTTACGGCTGCCCTTATATCCCAAAGAGCCTGCGCTGGACCAAGATACCGCGTTGCCGCTCATGTCCGTGATCGTCACCAGCGTATTGTTGAAGGTGGACTGAATGTGCACCTGTCCTTTATCGACTTTTTTCAGTTCCTTGCGCTTGCGAGGAGCCGACGTCTTTTTTGCGTTTTTATTGTCTGCCATAATGCTCTATCTCCTCCTTGGATTACTTCTTCTTTCCGGCGATCGCGCGCGCGGGACCCTTGCGGGTGCGGGCGTTTCTCTTCGTGCTCTGTCCGCGGACGGGCAGGCCCTTTCTGTGGCGGATTCCGCGATAGCAGCCGATTTCCATCAGGCGCTTGATATTGAGCGACACTTCGCTGCGAAGTTCGCCCTCCACGCGGACATTATGGTCGATATATTCTCTGAGTTTGGATACGTCGTTTTCGTCGAGGTCCTTCACTCTCGTATCGGGATTGATACCCGTCGCGGCGAGGATCTTCTTCGACGTCGTCAGACCGATGCCGTAAATATAGGTGAGACCGATTTCTACTCTCTTTTCTCTGGGTAAATCTACACCGGCAATACGTGCCATTTGATTTATAACCTCCGTTAATGTAATTGGGTGTGTTTTATTTTAATCTATCTTGAACGAATGTCCCGCGGCGGGCAGTGGAAAATGCCCCGCGGCGCCATTGTATTGTTTTCGATGCGTTTCGCCGCCCTGTTTTTTGAGACGCAACAAAACTGAGTTTCCGTAATTTTTTACGGAAATTCAGTTCCATTTACGCTATTTTTACCCGTATCGGCGGCCGTGACGGGTGCTCGTCCCGTTTTTCAGTCGCATAAAAAAATTATACCACAAAAAACGCCCGATTGTCAAGCGTTTTTATCAGCCTTGTCTCTGTTTATGGCTCTTGTTTTTGGAACAAATTACCATGACTCTGCCGTTTCTTTTGATTACTTTGCACTTGTCGCACATAGGTTTTACAGAAGGTCTGACTTTCATTGTTTTTCTCCTTGTTTTATAATGCTTTTTGCGTTTATGCGCAGGCGCCCTCTCAGGACTTGCTGCGCCAGGTGATTCTTCCTTTCGTCAAATCGTACGGACTCATTTCCAGCTTTACGTTGTCGCCTTCGATGATTCTGATATAGTTCATTCTCAGCTTGCCGGAAATATACGCCGTGATCGTATGGCCGTTGGAAAGCTGCACCTTGAATGTCGCGTTGGGCAACGCTTCGATTACTTTGCCCTCCGCTTCGATTACGTCGTCTTTGGACACAAAAACTCCCTCCGAATTTTTTTATTATGTTCTACGCTCCCCGTCAAAGGGTCAGGATTTCCACTCCGTCTTCGCGGATTACCACCGCGTTTTCGTAGTGCGCCGCGGGCTTTCCGTCCACCGTCACCGCGCCCCAATCGTCGTCTAAAAGCCGCGTGCGATAGCTTCCCATCGCTATCATCGGCTCGATACAGATGACCGTGCCGGCTCTGAGCCGCACCCCCGTACCCTGCTTCCCGAAATTGGGAACGGACGGGTCCTCGTGCATCTCCCTGCCGATACCGTGCCCCGTATACGAACGTATGACGCCGTACCCGAAAGATTCCGCATAGGTCTGCACCCTGTATCCGATATCGTAGAGCGGCGTTCCCGCTCTCAGCCCCTCGATGCCCTTGAAGAAACATTCCTCCGTGACCTTGACGAGCTGTTTTACCTCCGGTGCGACTTCGCCGATGCAAAACGTCCGCGCCGCGTCGCCGTGAAAACCGTTCTTGTAGGCGCAAAGGTCTACCGAAACGATATCTCCGTCTCTCAAAATCGTCTCGTCGTCGGGAATCCCGTGCACGACCATGTCGTTCACCGAGACGCACGCCGAAGCGGGAAATCCGCCGTAACCGAGACACGAAGGGTATGCCCCCGCCGAACGGATATACCGTTCTACCAGTTCGTCCACTTCCTTGGTGCTCATGCCCGCCTTGATTTTCGAGCCGACGAATTCCAGCGTGTCATGGACGATTTTGCAGGGCTCCCGCATCAGATTGATTTCGCTTTCGCTCTTTACGTGAATCATAATTATTTAAGTTCGTCGAGCTTCGCGGCGATCTCCGCGAACAGGACTTCCGCAGGCGCTTCGCTGCCCGTGAAATTGAGAATGAGGCCCTTCTGCGTATAGTACTCGATGAGGGGCGCCGTCTGCTCCTTATAGACGTCCAGACGCTTCTGCACCGTTTCGGGATTATCGTCCTTCCGCTGGTACAGCTCCCCGCCGCAACGAGCGCATTTCGTCTCGCCGCCAAGCGTGGATACATGGTAGCTTTCGCCGCACTCCTTGCAGACGCGGCGGCCGCACAGCCGATCCATCAGAAGGGAAAAGTCGATATTGATATTCACGACCGCGTCGATTTTTGCGAACTTGTCGAGCTCTTCCGCCTGCGCGATGGTACGGGGGAATCCGTCCAAAAGATAGCCTTTTTTGCAGTCCTCGCGGCCGAGCCGCTCCTCCACGATTTTGCAGGTGACTTCGTCGGGAACCAACTGACCTTTATCGGTATAGGACTTCGCCAAAAGACCGATGGGCGTTTCGTTTTTGATGTTCTCTCTGAAAATGTCTCCCGTGGAAATATGGGGCATGCCGTAGCGGTCGGAAATTTTCGTCGCCTGCGTGCCCTTACCCGCGCCCGGGGCGCCGAGTAAAATGATATTCATGCTGAAATTCTCCCTTCTTTTCCGCCGACGTCGCGTTTTCGCGTCCATAAAGGACGGAAAACGTTTCGTCGGATTTTATTGCCTGTCTGATAAGGTAGAAATTACTTTAAGAAGCCTTTATAATTCTTCATCATCATCTGCGCTTGAAGCTGTTTTTCGAACTCCATGGCCACCGAGACGACGATCAGGATACCCGTCGTGGAGAACACGTTGACGAGGTCCATGGACGCCCAGGCAAACGCCAGAGAGGGAATGAACGCGACCAGCGAGAGATAGATGGCACCGAACAGCGTGATGCGGTTGGAAATCTTTTTGAGATATGCCTCCGTCGCTTTACCAGGGCGGATACCCTGAATAAAGCCGCCGTTCTGCTGAATGCTCTTGGATACGTCTTCGGGGTTGAACTGCATCTGCGCATAGAAGAACGAGAATGCGAAAATCAAAATGCAGAGAAACACCGAGTAGATGATACGGCCTCCGACAATCTCCGAGGAACCGGACATCCACTTCGTCCACCATTGCTCAAAGGCCTGTCCCGGCCAGAACAAGCTGGCGATCATCTGCGGGAAGCTGATGATGGAAAACGCGAAGATGAGGGGCATGACGCCGCTGCCGGCGATTCTGATGGGAATGACCGACGACTGACCGCCGTACATCTTTCTGCCCTTGATCTGCTTTGCATACTGTACGGGAACTTTTCTTTCGGACAAATCCACGTACACGATTGCGAAGAAGATGACCATGCACACGAGCACGAAAGCCACGAGTTCCCAGATCGCATCGAGGTTGGAGGGGATTTCCGCAAACTTGCCCACGATCGCCTGTCCCGCCGTCGCGATGATACCCACGAAAATGATCATGGACTGACCGTTACCTACGCCGTAGTCGGTAATCCGTTCACCCAGCCACATGACGAGCACCGCGCCGCCGGTATAAACGACCGTCAGGAACAAACCTGCCAGCCAAGTCTGGTCAAAGAAGAGCTGTGTCTTAATGGAACCGCTGTCGCCGGCAAAGTTGACGATGATACCGATAGACTGAATCACCGCGAGGAGAATGGTGAGATATCTCGTATACTGAGAAATCTTTTTCTGTCCCTCTTCCCCCTGCTTCGAGAGCCGTTCGAGCGGGGGAATTCCCACGCACAACAGCTGCATGATAATGGATGCGTTGATGTAAGGCCCGATACCCAGCGCGAACAGCGTACCGTTTGCGAGCGCGCCGCCCGTGATACTGCTCATCAGCGTAAGGAAATCGTTTCCCCCTTCGCCGAAATTCGATTGAAACAAGTCTCTGTCCAGTCCGGGAACCGGAATATAACAGCCAATACGGAACACCAGCAGCAGGAGTAACATCATCCATACTTTTCGCCGGATATCCTTGACCTTGAAAGCATTGATAAGTGTCTGTAACATTTTTTTCTCCGATATTGGGTTTTTCCGGACGGAAATCCGCCCGACAGCGTCCGCGTATGCCATACGCGGTTTAGGAGAAATAAACGCGAACCACGGAAAATCGCCGAAAAGGCAATCTTCCGCGTCTCCTGTTTATTAAAGGGTCTCCGCAGTTCCCTTCGCCGCCTCGATTGCTTCTTTGGCGGAAGCGGAGAATTTCGCCGCCTTTACGGTAAGCGCGACTTTCAGTTCCCCTTTTCCGAGAACTTTGAGTCCGCAATTATTCTTGACTTCTTTCGCAAGTCCGTTTTCCATGACGAATCCGTAATCGACCACCGTTCCTTCGGGAAGTTCCGAAAGCGCGGAAAGGTTGACGATGACGTATTCCTTTTTACCGTTATGGTTAAACCCTCTCTTGGGTACGCGGCGCGCGATCGGCATCTGACCGCCTTCGAAGCCCGGCCTTACGCCGCCGCCCGAACGCGCCCACTGTCCTTTATGGCCTTTACCGGAGGTCTTGCCCAGCCCCGAACCGATACCGCGGCCGAGTCTCTTTGCGGGCCTTGTTGCTCCCTCTGCGGGAGAAAGAGTATCTATTCTCATGATAAAGCTCCTTAGATGTTTTCTACTTTGACGAGATGCTTCACCTTCGTGAGCATTCCGCGGATTGCGGGGGTATCTTCGAGTTCCCTGCAAGAACGGATTTTTTTCAGGCCCAGCGCCGCGACCGTGCCCTTTACGGCAGCAACTTCGCCAATCGTGCTCTTAACGAGCGTCACTTTGATTTTTGCCATTTTCTCTGTCCTCCGTTCCTTAACCCAGAATTTCTTCCACGCTCTTGCCGCGCAGCGCAGCTACCTGCTCCGCCGTTTTCAGCTCGGCAAGTCCCGCGACCGCCGCCTTTACGCAGTTGCCGGGGTTCTGAGTGCCGTGGGATTTCGTTCTGATATTCTTGATTCCGACCGCTTCCATGACCGCACGCACGGGACCGCCCGCGATAACGCCGGTACCTTCCGTGGCGGGCATCATGAGCACCGCCCCGCGGCCGAATTTGCCGATTACCTGATGAGGAATGGTGGAATCCACCACCGCGACGGAAATCATATTCTTTTTCGCCCGCAGAGTAGCTTTCTCGATTGCCTCGGGAACTTCTTTCGCCTTTCCCGTGCCCACGCCGATTTTGCCCGCGCCGTCTCCGACGATGACCAGCGCCGCAAAACGCATGTTCTTGCCGCCCTTGACCGTCTTGGATACGCGGTTTACCTCGATGAGCTTTTTAATCAGGCCGTCGTCCTCCGCCTGTCTTCTCTGAGGTCTTCTGTTTTCTCTTTTTTCGTCTGCCATTGTCGTTTCTCCTCTCAGAATTTAAGTCCGGCTTCTCTTGCGCCGTCTGCGACTGCCTTTACGCGTCCCGTGTAAAGATACCCGCCTCTGTCGAATACTACCGATTCGATGCCTTTCGCCATCGCTCTTTCCGCAGCGACTCCGCCGACAACTTTGGCAGCGTCCGTCTTGCTCAGGCCCGCGACCTTCTCTTTCACCGCTTTTTCCATCGTGGAAGCAGCCGCCAAGGTCACGCCGCCTTTCGCATCGCCCGCTCTGTCGTCAATCACCTGTACGTAGATATGATTGAGACTTCTGTATACGTTCATCCGGGGCGTTTCCGCCGTTCCCGTAATCGTCTTTCTCACACGCGCGTGACGTTTTTGTCTGACTGTGTTTTTATCAATTTTGGAAATCATACTTTAACGCTCCTTATTTCTTGCTCTTACCGGAGGTCTTGCCTTCCTTATGCTCTACGTGCTCGCCCTTATAGCGGATTCCGTAGCCGTGATAAGGTTCCGGCTCTCTGACCTTCCTGATGTTCGCCGCCGTCTGCCCGACCAGCTCTTTGCTGATGCCGGAGACGGAAATTTCGGTAAGGGAAGGGCACTCGAATTTGATGCCTTCCGGGGCAAGGAATTCCACCGGGTGGGAGAAACCGACGTTCAAAACGAGCTTATTGCCCTGAACCTGCGCCTTCCAACCTACGCCCTTGACTTCCAGTCCTTTCGTGAAGCCTTCCGTGACTCCCTTCACCATAGCGGCGATGAGCGCCCTGTAAAGGCCGTGTTTCGCGTTCGTATCCGGATTTTCGTCGAGCGGCTTTAAGACGATGTGTCCGTTCTCCGTCGCGATGTCTAAGTTTCCGACCACTTCGCGCGTCAAGGTGCCCTTGGGGCCCTTTACCGTCACGACTTTGTCCTTATATTCCATTGTTACGCCTGCGGGTACCGCGATGGGCATTTTACCGATTCTTGACATAGTATTGCTCCCTCCCGATTACCAGACATAGCAAAGGACTTCGCCGCCTACGCCCTGCGCCTTTGCCTGCTTGCCGGTGAGTATTCCCTTATTGGTGGACAGGATTACCGTGCCCAGTCCGCCGAGAACCTTCGGCATGTCTTCTACGCCGGAATAGCTGCGGAGGCCGGGTTTCGACACTCTCTGCAAGCCGTTGATGACCGACTTTTTGTCGCTGTATTTCAAAGTCACGGCGATTTTGCCGTTATAGCCGTCCTCGACGAGCTTCACGTCCTTGACGTAGCCCTCGGACAGGAGGATATCGGCGATTGCCTTCTTCATGTTGGAAGCGGGAATTTCCACCGTCTCCTTCTTCGCGGTAATCGCGTTTCTGATTCTTGTAAGCATATCTGCGATAGGATCTGTCATGTTCGTCTCCTCCTATTACCAGCTCGACTTCTTAACGCCGGGAATATCTCCCTTGTACGCAAGGTTTCTGAAACAGATACGGCACACGCCGTACTTTCTCAAAACCGCGTGAGGTCTTCCGCAAATCGAGCATCTCGTATAAGCTCTCGTGGAATACTTGGGCGTTTTCTGCTGTTTATTGATCATTGACTTCTTTGCCATGTTCGTTTCTCCTTACTTCTTGAAAGGCATGCCGAGCGCGCGGAGCAGCTCCCTTGCCTCTTCGTCCGTGTTCGCGGTTGTCACGATGCATACGTCCATACCCCTGATTTTCTCCACCTGATCGTAGGTGATTTCGGGGAAGATGAGCTGTTCTTTAAGACCCACGGAATAGTTGCCGCGGCCGTCGAACGCCTTGTCGGACACCCCTTTGAAGTCTCTCATGCGGGGAAGCGCGATGGAGATGAACTTGTCGTAGAAGTTATACATTCTCTCGCCTCTCAAAGTGACTTTGATGCCGATGGTCTGGCCCTCTCTCACCTTGAAGTTGGCGACGGATTTCTTTGCCTTCGTCAAAATGGGCTGCTGGCCCGAAATGAGTTTGATTTCGTTCTCGGTCGTCTGAATGGACTTCGCGTTGTCCTTGATGTCTCCGAGGCCCGTATTGATGACGATCTTGACGAGCTTGGGGCATTGCATAACGGAAGTGTAGCCGAATTTCTTCATGAGAAAAGGTACTACTTCTTTTTCGTACTTTTCTTTCACTCTGTTTTTATATACTTTCTCTGCCATGTCTTTCTACCTCGTCACTTGTTTTCCGTCGTCTCGGGAGCTTCCGCCGCTTCCTTTGCGGGTTCGGCCGCCTTCTGCGCGCGCTTTCTCGTGCGCTTCTTGGGAGCCTCGCTCTCTGCCGCCGCGGCAGCCTTTGCCGCCTTCTTGGAGTACGCCTTGTCGAGCACCGCGCCGCACTTCGCGCAGACGCGCACTTTCTTGCCGTCCACGACGTTGTGCTTCACTTTCGTCGCTTTGCCGCACGCGCCGCAGACGACCGCCACGTTCGACGCGTCCACGGGGCCGGGCGTTTCCACGATTTTGCTCGTTTCGTTCGCCTTTCTCGCCTTTTCGTGCTTCTTCTGAATCCGCACGCCTTCCACGACTACCGTATTCGCTTTGGGGGATGTGGCAAGGACTTTTCCCTGTTTGCCTTTATCTTTACCGGCTATAACAAGTACGTTATCATTGATTTTTACGTTCATTGTTTCTTCCTCCTTGCGATTACAGCACTTCGGGTGCAAGAGAGATGATCTTCATGTAATCTTTATCTCTCAATTCTCTCGCGATCGGCCCAAAAATACGGGTTCCCTTGGGCTGCTTCTGGTTATCGATGATGACGGCCGCATTGTCGTCGAACTTCACGAACGTTCCGTCCGCTCTTCTGATGCCTTTGGAGCTTCTCACGATGACCGCCTTGACGACGTCGCCCTTCTTTACCGCGCCGCCCGGAGCCGCCGATTTTACAGACGCTACGATCACGTCGCCGATGTTGCCCGTTTTACGGAAGGAGCCGCCCAATACTCTGATGCACATAAGCTCTTTCGCGCCGGAATTATCGGCCGCTTTAAGCCTTGTCTGAGGTTGTATCATAACTTATTACTCTCCTTGAAAATTACTTCGCCTTCTCGACGATTTCCGCAACTCTCCAATTCTTGTCCTTGCTGAGCTTTCTCGTCTCGACGATTCTCACCTTGTCGCCCACGCCGCACGCGTTCTCTTCGTCGTGCGCCTTGAAGCGTCTCGTTTGGGTAACGGTCTTTTTATAGATGGGGTGCTTGCTTCTGTCGGAAATCTCCACGACTACCGTCTTATCCATTTTGTCGGATACCACAAGCCCGATTCTCTCTTTTCTCAAATTTCTTTCCATGATTCCTTGTCCTCCGCTTTACGCTTTCAGCTCTCTCGCGCGAATTTCCGTATTCACGCGCGCAATGTCTCTCTTGCAGGTCCTGATGGAAACGGGATTTTCCAGCTGTCCCGAAGCCAGACGGAAACGAAGGTTGAAAAGTTCGCTTTTAAGCTCCGCGAGTTTCGCGGTAAGCTCGGCGCTCGTCATTTCTTTTACTTCTTTAGCTTTCATTACTGTTCACCGCCTTCAGCCGACTCGGCCTGAACGGGAGCGGCTTCTTTCTTGACAAATTTGCACTTCACGGGAAGTTTGTTGCCCGCAAGTCTCATAGCTTCTCTCGCGTCCGCCTCGCTGACGCCGGCCATTTCAAACATCACTCTGCCCGGCTTCACCACGGCTACCCAATATTCCACGTTACCTTTACCGGAACCCATACGGGCTTCCGCGGGGTGCTTCGTGATGGGCTTATGAGGGAAGATGTCGATCCATACCTGTCCGCCGCGCTTGATAAATCTCGTCATGGCGATACGGGCGGCTTCGATCTGGTTGGATTTGATCCAGCCGCACTCTTCCGCCACAAGGCCGTATTCGCCGTATGCGACGGTGTTTCCTTTATGAGCCGCACCGGTCATTCTGCCCTTGTGCTGCTTTCTTCTCTTGACTCTCTTGGGAATTAACATTACTGTTCGCCTCCTTCCGCGATGGCGGGCTTCTTGACGCTCTTCAAGACCTCGCCCTTATAGATCCAGCACTTGACGCCGATCATGCCGAACGTGGTGTGCGCTTCCGCAAAACCGTAATCGATATCCGCGCGGAGCGTTTGCAGGGGAATGGAGCCCTCGTGATACTGTTCGCATCTCGCGATTTCCGCTCCGTCCAGACGGCCGCTGACCATCATTTTGATACCCTTTACTCCCGCGCGCATGGAACGGCCGATCGCCTGTTTCATGGAACGTCTGAAAGACATACGCTTTTCGAGCTGCGCGGCAACACCTTCCGCCACGAGCTGCGCGTCGCAGTCCGGCTTTCTCACTTCCGTGATGTTGATGCTGATCGCCTTTCCGCCCGTGAGCTTCGCCAAATCCTTCTTGATGTTCTCCACTTCCGCGCCCGCTTTGCCGATGATGACGCCGGGACGTGCCGTGAAGATCGTGACCACGATTCTCGAAGCGGCTCTCTCGATGAGAATTTTGCTGATCGCCGCCGCATAGTACTTCTTCTTGATGAAGGTGCGGATTACGTTGTCTTCTTTGAGATATTTGGAGAATTCCTTCTTATCGGCGTACCACTGCGTGTTCCAACCGTTGATGATTCCGACTCTCAAACCATGAGGATTAACTTTCTGTCCCATTATAATTCTCCTTCCAACTTCTTCACGTCCAAAATGACGGTGATATGGCTCGTTCTCTTCAAGATCGCATGGCCGCGGCCCTTGGATACCGGCTGCATTCTTTTCAGCATCTGTCCGCCGTCCGCAAAGCATTCCGCGACTACGAGATCCGCTCTGTCCATACCTTTGTTGTGTTCCGCGTTCGCCGCCGCACTCATCAGCACTTTCTTCACCGCCAAAGCGCTTCCGTTCGTGCTGTAATCGAGGATCGCCTTCGCTTCCTGATAACTCTTCCCGCGGATCAGGGCAAGAACCGTTCTTACCTTGTAAGGGGAAACTCTGACATATTTAGCGACTGCATAAGGGCGTTTTTCTCTGTTTTCCTCCACCCTTTTCGTCTTTTTATTCATGTTCGTTGCCATTTTTTCTCGTCTCCTTATTTACCGGGCTGGGTCGTCTTTGCGGCATGGCCGTGGAACGTCCGCGTAGGCGCAAACTCGCCGAGCTTGCAGCCGATCATGTCTTCGGTAATATATACGGGCACGTGCTTGCGTCCGTCATACACCGCGATGGTATGACCGACCATATCGGGGAATATTGTTGATGCTCTCGACCAGGTCTTGATGACCTTCTTCTCGTTCGCGGCGTTCATCGCCTGAATTCTATTCAAGAGCTTGGCTTCGACATAAGGTCCTTTCTTTACGCTTCTTGACATTGTTTATTCCTCCGATTAGTTGATTCTCTTGAGAATGAACTTATTCGTTGCATTCTTCTTCTTTCTCGTCTTATAGCCGAGAGCGGGCTTGCCCCAAGGCGTTTCGGGTCCCGCATGACCTACGGGCGACTTGCCTTCACCACCGCCGTGAGGGTGATCTACGGGGTTCATGACCGAACCTCTGACCTCGGGTCTCTGGCCGAGGTATCTCGCTTTGCCCGCCTTGCCGAGGGAAACGATTTCGTGATCCACGTTGCCGACCTGTCCGATCGTCGCGCGGCAGCGGAGGAGAACGAGTCTCATTTCGCCGCTGGGCATTCTCAGCGTCGCGTACTTGCCTTCCGCAGCCATGATCTGCGCGGAAATGCCCGCACTTCTCGCAATCTGTCCGCCCTTGCCGGGGGTCAGCTCGATGTTGTGCACCATGGTACCTACGGGAATGTTTTCGAGGGGAAGCGCGTTGCCCACCTTGATGTCCGCATCGGGACCGCTCATGACCTTATCGCCCACGCTCAGGCCGAGGGGAGCCAGAATATACGTCTTAACGCCGTCCGCATATACGAGAAGTGCGATGTTCGCGCTTCTGTTCGGGTCATACTGAATGCTCTTGACCGTCGCGGGAATACCGTCTTTCGCTCTCTTGAAGTCGATGATGCGGTATTTCGTGCGGTTGCCGCCGCCGATGTGACGGCAGGTGATTTTGCCCTGATTGTTGCGGCCGCCCGAATGGCGCTGGTCGTGCAGCAACGATTTTTCGGGTTTGTCTCCCGTCAGCTCGTCATAGGACGATACCGTCACGAAACGACGGCCGGAAGAAGTCGGTTTATATGTTTTGACTGCCATGTTTTCTGCCTCCTCTGATTACGACAACGACTCGAAGAATTCGATGGGCTTGCTGTCCTCTTTCAGAGTGACAATCGCCTTCTTGCGGTCGGGCGTGTAGCCCTCGTTTCTGCCCATTCTCTTGAGCTTACCCTTGCAGGTAAGAGTGTTTACGCCTGCGACCTTGACGCCGAACAGCTTCTCGACCGCCGCTTTGATTTCCGTTTTGTTGGCGTCCTTCTTCACGATGAACGTGTATCTCTTGGACGCGATTCCGTCGTAGCCCTTTTCCGTTAAAACGGGCTGTAAAATGATGTCTTCGGCAAACATTATGCGTAAACCTCCTGGAATTTCTCGACTGCCGCCTTCGTCATGACGATTTTATTGTTCGCCACTACTTCGTAGGTGCTCAGCTGCGCGAGGGGAAGCGTGGAAAGTTTGGGAAGGTTCGCCGCCGCGCGGATTACGTTGATATCGTCGTTATCCATCACCACGAGCGCCGTCTTATCCAAATTCAACGCCTTCTTGAACGCCGCCATTTCCTTCGTCTTGGGAGCGGAAACTTTCAGCTCGTCCACGACGATGAACTCGCCGTCCGCCACCTTCTTGGAAAGCGCGGAAAGGAGCGCCTGACGCTTCGCCGCAACGTTCATCTTCTTGGAGAAGTCGCGGGACTTGGGAGCGAACACGACGCCGCCCTTTATCCACTGCGGCGCGCGGATGGAACCCTGACGCGCACGGCCCGTGCCCTTTTGTCTCCAAGGCTTCGCACCGCCGCCGCGGACTTCCGTCCTCGTCAGTGTGGACTTCGTGCCCTGTCTCTCGTTGGCGAGCCGCGTCACGACTGCCTGATGAATCAAAGACTCTTTGTATTCGACGCCGAATACGGACTCGTTGAGTTCCATCGTGCCGACTTCGGAGCCGCTCATATTATATACTTTAATAGCCGTCATGTCCTTTCTCCTTATTTGCTCTTCTTAACGCTGTCAGACACCGTGACGATGCTGCCCTTCGCGCCGGGAATCGCGCCCTTGATGAGAAGCACGTTTCTGTTCAAATCCACCTTCACCACTTCGAGGTTCTGAATGGTCACGTTTTCGACACCGTACTGTCCGGCGAGGTGCTTCTGCTTGAACACTCTCGAAGGAGAGCTGTTCGCGCCCATGGAACCCGGCTCTCTGTGCACGGGGCCCACGCCGTGGGTCTCTTTCAAACGGTGCTGGTTCCATCTCTTGATGACGCCCGTAAATCCGTGGCCCTTCGTGACGCCCGAAACGTCCACTCTCTCGCCCGCAGCGAACACGTCCGCTTTGAGCTCCGCGCCGACCGCGAACGTCTCCGCGTTCGCCACGCGCACTTCTTTGAGCACTTTGTGCGGCTTCACGCCCGCCTTCTTGAACTGCCCGAGTTCGGGCTTCGTGAGGGCTTTCTCGTTCGTTTCGATGAAACCGAGTTTGAGCGCGGAATATCCGTCGTTTGCCACCGTCTTGACCTGCACTACGGGGCAGGGGCCGGCTTCCACTACCGTGACGGGAATCATGGTTCCGTCCGCCGCAAAGAGCTGGGTCATTCCAACTTTGCGTCCGATGATTGCTTTATTCATAGATAAAGTTCACTCCTTAAAAAATTTATTTTCGAATACCTTTGAAAAGTATTTCTCGGCGAAATATGTTTTCAAATCAGAGCTTGATCTTGATGTCCACGCCTGCGGGGAGGTGAATGGAATCGAGAAGTTTCGCGTTGGGAGAGTAGATGTCGATGATTCTCTTATACGTTCTCATCTCGAACTGCTCGCGGGAATCCTTGTCCTTGTGAGGGGAACGAAGGATCGTGACGATCTCCCTCTCCGTGGGAAGGGGAATGGGACCGGAGATTTTCGCTCCGCTCTTTTTCATCGTCTCCACGATACGGCTCGCAGCTTCGTCCACGAGTTCGTGATCGTACGCCGCCAACTTGATTCTGATTTTCTGAACTGCCATTTTGCTTTCTCCTTTTACCGTTTATACTAACATTTTATTTCGCTGTATCAACATATCCGTGTGTATCGAGGCCGAAGCGCAAAATAAAAAACACTCTTTTTCACCGAGCGTTTTTACGCAAAGCCTCGGTTAGTCGCAGGAATCGGGTTCCCACTTTTGTCAACGGAAATTATCTGCCGAAGCGGCTTTTGCCCCGGAATTTGCAGTAACTTCCCGTCTCAACCCATACAACACATATTTAGACAGCCTACTTATCATACCAAATCCCGCTTGTCCTGTCAAGCGTTTGAAAGCAATTTTTCCAAAATTTTTCGTTTTTTTTCGTCAAAGAGGAATATTTCCCTTCTTCTCGGCATATTCCGGCCGAAAAAAGGGCCTTTCCCCTTTCGGTTATCGCCCTTTTTCAGCTTTATTATACATTATTTATATATTTTAGACCGACTTAGACCAACGTTTCGCAATAAGCAGATAAAAAGGCGGCACGAAACCGCCTTGGTTTATTTATACGTCGAACATTTTTATAGGCAATTTATTTTTGTTCTATATGGTAATCTTGATTTTTTCGTCGCCGTCGGAGGCTTCAAAGAGGACGAAACGCCCGTAACGGCGGCGGAACTTTTTCAGTTCCGAAAGCATTTTACAGACCGTGGAAATGAGTTCCGATTTTTCCTCCGCCGTCATGGATTTCTTTTTTCCCGGCGTTTCGTCGGAAACATGTTCCTGCCCCTCGGACGATATGCTTTCAGAAAAGCGTTCCGCATTTTTTCCGTCATCCTCGCCCGTATTTTCGGGAATATGCCCCTCGGCTTTTCCCTCCCGTATATTTTCGGGTAAATCCTCGTTTCCGCTTTCGCCGCGTACCTCTTCGGGCAAAGGTGCCGCGGGCTCTTCCGAAGCCTTCTTCGGACGGACGGCGAGTTTCAGAATCAACCGCAAAATCCAACGGCTGAGCGGAATATAAAAACAGCGGCGTTTTCCGCTTTCCGAAATTTCGATTTTCATTCCACCCACACTTCCACGGTTTCCCCCTCGTCCCCCTGTACCTCCACGAGTTTGCCCGTCACTCCGAGAGAGATGAGCGTAAGAATCTGTTTGAAATCGACGGATTTAATCCAATCGCTCTTTCCGCCGCCGATTTTGTTCATTAAGGCGTCATTGCTCACTAAAATTTCGATGAGTTTTACAGGCAGATTGATATTTACTTTTTCTTTGCCCTCTCCGCCTCCGTTTGCGCGGATGCGGAGCAGCATTTTATCGATATCGGGCTTTCCCTCCGCCAATCTGGTGACGGGACCCTGTCCGTCGTCCAAAAGTTCGTCCACGCTGATCCCGAATGTTCGCGCCAAGGGTTTCAATAAAATAATATCGGGATAAGAAACGTCGTTTTCCCATTTGGAAACCGCCTGCGGCGTGACGGAACAGATTTCGGCCAGCGCCTCCTGCGTGATCCCCTTCGCCTTGCGGCAAGTTGCAATGTTTTGTCCGATCGTCTTCATACAAAAATCTCCTTTTTCTTTTCGTTGAATCTATTATACCGCGCCGCCGCGCAAAAAACCAGCGACCGAAAGTTGATTTTTCCCGTTTTTTCTCCACCGTCGGTTGAAAAATAAATCAACTCGCGGTTGTTTTCGGGCGTATTTCCAAAAATTTCCGCAAGGGGGCTTTCCCGATTTTCCGAAATTTTTTTTCGGCAACGGCAATGCGTCAAAATCCAGAATCGGAAAACACCTTTCCGATTTTTTCCGCGATGACGAGTTCGGCGTTCCCGTCCGCCTGCGTCGAAGTACGGTTGATTACGACGAGATGCCGACCGCGGAAATATTGCAGCAATCCCGCGGCGGGATAGACGACCAGAGACGTTCCGCCGACAATGAGCGTATCCGCTCCCGCAATCGCCCTCACGGCTCCCGCCACGACGCGGTCGTCGAGCATTTCTCCGTACAGCACCACGTCCGGTTTGACGATCCCGCCGCAGGAACAGCGCGGCACTCCGTCGGAAGCGACGATCTCCGCCAAGGAATACGGCTTGTTGCATTTCGTGCAAAAATTGCGCCAGACGCTGCCGTGAAGCTCGAATACAGACTTACTGCCCGCTTTCTGATGCAACCCGTCGATATTCTGCGTGACCACCGCTTTGAGTTTTCCCGCCCTTTCCAGCCTCGCCAGAGCGAGATGGCAAGCGTTTGGCTCCGCATTCGGAAAAAGCATTTTCCTCTTATAAAACCGATAAAATTCTGCCGTATTTTCCATAAAAAATTCATGGGAAACGATCGTTTCGGGCGAATAATCGTACTCCTCATGATACAGGCCGTCCTGCGAACGAAAATCGGGAATCCCGCTCTCCGTGCTGACGCCCGCGCCTCCGAAAAAGACGATGTTTCCGCTCTCCCCGATAATCTTCTTTAATTTTGCAATCTTTTCCTCATATTCCTGCATACCGCCTTCCTCCTCGTCTTTAACGCGCCGAACGCCCGCCGCCTCTGCGCGCAAATTCCCGACTTTCGCAAAGAAACGGCGCGGAACAAAGTCCGCGCCGTCTTTTTCGTCAGTCTTCCAAACCTTCGTTGAGCTTGGCGAGCAATTTATCGAGATCCTCGCCGTGAACGGCAACGGCCTCCGCGACCGTCTCGCCGTGCGCCATCGCACAACCGAAGCAGTGCATGCCCGCTTCCATGAGAATGTCGGGCGCGTTGGGATTGAGCTGCAAACATTCGGCAATCAAAGTATCCGCCGTAATTTTAGCCATAAGGGTATCTCCTTTGTTTTTCTTTTTTATTATTTTAACACATTTCAGGTAAAATTACAAGGCCCGAAGCCCCTGTTTTTCAAAAATTTTTGCGAAAACTCCCCGCCGGCAAAATAAACCGCAGTTACCTTTTGTAACATTTTCACAAAAATTGGTGTAATAAACAAACAATCGGCAATCGTTTTTACTTTCATTTGACTTACGTTATATATTCATGATAAAATTATTAATGATTTCATTAAAATTGTAACATTTTGAAAAAACAATTTTGAGAAAAATTTTCAACTGCTGAAAACGGGAGGAATTATGAGCAGACTGAGTATCATTACGCAGAATCGGGCGCAGGCCACCGTGGAGGAGCTGTACAAGGACGTCGAAAGACGTATCAGTGCCAGCCCTTCGGGTCTTTGCCCCGTAGACATGGCGTCGTCCTTTTTGAAGATGTGCCATGCCCAATCCTGCGGCAAATGTGTTCCCTGCCGAATCGGGCTGGGACAGCTGGAAAAACTTTTGGACGACGTTCTGGACGGGAACGCCACCCTCGACACCGTGGACCTGATCGAAAAGACGGCCGAAAGCATCTATTTTTCGGCCGACTGTGCCATCGGTTACGAAGCGGCGAACATGGTTCTCAAAGGAATCCGCGGATTCCGCGACGACTTCATCGAACACATCGAACACGGGCGCTGCAAATGCGCGCTCAATCAGCCCGTTCCGTGCGTGGCGCAGTGTCCCGCGGGCGTGGACATTCCCGGCTATATTTCGCTGGTGGAAGCGGGAAGAAACGCGGACGCCGTCAGGCTCATCCGCAAGGACAATCCCCTGCCCGCCGTGTGCGGACTCATCTGCGAACACCCCTGCGAAGTGCGTTGCCGCCGCAGTCTGATGGACGCCTCCATCAACATCCGCGGACTCAAACGTTTCGCGGTAGAACATGCGGGCGATGTGCCCGTACCCGCTCCCCTGCCCCCCACGGGCAAGAAAGTGGCCGTCATCGGCGGCGGGCCCGGCGGCATTTCCGCGGCCTATTATCTCGCACTCATGGGCCATGCGGTCACGATTTTCGAATCCAAAAAGAAACTGGGCGGCATGCTCCGTTACGGGATTCCGAGCTATCGTCTGCCCCGCGAAATCCTCGATAAGGAAATCGCAGAATTGATGTCCGTGGGCATTACGGTCAAGACGGAGACCACCGTCGGAGAAGATCCCAGCATCATCGATCTCAAAAAGGACTTCGACGCGGTATACATAGCCATCGGTGCGCAGACGGATAAAAAAATCGGCATCGAAGGCGAGGACGCGAAGGGCGTCGTGTCCGCGGTGGAAATGCTCCGCGGAATCGGCGACGACGAAATGCCCGATTTCAAGGGCAAAGACATCATCGTCATCGGCGGCGGAAACGTCGCCATGGACGTGGCCCGCTCCTCCATACGGCTCGGCGCAAAACGCGTGAGAATCGTATACAGACGCCGTCAGGTGGACATGACCGCCATGCGCGAAGAAGTGGAAGGCGCCATTCAGGAGGGCTGCGAAGTTCTCGAACTGCAATCCCCCCTCCGCATAGAAAAGGACAAGGACGGCAAAGCCGTGGCGCTCTGGGTAAAACCCCAGATCATCGGCCCCTACGACCGCGGCAGACCCAAGCCCTGCAACTCCGAAAAGCCGGAAGAGCGGCTGGCCTGCGATTTGGTGCTGGTGGCGATCGGACAGGGTATCGAATCGCGCAGCTTTGAAAAGCACGGAATCCCCGTCAAGCGCGGCGTAATCGACGCTCTGAATTGGAGCGGTATCAAGGATATTCCCGGCGTATTCGCGGGCGGCGACTGCGTCACGGGACCCGCGACCGTCATTCGCGCGATTGCGGCGGGAAAGGTCGCGGCGGCGAACATCGACGAATATCTCGGTTTCCGCCATGAACTCAACGTAGACGTACAGATTCCCCCCATTCGCCTGGACGACCGCTGTTCCTGCGGCCGCGTGAACATGAAAGAGCGCAACGCTTCCGAGCGCAAAAAGGACTTCAAGCTCATGGAATGCGGCATGACCGAAGAGGAAGCTCTGCAAGAATCGAGACGGTGTTTAAGATGCGACCACTTCGGTTACGGTATTTTCAAAGGAGGCAGAGTGGAAAAATGGTAACCTTAAAAATCAACAACGTACCCGTCACCGTAGAAGAAGGAACGACGATTCTCAACGCCGCGGCGAAAGCGGGCGTATCCATTCCCACCCTGTGCTTTCTCAAAGACCTGAACGAAATCGGCGCCTGCCGCGTGTGCGTGGTGGAAATCAAGGGCAAAGAAAAGCTCGTTACCGCGTGCAATAACGTCGTCAAGGAAGGCATGGAAATTCTGACGAACAGTCCCAAGGTCCGCAACACCCGCAAAATCAACGTGGAGCTGATTTTATCCCAGCACGACGCGCACTGCGCCACCTGCGTCAGGAGCCGCAACTGCTCTTTGCAGAACCTTGCCAACGACCTCGACATCATCGACCAGCGCTTTCAGAAAGATTTCGTCAAAGCGACATGGCCGAAAAACTTCCCCCTGATCCGCGACGCGAACAAGTGCATTAAATGTATGCGCTGCGTACAGGTATGCGACAAAATTCAGGATATGCACGTCTGGGACGTGACCAATACGGGTTCGCGCACGACCGTGGACGTATCCAAGGGCCGCATGATCAAAGAGACGGACTGCACGCTCTGCGGGCAGTGCATCACGCATTGTCCGACGGGAGCGCTCCGGGAGAGAGACGATACCGATAAGGTTCTCGACGCTTTGGCCGATCCCGAAAAAATCACGGTCGTCCAGATCGCGCCGGCCGTGCGGGCGGCCTGGGGCGAGGCCTTCGGGCTTCCTAGGGAATTTGCGACGACCAAGCGCCTCGTTTCGGCACTCCGCCGCATGGGCATAAATTATATTTTCGACACGAATTTCTCCGCAGATCTCACGATCATGGAAGAAGGAAGCGAATTTTTAAAGCGCCTTCCCGAAATCAAACAGTCGGGACTTCCCATGTTCACTTCCTGCTGTCCCGGTTGGGTACGGTTTATAAAATCGCAGTATCCTCAATATGTCTCGCGGCTCTCTACGGCAAAATCGCCGCAGCAGATGTTCGGGGCCATCGCAAAGAGCTACTATGCCGATATTTTGGGCGTAGACCCCGAGAAGATTTTCTGTATCTCCGTAATGCCCTGCATCGCCAAAAAGCACGAATGTGCCCTCGACGTCATGAACGACGCAGGTGCGGGACAGGACGTCGACGTAGTGCTCACCACCCGCGAAATCGACCGCCTCATCCGCGCGGAACACATCATTCCGCAGGATCTCAAAGAGGAAGAATTCGACTCCCCTCTCGGCGTGGGTACAGGCGCGGCCGTGATCTTCGGAACCACGGGCGGCGTCATGGAAGCGGCGCTCCGCTCCGCGTATTATCTCGTGACGGGCAAAAATCCCGATCCCGACGCTTTCTATGCCGTCCGCGGCATGAAAGGCTGGAAAGAAGCAAAATTCGACGTCGCGGGAACGGAGATCAGCGTAGCCGTCGCCCATGGGCTCGGCAATACCCGCAGACTGATGGAAGCTATCGACCGCAAAGAAGTGCATTACGATTTCGTAGAAATCATGGCCTGTCCCGGCGGTTGCGCGGGAGGCGGCGGACAACCCATTCACGAAGGCAAGGAATCCGCCGAGGAACGCGGGGAGAATCTCAGGAAGCTGGACAAAGAAAATACGCTCCGATTCTCGCACGAAAATCCTTCCGTCATCAAGTGTTACGAAAATTATCTGCAAAAGCCCCTTTCGCATCGCGCGCACGAACTGCTGCATACCGATCATAAAGCGTGGCTGATGCCCGGCGAACCCAAAGAATAAACCCGTTAAAAATCTCCGTTGCGTATACAGGCAACGGAGATTTTGATAAATATAATTTTTATCTTACGATAAAAAAATATAAAAATACGTGAAATCCGACAACGGATCTTACCTTTGACAGAACAGTTACTGATCGTTCGGGAAAGTGCCGTAAAAGCCACACCTCTGTTTCTATCCAATTCAGAAATAGAGAATATTAAGCAATATGTTCCGCAGGCATTGAAAGATATACCGAGATTAATTGTTTTGGAAAAAGAAGATCGTCCCCCGACTGCCTTCACGGGAATAGACGGACAGAAACTCGAAATGCTGTTTGTCGCGGCCTCAGAGAGAGGAAAAGGCTTAGGCAAAGTGCTTTTACGTTACGGAATCGATAAATATTCGGTCGGGGAATTAACCGCCAACGAACAAAATCCGCTCGCAAAAGGGTTTTACGAACATATGGGTTTTCGGGTTTTTCAACAAAGCAATACGGACAGACAGGGAAATCCCTATCCGATTTTATATATGAAACGGCGGTGATACAGAAAAACTTACTTTTCGGCAACGACGATTAATGTCTCGAAAGTATTTTTCAGGTTTGCCGCATATCCCGGAAAGTATTCGATGAAAAATCCCGCCCTCAGCCTCCTTCGAACTCGTTTTCAGTTTCAGCACTTTTTGCCTGTATGATCATATAAACCGTTTTCTCTGCCTGCTTTCCCCTATTTTGTCTCCTTCGTCACCACTGATAAGCTCAATTAAAAAATCGCCCAAAGGCCAACGGTAAAATTTTTCACTTCGGTCAAAATCAGCGCTCCCCCTTTTTGACGAATATCGGTCATATATCAGAAAATGAGTTGACAAAGATAAAAATCAGTGTTATACTGTAAGTAGTAAGTAATAAGTAGACAGTAGGAGGCTGACAATGCAAGACTTATCGATCACACAAAAATATATGGTATGTGCCGTAAATAATAGAGGCGGATTGCCGACGCTGAGCACCAATAAACAAATTTGCTTTGTAGCGGCGGGAGTATTGGAATTACAAATGGAGCAATGTATTTCCATAGACAATAATATCATTGCAATTGCGGGAAAACTTCCGAAGAGAATGAGTTATCTTTTTTCTCTTTATGAGTATATTCACAAGCATAGTCCCATAAAAACAAAGAAACTGTTTGAAGAATACAATTATTCCGTAATCGGCAAACGGCTGAACGCGCTATTAAGCGATGTGGGAAAATCTTTGGCGGAACAAGAAGCATTGAGCAAATTTACAAACGGATTTTTGGGATATTTTAAGAGATTTGTTCCGAAACGGGAAACCGTCGAGATCATTGTCGATGAAATTCGGGCAGAGTTGTTGGAAGACGGAGAAATAACGGACAATTGTGCGGCTCTCGTCGTATTATTGGCTAAAAGCGGCTGTTTGTCCAAATATTTTTCGCCTTTTGAACGCCGTAAAATAAAAGATAAATTGGCTTTTATCGTAAATTCATCGAACGGTACTTTAATCAAAAAAGCGATTGCGCATATAGAAAATCTGATTGCCCTGAACACAGGTGTTTTGGGAGTATTTGGCGAATAGGAGGCAAAGTATGTCCAGGCAAAGATCTTTGGAAACGATACGGCAAGCCGAATTTGTTACGATCGGCGAACTCGTGCGGTTGACGGCTGCGCGATACAGTACATTAAAATTTTATACAGAAGAAGGCCTGCTGCCCTTTGAGCAAGCGGAAGAAAAATTGACCAGAAGGTATGCTCGGGTTTCCAGTATTCAGAGGTTAGAAGAAATCAAAGAACTGAGAGCCAAAGGAATGACTGTTTTGCAGCTCAAAGAACATTACGGCGTCATTCCGACTGAAAAACAAGAAGATACTTACATCGAAATGGCGGAAGAAACCCATTCGGAAACGATTGAAGATAAGCTGAAAGTACTGTGTCCCGCAAAATAAAAAGGGAAAAAAGTCACATGCTGAAAATCTTTTTTGACACCGACAATATCGGGATCATTACGGATACGATCGATGCAGAAGTACATTCGCATTATCCTATCCAACTGTTTTTGAGTATGGACGAACCGCTCAGAATCACGATTGCGGGAAAAGAAATATGCGCGCATTGCCTTGCGGTCGGACACAATGTACCTCATGCCTTTTCAAGTCAAAACAGGGCGCATATATCCGC
>CAJFQM010000013.1 GCA_904419075.1 uncultured Clostridia bacterium
CCCTCGCTTTTTCGCATATTCCTCTAAGTATTCGTAAAGTTTTCTTTCGCTCGGTTTCATCTCTTTCCTCTACTAAAATTGAAAATATTCAAAGCCGCTCACGTCGCCCGACGATAACAGACCTACCCAAAACATTACTACCGCAAATATTCGGCTATAAATTCAGATTGCCCTTGGAACAAATATACCTGAGATATTCCTCCCGCACCTCGTTTGCGCGGTTGCGGCTCAGGGGAATGCTCTCTCCCACGGTCAATTTCAATTCCGTACGATCGATTCTCGAAATGTAACGATAATTGACCAAATAACTCCTGTGAACGGATTTTATGGGGCTTCCGCGCAGCTTTTCTTCCAGCTCTGCCATGTTGGAATGAATTTCCACCGTCCTGTTTCCGACAAGATGCACGTATTGGACGCGCTTACAGCTCTCGATATACACGATCTCGCTATATTTGAAAATCAAGATTTCTTTTTCCGCGGCAGGCACTTCTAACGTCTGACCGTGGTCGAAATAGTCTTCTATGAACCAACTCAAAACCATATCGATATCTTCGTCGAGTTTGTTCTTGCGGATAAAAGCAAAGGGACTGACCTGAAAAGTCGAAAATACGTTCTCCTCCTGTCCCGACACGAAAATGATGTTCGGACAATTTTTCGACGAACGCAAGCGTTTCGCAAGCTGTATTCCGTTCATCTTCGGCATGTTCATATCGATGAGAATCGCCGCATAATTATGCCCGCCGATATACTCCAACAGCTTCCCGCCCGAATCATAACCGTCCACAATCGCCAAAATATCGTGCTGCTTGCAGACCTTTACGACCAAGTCACTCAATATTTCCAAACTGATTTCATCGTCGTCGCATATCGCAAACCTGACGGATTTCATCTCTGCCCCCCTAAAATTGAAAATATGTAAAGTCGCTCAAACTATTGTCCGACAAAAGCGCTATCCAACACAGCGCAACGCATACCGCCATAAACAAAAACGTCAATGTACGGCGCGAGGCTTCCGTTTCGGTCAGCTCCCGAGAAACGCCCGCTTTCTCCCAATCGGGATACAGATTGTTTAATCGGCTCATCGCAAACAATGAAACGCCGACGAACATAAATTGCAGACCGTTCATTCCCAACGACTCGAACGAAGATTCAAAATAACCGTTCCCGAATCCGAAGGCCGTGAAAATTTTTCCGAACGCTTCGCAAAACTCCCCGATGGATTGCGCTCTGAACAATAAGAGAGAAGGAATCATGAATAGGTAGACGATAAATATTCTGAAAAAACGCACCGTTTTCCCTTCAAAGTCCACATTTTTCCTTTGAAAAACTGCGGATATCCGAGGTAATAACACGCTCTCCAAACTTACCATAATCCCCGCGTAGAGCCCCCAAAAGACATAGGTCCAATTCGCGCCGTGCCAGAGACCGCACAATGTAAATACGATTAAAGTATTTAAGATCTTTCTCGCTTTGCCTTTCCGATTGCCGCCAAGCGGGATATATACATATTGCGTAAACCACTGATTGAGCGTAATGTGCCAGCGACGGAAAAATTCCGTATAGCTCGCCGAAAGCAGCGGTTTATTGAAATTGCGGGAAAGGCTCATTCCCATCAGCCGCGCCGAACCCATCGCAATTTCCGAATACCCCGCAAAATCGCAGTAAATCTGGACGAAAAACAGCAGCGCCGCCAAGGTTACAGACAATGCGTTCGCCTGCGATAAATCCGCAAAGACATGGTTCACGAACACCCCGCACATATCCGCGATTACACATTTCCGAAAAAAGCCGATCAGCAGAAATTCCATTCCTTCCGTAAAGTATTCCTTTCGGAATTTCCGTTCCTCTTTCAGTTGGGGGAGAAGTTTGCCGGGACGCTCGATGGGACCCGCGACGAGTTGGGGAAAAAACGAAACGAACAGCGCGAAATAGCCGAAGTGTTTCTCCGCCTCGAAATCCCCGCGATAGACGTCGATGACATACGACAGCGTCTGAAACGTATAAAACGAGATTCCGACGGGCAGGAGAATATTCAGGGAAATATCGTCTATCTCTCCGCCGAACAGCCGAATTACGCCCGTCAGGTTCTCCAACAGGAAATTGATGTATTTGAAAAAGATCAAAACGCCCAGACAAAAGACGACCGCTATCGCAAGCCCCAGCTTCTTGACCTTCTTTTTCTCCGTTCGGGAAATCAAAAGCGAACAGAGATACGCCACCAGACACGTCACGAACATGAGAAAACCCAGCCAGACGTTCCAGCTCATATAGAAAAAGTACGACGCAATGAGAAGCATTATCCAACGGAAACGATGCGGAAGAACCCAATACAGAAAGACCGTTATCGGTAAAAATATCAAAAAGGACAAAGAATTGAAATTCATTTGTTTTTACCGCCGAATGATTGAGGATCGAAAACCGTCGTCAAAAAATAGAGAAGCGCAAAAATACAGATTTCCAGATATTCCGCTCCGCTTAAAAAAGAATAAATTTCTCCGAACACGAAAACCGCCACCGAACAAAACAAAAAAAAGTACCGCGCCTTGTCCGTCCGCTCCGCAAAGGCATGAAGCAGAAAAGAAATCAAAAAAATCAACAGCAGTATCGGCGAAGAAAATATGATTGCATCTTCCATGTTTTCCCTCCCACAAATACATTTTATCACCCTCTGTCCGCGGATTCAAGATTTCCGCGTCAAACGGTATTTCTGGAAGGACAAAAGGCATGAAAATTTTGAAGAGGCGCCGAGAATAAAACAGAGAGGCGCTTTTTACCGCGCCTCTCTTCCCTTCATGCAAAGAAGTCCGTCAATTTTCCTTCTTGCGAAGCAGCAGGACTGCGCCCAAACCGATTGCCAACGTTCCCGCCAAAGCGAGCGCTCCGCCGTTCAGGGCTGAACCGCAGCCGCTCTCCGCAGCCGTCGAAGCAACGGGAGCCACCCACTTCGCGTACAGGGTGATGTCCCCGTCTACCGCGTTGCCCAAATCCGCCACGGCGGTGCAGGCTTCGTCGTAATACCAGCCGCCGAATTCATAACCGTCCTTGGTCGGAGCTGCGGGAATGGTAACTTTTTCGCCAGCCGCTACCGACTGGGAGCTCACCGCGCTGCCGCCCTGCGTATTGAACGTCACCGTATAAGTGAACTCCTGCGGGGCCACCGTCACCGTAAATTCACGGGTCAGAACATCCTCCGTAACCGTCGCGCTAGTGCCTTCGCCTTCCGTCTTGGTCGCCTTGACCTGCACGGTGAACGTATAATCGCCCGCCGCCGTCGGCGTGCCGTATACCAGCCCTTGGGAGTTGATCTGCATGCCCTCCGGCAATGCACCCGCCGTCACAGTATATACAACTTCATCGTAATTCGCCGCGTCGATACCCGCCGCAATCTGGAATTCGGAGTCCGTTCCCGCCGTCAGGCCCGCCAGGGACGATTCGTCGATCGTCAGCGCTTCCTCGACGGTAATGGAATAATCGGCCGTCTTGGTAACCCAAAGGTCGCAGTTTACCTGAACGGTAAAGGTGTACGTCTTTGCTTCCGCGTTCGTCACTTTCCCCGAAATCGTTCCGTCGGAGGAAAGCGTCAAGCCTTCGGGAAGCGCTCCGTCCACGATCGAATACGACTGAATCGAAACACCCGAAAGTTTTGTTCCCACCGAAGCGTTATAGCTCACGCCTTTCTGCGCGACGGCAAGCGTTTTATCCGCAAACGCGCTCAAATCATAGCCGTTCTTCATGGCGTTGGAATTGATCGTGCTGTAAATGACGCGCTGCGCGTTGCTTCTCACCGCATACCACTGGGTATAGCTTGCGACCTGCGTCGTGTCGGAAGCGGATTTATTGACGGTTACATATTGATTCGCCGAATCCCACGTTCCGCTGATCCTGCCCGTTCTGTCGGTCAAAGGCAGCGAGTTGCCCGCGCGAAGGTTATGATCCATAACGTGCCAATTTTCCGCTTCCACGTCCTCCATGAAGAGCGCGTTGCCCGCTCCCCACTCGCCGCGAATGAGTTCCGTAAGGAATGCGTAATTGTTCGCAGAGGCCACGACGCCCGTACGGGTCGTACACGTCATCGCGCCGTTGCATTTGCCTTCCGTGAAGGCAAGCTCGAAACACTTATAATAAATTTGCCTCAAAGCCTGTTCGGTGGCGACCGTAGCGTTATTCGGTTCGGCTCTCAGATTTTCCTGTTCGTTCGCGCCGAGATGTTTGATAAATACCTGTACGCCCTTCTTCTGTACTCCCTTCATGACCGCTGCCGCAATCTTTCCGCCCTGCAAGCCGTCCTGAGAATAATACTCGAAGTTTCTCCCGCCGAAGGGGGTGCGGTGAATGTTCGCGCCGGGTCCCCACCAGCCTTCCGTTCCAAGATAGAGGGATTCATTTCCGATGATCTGCCCCTGCTTCTCCGCCAAATCCGTGTTCCATGTGGAGGCTATGACTACATGGCTGACATAATAAGTTCCGTAATCGCCCGTCTTTGTGCTATTTCCGCCACCCTTCAACTGCCCGGGACCGTCGTTATAGTCCGCATTGGGAAGATTGATGGATTCGAGTGCCACGGCTCCGTTTTGGCCGTTACTTACGAGCGTCACGAGGTCGTTCCAGCTCATCTTGTTCAGGAATTCTTCCCAAGCCTTCGTGTCTTCGTCGTCCGACTCCGTCCATGTCTTGGTTTCAGGGTCGTATGTAGGCGCCGTGTAGTTCTTTCCCGCAAGCGTGCTCACGTCGAGCCCTTCCGCCGTCTCGTCGGCCTGCGTCCAGCTCGCGGGCTTGCTTTCGCGAACCCACTTCTCGGCGCCGATCGCCGTATTCGCGCTGCCGTCTGCCGCGTAATCCTCGTCGGGAGTAAACTCGTTCGTCAAATCCATGTATTCGAGATATTTCTTGTCATAGGTCAAATCAGCCTTGCTCGCCGTAGTCGGGAGACCGAATTTTCCGCCCGCGCGGGTCACAAAGCCCATGTCGGAGGCGTCTTTCCCGAGGAGCGAATCATAGATATCGCCCTGAGAGAACATCGCGTAGACCTTCGTTCCGTCCGTCGCGCCCTCTCCGTCCGCCGTCATCAGCTTTCCGTCCACGGTATATTCGTAACAAATATCGTCGTCTATGCTCCATTCATATTTGAGCGGCTTGCCTTCCGCGTCCGTCTTGACGGTGTGGGAATCCGTGCGAAGCGTAAGGTTATACGCCTCCTCCGCGCCGTCGATTTCATACACCGACTTACCGTTCTTATTCGCGTCCTCGGAGTCGAACTGCGCGAGCACGCTGTATTCAAAGGTAATGGTAAGCGTCTGGGATTCGCCCGGTTCGAGAAGGTCGGTCTTATCGAATGCGACGAGGTCTACGTCCGATTTCTCGATTTCTCCCTCGATGTAAGGGGAATGCGCGTATACCTGAACGACATCCTTGCCCGCGACGTCACCCGTGTTCGTTACCGTCACGGTCACGGTTATGTCGCCGTTCGCATCTTCGGGAATATCGACCGTATAATCGCTCCAAGCAAAGCTCGTATAGCTCATGCCGTAACCGAAGGGATAAATGACGCCCGTATCCCTGTTATAGTACGCGTCGCCGTCGTACTTTTCGGGGATCGTGCCGATTTTCGCATCGTACTTGCCTTCGGCAAAATAGCCCTCTGCCGCCGCCGTTTCATAGAAACGATAGCCCATGTAGATGCCCTCTTTATACACCAGCGCGTTATATTGGTCATATTGCGTATTGGAGGGAGCATACAGGCCCTCGGACGTATACATGGCGCTCGTTCCGCCTTCGATGTGCGTCAGGTCGCCCGAATTGAACCAAGTGGGATCCTTCTTCAAATCCGCCATGTAGATGTCCACGAGTTTGCCCGAAGGATTTACTTCGCCGCTCAAAATCTTCCCGACGCCGACCGTGCCCGTCGTACCCGTGCCGCCGATCCAAAGTATACTGTCTACCTTTTCGTTGTCTTCCAGCCAGCCGAGTTCCATTACGTTGGAGCTGTTGATCAGCACGACTACCTTTTCAAAGTGCTGCGTCACATAGTCGATCAACGCCTTTTCGTTGTCGCAAAGTTCCAGATAGTGTTTTCCGATCGGGTCTTCCTCGGTCGTATCGTAACCGCTTCTCGCGCGGTCGCTCATCTCGGCGCCCGTACGGCCGATCACCACGATGGCCGCGTCGTTATACATCTTGAAGGAATCCTCATAGGTCTTTAATCCGTCGAGACTGGTCTGGTCCACCTCGTTCGTATTCGACTGCGCATCATAAAATGCCTTGACGGCTTTATTCGTCTCAAAGCCTGCCATTTCCAAACCTTCGTGCAGGTCGTAATCGTTCATCTTGTCGGTTATCGTTCCGCCGCCGGAACCGCCGCCGCCCGTGACGATATGGCTGCTGCAAATGCCGAAAAGGGTGACTTTCCTTTCCGACGACGTAAGGGGCAGAGCGTCGTTATTGTTTTTCAACAATACGCTGCCTTCGCTTTGAAGCTCGACGTTGAGGTCTTCGCCCGCCCGAAGCGTTTCTTCGTAGGACGTATAATCCGCCGAAATCTTCTTGACGCCCGACGACGATTCGGCAAACGCCGAAACATAATCGGTCATCACAGACGTTCCCGCCACGCAGGCGGCCAGGGACAGCGCCGCCGCCAAAACGGGGACTGCCCTGAACTTCTTGCTTTGTGTTTTTGACATACTTTTCCTCCCGGATTTATTTTATTCTTTCAACATGACGTCGATTGAATCTGATTGATTTTCCGCGGAAATTCTTTCCGCCGCTCCCGCAAAAGGGCGAATTCCCCTTTTGCGGAAGCGTGTGTACCGACCATGGGCGCGTTACCCTTGTTCGGAAGAGTCCGCACCCTCCGCGGGCGTATCGTCGGGCGAGTCCGCCTTGCGTTTCCTGGCGGCGCGCACGAACACGAAGATACCCGTGCCGACTGCGATTCCGCCCAAAATGCTTTCCACCGTTATGGCGATGACCTGCCATATCGGCATTTTATAGCCGATAATGTTTCCGTTCATCGCGTTGGAGTTCACGACGGCATACAGAATGTTCTTCGCCGCCTTCCGAAGCACCGTGACGTCGGCGGCGCTGCTCGCGTTCTCCGCGCCGTTCCAGAACCGCGTGCTGGACAAATTGAGATCTCCGCCCGCATACGCCATTTGCTTACAGTTCATGTAATAATTCGTATTGAAATCGGAGATGACGAAGCCGTTGAAGCCCCATTCGTCCCTTAAAACCGTCGTCAGAAGGCGATAGTCGCCGCCCGCCCAGACCGTTCCGATTCTCGTGAACGAGCTCATGACCGCGCTCGCTTTTCCGTCGCTTTCCTTTATGGCGATTTCAAACGCTTTCAGATACAATTCCCGCAGGGACTGTTCGTCCAGCCAATTCACGAGCCCCGAGACGGAACGCTTGGTCTCCTGCTCGTTTACGGCAAAGTGCTTTATCGTCATATATACGCCCTTATCCGCCGCGCCTTCGATTTCCTTCGCCGCGCAAATGCCCGTCAGGTAGCTGTCCTCCGAGAAATATTCTCCGTTTCTGCCGCCGAAGGGGCTTCTGTGAATGTTCGCCCCGGGAGCGTACAGTCCCGAATAGGGATAGCCGCCCGACTCCATATTGCCCCAAATTCCTTCGTCGCCGATGGAGGAGCCCATCTGATAGAGAACTTCTTTATTCCAGCTACTCGAAAGAACCACTTCGCTGCAATACACGCAGGTTTTCGTCACGAGGTCTTTCTGAATGAAGTTTGTAAAGCCCGCGGGACCGTCCGTGTCTATCGTCAGCGGCTTCCCGATTCCGAGCACCGCCACGCTGTGGAAACACCCGTCGTTGAATAAATTTCCGAGGTCGGAGACCGTGAGCTGATTCAAGAGCTGCTCCCAGCGAGGGTCGTCGTAGCTTACCCTGCCGACGAATTTCCCGTCCTCGTCATAGAGCAAATCGCGGAGCGTCAACGGCGTTTCGGAAACGACGCCCTGTTCGGGCATGGTATAGGAATCCGATTCGGGATTGTTGCTCTTTGTGGACGTCAGCGACGAGATGAGTTCGTCGGAAGCGGTCTTGTCCGCGTCGGTCGCCTTCTGAGGCCACGTGCCCGCAAAGTCCGAACGGGACAGTCTCTCCGTGACCAATCCCTCCTCCGCGTCGGAGAAAAGATTTTCGATTTTCGTATCCGTGTCGGGATCGTTTTCATAGCGGATTCCGTCCGCGCCGACCGTAAACGGGATTTCCGCGAAATCGTCGTGCGCGTCGAAGGAAACGAACATCGTATAATTTCCGCTATCCAGCTCGTAACCGACAAAGCCGTTTTCGTTCGCGTCCGAATAGTCGTAAGACGCCACGTCGTACGGCGTAAAAGTGAGCGTGATTTCACAGGAATTCGGCTTATCCTTTCCGTCCGCCGCGTCCTCGGGGTGTGCGGCATTCTCCGATGCGGGATAAAGCTCGGGAGTCTTTTCAAAGCCGCACAATACCTTATACGCCTTTTCGATTCCGCCTTTCGTATAGGGCGCGCCGCAATACATCTGCACGACGTCTTTGCCCGGGTATCTGCCCGTATTCGTCACTTTCACCGTGACGGTATAGGAGCCGTCCTCCGATATTTCCTTGCCGTTCAGCGAGGAATCGTCCACGATTTCCCACGAAAACGACGTATAGGACAGGCCGTAGCCGAAGGGATAGACGACCGCGGAATCGTAATCGAAGTCCGCATAATTCCCCTGTTCCGCTTCGTACCACGCCGTTTCGTAATAGCGATAGCCGACGTAGATGCCCTCCTCGTACTGGCTGAACCAATAGGATCTGTCCGAGGAATCCTTCTTATCGTACACATTGGCCGTATAGCCGAAATTGTTATAAGACGGGTCTTTCGTGAAATCCGCCGCGTACGTATCCGCGGTATGCCCCGAAGGCGTGACCTCCCCGCTTAAAATTCTGCCGAGAGACATGATTCCCGAAGCGCCCGGCGCACCGATCCAAAGACAGGCGTCGATGTCGCCGTATGTACCGTCTTCCACGAAATTTAGCTCCATCGCGTGCGAACTGTTGATGACCACCACTACTTTTTCAAACACGTTCGTCACCTGTCTCAGCAATTCCTGCTCGTTGGGATCGAGTTCGAGATAATGGCGGTCGGGATCGTCCGAAGAGGTTTTCGGAAGGTCGAAGCCCTCCCCGCCCGCACGGGAAAAGACTACGATTGCCGCGTCGGAATATCCCGCATACGACGCCGTTATATTGTTGGAAACATAGGAGCTGTACGGCGTTTCTCCCGTACTCATCATGACTTCTTCTCCGTTGTCCAGATCGTCCGAGTTCTCTTCTCTGCCGCTTCCGGATTTCTTATCGTCGTCATAAAAGCTCTTCAAGGTCGGATTGTATTCAAACCCCGCCGCCTCCAAGCTCTCATACAGCGTCTTTGCATTCGAAAGGTTGCCCGCGCTCGAACCCGTCCCCCCGTAAACGAGGTTTACAGAGCTCTTTCCGAATACGCTCACCTTGCTGCCCTCCGCGAGCGGAAGGGCATTATTCGCGTTCTTCAACAGCACCGAGCCTTCTTCGCAAAACCACTCGTTATAGCTGTTCGCAAGGTCATAGGCTTCCTGTTTGCTCTTCGCCTCGGGAACATACGGAGAATCCACGTCGTCGCCGTAGACGGGACGCTCAGAACCAAGCGCCATGACGATCGGCTTATAAAATACCCCGAAGGCCAAAACGTCTACGACGATCACCAAAACCACAAACGTCACCGCCGATATGAACCAAGCCTTTATACTCTTGAATGAAAACCATTTTTTCATGATACATTTCCCTGTTCAGAAACTTTTATTCGTCATAATTCCCCGAAACCGGATAGCCTTCGCCCCAGGAAAGTTCTCCGTCCGCCGTCGCAACCTTGATGCAATCCACGCAGGGGCCGAAGGCTTTCGTCGTTCCGCCCATGGACGTCGAATTGTTCACGATGAGCTTTATCACGTTATCGCCCTCTTTCAGATTTACCTTGGAAGAAATGAGATAATCTTCAAACGGAAGGTAGGCAGAATAGCTGTCCACGCCCTGCGCCGCGTTTTCAAACGTAATGTCGCTGTAATTGTACAGCGTGCCGTTTACGGAAACCTGATAGGTGTCTCCGTTGATGGTAAACCCGCCGTATGCGGCCGAAAGACGAAGATACAGCGTCGCGTCGCTCGTCGCCTCCGTCGCATTGATGTGAAATTCCAGCGTCGTCTGATATTCCCCGCCGTCCTTCGCATACTGGCCCATTACATAGTAACCGTTGCTGGCGCCGTTGCCGCGGCGGTCATAAACGATGAAATCCGTCCCCGTGACCGTCCCCGAATAGACGGGACTTCTCAAACCTCTAAAATTTATGTCTTCCGCTTCAAACGCGGTGAGCGTCGCCCAACGCGCATACAGCGTCACGTTCCCCTCGATTTTATGGCCGAACACGTATTCCTCCGTAAATTCCGCGTCCGAATACCAGCCGTAAAACACATAGCCTTCCCATTCGGGCTGCTCGGGTTCGTTGACGCGCTTTCCTTCTTCCAGCTCGCGCTCGAACGCTTCTTCGCCGTTATTGTAATTATAGGTGACCGTATAGTACGTCTTGCTCAAATCTTTCCAATCCGCGTATACCGTGATGTCTTCCGTGACCGCGCCGAAGTCGTAAAGATTTACCAATTCCTCGTCCGTATACCAGCCCAAAAGCTCGAAACCGCTGCGCTCGACTTCGGGGGCCGTGGCCTTTTCGCCCGCTTTCACCGACTGCGTTATGTTTTCTCCGCCTTCGTAGTTGACGTCGAACGTGACGGTGTAACTGTCGGAGGGCGTCTCCGAGCTTTCCTCCCCTTCGCCGCAACCCGCAAGGCAGACAATTCCGATGGACAACGTCATGACCAGCGCCATCAATACGTCAAAAAACTTCTTCCGCATCTTTTAACTCCTTATTTAGTGATTGAATTTCGGCACGACTCCTGCCGATGCTACGCAAATTATAAAACAAAACCCCTACCGATTCAATATTTCGGTAACGGACTGCTCATTCAAAGGACAAACGGATTTCCGACTGCACGAAATGTCTCTCAACCGCTACAAACGGCAGTATGACAAAAGGGAGCAGATTCTTCTGCTCCCTTTTGTTCCCCATCTCCGCTTTCCCGAAAATATCGCTCGATGTCGCCGATCAGCCGTTCCGTCCTGACCGCAACGCCGCGGTCGTTCAGATGATAGTTCGTATCGTAAAAATATTCGCCCGTAAAGAGATAATCCTCCGCGCGGGAAATCACCGGTATATCGGGACTAATCCCCGCACGGATTTTTCCCTCAAAGCCCTCCCACACGCGAGCGCTCTTTTCCTCCGCGCTTAATCCGCGGAGATTGACGGGGGAAAACGAAAACAGCACTCTTCCGCCGTTCGATTCGATTTTTCCGTAATATTCTTTCAGATTCCCGCAGGAAACGTCCGTCACGTACTCCGTGCAATACGTATAACCTTCCGTATAGCTCACGTCTTTCCCGCCGGGACGGACTCTCGCAATGTCTCCGAATTCGTTATAGGCGTCGATATAATCTTCGTAGCTCCCCTCCTCCATTTCCATTCGGCCCTTATTGTACGTACAAAACGCCGTCAGAAGTCCGCCGATCGATTCCGCGTCCGCATACGAAATCAGATCGTAATTGCCCTCCGCCATCACGAACATCCTGTGCTCCGCGCGCAAAACGTACATCAGCTGGTAAAAGCCCGCCACCTCCGGCGCGTGAACGAAGACGTCGCCTTCCCCGATAAACCGAGAAATACAGTCGAATTGAAACGCCGCGTTCGTGCCTCCGATGACTCCCATGTTCAGCACGGTGTATTCGCCGCCGAAAAATTCATATACCGTTCGGGAATCGAGGCCGTAAGAAAAACTGCACCCCGAAAAAAATATCATCTTCTTTTCGTCCGCAGACAAAATGAGGCGGTCCATCATGTCCGCAAACCACGCGATTTCGTTTCCCGTCTGATACCGCGGCTTTTCGACCGCATTGATATATACCCTCGAAAACGTATTGTCGCGGAACGTCTCGTCGGAAATTTCCGTCACTCCGTCCGAAAAATACAGATTCTCAAAACGACAATTCCGAAAACTGTCGGCCGCCGCCCGTTTCAGCGTATACGGAAGCACGACCATAGAAGCAGAAAGCCCGTCAGCAAAGCCCGAAGAAAGCCCGACGACTTCCTTTCCGTCTATCTCCCAAGGAATGACAAAACTATCCCGATTTTTTTCTCCCGAATATCCCGTCAGCGAGATTCCGCCTTCCGTAGCTTCCCAAAAATATTCCCCTTCCGACCATTCCGCCCACTCCGCATACAGAACCAATGTCGAATCGCCCGGCGTCGCGCGGCTCCCGAGACCGATATGCTCCCCGCTTCCGTCCGCCCGCGTATTCCAGCCGATTTGGGAATATCCCTCCCGATAAATTCGGTCCGTCCCAAGCTCCGTATTCGCGCGGAGGTGATGTTCCAGCGTATAGTTCTCTATATAATAGTCCTCCTCTGAGCCGTCCAGAAATTTCCCGCCGTTCAGATCGTAACGAATACTCCCTGCCAGCCCCGCCGTTTCAATGTGCACGAACGCGGGATAGCGGATATTCCTCAAAGTCAAAACCGTGATGTCTCCTTCCGTCGTATAAGAATAATCCCTATAATCGCAGGATTGAAAGGAAAATCCCTCTAAAATGCGAAGCTCGACCCGTAAGTTTTCCCCGCGCTTTACCGTGAAAAAATTTTGCTCGGTCTCGTATTCTGCCCCCGATTCAATTGTGACCGATACGGCTGCGTTTATACCGCTCGCACCGTTACAGCCGCATAAAAATATCAAGGGCAAAAGAATTGCCGCCGCGAGCGAAATAAGGCGCTTAATCATATTTTTTCAGTCTCCCGTCATTATAGTAACTCCAAAAATAGTTCCCCGCATATTTTCCATAGGCAGACGACGGGACATAAATTTTACACTCGTCCGCCCCCTCCAATAATCCGTATCCGACGCTTATCCTCGTGGGGTCTTCGTTCTCGATAATCAATTTTTCGAGCGCGGTGCACCCGAAAAACGAACGGTCGGGAACAGAGGTAATATTCTCTTGCAGCGTCACGCTGACTAAATTTCTATTTCCCGAAAAAACCTCCGCCGTAAAAGACGAGACCTTTATTCCGTTCACCGAATACGGGACGATTACCTCTTTCAGCTTTTTTCCCGCCTCCGTCATTCCCGTTATCCGATAACATCCGTCCTCGTCGATTTCATACAAAAACGCGGACGCATAGTCGTTATTCCCCTCGCCCGAAATTTCGTCCTCGGGAATCTCCGGCTTTTCCGGCAGGGGAATTTCCGTCGGAGCGGAAATTTTCAAAAGATTTTTGATATCTTCCAAAAGCTGCACGCTCCTGATCGTCATTCCCGACGCATTCAGATGAAAATTTGAGTCGTAAAACCATTCGGCGTCCATGATATAATCGTGCGGGTCGCTGATGATTTCAAAACTTAATTCCTCCGCCAAAAAGTCGTAAAACTCCTCCACACTTTCTGCGGAAGAATCGGAAATCCCCAGCCTGTTCATCGGCGAAAAGGAAAAATACATCGTTGCTCCCTTGCGCGAAACCGACTCGGAATAGTCGTTTACATATTCCAAAAAATCCGCGGTGAACAGACTCGCGTCGAGCCGAATCGGATTATTCGCGTCGTACAGTCCTTTCATGACGTTATATTCCCTGCCCTCTGCCCGCATTACGCAATCTTCGTCGAACGACGCTTTTGCGTAAACGCCGCTCGGCGCGGCGCCCTCTCCGCTCACAAAATAAGAATACTTCTCCTGCACGTAACCCGGAAAACAACCTATCATCGACTCGATGTCCTCCGACTTTATCCCCTTTAACAACGATATGTCGCCATCCACGCACCGCCACATCTCCTGTCCCGAAAAATACGTGCTCAAAGACTGAGGATAAAGCTCGGGAGATAAAATCACGAGGTCGCCCGCTTCTATTTCATCAAGGGCGAGATCCAGCATCGCTTTTGTCCCGATTGCTCCGTACAGCCCGAAATTACAGACCGTATAATCCGCTCCGCAGCGGGAAAGTTCTTCCTTTATCAATGCGGAATCGACTCCGAAGGCAATATTGGAGGTTCCGATTATGACAATCTTTTTCCCCTCCGTCTCTTTGAGCCTTGAATACATCGCTCCGAGCTCGGCATAATACGTATCCGAAAATTGAGAGGGCAAAATAAAGCCCATCAACAAAAAAAACAACGGGACGCAAAGAAAACATAACACAATTGCTCCCGCGGTAAAAATTTTTCTCTTCATACCGCCTCCGCAAGCCAGAATTTCGGCATACTTTCTCCGTTCTTTCTCCTTCTATTGTAAAAGAGGAAAAATAAACGTCAAGAACTTTTTCCCGAACGGGCGTTAATCGCGGACGAACGGCACAAAAAAGAGGCACGATTCTGCTTCATGCCTCTTTCCCTTTCCGATTGAGAAATTTCAAAAACGACTTCTTTACTTCCTGCGCCTTTCGGCGGCTGATCAAAAGCCGATCACCCGTCGTCGTCAATACTTCTTCCTTGTCTATCCTTCGGATATAACGCATATTTACCAAATAACTCTTATGGACGCGGATGATGTCGTAATTCTTAAAATTTTCCTCCAATTCGTCCATGGTCATGCTTAAACCCACGGGTTCTCTTTCCTCCGCTATATGGATATATTGATTGTTCTTGAAACTCTCTATATAGACGATATCGTTCAGACGTATGTTTACGATGGAAGAATTTTTATTGATTCTGAACGTTACCGCTTTGTCATTGTCGAGCCGTTCCCGTATATACGCATATACGGCCTCCGTTATCTCCGTATTGAATCTGCCTTTCCTGACAAATCGGAAAGGCGTCACTACAAAGCTGTCGAATACCTTTTCTTCCCTCGACGATACAAAAACGATCGTCGGCGGAGCTTTTTGTTCGCGGAGCTTTTTCGCCAGACTGATTCCGTCCGTACCCGGCATGTCGATGTCGAGAAAGACGAGATCGTAGTCCGAATTTTCCGACGCCGCACAAAATTTTTCCGAACCGAGATATTTATCCGTCCTTGCCTCTATCCCGCACTGCTCAAACGTCTTTGTGATTTTGCCGCATATTGCTTCCAACGCAATCCGTTCATCATCGCAGACTGCAATTTTAATGACCATTTAATACCCCCCCCCCATCTCATATCCAGCATCAGCTGTACGACAAATTCGTTTTCGCGAATCTCGTAATTTACGACGCCGTTATATTTCTTTACCGTCTTTTCGACAATTTTATGCCCGAGGCCGTGATTGTTTCCGCCTCCCTTTCGGCTGCGGAGCAACAGCGTTTCCCCGCGTTCCTCTTCGTTCATTTCTCCGAGAAAGTTACGGCAACATACGACAAGATAATCCTGTTTTACCGCCATTTCAAAAAGAATGGGCCTTTGAGTGCTCTCCCTGCGGACACACGCCTCCATCGCATTGTCGATGATATTCGTCAGCAGACTGCAAATATCGTTCGGCGCGAACGGCAACTGCGGCGGCACGTTTACTTTACAATCCAGGACAATCCGATTTACCTTGCATTTCTGCATCTCCATGTTCAAAATCGCACTGATTTCTTTATTTCCGCAGTCGATATACAATAATTTATCCGATACCGTAACGGCAAGATTCGAGAAATACTCCTTCAATTTATCATACTTCCCGTTTTCAAGCAAAATACTCATCGTCGTCAGCTGATTCTTGATGTCGTGCCTCAGCTCCCGCATATCGATAATCGATTGCTCCGATAACTTCATCATGGAATTCGAGGCCATCAAAAATTCATTCTCTTTCTGCAATATCGTTTGCTGCATTCGTTCGTTACAGGCACTCCTCCATAAAAAATAATTTTCAAGAACAATGACATATATCGCCACGAGTACCGCAACATAAAAACGATTCTCCGAAGCGGGATCCCCCGGCCCCATACTCGCCGTATGAAAATAAATCAAAAAAGCCGCGGCAAATACCGGAACTTCTATCATTCCGACAAAACTTATCGAAATATCCTCGAGCTGCTTAATCGAATATTTATACAGAAAAAATACACACAACAATATCAAAAGATAACTGACCAACGTCCAAGGACTCATGTGACCGGGAATGTGACCGCCCGAAACAAGTTCCACGAACCTCGCGCCCAGCTCCGTCACCGTGATGATCGTACAATATAAAACCGAAGACATGATCAGCCGCTGATACAAGCCGAATTTGCAGAAAAATATACAATAAACGGAAAGAACCAAAAGATGCGAAATAAAAAATCCGATTCCGTTTAACCCTGGAAAAATCTTTGCCAAAAGAATAAAAACGGTATTCACCAATAATTCCGCGATAAACAAAACGACCGTCTTTCCGAAAAATATCGCCAAAGATTTTCCGTCTCGCGCAGGAGGACTTAAAATAAAGGCTATGGAAAATGCCACTACTACAAATTGGACAACAAAGGTATAATTCGTTAAAAACTTTAACAACTCTTCTAAAAACATTTTATCCCCTATCTTTGGCTTTTGTATTTGATATGTTGTATTATATCCTGATACGGGAAAAAAGTCAAGTCTTATCTTAAAATAAAAGCTCCGAAACTACGCGCCCCTTTACGGATAGGTCTAAAAATATTCCTGCTCCAATACCGTTTCTTCAAATTCGCTCGCGACGAATCCATGGTCGCTACAATGGTATAGATTTTATAAATAGAACTATAATTTTATCTTCCAAATGTCTTAAACCTAACAAAAACTGTATCTGTCTTTTATTGGTTATCAGATATTTTTGTATACTTTTTTGGTATTTTAACGCGTATATTCGGCCGTTTCATTTAACATATATGTATATTTTTTTCCTGTACTCTTAAAATACTCATCAACTGTAACTTTATAAATTTTTTGAAACTATCATTTACTTCTATCATTTAATTATAATATAAGCATTAAAAAGAAGACCTATCTCATAACCTATATTTTTAATTTTATATGGTTGAACTTTTTTTCCATATGGTTTAATGGTATTTACATATAAGACCTTTACGCGCATCAGATGTCCGCAATAATGAATCTCCCCGTAGTTTCTTCCAATGCACCTCTCGGATTTTCTTTGCCGCGGAAAGTCCGTCGTAAAGCAGCATTTCCACGTCTAAAAATACGACGTCGCAATCCGCCTTATAGTCGCTTACAAAATCCATTCCGTTCTTATAGGCGATAATTTCGATTTCCTCTCCGTTTTCCTTTCCGAATCTGTCTATGTACGAAATAAGGGTATCCCTATATCCTCTATCGTCATCTACTACGGCTACTTTCATTTTTTCCCCTCGAAATTTTTTTATCTCTATATTTTTTATTTTACACCTATTTTTCGTTTTGTCAAGTAGTTTTTTTAATTTTATTTTTGTACGCTCACTGAAAAGTTTACAAAAAAACGGCTTTTTTCAGTACTCGCAGCCCTCGTCCCGGTATTGTTTGTCCGCTCCGCGGGACGAACTTCTATGATACCGGCCACTCCCCGGCAAGAACATTGAGGTCTGCCATTTGCACATTACTCCTTGAACGGGCTCTCCGTAGCTGTTCCCCCGAGTTTATCTCCTCTCAACTGATTTCCTATATGCGCTTTCAGTTTTTGCATGTTTTTTCCGAATACATCGACATAGTAGCCTTTGCAGTAAAATTCGAGATTTCGGCATATAAATTTCATATTCCATATTAATTTGAAAGGTCGGAAAAGATTTCTCTTCTCCGACCGCGAATTTGCTGTTCTGATATATTTTAATCTCTTTTTTATCCCCAAGAACATTTACCTTGTGCTAAACTATATGTGTCGTTATCTTGGTTTTTCATTTAACGTCCTCCTTTGTGCTTTTCTTTGTGCGGTTGGTAGCCTCACATATAGTTTAGCACAAAGGAGCTTTTTCGTATAGCACGCAAATGCCTGAAGCTAAAGCTCTTAAGTTTTTCCGCCGGCATAGCCGGTGGGTTTCTACGGAACTACGCAAAACGTAGTTCCGTTTTCCTTACAGTAAAAAACGGCGGATCTTTCGATCCGCCGTTTTATCGGAGACAAAGAGTTCAGTTGCCGCAACCGCAGCTGTTGGTCGTATTGTAAGGATACAGACCGTACTGCCGGGCATAATATGCGTCAAAACCGCCGTTTCCGACACTGAGCCCCGTAACGGACGAATTATAAGCCGTACAGCCGTTCGTATTTGCAACGGAAGTCTCGGAGGCCGTCTGAGCAGCGGCCAAGGGCAAATCGAAATAAATCCTGCCCGTAATAGGCACCGAAACTCTTCTTCTACAATTACAGCCACAACCGCAGCCGCAACCGCCCATATTTACGGTATTCGCAGCATTGCCGCAGGTATTTGCAGTATTTACGGCGTTGCAGCCACAACGATTGCAAGAATTTCCGAACAACGTCGAAAAAAGCCCGCCGCAGGGATTGCAGCAGTTACAGGGATTGCACATATTACAACAAGTATTGCACATAAACGTAATTTCCTCTTGTGTATTTGAGGACGAACCTCATATTACATTATATGCGAAAGCTCCGTCGGTGTGCTATTTATGTTTACATTCTGTCTTTCATGAAAAAGACAGAACCTATCTCTGCCTATTTGAAACAAGCCGATGCAGAAATTCTGCATCGGCTTTTGGATATGTTTTATAATAAGGACCTCATTCCCTTTTTCCGCCTTTCAAGGTCAGAAGGTAACTTTCTTCGAGCATACGGAAAATTTCCCCGTCGGGAACGCTTCCGTCTAAAATAACGGAATTCCAATGCTCTTTATTCATGTGATACGCCGGAAGAACGGAAGAATAAACCCGACGGAAAAAATCGAGTTCGGCGGGCAACCCTTTCAGATTGATCCAAATATGTCCCCGCCGCTCAAAAATGAAAGCAAAAATTTTCTTGTTTTCCCGATGCCTCGCCACCGTCCAATTCGGATCGTCGAAAGGCTGATCCGCATAGACATTTTCAAATTCAAGACATCGGGAAAGTGCTTCTTCCCTAGTATGCATGCCCGTATCTCTTTCACCCATTTCATCCATTGAATTCAAAGCCGAATGAATCCGACAGCGTTAAAATATAATTTTGTTACTCCCACTCGATCGTTGCCGGCGGTTTGGACGTAATGTCGTATACGATTCGATTCGCGTGTTTGACTTCGTTTACGATTCGGGTGCTGATTTTTTCCAAAACGTCGTAGGGAATCCTCGCCCAGTCCGCCGTCATGGCGTCTACGCTGGTCACGGCGCGAAGCGCTATGACGTTTTCATAGGTTCTGAAATCCCCCATGACGCCCACCGTCGGGCTGTTGGTGATTACAGCAAAATATTGCCAGATTTCCTCGTCCAAGCCCGCCTTCGCGATTTCGTCGCGCAGGATGAAATCCGCGTCGCGCAGGGTTTCCAGCTTTTCTTTCGTTACTTCGCCCATAATGCGTATCGCAAGGCCAGGCCCCGGGAAGGGCTGGCGCATGACTACTTTTCGGGGCAGCCCCAATTCAAAGCCCACGCGGCGGACCTCGTCCTTAAACAAGTCGCGGAGCGGCTCTATAATTTCCTTGAAATCGACGACGGAAGGAAGCCCCCCGACGTTATGATGGCTCTTGATGACGGCGGATTTTCCTTTGCCGCTCTCAATGACGTCGGGATAAATGGTACCCTGTACGAGATAGTCCACCGCACCGATTTTCTTTGCTTCCTTTTCAAAGGTGCGGATAAACTCTTCACCGATAATTTTGCGCTTTTTCTCGGGATCGGAAACGCCCGCCAGCTTTTCGAGGAACACTTCCCCCGCATCCGCTTTGACGAGATTCATGCCCAGCTTATCCCTGAACACCTCCATGACCTCGTCTGCTTCGTATTTACGCAAAAGGCCGTGGTCCACAAATACACAGATGAGCTGATTTCCGACCGCTTTATGAATGAGCGTCGCGGCCACCGCGGAATCGACGCCGCCGCTCATGGCACACAGCACCTTCTTATCCCCGATTTTTTCCTTCAATTTCTTTACCTGTTCCGCGACGAATCCGCTCATGGTCCAATCGCCCTTCGCCTTACAGACTTCGTACAGGAAATTTTTCAAAATCTGATTTCCGTATTCGGTATGCACGACCTCGGGGTGAAACTGTACCCCGTAAATTTTCCGTTTTTCGTCCGCAAACGCCGCGACGGGACAGGTCCCCGCTTCCGTATCCGCCAAAACATCGAATCCGTTCGGAGCTTCGGAGACATAGTCGGTATGGCTCATCCAGCTGACGCTCTTTTCGGGGACATCCTTAAAGAGCTTTCCCGATTTCAAAACGCGGATCTCCCGTTTGCCGTACTCGCTCGTTTCGGCGTGCGTAACGGTACCGCCCAGCGTATATGCAATGAGCTGGCAGCCATAGCAGATTCCGAGCACGGGTATGCCGAGCGAAAATATCTCGGGGGAGACATGGGGAGACGTTTCCTCATAGACGCTGTTGGGACCGCCCGTGAAGATGATGCCGATGGGATTATATTCCTTGATTTCCTCTATCGTCATATCGCAGTTTTTCAAATCGCAATACACATTGAGGTCGCGCACGCGCCGCGCGATGAGCTGATTGTATTGTCCGCCGAAATCGAGGACGAGGACTTTTTCGTGTTGAGTCATGACTTTTCTTCCTTAATCCGTAATAATTTATTTGTCTGTAAAAGCCGAAAAATCGGCACTCATAAATGAAGCGAGCGCCGTTTTCGTATTTCTGCCTTAATTCCGCCTTAATTCCGCTGAGAATAGTTGGGCGCCTCTTTGCTGATGGAAATATCGTGAGGGTGACTTTCGATAAGTCCCGCATTGGTGATCCGCACAAACTCGGAATTGGTACGCAGGGACTCGATATCCTTTTTCCCGCAATATCCCATGCCCGAACGAAGGCCGCCTTTCATCTGATAGATGATCTCCGCGACGCTTCCGCGATAAGGAACGCGCCCCTCGACGCCTTCGGGAACAAACTTGCGGGAATTTTCCTGGAAATATCTATCCTTACTTCCCGCCGCCATAGCCGCGAGCGAACCCATGCCGCGATATACCTTAAAGCTCCTGCCCTGATACAGTTCGACTTCGCCGGGACTTTCCAGCGTGCCCGCGAACAGGGAACCTATCATAACCGCACTACCGCCCGCCGCGATCGCCTTGACGATGTCGCCGCTGTATTTGATTCCGCCGTCCGCAATCACCCGCTTGCCGATTTTGTCCGCTTCTTCCGCACAGTCCATGACCGCAGTGAGCTGAGGGACGCCGATTCCCGCCACCACGCGAGTGGTGCAGATAGACCCCGGTCCGATCCCTACCTTCACGACGTCCGCGCCCGCGTCAAAGAGCGCCTTGGTCGCAGCGGCCGTTGCGACATTGCCCGCGATGAGCGTAATCTGAGGGAACTTCGCCTTGATTTCGGACACCTTTTGCAAGACGAATTTGGAATGTCCGTGCGCCGTATCGATCGCGATGACGTCCGCGCGCGCTTCGACGAGCGCGGCCACGCGCTCTATCGTATTCGCCGCAGTACCGACGGCCGCGCCGACGAGGAGACGACCGTTTTTATCCCGCGCGGAATTGGGGTACTGAATGGACTTTTCAATATCTTTAATCGTAATGAGTCCTTTAAGATACCCTTTTCCGTCCACGATGGGAAGTTTCTCGATTCTGTATTTTCCGAGAATCTTCTTGGCTTCTTCGAGAGAAGTTCCCACAGGAGCCGTAACCAGCCTTTCCTTGGTCATCACGTTGGCGATAGGCTGTTCGTAATTATTTTCAAAGCGAAGATCCCGATTGGTAAGAATCCCCACCAATTTTCCGTTCTTCGTGACGGGAACGCCGCTGATACGATACTTTTCCATGAGCGCGACCGCGTCTTTGACGAGATTTTCAGGTTCCAAAAAGAAAGGATCGGTGATGACGCCGTGTTCGCTGCGTTTTACCTTATCCACCTGCTCCGCCTGCTGTTCGATCGTCATATTTTTATGAATGATGCCGATGCCGCCTTCGCGCGCGATGGCGATCGCCATTCTGTTTTCGGTGACCGTGTCCATGGCCGCGCTGATGAGGGGGATATTCAAGCATATGTCGTCGGTAAGCCTCGTTCTGAGGTCCACATCTGCGGGCACCACGTCGGAAGCCTGAGGAATGAGAAGTACGTCGTCGAACGTCAAACCTTCTTTTACAATTCTGCTGCTCATTGGTATGTCTCCTTGCTTTTATAGAAAGTTAAAATTTTTTGACAATGTAAAGAAAACGGACGGGCTCACTTCTCCTGTCCGAATTTGTTTTCAAGAGAGTTCATCCATCCGTTCCGCGGTCAGATTAATGAGCGCGTTGAGATAATCGAGGTCTTCGGCCGGGAAGTCCGTCGCTTGCGTTTTAAGCTCCTGCATCCCTTCCAAAAGGAGTCCCATAGTCTCTATGTCCCCTCCGTGGCCGTCGTCCATCGCGGCAAACAATATCGCCACTACCGCATTGTTTCTCGGGAAACCGTCGCGATTGACCGCAAACGCGGCTTCTACCGCTTCCGTCTTTTTTCCGAGCCGATATTTTGCGGCATATACCTGTCCGTAAATATACTGGGCATAACTTCCGGTAAGCCCCTCTTCCGCCGAACTCTCGTCCATCTCCGCGCAATACTTCGGGAACTGCTCGTCCGCGATAAATTTTTCGCCGTATTTTTCGATTGCTTCGGGCTCGGGATCTTTCGCGCCGATTGCCACTTCTGTCGCATATCCGATATAATAAATGTTGTCCGACTGATTATAAGCGCGGTCGGCAAACCAAGCACTGGCGCTGTCCATTCCGACGTTATAGGAAATTTCCATCAATGTGGACGGATAAAGGAAGACGAGAGCCGTCACCATGACGCCGCAAAGCACAAGTATTGCCAGCAACGTACTCAATACGGCTTTCAAAATTACTTTATCGATCCGCACTTTTCTTTCCTCCGATTTCCGATTATTATCTATTTTATCACATTCCTTCGCAAAAATCAACTGTATGAAAGAGATTTGTCCGTCATGTTTTGCACCTTTTTTTAATATAATGTTACCATGAAAAAGTTTTCAAAGAAAAAGAATCTCGTTTCCACTCCCGATACTTCGGCCGTCAGCGTTCGGCCGCATAAGATTTTCCGACTCGGAAGCGCCTGCGCGCTCATATTCGCGCCCGTCCTTTTGGTTTCGCTCGGAGCCTGCGGTAAAACCGTCGATTATTTCGATTACGTATCCGAGCTCAGAAGCAACATTCTCCTTGCGGAACAAGAAGATTTCTCGCTCAGAGTCTATGCGACGGAAAAAGAATCCCCCTATACGGCCGACGGCATAAAGCACACGGTTTCTCCGCGCGCGGAAATCTATCTCACCGGCCCCGTCGTTACCGAGTCCTGCGAGATTTCCTTTACTTACGACGGCAAGGAATACGGAGGCGATATGTCTTTCGACAACGTCAAATTGGAATATTTTTACTCCTGTACGTTGGACATCTCCGCGGCCTCCTCTATTTCTTTCAACATTACAATCGAAGAAACTTCGCTCGAAATGACCGCAACCACGGTATGCACGGATAATATGCTTTCCCCTAAGGAGGTCGTAGAAAAGGTTCAGGCGGCGGAAAGCGAAAAATTTAAATCCATGACCGATTCCAAGGGATTTGCGGGAGAAATTTATCTCAGATTGATTTATGAGGATGCGCCCTATTACTATATCGGCATCATCGACCGCGAGGGATCCATTTTCGCCCTTCTCGCCGATTCCGAAAGCGGAAAAATTTTGGCAAAACGGGAAATGTAAATTTCCCGTTTTCCAAAATCCGCCTCTTCTTCGTTCTTGATTTTTCCAAACAAGTATGTTATAATGTATCAAAAGGAAGGTGGACGAGATGAAGAAGCTGGAAACCGAAAGACTTATTTTAAGGGAATGGAAAGAGACGGACGCCGACGATTTATACGCCTATGCAAAAAGCGACAAAGTCGGCCCCATGTGCGGCTGGAAACCTCATAAAGACATTCTCGAAACAAAAGAAATTTTGAAATTGTTTTCCGAGGAGGACGAAACCTGGGCACTCGAACTCAAAGAGACGGGCAGAGTTATAGGCTCCTTAGGACTGCATAAAACAAAAAAGGAAAAACTTCTTCTGAATTATGATTTCGAACTCGGATATGCCCTGTCCGAAGAATATTGGGGCAGAGGCCTTATACCCGAAGCGGCGGCCCGCGCCATAAAATTTGCCTTTCTGGAACGGGATGCAAAGGCGATCATCGTCTCGCACTTCCCCTTTAATTTTCAGTCCAAAAAGGTCATTGAAAAATTGGGTTTTCAGTATTGCGCCCGACTCGAAAAAATCTGGAAAAGATACGACGGACTCGTTCTCGATGAAATCGTATACGTCATGACGCGGGAACGTTATCTTCTTCTCGCCGAAGCCCGATCCTCCTCATCACAATAAAAAAGTTTTACGGAAGACATCTCCTTCTTTGAACGCGCTCCGTCCCGGAGCGCAATTTTTATCGGAAAACGACTTTGTTTCAGGAACCGTTTTCCTTTATCGATTTCTTTTTCTTTGCCTGAAAATCAGCGGTTCCGTGCCCGAGGCCTTTCGTCTCCGATAATTGCCAAAAGTCCTTTCTGTTGTACATATTTATCTTTTGAATTTTAAGGAAAAATCATAAACACCGATAAAAGACGGCGCATATACTGTTATTGCGGGTATGGCGCTCGCGTAAATCACTTTCAGGAGAATTTTATGGCAAAAGTTACATTGACCAACCAGGCAGATTTCGCAGGGACGTACGGCGCGGCGGAAAATCCCGTCACGTTTTCCAGCAATCAGGTCAGCACCACAATTATTCAAGGTCTGACCGCGACCAAGACGGCCGATAAAGAATTTTGGGTAGACGGCCCCCTCCTTTATACGATTCGGATTCAAAACAGTTCCGGGGATACCTTCTCGAAGGGCGTCCTGAAAGATACCCTCGACTCTATCGTCACCTTAGATACAACTTTCGGAGTCAAAATCAATGATTCCGCGACCTCTGATTTTACGTTTAACGGCGGCGTTTTGAGCGTAAATCTGCCGGACATGGCGGACGGAGGAACGCTCACCGTCACCTTTCAGGTTATTCAAACCACTCCGTAAACGATATATCAAAGATTCGGAGGGAAAAAATACCGTCGAATGTCATTGCAACGCTTATTCTTGCGACTGTCAATTCGTCTTTCGTCACCCTTCCGGCTCGTACCGATTTTTCGATTACGGCTACGAACGTTGGCGTTGCATGAGGAGTCGGGTTCACATAGTATTTGAAAACGGAGCGGAAATTTATACGAATTTCGTCGAAGTAAAGGCGCGTATACAATAAAATATTCTGAATGAAAAAAGACTGCGGAATTTTTCCTCAGTCTTTTTTCGCTTGGCGCTTTAGCATGAATAAACCCCCAGTTTTACTGGGGGAAGTAAAAAACACTTCAGTAAATAAAAACCTCTGTGTTATAATCAGTGAAGGTTTGGCGACCGCATCACTAAAAATAACAGGAGGTTTTTATCAAATGAAAAATGAAATAAAACACACGGCACATTCAACATACAGATGTGAATACCATATAGTCTTTGCGCCCAAATATAGGCGGAAAGAAATATATGGACAGCTTAAAAAAGATATAGGAGAGATAATCAGGAAACTCTGCAACGAGAAGAAAGTGGAAATTATCGAGGCAGAAGCATGTCCGGACCATATCCATATGCTGGTAAGCGTGCCACCGTATTTAAGTATAGCACAGTTTGTAGGATTTCTCAAGGGAAAAAGCACATTGATGATATTCGACAGACATGCAAACTTAAAATACAAGTACGGTAGCAGAAACTTTTGGTGCAGGGGCTACTATGTTGACACGGTAGGGCGTAACGAGCGAGTGATCCAAGAATATATCAAAAGACAATTGGAAGAAGACCATATGCACGACCAAATCAGCATGAGCGAATACATAGACCCGTTCACGGGTATCAAGAATAAATAGGGCAAAAAAGACAGCCGCGACATAGCGGCTGCCGGAGAAAAGTGATGCGTTGCCAAATTTCGGTACCCGTTGACGGGTGCGCCGGTATTATACCCTTTTAGGGTCTGTGCAAACCACCAGTTTACTGGTGGTTTTGACTATACTTCCCTACCAGCGTCCCCGCTTCGTTGTAAATCTCCGTTACGTCTCCGAATACGTTCTTTCGGTATAAATACTTCTCGCTTCCTATTTTGATTCCGATTATCCCGTCCTCTCCGTACAGATAATCTATCTTCTCGCTTCCCCTTATCTCACGGATCAGTTTCCCTTTCTCGTATACGTAACTTGTTTCCGTTCCTCCCGCTGTCTTGCTTCTTCTTATTCCGAACGCGTCGTACGTATATGTCACACTTTCACTTCCGTTACTCGCACTCTTTAACCGACGGCCTTTCTCCCACGTCAGCGTCAGTTCACAATACTTCAACGGATTCCCGATTGCATCATACTCGAATTTCTCTTCTCCGTATCCGATCAGTCGATCCGTTCCTTCTTCGTATTTATACTCTTTTACGCTTCCGTTTATGCTCTTCGTTTCAATATTTCCTTTATCGTCGTAAGTATAACATATTTCTTCATTTTTGTCAAGATTTTTTTCAAAAGTCAGTCTCCCTAATTTATCATATCCATATTTCTTCTTCTGTACTCCATTTTTATTCACCGATACGATATTTCCCATTTCGTCGTACGTGTACGTTTCTTTTCCGTCCGTTTCACCGTTCTTTCCATAAAATATCGTATTGATTCGGTTCGTCGCATGGTCCCCGACCTTATAATATCCGTATCTCTCGCTATATGTCTGTGTCCCCAGCTTCTGTGTAGTCTTCTTCTTTCTTCCCAGCGCATCTCTCTCGTAACTCTCTTCTACTTCCGATACGCTTATCTTTTTCAGTTCCTTCGCACTGTCGTTCGTGTATTCGTATCCGTATGTCACCGTGTCTCCGCTTCCGTATGTCAGCGTTTCCACAGTCACCTCTCCGTAGTCTCCGTAGCTCGTCTCTCTGCTCTTCCCTCCGAAGCTGTGTTTCGTCTCTCGATTCAAACCGTCGTATTCATAACTGTGGGTTTCGTTCGTCTCTTTATCCTCTATCCCTGTCAGTTTTCCTTCCGTATACGTATATACCGCCTGCTCCGTTCCGTTATATTTTGTCTTAACGACTCTTCCGCTCTTGTCTTTTATCGTCATGAACTTCTCGCCTTTCGCGTTCGTCAGCTCCGCTTTGTCCACCTTTCCGCTCACTCCGCTTTCCGTCGTGTCGTCCGTGTATTCGATACTTTCATACGCTTCGACTCCGTTCAGATCGATTTGCTTGATTCGGCGTTTCCCGTCATATGTATATTTTACTACCGTATCTCCGCTTCTTACCTCTATAACTTCTCCCGCGACGTACTTTTTACTCGTGCTGTTCTCTTCTCCGTCTTCCGTGCTCTGCGTGATACTCGTCACCGTATCGGAAAAATCATGTCCATATGCGACTTTGCTCCCGTTCGGCAGGATTTCCTTTCTCACGATATTTGTATCGTCTGCATATTCGTATTTCACCTTATTCTCGCCCGTTTCGTCGTACTCGGAAACCACTTGCCCATTTTCCGAATACTCGTTTTCCGTGTAGAACTTGGATGCACTGTCAAGGCTGTTGTACGTATATCTCCGCTTTATGTTTCCTTTTTCGTCGTATTCCGTCTCTTCGATTTCTCTTCCTCTTGTCTGTTCTTCTCCTTCTACCCAGCTTTCCGTTCGGATTACGTTTCCCTGTGCGTTATAGTAATACTTCTTATGGCTCGTTTCCGCTTTCGCTCCCGACTTACTGTACGTCACTTTCTCCGTCTCCGATATCAGTTTCTGATTCTCGTCATATTCGTACTCCGTTTCGTACGTCGCCTTATTCGTTCCTTCCGAAGTCAGTTTTACTCCGCTCGTCGTCACCTCCGATACTTTTTCATACTCATTCAGCTTCGCCGTTTCCGTATAATCCGCCGTAAAGATGAAACTTTCCAACGATTTCTTATTCAGGTCTTCGAGCCTTGCCTGCTTTACCGTCCTGTGAGGATTGCTTTGTTTCACCGTCCCTTTCCAGTACGGCTCGTATTCGTACTGCTCCGCTTCCGTCACCACTCCGCCTTCTTCTTTTCGGTATTCCGTGCAATTCCCGTCCGAATCGAAAATATATTTCTCTCGATTCCCACTCTTTCCCGTAATCAGTGTACTGCTTACTTTTACATTTCCCGATGCGAAAGTGTAAGCAAATGCTGTCGAATCGATTTCCTGTGCCGTCTGCGTTTCCACTCCTTCCGAAGATATCTTTTTGACTGTCGATTGTGTCGTGATTTTGTCGATTTTTCCTCCGTTATAGGTGAAAACCGCCTGTTCTTTCCCGGCACTGTCCAATACTTTCTGCAATCTTCCGTCGCTGCACACAAGCTCCGTTTCTCTTCCGTCGCCATAGCAGATTTTCGTCAGTTCCGCGCCTCTATAATCATAACTTACTCTGCGGCCGCGCGTGTCCGTTATACTTTCCAAAAGATTATCCGAATCGCGATAGGAGAATCTTACCTGCTTATTCGTATTGTCGTAAAGGCTCCTTATTCGATATTCCGTCGTCGAGGCGGTCTTTCTGTACGCTTCGTATTCCACCACCGCATAATTTTCGTAATTATCATATACCGCTACCAGTTTCCCGTCTTCGTTATAGCCTTTGATTATCCGACCGTCCGTCAGAAAATTCACCGGCATTTGGCGTTTCATTTGCTCCAATTCTTCCGATTTGTTTTTGTATTCTTTATAATAGTTCTGAACCTGGTATATATATTGATTCTTTTTGTCCGAAATCAGTTTCATTTGATCTTTAACCAGCTCTTCTTGATTTTCCAATTCCTCGGTTTGGGTAGCCAATTGCAAAACCAGCAGGTTTCTCTGACGGAACATTTCATGGATTGCCGCACCTGACTGTTTGGGGGTTCCCGATACTTCCTCTCTGTTCGCATCTCTGAATTCCGGGTATTCACAATGATCCGCCGTAAATAATTGATAGTTATCGGGGGAAACAGTATTCGTATCTTCTGCAAGAAGACTGCAAATAGCATTTTTCTCATCAATAAAACTGTCTCTTGTACAATTATTTGTATAACGGATTAATCTTTCTGAAAGTTCTGCTATCGAAGTTTTTAAACTTGCAATCGCACTGTCTACGCTTCCTGTCAATGGAACCAAATTATTTTTATCATTTGCTTCCGTCTTTGGAACCATGATATCGGCATTGAGATATGTTTGATTCAGCGATTCAAACTGTTTTTTCAAAGATTTATATTGTAAGGCCTCCGCTTTCGGGATCGGCATTTGAAAACTTTCATAATTTCCGAATATACTTCCTTCACTGAGAGGCGTATTTTCCCCGCTGCTCGTATCCAGCAATACAAATTCCTTATATGCGTTTTTGTAGCTTTCGACCTGTTCTTCCAGCTGTTTATACTCGTCGCTCCGCTGTTCCAGAAGTTCGACTTTCTTTATGTCTTCCATTTCCGTAACGGCTTTTAAGCCCGTCTGCGAACGATATTCCGCCGTTACGTTATAACCGTCATATTTTAGCGTCCCGTCCGTTTCCACCGATACGGAAGATTTTGCTATATATGTCTTTTGGCCACTTGTATTGATGTAATAGTAATATTCCTTAAACCCGTGTTTTTCTCCTTTTGCGTCCGTGTAGACGTAAGTCGTATCCAAAGCGCTGTTGCCGTTTTTGACAAAATTTTCGTTGAGGCTCAACCGAAAATTTTCTCCCGCCAAGCAATTTTCCGCGCTCTTTTTATAAACGTGCGCTACTTCCAGTCCCATCACGGAGTTCTCCGCCGATACGTCGCAAAATCCCGCGACCATATCTCCGTTCGAAAGATCCACCTCGGCCGTTCCCGCGCCCGCAAGCGTAAAGGTCTTTCGGGTAGGAATCACATCTTCGTTGGTAATGTACTCGATTTCCAGAATCGGCGGATAGGCACTCCCCGGAGCATAGAAATTGCCGAGGCTCGTTCCCGTCAACATAAATTCAATATTCTGCGTGCCTACATTTTTTAATTCGGAAGTAACGTCCGCGTACAGCATTTCTTCCGAGACTCGCATTGTTCTGTAATTTATACTGAAGCTTCCAATTACGCTTCCGATCGCTTTCAATATCAACGTGGCTTTTACGATTTTATAGTTCAGGAACGACAATTCCGAGCCCTTGACCGTCAGTTCTGTTCGATATGAGTATGCGCCACTCGTTCCCGCTTTTATATTCGTCTCGGTTACGTTTACCCAATTCGTTCCCGAACCAGATGACGACGATACCATTTTCCTTTGTACCTGTTTTGTGATCACAGAACCACTGTCCGTCACGATCTGCGGATCGATGACTACGGGGAACGCTCTTTCAGGAGCATTGATCCAATCCGCGTCCGCCACCACCGCAAACACGTATTTTCCCTCCGTTTCCAGTTCCAGTTCGTAATACACCTCTTCGCTCGACTCTCCGTTCGAGTCGTACATGTACGGCGTAGGAACAGTAAACTCCAGCGTTTCTTCCTTTTCTCCGTCCTCTTTCACCTTTTCCGAATACAGTTCCAAATTAGCGTTATCCTCCGACAACCGCAGTTTCAGTCCTTGCGTATCCAGTTTGAACAAATAACGGTATGTTTCGGATTTTTCCTTTACCACGATATTTTCTTTGACGTTATTACCGTTAAAACGGTATTCCAAATCAAGCTCCGGGCTTGCATTCTCGTAAACCGCTCTGCTTCCTTTGCTTCCCGCCGCGTTTTTTTCGCTTTCCCCGACTGAAAGCGTCGTTTCGGGAATTTCTTCCGTCGGTCCTTCGCTCATAGCTTTTACGTTGACAGGCATACTCGCACCCAAATACGTCCACGACAAATTAATGCCTTTACCCGACAGTGAAATCCTTTTCACTGATGAAACCTTATCTAATGATGCCGTAAATTTTCCCAAATTCGCCTCATAGCAATCTGCCTTTTCCGAAAACGTATTATCGATAGGACGCCACCGACCCGTTTCTTCCTCCCGATAATTGACAGGGGAAGCTCCGATGATACTTTTTGCCGTTCCGTTGTTCAAAAAGTAATGCCGCGAATACATATCGGTGTTCGTTTTATCCTCGCCGAGTATGGTGGGATCTTCCCATTCCGCCACATCATTGTCCGCCGCGACCGCTTTTGGTTCTTCCGATACGATTGTTTGTACTTTCGTATTTTCCGTTTTTTCTTTTTTTAATCTGATGATACCCATCTTTTTTCTCCTTGTTTTTTATATTTTGATTTTTGTTTTTATATATTTTCGATCTCTGTCTCGAGCGTGATTGCAAAAATATGCGTAAACATATTATCCGGAAAAATCAATTTCCGGATGGGTTCTTTCATTCCCGTTTCGGCGATACAATGATGAAAATAGACGAGATGGCAAGCTCGACCCGACGATTTTACGATTTTGACCGTAGTTATTTTTTCTCCCTTAAAAAATTCTCTGGTAAAAGTATCTTCATCCGAGGGGTGAGCCCAATCGGCAAGGCTGATCTGCACTTGTTTTTCCCGTTCTTTTTCATCGAGGATACGTACATATTCATGGATATCTCCCCAATATGAAAAGCCGATGATATGTAATTTATCGACCCGTTTCCCGATTCCGAGCGTTTGTCCTTCACAGACTACGTTATCGCAAGCTCCGAAACGGAAAGCAAAGTCTATCCCGTCTATTTGTTCGATTTCTTTGAGTCTGTTATCTTCTTTCAGAATGTATATATTGTCCAATCCGGCCTCTTTCTCGTCCGTCGGCGGAACATCATAAACCAATTTATGGTTCATAATCGCAGAAAGGTCCAGCGTTTCAAATTTTTTCATTTCCCGTCTCCGTCAATAAATCATATACGATTTTTTCCAATCTTTCTATTTCGTCCAATTTTCTGAGAACATTGTTTTTGCACTTATTGACATATTCAAAATTATTCTGAGCCCGCATTTTCCAAAACAGCGACAAGATAACCGCATAACCGTTTCTCAATTCCGAAACCGCGACTTTATTATTCTCGTTTTCGGAAAACAATTCCGCTTTCGCGAGCGATGCCAACGATGTTTTCATTTTTTCCAAATACAGAATAATTTTTCCCGATTTTTCTTCCAATTCCCCGATATTTTCGTCAATCATGCGTCGCAATTCCCGTAAATTTTTTTCGGAGTTCTGTTTCCAGCCCTTCGCCCTATCCCGATCGATTGCTTCAAGAACATTCCCCGTACCGCATCTTTTCGTCGGATATAATACCCGACTCGTGAGTCGTATGCGGCGGATATATTTTTTATACATCCGATTCGCCAACAGCACATTGTCCAGCGAGACGACTTTTTTGGCAAAATCAAATCCGTTTCGGTAATTATGATCCACGATATATGCCAATCGTTTTTCCGTGTCGTATCCATAGCACAGCACGAAATGCGGATCGTGCAGTTTCCGATACGTATCCCCCCGGCTTTCGAGGAAAAAACAATCCACCCCCACGATAACGGGACACCCCTTATCGATTCTCTTTTTCAACGATCGTTCCGACAACCCGCAAGGCTTACAGCGATACCCGAAAAAGCGTTCAAATTCCTTGGCGGATAAAATCCCGCTTTCGTCTGATTCAAAATCATTTTTCGGAAGCGCCATATAATTGATGAGCACTTCTTTCGCCTCAACTCCTAAGCAAGATACCCCCGCAATCAACTGATGCCAGAAACAATTTCTGAAAAAAAACTCGTTAAACGGTTTTACGCCCTCTATTTCATGCTTCCTTTCTTTTGATTTCATTGCTCTTTTCTTCCGCTCCTTTTATGAAATCCCCGACAGTCTCCCAATTGTCCATGTTCAGTTCCTCCAATTCAAATTCCAGCCCCGTCTCGTCCTCGATACGCACAAGCGCCGAAATAAACGACAGGCTGTCCAGACTTAATTCCTTCAATCTGCTTTCTTCCGTCACGTTCTCATCCAATGCGCAGGCTTCCCCAAAAATCCGCACAATCTCTTCCCCGACTTCCGTCATTTCTTCCTCCGTATCAGCTTTCCGCCCGACGTATATTCAAACGTTTCCGTTTTTTTATATTCGTTCGGCAGCAAATGCGGCGCAAGTTTTTCTCGGGCAAACCTTTGAAGCTCCGTCAGCTCTGCCCTGCCTTTTACTTCTGCACAAATCTTTTCCCCGAACCGCTCGTCTCTCTCTCCGTATACGAGACATTCCTCCACCCCGGGACATTCCTTTAATACCGCCTCGATCTCTTCGGGAAAAATATTCACTCCGCCGCGGATGATCATATCGTCCTTTCTTCCGTCTATGTAGTAATATCCATCTTCGTCCTCGTGTGCCATGTCCCCCGTATGCAACCAGCCGCCTTTGAGCTTCTTTTCCGTCATTTCCTCCGCCCCGTAATATCCTTTCATCATGCAAGGGGATTTCACCAAAAGCTCGCCGTCTTCGATTTTCATGTGCACGTTCCCGATCGGTTTTCCGATACTTCCCGCCTTTCTCAAAAAATCCTCGGGCGGCAGCGCGCTTACTCTCGGACTGTGTTCCGTCAACCCGTACACGTTGTAAAACTTTGTTTCGGGAAACGCTTTCGCTATTTTTATCGCCTGTCCTTCCGTCAGGCGTTCTCCGCTGATTGCCGCTGTCTTTAACGGAATTTCCGCCTTATCCGCATATCTCGAAAGGCTCCCGAATACCGTCGGCGTGGCGCAATATACCTCCGCTTCCGTCTCCCGCAGAAACTTCATCAATCGCTGCGGTATGAATGCTTCTTCATAAAAATATATCGTCATTCCGTTACATATTCCATACAGCAGTTCGCCCGTCACCCCCGATATATGCGTGAGGGAACGGGAAATACATAATCGATTCATCCCCGCTACATCGAAATATCCCGAAATGTATTCCAGATTTTCTATAATGTTTTCATCCGTCAGCATCACGCCTTTGGGTTCGCCGGTCGTCCCGCTTGTAAACATGAGCAACGCCACATCTTCCAGCCCGGCTTCTCCCGATTCCGCTTTTTCCACTACCGAACGGATATATTCATACCGACCTTGTCCGTATTCTCTTGACACGGGTACCGCGATATCTCCCTCGGCAAGGCATTTGATCACTGCTGCCGCCTGTTGCGCGCGCGTGGTTCCTTCGCATAATCTCAGCCGACGAAAAGGCTTCTCCGTATATTCCGGCAGGTCGCGATATGTCTGCCCGCTCCCCGATATCACCTCCCTTTTTCCGGCACCATCCATCGCCCTTTTACGGACATACTCCCATACTCTCATAAATATTTCTCCGTCAGGCTCACCAATTCTCCCAAGGTCTTCAATTTATCCGGCTCCAAATCGTTGTCCCGAAAAAAGAAGCCGAACGTTTCTTCTATTCCCGCGATTACCGCCACCAACGACAGACTGTCCAAACCGCGCTCTTTCAACGTGCCCTCTTCCGTCAAGTCCGTACCAGTGCTTTCCTTCGCGATTTCCTTAATTTTTTCCGTCAGTTGTTCTTTCGTCATTTAACGCCTCCGCTATCTGTTTTTCCTGTTTTACTATTTCCGCCAGCTCCTCTTTTGTTGTAAAATGCTCCGTTGCCTTCGTACTACCCGCTCTCCGACGTTCTTCTTTCAGCCGTGCACGAATATACAGCTTATCCAAAATCCCGAGCTCTTCCGTCAACACTCCCTTTACACGCTCCGAAGCATAATATTCCCGCATCCGACGCCGCGTCGTTCTAAGTACGCCGATCGCTCCTTCAAAACTTCCGATTTTCAGTTCCGGCAGTTCCGCAAAGTTCTGGGTTATGATCCTTTCCGTCATTTCGTCCGATGCTTCTGACGTTAAATCCGAAATCTCATATACACACAGCGCACCGTCATATACCTCCGCAAATTCCTCTTCCGTAAACTCACCTTCCGACAACGGATATTCGTTTAACCAATGCAGATTTTTATCTACGCACACATAGTGATCCTCACGCCACGACGAACGTTTGAATTTCAGAAAAAAACGCGTATTCACCCGAATCAGACTCAATTTGTCATCCCGCTGCTTCCGTAACGTCTCTATCGCCGAACTTGCTTTGCAGGGTAAAAATTCGTGTTTCACGATTCCGTATTCTTCCGCCACGTCCTGCAGTCTCGGCAAAGCATAATAGTTTTCGTACGTCGCTCCCCTTCGAAAATCGTCAAATACCTGTCCCAAGCCTATGAACCCGCTCCCGTATAATTTCCGTATGTCGTAGCTCTTCGACAGCCACGCCATAAAATATTTTTCCACACACGACATTCCCAAAGTTTCAGACAATTCCTTACGTCCGATCATCCTTTATTTCCTCCAATAAATACCTCGTATCCGCATTACACAACCGCATTCGTTCATCTGCCGTCCAACGATATTTCTTATTTTGCATGTAATCCGTAACTTCCGGTACGATTTTTCCGTATTCTCCCGCTGCAAGCAACATATCTTCATCATGAAATACCCGACCGACTTGACCCAGTACCGCCCCCGCCGCTTCTTCTGCTCCGTTTTCGCGCAATTGTCGTTCCAGTTCCTCCATCTTCACCTGTCCGCTGTGCCAATAATAATAAATGTCCGCCAGTTTATATAAATCCAGGTCTTTTCCCTTTCCGACCATGAACATCGTCCTGCTTTCCTTATATTGGTGCAGCAGCAAATGAATGAAAAATGCCGTCTCCGACGCCGAATACAACCCGATTTTTCCTTCATATTTCTTCCGTCCGCACAGCATTTCTTCTCGCAATCCGATATATTCCGACGGCGTCGCCCCAAGGGAAAAATTGATATCCGTTTCTATATACGGTATTTCCGAATTTCCCGTCAATTTCAGAAACGGCGCCGTCTCGCCCCGATTCATTCGCCGGCTCAGAATTTCCGACCGCTCGAAACCCTGAATTTTTCTGCTTTCGGGATCATATCTGCCTTGTACATATCCCAGCCGTTTCAGTATCTCCGAAACTTCCGTCAGATTCTCCGATCTTACCAAAATATCTATATCGTTGGACGACCTTTCGCCCGATCCGTAAAACGCCGGACGACCGTCTCGCCCCATGGCGTTGCTCAATACGCTCCCTTTCAAAAATATATGCTCCGTACCCGATTCTTCCAGCGCCGACGAAAGTTCGCGCAGATAACGCCTCATGAAACGTACCCGCCTCGCCTGATTTTCATATTCCCGACTCAGTATCTTTTCCATCTTCGGCGGAAAACGTACCCATGACGGCTTTCGCGAATAAAACAACCCCGCTATTCGGTGGGCTATCAGAAAACCTATCGTTTCATAACTTTCCGGATAATATCCTCGCCATTCTTCCCCCTTCAACACCTTCACGACATACTCCAACGTCCTGCCTTTCATATCACTCCTCCGCGATACAACTCCGCTTTCACCATAGAAAACGCTTTTTCCTCCGCTCCGCTCGTGTCCAACACTACAAATCCTTCCCGCTTCGACAGCTTCATGAACTCGTCCGATACTTTCCTTAAAAGCTCTTCGTCCAAATATCGCTCCTTTTCCTCCGGACGGCTTTTGATCCGCTCGATCGCCTGCCACGGCGGAACATTCGCCAAAAAGACTATATCCGGTTTCAATATGTATTTCGCCGCTTCGTAAAACCATTTCTCTTTCTTATATCCTCTCGCCAACATGTTCGCCAGCGAAGTATAAATATATCGATCGCACAACAACGTCTTTCCCCTCCTTAACATCGGTTCTATCACTTCGTAACCGTGTTGGATCCGATCCGACATCGTCAAAAGCTGCACCGCTCGGTAATCGATCGTTTCGTGATTCGCACTATACATCATCTTTTGGAACAGCCTTGTCTTCCTCGATAAATCCGTCGGCTGCTTTATGCTCAATACCTGCTCCCTTCCCTGTCTCTCTTCCAAAAATTTTTCCGTCAGTTTCAACAGCGTCGTTTTCCCGGCTCCGTCCGTTCCTTCGAATACGATCAGCTTTCCCTTATCTTCTTTGTCCCGTTCTTTCAGCCTGAGTCTACGTTCCATTTCTTCTCCCTCTCAACAAGATTTTTCCGCCGTTCTTTCTTTCCTCTGTTTCCGCAACGCTTTTCTCCCCTGAAACCGATTTCTCGACCTCCCTCGTTTCAGGATCTTTTACCGGTTTCTCCTCGGCTTCCGTTTCCGACTCCGATCCCGTTAATCGGCGGATCGCTTCCAGCAGTTTTTCGTTCTCTTCAACGATATACTCCTTCTTCAGTTTTTCTTTTGTGGGAAACAACTTTTCCCACAGCGCATAAAATGTCAGGCTCAGGCTACTCGACGAAAGCCATAACGTTATGAATTCTTTCGTCATATCGATTTCACCTTTTGTCGCCGCCATATATCCCAACGTCAGACAAAAACCCAGAATTATCGGCAAAAATACCAGATATCGCGTTACCTTGCTTCCGTCTTCCAGCTTCTTCGTAAATGTTTTGATCGGAATTTTCAACAACCCCGTCAAAACATTGATCACCAAGCCCAATATTACCGCTTCCAATCCGTATTCGCCTATTATGTTTATGATTTCTTCCTCCATTCCTCTTTCCCTCCGTTTATGTTTTTCACCGTTCTCTTCAAAAAACGTCTTTTACTTTTACTTTTTATTCGTATATCGAACGGATCCGCTCTTCCCTCAGGCGATTCGTCAACTCTACGTTCTGCGCGCCTCCGCTCTCTATCGTTCCTTCATAACTTTCCACTATATTGTCTTTTACAATCCCGATTTCTCTTCCCCCATAGATCCCGCAATCCCTCACGTTTCGGATCAGGTTCCCCGTTATTATGTTCCCTTTCGCTTCTACTCCTCCCGCATAGATCCCGCAGCCGCTTTGACATTCTTCTTTCGCCATCAGTACTTCCATTACGTTTCCAGATATGATACAGCTTCCCGCTTTTTGCTCTAAAATCCGCGCGTTTCGGCTCGTTGAGGTCAGTATATTCCCCTCGATACTGCTGTTATTTCCGTAATTTCGGATACTCCTCCCGCAGATTGTATGCGTCGATAAAATTTTGTTCGACGATACTTTCGTATACTCCCCGTGGTTTTCCAACCCTACGCACATTCCCGCCCATTCCCCGACAAGATTGTTCGACGTTATAATCGTATACAATCCTTCGTTAATGAATCCGAACGCATGCGCCTGTTCTTTCTCCTTCCCGATATTATGCGTCCCGTTTGCCTTGATGTTGTTGCCCACAAACCGCCCGAAACGACCGTTCGTGTATACGCCCACCGCTTTCTGCCTTTCCCCTTCTCCACGGTTTTCCGCATATATATATGTATTCTGCACCGAAATGCTGTTCGACAGATTGTTATATATTCCGTATACCGTATTCGCCTTCGGATACTCTTCCGAAAGACAGGATACTTTGATAAGACTGTTATCCACTACCAGATTATCCGCCCGCGTCTCTAAATGCGTGTCCAGATTTCCGTTGTTGTATATCCCCGACAGCGTTATCTGCTTATCCGCATACATCTCTATCCGACAGTTCTCTATTTTCAGCCCGAAGGCCGTATTGTAAATCCCCGACAGCATTCTCATGCTATGCGTCGGATTTTTTACGGAAACGCGCATATACAAATTACGCAACGTTACATTCCGCGCCGACGGATGTACAAATATAATTGCCCAGTCGCTCCCCGTGCTGTCCTCTACCTCCGTTTCCAATACCGCGTCGCTTCCGTCTATCACCACTTCCGACTCTCGAAGATTCACCAATCCTTTCATGCACGTCTTCCCGATCGTGAAACTTTGGCCCTGACTCAGGTTGAGTCGTACCACCCCTTTTAATCGGATTTCCCGACTTGTCCCGTTCGCTTCAAACATTGTTTCCTGCTCTTTCATCTCTTTTCTCCTTTCCTTGTTTATTCCGTTATTCCTTCACTCAGTATTTCGTCCCGCTTCAAATATCCGTCATATATGTACAATTCGTATATCTTCTCTACGATCATCTGTTTGATATGATAGTAGTTCCCTTCCGATATCGGCAGTTTCATCATTACTTCCCGATCCCGCTTTCCGAAAATTATGCTCTCTCGGATTACTTTTTTTACTACCTCATCTCTTTCTTTTTCCATCACTTCATGAATATATTCCTTCAATTTTTTCGTCCATTCCGGCAGCTCTTTCCGTTGGGGACTCCTGTCTCGCCCCACGATTATTTCTTTTTCTCCCGTCGCAATTGCCTGCTCTACTTTCCTGTAATTTTTTATATAATACTTTAATTCTTTCTTTTCCATTTGTTTTACTACTTTCCCTTACACTGAACAGTCAACCCCGCCCTTTGATTTCCCCTTATAAATCAAAGGGCGGGGTTGACTTTTACAGTCAACCCCGCCCTTGCTTTTTTATTATATCACATCTTCCTTTCTTTTGTCTTTAAAGTTTTTGGATTTTTTTAATTTTTTTATTTTTTTACATATTGTAAAAAATTCAGCTTTATGTTTTCTGAAGACATAAAACATATTGAGGCGAAGTCTCCTTACGCCTCAATATTATCAATATTATTATCTATGCAAGTGCTTTCTGAGTCAACGCACCGTCATTGCGGGAATTCGCCCATGACATGGAGGTCATTTTCCGCATTAAAAACTTGTGTATTTATATCATATAAAGTTTTATCCTCCACAGATTTTTGAAGGAATTTTTTTCCGTTAGACACAATATTCTCAAAACAAATACTCTTCACCTCACTGTATTCGTTTTCAAATGTTTGTATATAAAGTACCAATCCACGATTGTTTTCGGCTTCAATGTCACGGAAAAGAATATTTTTGACCTTTCCCCAACCTTCTCCCCTGCCGCCGCTGCCTCCGATATAAATATTACAGATTGCCTGATTGTAGCTCATATAAATTTCTGTACCGACAAACTGAATATCGTGCATGGTGGCTTCGGGGTTATCCCCCATTTGTATGACATTACAACCGAGATGCTTTGACCAAGTTCCCAACGCAAAGCCTACCGAATTGTTTTCAAAGCGCACATTTTCCGTATCGTGATTGGATTCGTAAATACATCCGTAAGCAACGGCTTTATCCGTCCATGCCGCATTGTTTCTGAACAAAATATTATTGGTATAGCCCGACTTTGTGGTTGATTTTGTTTCAAACGCATCGTCACCCGTACGGACAAAACAATTTTCCACAATCCCGTCGCGGCAGTCCGAAAGCATGACACCGTCGGAAAACACGCGGTAGCCCATGATAAAAACATCGGAAACATATACGTCCTCACAATTATAAAAGCAAAGAGACCATGACTGAGCGTTTATAATCGACAATCCGCGTACGGATGCACCCATAACTTCAGAAAAGGCAATACCGGATTTGTTATTTGTATAACCTTGAAATGTTTCTCCTCCGCAACAAGCGGAAAAATCGATAATACCTCTGCCTTCAAAACGAATGTTTTTATCCCCGCAGGCAAATACGGCGTTCTCTACCGAATTGTCGGGAGAAGGAGTCACTGTGATATAAACACCGCGTTCCAGATAGAACACACTGTTTGCAGGAAGACGAATTGTATCCGTTTCGTAACGTCCCTTTTCAAAATAATAAACGGTATTCTCCTGCGTAAAATTTGTTTCCGCCGCGACATAATTGTTCGGCTCGATTCTTTTTATCGTATAACCTTCCGGCACGGAAAAGGGTTCAAAACGTTTTATAATCAAGGTAAGGGGTTCAATATAATTTCCGTTAAACGCAAAGGAATAGCTGCCGTATGTATCTATTTTCGCAGTCGCTTTTCCTTTACGCACCTCGGCAATAACTCCGCGGCTTCGCGGAAGTACAACGGCAAAAGCATCCTCCCTTCGCAATGCCGTGGAGTTTTCCGTCGCGCTTATCTCCGTTTTCAGCTGCAAACATCCCTCCTCTCCTCCTTCTATATCTACATAGACAAAAGAATGAATTCCGTTTGCACTGCGGGCGGCATATACGGGTATCGCCTTCCCGTTAATTTTCATTGTGTAATAGGGAGAAAGAATGACGCCGTCCCTAACGGGTAGATTCGTACATACTTCATGTTCATAAACGCCAATCTCCGCGCCCTGCAGAGATCTGATTCCTTCGTACACGGAAGGATGCAGTATCAGTTTTTCGTCTTTGCTTTTTGCTGAAATCTTATTTCCCATATTGAACCCTCTATTTTCATTTTCTCGTACAGTTTCTTCCTGCACGTCCATCTTTTTATTGTTCATCCAGTGTATTAATATACAACGACATCGAGTAGAAAACGCCTTCCTGTGTGGAGTCTTTGAAATAAGCGTCGTCCGACACGAGTTCCTTCGTAAAGAGCGTGCCGTTAGACACCACGTTATCGAGGTAAATATTTTTAATTTCGGTATTCTCCTGCGTATAACTGCGCAGATTGAGAACGAGCCCGTAATTCCGTTTCGCCGTGATATCTCTGAAATAGATTTTATTGACCTTTCCCCAACCTTCACCCCTGCCGCCGCTGCCGCCGATATAAATATTACAGATTGCCTGATTGTAGCTGGTATAAATTTCCGTACCGACAAATTGAATATCGTGCATGGTAGCCTGTGGATTATTTCCCATTTGTATGACATTACAACCAAGATGCGATGACCACGTTCCGAGCGCAAAACCCACAGAATTATTTAAAAAAGTGACGTTCTGCGTATCTTTGCTGGACTCATAAATGCAACCGTAAGCAACCGCTTTGTCCGTCCATGCGGCATTGTTCTGAAACAGAATGTTATCGGTATATTTTCCGTTGTTTGCGGAAGTCGTCGATTTGGTTTCGAAGGCGTCGTCACCCGTACGGATAAAACAATCCTCCACAATCCCGTCGGCACAATCGGAAAGCATGATGCCGTCGGCAAAAGTACGATAGCCGAAATTGATAATATCCTTTACATGCACCTCCTCACAGGCATTAAAACACATTGTCCAAGTCTGCGAATTAATAACGCTGAGCCCCGAGAGAGAAACGTTCTTCACTTCGTTGAATACAATCCCCGATTTGTTGCCGTTGCTGCCACCGTTACAATCGGAAAAATCGACAAGTCCCCGCCCCGCGATACTGATATTCTCCGTCCCTGCGTTTGTAATGGCATTCTCCACCGCGCCTTCTTCGGACGGTTGCACGGCTATATATGCTCCCCGTTCCAGGTAAAGCATACTGTTGGAAGGCAAACGAATACAATCCGTCTCATATACACCCTGACCGAAATAATAAACCGTATTCTCAGCGGTAAAATTCGTCTGTTCTGCCGTATACGAGCCGGGTTCCACATTTTGTACGACATACCCCTCGGGAGCGGAAAATTCCTCATATTCCTTCACCATCAGCGTAAGAGGCTCAATATAATTTTTATTAAAGGCAAAAGAAAAACTGCCAAATTTGTCAATCGTAGCGCTGACAGTCTCGCCTTCGATTTCCGCCGTGACGCCGTTCCGTTCCGGAAGTACGACGACTTCGGGAGAAGAATCATTCAATACCGTAGACAAATTCGTCGGAGAAAGCTCCACATTCAACGAAAAAGAACCGTCTTCTTCTCCGCTCTTTACGTCGAGATACGCAAAAGAATGGATACCGTTTGCACTGCGAGCGGCATATACGGGTATTTCCTTTCCGTTTACCTTCATCGTATAATAAGGAGAAACGCAAATCCCTTCGTCGACGGGATTGTCGGAAAGATCACCCGTAAAAGCACTGACGGCAGCGCTGTCGGAAAGTTTTACGGCATCGGTATACTCGGCGGGAAAAACTTCGCATGAAGCCCCGCCGCCCGAGGATTGTCCCTCCGAAGAGGTACACGCCGAAAAAATCGTCGTTAAAAAACATAAACTTATAAATATTGCAGATATTTTGAATTTTTTCATCTTCTTTCTCCCTGAAAATCAAGATTTAACAGAACCGATCATGACACCCTTAACGAAATATTTTTGTAACCAAGGATATATACAGAGAATGGGGAGTATCGATACGACAATCATTGCCGCATTCTGCCCCTGAGCGAATAACAGCGTAGGATCCACTTGTATGCCGCCGTCGCCACCGTATCCTTCCGACTGTGAATTATTGAGTACGTTGCGCAATTCAAGGGCAAGAGGATAAAGATCGTCACGGCGGGTCAGCAAAATAGAAGGCCAGTACCAATCGTCCCATTTCGCAACGATATAGAAAAGGCTGACCGTGGCAATGCCCGCTTTGCTCAACGGAACGACGAACTGCCAAAGGACCCGGAAATCACTGGCCCCGTCGAGATAGCACGATTCGATGAGTTCCTTGGGCACCTGATTAAAAAAGTTACGCAAAACGATCATATTGAACGTATTGATGCCAAAAGGTATGATGAGTGACGCGAGATTATTCAATCCCACAACGTCGCGCACGGTGAAATAAAAGGGAATCAATCCGCCGCTGAAAAACATCGTAATGATAATGAAAGTAAAGATACCGCGCAATCCCGGTACTTCTTTCTTTGTAAAAGCATACGCACCGAGCGAGGTAAGGATCATGGAATACAACGTCCCGACAATCGTCACAAACAAGCTGATAAGGAAAGCAATGCCGACGCGTCCCTGATTGAAAATGATTTTATACGCTTCAAAGTTGAAATGTTTCGGAATTACCATAAAAGCCGAATTGAGATAATCCGCTTTGGAAGAAAAGCTCAATAAGAACACGTATACTACGGGGAATAAACAAAAGAGCGAAAAAAGAGTTATCAATATATAGTTGACGACATCAAATACATAAACTTTTTTCTTCTTCCTCAGTTTTGGTTCTACGGGAGACACATTTTTATCCTGAGGCTTTTTCTGCAATGCTTCTTCCTCTGTCATTGTAACCGTTACATTTTCTGCCATTGCAAAACCTCCTTCAATCCAAAGAATACATGCTGTATCCGCACATCCGCTTCGTAAGATAATTTCCCGTAATCAACAAAATAAAGTTAATTACGTTTTTGAAAAGTCCGACCGCTGTGGATTGCTCATACTTGCCGTCCGTGACGCCCAGTCTGTATACAAGCGTATCTATAATATCCGCGACATCGTAAACGGTAGTATTATATAAATTGTAAACGGAATCGAATCCTGCATTCATGATATTGGAAATCTGCATAATGAGCATGACCGCAATAATCGGTAAAATGCACGGAAAAGTAATATGACGAACGAGTCCGAAACGTTTACACCCGTCTATTTTCGCCGCTTCGTACAAGGTGGGATCTATTCCCGCTATCGCCGCTATATAGATAACGGTCCCCCAACCTGTACTCTTCCATATTTCACTGCCGATAAGCAGCAGATAAAAATATCGAGAATCGCGTAAAAAATTAATTCTGCCGATCCCCATTGCTTCAAGGGCATTATTTACGAGCCCGTCATCCGTGGCAAACATGGTCTTGACAAGTCCGCCTATGATGACCCATGAAATGAAGTTGGGAAGATAGACTATTGTCTGCGCTCCGCGCTTGAATTCTTTCAACGTCACTTCGTTGAGGAGGAATGCAAGAATGATAGGCGCAGGAAAACAAAATACCAGTTTGAGAAGACTGATAACGATGGTATTACGAATTGCGGGAAGCATGCCCGCATTTTTAAAAACGATTTCAAAATTTGACCAGCCGACCCAGGGGCTGCCCAAAATTCCCATCGTATGTCTGTAATCTTTCCATGCGAGCACGACACCATACATCGGTACGTAACTAAAAATCACATAAAAAGCAACGACGGGCAACAACATCAAATATATGTATCTATTTTTAACAATTCGGCGTTGCAGGTTTTTTCTCCGCTGCCCCCTTGCCTGTTTTGCCAAAATGGACGATTTCATTCGGTCTCCTTTCGCCGTCGGATATCCAAGGCGTATTTACTTCACATTTTTTTGCCGTGCAGGCGGTTGCGTCGACAATATCGGAAACAATCCACGGGATTTTGCCGAACGCAACCTTCCCCATAGCTCACAACTTCCGGAGAAGTTCAGATAACTACCGTTTCCTACATAACGTCCTACGGATAAAAGTTATCTGTTTTATTTGCAGGGAGCGGTTTTTTCCGCTCCCTGTCATCTTTTCGGTCAAGGTCTCTTTTTACGCATCATTACGGTACAGGCGCTTGCCAACACAGGCAACACGAGTACGAGGGAACCGCCCGCAACGCTTCCGCAACCATCTGTGTCCTTATTGTCTCCGGCTGCATTTTTCGTCGTCTTCGCGTACAATGTCAGATCGGCGGGATTATTGCGGTCAAACCCGGTAAATTTCTGCGTAAGCTCGGCATCGAGATACCATCCCTCAAAGGTATATCCCTCTTTTTCATACGTTTTCGCGTCCTCAGAACCGCTTACCGTATAGGTACTTGTAAACAGCTTCTCTTCGCCGTCATAGTAGGTTACTTCATATTCGATTTCGCCGGCGTCAATCACAATATGAGCGCCGTTATTGAACGTAACGGCATAATCGTTGCCGCCTTCTTCGATGGGAATCTGAGCAATCTCATAATAGAACACGTCGTTGAGCTCACAACCTTCCAATACGGTTACCGTAAAGGAAACGGTATGATTGCCCGCGGTAATTTCAGTTCCCGGCGTATATGCCTGCCCGTCGAGCTTGACGCCGGTAACGGCGACGGCATTGCTGTCATACTCGAATTTTACGGTATATCCATATTCCGCCGAAACAGAAAGCTGTTTCACGTTTGCGTAATCGGATTGAATGTAGCCGAACAGCTTTCCGTCTCCCTTGTCTATCCAATAGACGTTTACGGGAACGGTAACCCCTGTGCTGAGCGTGACATTCACGTTTTGGGGAAGAACGTTATTTATAATATTATCGATCGTATTCGCATCGGTAACAAAGAGATCGAGCGCTTCGGTATCGAGTTCCTCGACACCTTCGATATAATCTCCGTCATAGGTTACCGTCTCCCCCTCATACAACTGCGATGCGTTTTCGGCAGAAAGCGCACAGTCAAATACTTTGCAATCTTTGATATCGACCGTGGAATATCCTTCCTGCGAACCGCCGTTGATATTACATTGAGAACCGAGGGAAAAGGCATAATCGTCCGGCTTATAGGTCATCTCGACATGCTTTACCTGTTTTGTCAGTTTAAGTTCACCGTTGATATAAATATTGAAAGTATTTGTTTCCGCGTCCCCCGAAACGAGCAGTGTTGTCCACTCGTTCGTGTCGCAGGTAATAAATGCCGTATTCTTTTCCATCCAGGACTGCTTTTCCTCATCGGATGCACCTTCGGCATCGTCTTTATGATTGATTTGAATTTCGATTCCCTCTTTCCAGGGCGTAATTTGGAATGCATTGTTATAACGCCCGCACGCAAGCACATAGTGATCTCCTACCATAGTCGAGTTATCGCGGCGGAAAGTAAGTTCCACGGAAAAGGAACCGCTGAGCAAATCGGAAAAATCGTAAGCGCTCGTTCCCAATCTGGAAGCGTACAAATTCGCGCCGATTTTAGACTTCAATTGTCCGTCATCCCCGCGGTTACTGACAAATTTCGCATATTTTTCGCCGTCGGTATCCTCTTCTTGCGTAAGGCACGTAACTTCCTCCGAGGTCTCGGAATCGATAAAATGACCGATGTTTGAAGTGAGATCGAAATTGCCCATGGTGTCTTTGCCCATATTTTCCGCATCTTCAAATTCATACCATACGAGCGGTTCGATTTCGGGCAACGCCTCCTCGGCGGCGGCCTGCGGCATCGCGACGCAAAACATTCCCGCAGACATCACCAATCCCGTAAAAGCCGCAAGCACGTATTTAAATTTTTTCAGTATCATCATACTTCCTCCTTTTTAAGAAACGTTATTTACTTTTTGAGCTTTGCCCGACGCAATATACTCGTTGTACTCGTCAATCATGTCTTGTCCGTAATAATCTTCCTTGTACTCCTTTACGAAAGTGCGCCACTTGCCTTGCAGATTCGAGCTGACCGTATACAACTGATCCCAACCGAACGTCTTTGCATCATAGGTCCAGTCCGCAGCGAACAGACCGTTTGAATCGTTTTCGATGTTGCTGATGGTCGTCCAGAAATAGTCGTAAGCGCCTTCCCGATAGTTAATCGTCGCCTCTGTCTGCAAATCGGGATAATCTTCTTTATGCCGATTTGCGGCGGACTTCTCCATCGCTTCGGCGCAAATATCGCCGTTCGTAATCGTCTCGACGCCGTAATGTCCCGTCCAATTTACCAGCCCGTATAACTGCGTCGCCTGATCGAACGACTGTATATTCGTGTAGAATCCCTTGTCGTTCGCTTCGAGCAACGTGGTTTTGTTGCCGTCAGCATCTTCGGTATAGTGTACTCCCTCTACTCCGTAAAGGATCAGTTCCATTCCTTCGTCGCTATACAGGTAATCGAACAGTTTGAGACACTTTTCGATCCGCGCCTCACTCATGCGGGCATTAATGCAGTATCCCTGCCAATATCCGTTCTGTCCCGCGCCGCCGTAGCATCCGTCTCTTCCCGCAGGCGGCTCGACCATGGCTATCATATCCGTTGCCTCTTCGAGAGAACAATTATACACGTCCATGAGTCCGGAAACGAAAGTGTTCAACCAGTTCTGCGCATAAATCATGCCCACTTTGCCCTGCATGAACCGATCCTGCTTGGTACCGTTGTCCGCTGTAATAGAGTCCTGCGACATGTATCCGTCTGCCATTAGTTTATTGATGAACGCCGTCGCATACATAGATTCGTCCGTGAGCTCTGCGGGAATATAGCAGCCTTCATCTTCGTCATATACCCATTCGTTCCAGCCCGTACCGTAGGCGACATACACCCAGCAATCCATATCCTTATTCTCTTCCGAGAAATATCCCGTCGTATCCTTTTGGCCGTTATTGTCGGGATCGTAAAGAGTAAAGGCCCGAGCGAGGCGATAAAATTCGAGAAGATCTTTTGGAACGGTGAATTTCCACTGTTCGTACAAATCGTCCGTCATTTCCGATTCGCTGGAAATAACACCGTCGGCGACCAGAATAGAAGCAAGTTTCCCGTTGAGATTATCTATCCAATCCTGCCGCACGTACAGAGACTTCTCGTTTTCCCACTTGGTAGGAATAAACCATGTTTTCCCATCCGAATAGGAAATGTTTTTCTTCATGTAGTCGAATTGCTGCATATGTTCATATAAATTGGGATAGTCATTTTTCGTGTCCTCGTTTATATAGTCGCTGATGGCGATAATATCTCCCTCGGTGATGAGACTTTCGAAAAATTCGGGAGACTGCGGACCTTCCGTAAGAAATATTTCGGGCAAATCCCCGTCTGCCTGCCGCAATTGAAGTTGAGTCATCCACGTTTCTCCCGAGCCGGATTCCGCAACGATATCGAACCCCACGTTTTTCTTTACTTCCGCATAGACGGGCGAATTTGACTGCCGAGCGGAATTGAAAGACGCCCAATCGTTTTTGAACACCGTAATACTCTTGACGTCTTCGGGGGTTTCATTTATGTCAAACCCGCCTCTGTCTCCGCATGAAGTAAAGGGAAGAAAGAAACACGTCCCTAAAACAACCGTCGCCGCTTTGATAAATTTATTCATTTTTACCTCCGTTTTTGAATATAGTTCCTACGGTTACCGCGGACGGTTTCGTCCGCGGCGTTCCGTTTAATCAGTCTTGTTTTTTCCTGCGGATAACCGCCGCACTTATGCATACGAGTATCACAGCCGTCCCCACGGAAGTCCCGACGAGCATACTGCCGCAACCGCCGCTTTCCGACTCGGACGAGCCGCTTTCCTCAGAAGAGGAGTCCTCGGCATCCGAACCGTTCGGGCCGTCGGAATCCTGTTCAAACGTCGCCTGAATGACGCTGTCTTCCTGAATCTCAAAAGTATACTTTCCGTTCGAATCGGCAGTAATTGCCGTTCCGTTGACGGTTACGGATTTGACGACGTATCCCTCAGCCGGAGTCACGGTAATCGTAACGGTATCCCCGTAAATCCCGGAGGTTTTGTCCGCTTCGACCGTTCCGTTTCGGGATTGTATGACATCCACGTTATAGACGGCCGCTTCAAAAGTAGCGGAAACGGTAGTTTCGCCTTCTACCGTAAAGGTATATTTTCCGCCTTCGGGCTGAATGACCGTATCGTTCACCATAACCTCAGTCAGGACATAATGCGCATCCGGCGTGGCCGTTATTTCCACTGTCGTACCGTATACGGCCTTTTCGGCTGAGAGAGAAATGGTTCCGCCCGTGACGCTTCCGACGGTCAGAGTATATTCCGTTTGGACAAATTCCGCAGTCACTATAACGTCCTTTTCGGCGAGCTTAAAGCTGTAAACGCCGTTTACAGGCTGCAACTCTACGCCGTCCACCTTGATCGACTCGATACGGTAATGTGCGGCGGGTGTCGGAGTAATGATTATTTCGGCGCCCGGGATGCCGCCGGAAGCATTGGCGGAAATAGTTCCGTTTTCACTCTGCTGCAAAGCTACTTTATAGCCTTTCTCTACACTGACTTCCGTCTTTACATTTACAGCGCCGACCGCCGAAGGTATCCCGTAACCAAGGCCGCCCGCCATACCGTAAGCATACCACTTACCGTCCTCATCCTTTTCGACCGCCAGCCAATTCACTGCCAGGTTCTGCTTCGTTCCGTCGGAAAGCGTTGCGGAAACGGTAGCATTGTTAAGGTTTGCGAGCATTTCGCTCTGAGGCATAGAGGTAAGAAGCTGCGTTTTCGCAGGCTGATTTTCTCCGAAATCGACTTCCGTACCCATAGCCGAAATATATGTATCCACACTGTTGGACCGCAATTTGTCCGCTTTGTTCAGTTTTTCGATCTGCGCGTCGGTCATTGCAAAATCGTAAATCTTTACGGATGCAAAAGTAACGGAAGAGGTCTCTCCGTCGTATATGACAGGCGTTCCGTTATTGTAAAGGCCGCCGATCCCCATACCGGTGTTTTCCGTTTTCTGATAAGCAAATTCCCCGGGCTTTACCGAATTTCCGGCTGCATCCGTGCCGCTTAAAGGAACGGGAATGAGGTTACTTTGATTGATTTTGTTGCCGTTTACATAGACGTATACCATCGGAGCACCTTTTGCGTCGAATCTTCCCTCAAAGTCGAACACACAGTCTACCTGATACCATTTTCCCTCCGTTACGGCTCCGAGCTCGCCTCCCCACCAGCTGTCATGCATGCCTGTATCGATACGCAGCATCGAATTGCCCTGTATGAGCAAATTAAATCCGGCGGAACGATCCGTTTCGTCGATGTCCCCCGTACTGAACAGGAACCACCAATCGGCGGCGGCAAAACTGTCGATACGGAATTTTACCGAATACGTGGCACTTTTGAGATATTCCACACTATCTTTTCCCGCTTTATTTCCCGCGTCGTACAGCATATCGCCTTTCGTAAGAGTAACTCCGTCCTCCGACCATTTCGGTTCCCCGACCGCGGTGAGGTCGAACCCGTTCACTCCGTCTTTGAGCATGGTCTCTTCGGAGCTAAAATCATAGGATACTGCGGGAAGGATATCTACCAATTCTCCCATCGTAATCTCTGCCCGCGCTTTGATCCCCTTCGGATTTGCGATATCGGTGATGGTTCCTTCGACGAAAATGCCTTCCTCCGACCTGTCGACCTTTTCCCAACGTACCGTACCCTTGCGGATGCTCTCATCGGACATCGTAACATCGATGGGAGCCGACGGCATTTCTTTGAGAATTTCCTCGTCGCTTGCCTCTACGGGTACACATACGCTTTCGGTCATATCGATTTCCGCGGAAACGGGCGTACAGGTCAAGTCGCTTTCCGTAATTTGTCCCGCTTTCTCATAAGCCGAAATCTCCCCCGCCGTCATCGCGAAATCGTAAATTTTAACGTCGGAAATTTTTCCTTTGAACCCTTCATACAAATATCCCCACGTGCAATCTCCGCCGATCGCGAAGCGCATATTTACGTCTTTCAGATTCCAATCCACAGGCACGTCAAAGTTATAATCCGTGGCGACCCCGTCGATGTATACGGTTATTTTGCCGCCAAGCTGCACCGAAAGCGCGAGACTGTATTCGGTATCGGCCGCAATGTCATTTTTCAGCTCATAACCATAATCTCTTCCGCTCGAACCGTCCCCGACTCCGTGTGCGGAGAAGCGCAAAGGATTCAATCCGTCATGTTTTTCCCCCTGCGATTCCTGTCCCAGCGTAAACCAGCCGTATTTCGTCGATTCCCAGCCATTCCAACCGAAGCCCGCAATCACGCCGCGGTTCCCTTGATCCGCTTCGGGAATCATCTTCAAAAGGAGTGTAAAACTCGTAAGAGATTCCGACACGTCCTGTTCCTCACTTGCGCCTGCCAAAGAAGCCGTCCCGTTAAACGTTGCCCATCCTTTTTCAACCGCGACGACTCCCGAATCCGCCGAAGCTCCGGCCGGAACGATCTTGGTCAGATTGTAATTGCCCATCGCATCTTTTCCGGGATCGGAAGGGTCGTCGAACTTGTACCATACGAGCGGATCGATTTGTGTATCCGCCGCCTGTACCGTAAAAGTGAACATACTCAGCCCGAGCGCCGTAAACGCGATCACGAGGGCGAGAAGAAACACTTTCAGTCTGTTGAACATAGTTTTTGTCATTGAATTCTCCTCCCTTAAATTGAGCACTTTCCGTAACCCAAGCGACACGAAAGCAGTATGGACGCAGAGAGCGGGGATCCTGCACTCACCACTTTTCCGTTTTCGCTAAAACATACGGTTTTCTGCCCGAAAATCATTTTTCTTCCCTTTGTCTGAAACGGTACCGACAAATTTCATGCTTATTTTTATCACAAAAACGACATACTGTCAATAACCTTTTTTTAAGTCAAGTCACTTTTTTTGTCCTTTTCGATAAAAAAACGATAATGAAATATTGACTTTTCCATTTCGACCTGTTACAATATCTCTGATCTTCGGGTAGCTCGGAAACACATTTTCCTCCCACCTTTTCTTCCCTGCGATTTTTGAAAAACAGAGGTCAAAAACATGAATTATTGTCCCTTCAATGAAATAAAAAATCTTACTTTGGAACCGATTTCCTTTTATTTCAAAACTTTCGATTATGATTTCCGAATGGGAATGCACCACCATCCCTATTTTGAAATTATGTATGCTTATCAGGGGTCGTTCGACATCTACATTCAATCCCCTTACCCTTACCAGTCGGTAAAAAAACTGACCGTACAACAAAGACAGTTTATTTTCCTCGATGCCATGACCTATCACCGTCTCGTAATCCCCGACGAAAAACAGCGCATGATTTATAACGTGGAGTTAGAGCCTAAAAGGCCCTCCGACTATAATCCCTGCAACGTAAATACCGTGATGCCCGTCGATTATTATTCCATAATCCACAATTGCGGTCTCGAAAAACTGGGATACGAAACAAGCGGGGGGGGGGGGAAGTATACCCTCCTGACGGATACAGCACAGGTGGAATATGCGTTGAAAAACTTAATCGCGCTGCATAAGGAACCTATCCACACCCTTGACCGTGCCCTCGCAGCGCAATACTCCATCGTAAATTTGTTTCTCGAAATCTCCGAATGCCTGAAAACCGTTTCCTTCGGAGCCTTGTCCTACATCAAGAAGGCAAACGAATATATAGCGAACAATTACGTTAAAAAAATATCCCTTGACGACATCGCGGAACATGTCGGAATCAATAAGTCATATTTGCAACGGCAATACAAAAAATATACCGGCTCCACGATACTTAACGCAATCAATACTCTGCGCGTTAAAAACGCCACGTATTATCTGAAATCCACTCCCTATCCCGTCAAAAAGATAGCAGAAATAATCGGTTTTTCAAGCAAGCAGCAAATCGAATACGAATTTCAAAAGCGACTGGGCGTTTCTCCTTCCGATTACCGCAAGCAATTTGATAATATTTTTGTTGATCACTATCCGGAAATATATCGCTCCTCCTCCACCCCCTTTTCGCTTCCCGCATCTGCAAATGAAGAAAAAAACGATAAAAAATAAATATTCGCAATAAAGGGAGAAGGGAACACTCGTTTGAGTGTTCCCTTCTCCCTTTTGTCTTGTCATTAAATTTCGCGCATGGCTTTTCCGCAACGCATAAGATCAGCCGTACCATACCGTTTGCGCCATTCGTCATCCATAAATACCGCGAAAGTCGTAGTTCGTTCAACGCCCGCCGAACGATAAAATTCGAGATCACGACGCACGCGGGTTTCGTCGAACGGAAGCGCGGCGGCCTTTTCTCTGTCCCAATCGCAAAACAGAGAAACATCCAAAAAGTATTCGAGTACTCTTGTCGATTCCGCGGGAAATATTTTCAAAAGCTGAAGAAGCATTTCTCTGTTCGCTTTATTCTTTTCGTCGTCCCCGTCTATCGGTTGCAAGTGATTTCTGCGAATAGGGGCAAATTCGAGAAACATGTCCTTATCCGGTTTTTCCGTGGGCAGAGCAAGAGAATCGTCATAGGCAAGAAAGCTCAGTTTCGCCTGCGCGTCATATCTTTTCAGCCCCCGCAAAATACTTTTCATTATGCGCATATTTTGGTCGGCTCCGTTCAGATGGCGGCACTTGTCGCAATGACAGAGCATATCGCGCTTATCGTCGCTCCAAAGAAAATAATTGTGCGAATTCTGCCGCAACAATAACGCGTATTTATAAGCGGAGAGTTCCACATATTCAAGCGCCTCCTCGTTGCTCACACAAAAATTCCAATCGCCCACTCTTTCTCCCTTCTCGTTCATACGGAACCACTCCGGATAGCAGGCAAAAAGAGAACGCGGTAAAAGCCAATCTACGGAATGCAATTCCTGTTCGACGGCGATACCTGCATTTTCAAATTTATCGATGAGTTCGCGGGTTTGCTTTTTCAGCAACCAATTCATATGCCACTCCATTCCCCCGTACGGATAAAGCGAGTGCAGGCCGAGCTTGTTGTAGCCGCCTTCGAGCATCAGCGGCAACCATTGTTCATTAAACTCTCTGTTGAGAATGATGAGACCTCTTTCCTTCATGTTCTTCTCCTTGCAAAAAAAAATTTGACCACATTATATCATACAAAATTTCCGTTTGCAATAGTTTTTCGTAAAAAAATTTTTATATATTTTTTGTCGGTTAAAAAATATTCTTTCCCAAACACCACTTTTTTTAAGTTTTTATTTTTTTTATAAAAAATATTTTATCATTTTTTTATTTTCCACTAAAATCTTTAAAGCAGAGAATTTTATTCTGAAATATATTTTATAAAGCCGCCAAGGGATTGTTGAGAAACGTTGCAATGTGTCCGATTTGTCCTGAGAAGACCAAAAATTATGTCTTTCCGTTTTGCCTCTATCCGAAAGTATTGTCTGTACCATACTTGAATTTTCGATTTTTTATTTTTTCTCCTTTTATTTTTCGTTTTTTCATTCAAAATTCAATCGTTAAGCCTTGAATTAATTTTATCCTTGTCTTTCCCCCTCACCCAAATTTTGAACGACGAGTCACATAATTTTCATATCGGTTACAAAAGTTCTGAATGCGCAAAACTCATATTACAATCAGCAAAAAGGCACTCTGTATTTTCTGAAAATACAATACCTCTAAAAAGCGACAAAAAAACTGCTGTAAAAAGGTTGCAAAAAAGCTGTAAATAGTGTATAATGATTAAGCTGTGCTAGGTGGGGAGTTAGCGGCACCCTGTATCTGCAATCCGCTATAGCAGAACCGAACGCCTTTCCCGGCGGTATTTATGGAAGGCTGCGCACTGTAAGGAACGTTGATAGCAAGGTCTCATGCAACATAAAGCCGTGAACCGTGTCAGGACAGGAATGTAGCAGCACTAAGCGGATTTTTGTGTGTGCCATGAGGTAGCTTTGAAGGAGTCACCTACAGTGTTTCCGCTTCGGTAAATTCCGACAAAAAAGGCTGCACAGTTTTATTTTACAAAAATATTTTCCTGTATATAGCATCTTTATCTTTGAGCCAACCTGATTTACAGGCAGGCTTTTTTATTTGCTGATTTCTGTCTCCTATATTTCCGAAAATATCACGACGCCTTTTTTCACAACAACTTTATACGGCTTATAAATCCCAAAACATCTACAAAATTTTTGCAGATCCATTGTGTCTATGAACAAATTGGATCGGTCCCGAAATAAACATAAAAGGATCAGGTATAATAATACCCTGAATTATTTGTTATACAAAATTATCCGCTATTATGAAACGAAAAAAGAGCAACGGAAAAAACCGCTGCTCTTTTATTACTTTTGTACTACAAAGCCCGAAACACCATTGACGAAAATATATTCCGTCTTTGCGGTATTCAAGCTTTGACGATATTGGTGGAGGTGGTGAGAGTCGAACTCACGTCTTACTCGGCTGCCAAAAAACTTTCTACATACTTAGTTTATCTTTTTTTCTTAAAAACCGCAACGCGGATAAACACGCTTTACGTTTCGCAGGAAGCTGAATAATCCCGACGAACACTTCCCGATTCCTCCGAGATTTTTCCGTCTCTTTGACGCCGCACCCCCGACCGACGGATAAATCGGGCGCGACGTTCGTTATAAAATAACGAGTTTACGCAGCAAGTGCGTAATCTGCATTGTTATCTGCATTTAAATTTAAGCGGAATGTTTTTTATGCGGGCACTCCGTCCGCAGTATGCTTATTTTCTCGCTCACCGGCAATCGAATCCGGTGCACCCCCATGGGACAGGAACAAAAGCGGAATTTGTCCTCTTTTGTTTCCTTATCATTATTATACACGCTTTACGGGAAAAAGTAAACACTTTTTATGCTTTTTTCTTGCAATGAACCATTTTTTTGACGGAAGTATGATGTTCTTCTCCCGAAAGGAGACGCATAATATTCTTTCTGTGAGCCACCCAAGTCAAAACATTGATTGCCAAAATCAGCATAAACAATACGATGACATAAGGATTAGAAGGTTCCGAACGATAACGCAAAAAGAAGATGACGCCCTGCCAAAGTCCAAACCCCGCGACGCCGATCAAAGAGCCCATAGAGCCCCATTCCGTTGCCACGATATAAAAAGCGATCAGCCAAAATGCAGCAAAACCTATAAGCAAAAACCAAGGATTTTCGCAGCCGAGGTTAATCCAAAAAAGCCCCAGCGTAGATGCAATACCCTTTCCGCCCTTGAATTTCATGGTGACGGGGAAAATATGTCCGATAATCACCCATACCCCGCAGAAATAACGAGTAAAGTCGGAAACGAGAACGTTCGTCCCCGCGAAGCAATATTTTCGATACACGAAATAACTGATGAGCGCAGGAATACCGCCTTTGAAAGCATCGCAAAAAAAGGTGATAATTCCCACTTTCAACCCGAACTCGCGGGTCATATTCATAGTGCCGGGATTTCCGCTTCCGATTTTTGTGATATCTTTATGCTTGAATCTCGCAATCATTTTTGCGAAATTGAAACATCCGATAAAATAGCAGACGACGGCGATAATGACAAACTCATACCACCTTTCCGAAAAGGACCACTCCATAGCCGCTCTCCTTTAAGCTTCTTCCTTTTTTTCGCGCGGAATAATCTTTATCGGCGTTCCCGAAAAGTCGTAAGCCGCGCGAATCGTGTTTTCGAGATACCTCTCATAGGAAAAATGCAGCAGTCCTTCGTCATTGACGAACAGGACAAACGTCGGCGGACAGACACCCACCTGAGAGGAAAAATATACCTTCATGCGGCGGCCGAGATAGGAAGGCGGTTCGTTGAGCCGTACGGCGTCGCCGATCAAATCATTGAGCGCCCCCGTGGGAATTCTGAACGTAGCATGCGCGTATACTTCCTCCGCCGCACGAAGAATTTTATCTACCCGCTGCCCCGTCTTGGCGGAAATATAAACGGATTTATAATAATTCATAAATTTCAGATCCTGCGCCAGCTTTTCCTCAAATTTATTGACGGTATGCGTATCCTTCTCGATTAAATCCCATTTATTCATGAGAATGACGGAGGGCTTTCCCTGCTCGTGCACATAGCCGATAATTTTTACGTCCTGCTCGGTCAATCCCTCCGAACTGTCCACCACCAAAAGACAAACGTCGCTGCGCCGAACAGCGTCGAAGGCGCGCATATTACTGTAATATTCCACGCTGTCGTCCACATTCTTTTTTTTGCGGATTCCCGCCGTATCGATGAGCGTATACTTCTTTCCGTCCCGCTCAAACAGCGTATCGATGGCGTCCCGCGTCGTTCCCGCCATGGGCGTGACGATGCTGCGCTCCGCCCCCAGAAGTCTGTTCACCAAGCTGGATTTTCCCGCATTGGGTTTCCCCACCACGGCAATTTTTAAGGATTCCACGGGTTCCGAAGTATTTTCGGGGAAAAGAGAAACCGCTTCGTCGAGAACGTCCCCGATTCCCTGCGAATGTTCCGCGGAAACCGCAAACGGCTCTCCGAGTCCGAGAGAATAAAATTCAAATATTTTATCGGGGGAATATTCGTCGATTTTATTGACGACGAGAATCACGGGCTTTTTGCTGCGGCGGAGAATATCCGCGACGTCGTAATCGGAAGGCGTGAGCCCCTCCCGTCCGTCCGTGAGGAATAAAATGACGTCCGCCGTATCGATGGCGACGTCCGCCTGCTTTGCGATTTCCTTCCACATCACGTCATCCGATTTGAGCTCGATGCCGCCCGTATCCACCATCGTGAAATGCTTGCCTCGCCATTCCCCGTCTGCATACAGCCTGTCGCGCGTGACGCCAGGACGGTTTTCCGTAATGGAGATTTTCCGTCCCGCCACTTTATTGAAAAATGTACTTTTTCCCACATTGGGCCGCCCCACAAGGGCAATCAGAGGGTTCGCCATAAATTCTCCTTTGTTTTACCAAATTATTATACCGTTTTTCGCGGCTTTTGTAAAGAAAAAAGCGGCAATTCCCGAAAGAATCCCGCTTTTCTCTTGTTTTTTCGGATGCTCAGAACGCCTTTATGACGCCGAATACGCAGCCGAACACATAAATTGCAAGCGCAATCCAATAGACGACGCGCCAAGCAATTTTCTTACCGCGCGTATAATCGTAGGCGGGGATTCCGATACCCACGAGCATAAACAACTGACCGATTAAATTGAGAACGGATTTCGCGGCACCTGAAAAAATTCCGCCGAATAAGAACATGAACGCCGCGACAACGAGCGCGAAATAGCTGCACGCACGGAGCAGCCAGCCCTTTCCCGTCGTAGTCGTTCTTCTGGTCGTCGTGGTCGTCGTTTTCTTTGTTGCCATAGCTATGTACCTCCTTAAATTTTTATGTTATGAACATTTTTCCGTTTTACGGGAAAAATAATCACCGAATTTATCTGTTATCCGTCCGAAGTCACTCGCGTTATTCCGAAAGAAAAACGCCTTCTTCGCCGTCCGTTTCTGTAAAGCGGACAAACACCTTTTCTTTTTTCGACGTCGGAATGTTTTTGCCGATAAAGTCCGCCCGAAACGGCAGTTCCCTGTGGCCTCTGTCCACCACTTCGAGAAGCTGTATTTTTTTCGCTCTGCCCATCGTGCTGCAAAGAGCCATGACCGCCGAAATCGCCGCCCGCACCGTCCGTCCCGTGAACAGGACGTCGTCGCACAGGACAAGCGTTTTTCCCTTCGTCTCGAAATCGATTCTCGTTCCCTTTACCACTGCATCGCAGCTCAAAATATCGTCGCGGTAGAGCGTAATGTCGAGAATCCCCATGGGCAGAGTGACGCCCTCAGATTCCGCGATATAACGGCGAATACGTTCCGCCACGATGACTCCGCGGGTGCGAATGCCAATGAGCGCCACATTTTCCAGCCCGTCGTTTTTCTCTTCAATTTCGTGAGAAAGTCTTTTCAAAGCGCGTTCCAACGCGGCGGCATCGAGAATTTCTTTCATATAGTTACTCCGTATTGCCTGCCCAGCTTATCGAGCAGACCTTGAAAATAATCGGGCAGAGGCGCGGTGAATTCCATGCGTTCTCCCGTCGTCGGGTGTGTCAGAATCAGTTTATAGGCATGCAGAAGTTGTCCTTTCAAATCGAATTTCTGCCGATGAAACCCATAGAGCGGGTCGCCCACGACGGGGTGACCGATATATTTTGCATGTACGCGAATCTGATGCGTCCGCCCCGTCTGTAAAGTAAACCGACAAAGCGTATAATCCGAACCGTAGCGCGCAATCACTTCATAGTCGGTAATCGCCGTTTTTCCCCGCCCGTCGGGCAGAACCGCCATTTTGAGACGGTCGGAAGGACTCCTTCCTATATCGGTGACAATCCGCCCCGAATCTGCCTTGACGGAGCTTTCGAGCAGCGCCAAATAAATGCGGTGACAGGTCTTTTCGGCAATCTGTTTGGCGAGGGAAACGTGTGCCTTGTCGTTTTTTGCGACGACCAAAAGCCCCGAAGTATCCTTGTCTATTCTATGCACGATTCCCGGCCGTAATACCCCGCCGATTCCGCTTAACGAATCGAGCGCGTACAAGAGCGCGTTGACGAGCGTACCCTCCGTATTTCCGTTTCCGATATGCACCGTCATGCCCTGCGGTTTATTGACGACGGCAAAATCCGCGTCCTGATAGAGAATATCCAAGGGAATGTTTTCGGGCTTGACCGAATATTCCCTTGCTTCGGGAATTTCCGCCGCCACTTCGTCGCCGGGGCGGAGCTCCGCCCCCGCCTTTGCGCTTTTTCCGTTCAGTTCGACGTGCCCTTCGTCTATCAGTTTTTTGATGCGGGAACGGGTAAACTCTTCCATTCGCTCGCTCAAAAATACGTCGAGACGCTTGTAATTCTCCTCAGCGACAAAAAAACGTCTGTCCATTTTCAGTCTTTTTCCGGCGCGAAATTTTCGTCGGCCTGCGCTTCCTCTTCGGCTTTTTTCATCGCCTTATATTTCCCCACGGGCAGAAGCGCGTCCTTATCGAAAAACAGGAAAGACAGCACCAGCATGATCGCACCTGCCGTAATAAAGAAATCCGCAAAGTTGCAGACGGCGAACCCGAAACGGCTGACGTCCACCATGTCCCGCACGCCGAGCGAGCCCGACGGCTCCCAAACCTTATAATAAACTCTGTCGATCAGATTCCCCACCCCGCCCGCGACGATGAACACAAAAGCGGTACGGATAAAGGAACGTTTTTTATCGACCTTGAAATAGAAAATCGTAATCGCGAGCATCATGACGGCAGTCGCCGCAATGACCGCGATTTTGACAGCCGGGGATGCGTCGTCGCCTAATCCGTAGGAAATTCCGCGGTTATAGACGATCCGAATTTCCAGCCACCCCTCGACAATCGGGATAGAATCGGACGGGTCCAGATAGGCGGCTGCCGCAGCCTTGGTAATCTGATCAATGAATATCAGCACGGCAAACAGCAAAATTCCCCAAAGGCAGGAATATTTCACTCCCGCCGATTTTCTTTCGTCCCGTCCCCGTATACTTTTCTTCTGAGCGGTATTTTTCATGCGCACTCCTTAAATTATGTCAATCATCCGAAAGTCCGAGCGTTTCCAAGACTTCCTTCAAGTCCCATTCCCCGTCCGCAGGCAGGGACGGCTCCTTAGAAAAAGCCAATTCCGTATGTACTTCGGATTCTTCCTCCGAAGAAATTTCAAGCGGCTGTTCTTCCGATTCCGAGGGCTCTTTCTCCCTCGGGAACAAAAGTGCGTTTAAGCGCCTTTCAAACGCCTTAAAACGCGAACCTGCCGCCTCGTCGGGATAAGATGCGCGGATGTCGTCCAAAAGCCTTTGCGCCTTTTCGGCGGCCTGCAAAGCCATGGCCTTTTGCGAAGCGAAATAGGCTTCCGTCTCTTCCTGCATCTCCTCGCGTTTTTCGCTCGCGGCGATCATTGCTTCGGAGATGGATTGCTTTTGCGCTCTCAAAACGGAAACCTCCGCCGAAAGGCGGCGATTTTCCTCCTTCAACTCTGCCAGAGCGGCCTGCAAATCTTTCAGCCGCCCGCCGTATTCCTCCGAAAGCGCGGAAATTTCCCGCTCGTGGCGGCGCGCGGAATACAGTTTCATTTTTCCGTCTCCCCGCCCGTTCCGCCGCGGATTTCGTCCAACATCCGGCTTTTCAGCGCGTGCAGCTTTTCGGAAAGGTCTACCTTATAGAGCTGCGGCATGTCGAGGCGGAGATATTCTTCCCAGAATTTGGAAAGCTCCGTCTTGGAAAATGCCCGTACGTCCATAAGAGAAGGGAAACGATAGACGAGCTTTCCCTTTTCCACGATCGTATGCAGGAGAGGCTCCGCGCGGAAGTTTCTGACCGTGGTTCGTTTCCATGTTTCGAGCGGGTGGAAAATCGTGAGCGGTTTGCTTTCGTCGATATGTTCGTCCCGCATGGTAATCAGGTCGGCAATCGCCATTCCGCTTTCTTTATCGTACAGGCGGAAAAGATTTTTGAAGGAGGGATTGGTGATTTTCGCCGCATTGTCGGAGAGTTTGATTTTCGGAATCATCTTTCCGTCCTTGAATACCGCCGCGAGCTTATATACTCCGCCGAGCGCGGGCATCTCCTCCGACGTGATGAGCTTCGTTCCCACTCCCCAGAGATCTATTTTCGCGTCCTGCTGCATTAGCGAAGAAATCGAATATTCGTCGAGGTCGCCGGAAGCGCAGATAATCGCATCGGGAAATCCCGCTTCGTCCAGCATTTTTCTCGCCTTTTTGGAAAGATAGGCAAAATCGCCGCTGTCGAGACGTATACCGCGGGGACGATACCCCTCCGCCGCAAGTTCCTTAAATACCTTTATCGCATTGGGAACGCCGCTCCTGAGCGTGTCATAGGTATCGACGAGCAACAGGCAATTGTCGGGATAGCTTTTCGCATAGGCCTTGAAGGCTTCGTATTCGCTGTCGAAATCCATCACCCAGCTATGCGCCATGGTGCCGGAAACGGGAACGCCGAACATCTGTCCCGCGAGGACGTTGGACGTCGAAGAGCAACCGCCGATGACTGCCGCCCGCGCGCCGTAAATGCCCGCATCGGGCGCCTGAGCGCGGCGCAGACCGAATTCCATCACCGAGCCTTTTCCCGCCGCTCGGCATATTTTGGAGGACTTCGTCGCAATCAACGTCTGGTGATTGATGATATTGAGCAGCGCCGTCTCCGCAAACTGCGCCTGTATGAGAGGCGCTTTCACGGTCAGAATGGGTTCGCCGGGAAAGACAGGCTCCCCTTCCTTTACCGCATAGACGTCGCCCGTAAAGCGCATGTTTTCGAGATAGGCGAGGAAATCTTCGCCGAATAATCCCAAAGAACGGAGATACGCCATATCCTCCGGGGAAAAGCGCCAGTTGAGGAGATACTCCATCGCCTGTTCCAGCCCCGCCGCAAGGGAATAGGTTATAAGTTTATTCTGGCGGAAAAAAATATCGAATACCGCTTCTTCTTCATGCTTTCCATGCTTATAGAAGCCATAGGCCATGGTGAGTTCGTAAAGATCGGTCAAAAGGGTGAGATTTCTCATTTTATTCCTCGTCCGCCCCCTTTCCGTCCTTTTTGCCGTTTTCGCCGATGCTGTGATTTTCCGGGCTTTCGCCAGCTCCGCCGTTCCCTTCAATCCCGTCGTTTTCCCCGAATTTTTGCTCTTCGTCGTTTTCTTCCGGGGCCTGGTCTCCTTCCGGTGCGGGTTTTACATAATTTTCGGGGAATATTTTGCACATCATATTGATTTTCGTCAGATATGCAACTTCCTTTTTGTTATCCTTGATATAGGCGGTAATGCCGTAAGGGTCGCCGACGGCCGAGCCGATATATTTTCCTTCTTTTTTCTTGTTGAGATACAGCAAGGTGAAAAACAGCGCAATTCCGCCGAACAGCATAAGGAGAGAGAAAACGAAAGACCACTGCACTTTATCGCCCAAAATATACGACGGATCGCGCAAAGGTTCCATAATCGAACGGACAAGCCCGTAATTGATGAAATAGAAAGCGACGTTCAGACCGTTGGGTTTTTTGGGATTCTTCCACGCGTGAACGAACAGGAGAATCGCGACGACGAGATTGATAAAACTTTCATAGAAAAAGAAAGCGTAGTGCCACGTTCCTCCGGAGATATCGCTGTTGCCGCCGAAGATTTTTTCAAAAGTGAGGACAAACGTCTGCAAGCAGCTTCCGCCGTCCGTCTTATTGATGTAGACGGCAAACGGGAAGAATTGCAGCGCCTCGTTGGTGACTTCCGCGCCGTAAACTTCCTGATTGGCGAAATTGCCCCAACGCCCGATTGCCTGTGCGAGCAGAAGCCCCACTACGATACAGTCCGCCGCGCGGAAGAAATTCACCTTTTTGAAATAACTGACCGCGAGCACGCTGATCGTTCCGCCCAAGATTCCGCCGATAATGGAAAGGCCTCCCTCGCGAATGGATTCCATGGAAAACCAATCCTTTAAGGGCAGTCCGTCGGTAATGCAGTAAAAGAGACGGGTAGTGATGAGCGCCACGGGCAAAGTGACGCAAAAGTAGGTCAGAAACAAATCCGAGGACATATTTCTGCGCTTAAAGAGCAGAGATATGACAAAAAAAGCCGCAACCATACCGCAGACGATAATGATTGCATATGCGTAAATTTTGAATCCGAAAATAGAGATTCCGGGATTCTCGTACTGCAAAAGAGCGTTAGGCATAGACCTATCTCCTCGTGTTCTCGATGTCGTTTTTATTATTATACCACAACAAAAAAAAATCGTCAAGGACTGCCCGACGATTTTTTGAAGTTTCCGGAAGTTGTTACAGTTTACGAAATATTGATTTTCAACGGTTTGATGTTATTGGCTAAAGGAATGACTGCAAACAGCAGAGCGAAATTGACCAAGCTGTTCCAAATTTGACCGCCGACAAACAGACGATAAAAAACATACGTAAAATAGCTCACTCCCGAACCGAATTTCTGCGTAATATATTCGATTGCCGCCGAGGTGAAACCCGTTTCTTTATAATAAAGGTAAAAACCGGTGGTATTGATTCCTATCGTACATACAAAAAAAGAAAGCACGCAGACTATCGCCAGCTTCACATACAATGCGCCGCGGAATTTCCATCTCGCCGCATTGAATATGAGTCCCGAAAGAAAAGCAATCATACCCGTAGACAAGCCCACCCACGGCATATACATCAGGCCCCAATTGTTATAGATGTATCCGATCAGGTCGCCGACGTAACAGGCGGCAAGCCCGCAGACGGGCCCGAGCACGATTCCCGCGAGCGCCGATACGACAATCGTAACGGAGAACTGCACGTCAAACATTTTGAATTCGAGAAACATGCTCGTAACGACGGACAAAGCCGTTATCACCGCTATGTAAGCGATTCTCTGCCCCGACGATTTGGATAAAATCAGTTCGGAAAAAAAGGTTCGTTTAAGGACTGTGTTTTGTGTTTTGGTCATAAAATAAAAACCTCCCAAAATCGAGAGGTCCGCGAAAGATTCGGAAGTTTTTTCAACGCGCCTTCCGGAATACGCGAAAACTTCCCAAGGGTTTAGCGGACGCGCCACGGCACCGCAGAAAAGCCGTTGAGATTTGCTTTTCTTTCGTTCATCGACAACGTCCCGTTCGATGACACTTTACGCGCCTAAGGCTACTCTTAATCTTGGATATATTATAATCCCTCCTTCGCTTTTTTGCAAGCGTTTGAAAGGCAAAAAATACATAAAAGGAAATTTTTCGGAAATACTGCCTATATGGGTTTGATTTTCATCAGAACAATCATCGTTTTCATAACGCTGCTCGTCATCATGCGGCTGATGGGAAAAAGGCAGATCGGAGAAATGCAGCCCTTTGAACTGGTCATTACGCTCCTCATCGCCGAACTCGCCTGTATTCCCATGTCCGATACGTCCATTCCTCTCTTGTACGGAGTTATCTCCATTTTGACGATTTATTTTCTGCATCAGATCGTCTGCCTTTTAGACCTCGGATTCAAGTCCATGAAATCCGTTTTAAGCGGTTCGCCCAGCATCGTTCTCAATAAACAGGGCATAGACGACACGCAGCTCAAAAAGAACAACCTCGACGTTTCCGACCTGATCGAAAGCCTGCGCGGCGCAGGCTATTTTTCTCTCGACGCCGTAGATTACGCGCTCTATGAAGCAAACGGCTCTTTTTCCGCTCTGCCCAAATCGGATTACGAAAACATGCAAAGTTCCCTCCCCGTCATTTTAATAGACGGAGGAAAATTCGATAAAAAGAACCTCGCGCTGACGAAAAAGAGCAAATCGTATTTTCTCGATATCCTTAAAGAAAAGGATTGCAAGAGCGAAAAGCAAGTGCTCGTGATGACCGTGGACGGAAACGGGAAAGCCTATCTGCAAAAGAAAGGCAAAAAATACGAAGTGTTCGATCTTCAATGGGAGGAAAAATTATGGTAAAAACTCTGGCGAGTATTTTCGTCTCGCTGGCTTTGATCGTCGGAATTTCCGCTTACGACATCTACACGGTGGGAAAAACCTTCGACACGTTCACGGCGGCCTTGGAATCCCTCTATGACAAAACGGAAAACAAAACGGCTTCTTACGAGGACGGGCGGGCGGTCAGAACGTTCTGGAAAGACAAAAAAAAGGGATTATACGTCTGGATTCCCCACACCAGTATAGAGAACATCGACTATCAGCTCAACGAAGCGCTGGGATATCTCTATGAAGGAAAATACGACGACGCACTGCCGAAAATAGAAGTTCTCATCGAAATGGCCGAAAAAATTCCCAAGTCCTATTCGTTCAGTTTCGAAAATATTTTTTAAGCAGAAAAGCGTCCCCGAAGGACGCTTTTTTATCCGTTTTCCGATTCAGACGCATTCAGTTCTTTTTTATGGTTCTTTTCTGCGATTTTTCAAATTTTCCCTTGCGGTGGCCAGCATCAGCTTGATGCGGTTTTCCTGATTGACGCGGGTGGCGGACGGATCGTAGTCGATGGGAACGATATTTTCGTCCCGATAAAGATTTTTCAGAGCACGCACCGCGCCTTTTCCCGCAATGTGATTGGGCAGACAGCCGAACGGCTGAGCGCAGACGATATTATCCGTTCCCGTCTCCGCCAAAGCCGCCATTTCTGCGGGAATCAGCCAGCCCTCCCCCATCTTCACGCCCTGATTGATGACCTTATCGGCACAGCGGCGGAGATGCTGGAAGTCATGCGGCGGCTCAAACGTGCCGTCCTCGACAAAAATTTTAATAATCTGCTTTTGGATATGATAAGCGTATTTATAAACGAGCGAGTAAATAAAGCCCGTTTTTTTCGTCCTGCCGTAAAATTTTGTATCATTGATATTGTTTACGATACAATATAAAACAAAATCCATGAGTGCGGGGACGACGGGTTCACATCCCTCCGAGAGCAAAAACTCTTCCAAATGAGAATTTCCGAGCGGAGAATATTTGACGTAAATTTCCCCGACGATTCCCACCTTTACTTTTTCCTCGTCCTTGCGGTCGATCTGTCTGAAACGCTCGATCAGGCGACGGATAATCTTTTTATATTTTTTATATGCTTTGCCGTCGAAAGATTTTTTAATTTCGGCAAAACATTCTTCCCTAACTCTGTCGGTCTCTCCCGCAATTTTTTCATACGGCTTGCACTGGTTATACAGCGTCATTAAGGTGTCGCCGTAAAAAATGCCGAACGCGAGCTGCAACAACAAAGACAAATCTATCTCGATTCCGTTGCCTTTTTCGAGTCCCGAAAAATTCAGGGACATGACGGGCACCTGCGGAAACTCCGCCTTCAACGCCTTCCTGATAAGCGGAATATAATTGGAGGCGCGGCATCCGCCGCCCGATTGCGTAATCATTACCGCCGTGTGATTTACGTCGTATTTTCCGCTTTTCAGGGCGTCCAGATACTGCCCTATGACGCAAAGCGCGGGATAACAGGTATCGTTATGAACATGCTTCAACCCCTCGTCGATGACGGCGCGGGAATCATTCTTCAAGACCTCCAAGCGATAGCCGCGGCGGCCTACGATATGTTTGATGATATCGAAATGATACGGGAGCATATCAGGAACGAGTATAGTATATGTCCCCTTCATCTCAGGCGTAAATTTTGGATAGTCGTCGGTGTAATCCACCGTCTTTTTCTTTTCTTTCTGCATTGATTATGCCTCCAAAGAAGCGTCTGCCGCGGCGGCTTCCGCTTCGATTTCGGAACGAGCCAGATTTTCATCTGCAGCGGCTTCCCGAGCGGCCTTCTGTTCCTCTATCGCCGCAAGCATACTGCGCAGACGAATACGCACCACGCCAAGATTGTTGATTTCGTCTATTTTGATCTGCGTATACAGCTTCCCGTTCTTTTCGAGTATAGAGCGCATTTCGTCCGTCGTTATCGCGTCTATGCCGCAGCCGAAAGAGACGAGTTGAACAAGATTCATATCTTCGTTGCGGGAAACGTACTCCGCCGCGCGGTAAAGGCGCGCGTGATACGTCCATTGGTTGAGAACGTTGACCTTGACGAGCGGCGCCTCCTCAAAAATGCTGTCTTCGGAAAGCACGGCGAGATCCAGCGACGTCAGAAGTTTTCCGATTCCGTGGTTGATTTCGGGGTCTGCATGATACGGACGCCCCGCAAGGACGATGATTTGCTTTCCTTCGGCGCGGGCTTTTGAAATAATTTCTTTTCCCTTTTCCCGAACGTCGGCATGATACTTTTCAAGGCGGGAAAAGCCCTCGTCCAGCGCTTCCTCAATCCTCCTTTTCGGAAACTTATATTTTTCCAGCGCGCGGCGCAGGTTGCGAACCGTCGTTTCCCGCATATTGGGATCGATATACGGCATGACGAAATTATCGTCGTTCAGGCGCTCGTTATTCGCTTTCAGAAGTTCCGCATAATACGCCACTACCGGGCAATTATAATGATTGACGGAATCGTGTTCGTCGATGTTATAACTCTCGCAAGGATAGAAAATAAAATCTACTCCTTTATCCAAAAGGCTCTCGATATGTCCGTGCATGAGTTTCGCGGGATAACATGCCGTATCGCTCGCCACCGTATGCTGTCCGCGGAAATACAATTCCCGCGAACTCTTGTCGCTGAGGACGACTTCAAAGCCTAACTTTTCAAAAAATCCCGCCCACAAAGGAAGCTGTTCAAACATGACGAGCTGAAAGGGAAGTCCCACGCGTCCGAGCTTTTCCGCCTTTCCGTCCGACGGCGTTACGCTCTCCTGCAATCTGCGGTATTTATAGGCGAACATATCCAAAGCATCCGAACGGAGCTTTTTCCCCGCGCCTCTTTCACACTTATTCCCCGATATGTATTTCCTGCCGTCCGCAAACGTGATGATGTTGATGTTACAATTCGACGTACAGCCGTGGCAGTTTGCGCAGCGGGAAGTATAGGTAAAATCGGCAAGCTCGATCGCAGAGGCGAGGGAACTCGCCGCGACGTAAGCGGGCTGCGTCTCTTTGGCGTAAAGCGCCGCCCCGAACGCGCCCATCAATCCCGCAATCGCGGGGCGAATGACCTCTTTTCCCGTCTCCTTTTCAAATGAACGGAGCACGGCGTCGTTCATGAACGTTCCGCCCTGCACGACGATATGTTCCCCGAGTTCTTCGGGCGTCTTTGCCCGAATGACTTTATAAATGGCGTTTTTGACGATGGACGACGAAAGTCCCGCGGAAATGTCCTCGACGGTAGCGCCCTCTTTCTGCGCCTGCTTGACGGAGCTGTTCATGAACACCGTACAGCGCGAGCCCAATTCCACGGGATGTTTCGCGAAAAGCCCGAGCCGCGAAAAGGTTTCGATGTCCATATTCATGGCCTTGGCAAACGTCTGGATAAACGAACCGCAACCCGAAGAACAGGCTTCGTTGAGCATAATGGAATCGATGGCATGATTTTTGACCTTGAAACATTTAATATCCTGTCCGCCGATGTCGATGATGAAATCGGCCTTCGGATTGAAATGAAGAGCGGCCTTGAAGTGCGCCACGGTCTCCACGATACCGAAATCGGCCTTTAAGGCGGCCTTGATGAGATCCTCGCCGTATCCCGTCACCGCGGCGGCACGGATATTGATTCTGTCCCCTCCGAGCTCGTAAATTTCTTTGAGCTTCTCCACGACTATATCGAGCGGCTGACCGTTATTCGACTGATAATGAGAATATAAAATTTTACAATCCTCGGTAATGAGAATCATCTTCGTCGTCGTAGAGCCGCTGTCGATTCCGAGATAAGCGTCGCCGCGATAGATATGGATATCCGCAAATTCGAGGTCGCTGCGCTTATGGCGCGCAATAAACGCATCATATTCCGCGCGATCCCTGAACAGCGGTTCCCCCGTAACGATGTCGTCGCTGTTTTTGCTGTTTTCTATTTTACGGATGATCTCATCCATAGACGCTTCGTCCGCATTTTCCGAATAGAGTGCGGCCCCCAAAGACATGAAACAGGGCGCGTTTTCGGGAAATATCGCATGCTCGTCGTCAAGTTTCAGCGTTTCCCTGAACGCGCGGCGAAGCGCCTTCAAGAAATACAGCGGGCCGCCCAGAAAGAGCACCTTTCCCTTAATCCGTCGCCCTTGCGCCAATCCCGCCACCGTCTGGTCCACCACGGCCTGAAAGATAGAAGCGGAAATATCCGATTTTGCCGCACCCTGATTGAGCAGCGGCTGAATGTCCGACTTTGCAAATACTCCGCATCGGGACGCAATGGGATAAGTCTTTTCGGCATGCAGAGCCAGCTCGTCCATTTCGGAAACGGAAATATTGAGAAGCGTCGCCATTTGATCGATAAAGGCGCCCGTTCCGCCTGCACAGCTTCCGTTCATACGCTGTTCGGTTCCGCCCGTCAGGAAAATGATTTTCGCATCCTCGCCGCCCAATTCCACCGCCGCGTCCGCGTCGGGATAATAGCGGCGAATGGCGATAAAAGCGGCCTGTACCTCCTGCACGAAGGAAATGCCGCTCTTTTCCGCCAAACCCAGCCCCGCACTTCCCGTGACGGCGGCACGGAAGCGCCCGTCGGGAAAAAGAGCCGCAACTTTTTTCAATTCTCCTAAAACACATTCCTTGACTTTCGAAAAGTGCCTCTCATAACTTTTATATAGGATTTCATTCGTCTTCGGATCAATCACCGTCACTTTGACAGTCGTAGAACCTACATCGATTCCCAATAATCTTGACATCAAAAGCCTCTTTACTATAAAATTTCTCGACCGGAAAGGAGAAAATCCCCTTCCGAGTATATACGGTAAAAACCTTTCGTCCCTTTCGGGAACGGTTATATTATATCACAAAATCGAAAAAAAATCAACCGTGGAAAAGCAAAAGTCATGTTAAATTTTTACCATGTTTTGTTTTATACTTGTGTAGAACAGTTATTGAGACTGTTTTATGCAAGTATTTTTATATTTAAGCAGGGAAAAGCGGTAAGGAGCTAAAAATTCTACCGCAGAAGTCGGGCGAAGTCCCGACCGTATAAACTCTACCGCAGTAAAGCGATATATAACAATACAGTCAACAAGCTACATACGTCGGAAACGGCGATGTAAATAAAAAAGACGGTGGCGACCAGACGCAAAGGAGAAAAGCAGTAAATGGCGAAAGACAGAACGAATGAAGCAGTAGAAGCGAACGAAGCACAGCCTACGGAAGCGACGAAGCGAGACGAGGTACAGGAACAGACGGTAAATGAAGCGGAAGCAATATTTGAAAGCACGCTGAACGCGGAACCGGAGGAAGAACCCCAAATCACGTTGCCTAAATTGTATGTATATCGCAGGCGCTACACAAACAAGTCAGACGGGAAACAGTATTGGGAATATGTGTTGCCGGCAGTGTTTTGCGGACAGACGGCGGAAGTCCTCTTCAAGTGTGATGACGTCACAGGCTATCAAATGTTGGAACGATTGTTTGACGACGGAGCCAAGAAAGTCGAATTTCATGCAGTCGAAAACAAGCAGTATGACGACCACACAAATACGACACGTAAATATTGGACATATTCAGTTGCGTTCAAAGACAAAGACGGATTTGATTGGAATTATCCGTTAAAAGTACGTCGGACAAGCGACAAAGCGATATGTGAAAATTATTTCCGTTATCTGTTGTTCAAAGCGGCACGGCAAGCGAAGGTGTCAAACGAGTAAAGAAAATTACGGGGACTGTTTTTGTAGGTTTTACAACTGAAAAAAAGCAGTCCCCTATCTGCATGAGAGGTGTACTGAAATGATTGATTTTAAGAAAAAGAAATTTGAAGGTAATTACGGAAACGATGAAGAATACAAAAAACTACTTGCAGATTATACAAAAACGATACAGAAAGACCTTGCCGCTGTAAAGACAGATTTCTTTTATCTGGGAGTACATTTAATCGACTTGTATAACAGCAATACATATTCAATCACGTTTGACCGGGAACAACTTCGGATAGAGAGTAATCTTGCGATAGGTGTGGGGAATTGTTGTTCGGAATGTTTCTTTGCGTATTGTTATGAAAAATTCGGATTAGACAAAACGCAAGTGAGCCGTTACATGAACATTGTAGACGAGTTCGGAGAGAAATTAATCAGTTTTGACAGCGCATGGAACAAATACAGTTATTCCCAGCTTTGCGAATTACTTTCCCTTACGCCCGAACAGAGAAAACCTGTAAAGCCGAGCTGGACAATCAAGAAAATCCGTGAATACAAAAAGAGCCTTGTTGCGACATCGCAACAGGAAGAAATGGATTTACCGGAAGCAGAACTCCCGCCGGATAAGTACAGCCGATTCGAGAAATGGACGAAAGCCCAATTATGCGACAAAATTTTCGAGCTGGAATCGGAAAGAGAGACGCTTTTGAACGAAATCGAAGCCTTGAAGTCGGCTTCCTTAGACAAAGCAGGATAAGGAGGCGGAAATGAAAAGATTTATCGAAATCACGGTAGACTATGACGGCATGAAAATGCTGATACCGATAAGCGGTATAAAAACCGTTACGAAGAGAGCGGACGGTACGGCTTTGATAGAATTTGAAAGCATTTGCAGTACGGATAAACCAAAAGACAGGATTTCTCTAATCGATACCGAAGAAAGTTACGAAGAAGTATTAGAAAAACTGAACAAGGCAGGCGCAGAAGAATGATACGAAAACGTACCGAAAAATTCGACGAAATAATGTATCGGGCAATCTGCACCACCGTTCGCGACACGTTGGAAGATATTCTGAAAACGGAATATAAAAAACCGACAGCGGAGGGAAAAGAGACAATCGATTATGAAATGACGGTACGGGTAATACGTTCAAAAGCCCGTATAGCCTTGGATTTAATCGCAAAAATCGAAGAACAAGACAAAAAATAAAAATTTCCTTTGGAGGTGGCAATATGCCAAAAAACAAAAGTCCTATTGTAAAAAAGGAGACGTTGTACCGTGAAAACAAATACGGGAAGAAGGTAAAATTGGGCGTAGAACTCACTCGTGAGGACGGTACGACATTTTCCCTTTTGAACCCGTCGGGCAAAGCGGCAAAGTATTTTGTCGAAAATCAGCGCGGTAAACTTTATACGAACGCGGGACAATTAAAAAAGGGCGAAGATGACAAACCATTAACGCTTACGAAAGAACAGAAAGCCTACCGCGCGGGATATATAGACTCCCAGAAAGACAACGCCAAAGCGTATAATGCGAAGAAAGCAAAATCGGCGGCAAAGAAAGCAAAGTGAGGTAACGAACAATGAAGAACGAACTTTATCAACACAAAAAGAGCGATATGGTGAAATGGATAATTACCTTCATAGTCGGACTTCTGCTGATAGCGGCAGTGGTAGCCTTATTCATTAAGTTGGACAGGCAGACGACTACAACGACCATAGGCGGCGAAGCGTACAGTATCGGCACTATTGACGAGAACGGAGATTATAAAGAAGGCGATACCGCTATCTACATGAGAAAAGCAATCACGACGGACGGTCTGAAATGCGAACTCAAAGACGACGCGAATATCAAGTATCAACTGTTTTTCTATGATAAAGACGGAGAATTTATTTCCGCAAGCGCAGAGCTTACGGCGGACTATGACAGAACGAACATTCCCGAAACCGCGGAAAGTGTGAAAATCATGATAACCCCTATCGATGACGAGGACGGGAAAGTGTCCCTCATGGAAGTGCTCGGTTATGCGAATCAACTGACGGTAACGGTCAATAAGTAAAACAAACAAAAAGAAATAAAAAAACGAGGTAAAAGACAATGGAAAAAGCAAAGAAAATCAGAAGTATAGTAGCAGGTTGTTTGGCGGCTGTAAGTTTGGCAACGGCGGGACTTGCGGTAGCGACGGACGGATTCAGGAGTTTTAAGAAAAACGACAATATCCAAATGGAGCTTCCCGAAGAAAATAACGGCGGCGCGGTAGTCGGAGAAAGCACGGGTAACGGCTTAAAGCTCATGAGTGCGAAGATAGCCAAAGAAGATTATGCGGCGAATGGTATATCTCCTATGGCAGATACAGCCTATACGATAACGGCGACAGTATCACCCTCGAACGCAACAAATAAAGCATTGGATTGGTCGGTATCGTTCAAAAATCCTTCTTCATCGTGGGCGACGGGAAAAACAGTAACGGATTACGTAACAATAACACCAACGACAGACGGAGCGGTTACGGCGACAGTCGAATGTAAACAAGCCTTTGGCGAGCCTGTTGTAGTAACGGCGACTTCACGAGCCAATTCAGATATATCGGCAACGGCGACCTGTGATTATGTTAAACGAGTAGAAAGTTTAAGTGCAACGTTTTCAGCAAGTGAATTAAAATGGCAAACAGAATATACGGTATCAATGGAACCTGTATATGGTGCAGGAACCTTGGACAGCGAATTAACCATATCGGGCGGAGATTTCGCGCTTACGGAAGGATTTAAGGACGCCGTAGAGGCAAAAATGCAGTCGAGCTATGTGAGTATGTTAAAATATTATGAGCAAGCGAGATATGAATTTAATGCAGAGACGTCGATTTTTGAAATCATGGATATGAATCCTTTCCTTACGTTTGCGCAATCAAGCGGGGATAAATTCACACAAATGAAGGTACGGGATAATTTCAATAATGCGTTTACGTTAGCGGCCGGAGAGTATCAAGATACGCATGCAACGTTTACCCTTGAATATTCTTGTACTTATGAAGAAGAAGTTTATCATTCGGGAGAGACCTCTATAAACTTAAAATTTGATGCTGAATCTCTTGTAATTACAGTTACCGATATTACATTAGATAATGACCATTTTATTTTTTGATAAAAGCAAAGAAGGAGTGAGAAATGAGTAAAGCGAACGGCACAATAAACACAATCGGAAAAATCATAACGTATATTCTTGTCGTGTTGCTTGTACTCGGTATAGCGGGCGGTATATCTTATTTCGTCTTGCGCAATCAAGGCATAACATACTACGTAGAATACGACGGTGAAAAATATCTTGCAGATTCGGACGGCGGAAGTTTATATCTTCCGCCCTCGGATAAACCGCAATCCTTTGCCGTGAAATCCTTGACGGGCGGCGAGGTTAACTTTGACGTAAAAATCACTTCAAACAGCGCGAATAATTTTACTTTTGTGTATGATGGTCAACCGCAAAAATTTTACGGTACAAACGAGGAACAAAACGATTATTCGGAAGTATTCGGATTAGAAAAAAGCGCGGACGGCTTTACGCTTTCTATCCCTGAAAACTTTACG
>CAJFQM010000014.1 GCA_904419075.1 uncultured Clostridia bacterium
CTGTCTATAATACCACATCTCTCTACCTCTTGTCAAGCATTTTTTCAAACTTTTTTTGGTTTTTTTTGTCTTTTTTTTATTTCAGACTTCTTAAAAACCTTTTTCAAGCCGTTTTTTGCTTTCCTCGGGACAGCTTGTCTATATTACCACATCCCTTCCCCCTTTGTCAACTCTTTTTATCTACTTTTTTTTACTTTTTTCGAGGTTTTTTCGGAGGGTATCCGAAAAGGGGACGATGCAGAAAATTGCATCGTCCCCTTTTGAAGATTTTTTACGTAAATTCTTTGTTTTTCCGAGCACGGCGGATGTTATCCGACGTTTTCCCCGCCGAGACGGAGAAGGAACTCTTTCGCCGCATCGGAACAGCGATAATATCGAGTACCGTATTTTAAGCCCGAAAGAGGGAGCGCGGTTTTCCGTCCTTTTTCGTCATAGAAAACCGCTAAACCGTTTTCCGAATCCGTCTGATTTTGCGCGATAAACGCGCCCGTTTCGGAAAACATTTCCATCGTGCGGGAAATCGCCTCTTTATCCTCCGTGGAAAATTCTTTCGGCGCAGATCCTTCCTCTTTCCATATAACAGCTATGCGGACGAGTTCCTCGCCCTTTATATCGCTGTATTGAGGAATATCCTGCAATTTCAGACTGTCGGGAATCCGCTTTTTATCCAACATTCCCATTACGCCGACCACGAAGCCGGTAAAGGGACAGACTACGGCAAGCGCGCCAAGGAAATATGACTCGGCGTAAGCCATAAAGACGACGGCGTATATTCCCAAAAGGACCATTAAAATACCGAACAACAAAAATTTAAGCGTTCTGTTCATGATCGTTTTTTCCTCCTTTGTCACTAAAAATTTTCGGTTGCCGTTTATAGTCTGTAACGTATGCGTCCGCGGCCGTATCCTTAAAAATCAGAATTCCGACCTCACCCCGTTCCCGCACGGCCGGACCGACGTTTGCGATAAAATGATGATAAAGCACTTTATCAACTATATTATACTATAAACAGAAACGGCAGTCAAACTGATTTGCCGTACTTTTCCATAATTATCCGAAAGAGCCGATTTATATTTTCCGCACACTTGACTTTTTCTTCTTTTTTGTGTACAATGAATCCGACGAATCTATCGGAGGCGTTTATCTTGAAAACACTGCGGATTTTGTTTACTTTGATTGCGGCGGTATTCGTCGCGCTGGTCATTCCGCTCGGCGCGCTGGTTTCCTGGGGAATGGCGGGAATCTGCGTTCTGGGCGCATTTCTGTTTTTCGGACTCATGCTGCTTTGCAAGCAAAAGCAGGAGGAGGAAGAAAAGCGGGCGAGACACGACGACCTGACCGACCTCGATTTCGGAAACGAGGAAAAAAAGGACGAAAAAAAGGGTAAGTAAAGTTTCTTACAAAAAGATATTGCATTATTTTTTGCGTTATGGTATAATATAAGTACTGAAATAAAATTCGGAGGTTATATCATGACATTTGATAAATGGTTTAACAAGCAATCGAGACTGCTGAAAATATTGCTTCTGATTTTGCCGGTGGTCGGTTGGATTGTGGAATGTCTTATCAGACTGTCGGTCATGCTGAGGACAAAAAGTCTCGTGCATATCGTAATCTTCCTGCTTTTCCTTTTCGTGGGCTGGACCTGGTTACTTTGCGTCGTCGATCTCATCTATCTCATCATCACGGGACATTTGCTTTTTGCGAAATAAAAATCTTTCCCCGACCGAACATCGGTCGGGGAAATTTTATTCGGGCCGTTCCCATAAATTTGAGGCAGCTCTTTTTTATTGTCTTTTTCCGAAGATTTCCCGAGCGCGCGCTCGGAATCAAAAATTATTATTATATATAAGTCGCGCGCGCATCCGCATATCAGTCAAAAAGTGGGCTGCTTTCGAGGACGGCGAGCATTTCCTCGAAGCGATACAAATCTTCGGGCGTATAGTAGTCGATATAAATTCTGCCCTTTTTGTCGTTGCCGATGAGGGAGACCTTGGTTCGGAACACCGCGCGCATGCGTTCGACGAGCGCTTTGAGTTCGGCGCTCTTGGCCGCGGCGGCCGCGGCTTTTTCCGATTGAAGGACTTCGGGCGGAGTGAGAAAAGCCTTGACGGCGCGTTCTGTTTCCCGAACGGAATAGCCGCGTTTGATCGCCTCCTCGGCAAAAGCGAATTGTTTTTCTTTGGGTACGGAGACGAGAGCGCGGGCGTGTCCGGCGGAGAGTCTGCCGCTTTCGACCAGTCCGACGACCTCGGGCGCGAGCGTCAGAAGCCGCAGGGAATTGGCGACGGCGGGACGGGATTTTCCGATTCCCGCGGCGATTTCGTCCTGCGTCCAGCCGAACTCGGAAATGAGCCTTTTCATGAGGTAAGCCCCTTCCATGGCGCCGACGGAATCCCTTTTGAGCGTCTCGGTGAGCGCGAAAATTTCCGCATCGCGTTCGGAGAAGCGGAAAACCCGTGCGGGGACGGAAGAAATGCCGGCGAGCTTTGCGGCGGCGAGGTCGTTTCCCCCTGCCAAGAGCCGATACCTGCCCCCCTTCTCTTCGTTGACGACGAGAGGCGGAACGCCGTTGAGAAGGAGATAGGCGGCGCGCTTTTTGAGCGCTTCGGACGGAGCGCCGGCTCCCGCCGAGCCGCCGTCGGAAACAGGCCGTTCTCCGTATTGCGCGCCGTCGTCCGTGCAATCGATTTCCGCGACGGCGATTTCCCTTTCTTCGGCGGAAGAGGCGGGAACGGGAATTTTTCTTGTTCGTTTCATGGAAACACTCCTGATCTATAAAGACAAGAGCCGAAGGATTTCCTCGGCTCTTCCGTAAGGCCGCAGACATATCGCGGCATAGGTCAAAAAATCAATTTCCGAAAACTTTCGGGGTCAGATGTTCGGGGGAAGGGGTGGAGAAATTCTCGAAGGGATTCTCTTTGCGTTTCCCCTCCTCGTTGTCCATAAAATCGATGACTTCCGAATAGGAAGCGCCCTTCATGAGCATGGCGACTTCTTCGGTATAAATGGTTTCCTTTTCGACGAGCACGCGGGACATATTGTCGAGAATCGCGCGGTTTTCCGTCAGAAGCTGAACGGCGCGCGCGTGAGCGGAGGCCACCAGGCGACGGATTTCGTCGTCGATTTCCGCGGCGGTCTTCTGGGAGTAGCCGTTGCGGCTGCCGCCGCCGTATTCGTATTCCATGCCCATGAACACGGGCTGATCGGAATCGTAAGCGACGAGGCCGAGCTTTTCGCTCATACCCCATTGCGTGACCATGCGGCGGGCGAGGTCGGAAACGCGCTGCAAATCGTTGCTCGCGCCGGTGGTGACGTCTTTGATGACGAGCTCTTCCGCGACGCGGCCGCCGAGAGCCATACAGATATTGTCCACGAGCTTGTTGTAGGAAACGTCGTTGTCGTCCGTTTCGGGGCGGGTCATGGTATAGCCCGCCGCGTTGCCGCGGGGAATGATGGAGACCTCGTGAACGGGGTCGCAATGCTTGCAGAGGCATGCGAGAATCGCGTGTCCGGCCTCGTGGTAAGCGGTGCAGCGCTTGTCGGCCTCGGTGACGACGCGGCTCTTTTTCTGAGGCCCCATAAGGACTTTATTGATACCGTCGTAAAGCTCGATGTTTCCGATGAGCTTTTTGCCGTTTCTGGCGGCGAGAATTGCGGCTTCGTTCAAAAGATTGGCGAGATCCGCGCCGGAGAAACCGGCAGTGATGCGCGCCACGGTCTTGAAGTTGACGTCGGGAGCCATAGGCTTGTTGCGCGCATGGACCTTGAGAATTTGTTCGCGTCCCTTGACGTCGGGCAGATTGACGTGAATCTGACGGTCGAAACGGCCCGGACGAAGCAGAGCCGGGTCGAGAATATCCGCACGGTTGGTCGCGGCCATGACGATGACGCCCTCGTTCGTCTCGAAACCGTCCATCTGAACGAGGATCTGGTTGAGGGTCTGTTCGCGTTCGTCGTGTCCGCCGCCGAGCCCCGCGCCGCGTCTGCGGCCCACGGCGTCGATTTCGTCGACAAAGATGATACAGGGCTGATTTTTCTTTGCGAGGTCGAAGAGGTCGCGGACTCGCGCCGCGCCGACGCCGACGTACATTTCCACGAAGTCGGAACCGGATACGGAGAAGAAAGGAACGCCCGCTTCGCCCGCGACGGCCTTTGCGAACAGCGTCTTACCGGTACCCGGAGGGCCGACGAGCAACACGCCGCGCGGGATTCTGGCGCCGAGATCGGAAAACTTTTTGGGCATTTTCAAAAACTCGACGACTTCCTGCAATTCTTCCTTTTCCTCTTCCGCGCCCGCGACGTCCGCGAAGCGTACTTTGAGGTTGCTTTGAATGTGCGCCTTGGTCTTGCCGACGTTCATGACCTTTCCGCCGCCGGCCGCCTGACGCATGATGAGCCAGAAGATGACCGCGACGAGCACGATGCCGAGCATGGTGATGACGCTGGACCAGATACTGCCGGCGTTGGGATCCTTGTAGATGATATCCACGCCCATGGAAATCCATTCCTGAATGATGGGATTTGCCGCGTCATAGGGATTGGGGCCGACGGTGGAATAATACGCCATTCCTTTGCCCGACGCATCGATCAAAACGCCTTTCAGATTATAACCGTCCGCATAAACTTGATTGATTTCTCCGGCAGCCACCTTTTCATAGAACTCCGTAAAGGTGAGCTCGGTATATCTCGGGGAAATGATTTCCGCGAATAATATTCCGAGGACCGCCACCAGCACGACGGCGACGATGACCCAGATAATTGTCTTGGTTTTCTTGTTCAATGTCTTGACTCCTTGAAAATGATACTGCTTAAAAGCCCTGTTTTTCCGCCCTTTCGCAAGTGTGAGAAAGGCGTACGGAAGAAAAAGCCCGTTCGTCTTACGACTCTTTTACATTTTACCACAAGGCCGCTCTTTTTTCAAGCGTTTGCGGTATAAATTTCTAAACATTTAGCAAACATTCACAAATTTAACACGATAAAACAAAAACATGTTTTTTCCGTTCTCCGCGGTTTTTGCTTCCTTTTGAAATTTTGTTCCTTTTTTCTCATTTCTATCCCCGAATCGTTTCACATGAAACCGCATAATCGAAACAAACCTATACAAAGATAAATTTATGAAGCATAATTTCCCCGTGTTTTCGGAAGTTATCCACGTAGGATGTGGATAAAAAGCAGGTTGTCCACACAATTTTTCAAGGTATTGTGGATAACTTTTATAAAAAATGCGCAAACTAAAAAATCTTTTGATTTTAAGCGCGGTTTTTCCCTCTTTTTTATATAAAATTGTGGATAACCCATCAATTTCCCGAATAAATCATTGAGGAAAATTTTGAAATTTCTTGTGGATAAGTCGAAAAAACGGGGGATAACGGGCATATTTTTATCCCATTTCCCCCATTTTTTGCTGTTTTTTCTGTGGATAAATCAAAAAGGAAAGAAGTTGTCCACAGTTTTCCACATCGGAATATTTGCATTTTCCGCATAAAATCTTCGGAAGAAAAGAGGCCTTCCCGAAAGGAGGCCGCTTGTACTTTTATATTTTCGGATTTATCAGAATTCGATGAATAAGCCCAAAAGTTTTGTTAAAGGATTATTGTTAAAGAGATATTTCAAAACGACGGTCTTGTCGAAGAAGGAGACGATCCCTTCGGAAGGAATGAGGGAAAGGATTGCAAGGACGGCGCAGACGACGATGAGCGCCTTTACCGCGCCGACGGCGAAGCCGAGAATTCCGTTCAGAGCGGCCGCTACGGACCAGGAGCGCACGACGGAGGAAAGAATTTTCTCGACGATGAGGAGCAGGAGCCGGGAGACGATAAAAATAACGAGTCCCGAGACGAGCAGGCCGACGAACTGAGCGGCGACGGGAGCGACCTGACTTGCGAGGGTAGTGCCTGCGGGGAGGTTGTTGACCTCGCCGAGATTTTTCAAAATGAGGTCTTTGATAAATCCGGGGAGGCGGACGTTTTCGAGAGCGGAGGCGATGCCGACGGAAGAAATGTCGGCGTCGAAGCCGTTGATTTTGAGGAACGTATTTTCAAATTTTCCGCTGAAAAATTCGGTCATGCCGAAAGCGGAATCGAGCCAGCCCGAAACGGTGGAAGCCAAAGTAATGGCGAGGACGAGGGCTATTAAGGTAGAGACGAGTCCGAAAAAGCATTTCACGAACCCTTTTTTAGCTCCGATAAGAGCCCAGACAACGAATATGAGCACACAGGCGATATCGAGTGCGTAAGCGGCCTGAAAAGCCAAAAGATTGAACACAGTCAAAATTCCTCCGGAATGTTTTTTGCCTTTTGCGGAAGTTTTTATCCGTGCGGCGCTTTATTTATTGTAGCATATCTTTTCACGAAATTCAAGTTGTTGAGGGGCGCGGCGCAAAATTTCGGAGGAAGAGGTATAACGGAAGGAAAAAGGGAAATAATTTTTCCGACTGCAAAAATTTTAAGGAGTCCTTTTTATGGAATACTGTTTCAATCTTTTCAACAAGCTGGCGGCCGACGGGACGGCGATGGCGGTGGATAAATTTCTGAGCGAGCCCTCCCGCAGCAAGAAAAAGGAATCCTGTAAAACGGATGAATTGCCGATCGTGCTGTGTATCGGGAGCGACTTGGCCATCGGGGACAGTCTGGGGCCGATCGTAGGTTCGATGTTGAAATATAAGACGCAGGGACTTTGTTCGTTTCTGTACGGGACGCTTTCGGCGCCCGTGACGGCGAAGGAGATCAAATACATGCGTACTTTTCTTAGAGAGACGCACCGCGGGAGAAAGATTATCGCGGTAGATGCCGCGGTGGGAAGCGAAGGAGACATCGGGCTGATCAAAGTGAACGATTCTCCGCTGTATCCGGGTGCGGGAGCAAACAAAAAGCTGGGGAGTATCGGAGACATTTCCGTTATGGGAATCGTAGCGGAGAAATCGGTTCTGAATTACGGGCTTTTGAATACGACGCGTCTGAATCTCGTATATTCGATGGCGGAAATCATATCGGACGGGCTTTCGTCCCTGCTTTGGGAGCTGAACGGCCGAAGCCGCCGTCGGGAAATCGTGTGAAGAGTCTGTTTAAGCGCCGTAATCGTCGTTGATGTTTCTCGTCTGGTCGTACTTGGTAAACCATACTTTAAAAGAATGTAAGTTCCCTTCATTAATCTTGACAGATCCGTCCTTCCGGCAATTTGTCACGGTTCCTCCGTCGTTGAGTCCGATAATGGTTCCCACATGAGAATTCTGATACGAGCCATTATATTTTTCCACATTCAGTGTAATTGTTCCCACCGAATAACAGGAAATAATACTTCCTCTGTTCTTTCCGGCAATCCCGCCAAAATCGTCGTTCACCTCCTCTGCTTTAAGTCCTATGTAAACGACTTCGTCATAATTTTGGAAATAGCAAACGCCGCTGTCCGTCAAATCGAAAGAAACAGGCTCCAATTCGGAATTAAGGACATGATAATTCCCGTCTTCCCCGTCGTTCAGAGTGGCAATGTATTTTTTTGCTTCCATGCCCGAAAATTTGAAATAGGTAAAGTTGTCGTCGTCGAGTTTCACGGAAATTTCTTCTCCGATCGGCTTGGATTCGCACACCGACGCCAGTAACTCGTATTCATTTTTTATCGTTCCCGAATTATGTATTACGATAAAATATTCTCCTTCCGGGAGAGGCACGCTCACTTGCGATTTTGCCGTATAGCCGCTGAACCCGGAATATTCTTCCAAACCGTCGGAAGACGCGACGAAAATATTTTCTATCAAAACATTCCCGTTTTTCGTATTCAGGGTATAGACGTCCGACTGCCCGATCTTGGTTTTGAAAATTCTCTTTTCCCCGCTTTCAATAGTTCCTTGGGTATTCCCTTCCGCAAAATTTATTGAGACAGAACTTTCCATTCCGTATTCATCGGAACTGACAATCAAACAATATTTTTCTCCTCCCTTAAGAGAATATTTATCATTGTCTCCGCCAATAGTATTTTCTTCGGAATCCGTTAAATTGTAATGAAGATATTGAGTGTCGGCAAGGTCAATTTCATATAAGCCAGAAAATTCCGGAGTAAATTCAAAATAATTTTTTCCTTTTGGCAATATATAAATATTCTTCGTTTTTTTCAAATTGATTTTTTCGAAGACGGGCGAATATAAAGAGAATTCATCGTAAAGGCACTCAATATCAGCAACTCCGTCCGTTTCGACGTCGACGATAGAAAATCCAATTTCACGGATTAACCGTGTATAATTATGTTCTTTTCCATTTATCGCCGTATCGTTGATTTGGAATTGACCAACGGCGGAATGTCCCATGCCAAACCAAATATTTTTCTCATCTGCCGTAGTTTTTATCGTTAGACATAAATTTTTTATCAGCCCGCCGTAATTTTTAATTTGTTCGTCTTTGTTCGCATTAAAAAGTGTAGCTGTAATATGTTTTTCTACACTGACGTCAATCAGTGGATTATATTTATAATCAAATAACTCAAAAACTGGACTTATAAAACCTGAAACGCTTTTCAATATTTTATTAAAACTAAAAACATTACCTATTACGGGGAAATTTTTTAGTGCTCCTCCAATAATATTAATCGCATTTTTTCCGACGGAAACAACTGCATCTGTAGGAAATTCTTTATTTTCCCTGACAATTCCGTCATATTCATAATCCATATAGGTAAAGTATGACCCACTATCCGTTTGAGCACTATAAATATTTCCGTTAATTGTATTGGGAGCCTGTTCATTATACAAAGACAAAGAATATGCAATATCTTTCAAATAATATCTTTTCCGTTCAAACAACGAGCTGGGAATAACAGTATATTCTTCGTCTCCATTTACTTCATATCGGATTTTTCCGAGATAATCGTTTTCGGAAAATCCATCTTTGGTGGGCATTAATAACCAGTCTTCCTGAGCGGTTACAGCGGAATATTCATTTTGGTATAGGGGGGATACTTTCACAGTTACGACATTTTCCTCCGAATTCCATTCATAACTTAAATCGAAAAGAATCAGATAAGACCTTTTATTCTGCGTTTTCTTCAAGTCTCCGTATAGAAACTCGGAATAATCGTCTATCGTGGTAATATAATATCCCCATTCTCTTCCCGCCTGAAAATGACTGCCCTCACGCAAAAAATACTCCTTGGGAATTAATGAAACAATAGGGTCATCCCCGCTGATTGAAAAATAATCATAAGTACCTGAATTTTTCAATTCTCTTGTACTTTCCGCCATTGAAGGATACTCCGAAAGAACATATGTCTTTCCGTTATACGTAAATTGATCAAAATCAAGATTAATTGATTGCGTCGGGCTTTCCGCTTTCGCTTGTAGTTTTGTAGTATAAGAGTTAGATATGAAAATCCCGCATGCAATACATAACGTTACCGCTGAAAGCACGGCAAGTCCCATGTAAAATTTTTTACAAATCAATGATTTCTTTTTCATCTTTTAATTTCCTTTATTGTTTTTTCTCAAAATTTAATCGTTTTTCACGTTCAAAAGATCGAATCTCTTCCTCGGCATTTTCGATTTCTCTGTATAATCGTTTCAACATAAATCCTAAAAAAGCAATGATTACTATTGATCCGACCAACATGACTATTCCTATCCATTTGAGTTTCCCCGACGAACATATAATCGGAATGCTTACGATTGCAAGACAAATCAGCCCGATGATTCCGGGAATACACTCCCATTTGTAAACGCCCAAGGACTCGTACAGCTTTTTCAACTTTTCCTTCTTTTCGGAAATTTTTTCATTCAGTTCCGTTTCTTCCATAAAAACTCCTCCTTTTATTTTTTTATTTTCTCTTAAATAACCGTTATGTACAGACGAATACTTCTAAAATTCCATAAGGGTGAACTTGAATTTGCATAACAGGAAAAAACATATTTTCCCCTCTCATTTACATAATTGGTTTCACTTTGATTTCCCTCCGGATCCGTATAAAGAAACGGGTAGACCTTAAAGGTATTCGGATAATCTATACGGCTGGGCGTCAGCCAGAGATCTCCCCATTCCGGATGATCTCTCAGCTGGTATGATTCTACATAAAAATCCACGTCCTCTCCCGTATATTCCATTTCGTATTCCATTTCTTCTATTTCCGGTGTAAATATCCATTCCTCTCCCAACGTGTTTTTTACCTTGATCGTCACGTCGTATTTCTGGTTTTCCGAAGATTCCTGTCCGTCCTTACAACCGACCGCGGAAAACAGCGACACGATAACCAGAATTGCCGTCAGAAACATATAAATAAATTTTTTCATAAAAGCCTCCCGAATCCGTACAAAATTATAACATGTATTTGTAAAAAAAATTACCATGTCTTGTAACAACAATGTAATATTTTTACATTTTTCCGTATTTATGAAAAAACGCAGAAATTGCATTTATCTTGTATAAAAAAGTTGACAATTTCCCGCACGAGGTGATATAATACGGCATACGGAAGGTTTTCGGAGAACACTTCCGAATAAAAAAACCGAGGTAAAATTGAATATGAAAGGATTTTTTACGGCGAAACGCCTTTGCCGCGCGGGAATCATCGCGGCGCTGTACGTAGCCCTCACTTATTCGTTCGGGGCAATCGCCTACAACGGATTTCTGCAAATCCGCCCCGCCGAAGCGCTCTGCATTCTGCCCCTCTTCTTTCCCGAAGCGGTGCCCGCACTGTATATCGGCTGTATGCTGAGCAATATCGCGTCTCCTTTTTGGGTGTACGACGTATTTTTAGGCTCTTTGGCGACATTGCTCGCGGCGACGGGCACTTGGGCGGTAGGAAAATTCATTCGTTCGCACGCGCCGAAAATCGTGCTCGGAGGACTTTTTCCCGTTCTCCTGAACGCATTCGTCATTCCCGTCATCATCGTCTTTTTGTGCGGCGATCTGACTTACGGAACGAAAGCAGTCACTTATTGGACTTACGTCGCGTCTCTCGCGGCGACCGAAGCGGTTTGGGTCTATGCGTTGGGCGTACCCCTCTATTTCTTCGTATACCGCATGCGCGCGAAAAACGTAGCGGCTTTTTCGGATACCCGCCAGCCGCAAAAACAATAAACGATAAAAAGTAAAAAAAATCTCCCCGGAAAGCGCTCCGAGCTTTCCGGGGAGTTTTGTTTTCTGTGACGTCGGAACGGGAAAAAAGCCCGTTCCGACGCAAATCAGAATTTTATTTATTTGTCTTTTTTGTCTGCTCTTTGTTTTCCGTCTTTCCGTCGGGATTTTCCCCTTCGGTTTCGCCCTCCTTTTGAGGAGCGACGATTTTAGGCAGGGAGAGTCCCGCCATATTGTAGACTTCTTCGAGCGGAGGCAGACTCTTCAACATGCCCGACAAAAAGTTTGCGGTGGAAGTTTTTCCGTCCTTGTTTTCGCCGTTGTCCCAGACGGTGACCTTGTCGATTTTGAGATTGGAAATGGCCTTTACCTGTTCCGAGACGATGCTTTCGAGCTTTTCGGTGATCATGAGTCTCACGGCCTCGTCCGCGGACCCCGCCGCTTTTACGATATTGGCGAGACCTTCGGCCTGACGGGAAAGTTTCTCCTGAATACCGCGCGCCTCGGCTTCCATTTTCGCATAGATGGCGTCGGCCTCACCCTTGGCCTTGCGGCGCATCTGTTCGGCCTGCGCTTCCGCGTCGATTTCCATTTTGCGCTTTTCGATTTCGGCCGCGACGATGATATCCGCCTGACGGGTAGCCTCTTCCTTGGCGGCACGGGAAATTTCCGCTTCCTTCTGCGCGAGGTAGGATTCTTCGAGGGCTTTCGCCTCCTGAACCTTTTCCGCGGTCACGGCGAGTTTCAAAGATTCCGCCTCCTTTTCGCGGAGGATAGCCTTGGACTGCGCGATTTCCGCTTTCGCCTTGTTTTCGCCCGCGATCGCGGCGGATTCGGCTTCCGCGACGGAGATACGCTCCTGCATTTTCGCGTTGGCCTGACCGATGGAACCTTTCTTGTCCTCTTCCGCGACGGAAATTCTCGCGTCGTTGATCGCCTTTGCGGCGGCCTCTTTGCCGAGCGCGATGATATATCCCGATTCGTCGGAAATATCGGTCACGTTGACGTTGATGAGTTTAAGACCTATTTTTTTGAGTTCGCCCTCCACGTTGCGGGAAATGGCGTCGAGGAATTTGTCGCGGTCGGTGTTGATCTCCTCGATTTCCATGGTCGCGATGACGAGACGGAGCTGACCGAAAATGATGTCTTTCGCGAGGTCGGAAATATTTTGAAGGGTAAGCCCCAACAGACGTTCGGCGGCGTTCTGCATGATTGCGGGATCGGTGGAAATGCCGACCGTGAAAATACAGGGTACGTCGATACGGATGTTCTGTTTGGAAAGGGCGCTCTTCAGATCGACGCTGATGGAAAGCGGCGTGAGATCGAGGAAAGTATATTTTTGCAGGAAGGGAAGCACGAGACAGACGCCGCCGTGCATACACTTGGAGCTTCTGGACGTTCCGTCGGCTCCCTTACCCACCTTACCGTGTACGACCAGGACCTTGTCGGGCGGACAAGTCTTGATTCTGGTCATAATGACGAGAAGCAGCATCACGACGATAAGTACGGCAACGACGATGAGAATGATCCCGACGCTCCCGCCTCCCCCTGCGAGTAAATTTTGAGTAAACATTTTTCTTTATTCTCCTTATTTTTTTTTCTTTGTTTTCGTTACGGTACGAGACCGTTTTTCCTAAAACTTTTTTCATTTTCCGCCGAAGTTTATTCCTCTTCGGATTTTTCCTCCGCGGGCTCAGATTTTACTTCCGCGGGAGTCTGTTTTTCGGCAAGTCTTTTGACGACCATGTAATCGGCGCCGATTTCGGAAATGACGACTCTTTCGTCCACGGGAATGCGGTCGGTGTCGTCGGTGACGGCGTCGAGTTCCGTATAAGCGCCCTGCGCGGTGAGGACGATCTTTCCCCTGCCCGAGCGGGAAGGCGCGATGGATACGTACACGGTGGCTTCTTTTCCGATCAATTTTTCTTTATCGAGATTGCCGTTGCACTGTAACTTTGCAATGCCGCGAAGGGCGAGGGCGACGAGAACCATGGAAAAGAGTCCCGACACCAAAGAGACGATAATGGCAAGCGCGATATTTTCGGGATTGATCTGCAAAATGAGAAGTCCCACCCAGCCGCCGATGGCGAAAAATGCCGTGATTCCTTTGAGCGTGAACAGGGAGACGCCGAGTCCGCCGTCGGGGGTATCGAAATCCCCGTCGCCGCCGAAATCCCCGTCCGCGTCGGCGTCGCCGCCGAAGGAAACGAGCATCAGAATAATCTGTACGACGAGCAGCACCGTGCCGATAACGGCGATATAGAAAAATACTTTTTCGGGCGTCGTCAACGAATTATACCACATTATTGAAAATCCTCCTTTTTAGGATATTCTTATCTTGATTGTTACATACCGACAAAGAGAAAGAAAAGAGTCACTTTCCCGAAACGGGGGGATTTACCTCCCGCCGAACAGGGGGGCCTTCCTTTTATCGAAAAAGACCCATACATCGTATGTTTCCACACGGTGCATGAGTCTCATTTTTTAAAAGCCATCCGAACGGATTTGCCCTTCCGTCAATAGTCGGATTTCGTTACGTATGGTTCCGTAATGAACCGTGCGCAAATTACTCCCTCAACTTGCAGTATCGTCAGTCTGACAAGTTTTCTTTGTTCAGTTTGGATAATATTATATCACATTTTCCGAAAAAGTCAAGCGTTTTTCGGAAATTTTCCTTAAAAGCCGAATCGTCCGCTCCGAAAAGCAAGTTTGCAAAGCCCCGCATCGGCATAAAAACGAGCCTTATTCTTCGTCGTTGTTGTCTTTGTCCTTACTGTTGCCGAGGTAGGTTCCGAAGAAGTCCGACGAAGGTTTTTTGTAGGAGGAACGGGATTTATCGTAAGGCTTTTTCTCGCCCGAAAAATCCGTCCCGCCCTCGTCGCGGCGCTGATTGTACGGCTTCCTGTATCCCTCGTTGTTATACGGTTTCCTGTATTCTCCGTCCTGATTATAAGGTCTTCTGCCGCCGCGGTTATAGGGCTTTCTGTACCCGTCTCCGTCCCGGTCTTCCCGATTATAATACGGCTTTCTGTATCCGTTGTTGTATCCGTTGTATCCCCGACGGTAACCGCGGTTGCCGAATCCCCCGCGGGAACGCTCCTCCCGCGCGGAATAGGCGGGTGCGTCCGGATCCCGAAGATTGGAAGGGACGATGACGATGTAGCGATACGGCTCTTTGCCCTCGCTCTGCGTGGTCACGTCCTGTCTGTCCGAAAGCGCCGCGTGAATGATTCTGCGCTCGTACGGGTTCATGGGTTCCAGCTTGATCTTCTTCCCGAACCGAACGGCCTTTCCCGCCAGCTTATAGGCGAGATTTTGCAGCGTGGCTTCCCTGTTTTCCCGATAGTTCTCGCAGTCTACCACCACTCTCTTGTATTCCTCGCGCCCCGTGTTCGCCACCGCGCCCGCCACCGTCTGAATCGCGTCCAGCATCGCGCCGCGCTTTCCGATGATCGCCGTCGTGTTCGCCGCCGTCACTTCGATTTCGATTTTCTCTCCTTCCTTTTTCAGCTCCGTGCAGGCGGTGATCTTCAACAATTCGAACAACCCTTCCAAAAATTCCACCGCCCGTTCTCCGTCCGTCCGTCCGAGAGAATCCCGATGGACGTTAAAGGTCTCCTGATTCGTTTCCGCGCCGTTTTCATCGGGGGTCTTACTCCCCGTCTGCCCCCCGTCCGTTTCTTCTTCTGAGGCCGATTTCAGGGCCTTTGGAGCAATTTCTACGCGAGCTTTGACATAGCCGAATAATTTTTTCTTTCCTTCCTCCAAAATGCGGATATCTGCTTCCTCCCTTGAAAGCCCCAACTCATTCAGACCGGTCTCTATCGCTTCTTCCGCGGTTTTTCCGGTAAATTCCTTATATTCCATGATGTCTGTATGACCTCCTGTCATAAAATGCTCTGTTTATCCGATTTATTCCTTCGATGTTTATGTTTCTTTATTTCTTTTTGTCCGTCTTTGTTTTTTCGGTTTTCGCCTTGTTTTTTTCGGCTTTCGCCCTGTCTTTTTCCGGAACGTACACGCGGCCGGGGAAACGTCTGTTATATTGTTCCTGCATGGCCTTTTCTTCCTTTTTGCTCATGGTCACTTCCACGATTTTGTTGATGAGAAGCGTCATGACGAGAGAGAGAATATTGCTCGTGACCATGTAAATGGAGAAGGCGGCGCTGTACATGAACGCGAAAATGGCAAACATGACCGTCATGATGACGAGCATCATCTTCTGGTTGAACATTCCTTTTCCGTCCACGGAGGAGAATTGGGTCTGTTCCTTCTGCGAGCGCATGGATACGAACTGCTGTAAAAGGATGGTGCCGATCGAAAGGACGATCAAAATAAAGTATCCGTTCGCCTGGGATTTTTCCGCCGACAGCTTCGCCGTCACGACGTTGTAGCTGTTTTCGTTATATACGTCGGTATAGTTGCTGATGGAGGAGAATTTGACTTTTCCGTCCTCCGTGGAAAATTTTTCGCGGGAGACGGTGGACTTAAAGTCGCCGTAGCTCAAAACGGGGTGTTTATAGGAAGCGTCCGTCACCCAGATATTCTTGATCCAGCCGAAACTCATTCTGTCCTTTACGACGGTATTGTAAGTTTCCTTCACTTCGTCCTGCGCGGCGGAGACGAGGGCGTCCCTGCACGCGTTTTCCCAAGTGATGGGATTTTCCGTCTCTTCGGAAGCGGAGACCAGCTCGTCCACCACGGTTTTCCATTCCTCGTCCGCGTATATTTTTTCCGCGTCCACGTAATAGGTCTTTTCCGAAGTTTTGATATAGTCGAAATCGTCCGCGGCGTAGTCTTCGTTATACACCACGGTATAATAAATATATTTATTTTCGCCCGCTTCGTCCTTGACGAGAAGAAATCTCTGCGTTTCTCCGTTCTCTCCGTCGAGCGTGAAGTCGGAAATGTTTTCCTCTTTCAGTTCCGCGCAATAGGGTTTGAGATAGGCGTTATACGAATCCGCCATCGAGTTATAGTTCTGAATGTTCGCGTATTGAGAAAAGGAGTTGAACGCGCTGATGGCGACGAAGAACACGACGAGGGACAAAATCGCGGGAAGACAGGAAGAAAACATGGAAATGCCGTTTTCCTTGTACATTTCCATTAATTTCTGATTGTACATCGCCTTGTCGTTGGCGTACTGCTTTTGCAGTTTCTCCATTTTTTCCTTGTTCTCTTTCATCTTGATGTTCTGCTTGCGCATGGTCACCCTCTGATAAATATCGAAAGGGAGAACAATCATTCTCAAAATGATGGAAAACACGATAATGCCGACGCCAACGATTCCTACCCCCTCTATGAGGATACGAATGAGCTGCCCCAGCCAGTTGAGGGAAATATCGTACGTCCTTCCGAGAAACGGAATGACGGGATCGCTTGCCAATAAAGTGAAAAAGTTCATTGTTTTATTCTAAACCTTTTTGATGTCCGAATGAATGTCCGTCCGGCCCGAACGTTTTGCCGCACAGCGCTTGCCCGATATTTTTCAAAGCATCTTCCGACGCAACAGAAACATGTTTTCCCATCACAGCAGCCAGCGCTTTTTGAAATACTTTTCGGGGGCGGGGTCGTAACCGCCCTTGGAAAAGGGATTGCAGCGCAAAATGCGCCACGCGCCGAGCAATATTCCGACGATCGCCCCGTGATTGTTGATGCATTCCAGCGTATATTGGGAACAGGTGGGACGATACAGGCAGGTATGCTTTGAAATCCTCCTCTGATAAAAGAGAATCAGCCGCATGCACAGCATTTTGAGATACGGTTTAAAGACCTTCTTTTTCAGATATTTTCCGTTCGCTCTGATCAGTGCGGAAAGGCCGATATTTACAGTTTTTCCTTCTTTATCATACATTTCAAGTGTCTTTTGAAGGTGTTCAGGTCGTATTCGTCCCTGACTTTCGGCACGAGCACCACCGACCAATTTCCGGTCATCTCTTCCCGTTCGGCGCGGAACGCTTCCCGAAGGAGACGCTTTATCCTGTTGCGCTTTACGCTCTTGCCGTGGCGCTTGCCCACGGAAATTCCCATGCGCGTTTGCTTCGCGGGAAAATAAATCATCGTAAGCGAGGGGGAAAACGCCCGCCTGCCTTTCGTAAACAGCTTCTGAAAATCCGCCTGTTTTTTAAGTCTCAGATAATTCATTCTCCTCTCCCGCAAAGAGCTTCACGAAAATACGGATAATAACGAATAAGCCGCATTTACAGAATCTGTACTGCGGCCTTTCCCGTCCGGGTGCTTGTCCTTAATAGGAAAGTTTCTTTCTGCCCTTGTTTCTGCGTCTTTTGAGCACGTTCCGTCCCGACTTCGTGGACATTCTCTTTCTGAATCCGTGCACCTTGTTTCTCTGTCTCTTTTTGGGCTGATACGTTCTTTTCATTTTCTTTGTCTCCTGTTTTGGATTTGTTTTTTTATTTTCTGCTCCGCCGACGGATAAACCGCGGCGGCTGTTCGCGGTCTCGATAAAAAGAGCCGCAAACGACTCTCTTTACATTATAGCGCACTTTTCCGCCCGCCGTCAAGCGATTATGCGCCCGTTCTTACAGGTAAAATCAAATATGCGTCCTCTTTCGACTCTTTGTTTTCGAGAGTGAAGGGCGAAATCGCATTGTTAAACGACAATTTCACCGTCTCTTCGCTGAGCGCTTTCAGCGCGTCCAGCACAAATTTTCCGTTCATCGCGATTTTCAGCTCTTTCCCCGACATCTCCACTTTCACGCTCTCCGCCACGTTCCCGATCTCCGAATTCGCCGTGATGAGAATGTTTCCGCCCTTGATGTCCAGAATAATCAGATTATTCTTATCTCCCCTGATGAGAATCGACGCGCGTTCCACGCTCTCGATGAGATCCGCGCGGGAAACATAGACTTCCGTCGTGAACGCGGAAGGGAAAATATTGTTCTTGTTGACGAATTCCCCCGTATACAGGCGGGACGTAAGCACCGTATCGTTCACCGATACGAAAAGCATATTCTTCGCCACGTAAATTTTTAACGTCTCTTCCCCGTTTTCGAGCATTCTCGAAATCTCCGTGAGCGTGCGCGCGGGACAGACCAGCTTTACGTTTCCTTTTCCCGTTTTCGCCTCGCATTCCGAAACCGCCATTCTGTATCCGTCCAGCGCCGTCGCGTGCAGCTTATTTCCTTCCGTCTCCAAAAGACAGCCCTTCAAAATGGGCCTGCTCTCGTCCGTCGCGCAGCAGAATACCGTCTTTGCAATCAACGATTTCAAAGACGATTCCTTCACCTCGAAATAATCGTCTCCCGCTTCCGCCTTGATGAGCGGAAATTCCTCCGCAGAAAGCACCTGCAAAAAGGATTCCGAATCCCCGTAACGGATTTCCAATCCCTTCTCCCCCGTGGAGATGACTACGTTCATTCCCGAAACCTTTCCCATGAAATCCGAGAAAAATCTGCCGTTTACGCAAATTTCTCCCTCTTCGAGAACGTCCGCCTTGATCTTTTTCTCAATGGAAATTTCTCCGTCGTATGCGATCAGCGTCACCGCATCGTTCTGCGCGCTGATTTTGATACATTCGAGAACGGGCGTCGTCGTCTTGGTCGAGCAGGCCTTGCTCACCGTCATCGCCGCGTCCGAAAGAATGAGCCCTTCGCTGATAAATTTCATTGCTTTCCACTCCTTTTCCCGCCGGGGTACGGCGGCTCGTCGTTAATTCTTGCGATTCGGATTCATTTTACCATATATATCTGCTTTTGGCAAGCAAAAATCTTTTTCGTCGGCAATTTTTAAGAAAATTTTTTCCTTCCCTCCCTCCTCCTCCCCGTTGATTTTTTATGATAGAATTGTATTATTAGTATTAATAGTAGTCTCGGTGGAATTGTGGATAAGTCCCGTTTTTTCGCTTGGACAGGCCTGTTTCTCGGTATAAAATCGTTGTGGATAACTCGTGCTTTTCTTGTGGATAAAGCTGTGAATCGGGTGTGGACAAGTGGAAAACTTTTGTTCGCGGGAAAGTTGAGTTTATAAAAATTAAATATTTTATGAATAAAAATAATATTTGGAAAAGTTATCCACAAAAGTTATTCACATTGTGGATAAAGTTATCCTCATGCTGTGGACAAGCGGGAAAAGAAGAGAGGAAGCGTTTTTTGAAAGAATGAAAGAAAATTTTTTCCGATAACGCTTGAATTTTGATTTCAGGTATGTTATAATAAAAAACGAAATGGATATCGAAAAGATTTTACAGGCAAATCAAGCGTTGATTTCCGGCGAAAAACGTGCAAAATTCGAGCAATTTCGTTCTTTATTGCTGGAATATAATCAAAAATACAACCTGACGTCCATTACGGACGAGCGGGATGTTTTTTACAAGCATTTTCTGGACAGCAGTGCGGGAACGGGACTTTTCCAAGAGGGCGCTTCCGTCGCGGAGGTCGGTTCGGGGGCGGGATTTCCGTCCGTGGTTTTGAAGCTGCTCAGAGAGGATTTATCCTTTACTTTATTGGAAAGCGTGGGGAAAAAGTGCGAGTTTTTGCGCGTCGTTGTGGATAACCTCGGTCTGACGAGAATGAATATTGTGAATATTCGCGCGGAGGACGCCGCGAAAGAGGATAAATATCGGGAAAAGTTCGATTTCGCCGTCGCGAGAGCCGTGGCCAGAATGAATACTTTGAGCGAATATTGCCTTCCGCTCGTCAGGACGGGCGGGGCGTTTGTGGCGTATAAGAGCGGGGATACGGAAGAAATCTCTGAAGCGGAAAGCGCCTATAAAATTTTAGGGGGGAGGAAAAGGAACGTATTTGTCTATTCGTTGCCTGAAAATTACGGGGAAAGGAGTTTGGCGGTGATCGAAAAGATACGGCCGACGCCCGCGAAATATCCCAGAGGCAACGGAAAAGAGAGAAAAAGTCCCCTGTAAAAAAAATGAAAGAAGAATCGAGCGCGTTTTGCGCGGAAAGGTGCGAAAAAGTCTCGGGATTTTCTTCGTGCGCCTTTACGGGGCACAGAAGTCTGGGGCGGGATTTTGACAGAGAAAAGCTCAAAAGGACGATTCGGGAAAGAATTCTCGACGGGGTGAAGGTGTTCTATTGCGGAATGGCGGTGGGATTCGACCTCGCCGCCGCGGAATGCGTCGTGGAATTAAAGAGCGAATTCCCTTCCGTCGTCCTCGTCGCCTGTATCCCCTGTATCGGTCAGGAAAAGTTTTTCGGGGAAAGGGATAAAAGGAGGTATGAAAGGCTCGTCGGGGCCGCCGACGTCAAAGTCATTCTTTCCGATAAATATTATTCGGGCTGTATGCTCAGAAGAAACGAGTATATGGAGGAAAAAGCGGATATTTTGATCTGCTATTGCCGCAAATCCACGGGCGGAACCGCGTTTACCGTGGAACTTTTTAAAAGGAAAAACAAAAAAATTTTCAGCGTCTGAAACGCACGTTTTTTCCCTTATCTCTCATAAGATGAAAGAGAATAATTTCCTCGAGAGGTAAAGGAGAAACTATGGCGGAATATTTCAAATGCAGCGGGTTCGACTGCAACGGTTATCCCTGCTGCTGTCAGAAGGTGGAACTCATTCCCGGCCCCGTCGGCCCGCAGGGACCGAGAGGCCCCCGCGGCGTACCCGGAGCTCCCGGCCCGCAGGGAATACAGGGCTTTGCGGGAGAACCCGGCCCCCCGGGAGAACGGGGCTTACAGGGGGAAAAGGGCGAAAAAGGAGATAAGGGAGATCCGGGAGAGATGCGCGCGCAGGAATACCTGTCCGCTCTGCATACCGACGGAATTTCTCTCAACGTGGACGTGGGAGGAACTCCCGTTCCCCTGAATGCCGTCGCTTCCGACGGATTTTCCGCAAATCCCGATTTCACCTCCTTTGCCGTCGAACAGAGCGGCACTTATTTCCTTACATACGGCGTTAAAACCGTTCAGTCCACGCTCGTGAAGACGCGGGTTCTGAAAAACGGAACGCTCCTTCCGGGAACCGTTCGTTCCACTTCCGTCGCGGATACCTTCTTTTCCGTCTCTCTGATCGTATCGCTCGACGCGGGGGACGAATTGGCTCTGCAATTTTATGATCTGAGCACGGCTCTGTCCTTACAGGGCGGAACAGGCGCTTACCTCGTCGTTATCCGCATCGGCTGAACGAAAAAATTCAAACAGAAAATAAAGAGGCAGGGGATTCGATATGCCGAATCCCCTGCCCTCTTTGTTTTTTTCGTCCGCTGCTCGCCGTAAACGGCGGGGCAGGTATGAGACGAGAAACAATATCATTCGGAAAGCTCTTCCGTTTCTTCCCTTTCCGGTTCTTTTTCCTGCGCTTTTTTGAAACGGATTTCTGATGCGGGAAAATCCTTATAGATAAGCCCGCCGTTGTGGTCGTCGATTTTGACTTTGACCGTCATTTTCAGCATATTGACCGAAACGACCGTCCCTTTTCCGTCGGGCGTTCCCACCTCCGCGCCGAGCTTGGGAACTTTTTTATACGCTTCCGCATAGTAATCGCTCTCGTAGCTTAAACAGCACATGAGCCTGCCGCAGAGCCCGCTGATTTTGCCGGGGTTCAGAGAAAGACCCTGCGTTTTCGCCATTTTGATGCTCACCTTCTTGAATTCCGGCATGTTCCCCGCGCAGCAGCATACCCGCCCGCAGGGCGCGATTCCGCCGAGATATTTCGTTTCGTCCCGCGTGCCGACCTGACGGAGTTCGATTCGGATATGAAATACGGAAGCGAGGTCTTTGACCAGCTCGCGAAAGTCTACCCGCCCCGAAGAAGTGAAATAAAAGACGATTTTCGTGCCGTCGAACGTGTATTCGCAGTCGATGAGCTTCATGTCCAATTCGTGCTTCGCGATTTTCTCTTTGCATATGCTCATCGCCTGCGGCTTTTTCGCTTCACAGGAAGCGTAAAAATCTTTGTCGCGCTGGGTCGCGATTCTCACGATGGATTTCAGGGGCGGGACGATTTCACTGTCCTCCACTTCCCGTTCGGGATAGGCCACCCAGGCAAATTCCAGCCCCCGCGCCGTCTCGACCACCACGGGCATGTTCCGTTCGTATACGTCTCCCGGTCGGGGAGAAAAATAATACAGCTTTCCGCCGTTTTTGAATTTGATTACCACTACTTTTGTCATATATCTTCCTTATGTGCCTTACGGGACATTTTGCCGTATTCTTTGAAGCGGCACAAATATATGGTGCCCTTCAAAAAATTTCGCAAGGTCAACGATTGTTCTGTTCTATGATTTTCGCCATGCAGATTTCCAAACATTGGGGAAATACCGCGTTGAAACGGATTTGCTTCTCCGCTTCGCTCAGCGCTTCCTGCGCCGTGATGAGCGCCGTCAATCTATAATAATCACTTATACTTTTTAATCTGCCCAACTCCGATTTCAGCATGAGATAATTTTCCGCGCGGTTCTTCCCCGTCCTGTCCGAAGCCACGCCGTTTATTTTTGAAGTCTTTAAGATGAGCGCGTCGCGGAAAATCAGCCTGAGCAAGGAGACGAGCTCCTTTTTATATTTGGTCTCTCCCACCCGCTTTACGATGGAGGGGAGGCGGAAAGGGTCCGTCTCCGCCAGTTCGAAGGCGTCTAAAACGAGCTGTCTGTAATATCCGCCCTCCAAAATATTCTGCGCCGCTCCCACGCTTCCGCCCGACGCGGCCGCGCAGAGTCCCGTTTCGCTCTCCTTGCCGGGATAAAGGCGATTTAAGCAGGCCGTGACTTCCTTTTGCGTAAACGGGGGAATTTCCAGCTTTTCCGTCCGCGAAAGAATCGTCGGAAGCACGGAAAACGATACGGTCGCTCCGAGAAGAAAATACACTCCTTCGGGCGGCTCTTCCAAAAGTTTCAGAAGTTTGTTCTGCGCCTGCGTCGTCGCTTCGGCAAAATCGCCCGCGACGAAAAGTTTTTTATTCCCTTCGACCGGCTTCAACGCGCTTTCTTCGATGATCCGCTCCGCATCCTCCACCGAAAATTTTTTCCCCGATTCGGGAAAAAACATACAATCGGAAAAGTTTTCTTCGTCTATCAGTCTGGAAATCCGTTCCGCGTCCGCTCCTTCTCCGTCCGCACCGAAAAAAATCTTTGAAAATTCTTTCAGCGCCGTTTTCAGATTCCTCGCATCGTCGAAGATGAGAAGATAAGCATGGTTTAATCTGCCTTCCGTCCGTTCCGCTTTCAGAAGCGTACAGGCATGAGTCGATTGCAATAATTGACGCATTTTCTCTTTCCTCGCTTTGATTTTTTTCGGACTGTTTCGATACCATTATATCACAAATCGCAAAAAACTGCAAGTACAAAAAATAAAAAAGAGAAAAAGTGCGCTCTTTTTTGAAAGATTTTTGATATAATAAGGGGGCAGGGTTGAGATGAAACAGAATTATTTCACAAAAATTTCCTTTACAGACAACATTTTTCTTTCAGCGCGGAGAGGATTTCTTCAAATACCTCGTTCGGCGTTTTTCTTCCGTCTACCGCCCGTATTCTGTCGGGATATTCTTTTAAGAGTTTTTTATATCCTTCATAGACCCGCGTATGAAATTCCGTCCCCGCCTGTTCCATGCGGTCGTTTTCGTCGGCGCCGTGTTTTCTCAAAAAGGCTTCTTCCGGGGAAAGGTCTATAAAAATCGTGAGGTCGGGCAGATAGTTTTTGACGGCGTACGAGTTGATGTCCGCGATAAAATCAAAACCCAATCCTCGCGCATAGGCCTGATAGGCGAAAGAAGAATCGATATACCGATCGCAAATGACGATTTTTCCTTCCTTCAACGCGGGCTCCACCCGATCGTGAATGTGCTGCACCCGCGCGGCCGCATATAAAAGTGCCTCGCATTCGTCCGTCATTTCTCCGTTCCTTCCGTCCAAAATAATCTCGCGGATGGATTCCGAAATTTTCCCTCCGCCTGGCTCTCTCGTGAAAATATGCGGAATTTTGTTCGCGGAAAGATAGTCCGCAAACATTTTCAGCTGCGTGGATTTTCCGCACCCGTCACAGCCTTCAAACGTGATGAATTTTCCTCGAATATAATTTTTCATATAAGTAATCCTTATATCATGTAGTTATGAATATACAAATATTCAGTCGGTAGTTAGTCGATCTGCTTATCGGAATTTTCGGCGAATACGCAGATTTTTCCGTCTTGCAACCCGAAAACGTTATCGGCGGTTTTGAGGAGTCGGATTTTTTCCGCTGTGATTTTTTCGTTCGGAAACAGCAGCGGCGTGCACGGCGGAAACAATCCGCATGCGCGAGCGCAAATCCTCCCCTCCGCTCTTTCGAGTTCCACCCATTCCGTTTGAAAGGACGGGGCGGACAGACGGGGCGGAGGTACGGGAAAAGTTTGATTTGAAAGTTCTGCGGGATTTTTATTCCGTGAATCGGAGAGGGGAAAAAGGCGGAAACAGTCTTTCAAATATTTGCAAAGAAGAGAAAAGTCTCTGATTTTCGTGGCGGGGGAAAGATAGAACATCAGGAGGTTTCCGTCACAGAATTCCGCATAGACGCCCTTTTTTTCCAGATATTTTTCGACGAGGAAAGACGATTCTCCGAAACGCACGCAAAGTTTTGTCCAATCTCCGCCGAAATAGATTCGGGAAGGATTTGACCGAATAAATCGAAGCACTTCCCTTTCGAGCTTCGGATTTTCCCGATATTTTACCGCGTATTCCACCGACGCCATGATCGGATAGGAGGGACTCGTCGTCCGAAAAATGTCCACCGCCTCTTTCAGATCTTCCGCTTGTTTCAAAGTCCTTGCCGAAACGACGGCTCCCTGCGTCAAAGCCGGAAGGCTCTTATGTACTCCGTCTACCCAAAAATCCGCGTATGCGCCCGCATAGAGCTCTTTTTGCCTTCTGAGATGCCCCCCGTGCGCGCCGTCTATGAGAAGAAGTTTTTTCTCCCTGTCGCAAAGCTCCCTTAAAAAACCAAGCTCCGCAATGTTCCCGTAATAGTCGGGTGACGTCAGAAGAAGCGCCTCCGCCTGCTTCAATTTTTTTTCAATCTCTTCCCTGCATGGCTGTAACGGGATTCCTTCCGAACAGGGTATCTCTAAAAATACAGGTTTTATATTTAGAATTAAACAACCGTTTAAGACACTTTTATGGGCCGAGCGCGGCAGGGCGAGAGAGGTTATTTTGCTCGCTTTCAGCATGGAAAATATGCCCGACGTGCTCCCGTCGGTGAGAATGAAGCTCGCCGAGGAATGAAGGAGCGCGGAAATATCTCTTTCGGCTTCCGCGATAACTCCTTTCGGGCAGGAAAGGTTATCCGAGTAGGATAATTCCGTGATGTCCCAATCTCCCGCTTTATGGCCGGGCGTATGAAAAGAAACATGCTTCTTTTTCGCGTGCGCGCGCAGCATGTTGTAAATTTTACAGCTCTTTAAGGTCCGTTTGTCGCAAAAAATTTTTTTCATGGTAGGAAATCGGGAAAAGGTGAAAACTCAAAAAACGGGAGGTTTACTCTCCCGTTTTCAGATTCGTTTGAATGAGATAATTGACGAAGGAAAGTCCCTCCCAACGGTTGTAATCCGAGGCCGCATCGCCGAAATCGAATAAAACAAGGTTGACGTTTTCCGCCGTGGGAACCTTCTTTTCTTCCTCCGTCTCTTCGTCTTTGACCGTCTTATAATAATATATGTCGTTTTTGAGGTCTTCCATTCGGTCGTCGGGGCAGAGATTGATGCTGAATTTTCCCGTCTTTTCGAGTTTTTCGCCCGTCGTCGAATTTTGGAGATACAGCGTCGTTTCCTGCAATTCGACGACGCCCGATTCGAGATAACCGTTAAAATCGATGAAAGCCTGACGATAACCTTCGATTCGCGCAAGCTCTTTCACAATTCCTTCGCGAATTTCCGATTCTTTTTTGAATCTCTTGTCCTTTGTCTGCTTGATACGGGCACGGAAATCCGTTTCGATTTTCTGTTCGTCCGCTTCGCCCTTCGCATAATCGCCGCCGTAATAACCGTTGAGATATTCTTCCATCTCTTCGAGATAAACATCCATCTCGGCAGCTATATTATAATAACCGTAAAGGAATTGTTGAAGATAGGTGGGGTGGAAAGCGTTTCCTTCCGTGTCCGCATACTCCGCGTCGGGATTTTCGACGTTCGCCGCAAACAGCGCGTCTCCTTCGCCGACCGAAAGCCGCGTTTGAAGAAGCGTTTCGCTGTATTCCTGACCCGTCGTGATGTCCGTCGAACTGATTTCCAAAATTTCATAGGAAAAAACGTCCTTCTCTTTTAAGGTGGTCGCATACGAATTGAATCGGCCGGTCGCGCTCGTTCCCGTGTAATTGAATATCGTAAAATTCTGCGCGTTCGTCACCCGCGTCGCCGTCATGGTGAAAACAAGACTCCACAATACTATCATGGCGACCGCTACGAGAATGATTTTTATCCAATCATAGGACAAAAGAATATTCAGACGTTTTTTTGTTATCTTTGCATCCATAAACGCTCCTTATTAGAGACTGAGTGCAGTATATCTATATTCTATTAAATTTGTGTGTGCGAAACATGTCCGTATTGTGTATTTTTCTTAAATAATAAAAATGTAAATAAAAGTATAATAATTTAATAAATAAAGCTACCGTATATCAAATTAAAGAAAAATATTTTTGAATAATTCTATAAAATTTCACGGATAGGGTAAGAATTATTTCTTCGGCTTCATGGTCGGGAAGAGAATGACGTCGCGAATGGTGGAGCTGTCGGTCAAGAGCATGACGAAACGGTCGAGCCCCATGCCCAGTCCGCCCGTCGGGGGAAGTCCGTATTCGAGCGCGTTGATGAAATCCTCGTCAACCTGTGCATCTTTGTTTCCTGCGGCGCGCTTGGCCTCCACCTGTTTTAACATTCTTTGTTTCTGATCGATGGGGTCGTTGAGCTCGGAAAATGCGTTGCCGTATTCGTGTCCGCAAATGAAATACTCGAAACGCTCCGTGAAAGCGGGATCCTCCGCTTTGCGCTTGGCGAGAGGGGAATTTTCTACGGGATAATCGTAAATAATCGTCGGCTGAACGAGCTTGTCCTCGACAAAGGCGTCGAAAAAGTCGATGAGGACGTGCCCTTTGGTGGAGTTCTCTCCGTGGGAGAGCTCTACGCCCTTTTCTTTCGCCGCCGCGCGCGCGTCCGCGTCCGATTTCCAATCCGCATAGTCTGCCCCCGAATATTTTTTGACCGCTTCCGCCATCGTCATCCGCGACCATTCGCCCATGTGGATTTCCGTACCCTGATAAGTAATATCGAGCGTCCCCGCCACTTTCAACGTGACCGTCTTATAAAGATCCTCGATGAGGTCCATCATGTCAAAATAATCGCTGTACGCTTGATACATCTCTATCGACGTAAATTCGGGATTATGGAAAGCGTCCATTCCCTCGTTGCGGAAAATTCTGCCCACTTCGTAGACCCGATCCATGCCGCCTACGATCAGGCGCTTCAAATAGAGCTCCGTTTCGATGCGCATATACATGTCGATGTCCAGCGCGTTATGGTGCGTCTTGAACGGACGGGCGTCCGCTCCGATTTCCAGCGTCAGAAGAACGGGCGTGTCTACTTCCAGATAACCCTGTCCGTCGAGATATGCACGAATCTCTTTGAGTATTTTCGAACGGGTCTCGAACGTCTTTCTGACATCCCGGTTCATGATTAAATCGAGATGGCGGAGACGGTATTTCAAATCCTGATTTTGCAGCCCGTTATATTTTTCGGGCAGGGGCAGGAGCGCTTTGGAAAGCATGACGAGTTCCGTGACGTGCACCGTCACTTCTCCCGTCTGCGTCCTGAATACAAAACCTTTGAACCCCACGATGTCCCCGATGTCGTAATCCTTTTTATAGGAAAGATAATTTTCCTCTCCTATATCCTGTCTCGTGACGTAAATCTGAATCGAACCGCTCTTGTCCGCTATATGAGAAAAGGAAGCCTTCCCCATCACGCGGCGGGACATCATTCTTCCCGCCATCGAAACGGTCTTTCCTTCATATGCTTCAAAATTCCCTTTCAGCGTCTCGGAATCCGCCGTCACCTCATACTTGGTATGCCCGTAGGGATTCTTACCCTCCGATTGGAGTTTTTGCAGCTTGTCGCGGCGGATTTTCGCCTGTTCGATGAGTTGTTCTTCCTCCGCCTGTCCGTCGGGGGCGGAATTTACTTTCTTTTCTTCCATAGATGAGCCTCTCTTAGTATGTCTTTACGGGAAAAGGGAACGGCGACGAAACCGCCGGGGTAATGAGTTAACGAGAATATCGGTCAACGGAGAACGTCGGTTAACGGAAACGTCGGTTAATGGAGACGTCGGTTAACGAGAACGTCGGTTAACGAGAACGTCGGTTAATCAAAATAATGACGAAACCCGGAAGGGGGAAAGCGCGGGAAGGGCGGTTTGCCGCCCGCCGTGCTTTCCGTGCCGAAATTTGTCCGAAAATCAGCTGATTTCGACGATTTTCAGTTTATAGGCTCCGTCGGGAGCGTTGATGAGAACTTCTTCTCCGACCTTATGCTTCAAGAGCGCCGCGCCCACGGGGGATTCGTTGGAAATTTTGTTGTTCATCGCATCCGATTCCGTGGTACCCGTCAGCTCGTAGGTTTCGTATTCTTCGAGTTCCTCGTCGTATACCTTGACGGTGGAACCGATATGCACGAAGGACGTGTCGTCGTTCTCTTCGATGATCTGCGCGTTCTTGATTTTGTAGTCGAGCTCTACGATCTCGCCTTCGTTGGCGGACTGCTCGTTGCGGGCCGCGTCGTATTCCGCGTTCTCGGAAAGGTCGCCGTGGCTTCTCGCTTCTGCGATGCGTTCGATGATCTCCTGGCGTTTGGTGGTCTGCAAGTATTTAAGCCTTTCCACCGCCTCGTCATATCCCTTTTGTGTCATAAAAAATTGGTCAGCCATAAAAATACCTCCGTCTTATGGTGCTTGCTGTCCGTGCCCGAGTCGCCCGTTTTCCGCAAAAATACATGCAAAAAAGCGTTCTCTTCGGGAACGTTAAAAATACAACCGTGACTTCGTTTCAAAGCCACGGCCAAAGTATTTCAATACTTTTATTATACCTTATTTATCGTCCTTTGTCAATCAAAAAATAACAGGGTACGACGATAATTATTTGAATTGCTTCATAAATTTGGAAATGCGTCGGAAGGCCTCCAAAAGCGCTCCCGTTCCCGTTGCGTAGGAAATCCGCACGCAGTTTTCCCCGAACTTGCCGAACGCGCTTCCCGGCACGACGGCGACCTTTTGTTCCTTCAAGAGCCTGTTTGCAAATTCCTCGCCCGAAAGAGAGGATTCCTTGACCGAGGGGAACGCATAAAACGCGCCGTGCGGGGGAAAACAGGTCAGCCCCGCCCCGCGGAGCGCCTCCAATACGAAACGGCGCCTGCGGTCGTACGAGTCCCGCATTTCCTCCACCGCCGCAAAGTCGTCGGAAAAGCCGTCCTTTAACGCTTCTATCGCCGCATACTGCGCCGTGATGGGCGCGCACAGTACGGTGTATTGATGAATTTTGAAAACGGCGAGGTCGATGTCCGCGGGCGCGCAGACGTATCCGAGACGCCAGCCCGTCATTGCGAACGCTTTGGAAAATCCGCCCACGTATACCGTGCGCTCCTTCATTCCGGGCAGGGACGCAAAGGAAACGTGCTTTTGTCCGTAGGTCAACTCCGCATAAATTTCGTCCGACACGACGAGAAGGTCGTGCTTTTCGACCACGGCCGCGATTTTTTCGAGCGCCGCTCTGTCCGCGATCGCGCCCGTCGGGTTATTCGGATAGGTGAGAATGAGGATCTTGGAACGGGGCGTAATCGCCGCTTCCAACGCTTCTTGCGTCGGCAGGAATCCGTCTTCCTCCCTGCATTCCACCGAGACGGGCACTCCGTCCGAAAGCAGTGCGCACGGCGCATAAGATACATAGGCGGGGTCGGGAATGAGAATCTCGTCTCCCGGCTCCGTGCATGCCCTCAAAACGAGATCGATCGCCTCGCTGGCGCCTACCGTCACGAGAATATGCTTTGGGTCATAGGTGAGAGAAAAACGGGTTTCGAGATAGCGCGAAATCAACTCCAAAAGGGGCGCCATGCCGCGGTTTGCCGTGTACTGCGTGTAACCCTTCTGAATGGAAGAAATCGCCGCCGAACGCACCGGCCACGGCGTGACAAAATCCGGTTCGCCTACGCCGAGGGAAATCGCGCCTTCTGTCTCGCGTACGATATCGAAAAATTTCCGGATTCCGCTCGGCTGTAAAATTCTGGTTTTTTGGTTTACAAAATTGCGCATATAATTATATTTACGCATGTACGGAAAGTCTTTTGTCATGGAGACGTTCCGTAAGAACTCCTTCTATTTTATACTTTTTCAAAATGAAGTGGGTCGCCGTACTCAGCACCCCTTCAAACGTCGAAATACACTCCGACACGAACCGCGCGACCTTTCTGAGCGACGCTCCCTCCACGAATACCGCCAGATCGTAGCCGCCGCTCATGAGATATACGCCCTTGACTTCGGAATATTCCGCGATTTCACGGGCAATTCCGTCGAAGCCCTCGCCCTTTTTCGGAGCGACTTTGACCTCTATGAGCGCCTCTACCCGCCTTTCGTCCTGTTCGTCCGTGTGCACGATTGTCATGTATTTCACGATAAGGCCCCGCTCTTCCAAAGAACGTATGAGCGAAGAAATTGTTTCCGGCTCCTCCTGCAACATGGAAGCGATGGCTTCGGGCGTCAGTCGCGCGTCGGCCGAAAGAATGGAGAGAACGGATTTTTCGAGTTCCGTCATAAAAGTTTCCTCCTCAATATATAAGTATTGCTTATAAAATTATGTTTTCGAGAAACAGCTGGTCGTAATCGAATTCCTCTATGAAATCGCGGGAAGTGAACTTGACGTGATTGAATTTCGCAAAGTTGAAAATATGCGTCTTCAACAGCACGGGCGTGGGGATATCCAGCTCGTGGCAAATATCCGCGAGATAGTCGAAAAAGCGGGAATACGTGAGGCGTTCCTCTTTCTCATAGACGAATTGTTTTCGGATTTTTCCTGCGGTAATGAGTTTTGCCCAAATCTTCATGCTTCTATTATACAGGAAATTCCCGAAAAAGTAAACAAAAAAAGGGCACTTGAAAAGACGTGCCCTTTCATCCGTTGCCGTCCTTTTTCGAACGGGCGTGCCGCGGTTTATTAAAAACCGCGGCACGCCCGTTTCAAACGCATGGCGGCGGGTGTACTGATAACTGACGCACCGCGACAACTTATTGAATGCGTTGCGGTTATCGGCGCGATTATTTATTGAACATGATTTTTTCGTTATCGAACATCTTTGCGAGCGCAAACGCGAGCAGCAGCGCCACGACGAGATTGGACGCGATGGTGATGATTACGTTCAGCGGCGACGCGGCGAACGAGAAGATTCCGCTCATGGCGCGGGCGCTGTTATAGAGGGGAATGAGATACCAGAAGAACGCGCCTGCCGACCCCGAAGTGAACATCGTGCTGACGCCCAAAAGCACGACCAGAATCATCAGGGGGCCGATCATGTTGGTTGCTTCCTTTACGCTCTTCGCGAATGCGGAGATGAGCGAAATCAACGCGACGATGACGAGCACCGACGACAGGACGATTCCGAGGAGCATGATATAATCGCTCGCGGTATAGACCATTGCGCTTATATTGCCGCTGCCTCCCATGAGTTTGGGCAGGGAAAGAATGATTCCCAAAAAGCTGCATATGCCGCTGATGAGGGACAACGTACTCAGAGCGATGATTTTTCCGATGGCGATATGGCTGCGCTTGACGGGCGTCACGAGCATGGTCGCAAACGTACCCCGTTCCTTTTCGCCCGCAATCGATTCCGGCGCAACCGCCATACAGCCCGAGAACAGGAACACGAGTACGAGCATGGGGCCGATCATCGAGAACATCATTCCCGTGACGTCTTTATCCGTCGCAAGGTCTCCGTCCAGAGGGTTGCCGATCTGGAACCAGCCTTCCGAGGGCTGCTGGAAGAGTTCGAGCGTCGCGGAAAACAGCTGAAACGCCGACGAGGATTCCGAACGGACGCTGTTATAGTACAGATCGTATTGGGGAATTTCGTCCGAAGTGCCGTTTTTCACCGCGTTGTATTTTTCTTCGAAATCCTCCGGAAATACCGCGACGAGGTCGGTTTTCTGATCCTGCACCTGTGTTTTTACGTTCTCCAAATCTTCCGTTGAAGTCTCTATGAGATTGACGTTTTCCAGCTCTTCGAAGGGGGCTTTGAACGAATCGGGCATGTTTACCGTATGCACCTGATACACGTAGTTTTCGTCCGTTCCGCCGATTTGGGAAAATATTCCGTTCCCCAAAAAGGAATAAATGATATAGATGAGCACCCCCGGCAGTATCAGCGCCAGCACGAGCCTTCTGTCCTTGAAAAAGCGGGAAAACTCCTTTTTCATGATCGTCCAGATATTTTTCATTCCCTGCCTCCTTTCGTCTCCGCGTAAATATCGAAGAATACGTCCTCCAAACCCTTCTCCTTCGTCAGGTTCGCCACGGTGTCCTCCACCGTCATTTTACCGTCGATGATCACGCCTACGCGGTCGCAGATTTTCTCCACGAGACTGAATATGTGCGTGGAAAGCAGAATGCTCTTCCCGCGGTTTCTGAGCTCTACCAAAAAGTCGGTGACCGCTTTCGCCGTCAGTACGTCCAGGCCGTTGGTCGGCTCGTCGAAGATAATGAATTCGGGATCGTGCACGAGGGAGACCGCGATAGAGGTCTTTTGCTTCATACCCGTGGACAGATCCGCGATTTTCGTCTCCGCAAATTTGTCTATTCCGAAGCGTCCGAACAGCGTCCTTTTGCGTTCGTCGCGTACCTGGGTGGGGATATTTTGCAATTCGCTGAAAAAGTCGAAAATGTAGTTCGGCGTAAAGAAATCGTCGAGTTTGAGCTCGCTGGTCAAAAATCCGATTTGCGAACGCACTTTGTCGGGCTGTTTCACGATGCTGTATCCGTTGATGCGCGCGTCGCCCTCGTCGGGACGGATCAGCGTCGCCAACATTCTCAGCGTCGTGGTTTTACCTGCGCCGTTGGGTCCCAAAAGCCCGTAGATCTCTCCTCGCTTCGCTTTGAAGGAAATCCCGTTTACCGCAATCTTTTCTCTGAGCGGCGTCTTTTCTATTTTCCTCTGCTTCGCCGAAAGACGGAATGTCTTTTTGAGGTTCGCGGCAATCAGTACGTCCTCTTTTCCGGCTTCGCCCGAAAGCGGAGAAGGGGAAAGCTCCGCAAAGGGCTGTTCCTCTGTCAAGGGTTCTGTGTTTTCCATAAGTTCTCCTTATATAATTTACAAGTTTTCGCGGGGCGGCTCCTCTTGCAGAAGAAGCTCGATTTCCCGTTTTTTGAAATGTGAAGTGACGAAGGGCAACAAAATACACTCTCCGACGATTGCCGCCGCCAGCCAGCCGAACGAAATAAATTCCGTCTTTGCGAAAGTATCCGCCAGCGCGGCAAGGATTTCTCCGATCCCAATAACGACCCAGACTTTGCCCATGACTCTGTGCGTCTGCGCCCAGACGTAATCGCTCGCGAGCGTCGAGGGCGTCTTGATTCCCAGCGTTCCGTTCCGCTTGATTACGGGAAGATAATTCCCCAGAATAATGAACATCATTCCCATCGGAACGCAAACGAGAATGTAAAGGGGAGCTTCCGCTTTCTGCCCGATTTCGCTGACTTTTCCGCACCAGACGAGCATCAGCCAGCCGATATAACCGATCAGCACCGCGATAAACGTGAGAATGATTTTCAGGGGCTTTCGGTTCTGCGGTTTCTGCCCCTTCCTCACGTTTTCGAATATCAGTCCGACCGCCGCGAACGGCGGCAGAACAAACGCGGGCAAATACATCCACGGCGAACCCAGTTTATCCGCCTCGAATGCCGCGTTGAAATGAACCGCTACCCGATCGGGCGACAGGCAGATAAAAATAATTCCCAATACCGCGTTCAGAAGCGTCGCCGCCAGCAATACGACCGGATAAGAAATTTTTTTTGACAAGAAAAATTTCTTCTTCATGGCTTCATCCCTTCGGGAAGAGCAAGCTCTACGCCCGTCGAGCCGTCAAGGGAGCCAAACTCCGAAGAAGCGGCAAAGTTCGGCGAAAGAGCGGCTCCCGAAGAGGCGGCAGAGTTCGGTGAGGAAATCCCGCCCGAGCTTCCCCCTTTGGCAAAATCAGCCGCCTGCGCCGCAGGCGTGCGCTCCTTCGCGGAGCGCACAGAAGGGGATTCCTCCGCTTTCGCTTGCGTACTCCCCTTAAAATTCTTATCGGCAAAAAAATTGTTCACCGTCAACAGAAAAGATTGGAATACCGTCATGTTCAGAGAATAAATGATCGTCTGCGCCCGCTTCTCCGTATCGACCAGCCTCGCGCTTTTCAGCACGGACAGATGATGGGATACCGTCGCTTTCGTCAGATTGAAACGTTCCGCTATTTCACCCGCGCTTAAATCCCTCTCCTTCAACATCGCGAGTATTTCCCGTCTGGTTTTATCGCTCATCGCTTCCCACACGTCTCGCACGGCTCCTTTGCCCTCCCCTGCTTTTTTGTTTATTTAGATAACTATCTAAATACAAATTTATCATATCACAGAAGGAAGGACGTTGTCAAGCGTTTAGAACAACTTTTTTGAAAGAGCCGTCCGAAAGAATGGGGCGGCGGAAAAAGGGAACGGAGAAGCGGGAAAAGTGTTTTTCGGAGGGAAAATAATGCGGAAGGGAGGAAAAAGATTTTTCGGGAAGAAATTTTATTCAGTCATAAACCGAGGTGGATGCCCATAGAATAGAGCAAAGGCGGGAAAGGAGTGCGGGGTTGTTCGACAAAATTGGCGAAAAATCGACTCTACCTCCGATTTTCCGACCGATGAAATTTGGTAGCATTGAGGTATCGAATGAAAATAATCTGTTTCAAGGCAAAACGGGTTCTGGGGGGATTCGGATTGCTGGCTCTTGCGTTGGCTGTGATGGTATTGATGCGGGAGGTCGGGGCGTATGCCGTGAACGCGATGACGAAAGCGCGTTCTCTGCCCATTTATTCGGTGGCGCGGGAGGAGAAGAAAATCGCTATTTCCTTCGATTGCGCATGGGGAACGGAGCACACGGACGCGATTTTGAAGGCGCTCGATCAAAACGACGTCAGGTGTACGTTTTTCATGGTGGAGTTCTGGACGGAGAAGTATCCCGAATACGTAAAAAAGATAGACGAGGCGGGACACGAGATCGGCACGCACAGCAAAACGCACCCGTACATGAGCAAATTGAGCGAAGCGGAGATCCGCGCGGAGCTTTCCTCCTCGTCGGAGGCGATTACCGCCGTGACGGGGAAGAAGGTGGATTTGTTCCGCCCTCCGTACGGGGATTACGATAATCTCGTCATCGACACGGCGAAATCCATGGGAATTTATTCCATACAGTGGGACGTCGATTCGCTCGATTGGAAAGACCTCTCCGCCACGGATATTGCCATGCGCATCATCAACGGCGTAAAGCCCGGCTCTATCATTCTCTGCCATAACAACGGACTGCATACGGCGGAAGCGCTCCCTTTGATTTTTTCCACGCTTCAAAACCGAGGCTATGAATTCGTTCCGATAGGAGAGCTCATCTACCGAGAAAACTACACGATCGATTCGGCGGGAAAACAGCACCTCGCGGCAGAAAATTAACACCGAAAACGGAACGCGGCGCCTTGAAACAGATTGTTTTCATTCGATACACATGCAAGAAAAACAAAATCGGAGGTTTTTATGAATTACTCGGCGGAAAAAAACAACAAGGTCTACATTATGGGTGAAATCGTGAGCGACGCGGTATTCTCGCACGAAGTGTACGGGGAAGGCTTCTACGAATTTTTCGTGCGCGTCATGCGGCTTTCCGGCCAGGCGGACATTCTGCCCATCACCGTTTCGGAAAGATTGATTCAGGGCTCGGCTCTTTCCAAGGGGTCGTCCATTTGCGCTCTGGGACAGTTCAGAAGCTACAACAAGCTGGAAAACGGGAAGTCCCGACTCATGCTGACGGTGTTCGTGCGGGAAATTCTCGACGAAATTCCCGGGAAAAATCCCAACAGCATTCTTCTGAGCGGCTATATCTGCAAACCGCCCGTCTACCGCACTACTCCCTTTAACCGCGAAATCGCGGATATTCTCGTCGCGGTCAACCGCGCTTACAACAAATCCGATTACATTCCCTGCATCGCATGGGGGAGAAACGCCCGTTTCGTCAAAAACCTCTCCGTCGGAGACAAAGTGGCGATTTCGGGACGCATCCAAAGCCGGGAGTATCAGAAACGGCTCTCCGAAACGGACGTCAGAACGATGACCGCTTACGAAGTATCCGTTTCCAAACTCGCCGCATTCGACAACGCCGAGGATTTCGATATAGACAGCGAATTCGATTTATATACCTTACAGAGCCGCGCGCAAAACGATGCTTCGCGGATGAACGACAATATCGTATAACTCCTGTTCAATGCGTACCTGCCCCGCCCGTTTTGAAAAACGGGCGGGGCAGGTTTCCTTATAGGAAAAAGCGGGGCTTTGAAAAAATTGTGTTTTTTCGGGATTTGGATATTTTGCCGTCGGAAAAAAGAATTTTTTACTTGACAAACATGTGAAAAAAATGATATTATAGTAAAAATTATCAAAACAAAAACGCACCCCCTTTTTTGAAACAGGATGCCCGAAACGGAATTTCTCCCGCTCGGGACGGTCGATAAGGGGGATTTTTTCGGGCTTGACGGACAAAATCGTTCCGATTGCAGGCAATCTAAGTGTGACGGAAACGATTTTTGAAAACAGAAATCGACGGCTGACGCCGTACAAATCATTTTACCAAGGAGACAGGAAAGATTATGCAACTCGTTTACAAAGTAAAAGACCGACCTCCCGTGGGCAAATTGCTCATCGCCGCCTTGCAGCAGCTCCTGGCAATTCTCGCCGCTACCATCGCCGTTCCCGCGGCCATAAACACGCAGTTCCCCGACGCGAATATGTCGGCTTCCGCCGCTCTGCTCGGCGCGGGCGTAGGCACGATCGTGTATCTTCTGTTTACAAAGTTCAGAAGCCCCGTGTTCCTCGGCTCCTCCTTCGCCTTCCTCGGCTCTATGGCGGCCGCTTTCGCGGGCAGCGTCTCCGCTTCCGTCGGCTATCTCGGCCTCATTATCGGAGCCGCTTTCGCGGGACTCGTATACGTCGTCATCGCCGTCGTCGTGAAATTCGTCGGCGTAAAGTGGGTGAATAAGCTCATGCCCGCCGTCGTCATCGGTCCCACCGTCGCCATCATCGGGCTTTCCCTCGCCGGAAACGCCGTCGGGGATCTGATGAAGGGAAACGTCTTGAACGAGGCCGCCGAAATGGTAGGCTCTCCCTACATCGCTTTGGTCTGCGGACTCGTGACTTTGGCGGTGACGATGGCCTGCTCGGTATACGGTAAAAAGAATCTCAGGCTGTTCCCGTTCGTCATCGGTATCCTCGCGGGCTATGCCTTCGCGGCGATCTTTACGGGAATCGGCAACGCCGCGAACGTGGACGCGCTCAAAATTATCGATTTCTCCAAATTCAAGGATATGCAGTGGCTGCCGAATTTCAGCTTTATAGAAGCGTTTAAGGGAGGTTACGATTTCGGCGAGGTCGGCTCTCTCGGAACCTATATCGGAACGATTGCCGTCGCCTATGTCCCCGTGGCCTTCGTCGTCTTTGCGGAACATATCGCAGACCATAAAAATCTTTCCTCTATCATCGGCTCCGAACTCCTCGAAGATCCCGGTCTTTCCAGAACGCTTCTCGGCGACGGCGTCGGTTCCATTGCGGGCGCTTTCTTCGGCGGCTGCCCCAATACGACTTACGGCGAATCCGTCGGCTGCGTCGCCATTACGGGGAATGCTTCCGTATTCACGATTTTAGTGACCGCGTGTCTGGCGATCGTCATCTCCTTCTTCGCTCCCTTCGTCACGTTCCTCTCGACGATTCCTTCCTGCGTCATGGGCGGCGTCTGTATCGCTCTGTACGGCTTCATCGCCGTATCCGGCCTCAAAATGATTCAAAAGGTAGACCTCAATGAAAATCGCAATCTGTTCGTGGTCTCCGTCATCCTGATTGCGGGTGTGGGCGGACTTACCCTCACTTTCGGAAAGGTAACGCTCACTTCGGTCGCCTGCGCGCTTATTCTCGGTATTCTGACGAACGTGCTCTGTTCGATCGGACGCAAAAAAGAAAAAACGCCGTCCGCTCCCGCGGCGGGTACGGCGGAAGCCGAAAACGCGAAGACGAATGCGAACGCGAACGCGGGACAGGCGGACGAAAAATCGGCCGAATAAGCGCGTTTGAGATTAAAATTAAAGCGGAACGGCTCGGAAAACCGCGGAACTACAACGAAAAAACGCCCGTCCGACGAATGTCGGGCGGGCGTGCTTTATGCTTGTGATCCGAAACTACATGACGACGATATCCATCGCCTTGAATTGCTCTTTGAGAGATTCGGGGAAACCTTCGTCGGTAATGAGAACGTTGATATCCTCGGCGCGGGCGAAGGTGTAGGGCATGATTTTGCCGATTTTCGAGCTGTCCAGCATCATATACAGGAATTTTGCCTTTTTACGTACCAGTTTCAAAAGGTCGGCCTCGATCTGCGAACCGCAGGAAAATCCGTTTTCGGGCGTAAACGCCGAAGCGGAGATGATCGCGAGCTCGAAATTCGTATCCGTGAAATATTGCGCCGCGAGCGGGGAGGCCGTGGACAGATTTTCTTTGATGAGCTGCCCGCCCAAAAGATTGATGGTGACGTTTTTCTTCTGCGCGAGTTCCTTTGCGACGGCGATTCCGTTGGTAAAGACGTTGCAGTTCATGTCGGGCAGTTCTTTTGCGAGATACAGGGCCGTCGTGCCCCCGTCGATAAAGATGGAAGAGCCTTCGTCCACCAATACCGCCGCTTTCTGGGCGATCTCTATTTTTTCGTCCGTATGAATGGTTGCCTTTTTGGTATAGGGCTCTCCGGAGGCCTTCTGGACTTCTTTTACGGACATGGCGCCGCCGCGCACGCGAATGATTTTTCCTTCTTCCTCCAACTGGAAAAGATCCCTTCTGAGCGTCATCTGCGATACGTTGGGAAAATATTCTTCGAGCTGTTCCAGCGTCAGCTTTCCGCGCTTGTCCAAAAGTTCTGCGATTTCCTCGATACGTTCTCTTTTCATCCCTCAACCTCCTGTCTCTTTTTCAGTATATATCAAATTTATCATAAAAATCACAAAAAATCAAGCAAATAAAGAACGCTTTTCAATTTTTTTTATAAAAGTTAACATAAAATGCGAGAATATCGATTCCCGACGTTTTTCGGAATGTAAAAAAACGATTGCTTTTTTCAAACGGATATGCTATAATAAAAAAAACGGATGTTTCGGCGGGAGGTTTTTTCGTGGCCTTTGATTTCATAGAGGATCTTGACGAATATTTTTGCGAAAAATACGCGAATTACGACCATATCTGTATTCTCAAAGGGTACGAAATGCCCAAAATGCAGACGACGGAGCGGCGCGAGGACGGGACGGATTATTCTTATACGCTTCCCGCGTCCACCATGCGCCTCGCTTTACAGCGAAATCGCAAGGACCTTTTGGCGCAGTTGAAGGAAAAGATGACGGATGCTTCGTTTTCGTTTACCTTCTGCCCTTTGAGCCTGTTTGCCAGAATAAAAAATCTTTTCAAAAAAGTGACGTTGAAAAAGCTCCTTCCCGAAGTGCTCGGAAGATATTCTCTGACGGAGTCGGAAGCAGGAAAGCTGCTTGCCATAGACGTCGTCACTTGGAGCCGCATTTGCAAAGGGGTTTATGATCCCACGAAAAATCTGTTGTTTTCGCTGGCTTTGGCCGCGCACATGTCGATAGAGGATCTGACGGAGCTCTTTGACGTCTGCGGGTATTCTTTCGATTACGCGCAGGTGAAAGACACGGTAATCGCCTATCTTCTGACGCGGAAAGTTTTCAATCCGGAGATGATGCGCGCGGCGCTCGCCGAATATAAGGTGAGCAATTTATTCGTCCGCGATTTATAAAAAAGCGCTTAAAACGGTTGCATTTTTTGCTTGCGCGTGATATAATGACGCAAAACAGAATATTCCGAAGCGGAAAAAGAGTACCCGTGGCGGGGGCGACGGAAAGAGAGGCGTGCCGAAGGCTGAAAGCGCGCCGTGCCCTGCGCGGCGGCGAAAGTGCGTTTCCGCGCCATCAGGACAGACCAATCCTCTGCGGGCGCCTCCGTTATCGGGCATACGAGGAAAAAGTTTTTGCTTTTTCGAAATAAAGTGGAACAGCGTTTGACCGCGCCTTTATACTATATAGTATCCGACTGTATGGCATGAAGGCGCTTTTGTCGTATTTCGGGAATTCAGGTCAAGGAGAAGCAAGTATGTGGTTCAAGAATCTGCGGGCGGATATCGCCGCCGCGAAGCGCAACGATCCCGCCGCGCGGAGCAAGTTTGAAATTTTTCTCACCTATTCGGGGGTACACGCCCTGTCTCATCATCGGTTTGCGAGATTTCTTTATCGGATACATCTGAAATTGCTCGCGCGGATCGTCAGTCAGGTGTCGAAATTTTTCACGGGTATAGAAATCCACCCCGCCGCGAACATTTATCCGGGCGTATTCATCGACCACGGCTGCGGCGTCGTCATCGGAGAGACGGCGGAAGTTCATTCGGGCACGGTGATTTATCAGGGGGTTACTTTGGGGGGCAACGGCAAGGAGCACGGAAAGCGGCACCCCACGATCATGGAAAACGTGACCGTTTCCGCGGGCGCGAAAGTCTTGGGCGGCTTCGTCGTGGGCGAGGGCGCGAAGATCGGCGCGGGAGCGGTAGTGCTCAAAGAGGTGCCGCCGCACGCGACCGTGGTGGGCGTCCCGGGACGGATCGTCCGAATCAAGGGCGAGAAGGTCTGCGAGCCCGATCTCAATCAGGACAAAACCGATCCTTATCAGAATTGTCTCGCGGAAATCTGCCATTTGCGCGCAAGGGTTTCCGAATTGGAAAATACGCTGAAAGAATTGCAGGACGGCATACCCATGGCTGAGGTCATTGTGGATGAGGAATAAAAATCGGACGAGGAAAATTATATGAAAGTTTACAATTCGCTTACGAAAAGAAAAGAAGAATTCGTCCCTTTGGAAGAGGGAAAGGTAAAGATGTACGCGTGCGGCATTACGGTGTCGGGCGAAGCGCATATCGGGCACGGATATCAGGCGCTCATTTACGACATCATGCGCAAATTTCTGGAAAAACAGGGATATAAAGTCACCTATGCCCGAAACTATACGGACGTGGACGACAAAATCATCGCAAAATCGAAAGAGACGGGAATTCCCGCGGACGAATATGCGGCCAAGATGATAAAGGACATCGACGAGGTGATGCGAAAATTCCGCGTAGACGACCCCGACATCTGGCTGAAAGCGACGGAAAATATCGGAAATATCATCGATTTCATCGCAAAACTCATCGAAAAGGGGAATGCCTACCCCACGAAAAAGGGCGACGTGTATTTCGACGTGGACAGCTACCCCGCCTACGGACATCTTTCGAACAGGAGCCTCGACGACGCGCTCGACGGCGTGCGCGTCGATAACGACGACGAGAAGAAAAACGCTTACGATTTCGCGCTCTGGAAGAGTGCGAAACCCGGGGAAATCTGCTGGGATTCCCCTTGGGGAAAGGGCCGCCCCGGCTGGCATATCGAATGTTCGGCCATGAACCGCGCGGCGTTCGGGGAACAGATAGATCTTCACGGCGGCGGCCGCGATCTGATTTTCCCCCACCACGAAAACGAAATCGCGCAGACGGAGGCGCTGACGGGAAAGCCCTTCGTCAAATATTGGACGCACAACGGGTTGATTAAAGTGAACGGACAGAAGATGAGCAAATCGCTCGGAAACAGCCTGCTCCTTTCCGATCTCCTTGCAAAATATTCGGACGAGGCAATCAAGTTCGCGCTGCTGCAAACCAATTACCGCAACGATATCAACATCACGGACGATTTGTTCCCCGAGGCGGAAAAACACTTGACGGAATTTTATGCCGTCCTTTCCGCGGCGGAAGATTCGGGGGCCGAAGCGGACGATGCGGACAAGGCGTATGCGTTGAAAATCGACAAAGAGTTCGACGAGTGCATGAGCGACGATTTCAATACGGCTCTGGCGCTGAGCAATCTGTTCGGGTATTTCAGGGAAATAAAGAAATGTCTGGCGGAAAAGGACGGAAAAGGCGCCGCTCCGCAGACCGACGGGGCGAAAACGTCGGCGGGAACTTCGCGGGCGACGGCGGGACGGGCGGTCGCCATGGCGGCGCAGATACGAAAGACGTATTCCCTGTTAGGGCTTTTCGAAAGGCCCGCGAAGGAGTACCTCGACAAATACGCGCCGCGCGGGGAAGAAATTCCCGCGGACGTGAAAGCGATTGCGGAAGAGCGCTTTGCGGCGCGTAAGGAAAAGGATTGGGCGAAGAGCGATCTCCTCCGCGCCCGCCTTGCCGAGCTGGGGTATTCCGTCAAGGATTCCAAGGACGGGTACGAGCTTACGAAAAACTGACGGGGACAGGCGGAGTATTCAAAAGCGGAAATTGACGAGGGAATCCTCGCGTCGAGCGCGGTCGGCAGAAGGACGGCGGGCGGAAAACATCGTTTTTTGTCCGAAACGAAAACGGCCGGATAAAAACGGCCGACGCGGGCGAAAACGTTTGACATTTTTCGCGCGACCTTATATAATTTTAGAAAAAACGCAGACAAAAAGGTAGACGACATGAAAGAATATACCAGCGAAAGTTTAAGAGAAATGTATCTCGGATTTTTCAAGGCCCGCGGGCATAAAGTGATTCCGTCGGCTTCGCTCATTCCCGAAAACGACCCGACCGTTTTATTCACCACGGCGGGCATGCACCCCTTGGTTCCCTATCTTCTGGGCGAGAAGCACCCCGCGGGGAACCGTCTCACCGACGTGCAGAAATGCGTCCGTACGGGCGATATCGACGACGTGGGCGACGAGAGGCACTGCACTTTTTTTGAAATGCTGGGAAATTGGTCTTTGGGCGATTATTTCAAGAAGGAAATGATTCCTTGGAGCTATGAATTTCTGACGGGAGAAAACTATCTCGGAATCCCCTCGGACAAGCTGGCGGTGACGGTATTCGGGGGCGACGAGACGCTGCCCCGCGACGACGAGGCCGCCGAGCTTTGGGAAAAAGCGGGCATCAAAAAGGAAAACATCTATTTCATGCCCCGCGAAAATAATTGGTGGGGTCCCGCGGGACTTACGGGGCCCTGCGGAACGGACACGGAAATGTTCGTTATCCGCAAGCCCAAATGCGGGCCGAACTGCAATCCCGATTGCAGCTGCGGCGCGTTCCTCGAAATCTGGAACGACGTCTTTATGCGCTTCAATAAACAGGCGGACGGCAGCTATACCGAGCTCAGACAGAAAAACGTCGATACGGGCATGGGGCTGGAACGCGCTCTGTGCGTCCTGAACGGAAAGTCGAGCGTATACGAAACGGATATTTTTGAAAAAGCCATTCAAAAGATTTCCGAATTGACGGGCCGCGCTTACGGCGCGGACGAGGAGACGACGAGGGCGTTCCGCGTCGTTTTGGACCACGTCCGCACGGCGACCTTTATGATCGGAGACGAAAAGGGAATCGTTCCTTCCAACACCGACCAAGGGTATATTTTGCGCCGCATTATCCGTCGCGCCGTGCGTTACGGACGCAAGATCGATCTGCCCGAAGGCAGCCTCGCCAAAGTCGCGGAGACCTTTATCGAAAAATACAGTGCGGTATATCCCGAATTGGAGACAAACCGCGCGAAAATTTTCGAGGAACTCGACAAGGAAGAGGCGAAATTTTCCAAAACGCTGCAACAGGGTCTGAAAGAGTTTGAAAAGTGCATCGGCGGCCTGGAACGCAAAAACGCGTTCATGGCCTCGAAGGATCCCTCCTACGTTCCCGAAAAGGTCATCGGCGGAAAACAGGCGTTCCACCTGTACGACACCTACGGCTTCCCCGTGGAAATTACTTCGGAAATGGCGAAGGAACGGGGCTACGGCGTGGATCTCGACGGTTATAAAGCCGCTTTTGAGGAACATCAAAGCAAGAGCAAGGCGGGCAGCGAACAGAAATTCGCCTGCGGGCTCGCGGATCATAAGGAGGAGACCACGCATCTCCATACCGCTACGCACCTCTTGCATGCGGCGCTGAAAAAGGTGTTGTCCGAGGACGTCAATCAGAAGGGGTCGAACATCACGGAAGAGCGCCTCAGATTCGATTTTAATTTCCCCCGTCCCATGACGCAGGAGGAGATTCAAAAGGTGGAAGCGCTGGTCAACGAAAAGATTTCCGAAAATATCCCCGTCGTCATGCGGGAACTGAGTCTGGAAGAGGCGAAAAGAGAGGGCTTTACGGGCTTATTCGAAAACAAGTACGGCGAGCGCGTCAAGACCTACTCCGTCGGCGATTTTTCCAAGGAAATCTGCGGGGGACCTCACGCCGCTTCGACGGGCGAGCTCGGGACGTTCAAAATCGTCAAGGAACAGAGCTCCGGCGCGGGAATCCGCCGCATTAAAGCGATTCTGACGCACGAATGATCCGTAAGAACGACGATCTGCCCGCCCCGCGCGAATGACGATCCGCGCGGGGCGGATAAATGTATGGCGTGCAGAGCCCCCGATGCAAAGGAGACGAACCATGGACAGACAACCGCAGGAAACGAATAAATCTTATCAGACGGACAAGCCGTATAGAGAGGAAAAACCTTACGAGGCGGTCATCGAAAGGGAATTTTCCTTTCTTTTGGAGGCGGGATTTACATATGAATATCTCTACGACAAGGGTTCCGATTCCTCCTGCGTCTATATTTATCGTCTGAAAAAGGGGCGGGATTACCTCGATTTTCGTTCGGTTTCGGGCGGCGGAGAGGGAAATTTCGTCGCCTTTTCCGACGGACAGTATATTTTCCCCAATCTCCGCCTCCGTCATAAAAAATTGTTCCGTTCGTTCTTTTGGAATCACCTGCTGAAAAAAGCGACCATCGAGGAACGCTGGCAGTTCGCCGCTCGGCTGCTGCGGGAGGAAATTTCGGACGGAAAGCTGTTCGGTATCTCCCTTCAAGGCTGAAAAATCCCTTCCTCCGCCTCCCGAAACGAATTTTTTGAAAACGGAGCTTCGACAAAAAGTCCCGTTTTTTTCTTTTCACGTGAATCTTTTATGTGAAAAAATTAAAAAATTTTCAAAAAAGACTTGACAACTCCACTTTTCTGTGCTACTATTTTATTACAGAGATGTAAACGTATACATGAGGGAGCCGATATGCAGGGAAAGAAGGCGGTAACGATAAACGACGTGGCCCGCGTTGCGGGGGTATCCAACGCTACGGTATCTCGTTACATCAACAACAAAACATTCGTGACGGGGGAAAAGGCGGAAAAGATAGAGCGCGCGATAGAGGAGCTCGCCTATCGGCCGAACCGAATCGCGAGGGGGTTGAAGTTACAGCGCGCCATGCAGATTATGGTGGTTGTTCCCGATATTCGGAACCCTTATTATGCGGGAATGTATGCGACGGTGCAGCGTTTGGCGAACGATAAGGGATTTACCGCGATTCTCTTCAATACCAACGAGGAGGAGAAGAAGGAGCTGGAAGCGGTGCGGCTGGTTACCGAACTCGGCTGCGACGGCCTGATTTTCTGTTCCACCTCGGACGACGAGGAGATTATCCGCCAGCTCATGTCTCTGCCGATTGCGGTCGTGACTTCGAATACGTTCGGCGCGATGATTTTCGACACCGTGCACGGAATCCGCAGGGGGCAGGGGGTATATCTCGGCACCTCGCACCTCATCGATTATAAGCACGTTCGGATCGCCTATGCGGGCGGGACGCCGAATTCCATTCTCAACAAACGCCGCCTTTCCGGCTATGAACGCGCGATGAACGAACACGGGCTTCCCATACGAAAGGAATACGAATTTGCGGGAGCCTTCACCGTACAGGGCGGAATCGCCGCGGGAGAATATTTTTCCTCTCTTCCCGAAATGCCCACCGCCGTCGCCTGCGCCAACGACATGATTGCCATCGGGCTCATGCAGTATTTTCAGAGAAACGGCATACAGGTACCCGACGACGTCAGCGTCGTCGGCATGGACAACATCGAATACGCCGAGTATTTCAATCCCTCCATTACGACCGTCACCAACGACAGCGGCGAATTTGCCGAAAAGGCAATGTCTTTGCTGTTCAGCCGTATAGACGGCTCCTATACCGGCGATCCCCGCGAGTGTCTCTGCGATCGTCGGCTGATTGTCAGAAATTCGACACGCCCTCTTTGATCGTTTTTATTTCCCGATCAGGATTCGGGCATTTTCTTTACTCTGAAATGTAAACGTATACAAAAAAATGTAAACGTATACACTTATAAATAAAATAAGGAATAAAACAAAAAATAATTGGTAAGGAGTAAGCTATGAAAAAAGTATTAACCAAATTGTTGTGTTTAACGATGGCCGTCGGCATGAGTGTGAGTATTCTTGCAAGCTGCGGAGGCGGGGAGGATCCCGCGGCGGGAAAGACGAAGGTTATTTTTTGGAGCCCGCAGTTTTCGGAGACGGAGACGCACGTATGGTTGCAGAAGTACACGAACTTATACAATGAGACGAACGAGAAGAACACGTACATCGAACTGTCGATTATACCGGAGGACGTTTGGGATCAGAAGTTGAAAGCGGCGCAGGAGAACGGCACGGCGCCGGAGATTATTTTCGTGAACTATGCGGAAATTCCATCCAAAGCGATGCTCGGGAACTACACGGCGCTGGACGAATACATGTCACCCGAAGTATGGGACGACCTTTCGGAGAACGTGCAGGAAATGGTGGAAGTGCAGGGAAAACATTATGTATATCCCGCCTTTGTCGAGCCGTATTCCATGCTGTTTTACAGCAAGAGCGCGTTCGAGGAAGCGGGGTTGGATCCGAACGCTCCGCCGAAATCCTGGGAGGAGATGTACGAATACGCGAAGAAGCTGACGAAGGAAGGGCGTTACGGAATCGAAATGCCCGCGGCGAAGGATCTCGGCTGGGTCATGTGGGGATTTCAGGCGATGAAAGGGGAATACCTTCTCAACGACAATTGGGACGCTGCGGACGTAAATAACGATTATTACAGGGATTTGTTCACGATATTCAGAAAGATTTATCAGGAAAACCTGACCATTAGGGTGGCGTCGAGCAGTTATAAAGAAATCACGCCCTTGGGGCAGGGGAAGGTGGCGATGCAGCTGAGCGGCTCCTGGGCGATGGGGCAGTTAAAGAACGATTATCCCGATAAGGTGGACGATATCGGCTATGCGGTGTGTCCGACCTGGACGGGTGAGACGGAAGGCGTCACGACGGCGGCGCTCGGCGGCTGGGGATTTTCTCTGGACGGAAACGCCAAGCATCCCGAAGAGGCGGGGGCGTTTATCGAATGGCTGTTGGCGGGCGACCCCGAGTATATGTACGAATTTTTCAAAGAACTCGGATTTTCCAAATTCACGGCGAGAAAGAGCGTGGACGAACTGCTGAACACCCGCGAGGAATCCAAAAACGACGCTTTCCGAGCCTTTACTTCGGAATACGTTCTGCCGTATGCGGTCGCGGAGCCCTGCTATCCGTGGGCAATCAGTAAAGAATTTGCCGACTCTCTGAACGCGGTGGAAATCATGGGGACGATAGACGTGGACAAGACGCTGGCCTCTTTGCAGTCGAAATTGGAGGGAATCATAGAATCGGACGGCCTCGCGGGTACGAATCCCCGCTATAAGGCCGAGGAGTAAAAAAGATGACGACGAAAACGGGAAAAAAGTCCGCTTGGAAAAAGGATGACCTGTTGACCGCGTACCTGGTATTGCTGCCTTCCTTTCTTTTGCTGGTGACTTTCGTGATAGCGCCGCTGGTGATTTCCGTCGTGAACAGCTTTTACGACAGCAGTGCCTACATGGACGCGGTGTGGAAGGGCATGGGCAATTACACGAAGGTGCTCACCGACGAAAAGTTCTGGAAGTCGATCGGCGTGGGACTCAAATTTATTTTGTCAATCGTGCCGATTCAGTTGATTCTTGCGTTATTCTGAAGTTCCTGAATTCGTTTATTGAATATAGTTTTACAGGCTTTCTGCATTTCATTTTTTGTAATATCGCAATATTTCATGCCGTCCGCACATTTTTGTTTGGCAGGGAAAACGCTTTCGAAATTTTGTATTGCTTCGTTTTTTAATCTTGGGATACTGATACAATCCTTGCCCTTATCGCACAGTCTGTAGAATTCCAAAACTATATACCGTGCAATATAAGAATACATTACTTCAAAATATAGACCATATTCCGTACCAGATAATTTATCTGATAAGCTATAATATTCTTTTAACAGTCTTGTCATCTGAAAGACAGCAGTTAGTCTTTCCTGCAAAATATCAAGTTGCTTTTTAATACTTAAATCTGCCATAATATGTCCCCAATTTTTTTGTATGTTAAAATCGAACATTCATATTTATGCAAAACAGCCCCAAAAACGGCTGTTTTTTGTCCCCAATTTGTCCCCAATGTTGCTATATATCAAAAATGAGAGGGATTTTTTGTAAATCTCTCTCATTTTTTTGGTGCGAGTAATCGGATTTGAACCGATATGGGATCGCTCCCGAAGGATTTTAAGACATTCAAGGCCCTCAAACAAGCATCAAAAAAGCCGCTTTTTTGCCTAGTTTTCATAGAAAAACCTTTGTTTTTCAGCAATTCAAATTTTCAATTCCCCAAATTTTCCCCGAGATCAAGAGTCGGTGCGAAAGAACAAAATCAGCCCCGTGGGATTTTCTCCTACGGGGCCGTTTTTCTTTGTTTTCTCCCCATTTTTTCCCTATTTTCTCCCCAAAAGGGTATCAATTGAGAGATCGAGTGCAGTTGCTAAAGTAATGAGACTGACAAGGGATGGAGTTTGTTTTCCTGCGTACCAACGCAGAAGTTGTGACTCGTCTATGTTAGTCTTTTTGTGGATTTGATATCTGGTCAT
>CAJFQM010000015.1 GCA_904419075.1 uncultured Clostridia bacterium
CAATATCTTGTGGTCAAAGTGGTACTCCCGGCGGGAATCGAACCCACAACGGCCCCTTAGGAGGGGGCTGTTATATCCATTTAACTACGGAAGCATATTGAATTTTATTGCACGAGGCAGAAATGATTGTCGGAAAAAATTTTATACCAAAATTTATACCAACATTTTTCCGCCCCGTGGAAAATAGCATAAATCAAGCAGTTTTGCCCGAAAAACGTGCGTTTTGGGCAATATCTTGTGGATAGAACAATACCTTAGGAGGGGGCTGTTATATCCATTTAACTACGGAAGCATATTGAATTTTATTACAAAAAAAGGAAATGCCTGTCTGAAAAAATTTTATACCGATTTCAATTTCCCTTATTAAACGGCTCACAAGACTTGTTTTATTATACCTTATTTTCCATTGAAAAGCAATTGTTTTTCAAAAGTTTTCAAAAAATTTATACGCCAAATTCTTGCAAATCACAAAAAAAAATGGTATTATATATAAAATCATTACTCGGAATCCATGGCAAAATCTTTTACAAAAAGGAGTAACCTTTATGACGTATGTAGAAAAAGTATTGAAGCAATTAAAAGAACGCAATCCCGGCGAAAAAGAATTTCATCAAGCAGCCACGGAAATTCTTCTCACTTTGGAACCCGTGTTCGACAAGCATCCGGAATACGAAAAAGCGGCTCTTCTCGAACGTTTTGTAGAGCCCGAAAGAGTAATTCTTTTCCGTGTTCCCTGGATCGACGACAATGGAAACGTCCATGTCAACAAAGGCTATCGCGTACAATTTAACAGTGCCATCGGGCCCTATAAAGGCGGCTTGCGGTTCCACCCTTCCGTCAATCTGTCGGTAATCAAATTCTTGGGCTTAGAGCAGATCCTTAAAAACAGTCTGACCGGCCAGCCCATCGGCGGAGGCAAAGGCGGTTCCGATTTCGACCCCAAAGGAAAATCCGACCGTGAAATTATGGCATTTTGTCAGAGTTTCATGACGGAGCTCTATCGGCACATCGGTCCCGATACCGACGTCCCTGCCGGAGACATCGGAGTAGGCGGTCGGGAAATCGGTTATCTCTTCGGTCAGTATAAACGTATTCACGACGAACATACGGGCGTATTGACGGGCAGAGGTCTTTCGTACGGCGGATCCCTCATCCGCAAGGAAGCGACCGGTTACGGACTCGTATATATTACGGAAGAGGCGATGCGGCTTCGCGGAGACAGTTTTGAAGGAAAAACCGTCATCATTTCGGGAAGCGGCAATGTGGCGATTTACGCCTGCGAAAAGGCGCAATCCTTGGGCGCAAAAGTCGTTGCGATGTATGACTCCGACGGTTATATCTACGATAAAAACGGAATTCAGCTGGAAGTCGTACGCAAAATCAAAGAAGAGGAGCGCGGCCGTATCAAAGAATATGCCGCTCGGGTTCCCGGTTCCGTTTATACGCCCGGCTGCAAAGGAATCTGGACCATCCCCTGCGATGTCGCTCTTCCCTGCGCAACGCAGAACGAAATCGATGCGAAGGATGCGGAAAGTCTCGTCAAAAACGGCGTAAAATATGTGGCGGAAGGTGCCAACATGCCCTCTACTTTGGAAGCGATCGACACCTTTAAGCGCGCAGGAATCATATTTCTTCCTGCGAAGGCGGCCAACGCCGGCGGCGTAGCGACTTCTGCTTTGGAAATGGCCCAGTCCTCCGGACGTTTGTTCTGGAGCTCCGCCGAAGTTGACCAAAAGCTGAAAGATATCATGATCGGCATTTATCATAACATCGACGCCGCGGCAAAAAAATACGGCTTCGACGGCGATTATGTAATGGGTGCCAATATTGCAGGGTTCGAAAAAGTGGCCGACGCGATGATGGCGCAAGGCATCGTATAAATCAAATTCTCAAAAACGTCTCTATGAAAAGGGGCTTTCCCGCGAAAGGGAAAGCCCCTTTATTTTGCTCTTATTTCGTCATACTCTCCAAAATGAGCTTATCCGCCACCAAGGCAATAAATTCACTGTTCGTGGGCTTTTCCGTGCCCAAATATACCCGCGTACCGAATACCGCGTTGATCGCCTCGATCCGCTCCCTATTCCAGGCGACCTCTATCGCATGGCGGATCGCACGCTCTACTTTGCTGGAAGTCGTATCGTACTGCTTTGCAATATTCGGATATAATTCTTTTGTCACGTTATTGATGATATAGGGTTTTTCCACCGCCATTTTTATCCCCGTCCGCAAATATCTGTACCCCTTTATGTGCGGCGGAATCCCTATCGCAATAAAAATATCGCTGATTTTTTCCTCCAAGGTTACGGCTCTCCCTTTTATTTCTCTCATGTCTCTCTCCGTTCCGCTTACGGGCTTTATCAATTCTTCCACACGCTCCAAAGCGCTCTGTACAGAAAACGGCTTGACGAGATAATAGTCCGCACCCGACCTGACCGCCCGTTCCATAAGCGCATCGCCCGCTACCCCCGTCGCGATAATTTTCGTGTCGGGACTTTCTTTTCGCAGGGTTTGAATGACTCCGCATCCGTCAGTCCCTTTGAGAAACATTCCGATAACGGCAAGATCGGGTTTCAGCCGACGCAGCTCTTGGATTCCCGTTTCTCCGTCGTCCCCCGCATAAACCACCTCGATTTCTTCGTCCTTCGAAAACGTACTCTTCAATTCATTCAAAAGAGTTTCGTTGGACTCCAACAGCACAATTGTTTTTGAACGCATACCATCGTTCCCTCCTGATTTTTTTTCGAAAGTCTGTCGGCCTTCGCTTTTCCTACGATATTATACTACATTCCGACAAATACGTAAAGCAATATTGTAAATAATAGCAATTTTTTATATTAAAAATTTTATAATATTTTTTATTATTTTATCGAAATTTGTCGAATTATGTCCTTTTTTCTTTTAAAGGCTTTTTTTATCCAACAAAAACGACGACAAAGCATTAAATTGAGCAGGGATCGACAAAAAAATGCCCTGCGAATTAAAATTTCGCAGGGCACAAAAACAGTCAATTTTTCAAAAATCCTCATCGGGATATTTCCGCATCGTTCTACCGGAACCGTTTCTTCGGAAAGCACTCAATGCGCACGTGCATGCGCCGAAAATTTCAAAATCGTCTGCAAGAGAAAAAACGCACAGGGAATGAGGAGATACCACTTTACCAGTCCGACGTTCAAAAGCCCCGCTTCGAGGGACGCTTCCCATGATTCGGCGAAGAGCAAAGCACAGCCGACAAACAGCAAAAGAGCCAAAAAGCCGGCAAAAACGATTCCGCCTCGTTTCGAAGCGGAATTTCCCTGCTTGAACGAAGCAATCGCCATAATCAAAAACACAAGCGCCAAAAAGCCGAAAAGAACGGCAAACGGAAGTCCGGGAAACGAAGGAAAGCCGCTCAGCCAACGCAAAAACACGCCGTCAAACGCCTTTACCGCGCCGTCGGAAAACTTTTCCCAAAAATCCGTTAAACCGTCGGGGAGACCGTTCACTTTGACGAGATTCACCGCGATATAGCCCGCCATAGCCGCAAGCGCCGCAAGAAATCCCAAGACGTCGAGCCCTCCGCTGAATTTTGCACGCTTAAATTCTTTTTTCTCCATTTTACCTTCCCTATCGATATCCGTCGTTTCGACATCATTTTTTATGACCGTCAGGTCACTTCATGAAAAGATTTTGTGCAATTTTTATATAAATTTGCATTATATCGATTCAAAAATTAAAATTTCAAAATTTCCGCAGGAGTATCGACAAGGCAGGAGGCGCCGTTTTGCAAAAGAAATTCACGGCTCTTGAACCCCCATGTGACGGAAATGCAGGGAATACGGGCATTGGCGGCCGTCCGGATATCCACTTCCGAATCGCCCACATATACGGCCGCCGACTTATCCGCCCCCAATCGATCTAAAGCCGCAAAAACGGAATCGGGAGCGGGTTTTTTCCGAATTCCCGCCGCTTCGTTTTCTCCGGCCGCCGCCCCGACGAGCCCCGAAAAAAAACGTTCCGTCAATAATTTTACGGCGTAGTCCGCTTTATTCGAGACGATAGCCGTACGCTTTCCCGCATCTTTCAGCCGCGTCAATAATTCCATGACGCCGGGATAAGGCTTGGTCGAATCGAAGCAGTGTGCGCCGTAATAACGTTTGAAATATTCAAAAATATCTGAAAAACGAGGATCCGCCTCGCCGTCAGGCACCGCTCTCCGCATCAGAAGTTTTATTCCGTTTCCGACAAAACTTTGAACCTCGTCCCGCGTTCTTTGAGGGCAATGATAAGCCGACAGAGCCGCATTGACGGCGGAAGTCAGATCGTCGAGCGTATCGAGCAAAGTACCGTCCAAATCGAAAACATAAGCGTCAAACATAGGCAAAAACCATAATATCCGTACGTGAGGGGGCGTTATAAAACCGAACGGATGGCTTCGACGGCGCCGCTGCGATTTTCGCTGTTTGTTTTAACGTAAATGGCGGAAATATAATTGCGCGTCGTCCCCTCGGAAATTTTGAGCGCGGAGGAAATCTGGCGGTTCGTAAATCCCTCATAAAGCATCAGCGCGATTTCCACTTCTCTGTCGGACAGGGAAAACGCGCGTTTGAGCTTGATTTCCCGATCGGAGGAGACGTTTTTCGCCGCGTCCGCGATACGTTTTGCGATTTTTGCGGGAAGGATGGTGTCTCCTGCATACGCGTTTTTCACCGCGTCGATGAGCGCCGTGCTTCCGATATCTTTGAGGAGATAGCCGCTGGCGCCGTTATTGATGGCGTTGAGAATATAGTCGCTGTCGTCAAAAGTCGTGAGGATAACCACCTTGACGTCGGGATATTTCGCCTTGATGCTCTGGGTAGCAACCACTCCGTTCATATTGGGCATACGAATATCCATAAGGACCACGTCGGGTATATTTTCTTCCATTTTTTTCAGAGCGTCGAAGCCGTCAAAGGCTAGTCCCACGACTTCCAGTTCCGAATCCGTTTCCAGAACGCTCCTGATTCCCTCCGCCAAAATCACCTGATCGTCCGCAATCATTACTTTTATTTTTTTATCCATGATTTCACTTCCTTTTTATTCCCGCGGCCCGTCCGAGGGCAGCGTCAAATGAATTTCAAATCCTTCGCCGGGTTCGGAGATGAACCAAAGTTCTCCGCCGAGGCTTTCCGCCCGTTTCGACATGCCCGTAAGCCCGAAGCCCTCTTTCATCTCGTTAATATTCACGCCCGAGCCGTTATCCGAAAGCAGAAAATTGATTTTCCCATCCGTTTCCTTCAATTCGAACCAAAAAGCCGTGGCTCTGCCGTGACGGAGACCGTTGGATATCCCTTCTTTCAGGGTATTGCACAAAAATCGGTACTTCGCGTCCGAAACGGCTATGTCGTCTATATCCGAACGGATTCTGATCCCCGTCCCGTCCGTGGATTCGTTGATGATTCCCTGTAACGCATTTTCGAGAGTCTGCTTCCCCGGATTCCCCGAAAGCAGGTGTACGCTCTCGCGGAGCTCTTCCAAAGCATGTTTCGCTTGGAGATTGGCGGCGATAATCTTGCTTTTCGCGTCCTCGGGATTTTTATCCAAAATGAGCTTTGCAGCTTCCGTCTGCATGATGACCGTCGTGATGGAATGCCCCGCGGTATCGTGAATGTCCTTGGCAATTCTTTGGCGTTCTTCGAGCGCCGTTACTTCCGCGAGATCGTCATAGGCCTTCTGCAACTCCGCCTTGCTTTCGTCGAGCGCTTTCAGCGCCTTGCTTAACCGTACATATTGGCGGTAGAACCGAACGGCAAAATTGACGAAAACGAAATGAATCAACAGAATCAGAAGATCGTTGAACGACTGTGCCAACACGCCGAGGATAGATGCGCTTTCCCCGTATCGGAACCAATTGGAAGCGCCGAAAGTAATGACGTATACCACCATACACAGCGCGCAGACGATTATGGAAGGAAGCATTTTTTCCGAACTGATATAAAATTCGGTGAGAATGATCATATAGAGCGTGCTCAGATAGGTACTTCCCGTCACGGCGGTCAGAACGAATGCCGCCACACAGTCGATGACATAGCAGTAAACCTTATTTTTGAAACCCTTGACGGCAAACAGCTTGACGGCTTCGGAGACCGTAAGGACCGCCTCTATTCCGAGCGTAGCGGCCAAAGCCCCCCATTTATGCAGACGCACGGCCTCGCCGGCCTGTTGAAGGAGAATGAGCAGTTCCACGAGAATGAGGATACCGAACAATAATTTTTTGCCGAAACTGAAAAAGCGTTCCTCTTCCTTAAAATCCGGTTTTTCAAAAAATTTTGACAGTCGGAAACGGTGCTTTTTCTTCGGCGCCTGCGGAGTTTCCGCAGGCGCCGCCGCGGCGGCGCTTTCTTTTTTCTTATGCATGTTATCCGCCCTCCCCTCTGCCGAGGATCGCACCGACAGAATATTTTTGATGAATTTCTTTCATTCTCCCGCTGCAATAATAACTGTATGTGCCCGCGGGGGAATAAATAAAATGATCGTAAAATTTTACGTTATGGATACTGCAAATCATTTCGCATTGTCCGGTCGTCTTGTCGTCCGTCTCGGAGGGAAAACAATTTCCGTTCGGATGATTGTGGACGGCTATCAGGCCGTCGGGTTTATTTTCGAGGATCAATCTCGTGAGCTGTTCGGGACGAATGACGACTCTGCGCGGCTCGCCGGAGGAGAATCGTTTGCAGAAAAAAATGTTCTTTGCCTTGTCGAGCAGATAAAAATCCAGGACTTCGTTTTCTGCGGGCGCATATCTTTCCTCCACATAAGCCAAAAAAGTTCGTTCGTCGAATTTTTTCGGATAGGTATCCTCCCGCCCCGCATAATAGGTTTCAAAAAACTTTCCGATGCAACATAGATAGGCGGCGACGTTTTCGCCCACTCCCTCCACGGATTTCAGCCTCGACACGGGAGCGGAAAATATTCTCGGAATGGATCCGAACGCTTCCAGCAAACGATGCGCCAGATCGTTCGTATTCAAGCGGGGAATCGCGTTGAAAAGAAGAATTTCGAGAAACTCGTGCTCGCAGAGTCCTCCCGAATCGAGCTTTTCGATAATTCTATGGCGATGACCTTCGTGTCCGGACATAGCTTTTCCTCCCCGACTGCATTTTTTCGTGTTTATTGTACCATATTTCCGTGAAAAAGTCAAAGCTTGTCCCGCACGGGGAAATATTTTTTCGGATTTTTCCCGCTATTCGCTCTATTTCTGTTTACCTTGCCCGAAAAAGCGTGTATAATAATAAAGGACAGAAAAAAGGATCGGTGATTTATATGACACATGTAATGGAAAATTATTTTAACGATATCGTCGAATCTATCTGTAAAACGGTGAAATTCGATTCTTCCCTGAAGCCCGCGGAGGGGAATTATCCTTTCGGAAAAGAGACTGCGGACTGCCTCAACTACTTTCTTTCCCTTGCGGCGGATATGGGATTTGAGACGCACAATTACGACAACTACGTCGGAGAAGTTGTTTTCGGGGAAGGGAAAGAATTCGCCATTCTCGCACATCTCGACGTCGTACCCGCCGGCAGCGGCTGGAGATTTCCTCCGTTCGGAGCCGTCATCAACGACGAACTTTCGGAAGGCGGCATGCCCGGCGTCAAAATCTGGGGACGCGGAACCATGGACGACAAGGGTCCCGCTGTAACCGTACTCTATTGTCTCAAAGCGCTCAAAGACGAAGGGTTCCGTCCCCGTCGCAAAATAAAATTGATCGTCGGCTGCAACGAGGAATGCGGGTGGGCCTGTATCGATCACTATAACAAGGTGGCAAAAATGCCCGAGGAAGGCTTTTCTCCCGATGCGGATTTCCCCGCCATCTATGCGGAAAAAGGAATCCTTCACTTCTCCGCTTCCTTCCCCTTGAAGAATCCCCCCTTCCGTTCCCTCGCGGCGGGCGAACGGGTAAACATGGTATGCGACGACGCAATCGCCGTCCTCACCCCCGACGCAGCCGAAAAAGTCTTGGGGTATACGCCCGAAGAAGGCATCTCTTTCGATTTCGACAAAGAGAGCGACACGCTTCGGGTCCGCGGAAAATCGGCACACGGTTCTACGCCCGAAAAGGGAGCGAATGCCCTCGGCGCCATGCTGAAATTCTTCGCATCCTTTGACGAGGACTGCAAGAGGGCCTATGATCTCCTCTTCGCCGACCGTTGCCGCCTGAAAGAGATGAAGGACGAGACGGGAATGCTCACCATGTCTCCCGACGTGGCGAATTTTGAAAACGGAAACCTCGTCATAACGACGGATATCCGATTCCCTGCCACCCATAAAAAGGAAGAGATCACGAATATCCTCGACAAGGAAAATATACAGTACAAAATCGTCAATTATCAGGCGCCCCTCTATACCGACCCGAACGGAAAACTCATAAAGACGCTCATGGGCGTCTATAACCGCGCGACGGGCAGGAACGAAAAACCTATCGCCATCGGCGGCGGAACGTATGCAAGAGCTCTGAAATGCGGTTGCGGCTTCGGCCCCGAACTCGAAGACGAGGAAGCGACGATTCACCAGCCCGACGAATACATCACGTTCGACCGAATCCGCATGATGAGCGAAATTTATTATGAGGCAATCAAAGAACTGACCAAATAACGCCTGCGAAGCAAAAAAGGATTTTATAAAGTCGGAAAACCGCCGAAGGCGGGAAATCCTTCTGCCTCGGCGAGAGAATTGCCCCACAACATTTATTTTTTACAAATATGCGGCCCGCGGAAAACCCGCGGACCGCATATTTAGTGAGAGAATATGAAAAAAGTTTTACGTATGATCCTATCCAGCCCCTTCTTTTAAGAAGCGCCCCCTCTTTATTTACATAATATATTTTATCACATAATATACTTTTTATGTGATAAAACGGTGAAAATATAATGAAAAATAGAAGAAATTAAAAAATAAGAAATTTTTTTAAATAATTAAAATCAAAAGATTCCTCAAACGTTCCACGCAGAGAAAATCGCCTCGGCGATACGAAGTCCGTCGGCGGCGGATGAGGTAATTCCGCCGGCATATCCCGCGCCCTCTCCGCAGGGATAAAGGCCCTCTGCGGCGGGCGATTGAAAATTCATGTCCCGTTCGATGCGGACGGGGGAGCTGGTGCGGGATTCCACCGCCGTAAGCACCGCATCGGGGCAGGCAAAGCCTTTGAGCTTGCGATCCATATCCCGAAGAGCCGCGGAAACGGCAGACGAAACGGGGACGGGAAGAACGGAGCGGAGATCCGCAAACCGAGTTCCCGCGGGATAGGTAGGCATGACGCTTTTGAATCCGCCGCTCTCCCTTCCCGAGAGGAAATCCCCGACCAGCTGTACGGGCGCCGAATAATCGTTTCCCCCGGCCGCAAAAGCCGCGCGTTCCAGACTGCGCTGAAACTCTATTCCCGAAAGCGGGGAATCGCCGGAAAAATCGCGCTCGGAGACCTGTACGACCAAAGCGCTGTTGGCGTTGCGTCCGTCGCGGGCATAATTGCTCATGCCGTTTGTCACGACGCCGCCCTCTTCGCTCGCCGCGGGCATGACAAAGCCCCCAGGACACATGCAGAAAGTAAAGGCCGCGCGGTCGGAAGCATGGGAGACCAGCTTATAGTCGGCAGGGGGAAGCACGGAAAAGCTCTTGCCGTATTGAGCGAACCCGATTTCGGATTGCAGATGTTCTATACGGACGCCGACGGCAAAATCTTTTTTCCGCATGGGAATTCCGCGGGACAAAAGCATTTCAAAGGTATCTCTGGCGCTGTGTCCCACCGCGAGGACGACTGCGGAAACGTCGATCGTCTCCGCCGCCCCTTTCGCATGCGACAGCTTTGCCCCCGCGATTTTTCCGTCCCTGACGACGATGTCCGTCAGTCGGGTATCGAACAGAACGGTTCCGCCGGAGCGTTCGATAAAAGAGCGCATATTCTTTACGACGATTTTGAGCTTATCGCTCCCGATATGCGGTTTGTTCAGCCAAAGGATTTCCTCGGGAGCCCCGAAACGGACGAATGTTTCCAGTACTTCGCGATTGAAACCGCCGTGCGTCTGGGTATTGAGCTTTCCGTCGGAAAAAGTTCCGGCTCCGCCCTCTCCGAACTGAATATTTCCTTCCCCGTCCAAAATTCGGGTCTTTGTAAATTTTTCTATCTTCTTTTCCCGCTCCTCTATGCACGGACCCCGCTCCGCCACGACGGGACGGATTCCGTGCTCCAACAGCCTGATGGCACAGAATAATCCGGCGGGGCCGCTTCCCGCGATGAGCACGGGCGCCGCGGGAAGTTTATGTTCGGGCAAACGGGGAATTTCGGGAATTTTTTCCGATTGCTTTTCCGAAGAAAATTCTATCGTATAGACATAGCGGATATTATCTTTATCCCGCGCATCCAAAGACTTTTTAAGAATTCTGAAATATGCGGGCTTTTTATGCAGTTTCTTCTCGGCAAGGAGAAGGAGCTCCCGTTCGTTTTGTCCGGGGCGCAGTTTGATGTCCGACAGCGTCTTTTTCGTCATTCCTCTCTATCCGTCCTTTTTTCGTTCAGCGCGTCCGCCACGAGTCTCGCCGACGTATACGCCCATTGCAGATTATATCCCCCGCATTCTCCGTCCACGTCCAAAATCTCGCCCGCGAAATACAGCCCTTTGACCAAACGGCTCTGCAAAGTCGCGTCGGTCTCCGTAAGACGAACGCCTCCCTTGGTCACTTGCGCATAGTCGAATCCCAACGTACCGCTCACACGCAGCGTAAAATTTTTGATTCCCGCAGCAACGGATTTCGGATTCGCCTCGCAACGTCTCATCACCGCCCTGCCGAGCTGATTGTTCAAAATTCCGCAGAGGAGCTCCCCTTCGGGGAAAGCGCCCGACTTTTGTTTCTTTTCGAGAATGCGGACGAGTTTCTCCTCCGTCACCTCGGGCAAAAAGGCCAACGAAAGAACGACGTCTCCCCTTTCCGCCCGATCGGATAAAAAAGCCGACAGACGGAAAATCGCGTCTCCCGATACGCCGTAATCCGTAAAAATGACGTCTCCGCGCTCTTTTCCCAACTTCTCCCGTCCTTCAAAGGCGGAAACTTCCGCTTCGACGCGGATTCCCTTCAAGCCGCGAATGGGCGCGGTCTCCGTTTTCAGCTGAACCAAAGAAGGATACAAATCCGTAACGGAATGTCCGAACGACTTGGCCAGCGCATACCCGTTTCCGTCCGAACCGAAATTTTTCGCCGCTTTTCCGCCCGTACACAGAACGACGTTTTCGGAAAAGAAATTTTCTTTTCCGGCCGATGTCTCCGCCGTGATCTTAAACCCGTCTCTTTCCCGTGCGACAGACGTTACGAAAACGCCCGTACGGACGGAAACGCCCTTCGCTGCGACCGCATATCTCAAAAGATCCGTCACGGAGGAAGCCTGCCGACCGGCAGGATAGACCCGACCGCGTTCGTCGGGCAGGAAAAGCCCGCCCAACCCTTGAAAAAACGCGAGCATGTCCTTCTCTCCGTGCACGGCCAGTCCTTCGGAAAGCCGTACGGAAATATCGGGCGCAGAAGAAAAATAATGCGACTTTGACATATTGATGTTCGTGACGTTGCCCTGTCCGTTTCCCGTAGCGGAAAGTTTTCTGCCCACCCGCTCCCCGCGTTCCAGCAAGAGGACGTCCCCGCGCAGGGACGCCGCGCAAAACAGTCCCGAAGCTCCGCCGCCGATAATTGCCGTTGTTGCCTTTTTCATGATTTTCATTTTACCTTTTTTTCTGCATAAAGTCAATTTATTTTGAAAACTATTAAATTTTTTTCGGTCAGCCTATTGACTTTCGGACAAATTTATATTACAATATATAGCGGAAGAAAAAAGTTATTAAAAGTTTATGCGGAGGCTGACATGTTTTTCGAATATTTGAAAGAAAATCCCGTTTTGACGGCCGTTTTGTGCGCCGCTCTGGCCATTATCGTTATCGCCGTTATCGCTCTTTGCGTTAAGAGTTCGAAAGCACGAAAATCCCGCGAAGAAACAGAAAAAAACGCAAACGAAAATCCCGCGGACGCCGCCAAACCGATCATATCGGATTCTTCGGCAAAAGACAATACCGACGTTCTTGCGGACAGTCGCTCCGATAGCGCGGACGACAAATCCGACGTCGGCGATGCGGAGGCGCGTGAAACCGTGCCAGGCGAAACCGACGGTACGGAGCCCGAAAATCCGGCCCCGACGGAGCAGGATCATCCGACAGCCGAAAAAGTACAGACCGAGATTTATTCTTCCGTTTCCGAACAAGACGAAAAGAAAGACGAGCCCGAGGAAAAATCCGTAACGCAGTCCGAAACGGCAGATACGGAAGGCTCGGCTGCCTCCCCCGCCGACACCGAAACGAAAGAAGAAACAGATAGCCGAAACGAGAAGGACGCCGAGGAAAGCATTCCCGAAACCGAACAAATTCCCGCGGTAAAAGAAGACGCCGCGCAAAAGGACAATGAAAAAGCGGCCGAGGAAGAAAAGGCGGCCCGAGCAAACACCGCGGAGGAAAAGTCCGCAGAAAAAGAAAAGAAAAGAGGAAAAAATAAATCCAAGGAGGGAAAAATGGATATAGAAGACCTCAAAAACGCACCAATCGAAGAAGCGGACGAGTTTTACGACGAGGACGACGAAAACGACAAAATTGCACGTTACAGCGGCAAATGGGTAATTTGCCGTGTAGTGACTGCGGGCGGCAAAGGTTCGGACGAACTCAAAGAGGACGGCGACGAAATGTTCTTTTTCGAGCTCCGCGCTTCCAACGGAGAAAAGCTCCTGACCAGCGAGGAGTACACGACCTACAACGGAGCCTTGAACGGCATCGAGACGCATAAGGCGAACATCGAACGCGGCAACTTCAAAATCATGTTGTCAAAGAAAGGCGATTACATCTTCAAACTTCTGAGCGGAAAGAACATGCTTCTGTGCATGGGCGAACATTATGCGACCAAAGCGCGCTGCGAAAGCGCGATAGCCTCCGCAAAACGGTTTGCGAAAACAGCTATTGTCGATGAAAACGTTCAGGACATCGTCATTACTCCGCCTCCCGAAGAGGACGAAGAAGAACTTCCCGAAATTCCCGACAACGGCTATAACGGAAAATGGATTGTCCGCGCGCATACCGCAGAAGACGGGGAACAGGTATTCTATTTTGAATTGTTCGCCTCCAACGGAGAAAAATTGTTGTCGAGCGAAGAATATACCACCTATATCGGCGCAATCAACGGAATCGGCACGCATAAGACGAATATCGAACGCGGCAACTTCCGAATCTCCCTTACCAAGCGCGGAGATTATATCTATAAACTGCTGAACGGGAACGGACAGCTCCTCTGCCTCGGCGAACATTACAAGACGAAACGCAGATGCGAAAACGCCATCGAATCCGTGAAACGGTTTGCCAAGAACGCCCCTATTCTTTCCGATCCCGAGACCGTCAACAAAAACGCATAAGTTCTTTTAAAACCGATACGCGCAACTTTTTCCTTTTGCCGACGCCCCGTACTCATTTTCCGCGATCAGGAAATCGACGGATCCGTCATAAAAGAAAAAATATTCCGCCGTCGTTCGCCCGAATCGAGAACATCTTGTTCGGGCAAAAAATAATAATATCCTGACGGCTTGTTAAAATCATAAAAAACGCCCCGCCGACGATTATCAAAATCGCGGCGGGGCGTTTTCCGTCTCGTTAAGACGAGCGCTCCGATCTCGCCCTCCTCCCGCGGCATATCCGCCGTCCGTTTCCGAATCAAACTTTTCGGCTCGGAAACCCTTGACGCCACAGATCAACCTTTGTTATTGAAATCCACGGTAAACGTCGTTCCCTCGCCCAACACGCTTTGAACATTCAGCGTCCAGCCGGCTTTGCGACAGATCTTTTTCACTACGGCAAGCCCCAATCCGAAACCGCCGTTCTTTCCGCTGTGCGATTTATCCACCGTGAAAAAACGCTCGAAAATGCGTTCCAAATTTTCTTCCGATATGCCGATTCCCGTATCCGCCACCGTCAGGCGAACGCCGCCCGATTCCGTCCGCTTTATCCCTACAAACAGACTTCCGTTTTCCTTATTGTATCTTATCGCGTTGCGAATGAGATTTCCGAGCACCTCGCTCAATCGTTCATGACGGCTCATAATCATGATGTCCGCATCTATATCTTTCGTCAATGAAATATTCCGCTTCGCTATATCGGGCGCAAGACTGTCCAGCGTCTCCGAGGCAAGTTTGGAAATGTTTACTTCATAGTCGGGAAGCTCGTCGTTATCTATTTCGTTATAATTGATAATACAGGCGATTAAATTGGAGAGCCTGTCGCTCTGTTTGACCAGCGTATCGGCCGCCATTTTTGTCTGTTCCCCGTCAAGTACCCCGCTGGCAAGCAGTTCCGAATAACCGCGGATAGAAGTCAAAGGAGTGTTCATCTCATGCGTGATATTGGCGATAAAATCGTTTTTGGAACGCTGTGCGCGCTCGACGAGTTCCTTTTCCTCCGATAATTCCTTAAATTGTTCCGCCACTTCCCGATTGCGGTTATTCAAAAGCTCGACGATCGGCTGTAATTCGGGATACTTCGTAGAAAGTTTCAAATTGAGCGCGGCATCCTTTGCGAGTTTCCGCACGGGACTGATGATATATTCCGTTTCGATATACGTAAACAGCAGGCACACGAGGAAATCGAGGAGCAGGAACCAGACGATGGTAGGCAGAATATTGCCGAATACCTGCCACTCCGACGCACCCGAAACGGCGATGCGGACAAGATAAATATCGCCAGCCTGCGGCGTCATTTTACGGCAGTAATATACCATATCCTCTCCGAGAGAGGCGCTGTGTCTCACGGAATAGCCCTCTCCCGACGCGAGCGCCTCCCGAACCTCTTCGCGATCGGAATGGTCATCCAAATTTTCTCCGCTGCTGTCCCCGAGGACTTTTCCTTCACCATCCAAAAAAGTTACGCGGAGACCGGATAATTTTTCGGAATATTTCTTTGCGCCCGCCTCGTCCAAAGAATAGCCGCCGTCTTCGAAAAGATTCATATAAACTTTCAGACTTTCCTGCGTGTTTTTGACGAGACTGTTATAAAACACCTGGGTGGAAAGCACCGCATAAACGAGCAGCAGAACCGCCATGATGAGCTGTGATATCCACAATATTTTTCTTCGCATTTTCCGCACTCCCTCTTTCAAAAAACGGATAGACGCAACCCTGCCCTATCCGTTTCCCGTTTAATTTCTGCGAAAACGATATCCCACTCCGAATACCGTTTCAAAATTGTCTATTCCCAGCTTTCTGAGCCGCGCGATATGATTATCGAGCGTCCTCGTCTCCGTATCGACATAGCCCCAGATTTCGGTGAGAAGCGTATCCCGCGACAGGACGATGTCCGCATTTTTCATGCAGTATTTCAACAGCTCGAATTCCTTCTTGTTGAGGTCGAGCGGACGGGAGTCCAAAGTCACCGTCATCGTATCGCTGTTGAGTTCCAGCCTCCCTATCTTTATCACGTTATTTCCCGCTTTACGCCTCAATGCGGCATTCACGCGGGCCACCAGTTCCATGACGCCGAACGGCTTGGAAATATAATCGTCCGCGCCCAGATTCAGCCCCGTCACTTTGTCTCCTTCCTGTCCCAAGGCGCTCAGCATGATACAGTATACGCTGGGATACCGCTCTTTGACCGATTGGAGTACTTCCAGCCCGTTTCCGTCCGGAAGCATGATATCCAAAAGAGCGATATCGGGCGCTTTTTCCCGAAGAGCCGTTTCAAACTCCTTTATATTGCCGAACGTGCGACAAGTCAGTTGTTCTCTTTCCAGCGAAAATTTGACGAGCCCGCCGATGCTTGCGTCGTCTTCCAGGACGTACACAATCCCTTTCATTCGATTACCTCGGAAATTTCTTTTCCGTCACCTATTCAAACTCTCGGCGCCCTTTTGTTTCGGAATTCAGATATTATCCGTACTGTGGGCTATATAGCTCAAATGGTCGCCGATTCGTTCCAAATTAGATACCAAATTGATAAATACCGTATTGTTCTCGGGACGACATTCCCCGCGGCTCATCCGCGCGATATGGTCGGCTATGAGATCTCGGCGCATGTTGTCCACGTCGTCTTCCAGCTTATCCGATTCGCTCATCAGAGAATAATCCTTTTCGAGCGCAATCTTTTTCACCAGCTCATATTGCTTGCGCAAAAGGTCGTACATCGCCGAAATATTCTCCCCTACTCCGGCAGAAAATACCAGATTGTCCGAAACTTCCTTGCGCGTATACTTTGTCAGATTATCCGCAAGCTCCGCAATACGGACAATGTCGCCCACATCGTTATGCAGTGCGCTCACCAACTTTTCGTCGTTCAAGGAAATCCCGCTCGCAGAAACCTGTACGAGATAATCGCTGATTTGTTCGCTCAAACGGGAAATTTCTTCGTTTTCGGAAACTACTTTTTCCACCGCGGTGATATCTCTCTCTATAAATCCGTTAAAGGCCGTCCGTAAAGTCTCCATAGCCATATCTGCCATGCGGAAGGTCTCCTTCGTCAGCTGGTTGATCGCAAGCGCAGGCGTGGAAAGAAAACGCTTATCCATGAACGTCGTTTCGCTCTCGGGCTTCTTTTTCTTATCGGGAATGAGAACCGTCGCGATTTTCACCAGCCCCTTGGTGAAGGGCAGGAACAAAATCGTGCATACGGTATTGAACAACGTATGGAACATCGCCAGTTGCGTACTCGCATACGGGAACCATTTTTCAAACGTATCCTGTTGGAACGTCGGCCAGCTCAAAAGCAAAATCATGAAAATGATCGTTCCGAACACGTTGAACATTAAATGAATAAGACTCGCCCGCCGAGCATTGGCATTCGTACCGACCGAAGAGATGAGCGCCGTCACGCAGGTGCCGATGTTCGAGCCGAGAATGATATAGAGCGCCGAATTCCCGCCCCCGCCGATAATCAATCCCTGCGCCGCCATCGTGATCACGATGGTCGTCACAACGCTGGACGACTGCACCAGCGCCGTCAATCCCACTCCGATTCCGAGCAGCAGGAACGGATTGGTTACCTTGCCGAGAACATTTTTTATGGCTTCATCCTCCGCATACACCTTCATGGTGTCCGACATAACGCTGAGCCCCATAAACACCAATCCCAACCCCGCAAACGCGAGACCGCAGCTCTTTATCTTATCGCTCTTGGAGAACATCTCCATAAAGACGCCGATAAAAATCAGGGACATGAACAGCGTTTCGATATCGAAAGATTGAAGCGCGACGATCTGCGCCGTAATCGTGGTACCGATATTCGCACCCATGATGACAGCCGTCGCCTGATTCAGCGTCATGATCCCCGCGTTCACAAAACCGACGACCATGACCGTAGTAATGGAAGAGCTCTGTACCACAGCCGTCGTGACCGCACCCATGCCTACACCTACCAGCTTCTTTTCCGATGTCTTATTGAACAGCGCTTTGAGACGGTTTCCGGCGATTTTTTCCATGTTGTCGCTCAACAGCTTGAACCCCAGCAAAAAGGCACCACAACCGGCAAGAATTTTAATCACCGCAAAAAATACGTCCATTTATTACTCCCTTTGTAAAAATATTCCCGCAATTATATAATTTTATCCACTACCCTATCCATTATATAATACCTCGCGGCGAATGTCATCTTAAAGTTGCAATAATTTTCGTAAATTTTTGGAAATTAGCAATTCTTTTTGATTTTTATCGATAAAAATATATCGGATTTTTAATTCTCCGTATTGACGTGAACGCCGGTAATAGAGAAAATGACCCACTCGGCGATATTGGTGGCATGGTCGCCGATGCGTTCCAGATATTTGGAGACGAGCATGAGGTCGAGAGCGCGTTCGGCGCGGTTCTCGTCTTTGCGGATACAGTCGAGCAGAACGGTTTTCGCGCCGTTAAAGAGGCTGTCGACCTCGTCGTCCGATTTGCAGACTTTTTTGGCGAGTTCCAAATCGGAATTTGTGAAGGAAAGGACCGCGCTGTCGACCATGCGAATGACCGCCTCGCCCATTTTTTCCACAAAATCGATATTGTAGGAAGTTCCCGTGCGGCCGCCCTTGGTGATAATTTCCGCAATATCCGCCGCAAAGTCGCCTATCCTTTCCATGTCGGTGATCATTTTCAGTGCCGAAGAGATCATGCGCATATCGGTTGCCACCGGTTGCTGCGTCAAAAGCAGTTTCAGACAGAGATTTTCTATCGTTTTTTCGGCGTCGTCAATAATGCAGTCCTTGTTTATGACTTCCTGCGCCATAATGAGGTCGTCTCGTTTCAACGCTACCATGGTATTCTTGATTGCCTCTTCAATATACTCTCCCATTTGGAGCATATCTGTTTTCAGTTCTTTCAGTTCGCTCAGAAAAGATGTACGCATCATAATATCAACCGAATCTCCCCGTAATATAATCTTCCGTCCTCTTGTCCTTCGGAACGGAGAAAATTTGTTCCGTCTCACCCATTTCCACCATTTCACCCAAGAGGAAAAACGCAGTTTTGTCCGAAATACGCGCCGCTTGCTGCATGTTATGCGTCACCATGACGATCGTGATGTCCTTTTTAAGTTCCGTACACAGTTCCTCGATTTTGCCCGTAGAAATGGGATCGAGCGCGGAAGTCGGTTCGTCCATCAACAGGATTTGCGGCTCCACGGCCAGTGCGCGGGCGATACACAATCTTTGCTGTTGCCCGCCCGAAAGGCCGAGTGCGGATTTATTCAATCTGTCTTTGAGTTCATCCCACATTGCGGCGCCTTTGAGAGATTTTTCCACAATGCCGTCGAGCTCGGATTTTTTCCGAATCCCGAACGTGCGGGGGCCGTAGGCGATATTGTCGTAAACGCTCATGGCGAAGGGATTGGGGCGCTGAAAGACCATGCCGACATTTTTTCTCAGCATGGCAAGATTCATGCTCCGTTCATAAATGTTCATACCTCCGATCTGGATCGCGCCCTCGATGCGACAACCTTCCACGAGGTCGTTCATGCGATTGAGCGATTTTAGAAGCGTGGATTTTCCACAACCCGAAGGACCGATCATGGCTGTAATCTGTTTTTCGGGCATCGTCATATTGATGTTTTTCAAGGCTTGGAAATCGCCGTAAAAAAGATCCATTTTCCGAACCTCGATGGCGTTCCCGCCTTCAAAATGAAATTTTTCCAATTCTTTCATGGTTTGTTTTCCTCCCGCCGTCTTATCTGTTTTTCTTCAATTTCTTCTCGCAGAGAATGACGAGAAGGTTCAGGACGAACACGAGAATAAGAAGCACCGCTGCGGTACCATATGCCGCATCGAAATCAATTTTTTCTTGTGTAAAATAGTACATTAAAACTGCAAACGTCGCCCCGCCCTGTAACGGGGAATCGGGCGTCATAGGCACCGAACCCGCCGTAAAAATAAGCGCCGCACTCTCACTGACGATACGGCCGATGGATAAAATTATCGCCGTGACGACACCCGAAAGCGCAGAAGGAAGAATGACCTTGAAAATCGTCCTTACCTTGGAAGCACCGAGCGCTAGAGACCCTTCCCGCATGGAGCCGGGAACGGCCAGAAGGCTTTCCTCTACCGAACGGATGATCGTAGGCAGAATCATTAAAGCCAACGTAAGCGCTCCCGCCCACAGCGAAACTCCGTTCACGCAAAATATGATCATGCCGAACAATCCGAATACAATGGACGGAATTCCCGATAACGTATCGATAAAAACGCGAAGCACCTTTACGATTTTGGAGCCGGGTTTGGTATATTCCACGAGGAAAATCGCCGTTGCAGTCCCGATCGGAACGGCGACGAGCAAAGAGATAAGAATAATCCAGCCAGTGGATATAAATGCGCCCCGCAAGGTAACTTTACTGTAAGTGGATTCCCCGAACAGGAAGTCGAAAGAGAGATGGGGCAAGCCTTTGGCAAGAATATACCCTATCAAGATAACCAGAACGGATACGACAAGTGCAGCAATGACCTTGCATACGATTGCCAAAATTTTCGGGACGAGTCCGCAGACTTTATAACTCACTTCGCCGTTTGAATCCTCTCTGAGAACTCTTGCCCGTTTGTCCGCGCCGCCCTTCACCTTTCTCGTACGTTTGATAAAAGCGAGGAGACCGTTCAAAATGAGTATGAATACCAATAAGACAAATCCCGTGGCAAATAACGCTTCTCTATGCAAATCCTGCGCATAGCCCATTTGGCTGACGATATTGACGGTCAAGGTGCGAATCGGAAGAAACAATTCGCTCGGAAAGTTGGGAGAACTTCCGCAGACCATGAGTACCGCCATCGTCTCCCCTATCGCGCGTCCCGCACCCAACGTCAGCGCCGAGAGAATCCCCGTCTTTGCCGCGGGAAGAACCACCTTGAAAATCGTCTGTTCCCTCGTGGCTCCCATGGCCAAACTGCCTTCCGCATAGCTTTCGGGTACACTTTCCAAAGCATTTTTGGTAAGAGAAGTCACCGTGGGAAGAATCATCAGGCCGAGAATAAGAGAACTTGCCAAAAGTCCGCTGCCGCTGTCCTGATGAAAAATCTCCGCAAGTAGGGGAACCAGCACAACCATTCCGAAAAAGCCGTAGATAATCGACGGAATTCCCGCCAGCAGCACAATGACCTGATTGAAAAATCCTTTGAGTTTTTTCGGACAGAAATAGACGAGAAATATCGCCGTAAAAATTCCTATGATCCCCCCGACGAGAAGCGACCCGATTGTTACCGCAAAGGTGGAAACGATCATGGGCAGCACCCCGTACATGTCCTTATTCGGAAACCACGTCGTCCCGAACAAGAATTTGAAAATGCCGATTTCCGCAAACGCCGGAACCGCCGAAACCAATATATACAGAACAATGGCGACGACCGCTATAACGGAAAAGAAAGCAGAGACCATAAAGATGATCTTTGCAGTCTTTTCGCTTTTACTTTCAGATTTTATCATGGAGTCGATATCCTCTCGGTTTGATTAAAGAACGGTGATATATCCTTCCTGCGAAACGATTTCCTGACCCTCTTCCGACAGGATAAAGTCCAAGAATGCCTGCGCCGCTTCGCTGAGACCTTTTTCGGTATTATAGCAGAGCTCGAAAGGACGAGACATAGTATAGCTGCTGTTCTTTATATTATCGACCGTTGCCTCAACGCCTTCAAACGTAAGCGCTTTGACCGAATCGTCCAACGAGCCGAGGGAAATATATCCGAGCGCCGCCTTAGTCGTTGCAACCTTTGTCATCGCCGCTCCCGTGCTGCTGAAACTTTCCGTCTTTCCATAACGTGTCTCGGTATCCTTCAGCTTTTCACCGGAAGAACTTTTTACAAGTTCCTCGAAAGCATCTCTCGTTCCCGAGCCTTCCTCCCTCGCAACAGGCAATGTCGCGCTTCCGATTGCCGTGCCCGTTGTATACAAATCGTAAAGCTGTGCTCCCGTAACGTTAGTCAACTCGCTCTCTTTATTGACGATCACGACGATTCCGTCGTCCGCAATCTTTACGGAGGTGACGCCCTCTTCGTCGACATGCTTGGAAGCCATTCCGAAATCTCCCTTCCCTTCCTGTGCGTTAGAAATACCGACCGCGGACCCACCGCCCTGGACTTCGATTTCCACATTTTTATGCTCTTTCATATACGCGTCTGCAAGCGCGCCCATCAAAGGCTGAACAGAAGTGGAACCTGCAAAACTGAGTGTAACTTTTTCGGCTGTGCTCCCCGTGCTGTCCCCGTCGCTTCCGCAGGAAGCAAACGCCGCCATCGTACCCATCGTAATTGCCGCAAGAGCAACCGCCACAAATTTTTTCGATTTCATAAAACTCTTTGTCTCCTTTGAACTTTGTGCCTATACTATAAACCATAGTTGTAAAAAAGTCCGCATTTTTTTGTAACAAAACTGTAATAAATTCGTTATTTATTTGATACAAATGTAAAAATTGATTTTACAACCCCGTTTTTTGATTTTTATTTTTCGTTCAAAAGAGTTTTTTCTTTCATCCTTCCGCAATAAACGGAAAAACTGTAATATACAAATTTATAGGACGGCAAAATTGCCGTCCTTGTTTTCAGGCTTCATTTTTTCTTTTCCGGAAATATACTTCCGTCTCCGATCCGACAGGACTCTCGGTCATCGGTACTCTCCCCATCGGGAACTGCCACATGGCGGGACATGACGGGGCTCATCCGACAAACTCAATATCGATATTACCGTTATTACAGTTTGCGGAAAGCGATTTTTCGCCGTCTTCTTTATTTTGCGGTAAATTGCAATCTCCTTTCTTGATACTGCATGATATAGAGAAATCCTCCGAAGAGCCTACCACGGTTCCCGAAATATTTCCGTTCTTTGCGGTCAAGTCAATGGCACTGCCTACCCCTATGCGATTAAAGACGATATTCCCGCCGTTTACATCGAGCGTTATTCCCTCTATAAAAGACAGCGAAGATATGCTGATATTTTCGTTTGTGGTTGAAACGGAACAACTCAGAATACTATGATCCGGTATTTTCACCTGTATTTTACGGTACTCCGCCGCCGGCTTTACTCCGACAAAATCGGTCCAATTTTTATCGGACTCCGATTCGACTATCAATTCATTGTTATCGGACACGGTAATTTTTAAATACTCCTTTTCGCCGTCAAAGTAGTCAATATGAATCTGCTCGTCTTCCGACGCGGCGATTTCCAATTCTCTGTCCGTTACCTGAAAAACGATACTTTTGATTACATTCTCTCCCGAGCGATATGTTTTCTTTGTAAACGTATCGCGATTGGAACAGCCCGTAAACATAACCGTCATTAAACCGACGATTACAACCAATAATGCAGTCAACTTTTTCATAAGATGCGCCTCCTAAAAACTTCCTTGACTTTTTTTGTTTGCAGTATTATAATGATTATAAACTTTTGTGTTACACAAAAGTCAAGAGGAAAACGCCGACAATGCAAAAATTATTTTCTATCAGCGAAACCGCCAAAATAGTCGATTTAACAACGGAAACACTGCGTCACTACGACAGAATAAATTTGGTAAAACCGTTCAAAACAGATCAATGGACGGGATATCGTTATTATTCGCGACAGGAAATCGTGAGATTGAACACGATACGTGCTCTGCGCTGTATGGACTTGACACTATCCGAAATCAAAGATATTTTGGAATATGACGATTTTAATGAAATCGTCAAAGCTCTAATACATGCAGAACAATGTGCCGACAATAAAATAGCCGAATTAAACTATGCCAAAGCAAAAATTCAAAGAGCACGGATCTTTTATGAAAACAAATTGAGCAGCAAACCACAGAGCGGTATATTCGTTAAACAATACCCGAAACGAGCCGTCCTGTTATCCGATACAATGGAACAACCGACTTTGGATAATTTATGGAATTATCACCGACATTTTTATCATCAAATCCCCGACAATATGAATAATGATTTTTCGTTCGAGGATTCCGCCGGAATTTACACAGCCGGCGGCCGATCGCAATTGTTTGTCGTCTGCACGAGATATAAACAAATAAACGGACTACAATTTTTGCCGCAGGGTAATTATTTATGTGCCGACTGCACAGAGGAAAACCGAAAAGACTTAACGGAACATTTATGCGAAATCGCACGGCAACAATATAAAGTCACCCCCGCATTTACGGTCCATTTAATTGTACTTTCGGGAATTTTGCGCTGGAATTATCAGGCACAGGTATTCATATCAAAATAAGCGCAAACGGACGAAAGCGGCCGAAAACGGCAAAAAAAGAAACCGATAAATCGGTTTCTTTTTCGTTGAAAGGGAATCCCTTTATAAATTGGTCGAGGCGACGGGATTTGAACCCACGACCTCATGGTCCCGAACCATGCGCGCTACCAACTGCGCTACACCTCGATTCAATTTTCATCTTTCAAATAAGCAGGAAGCTCACATATAAGAGTATGTGAGCTTCCATGGTTGAGGCAACGGGACTTGAACCCACGACCTCTTGGTCCCTAACCAAGCGCGCTACCAAACTGCGCTATGCCTCAGTATTGCCTTATCGCTCTACGATATTTCTCGCGGAACAGCATAAACTATTATACTTACACGGAGGAATTTAGTCAAGCGTTTTTCGGCAATTTTTCAAAAGATTTTTTTATTTTCCCGTTTCAGAAAAGTTTTGTCCAAAGCGCAAAGATCAATTTTCCCGCGCCTGCGACGACGGGGAATACCATAAAGAAAAGCACCACTCCCGCCGCGAGCGCCACTCCCGTCCAAGCGATAACGCCCGATGCCGTCTCCATAAATCTCGTTTTCTTAACGACGAACGCCATGGTCAACAGCGCCGCGACAGAGACTGCGGCTCCTATCGCGAAATATCTGACGTAAGGAGACGAATAGGTGAATTTTACGACATTTTCCCCCTCTTCCAAAGCCACGGAAAGAAAATGCAAATCGTTGTCGACGAGTTCCGCTTCCTTGCCGTTTACAGTCACTTTATAGCCCTTGGAAGCCACAAAATTGAGGAACAGATATTCGCCCTCTTCGGCCGTTACCGTCGCAGTGATTTCTCCCGCTCCGACCCGTACTTCCGCCGCACGGGTCCACAAATCTTTTCCGAGAGATTTTACCATATTCGTCGTAACGGAACCGACAGAATTGCTTTCCCCGCCCAAAAATTTATACAGTGCCAACTGATTTTTCACGCGATTGGCGGAGGTGTTTTCTTCGGGGAAACGGAACTCCCCGTCCGCCACGGTATATCCCAACGGAAATACCGACGTATTTTCATACATATAAAAAGCCCCGGAATGAAGCGTGACGATATTCCCTTCCTCATCCCTTTCAAAAATTCCGTCGGCACCTTCGAGCGGATCTATATAGCTGAGTTTAGAAACCGAATCGTTGCTTTCCTCATTGACAAAGAAGTATTTATAACCCAAAAAGCAATCTCCGAAAAAATTACCGCGGGCACTTTTCATGCTGTTCCGTCCGTTTCCCGAATATCCGAACAAATCGACGATTTCAAAGTTATCGCCGTCGATAACGGAGGAAAATACGCTGAAAGAATTTGAATTACAGGTAAACGGCACGTCGGCGGTCAGTTTGTCGTTATAATCCTTAATTCGGAAATAACCGTCGTCGCGCTCGTTGAGAACGGCGGTCATCGTTTCATAGTGGTTGAAATTGTAATGAGTAGAACGGTTTCCGACGACCAGTTGCTCGTTATAAAACACCACCTGAACGGCGACGACGCAAAGCAACAAAACCGACATAACGCGCGCGCTGATTTCCTTGTTCTTTACCAATAAAGTCCCCAGCAAAGCAGAAAATCCGACGAGAATAAACAAAACGGCGACGACCTGCAAACCGCCGAGGGAATGAGCAAACATTCCCGAAAAACCATGCGCATTATCCAGCGCGACGGAATCGGAAATGAAATTGTCCCAAATCGTAAGATACGCATCGCTGGACACAAAACAGCATATCACTACGGCCACAATAAGCGTAACGACCGCATAAAACGTCATCGAGCCTTCTTTTCCCTTCTTTTCAAGTTCCGTTCCGTCAAACGCCGTATCGGCCCGAAAACAAACTCCTCTTAACGCAAGACAGGCTCCGCCGAGAAAGTACAGGGCATTGAGGAAGCCGAAGCGAAGCGCATAGGACATATATGAGCCCATATTCATGAGCAGCATAGCTTCGTCGACGACGACCGGAACCAAAGTGAATATTCCCGCCGCGAGCATAAATTTAGAAAGCGGCGTCTTCAACTTAGAACGGACAAAATATACAATCGTCAGAAAGACAAAGACCGAATCGCTGAAAATATAGCTGAATTTACGATATAACGCCTCTCCGCTGCGGCTGAAATATCCGCCGATATCAAAGCCGTAGCTGCCGTCCTGTTTCGTAATTCCATACCAGAATTCATCGAACAGACCGCCCCCGCGGCCGCTGCGGAGATATGCCATCAACGCGGCGATAAGGAGCGGCAGCGCAATCAGGACAGCGACAAAAAATGCAAGACACAGGTATGCGACGAACGAATTTCTTTTCTCTTTGTCCACACAGAAAAAGGCATAGATCACCAAAGCGGGAAAAGCCACCAGCATAGAAAAGCAGGCAATCGAAAAGCAGGTATAAATGCAGCAGGCGATCAATACGGAAAAGGGCAGAAATTTATTCGTGCGGACAAAATGCACAAAGGCCGCCGCACAGAAAGGCATATAGATGAGAAAATCCACCCAATTGATATAGGTATTTGCGACAAAGGTATATCCGCAATAAGCATAGACGATTCCGATTGCCACGCCCATAAAATCGGGAATTTCCGAAAAAAGTTTTTTGACGAACCACGCCCCCGAAAAAGCAATAGCGGCAAGTTTGAACGCCATGACGATACCGCAGGCGTTATATACGTTTCCGTCTCCGAATAACAGAAAAATAAAACTGAACGGACTGATAAAGAAATAGGCAAACGTTCCGAACACATCTGCTCCGCCCGCTATCGCATAGGAATAAAAGAGCGAAGATTTTCCGTCAAAGACATCGAAAAGATGTTCGATAAACGGACAAATTTGTGCCGAAAGGTCATAACTCGCGACCACGTAATCCGAACCGAACGGATATACGCCCGAAACGGCCAGCTGCACCATATAAAGCACAAAAGCGATGAACGGCGCGGCAAAAAGCCCCCAATATTTCATAAAAAACGAAAAGGGCTTCGGAAATTTTCTCTTTAATACGGCAGTAAGCCCCTCTGCCGTGCCGACGGCAGGTTCGGCTTCGCACAACATTTCTTCCGAGGAAGAAACTTGCCCGCTTTCTGTCTGCATCTCTGTTTCTCGGTTCGTCATATCCATAATTTTATTTTAACATTTTTCCCCCTTAACGTCAATCCTATTCCGTCTCCCCCTATCAATTAAGTAGAATTTCCGAAAAGAAATGTTGCATGAATTTTTATCTTTTCCCAACAAAGAAGACTTTTTCTTTTCTTCATTAAAATAGTACGATAACTTTTTCCTCTCCGCCCGATAAAAATTTTCAAAGTTTTTCGTAAACCGCCGCAAAGTCCTATCGACGTCATTTTAACCGCGCTTTGAGGATCGGATTCCGTATCAAACGTTTTTCCGTCGGAAGTATACACCCCGCGGCGCCGCACAAAGCCGCCTGTCCACATATTGCGCACAATGACTCATGAAAATCTCTCGTCTGAAATTACTTTACAGAAACAATTATCGTAGCGCCTTCAATGCTGTTTACGGCCTCGGCGGAAACAAAACCCGCGGCCCGTAACAGCGAAAGTTCACGAGCCAGAGTCAAAGGCGTATCGAAATGAACGAGTTCGCCGTCCGAAATTCCCTGTGCCTTCTTTTTTCGCATACATTCTTCCGCAAGAAGCGTCTCCTCTTCTTCGCAACAGGCAATATAATCGCAAAGGAGAAACGTTCCGCCCCTTTTTAAGGAATGATAAATTTTATGGTACAATTTCCCTTTCTCTATCGGAGAAAAGTGGTGCAGAGATTCGACCGAAACGACGGCGTCATAGTCCGGCCCGAAATTCTCTTCAAAATAATCTCCGCATACCGCGGTAAATTTTCTGTCGGGATATTTTCTTTCCAGTTCGTCCAACATCGCCCGACTCAAATCGATTCCCGTTACCGACACGGAGGGAAATTTCCGATATATGGCTTCGAGTTCCAATCCCGTACCGATTCCGAGATCCAAAATTGTATCGACTTTTTCGGGAAGATAGTCGGGCAAAACGCGATAGGCCTCTTTCCATAAAGACATATGCTCATCGTATATTTTTACTCTGGACGCAAAAAATCCGTCCATATCTTCCAAAGGAATCTCTCTTTGCGTTTCAAGCCAGCTTCTGAGTTCCTCCATATATTTTCCTATATCTTTCCTGATGACTATTTCCATTTTCTTTCCTTGAAAAAGCGGCTTTCCGAAATCGGAAAGCCGCTTTTATCGTTCAGATTTTACTGTTTGCCGCGGATATATTCGTCGATGGATTTAGCAGCGACTTTCCCTGCCCCCATGGCTTTGATGACCGTAGCCGCACCCGTCGCGGCATCGCCGCCGCAATACACGCCTTCGATGGAGGTCTTTCCGTTTTCGTCTACCGCGATCTCGCCGCGTTTGAGCGTTTCAAGCCCCGGCGTCGTATGTTTCAAGAGCGGATTGGGAGAAGTGCCGAGAGACATAATCACGCAGTCTACGGGAATGGTAAATTCGCTTCCCGGAATTTCCACGGGCGAACGACGGCCGCTCGCATCCGGTTCTCCGAGCTGCATGCGAATACATTCGATCCCGTTCACCCAACCGTAGGAAGGATCGCGGGGATTATCCGTCGGAGTAGGCAAAATGCGGGTAGGATTGGTGAGAAGATCGAAAATAATTCCCTCTTCCTTCGCGTGCTCTACTTCCTCGCGACGGGCGGGAAGTTCCTCTTCGCCGCGGCGGTAAATAATATGTACTTCCGCGCCGAGACGTTTCGCCGTGCGCGCCGCGTCCATGGCGACGTTCCCGCCGCCGACGACCGCCACGCATTTGCCGTGCTGGATGGGCGTGCTGCTGTCGCTTTTATAGGCTTTCATAAGATTGGAGCGGGTCAAAAATTCGTTGGCGGAATAGACGCCTTTCAAATTTTCGCCGGGAATATTCATGAATTTGGGAAGCCCCGCGCCCGATCCGATAAACACCGCTTCAAATCCGTATTCGTTTTTGAGTTCTTCGATAGACAGCACTCTGCCGATAACCATATTGGTTTCTACTTTGACCCCGAGCGCTTTTAAGTTGTCCACTTCCTTCTGAACGATCGCTTTCGGGAGACGGAATTCGGGGATTCCGTAGACGAGCACGCCGCCCGCCACGTGAAGCGCTTCAAATACCGTGACTTCATAGCCCATTTTCGCGAGATCGCCCGCGCAGGTCAGCCCCGCGGGACCGGAACCGATCACCGCTACTTTATGACCGTTGGAGGGAACGGGAGTCGCTTTTTCTGTCGCGTGCATATTATGATAATCGGCGACAAATCTTTCCAAACGGCCGATTCCCACCGCTTCGCAGCCGGCCTTGATTCCCCGCGTGCATTTGCCCTCGCACTGCGTTTCCTGAGGGCAGACCCGACCGCAGACCGCGGGCAGGGAACTGGACATCGCTATGATTTGATACGCTTCCTCGAATTGACCTTCCGCTACCTTGGAAATAAATTCGGGAATGGCGATGTTGACGGGACAACCCGCCACGCAGGGACGATTTTTACAGTTCAGACAGCGCTTCGCCTCGTCCACGGCCATTTCCGCGGTATAACCCAGCGCGACTTCCCGGAAATTTTTGTTTCTGACGTCGGGATCCTGTGAGGGCATCGGATTCTTTAAAGGATTCATATTAAACTTGGGCATCTCACTTTACCTCCTTTTTGAACAGGTTGCACGCGGCTTCTCTCTCGCGCTGTTCAAAATCCGCATACGTTCTCGAACGACTCATCGCCTCGTCGAAATCGATTTCATGACCGTCGAAATCGGGCCCGTCCACACACGCAAATTTCATCTTTCCTCCCACCGTCAGACGGCAGCCGCCGCACATGCCCGTTCCGTCGATCATGATCGGGTTCATGCTGGCGATCGTTTTAATCCCGTAAGGCTTGGTCGCCGCACAGACGAATTTCATCATAATCAGCGGTCCGATAGTGATGACTTCGTCGAACGTCTCGCCCGCGGAAAGCATTTCGTTGAGCGGCACGCATACGTTTCCCTGACGGCCATAGGAACCGTCGTCCGTCATCATGTAAAACTTCTTGCTCGCCGCCTTGAACTCGTCTTCCAAAATGACGAGATCTTTACTGCGGAAGCCGATGATGGAAGTGACCTCGCACCCCTGAGCGGCAAGTTCTTTCGCAACGGGAAGCGCAATGGCGCAGCCGACGCCGCCGCCGACCACACAGACCTTTTTCAGCCCTTCCGTCTCGGTGGGACGGCCCAAGGGACCGACAAAATCGGCCAAAAAGTCGCCTTCTTCTTTATGGTTCAGTTTTTCCGTCGTGGCACCCACGATCTGGAAAATAATGGTCACAGTGCCTTTCTCGCGGTCATAATCCGCTACGGTAAGGGGAATACGTTCCCCGTCTTCGTCCACGCGCAGAATGATGAACTGCCCGGGAAGAGCTTTTCTCGCGACGAACGGAGCGTCGATTTCCATTAAGGTAACCGTCGGGTTCAACGCTTGTTTTTTGACTATACGATACATCCTCAACATCTCCTTGTTTATCTTTCACCGATGCCCTCTGTTTCAAGATTCGAACACCGCCTTTTATTATATCACATTTTTCAAAATTGTCAATACCATATCAAAAACTTTTCTCGATTTCTCCTAAATTTCCCCTCTCTTTCTCCCGTTTTGCATATCGAAACATTTGATTTTCGAAAGCGTTGGGTGTATAATGATAAACGATCGAAAAAGAAGTGAACGGAAAGTGAACAGAACTTTCTTGCCGTTGTTTCCTTTTCGGCTTTACCTACCGATAAGTTTTAAGGAGTTTTTATGTCCCCCTTTGAAATTCTCTTGCCCCTCGCGGTCATTTTTATCACGACAAAACTTTTAGGGCTCGGTTCGCAAAAAATAGGACTTCCCGCCGTCATCGGCATGCTGATTGCAGGGCTCCTGCTCGGCTTTTTGAAATATATCCCCTGTGAACCGTTGCGGAATATGTTCTTCTCCGATCCCATAAAAGAAGAACTCAGCGTATTTTCCAAAGTCGGCGTCGTTCTCATCATGTTTTCCACCGGACTCGGCACCGATCTAAAACAGCTCAGATCGTCGGGAGCGGCTTCCGTGGTCATTACGGCCTTCGGGGTTGTCGTACCCATGGCGCTCGGCACATTGGTCGCATGGTTCTTCCATCAGGGGGGAGGCCTTCTGGGATACCTCTTTTACGGAGCCATTCTGACGGCGACTTCCGTCAGCGTCACCGTGGCGGCGCTCAAAGAGCTCGGAAAACTTAACACCAAAATCGGGACCTCGATCGTCGCCGCCGCCGTAATCGACGACGTCATCGGAATCGTCATTCTTTCCGTTCTCACGGGCTTTATCTCCGATGCGGGCGGAGAGGAGTCTCTCGTCTCTTTCCTGCCCTCCTGGTGGGAAAATGCGGCTTGGTGGCTCGTCTGTATCAAAATCGTCGCATTTTTCATTATCGCCATCGGTGCGGGTATTCTTTTAAGAAAATTGTTCAACAGAATAGAACGCAAATATCCGCATAACCGCCGAGTACCGATTCTTGCGCTGGCCGCCTGCTTCATTTACTCTTACGTTGCGGAAAAAATTTTCGGCGTCGCGGACATCACGGGCGCCTATGTCGCGGGCATCATGCTGGGCGGCACCTTGCAGGAAACCCCGTATGTGGAAAATAAAGCAGATATGCTCGGATACATGTTTTTTTCCCCCATTTTCTTCGCGACGATCGGCATGAATCTCGATTTCTCGGGCTTCTCCTCGTCTTTCGTCCTGTTCGGGGCTTGCTACGTCGTGGTCGCACTCGTCGGAAAGCTGGGAGGCTGTGCGGCGGCGGCAAGGCTCTGCCATTATTCGGGAAAGGACAGTTTGCGCGTCGGCATCGGTATGATGGTGCGCGCGGAAGTCGTTCTGATCTGTACGCAGAAAGGAATAGACGGAGGCTTAGTCGATCCTGCCGTATATCCCTTCGTATTTATCATCATTATCGCGACCTCCATTCTCGCTCCTCTGCTTTTGAAGCTCACCTATAAAAAAGAGGATTCAGGGCTCGGAAATACGCCGGTAGAACAACAGGTCTGATCTCTGATTCAAATGAAAAAGCGCGGAAATTTTCAAAAAATTTCCGCGCTTTTTGTCTACTTTACCGATAAAACCGCTCAATCGTTCAAAGCACATTCGAGCTGACAGTCAAACGGCTCTTTTTCAACGTGTTTTTTCTGATATTCCGAGGCTTCGACGCACCCCACAGCTTTATAAAACGCTTGTGTTTCGACTGCCGAATGCGCCGAAATATACAACTTTTCAGCCCCGATTTTTCGGGCATACTCTTTCGCCGTCTCAAACAGCCAGCGGCCGATTCCCCTCCCCCGCATCTCCCGCGAAACATAGAGGTATATAAGATCCGCGTACGGTCTTTCCTTTCCGAACAGCGTGCCGTCAACGGAAACAAAACCTTTCAGGCGACCGGCGACAAAAGTACCGTAAACCAAACCGCCCGCCTTCACAGTATTTTTTAAGCACTCTGTCAAAATTCTATAATCGCGTTCGTTCCAATCATCGGTAAATGGAGCGCTGACAACGCTCCATTTACCCTCTATTTTACGCCAACAATCGGTAACGTTCTGCTTTCTCTCGAAGAAGGAAAACAATCCGACTTCCGTTTCGGAAAATTCAATCGGCCTGTATACTATAATCCATCTTTACCCCGATTTTTCTCAAAGGAGATATTCTTCTATAAAATGTGCCGCAACGGCGCCGTCCGCCGTCGCAGTTACGATTTGTCGCACCGCCTTCGTCCGCACGTCTCCGACTGCAAATACGCCCGGAAGGGAAGTCTTCGTGCTTTCGTCCGCGACGATATATCCCGCGGAATCGAGTTCCACGTCGTTTCTGAACATCTCCGTCTCGGGTTTCCTTCCGACGGCGACAAACAATGCATCGCAATCGAGAATTGTTTCCGCGCCGGAACGGACGTCGGAAATGCGCACCCCCGTCACTTTTTTATCGTGTAAAATCTCCTCTATACGACTGTTCCATAAAATTTCTACGCCGCTTTCGGACAGCGGCACGGTATACACCTTAGACGCGCGCAGACTATCCCGCCGATGCACGAGATACACTTTCTTACAGATCTTCGCAAGATATAAAGCGTCGGCCACCGCGCTGTTTCCGCCGCCTGCAACGACGACCGTCTTTCCTTTATAACGCATTCCGTCGCACGTCGCGCAATACGCTACGCCCCGTCCGACCAGTTCTTTTTCGTCTTTCAGTCCCAATTCGCGCGGTTCGGCCCCCGTCGCCAAGACCACGGCACGGGCAGAAATCTCCCCTGCATTCGTAAAAATCGTCTTGTTTTCTCCCGAAAGGGAAACGTTCGTAACCTCCTCGAACAGAGTAACCGCTCCGAAGCGTTCCGCGCCGCGCTGCATGCGTTCGCCCAGCTCAAAGCCGTCTATTCCATTCTCAAAGCCTGGATAATTATCGATTCGGTCGGCAGAAGCCATCTGCCCGCCCGCGGAAAGCTTTTCCACCACCGCGACGGAATAACCGTTCCGCGCACAATACAGAGCGGCCGTATATCCCGCGGGACCGCCGCCGATTACGGCAACGTCGTATTTTCTCCGGTTCATGCTTTTGCTCCGTCAAAGAATTTCTTTTTCTTTCAGCCAATCCACTACGGTTGCCTGGGAAGCCGGATTGACGATGCTGCCGATCGCCTCGCCGCCACGGAATGCGATCAGGGTCGGAATGGTATCCACGCTGTATTCGTCCGCGAGAGACGCGTTATCGTCCGTATCGATTTTCACGAATTTCACCTTATCCCCGTATTCTTTTTCAAGTCTTTCCAAGACGGGCGCAAGCCTGCGGCAATAACCGCACCAAGGAGCCCAGAAATCCGCCACGACGGGGACGGCAGAGCCGAGAACTTCGCTTTCAAAATTATCTTTATGAATCGTAATCATTTTTCAATGTACCTCCTTAATTGTTTCAACGGCAGTTTATAAAAATTTTGTCTGCCGTACTTTTTTATAACCCGTTTTTATTTTTCTCAAACGCTCTGATTTTCCGTAAAAAGAAAACTCTCCCGAATTCGGGAGAGTTTTCTTTGTTTTATTTTTCTTCCGCCGAAGGGAGAATCGAAGCCGAACGCCCTTCAGTCTTTTGCAAAATCCGAAGTTTTTTGAAAAACATCACGGTGAAAGGAACGGCGAATAAAAAAGCGAGCAAATCGGAAACGGATTGCGAACACTGTACGCCGAACAAATCAAACAAACGGGGAAGAACGAGCACGGCGGGGATATAAAACAATCCCTGGCGCGAACAGGACAAAAGCGAAGCGAGCGCCTTATTTCCCACGACCTGATACGTGAGTCCCGCCATGAAGTTGAGCGGCAGAAGAGGCATGCAGATACATTGCAGACGCAAAGCGAGCGTGCCTATCGCCATCGATTCCTCCTCTTTGAGAAAGCCCCGCATGATAAAGGGAGCGGAGACGGCGCAGATTACGGCAAAGAGCGTCATCAAAGCGGTAGAAAACATCAAAGTAAAAAGGTATGCCTTGGAAACGCGGTCGAAGCGTTTTGCGCTGTAATTGTATCCGAGTACCGGCTGATACCCCTGTCCTATGCCGAGCGCTATGGAGAACGCAAACATGAATACTTTCTGAACGACGCCCATCGCGGCAAAGGCTCCGTCGCCATAGGGCTTGACGGCCCAATTGAGAAAAACCGTACATAAACTGGACAAAATCTGACGGCAGAAGGACGGAAAACCCGTCACGACGATTTCCCAATAGACCGAGGCTTTGCGGGAAATGGAAGAAATACGGAGTCTCGTAATGCTCCGTTTGGAAAGGAACATAAAGAGCAGAATGAAGAAGCTGATCATCTGGCTCAGAAAGGTAGCGACCGCCGCACCCGTAACGCCCATATCGAACACAAAGATGAATAGCGGGTCGAGCGCGACATTGATAACTGCACCGGTCACCAATCCTATCATGGACAAAAACGCTTTTCCCTGAGAGCGCAAAAGGTTATTCATGACAAAGGACATGCACATGAACGGAGCGGCAATCAGGATATAGCGGGAATATTCTTTGGCATTGGGCAAAATGGATTCGGTTGAGCCCAGCAGGCGCATAAGAGGCGTCAAAAATATCAGTCCGAATACGAGGATCAACGTTCCCGCGACGGCGGCGGCAAAGAAAGCCGAAGAGGAAACCTCGTCCGCTTCTTTCTGAGCGCGCTTGCCCAAAAGTCTCGAAATGATACTGCCGCCGCCCATGCCGAACGTAAAGCCGATCGCCTGAATCAGCGCCATCAAGGACAAGACGACGTTGACCGCTCCCGTAGCGTTTTCCCCCAATCCCGATACGAAATAGGTATCCGCAAGGTTGTAAAACGAGGAAACCATCATGTTCAGCATGGTGGGAATGCCGAGCATAACCACCAGTTTCGGAACGGGGGTCTCGGTCATTTTAGCGAATTGTTTTCTCTGCCGCGCCTCTTCCTCGGCGCGTAGTTCTTCCGTATTATCTGAATGTTCCATAATATTATTATACAAATTTTCTTTCAAAAACGCAACCGGATACCCACGGAAAAAAAGCATAATTTTTTCCGTTCCGACGCAAACTGTCGATATGAAAAAACCTCACCGTATTTTGACCGCGCTGTGTGCGGCAACGATTTGTTTCTCTTTACCGATTCTGGTTTCCTGTTCGACTCCGGGAACGACAAAATCCCGCGGCAGCGAGCCGACCCGCCGCGAAATGCCGACGGAATCTTCCGAGGATTCCCATGGCCGCTTCCCCGGCGCACCCCGGCCTCTTCTCCCCGAATTTCCGGAATTTCCCGGACATACGGAAGACCCCGAAGAAGAAAAACCCGTTCATCCGCGTCCCGTCAGACCCGCACGTCCCGCGAAACCGAACAACGGCGAAGAAATGCCTTCTCCCCGCCGTCCGCACGGCAGGAGACCCGATTCCTATCAGCCGGAAAAGGGACGCGGCGGTTCCGGAGCTCGCTCTTCCGAATGCCCGAACCGAAACGTATGTCCGAGCGAAAAAGACTGTTCCGACAAATCCGAGCGAAACCAAAAAAAATCCCTCGGAATTTGCACCTGACGGAAACAAGCGTCCGCACCGTCGTCCCGGACGGAAGAACAATGTTCCCAAAGACGGAAAAGGACAAAATCAACGTCCCGCCGAACGATAAAATACAGACGCAAACACATTTTGTTTGATTTTTCCCTTTTCGTGTGCTATAATAGAGCCATGAAAAAGAAAAACGTCTCTCAACAACCGAAATATTTCCGTTTCCGATTCTCCAAAACGATTCTCGCCGCTTGCGCCGGAGCCATCGTTCTCTGCATTGCGGCCATCGCGATTTCTGTCTGGCGGATTTTTGAAAATGCAGGGCTCCACGTCTTTAACGACTGGCTGAAATATCCCTTCCTCATTCTCGTCAGCGCCGCGGGACTGGTCATCGTCGTCTCTCTGCTCGTCAAATCGCAGTATATCGTAGACGACAAATATTTCTCGACGCAGTTCGGAATCATCAAAAGCAAGTGTGCTTTGAAAGACATCACTTCCGTAGTATTGGATACGGACACGAACAAGCTGACCGTATATATGGGCGAGGCTTATTCCGTCATCTCCGTACAGTCTTCCTGGAACGAAGATTTTGTGCGCGCTCTCTTAAAGGGGAACCCCGACATCGATTACAGTTATACCGTCAAGGAAAACAAACCCGACGAAACCCAAAACAACGATAAAAAATCATAACAGATGCCCCTTTACAGGGCTCGCTTCCCCGCCGCAAAGCGGGGAAATTTTTTATTTTCCGTTCATCGTCCGAAAAATATGTTCCGCGTACAATCGGGCGATATTCATTCCCGTCGCCGCTTCCATGCCCTCGAAAAACGCGTTGGAATTGACCTCGCAAAGCACGGGGCCGGAATCCGTCTCCAACAAATCGACGCCGCAGTAGTCCAATTGCAACGCTTCGGCAGCTTTTTCCGCCGCAAGGCGGAAAGATTCCGTGAGTCCGACGCAGACTCCGCGACCGCCCAATTCGATATTCGAGCGGAATTCTCCTTTTTGAGCCCGCCGTTCCATCGCGGCGACAGCCCGACCGCCGATGACGATGACGCGAATATCGCGGCCCGCCGACTCCGCGATGTATCTTTGATAAAAATGCGGGCAATATAGAAAATCTTTTTCCGTCGTCCTCAGCTCGTCCATGGTTTGTATCAGACGAACGTCTTTTCCGAAAGACCCGAAACTTTTTTTTGCGACGAGCGGAAATCCCAACCTCGCGGCCGTACGCGAGAGAAATGATTCGTCCGGATGTACGCCCGGAGTATAACAGAGCGGCGCCGAAACCGATTCGGGAATCTCGATTCCGGAATCGGAAAGCGCAAGGTATGTCAGCATTTTATCGTCGCAGCGCTCTACCGCTTCCGATGAATTGAAGAGTCGCATGCCCGCTTTTTCGAGGATTCGCCCCAGATATTTATCTTTGTCGAGATATACCGCAAAATCAAAACCGCCGACAGCTTCCGCCCTTCCGTCGAAGCGAATCGCGGCGTCTATCTCGCTCGTCCGACGAATCTCGGCCTCTATTCCTATCCCTTTGAGTTCCTCCGCGATGCGGCGGCTTTGGCGGAAAAACTTTTCGCCGTTGGGATAGGCGTTCATAACGATTAAACCTTTCATCTTTTCTTCCGTTCAAAAAGCGAGGGTTATTCCCCTCGCTTTTCCCTTTTCCTTTTAAGATTCTACCCGAATGATCGTTTCGACTTTGGCCATACCGGAAGCGTCGATTTTCGCTGCCGCGCCGCGAATGGCATTTTCCGTCGTGACGTGCGTGATGAGAATGAGCGGAACCCGTTCTCCTTCCGATTCCGTTCCGCAAGCCGAATCCTCGTCTTCCACCGCGACCGGGGAGATCTGTTCTTCCTCCGTCACCTCTTCAAGTTCCGACGTACCTTTCTGTACGAGTTCGACGATGGAAATGCCGTATCTTGCCAGAATTCCCGAAACTTTTGCGAGTACGCCCGCCTTATCCGCCGCCGACAGGCGCAGATAATAGGCGCTGCTGAAATCGGATACGAATTTCGTGTCCTTATCCGCCGCCGCGGTATTCTTGAAAGTAGAATATTTGATGTCCGAATGAGTCGCCGCATAAATGACGTCGCTGACTACCGAGCTGCCCGTGGGAAGCGCCCCCGCGCCCCGGCCGTACAGCATAATGTCGTCCACGGCGTCGCCTTTGAGAAATACCGCGTTAAAACTGTCGTGTACGCTGGCGAGGGGATGAGAATTTTTAATAAACGTGGGGTGTACGCGCACTTCAATACCCTTGGACGTATTTTTGCCGATCGCGAGAAGTTTCAGCGTATAGCCCAACTGTTTCCCGAAAGCGATGTCCGTTTTATCCACAGAGGAAATTCCCTCGCGGAAAACCTTTGTATAAGGTACTTTGGTGTGGAAAGCGAGGGAAGAAAGTATCGACAGCTTATACATCGCGTCAAAGCCCTCCACGTCGTTCGTGGGATCGGCTTCGGCGTAACCGAGCTTCTGCGCCTCTTTCAAAGCGGCGGCATAATCCTCGTTCTCCTCCGCCATCTTCGTCAGGATATAATTGGTGGTGCCGTTGATAATTCCCATCATCTCGGAAATGCAATTCGCCTGCACGCCGTCGAGCAAGGTACGGATAATCGGAACTCCGCCCACGCAGCTGGCTTCGAAGTACAGTCCGCAGCAGTTTCTCCGAGCCGTGCGTTCCAATTCGTGAGAATATTTGCAGATAAGTTCCTTATTGGACGTAACGACGCTCTTTCCTTCGTGCAGAGCCGCGAGGACATAGTCCTTTGCCGCCTCCACCCCGCCGATACATTCTATGACGATATCCACGGCGGGATTCGCGATAACTTCCGCGATGCTCCCCGCGATACATTCCTCCGGCACGCCCATGGCGAGCGCCTTCTCCCGATTCCGCACGAGTACGTTTTCCACTTCTATATCCACGTTCTGCGTCTTTTGGTAAAATTCTCTGTGCTCGGTGAGAATTTTATACGTTCCGCCTCCGACGACGCCGAGTCCCAATATCGCTACGCCCACTCTTTTCATCATAGTCTTGCCTCCTCCGGAATGTCTGATGTCAATATTATTTTAGCTGATCAAGCAACTTTTATGCCCCGACGGGTGCTTGTCCGTCTTCTTCCGGGCGATTGAGATAATAGAGATATTTCAATCCCTCCAACGTAAGAAGTTTATCCACCACATCGATGCAGGAAACCTCTTTGGAAATGACCTGGCTGAACCCGCCCGTCGCGATCGTCTTCGCAAACGGCGCTTTCAGCTCCTTTTTGATTCGGGTGACGATATATTCCACCAATCCCGCAAAACCGAACACAATCCCCGCCTGCATGTTTGTAATCGTATTTTTGGCGATGATGCTCTTCGGAGCTTCTATCTCCACGCGCGGCAGTTTCGCCGTACCGTTGACCAGGGAATCGAGAGAACCTTTGATTCCGGGAGCAATGACCCCGCCTATAAATTCGTTGTTTTCGTTGATGATGTTAAACGTGGTGGCCGTACCGAAATCGATGACGATCATCGGCTTTTCCTCCCCGTATTTTACAATGGCGGAAACGCAGTTGACGATACGATCCGCCCCCACTTCCCGCGCGTCGTCGCAGCGGATATTCAGTCCGGATTTTAAGCCTGGCTCGATGCGCAAAGGCTCTATTCCGAGATAGAGATGACACATGCGCTCGATCGTATAATCGAGGGAAGGTACGACCGACGAAATAATCCCGCCCGTAATTCCGTCGCGCTTAATTTCCCTCACCTTTAACATATTCACGAGCTGCGATCCGTATTCATCCGAAGTTTTTTTCAAATCGGTGGCGACGCGGAAAGAAATACACAGCGTCTCGCCCTCGTAAATCGCATATTTGATGTTGGTATTGCCTATATCGATACAGATAATCATTTTATTCGATACGCTGTCTTCGGGCAAACGCGCCCTTCTCAGACGATTTTCTCCTTTTTCGGTTTTAAGCGTTTTTTCCGTTCTTTCTTCCCGCCGTTTTTTCTATCACCGATACGATGCGATACAAAGCGGGCGCTATCAACAGATTGACGACGATTTCCAAAACAAAGTTCAGCCAGATCAGACCGAATACCGTCACGAATACAACGCCTGCGGTTGCTTCCGTACCCAAAAACGAAGCGACGTCGTTTTTCATGATCACCATACCCAGCAGATAGATTCCCGTATTCACGACCGCAACGGTAAGCGCGGCAACATAAGAAGCAATCAGCTCGTTCTTTTTCCCGATCGCCCGATACAGTATTCCGGCGACGACTCCCGCGAGCGTCGTTTTTCCGATACATACGATCGTTAAAATGACGGGACTTGCCTGAAACAGAAACGCGGTGGACGGTTCCCGCCCCATGACCGCCGTCGTGATAAAGGTGACGAGCCCCGAAACCAATCCGACCAATCCGCCGCCGTATGCCCCGAAAAAGATCCCCGCAAGCACGATGGGGATAAGGCTGAAATTCAGCGTGACGCCGAACATAGGGATCGCGCTTGCAAACAGTTGCAAAACGACGACGAGTGCAATCAAAACGGCAAGATACGCTATCGTCCTCGCCGTAAAGAAACGGTTGCTTTTCATAAAAATGCCTCCATCGAGTTCTTCCACGACCGAAAGATACCCGTGACGATAAAAAATATGTATACTTTCCCGCAACGTGAGTCAGACCGCAAAATCGAGGCGTATCCGCCCGCGGAAAAATATCTTTATTATTATACCGCATTTTTTCTTTTCTGGCAACAAAATAAAAGAAGAAAATCGGAACATTTTTTCCCCTGTCCGTAATACTATGTAATAGAAAGATAAAACCGCAGGCCATTTCTCTCTTTCGGAGTCGATTTTACATATCCCCTGCGGTGAAAACACAGGAGGTTTTTATTTTATGAATTGCTGCACACAGGGTAACACCACCCTTTGGATTCTCATTGCGTTGCTCGTTTTAGGCTCGAAAGACGGATGTTTCAGTGACGGTATTTTGAGCGGCTGCGGTCTGCCCATCATTCTCGCGCTCCTCTATTGCCTCTATAAGAACGGAACGCTTTCCGCGATCCTCACCCCTTCGTGCGGATGCGGGTGCGGCTGCAACTGAGCCAAAAAATCCGGACCGCCCTCTATTCGGCAAAATTCGCCGAAAAGAAACGGCTCACGGAGAAAATCGGCCGATTGTCGGCAACGAATACGGCACAGCGATACGCTGTGCCGTATTTTTCATTGATGTTGTTTCATCGCATACCTGCCTATGCTTTTACTGCCTTTTCAGCATCGCCAGACGAGCGGCTCCGCATACTCCCGCGTCATTTTTCAGTCCCGCCACACAGATTTCGACAGGGGCATAATCGCTTCCGCCGAACAGTAACCGTTTCACTCTACGTTTTAAAGGCTTCAAAAGCGCGTCTCCCTCGGCGCACACTCCGCCGCCCAGCAAAACAGCTTCCGGGCGGAACACATTCGCCAGATTCGTAATTCCCTCCGCCAGATAGCGGATATATTCGGAAACGACTCTTTTCGCGTGTTTATCCCCCGCGCGCATGGCGTCGAATGCCGTCTTTCCGTCCACGTTTTCCAAAGTACCTGCCACACTCCACAGCGCGCTGTCCGGATGTCTTTCCATCATGCGTTTGGTCTGGGAAATCAGCGCCGTCGCCGAAGCGTAAGCCTCAAAACAACCGCGGCGGCCACACGTACATTTCGCGCCGCCTACGCGAATGACTTCATGACCGATTTCCGCGCCGGCCGAACGATTTCCTTCAAATAATTTCCCGTCGATTACGATTCCGCCGCCGACGCCCGTTCCCAAAGTCACCAAAATCATGGACGAGTATTTCTTCCCCGCGCCGCAGAAATTTTCTCCGAGCGCCGCCGCGTTGGCGTCGTTCGTGATATAGACGGGCAGACTGAGCGTCTCGCGAAGTTCCCTGCACAGGGGAACATTTTTCCAGTTGATATTATTGCTGTAAACGATCACGCCGTTCTGACTGTCTATCGTTCCAGGCGCCCCGATTCCGATTGCTTTCAATTCCGCGCGGCTGACGCCGACTCTGTCCGCAAGCCGAAGGACCAAATCCGCCATATCGGCCGCAATAGCAGGATAGGGCCGCTCTTTTCCCGTGGGAATTTTATCTTTGCAGAGAATATTCCCCTCTTCGTCCACAATTCCGCATTTGACGAAAGTTCCGCCTAAATCGATTCCCGCGTAATAATTCATACCTGTCCCCCCTCGTTTTCCGCCGTCAGAATAATTTTTGCTTTTCCCGTCAGGGAATAGACTTCCCCGCAGGGAATAAAGAAGCTGTCTCCCGCCGAGAAGGTTTCGCCGTCAATTTTCCCTTCGCCGCTCAATACGTTTACCGCCGTAAAAGAAGTTTCGTTCTTTTCGGAAAATTCTCCGTCCAAAAGAAGCTCCCTGCAACGGAAATATTTGCATTGCGTCAAAAGCCGCAGTGTACCTCCTTCAAAGGGCTCGGGCTGCCCGCTCGCCGTCTCGTCGCGAAAGGCATTGAAATGTATGACGTCTACCGCTTTGTCGATATGTAAGGGTCTGAGTTTTCCGTCCGCTCCTCGGCGATTATAATCGTATACGCGATAAGTCACGTTACTGCTCTGCTGAACTTCGCAAATGACGCAACCCGCACCGATGGCGTGTACGGTACCCGCCTTGATGAGGAAACAGTCGCCCGCTTTTACGGGAATAAAGTTCAAAAGTTCCTCTACGGTTCCGTCCTTGACTTTATCCAAAAACTCCTCGCGGGAAGTATTTCTCGAAAACCCGCAATAAATTCCGGCTCCTTCGTCCGCCTGCAAGATATACCACATCTCCGTTTTTCCGTTATCGTTCTCCACCCGCCGCGCGTATTCGTCGTCGGGATGAACCTGAACGGACAGGTTCTGTGCAGCGTCGATATATTTGATGAGTACGGGAAAAGCAGAACCTTTCTTATCCACGGCAACGGGATTTTCCGCGATGTATTCGGGAAAAAGTCTGCCGTCTTTACAGCGGCTCGGACCGTCGGGATGAACGGAGACTTCCCAGCTCTCGCTGATTTTCTTTCCGCCGTTATCCCGACCGAAAAGTCCCTTCAATTTATATCCGCCCCACAGATAATCTTTGAGTACGGGAAAAAGTTTTATCATTTTTTTCCTCCGAAACGTTTTTCTATCATTATAACGATTTTTCCCGTTTTGTCAAGCATATCCGCCGCTTTCCCGCAATATGGAAATGCTGAAAATGCCCGGACAAAAAAGTCCGGGCGGAATCGATTTCTTTGTTATTCTTTTTCTTTTTCCTTTTCTTTTTCTTCTTCCGCTTTCTTTTCGGGCAGCGTGACGACTACTTTTTTGATACAGCGCTCCTGTACGGACAAAACGCGGATATTCATGAAGTCGGTACTCAGTTCAAAGGTAGAACCGTCTTCGGGCAAAGTTCCCATCATACCGCAAACGTATCCCCCGAACGTCTCGAAATGTTCGCTTTCCTCCTCGGGGAATTTGATTCCCAGGGCCTCTTCTACTTTATCGATGGGCGCAAGACCTGTAATTTCCCATTCGTTTTCGCTGAGACGGGTAATTTCGTATTCCGCTTTATCGTCTTTTTCCGTAAGTTCGCCCACGAGAAGCTCCAAAAGGTCGTGCATGGTCACGATACCGCTCATTCCGCCGTATTCGTCCACGACTACCGCGAAATATTCGCGGGTAATCTTCATCTTATAAAACAGCGTGTTTGCGGGCGTGTTTTCCGTGACGAACACGGCGGGGGAAACCGCATGCTTCATGATGTTTCCCCGCGATTGGTCGTTCAGGCGGAAATAATCCTTGGTGGAAAGAACGCCTGCAATATCGTCGATATCCTTGCCGCAAATGGGATAATAGGTGTGACGGGTCGATTGGATTCGTTCTTTCCATACCTCGTCGCTTTCGTCTAAAAACAAAAGGTCTGTATCCTTGCGGTGCGTGCATACTTCTCCGACCGTCTGTTCCTTGAACTCAAACACGTTTTTAATGAATTCGTTTTCTTCGCTGTCTATCGAACCCTTTTCACTGCCGGCTTCCGCCATCATCATAATTTCTTCTTCCGTTACTTCCTCGCCGTCCTCTACCGGATTAATTCCCATCAATTTCAAAAGGCCGTTCGTGGAAACCGTAAGAAGCCACACGATAGGCGCGAAGATAATAGATACGAACCGTAAAATTCCCGAAAGTTTTAAGGATAAACTTTCCGCTCGTTTCATGGCGATACGCTTGGGAACCAATTCCCCGAAAACGATACTGAAATACGATAAAATCAACGTAATCAATATTACGCATACGGAATTGAGAACGCTGCGGGGAACGGGTACCCCCGCTCCGACCAATGCTTCCACCAACGGTTCCGCGAAATTATCCGCCGCAAACGCACTGCCCAAGAAACCGGCTAACGTGATTGCAACCTGTATGGTGGACAAAAAGCGCGCGGGCTGAGACGTCAACTTTACAAGACGCTTTGCCCGTCGATCCCCCTTTTCCGACATCTTTTGCAATTTCGTTTCATTTGTAGAAATTACCGCAATTTCCGCACTCGCGAAAATCGCATTGAGAAATATAAGTACTATTTGTAGAATAACTGCTCCAATCATAAATTAACTCCGTTTTAATCTCCTAAAAAGCTCTGAAATACAAAAAGGCATAACCCGTACACTGACAGTGTACAAGTTATGCTCAAATCGGTAATTCAAATGAAATCAAAACGAAAGTAAAAAGCGAATAGGGCCTACTACTGCCGTCTGCGTCCACAATATATCTCCTTAAAAAATACTTATTATTATTTTACTGTATTTTCGGGGAAAATGTCAATCATTATTCAATGAAAATTCGCAAAAAATTTATTCATTTCTCTTTTTCGTTCGGAATTTCTTTCAGACAATCTGTTTTGACCTTCCAAAAATCACTTGCTTTATATTCTTCCAAAGCCTCCAATGGTACATAGATACTTTGTAAGGCGGTACACCCCGACCAATTTCCCGAATTTCCCGACATATTCGACAAGTTTGTATTATATAAATAAATCGTTTCCAGATTCGAACAATTCCTGAAAATCGTCTGCGGTAATTTTTCGTAGCTTTCGGGAATTATTATTTCTTGTAAATTCTTTTGTAAGACTGTTCCCGCAGCCCCATTAAAAAATCTGTCCGATAATCCCGTAACCGCTTTTCCGTCACCTGTTTTCGTCGGAAGTATTATTTTTTCCAAATTTTTTGCCGTAGAATCAAGCGATAAATTTGCACCGTATCCCGAAAAATAATCCAGGGAAGAAGATACGTCTTTAATTTCAAAAACAGTATCTTCCGATACCGTCGAAGAAAATGTAATTTCTCCGTTTGCCGTAGTATAAATCTCCCCGTCTATCCAAAAGGAAAGTTCTCCGTATCGTTCATAATCCTTTACGCGGATTTTTGTTTCAAACGGCATTCCTTCCCGCACGTTCGATACGGGGTTTTCTATCTCCAATACGCCATACGGAGTAGTGTCGACAAGTTCACAGGTATATTCGGGCAACGCGGCGCAAACGACCTCGCAGAAATCTGTAATTTCGCCGAAGCAAGCTGTTATATTTGCCTCGCCTTCCTGTAAAGCCGTAATTTTCCCGTCTCGTGAAACGGCAATTACCGACGAATTATCCGATTTCCAATACACGGGAACATCAATGCTCAACCAGTATCCCGCCCCAGTCTCCTCGCCGTAGCGAACGGCTGTTTCCACGTCCAAAGAAAACGTTTCCCCTATGTTCAATGTCGTTTCAGGCTTTTTTAACCACCGAATTTCAAGCTCTCTTTCCAAAACCGAATCCGATTCTTCTTCGGAAAGCCCCGCCGCATGGTCTATCCCACGGCCGATAAATCCCCGTAAAATTTCCTTTTCTCCGTCGGAATAATTGGCATTCGCATCATTGAGCGCCGCTTCGGAAACATAAAATACCGAACGCCCTATTGAAAGAACATCTTCTTCATAAGAAGCGTACGTATAAGTTATTTCTCCGTTTTCCGATTGTTCCTTTATGAAAGCGGCCGCCGTAAACTCCAAATTTGTATTTTCGTACAAAATGTTTGCCACAGAGCCTTGAATGAAGCAATAGCCTTCTTCCTTTACAGGCTCACATTCCATAACCAAGGCAGGTTTTGCCCCGTATTTTTCTTCCAACGCTTCCAAGGCACGAACATAATCCACATTCTCAGAGCCCGAAAGTTCAATCGCTTTTTCAAAGTAAAATTCGGGCGCAATGACAATCCCGAAAGAAGTCGAATCCGTCGCCGCAACACGCTCTGCCAAATCGACGGAAACATCCGCCCTGAATCGGAGTCCCGTTACCGTATTCAATCGCACACTTGCTCCCGCACGCATGGAAAACTCTTTCGGACTTATCGTTTCCTCGGCTGCGGAGGCTGTGGAATACCGCACAGAAAGCGGACGGACAGAGTTTCCTACCCCTTCCCCGTTCCATTCCTGAAAAGCAATATCGTTTCTATAATTATCTTTGAAAGAATAATCCTCTTTTTTGCCCCGCGAATATATTCCCCAAGCCAAGATGACCAAAAAAATACCGACCAACAAAATTGCAAAACATCTCTTTTTATTTCCCGCCTTCATCTTTTGTTCTCCCTTGCCATTTTTTAATATTTCTATCGGTCTATATCGATATAAATATTAATATATCTATTTATTAACATTTTATCATATTATATATGCATTTGCAAGTATTTAATGGAAAATTCTTCCAAAATTTATATATACCAGATAATTTATCGCAAGGAAAAAAATAAAAGAAGAGTCAATTCCGCCGAAAATAGAGGACATCAGAGAGGGATGAAGGGAGAGGCGGGTGGGGTGTGGGAGTGTCGGAAAGGAAGGGAAGGTCTTGTCGGCGGAAAAAAGAGAGCGGGAGAGAAAGAAAAAACCGAGTCGTGAGAGAACT
>CAJFQM010000016.1 GCA_904419075.1 uncultured Clostridia bacterium
CCCTCGCTTTTTCGCATATTCCTCTAAGTATTCGTAAAGTTTTCTTTCGCTCGGTTTCATCTCTTTCCTCTACTAAAATTGAAAATATTCAAAGCCGCTGATGTCTCCCGACGACAGCAAACCTAACCAAAACAATACCACCGCAAAAATTCCGTAAATGAATAAGCCGACGTTTGTCTTTCCCTCCGTACGGGCTACGGGACATAAACGACCCAGCGGCGATTCACGGCGCTCTTCCGTGAGACGATACAAAAGGGACATCGTCACGATTGCCACGGCGAGCTGTAAAATCTGTATCGCGTTCATCCCCAAAGCGGACAATGCGGCATCGAAGTAACCTTCGCCCCACCCCCAAGCCGTGAACATCTGCCGAAACGCAATCCCTACTTCTCCCAGGCTTTGGGCGCGGAATAATACGCAACTGAATGTAAACAAAATAAATATCGCTATCTGCCGAAGCAGTCTGACCGTCGGATTTCCGTCGTTCTTTGCGGAGCCCGCGTCGGCTTTGTTGGCACCGTCACGGAATCCGCGGCCGCTTGCGGAAGCCACGGAGGTCGCGGGAATTGCGGCGCCCGAGGCCGAAGCGGTACCGTCGGGAACAACGGAAGCCATAGGAGCCGCAGACGGCGTACAATTTGCGGCATTTGCAGGAGACAAAGAGGTTTTCGGGGACTTTTTCAAAAGCGTTTCCACGCTTACCGCGACGCCCGCAACCAATCCCCACAGCACAAACGTCCAATTCGCGCCGTGCCAGAGACCGCACAATGTAAATACGATTAAAGTATTTAAGATTTTTCTCGCTTTGCCTTTCCGATTGCCGCCCAGCGGGATATACACATACTGCGTAAACCATTGATTGAGCGTAATATGCCAGCGGCGGAAAAATTCCGTATAGCTTGTCGAAGTCAAGGGTTTATCGAAATTTTTGGTCAGTCTGACACCCATGAGCCGCGCCGAACCCATCGCGATTTCCGAATATCCCGCAAAATCGTTATAAATCTGAATGAGGAACAGCGCGGAGGCGGCAAAGACCGCCAAACCGTTCGCGCTTCCCAAATCCGCATACACTTTATTGACGAAAATACCGCAGAAATCGGCCACGACGCATTTTCGGAAAAACCCCGACAAAAGCCATTTCGCACCCGAAAGGAGATCTTCTTCCTCGATATGGTGCTTTTCCTTTAATTGCGGCAACAAGGTCTGAGGACGTTCAATGGGACCCGCCACAAGCTGGGGAAAATAGGAGACGTACAGCGCGAAATATCCGAAATGACGCTCGGCCTTGAAATCCCCGCGATAGACGTCGATGACATACGACAGCGTCTGAAACGTATAAAACGAGATTCCGACGGGCAAAATCACATTCAGAACGATATCGTCCTGCTCGGCGTGAAACAGCCTTACGATTCCCGTCACGCTCTCTAAAATAAAGTTGATGTATTTGAAGAATACGAGCGCCCCCAAACAGATGATCAGCGTGCCGATAAGCCAGGCCTTTTTCGCCTTTTTATTCTCCGTACGGTCGATTCCGATTCCCGCGATATACGAGATCAGCGTAGTGAGAAAAATCAACCCGATGAGCCAAACGTTCCAGCTCATATAAAAAAGATAGCTGGCGACAAGAAGAAGGATCCATCTTCCCTTATGCGGCAAAAGCCAATAAAGAAGAACGACTACGGGAAGAAAAATCAAAAATTCCAAAGAATTAAAATTCAATTTACCTGCCCCCCTTCTTCCACAGCGGCAACAAATTTATCGCAAAAAATGCCGCCGCAACGATGCCGACCTCATACAGCCCCGCACCCTTTAACAAAGCGTACGTCGCAGTCGCCACAAAGATCAGCGCGGAAACGACCGTGACGCAAAAATGCGTTTTCTTCACCAATCCGAATCCGCAAAGCGCGAGCGAAACGATAAAACCCAGCAAAATTAACGGATTACTTACGAATACGCTTTCCATATCTCCTCCGTCGTCAAACCCCTGCCGCCTGCAAATCCGAAATCAGGCGCTCCGTGCGCAAAGCTGCGCCCAAATCGTTCAGGTGATAGTCGCTGTCGTAAAAATATCTGCCGAGAAACATATAATCTTCCACATCGGAAATAAACTCGTATCCGTAAACGGAAAGCATGCTTTCAAACTTCTCGGCAAACTCACGCCCCTTTTCCTCCATCTCCGTCCCGCCCCTTGCGCTGATATTGACGGGAGCATACGAAAGATATACCTTGCCGCCCTTCGCCCTGATCGCGTCGTAATATCCGACCAGCTTCTCTATCCCGCTCTCCGTCAAAAGTTCGGGCGCGTAACAATACGCATTGTCGCTGTACGTGACATCCCGCTCGGTCTCCGTCGACTCGTCGTACGGACGTTCGTAGGTATAATCTCCGTAGATGTTGTAATCCTCGTACCTGCCGTCGTTGTAATCGCACGGCTCCATTTCGTCTTTAAGTTCGATATAGTCGAAAAATGCGCGGATGACTCCGCCGTTATCCGAAAAATCGGCGAGAGAAAGCAAATCGTAATTGCCTTCCACCATAATAAACATAATATTGTTTACAAAATAGCCGAACATGAGCTGACTGGGGCTCATTTCTTCGGGCGCATGGACAAATACGTCGTCTTTTCCTATATAATTGACCATGATATCCATCTGAAACGCCGCATTTATATCCCCGTTCACACCCATGTTGAACACGACGTAATCATCCCCGTAAACATCGTTTACCGCATGGCTGTTCAGGCCGTAGGCAAAACTGCACCCCGAAAAAAAGATGAGTTTCTTTTTATCGGCGTTCAATATCAGCCTATCCATGTTATCCGAAAAAATCGTATTGCTATTTACCGCCTGAAAACACGGCTTTCTCACCGCATTGATGTGAAACGTTTCGATATTATAGGGAAACGCCTTTTCGTCTATCTCCTCGATATTGTCCGAAAAATACAGCTCGGAAAACGACGAATGCAGAAACGAATTGCCTTTTACGCGCTCGATTGTATTCGGCAGAACGAGCGTTTTGCTCGAAAGCGTCCCGCAGGGCATATTCGTCGTAAAGGAACTGGAAATCTCCGCCACCTTCATTCCGTCGATCTCCGCGGGGATCACAAAAGGCTGAATATCCCCTTTTCCGCGATATCCCGTCAGTGCAATCTTATCGTTTTCCAACTCTTTATAAAGAAGCTGGCTTTCGCCGATACTTTGCTCCCATTCCGCATACAGCGTCGCTTCTTCACCGTCTCCTACCGTGACCCGACTCCCGAGGCCGATGTGCTCGCCTTCGCCGTCGGCGCGCGTATTCCAGCCCGTCAGTACATAACCTTTGCGCTCTACGTCCGCACCGTTGATGGTGTTCGGGCGCAGGTGTTTCGTGAGAGCATAGTCTACCGTACGTTCCTCGGCGCCCTCCCTGTCCGTTCCGCCGTTGAAAATATACTTTATCGTACATTTTAAGTCTATATTGACGGCATTCGAAACTTTGCTTTTCTGACATTCCACCGTCACCCTCGAAGGACGCGAAACGTTTTTCAACGTCAGCACCGTCTTCCCGTCCTTTGTCTCCGTCGCATATTCCTTATAGTCACAAGAGACAAACTCATACCCGGTACGAAGAAAAAGCTCGGTTTTGAAATCCTCGCCAGGTTCTACTTCTCCGGTCGGAACAGATGCCGTAAAAAACAGGCTGTCTACGATGGACACTTTTACTTTGTCCGGCCGATGCTCTGTCTGCGTACAACCACATAACAATACACATACCGCCAACAACAGGATAAAAAAGAATTGCGTTTTCTTACTCCGTATATCCTTCCAGCTGCTTCGCATAACGCCCCCAGAAATAATTGTTTGCAAATTCGCTTAAAGATTCCTCCGGCACATAAATCTTACAGCTGCCCGGCACGCCGTTCAGCAATTCGTATCCGACGGAAATTTCCGCAGGCTCCGAGTGCCGCAAAACGATGCGTTCCAAATTGTCACAGCCCAAAAAACTTCCGTTCGGCAGCGTATGGATATTCTCCTGAATCGTGACGCTTTTCAAATTTTTATCATCGAAAAATACGACGGGCAAAAACGCCTTTACATAAATACCGTCTACCTGATAGGGGATTACCAGCTCCTCGGCGGCCTTACCCGCTTCCGTCAGTCCGACAACCGTATAATAACTGCCGTCGAGACGATATTCAAACATGTCCGCGTCCGTATTGTCTCCCTCTCCCGTTACGCCTTCGTCGGGCAGAACGGGTTTCTCGGGAAGGTCATAGTCCGTTTTCGTCGTATTCCCGAATTGATTTTTGATATCGTTTACGAGTTGAACCGTCCTGACCTGCATGCCGCTGTCATTCAGGTGATAATTGGAATCGTAAAACCACTCCTTTTCCAAAATATAATCTTCTATGTTGCTGATAATCGGAAATTGCAATTTTTCCTCTATGCAATCATAAAAATCCGCGATTCGTTCCAATTCTCCGAATGAAATCGCTCCTGCGTTCATCGGCGCAAAAGAATAATACATCTCTGCGCCCTTCTTTCTCACCTTCTCCGCATAATCGTTGATAAAATTCACAAAATCTGAGGAAAACAGCGACTCCTCAAATACGATCGGATTATTTTCGTCCACGCCGTCCGGCATTACGTTATTCGGCCGTGCATAATTTTTCAAATCGCCGCGTTCGTCGAAAGAAGAGTGCGCGTACACGCCGCTTCCCGAGGCGGGAGTTCCCTCCTCGTAAAGAGCCAGCTTTTTCGCCGTATAGCCGATATACCCCGCCGCAAGTTCACCCTTCGTCTCCTTCGGAAAAGCGTTATACATGCTCATGTCGCTGTCGAGCGCATACCACGCTTCTTCCGCCGAAAAGTAAGTCGAGAGAGACTGGGCAAACAGCTCGGGCGTAAATATCACCACGTCGCCTTCCCCGATTTCTCCGTAAGCGAGCTCGCACATCATTTTCGTGCCGAGAGAACCGTACAGCCCGAAGTTACAAACCGAATAGTCCAGTCCCGCTTCCCGAAGCAACGTCTCGGCGAGAGCCGAATCTACCCCGAAGGCTACACTTGAATTTCCGAGGACGACGATCTTCTTGCCCGTCGTATCTTTCAATCGTGCGTAAAGGTCAGAAAGTGCGCCGTAATAGGTCGCAGAATATTGAGGCGGTATATACCGACCCGCGATATAGATCCCCGCAAACGGAGCGCATACCGCAAGGAATACAAACAGACACATGAAAAGAATCGCTGCAATTCTGCGTCCTTTCGTCTTCTCCATCACCGCTTCTCCCAAAGTCAAACAATGCGCCCGAAGCTCAGTCTACGGGCGCATTGTCTTTTGCTCAGTCGTTCTCTTTTTTAGCGCCGTATTGTTTCACAAGACACAAAACGTACATCGCCGCCGTACCGGCCGTAAGAACGCCGAATACGCAGTCCACCGCGATGAGCGTCGTTTTCCACCACCAACTTGAAGTCTTAATTCTCGTTTCGGGCGTAATTCCGTTCATCGCCGCGCTGTAATTGGCGACGACATATAAAATTCTGTGAGAAGATTCACGCATACGCTGACAAAAACTTGCATTCGCCCTGAACGACGCCAACGTATTATTAGCGCCTTGCCCGAGGAATATATCCGTACCGCGTGCAAGTCCGTCCTGATAAGTCATGAGAATCTTCGTATTGGAATCTGCCATGTCCGTGATGCAATAGCCGTCAAAGCCCCATTCGCCGCGCATGATATTTTCAAGGATGTTCAGGCTTGCGCCGACCCAATCCGTACCCGCACGATTCATTGCGGACATGACTGCGTGTGCGTTGCCCATTCCTTCCGCAGAAGACAAAGCATATTCAAACGGCATCAAGTAAATTTCACGGGCCGACTGCTCGTTCAGCCATACTCCGCCGCCGGCACGTTGATCTTCCTGATCATTGAAGGCAATATGCTTTACATTCGCTACTACACCCTTGGACTGGATTCCCTGAATCTCACTTATCGCAGCCATCGCGGTGAGATAGGGATCTTCCGAGAAATACTCGTGAGAACGGCCGCCGAACGGCATTCTGTGAATATTGATCGCGTTCGCGTAAATTCCCGAATCTCCTATTGCCCGCGCGTCCTCCGCAAGCATTTCGCCGACCTTTTTGATGAGTTCGTCGTTGAACGACGACGCCCAAATTCCTTCGCTCGGCATGGAAAGTTTGCCCTTTGAACCGGTGACGCCCGTCGGGCCGTCGTGCTCATGCGTGTCGGGCTTCGAGACCGACTCCAAGACGTCCGTCATATATTTACCGTTCGTCAAAAGGCGGGACTGCTCCTCAAAGGTCATCTGATCCAACAGCGTTTCCCAACTTTCGTCGTCATAAGGTTTTCCGCGGAGCATCGCCAAAGTGAGGCCTTCTCCCTCGACTTTTCCGTAAGCGGGTATTTTCGCATCGGGATCCTCGGGAATAGGCTTATTGCTCTTCAAATCCTCAAACATTTTGTCCGTCACGGTCACCGTGATCTTTTCTTTGGGAAGCGTGCCCGTCCAATCGTTTCTCGAAACGTACGTTACATCCGTATCGCTTCCCTCGTATTTATTGAGGTCGGCAAAATCAAGCTGATTGGTGATCGTATTTCCCGTATGCGCGGAGACGGAATAGGTCATCTTATCCAATTCGGGATTGTCCCAGACCATTTTCGCAAGCGCGCTGTTTCCGTCCGCGTCCATTCTGCCGTCGGTATTCTTTACGGTCTTTCCCTGTGCAGCCAAAATATTGTTCGCCGCTTCGTGAGAACCGTTTCCGACCGCCAGATAATACTCGCCAGCATCCATGATATACGTCTTTGCGCCGTTCGCGTCATAGCTCTTGAAGAGATCTTTCTTCACGTTTATCGTAACCGTCTCTTCTTCGCCGGGAGCGATTACGTCCGTCTTGTCATAGCCTACAAGCTCCACGGCCGCCTTTTCCACGCCGTTTTCAATATCATATTCGGTATACGGCTTTTGAAGGTAGATGCCCACCGCTTCTTTTCCGCTGTAAGTATCGCTGTCGTTATGTACGGTCACGGTGACGTCGAAGCTCTTGCCGTCCTCCGCTTCCGCCACGTCAAACGCCGTGTAACTGAAATCCGCATAGGAAAGTCCGTAACCGAACGGATAGGCCACGTCTGCCGAATAATTGTATTCGCCCGCGTTGCCCGTTTCTTTGACGTAATCTGTATAGCGGGTTTCGTAATAGCGATAACCGACATAAATTCCCTCGCTGTAAACGCCGTAATATCTTTGGGTATCGTTCAAATTTTCGTCGTTTTCAAACGAGGACATAAATCTCTTGTCCTTATTATAGCTCTGCTGCATCATTGCGGGCGAAGAGAAATTATCCTTCAAATAAGTATCCGACAGTTTCCCCGAGGGAACAATCTTACCCGTCAAAGCCTCTGCAACCGCCGAAATTCCGTTTTTGCCCACATTTCCGATCCAAAGGCAAGCGTCTACGTCTATCGTATCTCTGTCGAGAAAATCCAGCTGAATCGTCGCGGAAGAATTGAGCGTGACAATAATCTTCTTTATCGTCCCTTCTTTTTTCAATCTGGTCAACTCTTCCAAGACCCCTATTTCCGCCGAGGTCAGAGAAAGACAGCTTCCGTCTTCGCCGAACTTATTCGCATACTCTTCGCTATCCGACAAGATCGAAGAAGCCGTAAGATCCTTTCCTTCGCCGCTGTCGCGTGCGATATTCACGATAGCCGTGGAATATTCTCCGAAAGTAGAGGTCACGCTTCCCCATGCGCTGTAAGGAACCTCATCAATGAGATAAATATCGGCCGACATGGTACGCCCCTTTTTGGCCGCTACCTGCTGCTTATAGAAATTCCACAGATCCGCATTGACTTTAAGCCCCGCGTTTTCAAGCGCTGTCTTGAAATCCGTATATCCCTCCGTATCTGCTTTCGAAGAGCCGGACGTAGCGTAATTGAAAGAAACGGAACCCGTCAGAAAACAACTGACCTTCTCTTCTTCCGAAAGAGGAAGTGCGTTGTTATCGTTTTTCAGCAAGACCAATCCTTCACCCTCAATTTGTTTGCAAATTTCGAGATAATCCTTTTGAAGTTTATCATACTCGTCTTCCGCATAGGCCGACTTATAATACTGATACTGCTCTTCGTCGGAACGTTCTATTTCCGAAAGAGGAATATTCAAAAAGTCATTGATCATCGTGCTCTGACTGTCCGCGATATAATATCCGCCCGTCGTCAACACGAGCAAACTGGCGCACGCGACGGAAAGCCCCTCCCAAAGGCGGCGCTTAAAAATTTTATGATTTAAAAATTTTTCAAATTTCTTATTCATGCCTGTACCTCTTTCACTTTTTTAACCCACGGTCTCCATTTGCTTAAAATCGCCGCGAGCAAAGTAAACACAAACGAAAGCACGTACATGACGGCCGTCGCGATAAACCCGCTCGTGAAAGATGTATTATCGATTGCGACGAAAACATTGGCAATGTAAGTCACCTGCGAAAAGATAAACCACAGAAATGCATACATACCAAACAGATACGCGATATATCTTATCGGCTTGAAATCCACGACGAGACTGACGACACAGATCGCCAAACATACAATGATGTATGCAATCGCATTTTTATTAAGCTCGGGATTAAATGCAGTAACACCGTTTGCACGGTACAGACAAAGGGCCGCGATACAAAACGCAATCGCGGGAAGGGTAAGATAGTATCCTACCCCTTTTCCCGCCAAAAACTTCTTTATCTTTTCCATAACGTTTCCTTATTCCGTTTACTTATTTATTTTCGTATTCCGTCATCGTAAGTTTGGAGTCGGCATAAATCTTGATGCAGTCCACCGAAGGAGAAGCCGCGTCCACCGTTCCCGCCTCTCCCGCGGGCGTTTCGCTGTTATTCACGGTAAGACGAATAAAGTTCTGACCAGCTTTAAGGTCGATATTATTGATATAAACTTCTTTCCAGCCGCCGCGGATTCCCGGCTCCGTAGATATATCCGCACCATTTCCGAGTCTGAATTCGTCAAAATTGATTGCCGTATCGTTGACCGTGACCACATAGGAATCCGAATCCAACATGATGTCCGCATACTCACAGGAAAGGACAAGACGGAGCGTGGCACCCTTTACCTCGGTCTCAGCCTCAATTTCAAACTGCAAATAAGCGTCCTTATAGAAAAGTCCCGAAACGTATTTGCCGCCGCTTGCACCAGCGTCGGACTTTATCAGATCAACGCCGTTTGCAGGTCCCGAAAAGTTTGAGCCTTTCTTTGCACCGCCTTCGGTAGCAAGCCCCAACGCAATGTCTATCGGATCCGTAATTCCCGTAAGCTGAGTATCTTCCGCCTCAAAGGTGAAAATTTCCTGCCACTTCGCATAGAAATTCTGTTCGCCTTCATATTTCTTCATGTCACTGTATTGTTCGGAACCGTCCTCCGTATACCAGCCTCCGAAAACAAAACCATCACGTTCGGGAGTACCGGGATACGGAATACGAGAACCGTTCGCGAACGTCTTGGACACATATATTTCCTCGGGCGCACCTTCATAATTCCAATAGAAATTCGCTACCGACGTATCGGACGCGGAATCCCAACCTGCATAGAGCGTAATATCCGATGTGACCGTTTCCGTTTCAAAGCTATAAATATTTTCAAGCGTCTCTTCCTTATACCAACCGCCAAAAATGTAATTCTCCTTCGTAGGATCGGCAGGTACCTCAACTTTTCCTCCTTCTTCAACCTTCTGAGATTCCACTTCGCTTCCGCCGTTACTCTCGAAATCAACCGTATACATGGTAACGCTTTCGCCCTCATCGCCGCACCCTGCAACAGAAAATACAGTCGCCGTCATACATACTGCAGCAAAAAGTCCTGCCCATTTCGTCAATTTGTTCATAATCGTTCTCCTTTTTTATCTGTAATAAAATCAGAATTTCAGGGTGTGCCGAGTGCTCGGCACACCCTGACAAGTGTTGCCTATAAAGTTGCCTTACAAGTTATCAGTTTTCCTTCTTCTTTTTGAGGAGACAAACCGTACCTGCAGCCGCCAAAGCCACAAACGTCAAGCCTGCAATTCCGGATACGGAGGAATTACATCCGCTGCCGTCTTTACCGTCTTTACCTGCGGGACCCGTTGCCGGAGTGCCCGTGTCTTCACCGTTCACAAACCAGTTGCCGTTATCGCCGATATACGGAACATCCTCTTCCCAATCGGGGGTCTCAGACGAACTATCTCCGGCAACCACAAAGGTAAGCTCAATATCAATCGTCGTTGTTTCCGTCGAATCGCCACCGCTGGGACCGCCGGGACCGCCCATCGGCATTATCGCGTTCGACATGTTCATCGGACCGGGGAATCCGCCGCCTCCGGGGAATCCGCCGCCTCCGGGGAACCCGCCGCCACTAGACTTCGTCGCCGTCAACTCAACAACTACCGTATAGGTACCGGCTTCTGTAGGAGTGCCTTGAATGATGGCACCGCCATCTTCGCTATTCGTAAGCGTAACGCCCTCGGGAAGAGCTCCGCTCTTTACCTTATATTCAAGGGAGTCATACTTATCTTTCGTAAATTCGGAAGAGATGATCTTGGTCATGAATTCCTGCCCGACTTTCATCTCGTCCAACTTATCTCCGTTCTCATCAAGGTTCAAAGCCGATTCGACTTTAATCGAATATTCCGCGGTCTCGGTGATAAATCCGTCGATGACGTAACTTACCGTGAACTTGAAGTCACCGATTTCCTCCGGCGTACCGCTGATCGTTCCAGTCAATCCGTCGAGAGTAAGACCTTCGGGAAGTTTGCCTGCAGAGACGCTGGCCTTTGCAGTCGAATCGCTATCGAGTACGCTGGCGATCGATACGCTCGCTTCGTATTTGACTCCTTCCATACCGTTCGTAAGCGCACTGCCGTTTATCGTCAATTCGGAATAACCGTTGCGCTGTCCGACCGTGTTCGCCGTGTTGTAAAGCACGCTCTTGGCGCACATACGCACGCAATACCACTGCGTATAGTTCTCCTGACCTTCAACGACTACCGTGCCCTTTTCGGCATCCCATTCGCCCGAAAGATATTCGACGAAAGGAGTCGTGTAAAGTTCAAAGACGTTGCCCGAACGAACCATCATATCGGGATCGGTCCTAATCTTCCAGCCGATGTAACCGTCGGTTACGAAGCTGGCATGCGTTCCCCATTGATTCTGATAGAGTTCCGTGCTCAAATTGTAGTTATTGGTATTGGAAAGTCCGCCGAGTCTGCCGTAGCCGACCATCGCGCCCTTGGAGCCGCCCTCTTGAAGCGCCATCTGGAAAGACTTGGTGTACGTCTCGCGCATGGACTGTTCCGTCGCCCATGTGAAGAGGTTGCCGCGGTTAGATTCCTGATCGTTCATGAAACAGTGCTTGACATAGCACACAACACCCTTGGACTGAACACCTTGGATAACCGCTGCCGCCATGTAACCGCTGTGCAGGCTGTCCTGCGAATAGTATTCATTGTTGCGGCCCGAGAAAGGCGAACGATGAATGTCCGCACCGGGACCGTACCAACCGGTCTGCGTGCTGGTAGGATCTTTCAAAAGACCGATGTTGCCCATAATGCGCCCCTGCTTTTCGGCAAGCTCTACATTGAAGGTGGACGCGATAATGTCCTCGGAGCACCAGCAATGGCTGCTGTCCCAGTTATTCGGGCCGTCGGAATCTTCCGTCTTGACTTTGCCCACGGATGCGATATCCACCGTCGAATATCCGCCGAATTCTACAACCGTGCAAAGCTCGTCATAGGTGAGCTGATTGAGGAAGTCATCCCACTTCGGATCGTTCCAATCTACGTTGTACATATCCTTATACTTGATAGGGCTTTCCTCGGCCAAAGAAACGTACATGGGGAAAAGAAGTTCCGTTCTGTTATTCTGAACCAAGTGGTCTTCGTCGTAAACACCCGTAGCTTGTGTCCAACCTTCGGGAATATCGTCCTTCGTCTTATACCAAGGATCGGATTCTCTGTCGTTTACATAGTTCTTCTGAGCGTCGTAAACAGTTTCGCCCGGGTTCTCACGATCGTAATACGTCTTGCCGCCGTCAGCCGTGGGATTGCCGTTATCGTCCACGCCCTTGTTGCTGACCGTGAAGTTATCCCAGAAAGCCCAGTTCGCAAGTATGTTGTCCTTGAAAGTAAGGTCGCCGCTGTCGGGGGCTTCGGGGAAAGTACCTACGAAATCGGCACGGGAAAGAACGGTCATCCCGCTTGTTCCGTCCGCCATCATGTCCGCGGTACGAACGTTGCCGTAGTTAAGGTCGTCGACCTTGACATCTGCACCCGAAGTAACGTCATTCTCGCCCGTCGTGAACAGGTCTTTGACGGCATTGCCCGAGAAGTCGTCAATCTTAAGGTCGGCTTTTCCCGTCAGCTCGAACCGAGCTTCGTCGTAAGCGTCGTCCGTGGCTTCGACCTCTGTCGCATAATCATAATGGGAATCTTCCATTGCCCTTACGATATATTCGCCCGCATCGAGGATATAGTGACCTTTCGTCCCGTCGCCGTTATCCGCGTTGGAATCCCACGAAGCCATATCCTGAACGTTGAATTCGACGGTCACGGTCTGGGTTTCGCCGGGTTTGAGTTCGTCCGTCTTGGCAAAGCCGACCAAAACGACCGCGGATTTCTCCACGCTTCCCTCCGAACGAATATAGGGAGCCGTAACGTAGACCTGAACGGTCTTTTTGCCCGTATAGTTGCCGGTGTTTTTCACTTCTACGGGAACGTACAGTTTTTTGACCTTCGCTTCGTTGCCTACCGACGAATTGAACTGATCGGCAGCGACATTTTCGCCGAGCTCCGTCGTGCAATCCTTATCCGTATACAGGCCCTTGACGTTGAAGCTGAAAGACGTATAGGAAAGCCCGTAGCCGTACTGATAGGTTACGCTGTCATCCCACCAAGCATTCGCCTGTTCAATCGCACCTTCGGTGTTTTTCTCTGCCGGCTTCGCAAGTTCGCCGTCCGTATAGGTGAGATAACCCTCCGCGATTTCGGTATATACCGTCTCATAATATTTATAGCCGAGATAGATACCTTCTTCGTAATCGATTCCGTAATAGCCTTCGCCGCCTTCATAAGCAGTGGAAGTACCTGCAGTACCCGTCACGGTGCCGTCTGCATGCATATATTTCGAGGAACCAACGGCGCCGTTATAGCCCTTCGTCTGGTTGTTGTTACCGAAGTTGTACCACGTGGGATCCGCCGTGAAGTCCGCCATCCATTCGTCGACGAGTCCGCCCGAAGGGGAAACTTTGCCGATCAAAATGTCCGCCAAACCGTCGAGTCCGCCTACGCCCGGACGGCCGATATGTATGATCCCGTCGATTTCATCGTCGTTCTTCAAGTCATCGATTTCCATGGGATTGGAGGTGTTCGTTATGACGACGACCTTTTTGAACTGCGATTTTACCATCGCGATAAGCTCTTCCTCGCTGTCCGTCAGCATGAGGGAATGCTTATAATATTCATCTTCCTCGGCCTGAGGACCCGTTTCGCCGCCCGAAGTTTCCTTCTTCAACAGCGCCTTATGGTCGTCTTCAGAGCCCTTGACGGTTTCCTCCGTCACGCGCGACGCGTCGCTGCCTTCGCCGCCCTCTCTCGAAAGGACGATGAACGCCACATCGTTATAAAGCCCGAACGAATTTTTGACTTGACCATTAAACGTCGTGTCTTCGTGTCCGAGCTCGGACGTATCGTTCTTATAGAACTCTTTCAACGTCGGGTTTACTTTGAAGCCCGCAGCCTCCAAGGCGTCCGCCACTGTCGTGTCGCTTGCCGACGAGCTTCCGCTGAATGCACCCGAACTGTCCGAAGCTCCGATCAGGTTGTCCGACGTTACGCCGAAGACGCTCACCCATTCTTTGCCGCTCAAAGGAAGCGCATTGTCTTTGTTCTTCAAAAGAACGTCGCCCTCTTGAGCAAGCTCACGGGTCAGATCTTCCGCCGCTTTCTTGGCGTCTTCCATGGAATCGTAATCGGTATAATATTTGCCCTCATACGATTTGGAAACTTCGTCAGCGAACGTCAGCAACGACGTACCCAAAGACGTTGTCCCGACGGCCAATGATATCGACAGCGCCAAGAGCGCCGTGATCTTTTTAGCCGTCTTTTTCTGTTTAGCCATAAATTTCCTCCTCTTAAATTTTTGTTGCCCGCTATCTGTAAAGATTGCAGACATTTTACGGATATGATTATATATATCTCCATTGCATTTTTCAAGAGCTATTAAATAAACGGAAACAAAATGACCATATTTTGTCAGAATTTATTGCAAACTGTAAAATTTTATGTACGGATTGTAAATTAAAAAATCCTTTTCGATAAGAACGACACGGCCGTATACCATGCGGTAAGCGACCGTGTCGTCAGGAGGAAAAAATAATGTAAAAAGCAAAAGAAGGGAAAAAATTTATTTGTCGTCGAACAGAACCGCGCCGATTTTTCTCAGATAGTTCAAATACAGAGCTTTTAATTCCTGCACTTTTTCCCGACTGATGCTGATGGTGATTCCGTCTTTATAATTCAGCAAAATGTCCGTCCTCTCTATCCTCTGTACGTATTTCAGATTGACGAGATATCCTTGATAAACCCGTATAATATCGAACTTTTCCAGTTTATTTTCCAAGTCGCGCATCGTCATATGAATTTCTATCTGCTCGCCGTCCGACATATAGACGTATTGTTTATAACGGAAACTTTCGATATACACGATGTCCGAAACGCGAACCCGACGGATTATCGAATTATTCGCCGTCTTTAACGCCACATAACTATTATTGATTACGCGGGTATTGATATACGAGTGGAGGGTATCCTTCAAATCGTGGGTAAAATTATTCTTACGGACGAATCCGAACGGACGCACGGGAAACGTTTCAAAAACCTTATCCTCTCTGTTCGATACGAAAATAATATCCACCGCATTCTCGTTTTTCCTGAGCGCTTTCGCCAGCTCCACACCGTCGATTTTCGGCATGTCAATATCCAAAAACAGAGCATCGTAGACGCGTTCGCCGTCCTTTACGTTATTATACAAAGACACGGGTGAAACATATTTATCGCACGAGACCGAAACCCCGCATGCAGTCAGTATTTTACTTATTTTCGCGCAGATTGCTTCGCAGACGATTTCATCGTCGTCGCAAACCGCAAAATTAACCTCTTTACTCATTTTTATCCTCCGGATTCAACTCCAACATGACTTCCGCCACAAATTCATTATCTACAATCGTATAATGTACATAATCGTTATATTTCTCCACGATACGCTTGACAATCTTATGCCCGTACCCATGATTCGCCGCGTCGTCCTTTACCGTGTTCATCTTCAAAAGGCTCTCCCTGTCCGCGTCCTCACGGATTTCGTTCTGCACGCTGATATACAGATAATCCATGCGCCTTCCGATTTTCAAGTCCACCAGATAATCGCGGCTCTCCGTACGCAAAAGCCCCTCTATCGCATTATCCAGAAGATTGACCAACACACGGCATAAGTCACTCGGTTCAAACGGCAGTATCTTCGGTACGTTTATCTTGGAAACCAACGATATTCCGTAAGAATTCGCCTTCAAGATCTCCATATTCACAATTGAATTGATCAACTGATTCCCGCAGTCCACAAATCCGCTGAACGTAGAACGCGTATAGCTCTTTTCCATAGAGGAAAAATATTTCTTTAAGTCGTCGTATCGCCCCTCTTCCAGCATGAGCTGCATCACTTTATTCTGATTCTTCATGTCGTGACGAAGCGAACGCATCTCCTCTATCGCCTGCTCCGTAATAATCAACATCTTCTTATCCGCTTCCAGCAGTTTGTTTTGGACTTCCAAAATCGTCTTTTCTTTCCGGATTTTACAGTGATAATACACCATCAGATAACCCGACACCGAAATGATAAATATTCCCGCAAGCTCTATGCAGTAATAAGTGTCAAATTTTATTCCCTCCGACATCTTCATCACCGTCTTAATGATAATCAGCGCCGTCGAAACAATCGTCGTTATCATTATCAGAGCAACCGAAAATCCCGGAATATCGCTATATCCTTTCAGACTGTATTTATGTATGACAAAGCTCATCCCTATCATCAACAAATCCGCTAAAAAACACACAAATTCCCAATATATGCCATGATATACACTTCTTAGATAGCCGCTTAGTTCATGGCCGAATTCCGCCGTCGTAATCGCAGTTATAAACACCGTAGCACCTAAAATAAACCGGCTCGTTACATATGTACGATCAAAAACGCCGAGATACAGCAGGATCGTCAACAGCCAGGCAAGCTGAAAATGTATCCCCGCTATCGCCCGCCATATCACGGATAACTCAAACAGCGCCCAATTGAGCATTGTCCCGACAAAAAACGTACCCAAAATATAGACTATCCCTATGGTAATGCTTTTCGCTTCTTTCTTCCAATCGTAAAACACCCAAACGATGGAAAAAGATACCGTCAAAAGTTGCAGGATAAAAACTTCGTCGTAGACGATTTTGAAAAAATCAAACATTTTCACAGGGTATTTCTCCCAAAGCTCATAAGTTTTTTTATTGCACATTATGACAAATGTGCAATAACCGAAGCCCGGGCTTCGGCGACAAATTTCACTTGAGTTTACCATATTTTTCTGCTAAAATCAACTATGCTTTAACAAATGGTAAATTTTCTTTTATAAAACGAAACTTTTTTAAGAATATTACACCGTTTTCAGGGCATTTATATTTAACCAGTAAACATATTGATTAAATTATCGGCGAGAAAAAATGAGGGGGGGTGAGTATGCTCACCCCCCCTCATTTTTTCGTCTCTATTTCAGCGACTCAAAAATCTGTTCTTGAACGAATTTTTGAAACGGTATTCCGAATTCCGTCCGCCAAAACGGAAAGTTCGCTTCCCTCGCTGAACATCGTCATTCCCGATTCTTTCGCCTTTTTGATATAACAGGCGGTTCCCGTAATGATACCGCTCGTCTTCCCCCATTTACGAGCACTTTCCGCCGTTCTGTCTATTGCAGTGAGGATCGGATTTGCAGCCGTATCTCCGAGACAACCGTAAGAATCCGAAAGGTCGTTCGGTCCCAGCAGAAAGCCTTCCACTCCTTCCACAGACAAAATTTCGTCGATACGTTCCACGCCTTCGGCCGTCTCGATCTGCGCATAAATTTTTGTGTGGAGATTTGCAGATTTCATATAATCGGGCAGGGGCGGCGGATTATAAAGCGTATGCGCGCGCATCGTCGAAATTCCCCGTTCGCCCAAAGGAGAATATTTCGCATATTTCACAACCTTACTTATATCTTCGGCACAGCCCGTCATCGGCAGCAGAAGTCCGTCCGCGCCCATGTCGAGAAATTTGATAATATCCCGCCGTTCCGCGGACGGAATACGGACAATCGTTTCGATTCCTCCGCTGAGACGAGCCGAACAGATCATTCCGTAAATTTCGCGATAATCAAATCCCCCGTGCTCGTCGTCTATGATATAAAAATCCAGTCCGCATTGCTTGAACAATACGGGAAAATTGGAAAAAGGGATTTCATTGATCATGATCCCCGCCTTTCGTCCGTCATTCATTCCTTGCCCTCCGTCAATTTTTTCAAGCCCGTCAAAGCGTCCGCGCCTTCGTTGAATTCCCTTAAAAATCCCAGCCGATCGACAACCCGACCGATCAGTTTTCCGTAGAAACGAAGCGCGCCGCCCGTAACAATGAGTTTTTTCCGTTTCGGCAGCCGCTTTACCGCCGCCGCATATTCATCCGCGAGTTCTTGTTCGACCCTTTCGTCCGCCTCGGCGGAGAGACCACGCAGTCTCTTGCCGCCCGAAAGCCCCGTTACCGTACAGAGAGTCTTTCCTCCGAAGTACGGTCGGGATTCAAAATTTCCCGAAACGAATCCGTTTTCTATCGTGCAAAGCTGCGCCGCAGTCCCCAAATTGAGAACTAAACTTTCTTCGGTTCCTCCCGCTCCCGACACGGCACATTGTTGATCTCCGCACGGCGTATAAATTGTTTTGCCGTTTCTTATTCCCGCGGGACGCACCTCGTACGATGCCTCGGGAAGACGCAGACGCGTTGTTTCCCGCGTGCGGGTTCTCACGTTATAGAAACCGCTCGCCGCCGCGTCCGTGATATGCGTAATATTGTTACCCGTCAGATCGAATGCAATATAGGAACCGAGCGTAAAAAATTCCGCCGCCCGGGAATATAAATCGGGATCGGATCTCGCAATCGCTTCGACTCCCGCGCGCGGCAGGTTCGCTTTCATAGAAGTGCCGCTCTCCGCGGAAACCCCGAGCCGTATTCCCGCTTTCCCGGCCCTTCGGTCTTGCCAGGATATATAGCGGGTAAGCAGCCGCGACCGTGCATCCGCAAGAAAATATCCGTGCATCTGCGTGGAAATATAAACGTCGTCGCAATCCGAACCGTCCACCAATTTTCGGACAATCCGCAAAATCTTTTCCGTTTCCACTTCGTAGAAAATTCCGTCATCCAAAGCCGGCTCCGGAAAGGGAATCCGTTCCGCCATACGCATCCCGTTCCGACCGCAAACCGCACTCTTGATGCTCGTACTGCCGATATCGATGAGCAGATGTTTCATTTTCCGAAAAAGTCCGATATGTCACAGTCGGCGAGATAAATATCGTGGCGGTTGAGTTCAAAGGAAAAAACGATCCGATCTCCGTCCGCGAATCCGTCGGGATAAGAAAGCCAGCCCGGAAAATCGAGCACTTTCTTTTTATAGCGCCATGTGCGCATATCGTCATCCGATATCCATATTTCGAGCGGATTTCTGTGTCTGAAACCGAGTTCGGGGTTAGGCGTATTGATCAGCGCCACGGCTCCGCCGTTCAAGTTGAGCAATTTCGGTTTATTGTTCGGATTCGGAATATCCGTAGGGCAGGGCTTAGACCAATGCAATCCGTCTTTTGAATCGCTCCGATAAAGTACCCCCGCTCCGTTTATGCGGAGAAGCATTGCAAAACCGTCGGACAAAACCGCCAGCGTCGGTTCCGGCCATTGCCATATTCTTTTTCCGTTCAGTTCGTTGGGAATGAGAATATCTTCTCCCTTTTCAAAATGTTTTCCGTCCGAAGAAAACAGTGTTCCGCATCGAACGGCGGGAAGCATACTGTCCAGAATCGTTTTCCCCGCGCGTCTGAGAGAATCGTTTTCTTCTTTTTCGACGGCATACCTCTGATAAGCGATCCATTTTCCCCGCGGCGTGCGGATGGTTCCCCGAAGAAAGACAAAATCCCTTCCGAAACAAGGCAGCTCCTCCCTTCGCCAGCGATATCCTCCGTCATCGCTGACGAGCGCATAACAATCGGTATCGAGATAACCGCCGTTATGTTCGGTGACATAGACTCTCACCCGACCGCTTTCCTCGTCCACATCCATGTCGGTCGCATAGAGCGCTCTGCCGTTATCCTCCCGAATAAGTTCCGGAGAGGACCACTTCTCCCCGTCGCGACTATGAAAAACCAACACCCGATTTTCCAAAGCGGGTTCCGTAACGCCGCCGCACTGCGATACCAGAATCAGGCTTTTGTCGGGCAGTTTACGCACGATCGCTTCACAACTGAGCGAATCGCGGTGCACCATACTGATTTTATCCATTTTTTAACTCCGTAGTTTTTTGCGCGCCGCCGAAAAGCGGCACGCCGTTGCCGTCAATTCCTACGCGAATGTTTTTTCGAAACAAATGCGATTGCAGCAACCCCAAAGGTGCCGATGATCGAAAATACCGCCAGAGAAGATCCGCATCCGTCCCCGTCGGAAGTACTTCCGCCCTGCGAATTTTCCGAAGAAGTCCCGGTCGAATCGGAAGTCGGAGGTACATCGTCTTCGATTTCGAATACGGCGATGAGCGTGATATCCGAATCCACTTCTTTTAATTCGGCGATATAGTTCTCCTGCCCTTCGATTCTCCAACCGAGGAAAGTATATCCCTCCTTCTCTACGTCTTTCAGCGTCACCGTATCGAAATAGGTAACCGTCGCGGGATTGCTTTCTCCCGAAGCATATTCGCCGCCGTTCAGACGATACGTCACATTATAGCTGATGATATCGAATTCTATTTTCAGCGTAAAGTTCCCGTCTACCTGATAGTAATATTTTCCGTCGTCGGCCGCCGTCAAGGAAACAGAAGTTTCTTCCGCGCCTTCTTCGGGAGGGTAAATAATACTTACCGTCGCCGAATACCCTCTTTGAGGAACGGCCTCAATTGTCAACGTCTTATATATGTTGCTGACATAAGTTTCTCCCGACACGGCTTTTCCGTCTATGGCCGCACTTCCGCCTTCCGAAGCGACGTCCAGCCCGAGTACGACCTCTTCTCCCAACCCGAGAGCCTCTATCGTTCCGGCCTCTGTCACCGTGACCTTATACGAAACGGCGGAAATCCGATTCGTCTCTTCGTCCGCGATTTTTTCCGATTCCGCAAGCGCCTCTCCGTTAAGTTTGAGCCCCGTAAAATCATAACCGTCTTTGGGAACGACGACGATCACGGCTTCTTCTTTCGGTTTGAGATAAAGTTTTCCGTCTTCTCCGGAATCGGGCATGTCGCTCCAATCCCCGTCCGCCGTAATATCCATAAATTTTTGCAGGGTATCGAGACGGCTGTAATAGATCTCCGCCGCAGTCGCGTTTTCTCCGATAATTTCAAGCGCGATCAGCGGGGAAACGGTCACATCGATCGTACAATTCAAAGGTTGAGTTCCCAACGTGGAAAGCTCGTCGCTTCCGCCCGGATACAGACCATGGTTACCCTTTCGGATATAATATTCCCCCTCATAGGTATATCCCGTCATGAGGGCGCTGCGGTCCTTGTTTCTGCCTGCAAATCCGTCTTTATAACTCCAATTATCCGCGCTCTCGTCGCGTTGAGAAAGCGTATAACCCTCTATGCCTTCGACGCTCGTCGCGACCTTGGTGATGCCGTACCCGTCGGCGAGTTCGCTTTTCAAATAAATCGGATCATAGGCAAACAATTTATCGGAATCGATGAATACCGTACCCTGTTCCCCCAAATCCACGGCATATGTACCCTCCGAGGTCTCTTCCGCCACGGAACCGTTCACTTTCAGCGTGACATTATCGTAAAACACATCATACAAAGTAATGTTGTCGTTGCTTGCCTCCGCCTCAAAAGGCAGAACATCCGTCGTCACTTCTCCGTCGGACTGACGGATTACGGCAAAGTCTCCGAAAGCAAAATCCCAGCGATAAGAACTGGATGTATACTCGACATACTCGATTTCCAGCGTCTGATAATCGGCAATGTCCGTCAGCCGCTCTCCGAGCTCCTCCGTCGTATCGCCGTCTCTCAGCTGCGCGAGCGGCACATAAATCGTTCCGTCCGTTCCCGATGAAGCGTTCAGCTGGCCGCCGATTCCGCTGCCGCCGTCGGAAACGCGGACGGTGCTCTTTTGATCCGTCGAAGCGTCGAGAAAAGTAAAACGAAGGTCCTCTTTGGAAATTCCCCAAACAGTGTCGCTCCCGACAAACTTGATGCGCATATAACTAAGCCCCGTATCCACATTGGGACGATTTGCCTGTCTGTGCATGATTTTGAACCGAAAGGCAATATCCGTCGCATCTGAAAGCGTATAATCCGTCTCCCCGTCCGAAGGAGAAAAACGTACCGTTCCGCCTGCCGTACTGTTGGAATAGACAATCGTTCCCCCGTCGATGGAAAGCTGCCGCAATTCCCCGTCGGGAACGGTCGTCTCCGACGGAATTGGCTCCTCCGCATAGGCGTTCATCGCAGCCATGCCGTAGCCGAAGGCGCCGCAAAGCCCTAAAGTAAGGCAACATAAGAGCACCTTACGCAAAGTTTTCATCATTTTTCCGTTCCTCCTTACAAATGTAATCTATTTTTTCTTTGAAGTCTCTTTTTTCCGCCCGATAATGACGGCTCCGCATACGGCCGCCGCGGCCATACTTCCCGCGAACGCAGACGAGCCGCATCCCCCGCTTTTCGGCGCCTGCTCCGAAGTTCCCGAAGACTGAGAATCCCCCGAGTCTTCCCCGGGTGCGGGATTTTCCGACCCGTCCGCAACCGTAACATACGCCTTTAACAGACTGTATCTGTCCTGCGCTTTGCCCGTCACTTTTTTCGAAAACTCAAACGTATACCGCCCCTCTGCATTTTTCGAGTAATCGGGACAATCCCACTCGCCCGTCAGTTCCAGCTCGGAACCGTCCTCCCCTATTAAAGTCACAATAGAAGGGAGTTTTTTAAGAATTTCGCTCTTTGGGGTACCGGGTTTGACGGTAAGGTATCGCTCATACGTTTCTTTCGTTCCGACATAATCGAGAAATCCGCCCAGTTTGCTGACCGCCATGCGCATGCGACAGTACTCGCTCATCGGTTTTCCCGCCCTGATGTCTTCTTCGGTGACTATACACATCCGGATCTCTTTCATTTCATACCTGCCCGCATCATAGACGATATAAATTTCTCCGTTTTCGCCCTCTTCCGCCGCCGCTTCGGGATAACTGATTCCGAAATTCCGCCAATCGCCGCGGATGTCGCTGTCGTCGAGCATCAGCATATAGGGATACGTCTCTCCGTCGTCGTAAGAAAGATAGGCGGCGAGCTGTTCCCTGTCGGCCGTGGTCGCATGCGTAATCATCAGTATCGCGCCGCTTCTTAACCTCTGGATATGAAATTTGGAGCCGGGGGTAATATACGGAATTCCGTTGTCCGCCTTATAAGGAGTCCATGTAGTGCCGTAATCATAGGAATAGGAAATTTCCATTCCGCCGCCGCAATCCCGAGGAAGGCGGGAGAGCATCATCAGGCTTCCGTCTTTCCGTTCGATAATCTGCGCTTCGCCGAACGTTTTATTTTCGGGATAAGCCGTAACGGCAGGTTGGGAAGTGGTCGTCGTCCAAGGATATTTTCCCGTTTCGTCATTGGGACGACAGATATAAGTCTGCTGCGCGTCCGTATCCACTTCTACAGGCGTAATCCAATATCCGTTGGAAAGAATGGTGGGACGATGCGCGGGAGGCGCTTTCATCCAGCTCACAGGTTCTCCCGTTTCAAGATTTTCCGACGGATTCTCGCAGTCGGGATTTTTTAATTCCACCGCGTACGCGCCTTTCAGGCCGCCGCGAATGAGAATCAACCAAAGTTTCCCGAACTGATCGTAAAAAAGACGCGGATCCGCCAAACGCACCGAATCGTCCGGAACGTCCCAAATCATGTACTCTTCGCTCCAAGTCGCTCCGCTGTCGTCGCTGTAATACATTACGTCGTAATTATCCGGTCCTTCCGAACCCTCCACGGAATCGCCCGTCTGCCATGCACACCACATCCGCCCGCCGGGCGTTACGGCAATGGTCGGAAGCCCCTGCCATTTTCTGTCCGTTTCGGCGTAAGTCTCCGAAGCACCTTCCGAAACGGGCATCTCCGTTACCCCCGGGTCAGAAGACCAATAACTGACGAGCGGTTCCGACGCGTCCGCATCGGCCCCGACGGCAACGGGACGTGCGAATGCGGGAGAACACGCAAGCACCGAAACGAGCCCCGCCAACAATATATTTTTTTTGTTCATACCGCCTCCTCGTCAATAAGAAATCGTCAGGGAATGAATCATCGGAGAGAACACATACGCGTCTTCCCGATCGGCGGGCAAGCGTTCGTCGCCGTCGCTCGCCTGCGTCGTGAAGAGTATTTCCAAAGTCCCGTATTCGAGCAGTCTGCCGTACTCATTGCTGACAATGCCGGGAGAAAAAATTCTCGTATAACCGAAAATTCTCGTATCGTCCTGCGGATCCGCCGTGGCTTCCGCATCTATCGCGTCGCCGACTTCTTCCCACCATTCACGAGGTTCCTCCTGCGTAATTCCTTGGGAAATCGAATCGAGAATATCCATGGAAGAACGCAATACCTCCACTTCGTCCGCGACTTTCGGTTCGGTCGTCGCGGTCGTGCGGCCCTCACGGGCGGCAAACAGATAATCCGAATCGGGATCCCAGACAAAATCCCCGCCGTACAAAAGAGGGTTGCTCGTTCCCAAATCGTTAATCCCCGTCCGTTCGATAACCTTGCGGCCGCCGCGGACGATATTGTCGAGATCGGAGCAGTCCAATTCGTAAGCGTAATTCGATTTGAACACTTCCGATTCCTCGTAAAACAGCCACACCTTCCCGCCCTCGTCGAAACTGACGAGGCTGGGTTCTATCGCCCCCGGATAATATGTGAGGCCGACCGAATCCCATTCCGAACTGTCGAAAGAGACTATCGGCTGCGTTCCCACTTTCGTCCATTCACCCGTCGGGGTCTCGGCTACGGCAAACCCGATCTGCGCGTTCGTACGATCCTCTCGGTCGGTACCGCTGTAAGCCATCAAATAGGAATATTTCTTTCCGCCGTAAGAAAAATCCCCCTTGACTACATCCGCTCCGAAAATGCGGCCGCTGTCCCAGCCGCTTTCGGAAACGGAAATACAGGTTTTCGCTTCTCCGTAGCTCCATTTTCCGCCGCTGTAACTCCCCGTGCGGACGGCTATGCTGTCCGTCGTTTCGTCGTATTTGACCGTATTCCGCGTATAGAAAAGATATCGGGTCGTTCCTTCCTGAAAAGCGGAAGGATGTTCGTTATAATAACCGAGGCTCTCGTCGAATACGGCACCGATTCCGTCGAAGATCTTTTCCTCGAAAGTTTCCGTCGTCCCTCCGTCCGAAGAAGAGGACGAATCTGCCGCTTTATTGCATCCCGCAAGTCCCGCACTCAAAATCAATGCCAAAAAAATACAGACCGTCTTTTTCATGTTTTCCTCCTTGTTTTCCCGGCCTTTACGCGGGAACGCTGCCGTTTTCCATGCAGTCTTTGATGGATTGCCTGCTGTCGTCAAACAGATTCCCCACGCTGAAATCCCCGTAATAAAGAGAAATGTTGTCGAGCAAAATTTCGGTGTCCTGATTCGCATTGAACAGACGGGTAATCGAGATTTTCACGACGGGATTTTTATCGAAGTCCAGAATCCCTTCGTTTCCGTAAGAGGGAGAGAGCGACCAACTCGGAGCGGCATATTGCGAAAAAGGAATCCGCAGCCAGCCTTTGAATCCTGCGGGAATACGTACAAACGTCTGGGTATGATAGGAAAATTCCTCCCCCGTTTGGGTATCATACGCATATACGGTCTTGTATTTCTGCCCCACGTCGTTGAGATTATACTGTTCCAAAAGTCCCGTTTCGAGATTGTACTGGAACAATTCCAGGGCAAAACTCACCAAATATTCCGCCTTATTCTCCACATATACGGCAATTCCGTTCGCTCCGCTCCAATCGGTGGCGTCTTTCTGCCCGAAATTGAAATGCACGCCCGCATAGGAATTCCTCCCCGCGTCGAAATCCGCGGAATCCAAGTTATAGAAAAGTCCGTTTCCGCGTTCCCCGTTCTCCTTTATCGAATAATCCGAATTCTGACCGGAAAGATAAAACTTTTCATACATTTCCCGTTCCGCCCGCTCTTTGCCGACGGCGGAAAATTCTTCCCCGAAATCGAATCCTTCAATCAATTTCATATCCCCGCGCGTTTCACATTCCGAATGATAACGGGCGACAAATGCCTCGAATACGGAATAATCCTCTTCCGTCGCCGTACGCAAAACGCCTTCCGGTACCGCCGTTCCCGCTTCGACGGAAATCTCGTCCGCATTCATGCCGCAAAAGTTCGCCAGCGGTTCATAGTTTCCCGCGGTTCCGTACTCGTCTAACGTCACGCAGTCCGCGCCGAACAGGTACAGACTGATTCCGTCTTTCAACCACGTATCGCCCGAAGCAAAATTGCTGTTGACGGAAGCCACCACGGTAACGGAAATTTCGGAAATCGACTCAATCGCCGCGCCCGCTCCGTTCCGTAATTCTGAAAAGGGCAGCAGAATCTCTCCGTAAAACATATACGGAATTTCCAGTTCCCCCGTTCTGTTCCATTGAAGCCCGGTTTCCGTCTTTCCCCCCGTTCCGTCCGAAGTCGTATATTCGATTCCCCGAGCGGTACCAACATTGCTGTTCCAAGTATATTCCGTTCCGCCCGAACAAACGGAAATTCTGACGGGAAGCGCGTAATTGTAAGTATTTTTCAAAAATACCTTTACGGAAAGAGCATTCCCCTGTACCTGCTTTTCTTCGGGCAGCACATAAGTCATCCGTTCGTTTTCCGATAATTTCCCTTCCGCTTCGTAGATCAACGGAAAAGCCTGTTCCGCAGAAGTGCTTCTATCGCCCGTCGAAAAGCATATGGCCGTTACGGCAAAGGCCGCCAGCATCACGGAAATCAGTTTCGTCTTCATTCTTTTCCTCCTTCCGGGAATACCGATTGTTCGGCATCCTTAAAATATTTGATATACGGCGCTTCTCCGGATTTCAAGGTATTTATGAAAAAACGGAGAAATGCCGTTCTGTCCAAGCCCGTCGCGTAAGTAACTTCCGCCGCGGACGGAGTATCCGTAAATCGCGTGCGGGCCCTTTCGTCCCCTGCGAGCGGAATGTCTATACGCCGTCTTCCGTAAGTACAGAACTTTTCCGTCGCTTCGGCGATCGTAAGCACATCGTGCATCGTCGGCCTGCGCCCGGGATGTGTATTCCTCCATTTCCCGAGCATTCTTCCGAGAATGCCGAATTCCCTCCCCCGTCCCGAAGTGACCGCGCGAACCTCCGTTTCTTCCAAATACGTATAGGCCGTCACATCGATTCCGACAAAAGTCATCGGCACGCCCGCCCTCAGTACGAGCGCCGCGGCTTCCGGGTCGCAACGGATATTCCATTCCGCCTTTTCCCCCGTAAAACTTCCGCCCATGCAGATAATCCGCGAGAATTTGCGGAAAGAATTCGGATATTTTTCGGCCGTTCTCGCCAAATTCGTCAAAGGCCCGATAGCCATGAGCGTGACCTCTCCGGGAGCTTTTTCCGCTTGCTCCGCAATGAAATCGACTGCGGAGAGAGAACGTACGGGCGCGGAAGCAAATTCGGGAAAATAGTGCGGAATGACGGGACGGCCGTCGGGAAGTCTTTCTTCAAAGTCCTCCACCTGAAAAGCGGCCTTGTACGGATAGTCTTCTCCCGCATATACGTCCGTCTCCTCCCCGAGCGCTCCGAGCAGCGCCGAAGCGATTTTTGCGCGCTGCATACTGTTTCTGAACACCGTCGTCACGCCGAGAATATCGAATTTCTTCATGCGGACGGCAAGCGCCAAAGCATAAGCGTCGTCGATATCGTCGCCGATATCCGTATCGATGATGATTTTTTCGCGTTTTTCCATGTTGGCTCCTAATCTTCCCCATTGCTTTACTTCATGCTGTCGGGCACAGCCTTATAATAGGAAGTGTCCCCGTATACGGAATTGATCCTCAGTTCGGCGTAGTCGGAATCGGGAGCATTTGGCGCCCATGCATATTGTATCCCCAAACGTTTTTTATGCGCCTGAAAACAATCGTTATTGAATTCGACATATTCGTTCAAACCCGCCCGCGCGCACCACGCCAGCATCGATTCAATTTCCGAAGCGACCTCTTCCGCGGAACCCTGGCCGATAATGTCCGCATATTTTTTGTACCACTGCGAACGCATATTGCTCTGCGTCGTAAGACTGGATTTATATCGCGAATCCGACGTGTCGAGCATGAACTCAAAACCCCGCTTATCATAAGAATAGGGGATGAGCGCAGCGCGGGAATTCCATTTCACGTAATCGCGATAGTTATTGAACTGACCGCCGGATACACTGGTAAGATTGACGTACATCGGATTGCAGAGAAACATGCAGAAATAAATGCCGTAACTTTCCACGTTGGTCTGAAATGCGGTCTTTACCTCGTCGGTATAGTCCATCTGCCCGTATCGGTAGGTATGCACCGTGCCGTCTTCAAGCGTCTCCGTCTCCCCCGGCTGTTTTACGTAGAAAAACGTTCCGTTTTCCGCGTCCTCCGCCCTGTCGATCCCGTAATAGACGAGCCTTTGCCCTTCTTCCGAATACAGGAAATCCAGCAATTTGATTACACGGTCGGGCCGCTCGCAATTTGCGGAAACCATCGTGAACAATTCCCCCGACGTCCGATAAGAGAGCTGCGGCACCTGTCCGTTCCCGTTCGTAAAAATAATCGGTACGTAAGCGGCATCCTCGCCTTTCGGATTATTGCCGTTGATATTCATTTCCCAGTTTCTGAAATAGCTCGACGGAGTAATCATTTTTCCGATATACATGATCGGTTCACCCGTCTGAATATACTGATTGATTTGCGTCTGCGTGGCGCCGAGACAGCCTTCCGTAAGCAGGTTCGCACGGTAAAGTTCGTTCAGCCATTGCATCATTTCCACGAAATTTTCGCTCGACTGAGGATATACATAGTTCCCTTCCGAATCTTCTTCCGCACAGGAGAAATATTCCATCAGTACCTGAATCCCTCGGCTTCCGTACTCTTCGCTGGAATCGAACGCGGAAATCAATACGGAATGGTTTGCGTTGGATAACGAATACTCGTTTTTCGTCCATGTAAGAAACTCGAATATCCCCTCCGGATTTGCCATCTGCGCGTCCGTCCAATCGGGATTCTGAGATTTTTTGTACGTACAGAAAGCGTCGAGATAATCCTTTCTTACGACAATTCCGTCGTTGGGAAGAATATCCCCGCCCAGTTCGCGGTAGTCTTCCATTTCCTCCGAATTGTAAAAATTATTGACTATGTAGAAAAGCTCGTCGTCGGCGTCTTTATACGTATTGTACATCTCCCCTTCCTCCGTGATTCTCCGCCACAGCGAAGGAGCCCAGCGTTCGGCAAGTCCGTTGATCGGAAATACCTTGGCTCCGTTGACCAAATTGTCCATGCCCGCCGTGACGGAAACCAGATCTGGCAGATCGTTTCCCGCGATCATCGTCGTAAGCTCCGAACCGTCTCCCGTGGTCGCCTTTCTGAAATTGATTTTCACGCCCGTTTTACGGAGAATCTCATCCATAACCTGAGAGCCCTCCCGCGGCAGGGAATACGACGTACTGTCGATAAACCAGTCGATGTTTATGATTTCGTCCTCTTCCCACTGCGTCCAGCTGTCGATCGTATCGTCGCGATCCGCCAAAGGGAAATCCGGATATTCATAGCCGCCGAAATCGAACATAGGATTGTTGCAGCCGCCCAAAAGAAGGCTTCCCAACAACAACGCACCGACTGCGCAACTGAGCACTTTTTTACCCGTCTTCATTAATTATCCTCCTTTTCAGCCCTTCAAAGAGCCTATCATGATTCCTTTCGTAAAGTGTTTCTGAATAAACGGATAGAAACACATTATCGGAATGAGCGCCACGATGATTCCCGCATAAGACACCGTACGCGCGGTTACTTGGTCGGAATATTCCGCACCCGAATTGCTGCTCGCCTCGTTGATCAGGTGTTTCAGATAAAATTGCAGGGTAATCGTCCATTCGCCCGCCTCCGTATAGAGCATGGTACCCATATAGCTGTTCCAGTGATCCACGGCAATCCAAAGGGCGACCGTTGCCAGCACCGGTTTGGAAAGCGGCATGTAAATGAGAGCCCATATTCTCAACTCTCCTGCGCCGTCAAGCTCCGCCGCTTCGTATAAACTGTCGGGAATTCCTTTATAGAAATTGGAAACGATAAGCATGTTATATACGGAAAAGACAGAAGGCAGAATGTACACCCAAAAGGAATCGTATAACCCGATGACCCGCAGCAGAAGATACATGGGAACGATGCCGCCGGAAAAGAACATCGTAAATATGAATATCCAATAGTAAGCGTTTTTACAGCGCAGATATTTACTCGTCATCGCATACGCCACCAAAGCCGTGAACAGCAATTCCGTAACGACGCCCGTGACCGTGCGCAGAACGGAATTCCGAAACGCCGTCCAAAACTGCATATCCCGAAAAATCACTTCATAATTGGCGAATGTAAATCCTTCCGCCCAAAGGAATACCCCGCCCGAAGCATATTGCTGACCGTTGGAAAAAGAACCGATGATGACATACCAAAGCTGATAAAAAGTAACGACGGCGAACAGAAACAGCAACACATAAATGAGCCAGTCCGTCCAAAACATCCGCACGTGCGTTCTCTTTCTCATACCTTTGGAATCCGAAAGATTTACCGTACTCAAAACAGCCCCCTCCCCGTAGTTTTTTTGCTGATGAAATTGCTGACAATCAACAATATCAGGCTGATACAGGAATTAAAGAATCCGATCGCGGTGGCATATCCGAATCTCTGGGCGGAAAAACTGAGATTATAGATATACGTTGCAAGCACTTCGCTTCTGGAAAGATTGACGGAATTCTGCAAGGAATTGAACTGCTCGAAAGAGTTGGAAAGCAGACGTCCGATATTGAGCAGTAAAAATACCGTGATCGTGGAAGCGATGCTCGGAAGCGTGATATAAATCGCTTTCTGCCAACGGGTAATTCCGTCCAGTTCCGCCGCCTCGTAAAGTTGAACGTCAATGGACGCGATTGCCGCCATATAGACGATGGCTCCCCACCCCACGCCCTTCAAAATCGACGACAGGATAATTACCGCCCAAATATAATCCGCTCCCATGAGATAGATAGGATTTTCTTCGGACGACAACCCGACGAGTTCGAGCAACGGATTCATAATGCCTGTGGTCTGATCGGTCAAGGCGATGATGATACCTCCGTAAATCGCCCATGAAATAAACTGCGGAAACGTCGTGACGACATGAATGCCTTTTTTATACGATTTATGTTTTACCTCATTGAGCAACAAGGCAAAAAGAATCGGAGCCGGGAAATTCAGCAGAAGCATAATGAGATTGACGATCAGAGTGTTCGACATTACGTTCCAAAAATTGACATCCTGCAAAAAAGCGGTAAAATGTTCAAATCCGACCCACTCGCCGAACAGGAGCGTCCCCAACAGATTGGGAGAGTAATCCGCATCCTTGAATCCGAGAAGCAGACCGACCATCGGAACATAATGAAACAAGAGAATATAGACGAGTCCGAACGTCGCGACGACAAACACCGTCCAGTTCCTCGCGTTCCATTTTTTCCGCTTTTTTTGGAAAAGTCGGTTCTCCATTTTTCTCCTCCTTAAATTCTGAAAACACGAAAGAACGAAAATCCGCCGCTCTTTTCCTGTGATTTTATTATAACGCCAACGGTCGGCATAGTAAATAACAAAAGCCGAGGAATATTTATAATTTTACCGATATATTCTCTGATTCAGATAAAAATAATAAAGATATTTTTAACATTTTCAGATATTTTTTAAAATTCCGCTATTGACAAACCTCATGGGGAGTGTTATAATTTCCCCGAGAAAAATATGGAGGCAACGACAATGATACAATTGCAGTATGTCTGGATTCGGAATTATGAGTCCCTCCGAACCATTGCACCTCATCAACATACCTGCTATGAATTCATCTATTATCTGAAAGGATCCGGAAACGGGATTTTCGGAGAGTCAAAGTATTCCTATTCGCCCGGAAATTTTGTACTCGTCAGTCCCAATGTCATTCACGGGGAAACTCACGAATCTCAGACCAGTATGATCTCTGTCGGATTTCGCCTGCAAAATCATTTTGCCTCGCCTCAAAGCTGTTGTTTCAAGGATACGGATTCGGAAATTTTCAATTTGATTCAAATGATCCGACACGAATTCAAACAAAAAGGTATATATTATCAGCAAAGCATTGAAAACCTTTTGGGGAGGATCGTCATCGAGATTCTCAAAAAAACCTCCAACGCCGTTTCTCAGAAACGGAATAATATCGACTATGCCGTATCTTATATCAGAGAATATTATATGTCGAATATCGACTTGACGGAGCTCGCCCGCTCCACGGGATATTGCGACGATCATTTTCGTATCGTATTCAAAAAAAGAACGGGTCTTTCCCCCAAAGAATATATTTTGCAAACTCGCCTGAATGCAGCAAAAAAAATGCTGGCGGATTCTCGGATAAGCCTTTCCGATATTTCCTCCAAATGCGGATATGAATATTACAGTCAGTTTTCTCTGTTTTTCAAGAAAAGGACCTCTTTGACTCCCTCCGAATATCGCGCCAAGCTCCTTTCCACGTAACCCAATAGATTCGGAATAGATTATCCTGTATTTCTTTCAAACGATCGTAATATTTCGCCATATTGGTTTATTCTGAAATCCATACCCTGTATAATATGGTGTTCTTCCAAATATCTTTGAAAATCCGCAGGTTGATCACTCTTAGTCGGAATGAAGGATAGATATGGCTCCCTGTGACCTCTTGCTCAATCCGCCTGACATGTTAGCTTGACGGGCAAGGACATGGATTATAGATCCATGAAAGGCGAAATGCCGCAATATACCGACGCTATACTGGAATTTATCTTGCGGAAGCGGATGATGATGAGGAATGCGCATACCATAAAGAACATTACGGTGCTAAGCCCGAACTTATCGATGGTATCTATGAATACTTCAAGAAACGGTTTTATCCCTTTCTTGCGGATTGGAGAAAACAAACGTTCCAAAGGCTTTTTCAAATATTACAAGAAAAAATAAAAATTTTTGGGGAAGAGGTAATATTTTTCGTCTTCCCGTGGCTTATAATCATGAGCACCTGAACAGGCGGACTCTTGCAAATATTTTAGACCGTCTCCAAGTCGTTTTCAGCACATATGCACCACCTCCCATAGCATACAAAAATCCCACAACCGTAAAGTCGTGGGACTGTTTCGACCGTTTTATTGGAATAGTCTCCTCTTATATATCAAGCAAATAAAACGTTCTTTTTATTCCATTTCTTAAAAAATTCTTAAAATTATTTTTCCTTACGGAATTCGTGATTACCAAATGCGGCACGGATCCTCTGTGATATTCAAACGCTTACACACCTTTTCCGTCTCCGATATGATTCTCTCGAAATTCTTCGGATTCGGTTTTTCCTTCATTCTTTTCCTGCGTTCTTCCTCTTCTTCGTTTAATACCAAATAACAACCATCTCGCTTCTTCAATCTGCTCCTCAAAAAAATATTATAATACATTTCTCGGCTATGATACGGCAACTCGTTCATTTGATTTCCGAAATCCGATTTGACTTTTTCCGAACTTTCATATTTCGCAAACGGACGACGAATCAGATAATTTAGGCCGAACTTGAAATACTTGCGGTAGATGTAAAACCAGCTCATCAGCTCCGCTTGTTCTTCTAGCATGATAAATCGGAACATATCTTAAAGAATATCTTCATCGTCGTCCGCGCGGAATTTCTCTAAAAACTTCTCCCCTTGCGAGCCGCTTTGCTACATAGCCCTGCGTTTTCCTCCAATTCTTCCGCTCTTCCCTCTTGTTTGCAATCTTTTAATGCCAAGTGCGTAATTATAATAATCTGATTGGTAACATTTCAAGTTTACTATGTTGATTACCGTCAAACAGCTTATTGTCTTCACACTCCGATAGTTCCTTCATCGTAAAGTCTACAGCGTCGTTTGTAGCTGCGATCGAGAAACTTTTACTTTGTCAAATAGCCTAATTCAAAACTTTCTCCAAACCATTTTATTGACGACATTTGTATACGACTGTATAAGTTTTACTACCTTTGTCGACACGTTCTCGTCCGTGTAGTCGGGCACGGGGATTCCATAATCCCCTTCATCGTTCATCCTAACTGCCGTTTCTACCGCCTGCAATAATGACTTCTCGTCTATCCCCGCCAAGACGAAACAGCTTTTATCCAACGCCTCCGGTCTTTCCGTACTCGTTCGGATACACACCGCCGGAAACGATTTCCCTATACTCGTGAAATAACTGCTCTCCTCAGGCAATGTCCCGCTGTCCGACACTACCGCATATGCGTTCATCTGCAACTTATTATAATCATGAAAACCCAAAGGTTCATGGCGGATTACTCTCTTATCCAACTTGAATCCGCTTTCTTCCAAACGTTTCTTACTTCTCGGATGACACGAATACAATATCGGCTTATCGTATTTCTCCGCCAATTTATTGATTGCATTGAACAATGATAAGAAATTTTTCTCCGTATCTATATTTTCTTCTCTGTGAGCCGAAAGTAAGATATATTTTCTCGGTTGTAAATTCAGTTTGTCAAGGATATTGCTCTTTTCAATCTCGTCGAGATTATTATGCAATACTTCCGCCATCGGACTTCCCGTTACATATGTCCGCTCCTTTGGCAATCCGCATTCCGCCAAATATCTTCTCGCGTGTTCGCTGTATGCCATATTCACGTCCGAAATAATATCCACAATCCGACGGTTTGTCTCTTCCGGCAAACATTCGTCTTTACAACGATTCCCTGCTTCCATATGAAATATCGGGATATGCAGTCTCTTCGCCGCAATTGCAGAAAGGCAACTGTTCGTATCTCCGAGAATCAATAACGCATCGGGTTGAATTTGATTCATCAGTTTATAGGAACAATTGATAATATTCCCTACCGTTGCTCCCAAATCCTCCCCCACCGCATTCATATACACTTCCGGGTCTTTGAGTTTGAGGTCATGAAAAAATATCCCGTTCAAGTTATAATCGTAATTCTGGCCCGTATGGGCAAGGATACAATCGAAATATTTCCGACATTTCGTGATTACCGCTGCAAGGCGGATGATTTCCGGGCGCGTCCCTACAATAATCAGCAGTTTTAACCTGCCGTCATTCTTGAACTTTATATCGCTGTAATCGAGTTTTATTTCCGTATTCATTTTTCTACCTTTTCTCCGAATGTGTCGGGTTGGTTTCTATCAAATGTCTCATTCGCCCACATCACCGTTATCAATGGTTCCGTGTCGCTCAGATTGATGATGTTATGCGTATATCCGGGCAGCATATGCACCGCTTCGATTTTCTCCCCGCTCACTTCGAAATTCAGCATTTCGTCTGTGCCGATTTTCCGTTCCTGTATCAGTCCGTGACCGGATACCACGATAAAGAATTCCCATTTACTGTTATGCCAATGTTCCCCTTTTGTTATGCCGGGTCTACTCACGTTTACGCTTATCTGACCGCATTTCTCCGTTTTTAGGAGTTCCGTAAAACTTCCGCGTTCGTCGATATTCATCTTCAACGGGAAACGTATCTTGTCTTTCGGCAAATACGATAGATATGTCGAATATAGTTTCTTCTCAAAACTTCCCTTCGGAATCTCGGGCATTACAAGAGTATTCGGTTGCTTTCGGAATGTTTCCAAAAGTTCGACGATTCTTCCCAAGGTCTCTCTATGTGATACCGGCACATAGCAATATTTCCCTGTTTCGGTCGGTATCGGATTGAGCCCCTCGTAATCGCATCGATGAGCTTTTCCTTCCAAAACGTCCAGCATTTCTGTTACGAGGTCGTCTATATAGACCAATTCCAATTCGGTATTTCTGTCATTTACCGTTATCGGCAAATCATTTGCCGTATTATAACAAAACGTCGCTACCGCACTGTTATAGTTCGGTCGGCACCATTTTCCGAACAAATTCGGAAAACGGTACACAAATACTTCCGCTCCCGTTTCTTCGGCATAGGCGAAGAAAAGGTCTTCCCCCGCCAGTTTGGATTTCCCGTAATCGCTCTGTCCGTATCTTCCGAGCAACGTTGCCTGTACCGAGCTCGACAACATTACGGGACAGGTGTTTTTATACTTTTTCAGCGTATTCAACAAAACGGAAGAAAATCCAAAATTCCCCTGCATAAATTCCGCATTGTCTTTCGGACGATTTACTCCCGCCAAATGAAACACGAAATCCGATTTCTCGCAGTATTTCTCCAACAGTTCTTTTTCCGTATCCAAATCGTACTCGTATACTTCTTCTATGCCGAGATTCGGACGTGTTTTGTCTTTTCCGTCTTTTATGTTTTTCAGAGCACTTACCAGATTCTTT
>CAJFQM010000017.1 GCA_904419075.1 uncultured Clostridia bacterium
GTACGATAAGCGGGCGCGAAAAGCGGACGGAAAGTTTTACAGTCGGCTGGCAAAGTATGAAACGGAAATCTTTTCGCCGTTTGCCAAAGACATAATAAAAGGCGGCATGTTCAAGAAGGAGGTTGTCGAATATTTTGACAATTACAAAGTCGAACCGAAGAACATTACGCTCATACGGGAATTGGAAGAAGATTACAAGCGCAGACAAGGCAACATCGTATTGCGCGCGGTCAAGAACATCAAACCCGAAATCTATGAACGGAAACGGCGGTATAAAGTAAACGACAACGGCTTGAAACGTAGACTTGCCATTTCGCGATATAAGGTCGGAAAACTCATCGACGGCTTTCTTTCCACTTTCGGGGAAGAAAGCGAGTATTTGAGCAGAGACTACACAAATCGACTAAAAGAAATCGAGGACGAGATACAGGAAGAACAGGAACTCGAGAAAAGTAAAGAACAGGAAAAAATAAACAACCGTTGGAGCTTTGAAAAAGGCTGACGAAAAAAGATTTGCAAAAAATACTTGACTCGACGACTGCAAAGTGTTATAATAGTATCAATACGAAAATATAATTTTCGGAGTAATTATGGAGAGAAAAGAAAACACGCCGGGGCGGGAAAGCCGCAGACGGTACGAGGAACGGAATAAAGAAAAGAGAAAAGCGAGAAGCGGAAATTTCGGAACGATGATTCCGAGGGCGCTGTATGAAGAAATAAACGCTTTCTTAACGGAGCACGGCCTCACGAAAGTAAAATTGATCGAAGCAGGATACAGAGTACTGCAAGAAAAAGTCAAAGGCGAAAAGGGACAACAGAATAATATAAACCGTCCGTCGGGTAAGAGCGGGAGAGACTGAATAAGGTCTCCGCGCGGCCCGACGGATTTGTATTTGTGAGCCGAAAGGCATAGAGAAAAATTTTTGAAAGGAGGAGAAATTTGTGGGAAGAGGTGAAAAAGGTTCCGTAATGAACGCGGAACGGAGAGACGACGGAATGTTATAAACCGAAGTCATATATGCCGCACAAAGTAAAAAATAAAGGGAATTGGAATATAGAGAAAAGGAGAAAAATCAAAGGGTTCAACAAGAAGAGATAGGCGGGACGATATATACCGTGATCGCGGAGGAAATTTCGGGAACGAGAAAGACGGCGTTTGAGATTATCGGCGGGCTTGTGAAACGGAATTATGAAGAAGGCGGACTTGCTGTTTGCGAAAGAACGGAGGTAAAGGAAAAATGGAACTAACGGAATTGCAAACAGTTGAAATAAAAGAAAACGAAGGAGGTGAAATAACGGCATTGTACGGGCGCTTGTCGAGGGACGATGACCAAGCCGGAGACAGCAACAGTATCGTGCATCAGAAAGAAATTTTGGAAGCATATGCGAGAAAGCAGGGCTTTGAAAATCGCTTGTTCTATATGGACGACGGATATTCTGGAACGAATTTCGAGCACCCCGGCTTTCAGAGAATGCTGAAAGACATAGCGGCGGGCAGAGTGAAAACGGTGATCGTGAAAGATATGTCGCGATTCGGCAGGAATTACGTCGAGGTGGGATATTATACGGAAATACTGTTCCCGAAATGGAAAGTACGGTTCATAGCGGTAAACGACCATGTGGACAATACGAAAGAGGGAGACGAATTCACGCCGTTCCGGAATATAATCAACGAATGGTATGCGAGGGACACGAGCAAGAAAGTCAAAGCGGTGCTGCGGGCGAAGGGAATGTCAGGGAAACACGTCAGTTCCGTGCCGCCCTACGGATATAAGAAAGATGCGGCGGACAAGACAAAATGGGTGATCGACGAAGAAGCGGCGGAAGTAGTGAGGGAGATTTATCGTTTGTATCTGAATGGAATAGGAACGAAAGAAATAGCGAAGCAGCTGACGAGCCGCAAGGTCGATACGCCGATCGTTCATTTTCATAAAAACGGAATGTCGGTGCGGAGCAAGAGCGATCTGCCGAACGTATGGAACATGACGACGGTGTATCAGATACTCGGACAGGAAATGTACACGGGATGTACGGTAAATTTCAAAACGCGGAAGAAGTCGTATAAGACGAAAGAACAGGAGAAATTACCGAGAGAGGAGTGGAAGATATTCGAAAATACGCAGGAGGCGATTATAGACAAGGAAACCTTTGGCATAGTGCAGAAGATGCGAGAGACAGCCGAAGAGTTCCGCGTCGGGTAGACAGAAAACCGAATATCTTTGCGGGGCTGCTGTATTGTATGGACTGTAAAAAGAAACTGAACGTGCATTATAGAAGCCGTGAAGATAAATATGGAGGATTTATGTGTTCATCGTATCGGAAAGCGAAAGGCTCCGAATGTACGCCGCATCATCTGTCTTTGGATGTAATCAGTAAAATCGTGATGAACGATCTGCGTCGTATATGCGCCTGCGTAAGGGAACGGGAGCAAGAGTTCGTGGAAGCGTATTACGGCGAAGCGGAAAGGAAGGCGAACCGAAAACAGGAGGCAACCAAAGCCGAGCAGAGAAAAACGGAAGAAAGGATAGAAGAGATAGACGGGATAATAAAGCGGCTGTATGAGGACAATCTGAGCGGCAAGATTACGGACGAGCGTTTTTCGATTCTTGCGAAAGATTATGAATCAGAACAGTCGGAACTGAAAGAAAAGGCAAAAAGGCTGCAGGAAAGCGTACAAATAGAAAAGACAACGGAAGAAAACCTAAGTAAATTTATACGGTTGGTAAAGCGGTACACGGAAATTCCGGAACTGACGGCGGAAATACTCAATGCTTTTATAGACAGGATATACGTCGGAGAAAAGGTAAAAGGAGTATCGCCCACGGGCAAAAGAAATTGGAGGTATAAAAGCACAAGAGCAATAAAGATTATATATAAGTTTGTAGGCGCGGTCAATCTGCAATAGAAAGAAACGGAAAAGGCATGGGCAGACCGGAAAACATCGTTCTGCCCATTGTGTCCCCTCCGATACCTTACGAGGATAAGGAAAATACAACAAGTAGTATTTTCGAGAGAGGAAAAAGCGGGAAACCCGCTTTTCTTAGGGGAGGAAACGGTAGAGAAAATGGACAAACGTCAGAGAAGATATATCCGAATAAGAGACCAAACGCTATGGGAAAAGATAGACAGAAAGGTTGTTCTCCTCGGAATATTAGTTGCAAGCTGCGGTTTTTATAGCTAAGTGAAAGAAATTTCGAGGTAAAAATTTTTTAAAAATTCCTTGACTCTTGAAGAAGAAAAGCGTATAATAGACTATATAGTATATATACGATAGGTAAAAATTTAGGAGGATTGTTATGACGGTAAAAGAAGCAATAGAGAAGGCCGATAGAGACGAAGGGCTTACGGTAGAAGAAATTCTATCAGGCAAATGTAAAACCCGTAAACCACGTTTACGGAAAGTACGGGACACTTGCGAAGAAATATTTGGAAGAACATAAGCCTGCAAAGTATTGGGCTTTGAGGAAAGAGCTTCCCGAATATTTGCAGGGGATAGATAAAGCGGCTGAAAGGCAGTATGAAGTTATGAGGGATAAACTCCCTAAAACGAACTGTATAAACGGAGGGGAAATTATTTGGAGGATGTTCGCCGTATTTCGTAAAAGCAAAGGCTTATTGAAGAAGAAAATTCGTCTATGTGGGGTAGAAAGAAATGGTAAGGAGAAAAGAAGATACGCCGCAGAGAGTGGCGAACAGGAAATACGAAGAAAAAAATAAAGAAAAACGGAGAACAAGTAGCAGAAATTTTCAAACGATGATCCCGCGAGAATTGTTTGACGAAGTAAATACGTTCTTAAAGGAACGAAATATGACAAAGGTGGACTTTATAAAGAAAGCCTATGAAATGATGAAAAACAGCGGAACACATTAAATGTGCTTAATACACCCGTAATATCGGGAAAAGGAAAGGAGTAAATTGTGTGGATAGGGTAGACCGAGCGTATCTTTCCGTTATACGTGCGGAACGAAAAAGGAAAATGAAGTAATAAGAGTAAAGGAACGGCGCGGCGACGGAGAGTAGTCGGAAAAATAACAGATAATAAGGAAAGACCGGCAAGGCAAATAGTAAGACAGAAATCCCAAGCCAAGCAACCTATATAAAACACAAGAAATTTGGAGGAATTGAAACAACAAGACAAACAAAGACAAGAACAAATAAAAATTGACGGAATTGTATATAGGATATTAGTGGAGGAAACGACTAATGCAAGAGAAACACCCTACGATGCGATATGTCGGTTGATACAAAATAACAGAGAACGAATTTGCTGTTTGGAACCTGACGGAGGTAAAAAAGTATGTTAGGAACACAAACGGTAGCAATAAAAAATAAATATTATGGAGGTGAAAAAATAACGGCGCTTTACTGTCGTTTAAGTAGAGACGATGAGTTAAGCGGGGATAGTAACAGTATCGTACACCAAAAAGAAATACTGTCAGCGTATGCTGAAAAGCACGACTTCAAAAATGTTCGCTTCTATGTGGATGACGGCTATTCGGGAACGAATTTTAATCGTCCGGATTTTCAACGGATGATGGAGGACGTGAACAGCGGATTGATCGGTGTAATCATGGTAAAGGATATGTCGCGTTTTGGAAGGGATTATATCATGGTGGGGTATTATACCGAGATAATGCTGCCGCAAATGGATATTCGCTTCATAGCGGTGAATGATAACGTGGATAGTGAGAATCAGGCGGATAACGATTTCACGCCATTCCGCAATATCATCAACGAGTGGTATGCAAAGGACACAAGCAAGAAAATCCGTAGCGTACTTAAAGCGAAAGGCAATTCGGGAAAGCATTTGAGCGTGATTCCGCCGTTCGGGTATAAGAAAGCTCCGAACGATAAGGAGAAGTGGATCATAGACGAGGAAGCGGCGCAAATCGTGAGAAAGATATTCCGAATGTATCTTGACGGGAACAATATGGGAAGTATTGCTCGTATGCTTACGGAAGAAGGTATCGAAACCCCGAAGCTGTACGCCGAGAACAGAGGGATAAAGCATTATAAGGCGGCGACCTATCCGGAAATATGGAGCAGAATATCCGTAGAGTATATCCTGTCGAACTATGAGTACACAGGCAGCACAGTAAACTTCAAGACAAAGCGCAAATCATTTAAGAACAAGAAACAGTTGATACAAAGCAAAGAAGATTGGGCTATATTCGAGGGAACGCAGGAAGCGATCATAGACAAAGAGACTTTTGAAACGGTACAGAAAATGCGAGGGACGAAACGTGCATATACGAAGTTCAATGAAGTCAATATCTTTTCGGGGCTTTTATATTGTGCGGACTGCGGCGGTAAAATGACGATACGGCGCAGGAAGAGGACCGAAGAAAAGACGCTTATATTGCTCGACGTACCGTAAAAAGAAGAAGGGACTTTGTACCGAACACGCGATAAAGGTAAACGCTCTTAAACAAATCGTGCTTGAAGATATATGAAAAGTCTGTGCGTATGTCAAAAAGCACGAACAAGAGTTTGTTGAGGATTTTCGTAAATGCTCTGTGAAAGAAAGTGCAAAGTTACAAGCGGCGGCAAAAAGTGAGCTGAAAAAGGTGGAGAGCAGGCTTTCGGAAATAGAGAGGATCATAGTGAAACTCTATGAAGAAAAAGTGTGCGGAACAATGCCCGAAGAACGGTTTGCACTTCTCGCAAAAAACTATGAAACCGAGCAAGCGGAACTCAAACAAACGATAACTGCGTTAAAGTCAAGTCTTACGGTGGCTACGGAAAATGAAAACAGTATTGCAAAGTTTATATCATTAGTACGAAGCTACATCGATGTAACCGAGGTGACGCCCGAAATCTTGAATAGCTTTATAGATAAAATTTACATCGGCAAGCCCGAACGAATAGACGGGCAGAGAGTGCAGGAAGTAAAGATTATCTACAAGCTGATAGGTGCGGTGAATATACCGCAGTAGTTAAAAGTAAAAATTGCCTTGGGGAGAAATCCCCAAGGACAATTAGCACACACACGGTGGAAATGTCAATATCATCTTGTGTTCACGCCAAAGTATCATAGAAAAATAATTTATGGGGCATTGCGTGCGGAGATTGGAAAAATATTGCGGGAATTATGTAAACGGAAAGACGTGGAAATCATAGAAGCGCACGCAATGCCGGATCATATACATATGTTAGTGAGCATACCGCCGAATGAGAAGGTATCGTCGTTTGTAGCGTATCTGAAAGGAAAAAGTTCAATGATGATATTCGAGCGGTATGCTCACATGAAATATAGGTTAGGAAACAGACATTTCTGGAGTAGAGGATATTTCGTAAGCACGGTAGGAGGTAATAAGCAAGCCGTGCAAAAGTATATTCAAAACCAAGAAAAAGAAGATTTGATTTCAACCCAAATCAGTATGGTAGAATATTACGACCCTTTTGAGAAATGGTTGAAATCAAATGGCGTAAAGAAGAATAAACCGAAGAAGTAGAAAAAGGCTTGCTTATGTGCGGTAGGCGGTCTTGTGTGGTGCTTGAGCACCCGCCGGTATTCATGCCCTTTAGGGCGAAAAATAAAGCCCCCACTTATAGTGGGGGATATTTACTTAAAAAACCTCGCGCTTAAAATGCGCGAGGTTCGTTTTTAAAGACTCCGAACAGCTTAAAACTGTTTCCAGAAGGACGATTTATGGCTCTGCCGCGCTTTTCCGCGTCGGCGGGATAAATAAATCCCCGATGTCTGTCATCTTTTCAGACGCAAACATTTTCTTTATATAAACAGAATATCATATTTTCGGTAAATTGTCAATAGTTTTTATAAAAATTCTTTTAACTTTTCGTGAAATTGTTCTCGTTAAAACTTTTTACAAATTTATTACAAGCAATTTGTGCTTTTTCTTTCCCAAACAGTTGGAAAATTTTGCGGGATATGTTACAATATTTTTACCGAATTTATACAAAATGAATACGAGTGTAAAATACGGATGTAAATAAAACGGGAGAGTGGAAAGGAAGAATTTATGTCGTTATCCCAATTTATTCAGCAATTGTCAACTACGCCGGCGCTTTGGGTCACGGTACTTTTGACGCTCGGCGTCATTCTCGTCAACGGGTGGACGGATGCTCCCAACGCCATTGCCAGCTGCGTGGCGACTCGCGCGTTGAAGCCGCGTGCGGCGATTATCATGGCCGCTGTTTTCAATTTTCTCGGCGTACTCGTCATGACGCTGTTGTCACCGAAAGTTGCGGAAACGATATATAATATGGTAGACTTCGGTTCCAATGCGCGGGAGGCGCTCATCGCTTTGTGCGCGGCGATGTTTGCGATTGTCGTCTGGGCGGTGCTGGCATGGGCGTTCGGGATTCCCACCAGCGAAAGCCATGCTCTCATTGCAGGGTTGACGGGTTCCGCTATTGCGATGCATAATAATCTTGACGGCGTCAATGGCAGCGAATGGGCAAAAGTTTTGTTTGGGCTCGTATTTTCCTTGGCTATCGGGTTTGCACTCGGATATTTGGGTACAAAGCTCATTCAACGGCTCTGTAAACGGGCGGATTATAGAAAAGCGAATCGGTTTTTCGATAAAGGTCAGGTCGTTGCGGCGGCCGGAACGGCGTTTATGCACGGGGCGCAGGATGGTCAGAAATTCATGGGTGTATTTCTTTTGGGGCTGGCTCTTTCTCAAGGAAATGTTTCTCCCGGAGCCGTAAATGTACCCGTATGGCTCATGATTCTCTGTTCTCTCGTAATGGCTTTCGGAACGTCTATCGGAGGAATGAAGATAATCAAATCCGTCGGCATGGACATGGTGAAGCTGGAAAAATATCAGGGATTTTCGGCCGATGTTTCCGCGACGGCGGGACTTCTTATCTGTTCGGTGGCGGGTATGCCCGTATCCACGACGCATGCCAAGACAACGGCGATTATGGGAGTAGGCGCGGCGAAGAGATTCCGTGCCGTGAATTGGGGGGTCGCGAAAGAAATGGTTCTCACTTGGATTCTTACTTTCCCGGGGTGCGGACTTATCGGATTTCTCATGACGAAATTATTCGTATTTATTTTCTAAAAATTACATAGGAGCGAACGTATGAAAACCAAAAAGAAAAATTTCGATTATTTTGAATGCCTCGTCAACATGTCCGTATATGCATTGGAAGAAGCCAAACTTCTGAAAGGGCTTTTGGCCGATTTCAATCCCGACGAATTGGAGGGACAGCGTCTCCGCATCCACGAATTGGAACATCGTTGTGATATGGAAAAACATGATATGACGACGGCTTTGGTTCGGGAATTTTTGCCGCCCATTGATCGGGAGGACTTGTTCCGGCTTTCACACGTGACGGATAATCTCACGGACAGTGTGGAAAGCGTGGTGGCGTTTCTCTATATGGCGGATATCAAAAAGTTACGGCCGGACGCATGCGAATTTGCGGATTTGATTATCGAATGCTGTGAAAATACGGTAAAACTTCTCGAAGAATTCAAAAACTTCAAAAAGTCGGAAAAGCTGAAAGAGTTGATTATCGTTTTGAACGATTTGGAAGAAAGGGGAGATAAATTATATACGGAGGCGGTTCGTCGGCTGTCGCGGGAAGCGGAAACCACTCGTGAGGTAATCGAATGGCGAGATGTGTATCGCAATTTTGAAAATTGTTTCGATGCGGCAGAGTCTATTGCGGACAATATCGAATCCGTGGTCATGAAAAACAGCTAAAGAAATTCGGCATACGTTGGGGTATGCCGAATTTTTATTGTTCCGTATCGGAAACGGATTGCCTTTTTTTCATTTTCGACCAACTGATAAAACCATAAAGATCATTTATAAGGAACATAACAAAGCAAATAATCATGGAAAGATAAGAAATATTTTCGATCGCCGCCAATATCCAAAGTACGATTAAAACAATATCGTTAGCCGCATAGGCGAGAGCGAAAAAGGCGCTTCGGCGGAAGGTGAGATATGCGGCGAGAAAACTTGTGGTGACGGAAATCGTGCTGGGGATGAGGTTGGCGGTGTGGAAGGCTTTCAGAATAAAATAGAAAACGGCTGTCACGAAAACGGTCAGGAAAATCATAAAAAAGATTTCCTTTTTCGTAAGGGTGTTTACCTTTACTTCCGCTCTATTGCCCTGATAGGGATTTTTGAGCCAGGAAATCACGGCGAGAACGGCGATAGGAGCAGTCATGCCAAGATAGGTAATCATTTCCCCGTAATAGGCGAAGGAAAAGGAAACTATGCCGTATAGAACGCTGAAAATTACCATCAGGATTTGCCCGACGGCATTTCCCTTCGCGTTGAAAATCAAAGAAGTCGCGCCGATGACGGACGCCGCGAGGATAAGATAGCTGCTTCTGTCGAAAATGCAGAAGGAGACGACGATAAGGGCGACGGAAGAAATCCAAAGCGCGAGCTCTGCTTTTGAAAAGTAGCTGAAAAGGGATTTGAATTTGTTCATGAAATTTCTCCGAAAAAAAAACATTCGCGGGCACATCTTCAAAGACCTAACGATGTACATGCGAATGTTTGGGCTACCCGGTGGCAGCAAAATGATTTATTTTTATTGATTATAACAGGTTTTGAAGAAAAAGGCAAGCAAAAAATAAGGATAAAACTTCGCTTTTGAAAAACATTTAGAAAAGTTATATAGTTAAAAGATTTTCTGTTTTCGCTCCTCGCGCGAACCACCGCAAATACGGCGTTTTTCTTACCACCCACATCATCAAAAAAAGACACCTCACGGGTGTCTTTTTTGTTGGTGGACAGAGGTGGATTCGAACCACCGAAGTCTGAGACGTCAGATTTACAGTCTGATCCATTTGGCCGCTCTGGAATCTGTCCGTATGGTGCCTCAAGGTGGAATCGAACCGCCGACAGAGGGATTTTCAGTCCCTTGCTCTACCAACTGAGCTATCGAGGCGTGTCCGTTGATCGGGAGGAGCCCGAAAAACGGGTAAAAAAATGGCGACCCAAACGAGGCTCGAACTCGTGACCTCCAGCGTGACAGGCTGGCGCTCTAACCAAACTGAGCTATTGGGCCGTGCAACAGGATATGAAAAATTTTGGTGGGCCTTCACGGATTCGAACCGCGGACCAATCGGTTATGAGCCGACAGCTCTGACCACTGAGCTAAAGGCCCACACCACGCGACGTTAGAAGTGACGATGGTCATCACATAAGTGCTTGTATATGATAAACTATTTTACGGAAAAAGTCAAGTATTTTTTTGAAGATTTTTGATAAAAAGCGAAAAAAATTTTTCGGCAAAATTCGTCGGAGTTTTTCCAAAAAAAGCAAAATCCGCCTTGCGATATCGTGTAAAATGTAGACACATAAAAACGGGAGGAAAAACTATGGATCTCGCGGCTCATTTGGAGGAGGGGATTTTATATATCGTCATGAACGGTGAAATCGACGAACATTCGGCCGCAGACGCAAGGCGCCGAGCGGATGAAATTATCGACTGCCACACGCAGGCGGAGCGAGCGGTATTCGATTTGAAGGACGTAAGTTTTATGGATTCGACGGGGATCGGTTTTCTGATCGGGAGATATAAGAAGCTGAAACGGTACGGAATTTCGATGTACATAACCCGTCCGAATCTGACCGCGGATAAAATTCTTTCTTTAAGCGGTGTATACACGTTGATTCCCAAGATCTGAACTTTGTGAGGGAACGGAAACAAAGACGAGGAGAAACAGCATGGAAAATTATATGAAATTAGAAATCGCGGCGATAGGGAAAAACGAGAGTTTTGCGCGCAGTACGGTAGCTGCGTTTGCGCTGCCCTTAAATCCTTCCTTATCGGAACTTTCGGACATAAAGACGGCGGTGAGCGAAGCGGTAACGAATTGTATCGTACACGCCTACGGAAAGAAGGGCGGAGATAGGTCGGCCGCAAATAAAATTCTCATCGAGTGTGAGATAGAAGCGGCTCCCGAAGGGGAGGACGGCGGCATTTTACATATCGGGATCACCGACTACGGGTGTGGGATAGACGATGTCGAACGCGCCGTCCAACCGTTTTATACCACGTTGTCGGACGATGAGCGTTCCGGTATGGGGTTCACCATCATGCAGACATTCATGACGGAGTTTTCCGTAACGAGCGAGAAAGGCAAGGGCACGAAGGTGAGAATGAGTAAAAAAATCGGCGCAAAGGACGCGGCAGATGCTTGATGAAAAGGACACAATCGAATATATCCGCCGCGCGAAAGGCGGGGACCAAGAAGCGAAGCAAGCGCTGGTAGACGGAAACGTTTCGCTCATCAAATGTATTGTCAAGCGCTATTTGGGGAAAGGGGTGGAGTACGACGACTTGTTTCAGCTTGCCTGCATGGGTTTTCTCAAAGCGATAGCGGGATTTGACGAGAGTTTCGGCGTTCGTTTTTCCACGTATGCGGTGCCCATGATTGCGGGAGAAATCAAGCGGTTTATGCGGGACGACGGTTCGGTGAAGGTTTCGCGCGCCATGAAGCAGACGGCGAAAGAAATGAATACGTTCGTTTCGGAATATACGTCGGTGCACGGTCGCCAGCCCGCGATTAAAGAAATAGCCGAAAAATTTGGCCTGGACGAAAGCGAGACGGTATTCGTTATGGGCTCTTCCAAAATGCCCGTTTCCATATACGGCGGTTCGGAATATAAGGACGGAAACGAAAGGGAACTGATCGATACACTTCCCGCGGAGGACAATCAGGAGGAACTCATCGATAAACTTCTTTTGCGCACGGCCATAGAGTCCCTGCCCGAACGCGACCGAAAAATTATTGTTCTCAGATATTTCAGGGACATGACGCAGAGCGAAGTGGCGGAAAAGATAGGAGTCAGTCAGGTGCAGGTATCGCGGATAGAGAGCCGCATCATTAAAGAATTTCGGCAGAAACTCATCGGATAAAAAAACAGCGGGAAGAGAAAATTTCTGTTTCCGCTGTTTTTTGTTTGCCTTCCGCAAAAAATCTGTTATAATAATACCATGGAATCGCAAAACGGAAAAAATTCATTATTCAAAGATCTTACGGCCGAAAGGCAGTCGGGCTTGACATACAGTGCCGCCGCCGTTCTGCCCGTAGTCATATCCTTTGTTTTTCTCCTTGTCGTTCAGCTGATCGGGCTGACCGACGCGGAAGGGAAATACATGTCGGAGGAGTGGTATCTTTATTGTAACTTTTTGTTGCCGCAGCTCTCTTTCGCGCTCGTGGCTTTCCTGTTTTTCCGCATGACGAAAACTCCCGTCGGAACGGTTGCGGGCAAATGCAGAGCAAAATATTTTTTGCTCGCGATTCTTTTGCAGGTCGGGCTGTTTTCTCTCTCTTTCGTCAACGGGCTCTTTCTCGATTTTCTCGGCCGTTTCGGCTATGAAAACAGCGAGATAACTCTTCCTTCTTTGGACGGAGCGGGCGTAATCGGCGTGCTTTTGGTCGTCGGGCTTCTTCCCGCGGTTTTCGAGGAAACGATTTTCCGCGGCATCGTTTTGAGAGGGTTAAAAAGTTTTGGCGCGGTGGGAGCGGTGCTTATCTGCGGCGCTTTGTTTTCCCTTTATCACGAAAACCCCGCACAGACGATCTATCAATTTTTATGCGGAGCGGCGTTCGCTCTCGTGGCGTTGCGTTCGGGCAGTATTCTTCCCACGGTGCTTTCCCATTTTCTCAATAACGCCGTCATCGTCGTTCTGACGAAATTCGGCATCGAAAGTTATCCTTCCGCCGTGGCCGTTCCGTTGATGATTGTGTCTGCGCTTTGTTTGGTCGGCAGTCTCGTATGGCTGATCTTCTTTGACGGGCCGAAACGCTCCGAAAATCCGGAACCGTCCGGCAGGACCTCCGACAAAAAAGGATTTTTTCTCTATGCGGCTTTGGGTATATTCGTCTGCGCCGTGATGTGGTTGAGCGTACTGGCAACGGGCTTCGGGAACTGATTCGGATAAAAGTTTTGCGCTTTTTTAGGGCGCACAGAAAATTTTTCGTCCGTACGGAGTACAGACATCGGGAGCTTTGGAAAAATTTTTTTTAAGCGCGGCGGGAGGCCGCGAAAGAGAATGCAGAAAATTTATTTTGTCGTCGTGGGAAAAATCAAAGAGGCGTTTTACCGCGACGCCGTCGCGGAATATATCAAGCGCCTTTCGCGATTCGCAAAAATAGAGATCAGGGAGCTTCCCGAAGGGGTGAATCCCGAAGCGGAAGCGGACGAGATTCTGCGCGCCGTGCGCGGATACGTCGTGGCTTTGGCCGTGGAAGGGGAAAAGATTTCCAGCGAAGGCTTGGCGTCGCGCCTGAAAAGGCTCGGCGACGAGGGCAGGGAAATTACTTTTATCATCGGTTCTTCCTGCGGACTCTCGGAACGGGTGAAGTCTGCGGCCGATTGGAAACTGTCCTTTTCCGATATGACTTTTCCCCATCAGCTCATGCGGGTAATTCTTGCGGAGCAGGTATATCGGGCTTTCATGATCAACAGCGGTTCGGCTTATCATAAATAATTTTCGCGTTTTTTGAACGAAGAAAAGCGGATTCACATATAGTATTATGTGGATATTTTCAAAGAGACGAAAAAATTTTATAAGGCCGCCGACGGAGAAAAATGCACGATCGGCAAGAGTATTTCGGGACGGCCGATCTATGCCGTGCTGCTCGGCGAAGGCCGACCGACGGGAATCGCGCAGTATGCGATTCACGGGCGGGAATGGATTACGGCCCGCCTCGCTTTCGAACATTTCCGTTTCGGGCTTAAACGCGGAAGCGTTTGGCTGATTCCCCTGATGAATCCCGACGGAGCGCTCCTCAGTCAAAGGGGAATCGGGTCCGTGCGGGATGAGATGCGCGCGGCGTTTCTCTCCGGGATCAACGGCGGAACGGATTTTTCGCTTTGGAAGGCGAATGCCGCGGGAGTGGACCTCAACGTCAATTTCGATGCGGATTGGGGCGAGGGAAAGCGCAACGTCTTTTCTCCCGCGGGTGAAAATTATATCGGTCCCTTTCCTTTTTCGGAGCCGGAAACCCGTGCTTTGAAAATGTTTACCGAGAAAATCCGTCCCGATTTCACGGTGAGTTATCATACGAAGGGCGAGGAAATTTATTGGTATTACGGCCAGCCGCTTTCGTCGTGCGTGCGGGATAAGCGCATGGCGATGACGCTTTCAAAAGCCACGGGGTATCCGCTGGCGCATGCGGCGGGAAGTGCGGGCGGGTATAAAGATTGGTGCATCAAAAAACTCGGTATTCCCGCGTTTACGGTGGAGGCGGGTTCGGACGTTTTTTCCCACCCGCTCGGAGGGGAAGCGTTCAAAAATATATGGAAGCACAATATAGAAGCGCTCCGCGTTTTGACGGAAGCGTGCGGGAAAAAGGAATGACGAAATGACTCGGGAAGAAAAATTCATGCGCGCGGCGCTCCGCTGCGCGAAAAAAGGATTAAAAGAAGGCGAGGTCCCTATCGGCGCGGTCGTCGTGTACGAAGATAAAGTGGTGTCGCGCGGCTATAACCGCCGCGCAAAGACGCAGCTCGCCTCCGCGCATGCGGAAATGATGGCGATCGATAAGGCGTGCCGCAAGTTTTCCAGCTGGCGCCTGCCGGAAGGGTGCGAATTGTACGTCACTTTGGAGCCCTGTCCCATGTGCATGGGCGCGGCGCTCAACGCGCGCGTGGACAAGCTGTATTTCGGGGCTTACGAACAGAAGGGGCGCTCTTTGACGAAGGAACTCGCGGAGGCAAATCTGCTCAATCATAAGACGGAGGTGAAAGGCGGAGTCGCGGAGGCGGAATGTTCGGCGATTCTGACGGAATTTTTTTCTTCCATGCGAAAGCGGGCGAAAGAGGAGAAGGAGCGGAGAAAAAATATTCCCGAAAATAATTTGGGGGAAAGCGGCGGAAACGGTTGACTAAATTTCCCAAAGAGGTTATTATATAACTGTAATAAAATTGTAAGGCGTCATAAAAACGCAGGAGTTAAGGGGTCACACTACGGATAAAAAGATTCGGCTTCCGGAACGCGGCAAAGCGCTCGGCAGACGGATAAAAAATAAAGGAAGGTACTTCATGATAACTCACGGCAATGAAATCAAGTTGTTCTCCGGTAACTCGAACCGTCCTTTGGCAGAAGCGATTGCAGCAAAGCTCAATACCGAGCTCGGCGGAATCGAAGTAAGCACATTTTCCGACGGTGAAATCAATGTCCATATCGAAGAGACCGTTCGCGGCAGAGACCTGTTCATCATTCAGTCCACGTCCTCGCCCGTCAACGACAATCTGATGGAACTTTTGATTATGATCGACGCGGCGAAGCGCGCCAGCGCGGGGCGTATTACGGCGGTAATTCCCTATTTCGGGTATGCGCGCCAGGACAGAAAAGCGCGTTCGCGCGACCCCATCACCGCGAAGCTGGTGGCGAACCTTATCACCGCGGCTGGTGCGGACAGAGTGCTTACGATGGATCTTCATGCAGAGCAGATTCAGGGCTTTTTCGATATTCCGGTAGACAATCTTCTCGGCGGCCCCACGCTCTATAATCATTTTGCGAGGGAAGGGAATATCGACGTAGTGGTTTCTCCCGACGTGGGCAGCGTCAAGCGCGCGAGAAAGGTAGCCGAAAAATTCGGAGTACCCATTGCGATTATCGATAAACGCCGCCCGAAAGCCAACGTCATGGAAGTCATGAATATCATCGGCGACGTGAGCGGGAAAAAGTGTCTGATGATCGACGATATGATCGATACGGCGGGTACGATCTGCCAGGGCGCACAGGCGCTCAAAGACGCGGGCGCTACGGAGATTTATGCCGCCTGCACGCATGCGGTGCTGAGCGGTCCCGCGGTGGAAAGGCTGGAAAAGTCCGCCATTACCAAACTTGTCATGCTGGATACGGTGCACCTTCCCGAAGAAAAAATGCGGGATAAATTCAGTATTCTTACGACGGCGGACATCTTTGCCGCGGCAATTGAGAACGTGTATCTCGATAAGCCCATGTCCAAGCTGTACGACTGAAAATCGACATACGCACGAAAAACCGCCGCCGCGAGAACCGGCGGCGGTTTCGGCGGTTAAAAGAGCGGCATGCCGACAACTCCGACAAAATGCCGCGGTAAAACTTTCGCGGAGCAGTTTTTGATCGGACGCGAAGAATGGAGAAATAACAGGAAGCGATTATGTATCTGATTGTAGGATTGGGGAATCCCGAAAAACAATACGAAAAGACCTTTCACAATATGGGTTTTATCTGCGCGGGCGACGTTGCGGAGCTCTTGGGCGCGAAATTCAAAAAGAAGGAATGCGAAGCGTCGGTCGCGGAAGCCTACGTCGGCGGGGAAAAGGTGATTATCGCCCGTCCTTTGACGTATATGAACAGCTCCGGACGCGCGGTGAAGCAGCTCATGGCGAAATATAAAGTTCCGGAGGAAAAACTTCTCGTCATTTACGACGATTACGATTTGCCGAAAGGAAAAATCCGCATCCGCGCGGGCGGCAGTGCGGGGACGCATAACGGGATGCGCAGTATCATCGGAGAGACGGGACTCACGAATTTCCCCCGCATCCGCGTGGGAATCCGCGACGAAGAAGTGAAGATTCCCATTATCGATTACGTGCTTTCCGAAGTAAGAAAAGAGGATTACGAGCTGTTCGCGGCCGCCTGCCGTAAGGCGGGGGAAGCGGCGGCGTATTTTGCCAAGGGAAATCCCATCGATCGGGTAATGAACGAATATAACTGATTTTCAATAAAGAAGGTTTCTGTCCGAAAAAACAAAACTGTTTATTGTCCGAATAAATAGGAAGTTTGAGCGAGGTTTGAGGAAAAATCAGCCCTCGATAAATACCTTCTGAACCGCTGTGAGGCTTTCAGAAAATATAATTATTGCTCCGAACCTGACGTGGTCTGATATAGATGTCACGAGAGCGCTGTGAGGCTTTCAGAAAATATAATTATTGCTCCGAACCGTTGCAGGGCTTTCAGCAAATGCGGGTATTATTCCGAATGATTGCAGGGTCTTTCGATTAAATATGGTTTTGGATAAATTCAACTGCTCTAAGACGCGCGATGAAAGAAAATTTCTTTACTTTTGACAATATAGGAGGGGAATATCCCCTTTTGGGAGAAGAACTCCGCCGCGGCGCGCCCACGGCGGTTTTCGGCGTTTCCGATTCCCTGAAATATCTCATTGCATCCCTTGTTCCTTATCCCGTGGTATATATCGCGGCGGACGGAACGGCGGCGCAGAAAGCTGCGGACAATATTGCGGCGCTTTCGGGCAAAAGGACGGAGGTTTTGGCGGCGAAAGACGAGGTCTTATTGTATCGGAAGGCGCTTTCCAAAGATTCTCTTTTTAAGCGTCTGCAAGGCATTGAAGCCTTGCAGGAGGGTTGTCCCGTGGTAGCGGCGGAGCTCGACGCGCTCCTTCAGCTCTTCCCGAAAACACTGCCGAAAATCACGTTGAAGGAGGGCGAGGATATCGATTTTTCTTCCCTTCCGTTCCGCTTGACGCAAATGGGTTATGTGCGCGGTTTTGAGGTGGAGACAAAGGGCGCTTTCGCGCTTCGGGGCGATATTCTCGACATCTATCCCGTCAACGCGGAAAATCCCGTCCGCGTGGACTTTTTCGGGGATACCGTGGAAAAGATAAAGCCGTATGACATCGTCACGGGCGAGCGCTTGGCCGGTACGCGAGAAATCTCCGTTCTTGCGGCGACGGACGTTTTCGTTTCGGACGGGGACAGAGATCGGATTCGGAAAACGCTGGAAAAGGAACTTAAAACTTTCAAGACCTCCGACGCCTATTCCCGCGCAAAAGAGATCGCGGATGAAATTCTTTCCGATCCGGCCGGCGAGAAATCCTCTTTTATTCTGCCGCTTACGGAAAACGCGACGGATTTTTTCTCCGTTCTTCCCGAAAACGCCGTTTTGATTTTCGACGAGTGCAAGACTTTATGGGATAAATTCAACGCGCTCTATAAGGAGCACGAGGAACGTTTTCACCGCCTTGAAGCGGGCGGAGAGGCCTTCGGATTTACTCTTTTTCAATATGCGGAAAAAGATTCGTTTCTTTCCTCCCTTTCCCGTTTCCGCCGTCTCGCGTTGCAGACCTTTACGGGAAAATCCTTCTTTTTTGAACCGCTGAAAATTTTCAATCTGACGGCGACGCCCGTGGCGAGATACTTAAACGGTTTTCCCGCGCTGCTGACGGATATCAAAAATTGGCTTCGGGGGGGCTATCGGGTCGTTTTATGTTGCGGAGATTCCTCCCGCGCGGCAAAGATGTCGGAAATGCTCTCGGACGAATATATTTCCACGACGAAGCTCCCCGACGACCTTTCTCTGTTGAAGGGCGTTTGCGTTTTGCCCGAAAAGGCGGAAAAGGGGTTCGTCCTTCACGAATGTAAGCTCGCGTTGATCGGTTCGGGCGATTTGTATACGAAGGCTCCCGATACGCGGCGGGTACGCCGCAAGCGCGGGGATATGTTTTCCGCTCCCGAAGTGGGCGATTACGCGGTGCATGAGACGCACGGCATCGGACGGGTCATCGGCACGAAAAAAATCGAGACCACGGACGGCACGAAGGAGTATATCGCGCTCGAATATAAAGACGGAGACGTGCTGTACGTCCCCGCGGAGCACATGGACATATTGTCCAAATACGTGGGGGACGCGAATCCTTCTTTGAGCAAGATCGGCGGGGCGGATTTCGAACGGGTAAAGGCCCGCGTCCGCGCTTCGCTCAAAAAGCTGGCGTTCGACCTCAAAAAACTGTATGCCGAACGCGCGGAATCCCGCGGGTTCCGTTTCCCCGAAAACGAAGCCTTCATGCGGGAGTTTGAAGACGCGTTTTTCTATGAGCTGACGCCGGATCAGGCTTCCAGCGTGGAGGAGATCAAGGCGGACATGTGTTCGGACAAAGTGATGGACCGCCTCCTTTGCGGGGACGTGGGATTCGGCAAAACGGAGGTGGCTTTCCGCGCCGTATACCTTTGCGTGCTCGCGGGCAAACAGGCGGCGCTCATGTGCCCGAGCACGATTTTATGCAATCAGCATTTTAATACCGCCTGCGAACGCTTTGCGGATTTCGGGGTCAGGATCGCCGCGCTAAATCGTTTCAACTCCCCGAAAGATCAGGCGAAAATTCTTTCGGGGCTCAAAGACGGCAGCATCGATTTCGTCATCGGTACCCATCGTCTTTTATCGAACGACGTCAAATTCAAGGACCTCGGACTTCTCGTGCTCGACGAGGAGCAGCGCTTCGGCGTGGAGCATAAGGAAAAGATAAAAAATCTCAGAAAAGACATCGACTGCCTGACCATGACGGCGACGCCCATTCCTCGGACGCTGCATATGTCTCTGTCGGGAATAAGGGATATTTCCACCATTCAGACTCCGCCGGGCGAACGGCTTCCCGTGCAGACGTACGTCGTCGAGGAAACGGAGACTTTGATCCGCGACGCCTGCATTCGGGAGCTGTCCCGCGGCGGACAGGTCTTTATCCTGTATAACAAGGTGGAGAGCATTTTTACGTTTGCGGCGAAAATCAAGCGGATTTTGCCCGAAGCGGAACTTTCCGTGGCGCACGGCCGCATGGATAAGACGGTGCTGGAAAACAGCGTGTATGACTTTTACAGCGGAAAATCGGATATTTTGATTACGACTACGATCATCGAAAACGGGATAGACTTGCCGAACGCGAACACGCTCATCGTCATCGACAGCGATAAACTTGGGATTTCCCAGCTCTATCAGCTCAAAGGCCGCGTGGGGCGGGGAACCAGACTGGCGCACGCCTATTTCACTTTCAAGCCGGAACGGGTGATGACGCAGAATGCCTCCGAACGGTTGAAGGCGATCATGGAGTTCACGGAACTTGGGTCCGGATATAAGCTGGCGATGCGGGATTTGGAAATCCGCGGCGCGGGCAACGTGCTGGGCGCCGAACAGCATGGGCATATGGACAAAGTGGGTTATGAACTGTATGCGAAACTTTTGAAGGAAGAACTGACGGGCGAAACGCAGACGGTTGCGGAGCTGGATATCCGCGCCAATGCGTATATTTCGGAAAAATATATCGAATCTTCGGCGGGGCGCTTGGATACGTATAAGCAGATTGCGGAAATTTCTTCGGTCGCGGATTATAAGCGGGTATATAGCTCTTTGGAGGAGATGTACGGACCCTTGCCGCAGGCGGTCATCAATCTGCTCGTCATCGCGGTTTTGAAGAGCTACGCGGCAAAATTCAACGTTCGGAAAATTTCGGTCGTCAAGGGCGTGGGGGCGCTGGAATTTCCTTCTCTGGAAGCCTTGGGCGATAAGCGGATACAGGCGGCGATGGACAAATATCGGGAAAGAGTGCGCCTGAATATGTCGGAAGCGCCCGTCGTAGAATTTTTCGGACGCAGGGAAGCGACGGATCTGATGGCGGAAATGACAAAATTTTTGAAATTTGCCTTAACTTTCACAACTTTATAACGCAAAATGATTGCACATTTGCGGGAAATCGGTTATAATATAAGTTGTTGATACAAGTCCCGTCGGGGAAAAATTATGTTTTTTCGGAAACAAAGATAAAGTACGATAAAAAATCGGAGCGGTTTATGAAGAAGAGAAACACATTCAAGAAGATAGCGGTATTATGCCTGAGCATTGCATTCACGCTCAGCGCTGCGGCGTGCGGAGAAGGTCTGATTACGACCAACAGCGAAAAGGATATGGCGCAGGTCATCGCAACCGTAAATATCGCGGATCATGACGACTTCAAAGGCGACGGCGAATATGCGGCCTATGCGGACGTCATCAAAAGCATGAATAAAGATATTCTGAAACGCGATCTTGTGGCCTATTTCCTCAATGTCGGATATACGTATATCAACAGCTACGGCTATACGTACGAACAGACATTCAATACTTTGATGGATACGCTCGTCAGCCGTAAGATTATGGTGCAGTATGCGATGGCATATTATTTCAGCACGGAGAGCGACGTTTACACGGTAGAAGGCTATAATGCCTATATCGAAAGCGAACAGGCCAAGATTACCGACGAAACGGAAAAGAAGCTGTATGCCGATCACCCCGAAATCCTGACCATGAAATATTTCCTCACGAACGGCGGAAAGACTGCCGCCGAGGATACCGCCGATTATGACAGAGCCGTTTACAGCTTGAAAAAGATGATCAACGATACTCTTGATTCGAGCGAGCAGAACTATATCACGGAAGAGGATGACGAGGACGACGATACTTCCGCCGAATCCCGCACGACTCCGACGGGCGTGGGTACGGAGACGGAAGATTATTATGACGTCGAATATCAGATTTATACCGGCCGCAACGCGGCGGACAGCTGCGGCTCCTATGAGCGGCTCGACGGTTCGACGGAGCGTTCCCGCCGCATGGCGTACAATAATTTCCTCGCCAATCTGTCGGGCAACGGCCTTCTCGGCGATAAGGAAGATACCACGGACTTCACGAAACTCGATTATTATTTTGTCGAGCTTTCCAGTCAGCTCGAACAGGCGCTCATCAATAAATACAACGACGATCTGAGCGAGGCGGCGAACGCAAAGCTGACCAAAGAATATGTGGAAGGTCAGTATAACGATCTCGTGGAGACGCAGAAAAACAGCTATACTTCCGACCAGAGCGCTTTTGAAACGGCGATAGGGAGTGTCTCCGACGATTCGTTCGTCGTATATTCTCCGAAGGAAGGCTTCGGGTTTGTCTATAATATTCTGTTGCCGTTCTCTGAGACGCAGACGCAGCTTCTTTCCACGTATAAAAACGACAAGGGGCTAAAAAAGGAAGAAGTCGCCGCGAAGAGAGCCGACCTTCTCGAACAGGTGAAGGGGAAGGATCTCCGCGCCGCGTGGTTCTCCAAGAACGAGGATAACAATTATGCTTATGAAGCGGCCGACGGGGAGGACTACTATTCGGGTCCCGAAGGTTCGAAAGAACGCAGCAATTATCTCTTTTTCGAGGACAATCTGAAAAACAGCGAAGGGGAGAACGCCCGTTACGAGCCGTTGAAGCAGTATTACGGCAAATATGCTTATAACGGCACGGTGACAAAGGACGAAGACGGCAAATATACTTGTAAGCCCAATGAGATCGGTATAGACGAATTCATCGACGAGATGGAAGGCTATTTGACATATGCGGGGCTGACCGCTTCGGGAAATCTCAGTTCTTCTTATGTCACGGACGGCGCTTATACGATTGACGAAAAGGGCAATTTCGGCGATTATTCCGAGTTCCTGTATTATGAAGGAAACGTAGATTTAGAAGACGAAGACCAGAACGATTACTTTATCGAAGGTACGAAGTCGTATACGGCGGTTTCCGTCATCAATGAATTGACGTTTGCATACAGCACGGATACGGGTCTTTTCAATACCTATATGGGATATACCGTTTCCCCTTATAAAACCGATTACATGACGGAGTTCGAATATGCGGCTCAATATGCAATCAAGAAGGGTGCGGGAACTTATGTCGTCTGCCCGACGGATTACGGCTGGCACGTGATTTATGTCTCTTTCGTCTATGATGAGGTAGGTCCGGTGTACACCTTTAATTGGGAGGACGTGGAAAACGAAAAGGAGGGTTCCTTCTCGTATCTGTATTACGAATCCTTGAAGGAATCGACGGCAGATTCCTATACGGAATTGATGTCCACGCAGATTTTGGGCGAATATAAAGATTCCTGTTCCAAACTGTATAAGAACAGATACAAAGATCTGCTCGGTATGGATAAATAACGAATAGAAGCGTATAATGAGGGACAAACTGCGCATACTGCTCCTGAAAACCGTTTTTTGCGGTTCTATGGAGGTATAAATTTATGATGAGATTGCATAGCGGCGACATTTGTCCCAAAACCGGAACTTACAGAGTAATCAACGAAGACGGGAAGACGCTGAACAGCGTTTTTGTAGGGGAAGGCGAAACCATGCCCCCCACGCAGCATTCTTCCTGTTGCTATGAGTTTGCCGAGTAAGTAAACGGAGAAAAGATGAATAAAATTCCCGAATGAAATTGCTTTCGTTCGGGAATTTTTTTATAAAAATGAAAATGAGGATAATAAAATGAATTGTAAAAAGGTGGATTTGGAGGCATGGAAAAGGGGGCCGCTTTTCAGGTTTTATATCGATAAAATGCGCGTTGTCATGAGCTTGACCGTGGAAATCGATGTGGCTCCGTTGATCAAGTACGTGAAGAAGAACGGGCTGAAATTCTATCCCGCGATGATTTGGGTGGTGTCCAAGGTGATCAATTCCCACGACGAATTCAAATACGGTTGGGACGGCGAGGGAAACCTGATCAAGTGGGATTATATTTCTCCCTCCTATGCGCATTTTTATCGGGAAGACGAAACTTTTATAAAGTCGGTTACGGAATATTCGGAAGAGTTGTCTGATTTTCACGCAAGATTTTTATCCGATCGCGCCCGACATGAAAACGACCGCGGAATCGTCGGAAACCAGCCTCCGAACTTTTTTGACGTGACTTGTCTGCCGTGGGTGAAATATAACCATTTCGATTTGCATGTATTCGACGAGGGAAAATTTCTCGCACCCGTGGTAAGTTGGGGAAAGTACGAGTTTTCGGGAGATAAGGCGCTCATGCCGCTCACGATGAACATTCATCATGCGGTCGCCGACGGCTTCCACCTGTCGCGATTTTTTAATGAAGTACAGGAGCTCATTCGGATTTTGAAATAATTTATAAAACGATTTTAACGGATTCTTTCCGATCGCAAAAAACTTGTCATATAGGTATTGACAAAGTCAGGGTTATCGGTTATAATTTAGGGGATTGCCAATGAATGGCAAAATCGGAGGAAAAGGTTATGTTGATTGAAGACGGTCAGAAAATTTTATTCGCGGGAGATTCCGTCACGGACGACGGTCGTGCCCGCCCCGTAGGCGAAGGAAATTGGGCGGCGCTCGGAAACGGTTTTGTGCGTCTTATCGATTCCTGCCTTGCGGCCGAATATCCCGAACGAAAAATACATACCGTCAATATGGGAATTTCGGGAAACACTTCCCGCGATTTGCTCGCGAGATGGGAAACGGACGTGAATGCGCTCAACCCCGATTGGGTGGTTCTCTGCATCGGCTTCAACGACGTATGGCGGCAGTTCGATTCGCCCGCGATTCCGGAATGGGCGGTAAGCCCGCAGGAATATGCGGAAAATCTCAGACGCATGGCGGAAAATACCAAGGCAAAAATGATTTGGATGACGCCTTACTATCTCGAATCAAATACGGAAGACGCCATGAGAAAGCGCATGGACGAATACGGAGGAATCATGAAGGAAATCGCCGCGGAAAAAGGAATTCCGTGCATCGATTTACAGAAAAAATTCGAAAGGCTTTTGAAATATCGGTATTCCGCATATATTACATGGGACAGAGTGCATCCCGGTGCGGTCGGATGCGTCGTCATCGCCCGTGCCTTTTTGGAAACCGTGGAATTTCGCTGGAACGGGGAGAAATCCGAATAAGTTTTCGGTCCGAAAACATTCCTTTGATTGCTAAAATTAAGAAAAAGTGATAAAATAATTGAGTAAAAAAATTTTGTTTTTCGGCGAGGGGGACTTATGACGGAAGAAATCATCCAATCGATTACGCAGGCGGAAGCGCAGGCCTCAGAGCGCAAGGCTCGGGCTTACGAACGCGCGGCAGAGATAGCGGCGGAAGCGGAAGCGCGCGCCGCGGAGATTGCGAAATCTTCGGAAGAAGTCTGCAAGGCTTATCGCGAGACGCAGTTAAAAAATGCCGAAGCGGAAGCGGAACGGCAGTATTGTGCGGCGCTCGCAAAAAAAAGAGCGGAAGCCGAGGCTTATGCCGCGCGGCTCATGGACGGTCTCGAACTCCCCGTCAGTAAAATCGTAAGGAGGATATGCGATGGCGATTGCTGAAATGCGAAAGCTCAACCTCATCGCCATGTCCTACGATAAGGGAGTTATTTTAGATGCGTTGCAGCGCACGGGGGCGGTCGAGGTGAAACTGCACGCGGATACGGAAAACACTTCCGTCCCTCCCGTATGCGGCGACGAGCTTCGCAGCTATCTCGCTTCCGCGGAAGCGGCACTGTCCGTTTTAAGCTCGGAAGTGGAGAATTACAACAGAGAAAACAACATCAAATCGGGGATTTTGAAGGACGGATTTGATGTCACGTATACCGAATTTATGTCGGCAAGGGAGAAAAAAGGGGAGATCGATGCCCTCATTGCCCGCATCAACCGATTGACGGACGAAAAAAACGCTTTGAAAGCCCGTCTTTCGCAGAACCTTCGGACAGCGGAAAGTGCGAAGCTCTATGCTTCTCTGACGATTCCTTTCGATTTCTTCGGGGATTCGCCGCACACTCGCGCGCGGTTGGGAACGTTTCCCGCCGCGGCGAAAGACAAGCTGTCGAAGTCCTTGGAACAGCTTCCGCTCGCCGCGTATTCCGCGGCTTTTGCAGACGAGGAAAATATCCTGTTGTCGGTATTCTTTCATCGGGACTGCTCGGACGAGGCGGAAGCAATCCTTGCGGAGGCGGGATTCGTTCCCTGTCCCTTTGAAGGCGGGGAAACGGGAAAGGCGTTGTATGCGTCGCTATTGGAAGAACGGAAAAGATTGGAGCGGGATTTGCAGGCGAACGCCTACGCTCTGTATGAATTGAATTCGGAAATCCGCCCTTTGAAAATCTATTGCGATTTTCTCGGTTTTGCGCTCGAAAAGGAGGAGCTTTCCGATAAACTCCGCGTTACGGAGCGCACGTTTCTTTTGGAAGCCTATGTTCCCGCCGAGGCGGAAGAAGGGGTGAAAGAAACGCTCGTTTCCGTAAGCAAGGCGGTCTATTTCGAGTTTTCCGAGCCCGCCGCGGACGAAATGCCGCCCACTCTCATGAAAAACAACGCCGCGGTGAGAAACTTTGAAGAAATTACGAATATGTATTCCCCGCCCAATTATCGGGAAATCGACCCCAATACCGTCATGGCGTTCTTTTACAGCCTGTTTCTGGGCTTCATCATGGGAGACATCGGCTACGGAATTTTGATGCTTCTCGGCGGCGGCTGGATTTGGTATAAGCACCGTGCGAGGGAGAGCGGACTCAAACGGCTTTCCGCAGTCTTTGCCGTCGGAGGATTGTTTTCGATCTTCTGGGGAGTGCTGTTCAATTCCGTTTTCGGGGTGCCTTTGCCTTTCATAAAGACGGTCATGCCCGATGCGCAGAGCGACATGTGGTCGTTTGCGGGAATTTCCGTGCCGAGCGTTTTAATCATCAGCCTCCTCATCGGAATCGTGCAGTTGTTCGCGGGGTACATGTGCCGCGCGGCGCAGGAATGGCGCAGAGGAAACGTCGCGGACGGAATTTTCGACGGGCTCGTGTGGGCGATTTTTTCCGTGGGAGCGGCGTTGGCCGTCATCGGGTTTATCGACGAAGCGGGAGTTCCCGTTCTGGCGACCGTCGGCGGAATCATTGCGGGCGTTTCTCTGCTCTCCGCCATGCTCACGGCGGGAAGAAAGGAAAAATTGCTCGGTAAGGTGACGAAGGGCTTCGGGGCGGCTTACGGAATCATCAATTACGCTTCGGATATTTTAAGCTACGCGAGGCTTTACGGGCTCATGCTTTCGGGAGCGGTCATCGCGCAGATCGTTTCGCAGTATGCCGTGGACTTTCTCACGGGCGGAAATGTTTTGCTCGCGGTCCTCGGGGCGCTGCTGATGGTCGTGGGGCATGCTTTCAATCTCGTCATGAGCCTTCTGGGAGCCTATATCCACGACGCGAGACTGCAATACGTCGAATTTTACGGAAGATTTTTTGAGGGGGAAGGGGAATTGTTTTCTCCCCTCGGCTCCAAACACAAATATATTTACCTTTTGCCTTCCAAGGCAGTCTGAGCGGACTCGGTAAAAAATCGATGAAAAACCGCTGAACGGAAGAAAAACTAAAAAGTTATCGATAGAAATAGAAAATTTTCGGAGGATTGTTTATGTTTACAACCGGTTATGCCGTCGCTATGGCGGGAATCGCGCTCTGCGTGCTGCTTTGCGGTATCGGCTCCTGCGTGGGGCTTTTCAAGACGGGCAGCGCCGCCGCCGGCGTTTTGGGCGAAAATCCCAAAAAGTTCGGTAAAGTGATGGTGCTCGTGCTTCTGCCCGCAACGCAGGGAATTTACGGCTTTATTATCGGCATTATCGCTTCGGGCAAGCTGGGAATGGATATGGTCACCGCACAGGGCTGGGCGATTTTCGGCGCCGTGATGCCCATGGCGATTTCCGGCCTCGTCTCCGGTATCTTTCAGGGAAAATCGGCGGTCAACTGTATCTATGCCGTCGGAAAACAGGATTCCCTTTCGGGAAAACTTATCGTCTATCCCGGTATGATTGAGTTTTACGCCATTCTCGGACTCATCATCTCCATTATGCTCGTCGGACAGATTTAAGGGCGCGCCATGAGTAAAGAAGCGATTGTGGAAAGGATTCTTTCCGACGCGGAACAAGAGGCGGGAGAGATTCTCAAAGCCGCGGAAGAAAAGGCGGCGGCCGTGATTAAGGCCGCTTCCGCCCGTGCGGAAAAGGGCCGCCGCGAATCGGAAGCGGAGGTCAGGGAAAAAACATCGGGGATTTTTGAGCAGAAAGCCGCGGCCGCGCGGTTGGATTCCGCCAAAATTCTGCTTTTCGAAAAGCGTCGGGTCATCGACGCGATTTATGCTTCGGCGCTGAAAAAACTCGTCGATTTGAACGAGGAGGAATGTCTCGCCCTGACCGAGCGGCTGCTGAAAAATTATGCGGACGAGGGCGACGAAATTTTCTTTGCCGCGAATTATTTGTACGTCCCCGCGGCGGCGAGATTGCCCGTCATCGAAGAAAAAAAATTGAAAATTTCCGCCAAAAAGGCCGACATCGGGGGCGGTTTTGTTTTAAGGGGCGTTTCGAGCGATAAAGACCTCTCTTACGAAGCGCTTTTAGCGGCGGATCGGGACGCGCATCAGGCGGAAATCGCGGCGGAAATTTTCCGCGCGGATTGACGGAGGGCGGCTATGGGAATAGACGTCATTTATACGAACGGCGTAATCGCCGCGCGGGAGAAATATCTCCTCAAAGACAGAATTTTCAAGCTCTGCGAGGGCAGTGCGCACGAGGCTTTCCGAGTCCTTTCCGAGAGCGGCTTCGGAAGCGGCGCGGCGGCGGAATCCGCATACGATTTCGAAAATCTCGTCACGGCGGAGGAACGGGTGCTCGACGATTTTATCCGCGAATACGCTCCGTCGCGGGCGGAGGCCGTTTATTTTCTCTCTCCGCGCGATTTTCATAACGCCAAAGCGCTCCTGAAAGCAAAATATCTGGAAACAGATGCGGAAAAGATGCTGGCTCCCGAAGGGTTGATTTCGGTCGCGGAATTGGTAAAATGTTTGGAAAATCGGGATTTTTACCGTCTCGGAAAAAATCTCGGCGGGGCTTTGACAAAGGCCGAGGAGATTCTCTCCGCCGAGGATGCTTCGGGGGCGGCGGTCGGCGTGTTATTCGAAAAAGCGTTGTTTGCGCATCTTCAAGAAACTTGCGGGAAAAATAAAGTATTGAAAAAGCTCCTGACGGCCAAGGCGGATATGTCGAATATCCTCACCGTCTTTCGTTCTTCGGACAAGGAAAACGCCGAAAAGGCCTTTGTTTCGGGCGGAAAACTGAACGGCGAACAGCTGAAAAAGTTATTCGACGGAGAAACGGCGGTTTTGGAAAAGACGCCGTATGCGGAGTTCGGCAAAGCATGTTTTGAAGCGAAAGAGGCGGGACAGCCGTTTACCGCCGCGGAAAAAATGCGCGATTCCCTGGAAGCGGAGTTCTTTTTTGAAAAGAGGTTTGAGCCGGAAAAAAATCAACCGTTTCTCTTTTACGTTTTTCGCAGGCGCATGGAAATCGAAAACGTGCGGATTATTTTCGTATGCCTTTTGGCGGGAATGAAAGAGCAGGAAATCAAAAAACGACTGAGACTTCTATAACGGTCGGACACGGAACGACGACGTTTAGTTAAGAAAACGTATCGGCGGAAAAGGAGAAGATATGACGGGAAAAATGGCGATTGTCGGTGACGGCGACAGCATTATGGTGTTTAAGGCGGCGGGCGTTGCCGCGTTCCCCGCCGAGAACGAAAAGAAAGCGCGGGAAACATTGAGAAAAATAGCGAAAGAGTATCAGATTATTTTTCTGACTGAAGAATTCGCGCGGCCGTTATCCGAATTTTTGAAGCGCTTTGACGAGGAACCTTATCCCGTAATTCTGAGTATTCCTTCGGCCACGGGCAGTTCGGGCTACGGCATGGAAATATTGAAGAGCGCCATGGAAAGGGCGCTCGGCGTGGACATTTTGTTCAACAGAGAGTAAGCGAGGAAAAATTGATGGCAGGCAAGACAGTAAAAATTTCCGGGCCCCTGATTATTGCGGAGAACATGGCGGACGCGAAAATGTACGACGTGGTCCGCGTATCCGAAAAGGGGCTTATCGGAGAAATCATAGAATTGCGCGGCGACAAGGCTTCCATTCAGGTCTACGAGGAAACGTCGGGACTGGGGCCGGGAGAAGAAGTGTATTCCACGGGTGAACCCCTTTCGGCGGAGTTGGCGCCGGGACTCATCACGGGCATTTTCGACGGCATACAGCGTCCTTTGACCGCGCTCTATTTCAAATACGGCGACCGTATTTCGAGAGGCGTTTCCGTCAATAATCTCGACCGCGATAAAAAGTGGCATTTCGTTCCCCGCGTCAAAGCGGGAGATCTTGTTTCGGAAGGCGATGTTTTGGGCGTGGTTCGGGAAACGGAAATCGTCGAACACCGCATCATGGTTCCGAACGGAATGAAGGGGAAGGTGCTTTCCGTCGCGGAAGGAAACTACACCATCGAAGAGACCGTGGCCGTGCTCGACACGGAAAAGGGAAGTATGCCCGTCTGCATGCTTCGGAAATGGCCGGTCAGAAAGGGGCGTCCTTACCGAGAAAAATTGTCTCCCAACAAGCCTATGGTGACGGGACAGCGCGTTATCGACACGCTGTTTCCGATCGCGAAAGGGGGCGTGGCGGCGGTGCCCGGGCCTTTCGGAAGCGGCAAGACCGTCGTTCAGCACCAGCTGGCGAAATGGGCGGACGCGGATATTATCGTCTATGTCGGCTGCGGAGAGCGCGGCAACGAAATGACGGACGTGCTCAATGAATTCCCCGAACTCAAAGACCCTAAAACGGGAGAACCGCTGATGAAACGCACCGTTCTCATCGCCAACACTTCCGACATGCCCGTGGCGGCGCGTGAAGCGTCTATCTATACGGGAATCACGATCGCGGAATATTTCCGCGATATGGGTTACAACGTCGCCATTATGGCCGATTCTACCTCCCGTTGGGCGGAGGCTCTGCGCGAGATGAGCGGACGGCTTGAAGAAATGCCCGGCGACGAAGGGTATCCCGCTTATCTTTCCAGCCGTCTGGCGGAATTTTACGAGCGCGCGGGAATCGTCAGACTTCTCGGAACAAACGAAAAAATCGGCTCGGTCAGCGCGATCGGGGCGGTGTCGCCGCCCGGCGGGGATCTGAGCGAACCCGTCTCGCAAGCTACGCTGCGCATCGTCAAGGTATTCTGGGGACTGAGCGCTTCCCTCGCCTATAAAAGGCATTTTCCCGCGATCGACTGGCTGGTGAGCTATTCGCTCTATGCGGACAGAATGAGAGAATGGTACGACGAAAACGTGGGAAGGGATTTCTTCCGTTATCGCCAATTTGTAATGACCATTTTACAGGAGGAGGCGTCTCTCGACGAAATCGTGCGGCTCGTCGGTATGGACGCGCTTTCTTCGAAAGACAGACTCACTATGGAGACCGCTAAAATTATCCGCGAGGATTATCTGCATCAGAACGCGTTCCATGAAGTGGATACGTATACTTCCATGCAAAAACAATTTTTGATGTTGAAGCTCATCTATGAATTCCATCGGCTTGCGGGGGAAGCGATTGCAAATTATGCCGATCTCGACGATATTCTTGCCTGCTCCTGCAAGGAGAAAATCGGGCGGGCGAAATATATCCCCGAAGAAAATATTTCCGAATTCGACGGGATATTCAAGGAGATGAACGCGCAGTTGAAAGCGCTGGCGCAGGGAGGCGGCGACGATGTTTAAGGAATATAAAACGATCCGCGAAGTGGTCGGGCCGCTCATGCTGGTGGAGGGCGTGGAAGGCGTCAAATATAATGAGTTGGTGGATATCGTGGGCTCGGACGGCGAAATCCGCCGCGGAAAAGTATTGGAAATCAATCGCGATAAGGCCGTCGTACAGCTTTTTGAAAATTCGCAGGGCTTGAAAATTTCCGACTCCAAAGCCCGTTTTCTGGGACACAGTCAGGAATTGGCCGTCTCTCAGGATATGCTCGGAAGAGTGTTCGACGGAATGGGAAATCCCCGCGACGGCGGAGAGCCCGTCATTCCCGAAAAGAAACTGGACATCAACGGAGAACCGATCAACCCCGCGGCACGGGATTATCCCAACGAATTTATTCAGACGGGAATTTCGGCGATAGACGGGCTCAATACCCTCGTGCGCGGTCAGAAATTGCCCGTATTTTCCATGAGCGGTCTGCCGCATGCGGAACTCGCCGCACAGATTGCGCGACAGGCCAAGGTCAGGAGCGAAGATTGTAAATTCGCCGTCGTATTTGCCGCAATCGGTATTACCTTCGAGGAAGCACAGTATTTTGTGGACGATTTCAAAAAGACGGGCGCCATCGAACGTACCGTCCTCTTTACCAATCTCGCCAATGACCCCGCGGTGGAACGTATCGCCACGCCGCGCATGGCGCTCACCTGTGCGGAATATCTCGCGTTTGACTGCGGCATGCATGTCCTCGTCATCATGACGGATATTACGAACTATGCGGAAGCGCTTCGGGAAGTGTCGGCGGCTCGCCGCGAAGTACCCGGACGACGGGGATACCCCGGATATCTCTATACCGATCTCGCGTCTCTATACGAGCGTGCGGGACGGATTCGCGGAAAAGAGGGCTCGATTACGCAGATTCCCATTCTGACGATGCCTGAGGACGATAAGACGCATCCCATTCCCGACCTTACGGGATATATCACAGAAGGACAAATCATTCTTTCGCGCGACCTTTACAAAAAGGGAATTAATCCGCCCGTGGACGTTTTACCCTCTTTGTCCCGTCTCAAAGACAAGGGAATCGGGCGCGGTAAGACCCGCGAGGATCATGCGGATACGATGAATCAGCTCTTTGCGGCGTACGCGAGGGGAAAAGAATGTAAAGAGCTTTCTGCCATTTTGGGGGAAGCGGCGCTTTCCGATACCGATAAATTATACGCAAAATTCGCGGAAGAGTTTGAAAAAGAATATATTAATCAGGGATTCGATACGGACAGAAAAATTGAGGAAACTCTCGATTTGGGGTGGAAATTATTGAAAATTCTGCCGAGGGGAGAACTCAAACGTATCCGCAGCGAATATCTTGAAAAATATCTGACCGCAGAGGACGGAGAAAATGGCAAGGCTTAACGTAAATCCCACCCGTATGGAGCTGAAAAAGCTCAAAGCGCGCCTTTCGACCGCCGTTCGGGGACATAAACTTCTGAAAGATAAGTCGGACGAGATGGTGCGGCGCTTCACGGAAATCATTAAAGAAAATAAACGGCTTCGGGAAGAGGTGGAAAAGGAACTCGCCCTCACCTTGAAGCAGTTTTCGATTGCACGTTCCGTGACTCCCGCCTATCGTGCGGAAACCGCATTCTCCATGCCGTCTCTCTTGGTTAAATTAGATTGCTCGACGGAAAGTGTTATGGGCATAGATGTCCCAAAAGTAGAGCTTATCAAAGAACAGCGGGCGGACGGATTGCCGTATGCCTATGCCGAAATTACCAGCGAGGCGGATTATTCGGTCGGAATGGTTTCCGCGTTGCTTCCGAAAATGGTGATGTTGGCAAAGACCGAAAAGGCGGTTCGTATGCTCGCCGATGAAATAGAGCGCAACAAACGGCGCGTCAACGCCTTGGAATACGTCATGATTCCCCAGCTGGAAGAAACGATCAAATATATCAAGGATAAGCTGGACGAAAACGAACGCGCGGCGGTTGTACGGCTCATGAAGGTAAAAAGCAAGGCGTAACGGAACTCTGCTTTTGAAAGTTTCGTTACGCTCTGAAAATATGATTAAATTTATTATCGAAAACAAGAAAGTTTTGCTTGACAAAGAAAGAAAAATCCTGTAAAATAATTACGTTAAATCAGTTGGGGTTATAGCGCAGTTGGTAGCGCGTTTGAATGGCATTCAAAAGGTCAGGGGTTCGACTCCCCTTAGCTCCACCAAACGCGACGTATACGCACACTCTGCGTTTACGTCAGAATTAGAAACCGATTTATCGGTTTCTTTTTCATTTTCGGGCATTTTTTGGACGTT
>CAJFQM010000018.1 GCA_904419075.1 uncultured Clostridia bacterium
TAACTTTTTTCTTATTTAAGAAAGAAAAGCGGCGGTGCTGGAACGGGAAGCACCACCGCGGGAAGGAAGGCGGAATTATAGAAACGGGGAAGCCCGGCGGGCGGGCTTCCGAGATATGGAAGAAAGAAAACGGAAAGCCGCGGGCGGCTTTCTCGGGGTTGGAGCTTGTCGCGAGAGGACGGCCGCCACGGTGAAGCTGCCCAGAAAGCGGATAAATAACGAATCCCGCGCCCGTGCGCCTGGATTAGGACGAAAAGAAAAAAAGCGGCCGATAGCCGCACGAAAAAAGACTTTTTATTTTTGTTGATTTGGGGGAAAATTGGGGGCAAGCTCCAAAAATACCCCGAAAATGAAAGAAAAATGAGCAAAAACCTTTAATTTTTGCTCATTTTGGTGGTGACCCCAACGGGACTTGAACCCATGTTACCACCGTGAAAGGGTGGTGTCTTAACCGCTTGACCATGGGGCCATCTATATTAAACGCACTTTCGTGCGAATAATGACTGTATGATAAAACGGAAAATTCCGCGTTGTAAGCAATGGTAGCGGCGATGAGATTCGAACTTATGACCTATCGGGTATGAACCGATCGCTCTAACCAACTAAGCTACGCCGCCATTTGGTTGCGGGGGCAGGATTCGAACTTGCGACCTTCGGGTTATGAGCCCGACGAGCTACCTAGCTGCTCCACCCCGCGATAATGGCCTCTCGAACACATGCTTTTGAAAAACACACGCACTCAAAAGAGCTAATTAATAATACTAAAAATAAAAGGATTTGTCAACTGTTTTTTGTAAGTTTCCGAAAAAAATCTCAAAAATTTTTTCATCGGATATTTTCACGCAGAATCTTCGCGAAAAACGGTAAAAATCGGATATCGAACAGATTACTCCATTCTGTTTTCCAGAAATTTTCTTGCATCGTAACCTTGTTTGTAAAGGAGATAGGTCATTACCTGCGGAGCGGAGAAATCTTTTAAGGGAACTTCTTCCAAAATTCCGCTTTCCAATTCTGACTTAATCATCTTATAGGGCAGAAAGCTGTATCCCAACCCGTTTTCGAGATAATGGAAAAGTTTTGACGAATTGTCCACTTCCAGACGGAACACATAATTTTTCGGAAACAGGGAACGGATAAAAGCTCCGACCTCACTCAGGGCAAAATTGCACATCAGATAGGGAATATGTGTGAGTTCTTCCTGTGTTACGCCTTCGGGGTATCGATTTAAGCCTTTCCCCGCGACTAAAACGAGTCTGTCGGAATCGAACACCTCACAGACATATCCCGTTCGCTTTAAGGGAACCGAAGAAAATACGAGATCTAAAACGTTGTCCTGTAAAAGCTGTATAAGATCCAAAGAATGTCCCAAGACCACCTTTACGGAAGTGAAGGTGTTATTTTTCAGACATTCGTCGACGAGCGGCCGTACATAGGTCTCATAGGTCGCGTTGATTGCTCCTATGGAAAATTTTCTGGTATAGGCAGAGACGGCGTTTATTTCTTCGAGGGAGGTTTCCTGCAATTCGATGATTCTCTCCGCGTATTTCAAAAAAATCTTGCCTTCTTCGGTCAAAGTCACCGTTTTGGAGCCGCGCGTAAAAAGTCTTTTTCCGACTTCCTTTTCCAATTCGCTGATGCGGTTCGTGACGGTGGATTGAGCGATAAACATCTGTTCCGCGGCCAAGGTAAAATTCTTTACTTTCGACAGAAATATGAATGTTTTAAGTTCTTCGGTATTCATTGAAAAAAAATGATTGTCCTTATCTATTTTATCTATTGCATAAGTTATTATAACATTATAAGTGCAGAAAAGCAAGTAAAAACGGAGGATGGAAAAGGATTTCTTGGGTTGTTGAGGATCATTGACAAACAGGCGGGGAAAGAGTATAATAAATAGCAGAAAAGAGGAGCAGGTCAATGGAAATTACGGCAATAGAAGAAAAAGTACGGCAGATAAAGACGGAGCTTTCGTCGGGAAACGTTTTCGGCGAACGGGTATTTCTCGTGGCGGCGACAAAGACGCAAAGCGCGGAGTGCATAAATGCGGCGATCCGCGGCGGAGCGGATGCCGTAGCGGAGAATAAGGTTCAGGAATTCAGAGAAAAGACGGAATTTCTGCTTCCCTGCCCTCAACATTTTATCGGGCATTTGCAGACGAATAAGGTAAAGTATCTGGTGGGGAAAATTTCTCTCTTTCATTCCTGTGACCGTGACGAACTCGCAGAGGAAATTTCTCGTATTTCCGTCAAAAAGAATGTCCGTTCCGAGGTTTTGATACAGGTAAATATCGGCAGAGAAATCACGAAAGGCGGTTACGCTCCCGAAGAGGCCCGGGAGGCATGGGAGCGATTGCGGGAAAAGGAAGGACTGCTCGTCAGGGGATTTATGGCCATGTTGCCCGATTCGGACGATCAGGGACTTTTGGCCGACCTTGCGGACGAAATGCGCGCTTTGTATGATACCGCAAGGCGAAAGGATGAAAATATTTCCTTTCTCTCTATGGGCATGAGCGGAGATTATAAACTTTGTATCGCGCACGGCAGTAATATGATTCGCCTCGGCTCCACGCTTTTCGGGGCGAGAAACTATCAAAAAAGCCCGATGTAAACAAAAGTTGACGGAAAGTAAATTGCTGTTTATGGACAACATTCCGTAAAATGTCGTATACTGAATGTAAAAAAAGGAGTGGCCATCATTATGCAATTTTATCAAAAACTTTCCGAACTGAGAAAAAGCGCGGGACTTTCTCAGGAAGAGCTTGCGGCGAAGGTAGGGGTTTCCCGACAGACGGTATTCAAATGGGAATCGGGACTGAGTTCGCCCTCCATGGACAATATTCTCGTCCTCTGCCGTTTGTTTTCCGTATCCGCCGACGAGCTTATAGGGAATACTCTCCCGAAAGAAAGTAAAGAAGAAATACAGGCGGTACCGGTTTTTTCCGTTTACAGATTCAGATACGAGTATAAGAGCAAGCGAACGCTTTGGGGACTTCCGCTCGTACATATCCATATCGGCTTCGGATTTTGTAAGGCAAAGGGAATTATTGCAATCGGCAATATTGCATGCGGACTCGTTTCTGTCGGAGGTCTCGCTTTGGGTCTGTTATCCATAGGCGGTTTTGCCTTGGGGCTTTTAGTATTCGCGGGGCTTGCGGCGGGCGGATTCGCGGTCGGCGGATTGGCACTGGGCGCTTTTGCCGTCGGCGGTTTAGCCGTCGGATTCATCGCCGTGGGCGGAGCGGCGATCGGAATGTATTCCTTGGGCGGAGCGGCCATAGCAGCCAACATTGCCGCGAGTTCGGGAAACGGTTATGCGCATGCGCCGTTGGTCGTGTCGGACGGCGTTCCGTCGGGAAGCTATACTCGTCTCGTTTCCGATTTCGGGGAATTGTTGCAGGCGGCTAAAGAACTGGTTCCCTCGACGCCGCGTTGGATTTTAGAGCTGATGTCCTCAATTTTGTGACGTTTTAAGGCCGAAAACGGCCGAAATTGCGCGTGTAACGTGAAATGATACAGGATTTTTTTCAAATGCAACCGTAAAGCGCTTGAAATTGCGCTTATGCCGCGGTATAATCGGGGCATAAAAAACAGGAGCGAGGAAAACGAAAAATGAGCTTTGGCACAAACGTTCTTTTTTATCGGAAAAAGTTTGGAATCACGCAGGAGGAACTTGCGGAAAAATTAGACGTTACGCGGCAGACGGTATCGAGATGGGAAACGGACAGCGCCTTTCCGGACATGGAAAAACTTTTGGCGCTCTGTAAGATCTTTGACTGTAATATGGAAGTGCTCGTCAGAGGCAATGCGGAGGCGGAGAATACAAAGCAATATAAAGCGAATTTAGACGCTTATAATAAGCACATGAATATGTATTCGGCTTTGATTACGTCGGGGGTATGTATCATTCTGGCGGGCGTGACGGCCATGCTGTTTCTCTATTCTGCGGGAGTGCGTGAAGTGTTGGGCGTAGTGACGCTTCTCTCGTGTATCGCGATCGCCGTGGCGATTTTTATTTCCGGCGGAGTGGCCCACGGAAATTTCATGCGGGAAAACCCGGGGATGGAGAAATATCCTTTGGAGCGCCTGCGCGCGTTCCGCCGAAAAGAGCCCTTTTTATATGCCGGAGCGACAGTGCTCATTCTCATCGGAATCATTTTAATGGTTGCGATGTGCTATGAGGACGGATATTCTCCCGCAGGTTTTACGGCGGAGGAATGGGAATATTTTGCGGGAGGAATATTTTTACTTCTTGTGACCGTAGCCGTGGGCATGTATGTGTCCACCGGCATGACGGCGGCAAAATACGACGTGAAGAGCTATAATCGGGAATGCCGTATGCGCGAGTGCGACGAATCGTTTGAAGAAGAGCTCTCCGCGATTACGGAAGAGAAGTTGAAGGAGAAATGTTCCGAGGCTTTGTCGAAAAAAGGGGAGCGCATCAGCGGCGCGATCTGCGGAAGCATCATGTTGACGGCGACGGCTCTTTATTTGGTTTTCGGTTTTCTCAAAAATTGGTGGCATCCCGGCTGGATAGTTTTTGTCGTAGGCGGAATTCTCTGCGGTATCGTCTCTCTGATCGTGGAAGCGATTTGCGGAAAAAAATAGATATTTGAAATTTTTGAAAAAACGATGAAAGCCCCGCTCAAAATAAGCGGGGCTTTCCGACATTCGGGCAGTTGACAAAACGGTCGGATTTATGATACAATAATTTGCGGACAGCCGCGCGGCTGTTTTTCATAGTATACGGGGTATACTATGAAAAAGGCTTTTGTAAAGGACGTCGGGATATGGAAAAAGAAAAACGGAAGAAAAAAAACGTAAAAAAACGTGTCGCCATTACCTTGGCGTGTATCGTGTTCTTTGTGGGAAGCGTTCTTTTGGGCTTGCAAATCGGCGTGATTTATACCGACCGCACTTGGGTGCATTGGTGGCCCGACTATGAAAAGAAGGATATTACCGCAACACTGGAAAAAAGTACTTTGACCGCGGCGGATTATGAGCTTTTGTACGAACAGACGGGCTTGACGAAGCTCGGCGTAGACGGCCTTTGGGGAAGCGGAAACTCCCGACAGATTTTGAAAATACAGGATTTCTATTTTGAGGAACATACGGTCACTTGCAGCCGTTTCAATCCTTACACTTACAGCGAGACGATTGAAAAACATGCGCCCATAGCGAAATTGGAGGACGGAGACATCGTCGTTTCGGCGACGACGCACGTATCGGGTTGGCGGTTGGGGCATGCCGCTCTGGTAGTGGACGGGGATACGGGGACGCTTGCGGAAGCGTTCGGGCCGGGCGAAGTGAGCAAGCTCAGCAGTATCAGTTCCTTTACGGATCTCGCCAATCTGATGATTTTGCGCCCGAAATTCCCGAAAGAATTTCGCGAACAGGTCGCTGAGTATGCGAAAGAAAACCTTCTCGGCGTAAAATATAGTTTTGCGGTGGGGATACTCTCCAAAAAATATAACGAGGACTCCTTTACCCGTACCCAGTGCGCTCATCTGGTCTGGTATGCTTATCGGCATTTCGGCGTCGATCTGGATTCCAACGGCGGACTCGTGGTGACGCCCCCCGAAATGGCGAACTCTCCGTATGTAGAGGTGGTGCAGATTTACGGCTTTGATCCCGTGAAATTGTGGACGTAATTGAGATTTTTGCGGGGGAGATCGCAGGGTGAAGAAGCGAAGGAAAAGGAGGCGGGAAACTTGAAAAAGTGTAGAATCACCGTTTTGAAATGCGGTTTTGATGAGGAGCTCGCCCGCGAATACGGGGCCGAGGGATTGGGCAGATGTCCCATGCTGAAAGAAGGGCAGGTATTCTATGCGGACTACGCGAAGCCGAAAGGCTTTTGCGACGAGGCTTGGAAAGCGATTTATCAATATGTATTTGCCTTGTCGCACGGCGTGGACGATCTGTTTTATTACGGTGACTGGATCGGAAAACCCGGAGTGGCGATTTGCAGTTGCAACGACGGCCTGCGCCCCGTTATTTTCAAAATCGAGCGGACGGAGGAAGATTCCGTCATCGACTATATACCGAATAAGGAATGAAATTGTCTTTCGGGGCGGAATTTTTATAAAAGCGGGGAACGATATGAAGTGGGACGAAACGGAAAAAGAATATGCGTTAACGCCGAAGGAAGTCTATACGATGATTACGGGCGCGACGGGCGGGCTCGGAGAAGCGTTCGTCCGTATAGCGGCGAAGAACGGGGAAAATTTAATCTTGACGGGCCGATACGAAGGAAAACTTCGCCTGCTCAAAGAGAAGATACTCGCGGAGCATACGGGAATCGACGTGCGCATATATGCGGCAGATTTGTCGGACGAGGCGAGCAGAGCTTTAATGATGCGGGCGATCGCGGAAGCGCATTTGAAAATAGCCCGCCTTATCAACGTCGCGGGGGCGGATATTCAAAAGCCCTTTTCCGATTATACGCAGGAAAAGATCTCTTTTCAATGTCGGGTGAATTTCGAGGCCGCCGCGGCGCTTTGTCGTTTTGCGCTCGGGGTACGGGCAAAAGAGCTGGAAATTATCAATATTTCCAGCGTTTCGGGGCTCTGTCCCATGCCCTATTTTGCCGTTTACAGCGCGATGAAAGGGGCGCTCACTTCCTTTTCCGCCTCTCTTCGGGAGGAGATGAAGGGGAAAGGAGTAAAAGTAACGGCGGTATTGCCCGGTGCGATGCCTACCCGCGCGGATGTCCGCGCGCAAATCGAAGGACAGGGGGTATGGGGAAAACTTGCAGCCAAAAGTCCCGCTTTTGTTGCGGAATGTAGCTTAAAAGCGGTAAAAAAGAACCGCCGGAAAATCATTCCGGGGTTTTGGAACAAAGTCATGAACATAATCTTGAAAATTTTACCCCTGCCTTGGAAGCTCAAATTTATCGCGCGGCGTTGGAGCAAAATTTCCAAGGACGCTTTTTGATTTCAGCCCTTGTTTTCTCTCGGAAACTTTGTTGTAGCTTCGGAAATGTTTTGATTGTTAGGAAACACAAGGAGTTAAAGCGGCAATAAATGCGCATACTTCGGATATGAAAAGAATCGTATCCGCATTTGCGTCGTTATTGCTGTTTTTTATTTTCTTCTGTGCAATCGAATTTTTCGCCGCACCTTTATCGGCTTTTTCTCCGTCGGCGTGCATCTCTTCAAAAAGCGAAACGCTCTCTGTCGCCGCAGACCTGCCCCGTCTCTCTGCCGAGGAGAAAACGGGTGACTCCGTGTCGGAAAAACGAGAAATCGTTTCCGTCCTCACGGCAAAAATCGACGGAAAAACGTGGACTTTCCGTTTGAGCGGCACGGGCGGTCCGTTCATGAAGGAGCTCCGCATCGAAGTGTTAGAGGGAAAAAAACGAGTGTGCTTCATTACTCCGCCAAAGGATTACGGATTTTCTCCCGCCATTCAGATTTATAATTTTTCGGAAAACGAGCCGTTTCTCTTTTATTCCGCGCAATCGGGCGGGAGCGGCGGATATGGCTTTTACAACGTCTATCGCTTGAAGGATGACAAATGTACTCTCGTATACGACGAGGCATGCGATTCCCGTGCCAACGTCTTTTCGGCGCGTTTTGCGGAAGGCTGTAAAATGTGCGTCCGAAACGAAGCGACCAAGGACGAACTTATGGTAGACGTCTCGTATATGCCGCCCGAATTTCGGGAAAAAATCTTTTCTTCCGATTGCCGCCCTAAGGGAGAGGAAGTAAATATCAATCCCGTTTCCGTCGTATTTCCCTATTATAATTCGTCGGTCGGGCTCTATCAGCTGATGACTTTTCGTTCGGTCACGGCAGTGGCGGAAGTCAATCGCCTCGGCTATATCGTGCAGAATTTAAAATTTTCGGGAGGAGCTTTCCGTCCTTACTTTACGGAGTTTTCCATCGATTTTTGAAAGTTCAGATATTTGTTTCTATGAAGCGCACCGAAGCGTTTTCCCAATATTTTTTATACGTTTCGTCTCTTTTCCCGTTCAGGTTGAGCTGATACATGCGAAAAATTACGGGGAAATTTTTCGGCTGCCATTGTTCCTCATAGGAATAGCGATAGGTCATGCCCAATCGTTTCATGACGGCTCCGCTTCGGAAATTTTTTCTGTCATGGGTGGCGGTGACGTAGGGAATACCGTCCGCTTTTGCCTGTTTGAGAAGTATGCTTCCCGCTTCCGTCATAATGCCCCTTCCCCAAAATTCTTTTTTTAATCCGTAGCCGAAATCGTAGCTGTCGCCCGTTTCGATCTTGATATAGCCTATCGGTTTGTCGTCCGTTTTCAGACAAACCGCATAGGCATAACCGCGGGGGTGTTCATAGACGCATTCATAATGCGTCTTGAAAAACAGTTCCGCATCTTCCAAAGTCTTTGCGGGAAACCAAGGCAGGTATGTGTTGACTTCCTCATCTTGAAGAATCTCAAACAGCGCGCCGATGTCCCGATTTGTAAATTTTCTTAAAATCAGCCTCTCCGTTTCCAACGTAGGGGTATTTTTATTGCAGTTCTTCATCGGTTTTATTATATCATAAAAGTATCGGAATTGCAAGGGAAAAGATTTACTTATGTTTGTTTCTATGATATAATACGGACAAAACGGGGAATTTTAAGGAGGAGCTCTGTGCAAATTGACAGACTTTTCGATATCGTGTATACGCTTTTGCGGAAAAAGAGCGCGACGGCTGCCGAGCTCGCCGAACGCTTCGGCGTTTCCAAGCGCACAATATTGAGGGATATAGAGACATTGTCCGTTGCGGGAATCCCGATTCTGACTTCGCAAGGCAAGGGCGGAGGAGTCTCCATTTCAAGTTCGTTTGTGCTTGATAAAGCCCCCTTGTCGGAAGAGGAGCGGAATCAGCTTGTGATCGGCCTGCAAAGCCTTTCTTCGACAAAGTATATAAACCAGGCGGCGATTTTATCAAAGCTCGGAATTCTGTTTACGGACAGGCAGTGGATAGAAGTAGACTTTTCCCGCTGGGGAAATTCCGAACAGGATAAAGAAAAGTTTGAACTGTTGAAACGCGCGGTCGTTGGCGAATCGGCTCTTTCTTTTGTCTATGCGGGGTCGGTGGGAAGGACGGAAGAGAGGACGGTTTACCCCTTAAAATTAATTTTTAAGTCGGGCTCCTGGTATTTACAGGCATATTGCTTGTCGAGGAAGGATTATCGGATTTTCAAAATCCGTCGTATGATAAACCTTTGTATCCTTTCGGAAAAATTTGACGCCCGAAAATTTTCTCCTCCTTCCGTCGAGCAGGAGACTCCTTCGCCGGCCTCGGTAGAACTCAGACTTCGTTTTTCCGCATCGGCCGCTTACCGCGTTTATGACGAATTTTCTCCCGAAAATATTTCAAAAAACAGAGACGGTTCTCATACGGTTTCGATTTGCCTGCCGGAAGATAATTGGCTTTACGGCTACCTGCTTTCCTATGGCGCGGAAGTATATGTGGAAAGTCCCGTCTCCGTCAGAAATCGCCTGTTGGAGCAAGTGGAAAAAATAAAACAAATTTATAAAAAGTGACACGCTGTTGTCACTTTTTCTTTGCTATAATGAAAGAAAAACGAAGGAGAAGAAATATGCCCAGACCGACAACCAAACAGTCGCTGCTGGAAGCGGCGGAGAAAGGATTCAAAGAACTTTTCGGCTTTGCGGAAGCCATGTCGGAAGAAGAGCGTTGCGCTGAATTTTTGTTTGAAGACAGAGACAAAAATATTCGGGACGTATTCGTTCATCTTTACGAATGGCATCGACTGTTGCTGAACTTTGTGGAAAATAACCGAAGGGGAGTAACCGCGGCCTTTTTGCCGCTTCCTTATAATTGGAAGACGTATCCGCAAATGAATGTGGAGATTTGGAAAAAGCATCAATCGACTTCCTGTCAAACGGCGGAACAAATGCTTAAAGACAGTCATCGGGCCGTTATGGATTTAATTCGTTCGTTTACGGACGAAGAGCTGTTTTTGAAAAAGTATTTTCCGTGGACGGGAACTACCTCTTTGGGAAGCTATTGTATTTCCGTAACTTCGAGTCATTACGATTGGGCATTAAAGAAACTCAGAAAGCAGGATCGGTTATATAAAGAAAATCTTGCCGATAAACGAGCGAAAATCAAACAGTGAACGGGAGAAAAAACGCATGGTTTTCGATTACAAAAAAGAATATAAAAAATTTTATTTTCCGCCTCGGCGGCCCGAGATTGCGGATATACCTGAAATGAATTTTCTGGCCGTGCGGGGGAAGGGAGATCCGAACGAAGAATCGGGGGAATATAAGACGGCGGTCGGACTGTTATATGCGGTTTCCTATACGATTAAAATGAGCCGTTTGGGCACTCATAAAATAAAAGGCTATTTTCCGTATGTGGTTCCGCCGCTGGAAGGTTTATGGTGGGCGGAAAAAGGAAATATCGATTATTCCAAAAAAGGAGATTTTCGATGGATATCTTTAATCCGCCTTCCCGATTTTGTCTCGAAACAGGATTTTGATTGGGCGATAGAGGAAGCGTCGAAGAAAAAGGGCGGGGATTTTTCCAAAGTGGAATTTTTTTCTTATGCCGAGGGGCTGTGTATACAATGTATGCACATCGGATCTTATGACGATGAACCGGAGACGATAAGCCAAATGGAAAAACACTGTGAAGAGGCGGGATTCCTGCTTGATTTAGGAAAGGAGCGCCATCACCATGAAATCTATCTCGGCGATCCCCGAAAAATGCCCAAGGAAAAACTGAAAACAGTAATTCGCGAACCGATAAGGAAAAAGATCTGATTCACAAATTTTACGGAAAAAGAAGAGTCATAGTCGTGTGGCTCTTCTTTTTTGTAAAAAATAGAATAAAGAACAATATAAAATAAATATTTACAAAAAAAAATAAAAACCGTAAAAATTGGGGAATTTTTGCGGAAAGAAATAATGTATAATATAGCGTGGAAGTTACTGAAAGGGGTTAAAGGTAATGAAAGCGCACATAGAAGCAGTTCTGCGCCGATATAGTTACATACAGACGGCGTTGAAAGAAGGAAAGACGGAAGCCACTTTTTATGTCGGAAATAGAAAACAAAAAATCATTATAGACACAACCCTGAAAATAATTTTTGCCATAATAGAAGATATCGCTAAACAAGAGAAAGATATCTACATAAAAATGATGATAGAAGGAATCAAGAAAGGAGATTCGGATAAATATATCATGACCCATCTTCCCATGGAGAAAAATGCGTATTACGACAGGAAGAAAAAATTTATCGATAAAATTTATAAATGCTGTATTTGTAAAGGATTGGTAAGTTATGAGGAGATATTGAACGAATCGATTGGATAAAGGAACGAAAGATGAAAGACCGTGAAGAAGATATACTTGTTTATTTGACCGACTTATTTGAAGAATATTTGTTTGAATTGAAGGAAATCAAAGAAGAGGACGAAAATCAGTTTGCCTATGGCGAAAAAGTCGCTTATATGGAATGTTTGGATTTAATACGAATGTGGCGTGAATCGCAGAAAAGAAAAGTGGATTTCAGCGTTTAAGACGCCTTTGCTTTTTGTCGGTACTATTTGGGGGAATTCCGCAAACTTTTGACGGGATTGATTTTTCATGCCGTTTTATACCCAACAACTCTTGATAAAAAAGTTATTTTTAGATAAGGGAATTCGTTGCGAAAAGCCAATAAAATCATACGAAAAAAACGGACGTGAAGTCCGTTTTAATTTTAACTCAAATCGTGGAAAATAACGGCAAAGAATATAAGCAAAACAGAAAATACCGCAACGAAATATAAAATTTTGAGCGCTTTCATAAACAGGGGACAATAATTCAGCTCTGTTAATTCCGTTGGCCGCTTTGAGGAGATGAAGATTTGTCTTGCTTAACATGGGGCGTCTACGCGCAACAAATATGTAGGCCTAAATAAAATAGCCCAAAAAACATAATTTTAGGAAGATAGCCGTAAAGATGTCTCTTTTTGGAATTCCAATAGACCAAGAAAATCAGTGAGGATATGCATATAAAATAAGACCGCTTATCATAAGCCAAAACATAACGCTCATTTTTCCTACCGCCTATCAAATATAAAAAAAGACAGAATATCGAAATATTCTGTCTTTTTTTGGCGCCGCAGAGGTGAATTTATACGAACTCAGGAAGAGAGGGAAAGCAGCCCGTTTGGACTGCTTTTCGATCTCTTTGACGCTCTCGGGCGTTATCTCGTGCTTTCCGTATGTATCGCAAAAGTTGTAAGTGATGACGATTTCGTTCTCGTACAGGATGACTTCGCGGATGAACGTCTTTACAATGAGCTTGCGCGTTTCGATATTATCCTCCCTGCCGTCGATGATGTTTTGCAGGAAGGCTTCCAGCATCTCTATGGATAGGAACGTGTAGTTCCGCTGTTTCTCCTGTTCGATGTCAAACTCCAACGCCGCGATTTTGGCTTCCAGCTCTTTGAGCCTGTTCTTCGTTTGCTCGGTAATAATGCCTTCTTCCAATGCGCGGATAAGATTGTCTGATGCCTTCAATGCTTTGGAATGTTCCTTTTCCAGCATTTTCAGCGTCGGATTATTTCTGCTTTCTGCCTCGTGCAGTTTGTAGAGCCGCTCGGCTATGGTATGTACGGTATCTTTATCGGAGAGCATCGCCCAAGTTTTTTGAATGACAGCATCTTCGAGATATTGTTTGTTTACCGATTTTTGGCGGCACGGGCATTTATTGCGCCGTTTGGACAGGCAGCTGTAATAATAATGGACGGCTCCCGTATGGCTGGTTCCGCTCTCGCCGACCATCGGCCGCTTGCAGTCGCCGCATATCAGTTTTCCCGAAAGGATGAAGTCATAGATGTCTTTCTTTCGCCCGGGCGCATGGCGGTTGCTCTCATGATTGAGCTGTACCGAGCGCCATACTCCTTCGTCGATGATGGGCGGAATGATATTGTCGTATTCCTGCCCGCCGTAAACGACTTTGCCCGTATATTTGCGGTTAAGCAGTACCTTATAGACAAAAGACGCTGTAAACGGATTGCCTTTCTTGTTGCGCACGCCGCGCGCCCTCAATTCCTCGGCAATGGCTTTTGCTGTATAGCCTGCCGCGCTCTTTGCAAAGATCTCCCGAATGACGGACGCCTCCACTTCATTGATGACGTATTTCTTGTCCTTGACGTCATAGCCGAACGGCACCTGTCCGCCCGTGAAATTTCCCTTGATCCAGCTCTCTTTCAGTCCGCGCTTGACCTTTTGGGAAAGCTCCGCCGAGTAATATTGGTTCATGCCCTCCAAAAGACTTTCAAGGATGATGCCTTCGGGCGTGTCGGGAATGTTCTCCATAGCGGAAACGAGTTTGACGCCGTTTCCTTTGAGCGTCCGTTTGTGCATGACAGATTCATACTTGTTGCGGCTGAACCTGTCGAGCTTGTAAACGATGACCGTATTCCATTGCCGTTTGGCGCTGTCCCTGATCATCTTCTGAAAGGCGGGACGGCTGTCGTTCGTGCCCGTCATGGCGCGGTCGATGTAAGTATCGACGACGAGCATATTGTTGTCCTTCGCATACTTCTGACAGACGCGGAGCTGCCCTTCGATGGACTGCTCCGTCTGGCTTTCACTGCTGTACCTCGCATAAATCACTGCCGTGTTCATTGTGCTTTCACCTCCGCAGAATATTGTAAGTTAAAACTTCCCCAAATACAAGATACTTTACCTGTACAAATGGTAGAGAAAAGGTATAGTTTTCCATGAATAAACCGTAACTTTTGCATACATTATCGGCTCCTTTCGGGATTTGTCTTTCGACGGGAAACAGACATCCGAAACCGCCGAAGCTGTCAAGGAACAAGAAAAAAGTATTGCGTGTCAGTTTGTACTTTTATTGTTTTCTGCGATAGTTTTTTCCCTTGACAGCGCAAGCGGATTTCGGATACACTCTCCGGACGAAAGAAAAAGTTTTCTTTAAGATTAACGGGAAATAGTGCCAGAGCGTGACACTATTTCCCGTTATATTTTTCTCATCACAAAACAAGCCCCCAAAAGCACGGACGAAGTATGGGAAAAGTACGGGAAACTTACGGAACATTCTACCTTTTGTTATGGTTTATTCACGGCTGAGTTACTGGTATTATTCGCTGTTTCGTGCTATGCTGAAAGGGACAATGCGGGAGGCAGTATGGAAAAGCGCGAACGGAAAATTACAACGATAGGAAAGCCCGACATATCGTCTTTGCCGAAGGACACGGCGAAGATGTTTTATGCCGCGCTCCTTTCTCAAGCGTTGGAATTTTACAGGTCTGACTTGTATCAAGACAAGCTCACGCCCCGTAGCCACAACCCCAACTCTTTCCCCACAGACAAGGAGGCAAAGTCATGAAAAGTTTGGAACAAATACGCAAGGAGTTAAAGCAAATACAGGAGGCGTTCCGTTACGGTCTGAAACTCGAACAGTTCGGGTGCGTTACCTATCCGAAGAACTTTAAGGCGATAGCGGAAACGTACATAGCCGCCTCGGAGCAAGCCCCGAAGCGGCTGAAAACGGTGTTCGATGAATTGTACGTCCATGCCAAAACGCAGAAAGTCTATGCCGCCGAGCGCGGCGTGACGGAAAAGTATATTCAAATTCTTAATAAGCGGCTGCTGCTTTACTTGCAGTCCTCAATGGCAGGGGCATGAGCGCACTTGTATAAAAGACAAGCACACGCATTACTGCCATTTGTATGAAAGGCGGAATTACAAATGTGCAAATACGGTCGCAAAACGGGAATGCAGAAACGGTATGCGCGCGGCGATCGCCGAGCGGTTCAGCGGCGATGCCGCGCCCGTCTGCACCGGTTTTCTCGTATATGAGTCGGTTCAGTCTGCGGGCGTGTGCTTGTCTCGGCGCCCGAGGCGCGAAGCGCCGAGGGTGGCGGTGCGGCGTCAGCCGCACCGCCGGCTCTGCCGCCGACTTGTATCAAAGACAAGCACACGCCACGCTCTCATTACCCCAACTTCCTCGGCGAGGTGCCGAAGTAATCTTTGAATGCTTTGTAAAAATTGCTCGCGTCGTTGTAGCCGAGCATAGCGGCAATTTCTTCAACGGAAAGGTCCGTCGCTTTCAGCAGAATTTCCGCGCGCTCCATACGCTGTTGAAGTAAAAGCTCGGAGAAGGTTTTGCCCGTCTGTTTATGTAAAACCGAAGAAATATAATTGGGATGATAGGAAAACTGCGCCGCAATGTCCTTTAACGAGGTGGCGTCGGGGTGTTCGTTCATATAGCGGATGACCTTTGCGGACAGGCTTTCATCTTTTGGCTGCGGCGCGGACTTTTTATACTGCCGCGCCACAAGCATAAAGAGCGTTAAAACGAGGGGGCGCAAAATCGCCTGCGTATCGGACTGCGGCTGTGCGTATTCAACAACCATCATTTCAAGCAGCGTGCGCACGCAGAGCCCGTCGTCAAAGCGAAGGTGTATGAATTCTTCGGAATACTCATTGGTCTGCGGGTCGAGAAAAAAGCGGAACAGCTTTTCGTCTGCGGAAAGCGTGGGCAAAAAGGCGCGGAAGAACGTATCTTTGCGGATGAGTACGCCGACGATGATAATTTCGTCCTCACCGTCCGCATAGAGGGCATATCCCGCGTGCGGCTGACCGATATAGCATTCGCCCTCGCGCACGGTGATGTGGTTGTCGTACCGGTAACTAATCGCGCCGTAGTCGCCCTTGTAGGCAAAGTTGAAAAAGAAAAAGTCCTGTCTGTGAAACAGCTCCTGTATGCGCGGTCCCTTATGCACGCATATCATGATTTCCTCGTTTTCTCCGCCCGGCCATGCATACGTCTTTTCTTTCGGGCTGCCGGAAGGCACGTCCAGATACGCCCAATCTCGCGCGGCAAAAGCCGCGCCTAATTTTTCAATCGCAAAAGGCAACGCTTTATTTTCCATGTTACACACCTCTGCTTAATTATAGTATAAGATATGAGAATTTACCACTATATTCATTAAGATTTATTATTGTGTTTGCGCCGAAGGTAAAGTATAATATGCTTGAAAATTTAAAACGGAGGCTCAATATGAACTTTATATTCGACAATCCCGTGCGCGTACTCTTCGGCGCGGGACAGCTCAACAATCTGCACAAGCAGGCTCTGCCCGGCAAAAAGGCGCTCATCGTAACTTCCAACGGCACTTCGGTCAAAAAGTACGGCTATCTCGCCCGCACGCAGAAAGAGCTCGAACTTGCGGGTGTGGAACACGCATTGTTCGACGAAATACGTCCCAACCCCACGCGCGAAAACGTAATGGACGGCGCAAAGGCGGCAAAGGACAACGGCTGTGATTTTATCGTAGCCTTGGGCGGCGGTTCGGTGATGGACTGTGCAAAGTGCATTGCGCTCATGGTCGCAAACGAAGGCGATATATGGGATTACAGTTTCAGCGCATGCGGCGGCAAAAAGACGCCCGCAAAGGACGCCGTTCCCGTTGTGTGCATTACGACTTCCGCAGGAACGGGCAGCGAAGTCGACATTGCGTCCGTCATATCCAACGATGCGACCAACGAAAAGACGGGCATATTCTTCCCGTCCATGATGCCCAAACTCGCCATCGTGGATGCAGAACTCATGCTCTCCGTACCGCCCGCATACACGGCGTATCAGGGCATGGACGCCTTCTTCCACGCGAGCGAAAGCGTGATAAACAAAAACGAACACCCCATGGGAGAGATGTTCGCGTTAAAAACCATTGAACTCATTGCAAAAAATCTGCCCGTCGCCTATAAGGACGGGAACAATATTGCAGCGCGCGAAAATATGGCGCTCGCCAACACGCTCGCGGGCTACTATATGCTCTGCACCTCGGCGCACACGATGGAACACGTCATGGGCAGCTACCACCCCGACCTTGTACACGGCGCCGGGCTCATTATGATTGCACACGCCTATTACGACTTCTTTGCGAGCCGTAAGGCGGCAGAACTGCAGATGATCAAAATGGCGAAGGCCATGGGCGTGGAAAATGCTGCGAGCGGCAAGGACTTTGTTGCGGCGCTCGATAAACTGCTCACCGACATAGGCTGCGCCGATCTGAAAATGAGCGAGGCGGGCATCACAAAAGACGAGCTTGCCCTTTACCCGAAGCGCGTGCATGAAGTTCTCGGCGGCGATATAACGGCAGATCCTCTGCCCCTTTCGGATGAGGACTACCTCGAAATTTATCAGAAGGCTTACAAATAATTCATGGATGAGAAATTCAGGAAGGCGGCGCAGGTATACGGCGCGGGTTGCACCTGCTCGCAGGCGGTATTCTGCGCCTTTGCCGAAGATTTAGGGTTAGACGAGCAAACCGCACTCAAACTGATTGAAGGGTTCGGGGGCGGATTCGGCGGTAAACAGGAAGTGTGCGGTGCGTTCTGCGCCGCCACCGCCGTCATAAGTTACTATTACAGCACGGGCAAGGTTGGAGACGTCCAAAACCGCCCCAAACTTTACGCCGCGATACAGCGCGCCGCCGAACTGTTTGAAAGGGAGTACGGCAGTATTCGCTGCATAAAAATTCTGCACGGCGAAAAGCCCAAGCCCCGCCGCTGCGGAATGAAGGTAAAGGACGCCGTATTTATCGCCGAAAGATTTATAACGGAGCGCAACGGCGGAGCGGAAAAATGAATGATAAAAGTAAACCGTACATATTCGACGGGCATATGATGCGCAGATTTAACCGCGCCGAACAGTTGATAAGAAAATATGACAGCCTCTCCGCGGACGATATTCAGGCGAGAGAGAAAATCTTATCCGAACTGTTTGCAGAGAAGGGCGCAAACGTGCTCGTGCTTTCGGGCTTTCACTGCGAGTTCGGTGACAATATCCGGCTTGGAAACGACATTGTGATCAACTACAACTGCTTTCTCATGGACAACGCCGAGATCGTTATCGGCGACAACGTTCTCATAGGCCCCAACGTAAGTATTTTTACCGTCAACCATGCCCTGCACCCCGATGAACGCAAACGCGGCTGGTGCGTCAACGCGCCCGTAAAAATCGGCAGCCGCGTATGGATAGGCGGCAACTCCACGATCCTTGCGGGCGTCACAATCGGCGAAGGCAGTATTATCGGCGCGGGCAGCGTGGTTACAAAGGATATTCCCGCAAATGTGATAGCAGCGGGCAATCCCTGCCGCGTTATCCGCAAGATAACCCAAAGCGACAAGCTCGGACTGTGAGGAATTCGTATGATTGCGATCGAAGATATAACTTCCTATAAAAAGATGGCGGAAGCTATACAAAAGTGCGGTTTTCTGCCGTTGTTTGCGCATTCTATCGCTGGTTTTTCCGTTGAAGAACACACGCCGCCGCGCTATTGGTTCTCGGACGACACGGACGGACCGTGGGAATGGAAAGGCCCCGCAATACGGGAAACCGGCTGCGTCTATGGCAAATTTTTTGGCGGCAAGACGGGCTTTATCAGCCGCGAGTGGTTTCCCGACTTTGCCAACTACCGTCGCGACGGGTACGACTACGACGCGCGCTGCGACGAAGGACTTGCCCCGTATGGCGACAGGGTCGTCTACGATACTCTCGTTTCGCACGGCTCTCTCCTTTCCAAAGATTTGAAATGGTTCAGCGGCTTTGGCCGAAGCAAGCGCCAAAAGTTTGAAGCGGTCGCCGCACGGTTGCAGGGAAGCTGCTATATCGTCGTTGAAGATTTTCAGTACGAGATAGACCGCACGGGCAAAACCTACGGCTGGGGCGTCGCCCGCTATACCACGCCTGAAAAATTGTACGGCAAAGAATTTACGGATAAGGTGTACAGCCGCACGCCCGAACAGTCCAAGGCGCGGATTTTGGAACATCTTTCCGAAATCCTGCCCGAAGCAGACCACAGACAATTGGCAAAGTTTTTGAGGTGAAATATGACGGAGCTTGAAAAATTAGACGCGGGATTGTTATTCTGCGTGCTCGATCCCGAAGTGGACGCGAGAAAAAAGAATGCCGCCCTGCGGTGCGCAAAACTCAATTCGCTCTCCCCGCTCGACAAAGCGGGAGAGCTTGCGGCAATCGCCGAACTATTCGGCAGCGTCGGAAAAAATCCCAACGTACTTCCCGGCTTTTACTGCGATAACGGAAAGAATATCCGCGTCGGAGATAACTTTCTCGCAAATTACCGCGTGACCATTCTCGATATTGCCCCCGTGACGATAGGAAACGACTGCATGATCGGCCCGAATTCGCTCATTACCTCCGTCGGGCATCCGCTGTCCGCAAAGGGAAGACAGCAAAAACTTGCCTTCGGCAAGCCTGTCACAATCGGAAACGACGTGTGGATCGGCGGGAATTGTACCATTCTGCCGGGCGTAACGATAGGCGATAACGTTGTCGTCGCAGCGGGCGCCGTCGTAACAAAGGATGTGCCGTCAAACTGCGTCGTCGCGGGCGTTCCCGCAAAAATAATAAAAACTTTGGAGAGTGAAGATGAATAATCATTTTATTCTGAATAACGGCGTCGAAATTCCGTCCATTGGCTACGGAACGTGGCAGACGCCGCAAGAAAAAGCGGCTGACTGCGTGGCTTACGCAATCGAAAAAGGTTACCGCCATATCGATACTGCGGCGTGCTATGAAAACGAAGTCGGGGTCGGCAAAGGCGTCAGGGACAGCGGCATTGACCGTAGGGAAATATTCGTCACGAGCAAGGTATGGAATACCCACCGCGGCTATCAGAAGACGCTTGCCGCTTTTGAAAAAACAATGAACGACCTTGCGCTGGACTATCTCGACCTGTATCTTATCCATTGGCCCGCCTCTTTTTCGCAATATGAAAATTGGGAAGAAATAAATCTGGAAACATGGCGGGCATTGATTGAACTCTACCGTGCAGGAAAAGTAAGGGCTATCGGCGTATCAAATTTTTTGCCGTCGCACCTTGCGGCGCTCATGCAAACGGAGATAAAGCCCATGGTCAACCAGATAGAATTTCATCCCGGCTTTATGCAAAGTGAAGTCGCCAAGTACTGCCAAAGTAATGGTATTACGGTTGAAGCGTGGAGCCCTCTCGGAACAGGCAGGGTGCTTGAAAATGCGGTCTTGAAGGAACTTGCCGATAAATACGGCAAATTCGTCGCCCAAATCTGTATCCGTTGGTGTCTGCAAAACGATGTCATCCCTCTGCCGAAGTCTGTTACCCCTAAACGCATCGTTGAGAATTTGGACGTGTATGACTTCGAGATTTCAAAAGACGACATAAAGCTTATCAATGCTCTGCCGTATATCGGAGGCTCAGGTCTGCATCCTGATAAAGTGAGATTTTGATTATGAAAATGTATGCTTCTTGTCCTATTTGCGGACATAAATTGTGTAAAGCTGAAAATGGCTCAGATGTGGATATTCTTTGTCCGCGTTGCGGTAAACTGATTCAGGTACAAGTTGTTTCAAATGAAGTCAAGGCAATTCCCGCTGAACGTTATTCAAAGGAAACAGACAAGTAATCTTCCTCATGGCAAAAGGCAACACGTTATGTGCTGCCTTTTAACTTAAAATGAAGTTGAGTGTCATATCAGTATGCGCCGTAAAGATTATAATATCTTTGGCGGATACTTGCCTTGCGATGGTTTATAGTCCCTCTGCCGATGCTGAGTTCGGCGCAGACTTCGGCTTGTTTCATGCCGTTCATATAGCAGTTCAGAATGGCAAGTTCCAACGCGGAAAGCTGTAACGCCTCTACTAGGTCATCATACTTGCTGTAATCTGTTTGCTCATGTTCAAAGTAATTCACGGGATCCATGGGCAGAGCTTTGTAATCCGTAAAATCAATGGATTCGACGACTGTTCCTCGCCTGTCTGGTCTGTTACGAAGAAGATTGATGAAGTGGTCTACTTCGCGATAACATGCAAGTTTTATGGTGATCTCTTTTCCTTGTTTGTCTTTGCCGTAAATTTCATTGGCTGTATGACCGACGAACTGATACAGAAAGCAGATTGCCGTTTGCGCCACGTCATAGCCGTCCGAAACGATGTAGTCCATTTCGTCCATATGGTGCAGGTCTTTGATGAGACCGATATACAGCCTGTCCGCTACTTTCATAACAAACTTCTTTACGGTACGAAGCGCTTGCAGTGCAATCATTTCGCCCATGAGCTTGACGTTCTCGGCGGAGATAGGCTCGGCGAACAATTCGCCTTCGTTGCGATACTTTCCGTTTGAGAACTTGGTTACCAACATTTCCATTTTAACACCTCTGAATTTGTATTTGCCTTTTTCGGGCAACAGGCGGAGGTATCGGTCTGCGGAAGTCAATGGGACAAAGCCAAAATCGTTGCGTACAGGTCGGGAAATGTCTCATAGACAGCAAAAGAGCCGAGCAAGGAAAACAATCCTTACTCGGCTCTCAAAGTTATTTTATGGGTGTTTTCAGCAACGATTTTGCGGCCGTTGACGTCCGCGAGGAACTATGCTACCATAGCCTGCCGAAAAAGCAAATTCGGAAGGTTTTATTATGGGAGCTGAAAGCGGATGCCGAAATAATCTCTCGCACAAAAGCATACGAACCCCGACATTTCGCCGAGGTTCGTATTATTCACTTGTGGCGCAGAGAAGAGGATTTGAACCTCCGGTAGGTTTCAGGCCTACACACGATTTCCAACCTTTGAGAATACCCCGTAAGGGGCTTTTTTAATGCTGATTGAAAGTAATGTTGCCGTGGTTGTCGCGTATGTCGTTCTTAATCTTCGGCTTGTCTTCTCGCCCATAATCGCGGCCTACAAGCTCATCAAGTGTTATTCCGTAATAATCTGCAAGTTGTACGCAAAAATCTATGTTTGGAAGTATTTTGTTGTTTTCCCAACGGCTTAAATTTGCGTTGCTTATACCTGTTTCTTTTTCTACTTGTAAAAGCGTTTTTTTATTTATTTCGCGCTGGTATTTGAGTGCTTGTCCATAGTTTAACATGATTTCTGTCCTCCTATAAATATTTTTCTACAAATTTGTAATTTTTGCTTGACTTCTACAAAATTGTAGAGTATAATATAGATAATCTACAAATATGTAGATAAAACAAAGAGGTAAAAGGAGAAGCGGAAATGGAATTTGAAGTGGCAAATGTAGAGAAAATCAAGAAAGGCGAATTTGTGCGTAAATGCGGAAAAAAGAAAGTGTACCTTCTTGAAGGGTATGACCGTTCAGAGAAAAAATATTGCTTGCAGGATTGGGACGATATTTCCCGTCAAGTATATGTGAAAAAGGGAACGCCCCTCGAATACGATTTTATTTTTTAAGAGGTACGGGATTGTATGGTAAGAAGTCTTGGCGAAGAAATAAGCAAAAACAGGTTAGCCTGTGAAAATATAATAAAACATTTTAAGGAGGTGGCAGAAAATGCCCAGTGAAAAAGAGCTTGTGCTCAGTGTAACCTTTACCCGTCGTAAATTCTATGACGACAAGACGCACCGCGATATACACTTTGTAGAGTGTAAAGCGGAGTACTGTGAGGAAGGATTCCGATTCAAGATAAATGATAAGGATTCCCGATTGTTTCAATATCTCATGAAAATGAACGGTTATCCTGAAATATCGGAAAACGGAGACGAGGAGGAAGAAGAATGATATTTCTTGAAATCTATTTTATCCTTGCAATCGTGGACATGAGTATCACATTAACGGCGAAATTCCGCGCAATCCGTGCGGTAAAGAAGCAAAAAAAAGAAGCTGCAAAAGCGGCAAAGGAGGTGAAGCAGTAAGTTGCCTACATCGTTGACGGAATTTATTGAAATACTCGGAGGAGGAACGGTAACGCTGGCGGGACATATAGGAGAAGGCCTTGTCGAAATGGCAAAATCGGCGTTTTTCAAAGTGGACGAAACGGGAGCAATCACGGGTATCAATGAGTTTGCGGGCGTAATCGCGATAGGAGGCGGAATCGCGCTTGCAATCGGACTGACTACGAAAGTAGTATCGTACATTTTTAATATCGGCTAAAAAAAACCGATAGAAGCCTGTCGGCATACCGCTATTATGCTGACAGGCTTTTTTTATCCGTCAACGTTGAAAGGTAATAAAGAATTATGGTTTGGTTATATGTCTTAATCGGCGTATTAACGTTTATTTTTTGTATTTGGAGCATATTCCATATGCCGCGGTTAGGTTGTTTCAACCTTGTAACAGGTGGCGTAAAGTGCGGAAAAAGTATGTTTTCAATATGGCTTGTCCGAAAGAAATATAAGCGAGCAATGCTTCGTTGGTTTTGGAATTGTTTCAAAGCAAAAATAAGGGGAAAAGAGTTGCCCGAACGTCCGCTTGTGTATAGTAACATTCCGCTTCGTATTCCTTATGTACCGTTTACGACGTTGAACGCATTGCGGAAATACCGTTTTCGATATGGTTCGGTATTGTTTATAGACGAGGCTTCGTTGTTCAGCGATAGTCAGCTTATAAAGGACGAGGGAAGAAATTTGCAATTAATGCTTTTTAATAAGCTGATAGGCCATGAATTGCATGGAGGAAGCGGTACAATCATTTACAATACACAGTGCATACAGGATTTACATTATAGTATACGTCGCTGTGTGTCGAATTTCGTGTATTGTGAGAAGTGTATAAAAATAATCCCGTTTGTCGTGATATTGTTCTATCGTGATTTAGCATATTCGGAAGATATGGGAATGTCAATGAGCCTTAATCCGTCGAATGCTTCCGCGCAGTCGGAACTACGCATGAAGATATTAAGCAAGAAAAATTGGAAGAAGTACGACAGCGCATGTTATTCGACGTTTACGGACGATTTGCCCGTGAATGATAATCTTGTAAAATTGGATAAACATGATAGCTTGAAAGCGGAAAAAATCATATCATTCCGCCGAGAAATAGAAAATGGAGGAAGAAAAAGGAAATCGTGAAAATACGTAAATATGTATGGTTGTTTTTGTATTTAGTGCCGTGTATAGTCGCGGTATCGTATATAGTAGGCATGCGTCGAATGGATTTAGGGGCATTTCTTGCATGGTATAACGAGAATTTTATAATAGAGCTGCCCGAAATATTATCCCCGTTGTTTAACGGGATTATGGGTGTATTTGGAGTAAAGAGCGGAGATTTTTATACATTCGCTTCTACGCTTTGTACGTATTATTTGCTCGTAATGTTTATTCAAGTTTGTTTGGAATTTATTTTGCTTGTACCGACATTGATAAAAAAATGGCTGGATAGGAGGTTAGAACGTTGAGAAAAGTAAAAGAATTTATGCAAAAATATTGGCTCGGGTGTATGTGCGTATTAACGGTATTCATATTTGCTGTCGTATTGGTAGTATCTTCGTTTTACGGTGAAAAAAAGAGTATTTCGGCCAGTGCGGAAGAAGTAACCTATCCCGGAAGTCAAATCTTTCCGACTGAAAATTTATGGAATAGCGCGGTCTTTGCCGATGTTCATTTTTCTGATAGGACCTTAGAATATAATGGTACATTATACGGAGAATCCGTTATCGCGGTAGGCGGAGGCCTGGCGTACAATACGGGAATTAAGTTGAAAGAAGTTTGTCCGCGTTTGGTGCCCGGTACATATACATTTTCCGCGACGTTTGAAGCGAGTTCGCCTTATATTTCTTCGGGAAATATATATCTTTTGGAAACGAATACATATATGTTGCATGGCAGTGGAATATCTGCGGGAAAACATTTTATTTCAACAACTATTGAAATAACAGCGGAAGACCTTGAAGCAAGTGTTGAGTTTTTCGGTTCAGGGCCTCCGAACGGTCCCGCGCAATGGGATAATATAGTGTGTAATGTAGGAAGTACGGCATATCCTTATTGTCCGCCAGTTGACGCGATATATGACGATGCATACAATAAAGGCCATGAAGACGGTTACAATGAGGGCGAAAGCGCAGGCCATGAGGCAGGTTATCAGGAAGGCCATGAAGACGGTTACAATGAGGGCGAAAGCGCAGGCCATGAGGCAGGTTATCAAGAAGGCTATGAGGAGGCTGTTGATAAATTATCGAATGTATTGATAACGGAAGGAAACGGCGAATATGCAACGGCAAGAAATAAGGTTGTCGGTTATGTCGGCGGTACAGATTATTTGCAATTTGATACGGCAAGCGGAAGTGCGGATTTAACAGGATTACCGAGTGACCCGTATGTTTCTTTGCGTTTGCAGGTTTCTATTGATGCATCTTCGCAATATGTAATTTCATATGACTCTTTGGCGGGATATTGTTCGTTAGGCTTTTTTATAGACGACGTTATGTTTAATCTTTTTACGCTTCCCGAAACAACTAAACCCGTTACAATAAATTTTACTTTGCCGTATGGTTTGAATGGCGGTACGTATGTGGTAGATGAATTGTTTTTGTTAGGATATAAAGAGCCTTTGGACTTTGATTTTGACGAAAATCATTATAAGACAGGCGGCCCTTGCGTTCTTAAAGGTATGAAATTGTATTGTAGGTTTGACGGTGAAGGAGCTTATAACGCAGGATATGAGGTCGGATATAATGAAGGTAGCGAGGTTTCCGAACAGGAGAAACAAGAAAAGTATGAGGAAGGAAAACAAGCTGGGTATAATCAAGGTATTTCGGAAAAGACAAATGCTTTCAGTTATATCAACGCAATAATAACTGCACCAGTCGACGCTGTTTTGTCTATGTTCGACGTGGATTTTATGGGCTGGAATTTGAAAGGCTTGCTCGGTCTTTTGGTCTGCGGCGCAATAATCGCCATAGTGATAAAGGTGCTTTTGTAATATGCGTGGATTATTTATAACGTTCGGATTCGGAGCGGTATTTTTCTTAATAATAGCGCGAGTATATCTTGGAGAAGCAGGAGACAATCTTGGCTTTGCTGACATTATGTATTTGTTTTCGGATTTGCCGTTTGATATAGGGGAAGAATGGATAAAAATTTCGGAAGTATTATCAGGCTTTCGAACGGCAGGAGAGGCTATATTAGATTTTAGCGCAAATCCGATAGAAGCTATAAAGGCAATCTTTAATTTACTCGTTATGCCTGTACGTCTTTTACAAACGTTGGTGCGCGTAGTTGTTGCGGTCGTGGTAGATTTTACAACAATAGTGAGACGTTTTTTTGCGTTCTTCTTCGGTCTGAGTTCGGTAACACCGTAAAAGTAGTTGCGAGCCTTTTACCCCCGAAACGTCCGCGAACCCCCTTTCGGGGGTTCGGGGGAAGGCGCGCGGAAGCGCGCGTTCCCATACTTGATTAACGGACATTTTAGAACCACACCGCTATATTGTTCCGAAAGCTCGTTAAAAGTAGCTTTTGCGCCCGTTGTGTCGCGCTTTGAATGATTGGACAGACAACCGACTGAACCGAAACAGCCCGCTTCCGATAGCCTTAGCAGGAAGCAAAAGCGCACCCAAACGAAACAAACAGAACACCACACATTAAACAGCAAAAAAGAGTGCGAAGCACTCCTAAAAACCCCCCCCCCTGCAAAAATTTATTTAATTTTTGCCATATAAAAGATACCATAGGGAAAGAGGGATTGTTAAGGGAGAAAAGAGACGGAGCCAAGCTCGAAAGGAGCGAAAGCGAGATTTCAAGATTGATTTTCGATTTGAAAAAAATTGAAAACAAGCAGAAATCAATCGGTTGAGAGAGTGAGACTGCCAGCGTAGGCGGCCTTGTCTTCCTTAACCCCCGCGAAAAATATAATCTCCCCCTTTGAAAGGGGGAGAATGAAAAGAGAGGGTTTTTGATATGCGAATATCAAATAAATTGCAGTTAGGCTTTATCGCCTGCGGAAACACAACGCGCGTGACTTGTACTCACACGCCTTATAGACCGAAACAGGAAGTCCCGAAAATGAAAGTAAATGAATTTGATACGGACGGCGTTTTAATCCAAAATCCCGAAAATTTAGAGCGTTCCTTACGTCGCGCCCGTGTCGCGGTTGTGGATTATGCCCTTACAAATCGTTTTGACTATTTCGGTACGATTACTTTTAATGACGCTTGGCATGACGTTTCTAACGCTCTTGCGTGTCGTAATGCTGTTTTAGACGCTTTTAACCATTATCAACAACGGAATAATAAAAATTTCAAATATATTCTTGTGGGAGAATACGGAGAAAAAAACCACCGTTTACATTTTCATTTCCTTGTAAGCGGAATAAATAAAGACGAGCTTTTTATTAATCACCACCATAAATTAGATTGGTCGTATACGTCGGAAAGGTTCGGCTTTACGCAAATAAAGCATATAGGTAAAACAAATATCGACCACGAACGAGTAGCGCGCTATTGTTCAAAGTACATAACGAAAGGAAATATCCGCATTTCAAATCACCGTTATTATTGCAGTAAGACATTGAAAAAACCTGAAATAACACGGGAATATAGTCCTATGTTGACGGTTTTAGTGTCGGATTGGTTAGAAGAAAATATGCAATTTCCGTATGCACATAATCGTATGTGTAAAGCGTATTCAATTCCAAAACGGATATATCAAGACCTTTTACAATATATAGAGGAATGTAAGAGGAAGATAGCAGAAAAGCCATGGAGCTTTGAAAAGATAGACTCTTGGACGGTCTGCCCCTTTGATACTTGGCAACAGGTGACTATATGTTAAGAAAAGAGTTTGAAAATATCACATGCGGAGAATGGCTTTCGCTGTGGTATGATACCTATAAAAAACCGCGCTTGAAATGGCGCAGTTTACGCAACATAGAGCAAATGATACGATTACATACGCCCGAATGGTTTAAGGCAATGGTAATGCGTGAAATAACGGCGTTTGATGTGGACAGGGCATTATCGGAGCAACCGCCCAGTCGTACAGCCGTTTATACTCGTCAAGTGTGGCATGCGGCATTTTTGAAAGCCTGTGCGCTGGGTATCGTGGAAAGTAACGTGATAGATTTTACGGAGAGAATAGTGTATAAAAAGCAGAAAGGCAAGTCATTAACAATAGCGGAGCAAAACGCGTTTTTTGAGAGGTTGGAAAAGAGCCGTTATCGCTGGCTAATGCTGTTTTATCTATTAACGGGCGTTCGTCGTTGTGAAGCGTTGTCCATAGAATGGAGCGATATAAACGAGGAAGAAAATATCATACATATCAAAGGGACAAAGACGGAAGGAAGTGACCGCCATATATTATTAACGTCTGATATAAAATTTGTCTTGAAACAACAGACGAAGCAGAACGAGCAGGAAAAGGATATGAGAGCGCGTGGAAGATACCACAAAGCCCCCGAAAGTATCGTGTTTCCGTTTGCGGCGCAACAAGTGAGCCGAGAATTTAAGAAATTATGCGACGGTCATCACCTGCATGAGCTTCGGCATACGTTTATAACAAGGTGTTGCGAAAGCGGCGTGAATCCGTCCGTGTGTCAACAACTTGTTGGGCATGCTACGGGCGATATGATTATGAATGTTTATATGCACGTTATGGACGAATTTAAGAGAAAAGAAGCGGCAAAATTCACGTTGTTTCCGAAATTTTAAAATCGTGGTGTAGGTAAAAACGACAAAAAAGAACACAAAAAAAGGGTACGGCAAAAATTGCTGTAACCCTTTATTTATATGGCGCAGAGAAGAGGATTTGAACCTCCGGTAGGTTTCAGGCCTACACACGATTTCCAATCGTGCTCCTTAAACCACTCAGACATCTCTGCATTTTATGAGGCTTCCCTTGCGGAAGCCTTTTTATATTACATGATTTCACAAAAAAACGCAAGTGTTTTTAGCCTGTTTTTTCAATTTTTTTTGGAAAACTTATAAGAGTTTTCAGGCGCTTCCTCCGACGGCTCGGAATTCTTCTTCCGCGGTATCCTTTTTTTCATAGCAGTCGCAGACTTCGCCCGAAGGAAGAAATCCGGTATCCGAGCATTTTTTGCATTTATATTGCGGCACGAGTTTGTTTTCGGGAATCCCTAGCGCTTTGAGCCGTTGCTTTCTTTCTTCCGTCAAAGCCGCTTTCTTTTCTTTTAAGGCGGGGAGCGTTTCGGGCTGAAACACTTCCGCTTTTGCGAGGGCAATTTCCATGCGGGAAAGCTCGGCGGAAATTTCCTTAAAGCGGGGATCGGAATTGGCTTTTGCCATATATTTATCGGCGACGGATTGAGCTTTTTCGCGGAGTCTCGCATAATATCTTTCGCGGTCGGCCTTTGCGTTGATCGCTTCGACGGCGGGATTGACGTACGGGGATTTTATGCTGCTTGCGGGAGATTTTTCGGGGATGTCTTTGGGAGAAGAAATGCCGGAGTGTTTCCAGTCTGACAGAATTTTGTTCATATACGGAATGGGATTGCCGCTTCCTGCCGAACGCTTCGCCGCTTCCAGAATCATTTCGTCGGAGAAATTCCACGAATGCCAGGTTTCGATCAGCGAGAGATTTGCAACGCTCTTTTTGAGATTTCCGCAGAAACTTTGAATCCGCGTGAACAATTTGAGCTCCGCATTTTTTGCTTTGAGATATTCTTCCACACTCTCGGCCGAAACGATTCCCGAAGAAAAGAGCTGTCTCACCAGCTCGTTCATGCTGTTGAAGTCGTTGCGGTCGGTGCGCAGACAAAAGAGTGCGATATCGGAGAGGGAGGACTCTTCAAAACCGCAGTTGTACCATTTTTCGGTGTATTCGTCGATATAGGGGGCGGGATTGCTGACTTTCACGCCGAGTTTGCGTCCGATTCTGAACGTGAGCGAAGCGAGCATATCCCGTTCCGCGAGGTAATTTTTGACGTCCTCCTGTGCCGTTTTTCCCTTTTCGGAAAGTTCCGTGAGCAGAATATCGAGACTGTCGGTATTGCCGCGTTTGAGGTGTTTGGCGGCTTCCAGAACGGCGCCTTTGGAGAATCCGAAAGTTTCCGTCCATTTTTCATAGAGGGCGTAATCCGCTTCCTCGGGTTTTTTGAAAACGGAGAGCGCGCCGAAAACCGCGATGAGATCTCCCTCATGCGCGTTGTAGTTGCTCAATTCGCGTTCCACCTGTTCATAGGTAGTCCAGCCGTTTCTGATAAACTTTTTCGCCTTGTTGAAGATGTAGGAAGGGGATACGCTTTCTCCCTGTTTGTTGATGCAATACTCGGCGATGAGCAGAAACGCCTGAGGCTGAATGTTGTTTTCGTCGAGGAAATGCATGTATTTGATGGAATCGTTGTAGGAGACGAATTTCCCCACCTGCTGCATTTTCCTCTGCAATTCCTTGTTGAAATCCCCGTATTGCTCATAACGGATTTTTTTCGGGCGTCCGACGGCGGAACGCACGGGGAGATAATTGACGACGAAGGGCTCGTGCGAGAGGATTTCCACGAGGTCGTAATCCTCCCAGAACGCGAAGGCCTCCTCGATTTTTTCGCGCGTCGTTTTGAGCACCTCGGCCATGGAGAATACGTTAAAATCGGAGTCGGAATTTTGGCAGAGGTATAAGCCGTAAAGGTAGACCTTTACGGCGAAATCGTCGGCGCCGGGCATATATTTTGTAATGAACTGATTTTCCACCGCGGTGTAGGCGTTCTCGTTAAATTCTCTCGAAAAGGAACAAAATGACATGATAGACGCTCCGATTTGTTTATCTGAAAAATTTCGTTCTTCCTTTTCAGTTTCCTTGCTTTCTCGAAAGAAATGGTGTATAATAAAACAGTATAGGCAGACTGAAAAATTTCAGTGTATGTCCATTATAGCTTTTTTCGCCGGCAAAAGCAAGACATTTCGATTTGCTTTTTCCAAAAATTTTTGAAGGGGCCGACGGGCCCGGAGGCATCGCGCATGAGGATTCTGCATACGTCTGATTGGCACATCGGCAAGCGTCTGATGGGGAGGGAACGCCTGAAAGAGCAGTCCGCCGTGCTGGATGAAATCGTGCAAATCTGCGACAGGGAAGAAGTGGAATTGGTTCTGATCGCCGGCGATATTTTCGACACCTATCTTCCCAGTGCGGAGGCCGAGGATCTGTTTTTTACCAAAATCAAAGCGGTCGCGGGAAAAGAGCGGGCGGTGGTGCTCATCAGCGGGAACCATGACGACGGCGTTCGGTTATCGGCGTCCGCTCCGCTGTCGGAGGAACTCGGCATCTATATCGTCGGGAATTCGAGGCGTGAAATCCCTTTGACTTCGCATAGGAAAGTCCGCCCCGTCAGGGCAGGCAAAGGTTTTGCCGTCTTTGAAAACGAGCGGGGAGAAAGAGCGTTCATCAATGCTCTGCCCTATCCGAACGAGGCCCGATTCAAGGAAGAAAAATCCGACCTGCCCTTTTCCGAGCGCATGAAGAAGTGGATAGACGAAGGGGAGGAGGGAAATACGGAACATCTTCCTTCCGTCTTTTTGTCTCATATTTTCGTCGCGGGCGGCGTCACGTCGGAAAGCGAACGGGAAATCGACTTGGGCGGAGCCCGTGCCGTTCCCTTGGAGGTATTGCCGAAGTGCGACTATATCGCGCTGGGACATTTACATAAGCGCCAGCACATGGGCAAGGGGAATTGTTATTACAGCGGCTCTCCCTTGCAATATTCCTTCGACGAAGCGAACGGTGAAAAAGGAGTCAAGATATTTGATCTGACGGAGAAGGGCGTGGAAAATCTCCGCGACGTATTTTTGACGTCGGGACGTAAACTCGTGCGGCTGGAAGCGGACTCTCCCGCCCGCGCGGAGGAACTCTTGTCCCTCTATCCCGAATCGCTGGCGGAAGTCCGGCTGCATTTGACTTCTCCGCTCACTTCCGCAGAATCCGCGTCGCTCTCCGCGCACGAAAATTTGGTGTCGCTGATCGCCGAAGTCCGAGAGGAAGGAACGTTAGAATTTCAATCCCGAAAGGGTTTTTCCGATTCAAAGCTGTTCGAGGAATTTTATCGTTCGCAATATCGGGAAGAGCCGAAAGAGGAGCTGACGGCGTTGTTTTTGTCGGCGATTCAGGAGTTGGAGGAATAACGCGGAAACGTCGTTCGCGTTAAGGTATTGAAAGGGCGTTAAAAGTATATAAATATATAAAATTAATTTTAAGACGCGGTATTTCGCGGCGGAAAGCGAAAAGTACCGCGGGGGAAATTTTAAGAGCACGAAAAACGAACAAGGAGGTGCCTGCATGAAACCCGTATATCTCGAATTTTGCGGAATCAACAGTTTTTCCGAGAAAGCGGAAATCGATTTCAGAAAACTTTTAGGCACCGGCCTCTTCGGAATTTTCGGAGACACGGGAAGCGGAAAGAGTACCATTCTCGATTGTATTCATTTTGCCCTTTACGGAAAAATAGAGCGTTCTTCGGGCACGGACAGCATCAATTACAAATGCGATAAAGCGTATGTGGTTTTCGAGTTCGAGATTACCGTAAACGGGGAACGTCACGTTTATCAGGTGCGGCGCGAGCGTCGGAGAAAGAACAACGTGGCCAAAGCGTTTTTATACGACTGCGGCGGGGAAAAGCCAAAGGGCATGGCGGAAGGAACGGAGGAAGTCAACGCGAAAATCCGGGAGATTGTCGGGCTCGGCTTTGACGATTTCAAGAAATGTATCGCTCTGCCGCAGGGCGAGTTCGCGGGCTTGGTGAAAGCGGCGCCCAAGGAGCGGCTTCAATTGGTTTCGCGGCTGTTCGACCTCGAAAAATACGGGGATAAACTTTCCGCGAAAATTCGTTCCCGCTATGACGCGGCGGAAAACGAAGCGATGCTCCTGCAAACGAAAATGCAGGAGAATGCGGGGGGCACGGACGAGAACATCGCGGCGGAAGAAGAAAAGCTCCGCCTTTCAAAGGAGAATTTGAAGCGTGCGGCCGAGGCATTTTCGCAGGCGGAGAAGCGTCTGAACGAGGAAGAACGCCGCGCGGAGGAAAAGAAAGAATACGACGCGCTTTGCCTCAAACTCGTCCGAGCGGAGGAAAAACGTCCGTTTTTTGAGGAAAAGAGGAAAAAGGCGGAAAAGTTTACCGCGGCGAAGGCAGTGCTCGAAAAGAATGACTTTGCGGAGAATTGCAAAAGACAAAAAACGCTTGCCGCGGCGGAGGCGGAAAAAGCGGGCTTTGACGCGGCCGCGCTGGAAAGCGAACTGAAAACGCGGCGGACACAGCTGGAAGAGAGCGGAATCGAAAAAGCAATAGAGGAATTGAATAAAAATCTCGGCGCCTTGACGGGCGCGGAAGAGGACCTCGCCCTGTGCAGGGAAGCGGAGGAGAAACTTTCAAAATGTCAGGCGGAATACCGCAACATCAAAGATAAATGTCCGAAGGAAGATTTTGAGGCTCTGCTTTCGGAAAACGAACGCGCGCAGGCGGCCTTGGGTGCGGACGAATCGTTTACGGAATTTCTCCGTCGTCATTTCAAGTCCGTTCTCGTGTCGGAAGCGTACGGCGAATTTCGTCTCGACCTTCGCGGGCTTTCGGAAAAATATCCCGAAACGCGGGAGGACGTGGAGACGCTTTTGAAAAAATACGCCGCGGCGGACGGCGGGCGCGCGTTCGACCTCGCGGCGGCGCAGCTGGAATTCAAGCGGATAGAAGACGCCCGCAAAAGTCTGAAAGCGGAACGGGAAGCGATAGAGTCCCGAAAAAAGGCGTATGAGGACAACGAGCGGAAAAAAGCGAACATCATCGAGGACGGAAAACATTATCGGGAACGGTTCGAGCTCGCGAGACAAAAGACCGAGCGCGTCAAAGGTTTAGGTACGGCGGAAGAGGTAAAAAAGCATATCGAGACTTTGAAAGCGACAAAGAAGCGTGCCGAGGATAAGATTCGGGCGGCGGAGGAGAAACTGAGCGGCCTGAAAGCGAAAAGAGAGTCCGGAAAGACGCTGTCGGAAAGCTACGCGGCTCAGGAAAGAGAGGCTCTTGCGGCGCTTAAAGACCTGCTTGCCGAAAACGGTTTCGAAAGCGCGGATGAGGCGCGGGTTTTGGTGGCGGAAATCGGAGACGGGAAGCGCGTAAAAGAGGAGTGCGACGAATTTTTCGAGGCATATGCCGTTTTGAAAAAGAGACGCTCCGAAATTCCCGACGGGAAATTCGACGGATTTTCCGAGGAAGCGCTTTTCGCGCTCCGTACGGAAAAGAGGATGCTCGAAACGGAAAAGGAAAGCCTTTTGGGCAAGGTCGCCGTGGGAGAACGGGAGGTCAATCGCCTGAAAGAGCTCAAAGAGAAGTATAAAGGCCTCGAAAAAGAATTGAAAGCCAAGGAAAAAGAACGGGAACTTTGGGACAAACTCAGACTGCTGACGGCGCGAGGAAAATTCATGGAATTTATTGCGTCGGAATATTTGCAGGAAATCTGCGTTTCCGCAAGCAAAACGCTCTTATCGCTCACGAACGGCAGATACTTTCTCAAATACGAGGACGAATTTAAGGCGGGGGACAATCTGAACGGCGGAATGCTCCGCGCGGTGCGGACGTTGTCGGGGGGCGAGACCTTTTTGGTCTCTCTGTCCTTGGCACTCGCGCTGAGCGGCGCCATCTGCGCGAAATCGCTCAGACCGATAGAGTTTTTCTTTCTCGACGAAGGATTCGGAACGTTGGACGAAAAACTGGTTGATACCGTCATGGACGTATTGGAAAAGCTGAGAAGCAAGCATTTTTCCATCGGGTTGATTTCTCATGTGGAAGAGCTCAAACATAGAATAGACAATAAAATTCTCGTTTCGGGCGCGACGGAGCATTGCGGCTCCTCTTTGAGGATGGAAGCATACTGACCGATGCGCGAGAGGAAAGGTTTATGATTTTAAGTGCCGTTTCGGTATGGAAAAAATTTGATATGAGCACTCCTTTAAATCCCAGCGAATGGGAGGATAAGGAGGATAAAGCCGCGGGCATGCGGTTTTGGAACGTCACCTATTCGGGTCATAAGACGGATGACGGCGGCGTGCGGATTTTTGCGCGTTTCGGAAAGCCGTCGGCTTCGGGAAAATATCCCGCCATTCTCCTTTTGCCCGATGCGGGGAAGCCTTTGGACGACGAACTTTTATATCATTTCGTCGGGAAGGGATATGCGGTGCTCATGCCCGATTACAGCGGAAAGACGGAGGTCCCCGACGAAAACGCGCCGCGTACGATATATCCGTCCTCCCTTTCCTATGCAAATTTTGCGAAGGCGGGCGGCTATGACCGCGTGGAGGGCTCCGTAGAGGAAACCTGCTGGTTCGAATGGATTTATGTGGCTCTGTATTCCGTCGAGTACCTGAAACAGCGGGAAGACATTTCGGAAATCGGCGTCGTCGGAATCCGTACGGGCGGAGAAATCGCATGGAAGACCATGCTTTCACCCGATTTGAAATGCGGGGTTCCCATCAACGCGGCGGGTTGGCGGGCTTATCGGAATATCGATAAATTCGCGGCTAATTCCGAAATCAATATGAGCGACGAGCGTCACCGTTATATCGCGGGCATAGAGTCTCAGTCGTATGCTCCGTTCGTGAAATGTCCCGTGCTCATGCTCTGTGCTCTCCGCGACGCCACCTTCGATTATGACCGCGCCTACGATACCTATTCGAGAATCGGCTGTGCGGACGGAAGCGCCATCGTATATTCGGCTGACAGCGGTTCCTGTATCGGTCCGAACGCCTTGAAAGATTTGGATTTATTTCTCGAAAAGCATTTGAAGGGGCGGGAAATCTATATTCCGAAAGCTTTGAACATTACTCTCGCCGTCGAGGGCGGGACGTTGCGGGCGGACGTGGAATACGACGAAGGGGGGATTTTGGAGGAAACGGGGATCTATTACGCCGAAACGGGGGAAAACACGCGTTCCGTTTTCAGGGATTGGCAATGCGTCGTGCGCACGGAAGGGAAAAACATTAAAAACGGGAAACTTTCCTGTGAGTTGGCGCATTATAAAGGTGCCTCTGCCGCATTTGCGTATGCATATGCCAAATATATCAACGGATTCAGAGTGGTTTCGAAGATTGCCTCCAAGAAATTCGCTTCTCCCGATACGGATGCCGTCAAGAGCCGCGTAATTTATTCGGGCGAAGAAGTGGACGGATTCAGCGTCGCCAATTACGGGGATTATTCGGTCGCGGATACTTTTTTGGAGCGGGAGGCGATTCCGAAGCGGATAGAAGGTTACGGAAATATCAAGGGCGTATATTCGGTGGGGGGAATCAAAACTTATAGAATCGGTTCTCCGCGCTATCTTCCCGAAGAAAATGCCATGCTGGAATTCGATGTCTACGCATACGCCGATATTCGGCTGAAAGTCTCCGTGGATGTTCTGACTTCGGAAAATCGCATTGAACGGTTCGGCTGTGAGCTTTCCGTAAAGGGCGGAGGAAAGTGGAAGCGCGTGATTTTAAGCGCCGCGGAATTCAAAGCCGAAACAACGGGTGCTCCGCTCAGAAGTTTTTCGGACGGCCGTGCGCTCTGTTTTGATTGCGAGGACGAGGATACGGAATACGCGATAACGAATATCCTTTGGCTTTGAGGATACCATGTACGATTTGAATGACATTGTGACGATGAAGAAGCCCCACCCCTGCGGCGGAAGGGAATGGGAAATCGTGCGGACGGGCGCCGACATCAAATTGAAATGCCTGACCTGCGGCAAGACAATCAATCTCATGCGCGACGACTTGAAAAAGCGCGTTAAAATTCCCGCAGGGGAAAAGGAAAGAAAATCATGAAAGAAAAGGATTTGCGGGACGGAGAATTATACGAATACAGATATCGATATAAAAGCCGACGTTCGACGACGATATTTTATTGCGTGCTTGCCCTGATCGTGGCGGCGGCTCTGGGATTCCGAATCTATTGGACGAATACGTTCGGAGGCGTATACGTAGACGGAAGTTCCATGTATCCCACGCTGCATTCGGGGGACGAACTCCTGATGAAATACGGCGGGGACGCCGAACGCGGCGACGTCATCGTGGTGGACGTGAGAAGCTACGGCGACGAATACGATTTCGGCAATACGCAATTTCTCATCAAACGCCTGATCGCCATAGAGGGCGATACGGTATACTGCGAAGACGGTGAGGTATATATCCGCTATGCGGGAACGGAAGAGTTTGTCCTGCTTGACGAACCGTATATTCCCGACGGAGAAATATATTCTTTCGGCCCGTACGAAGTGAGCACGGACGAGATCTTCTTTCTCGGGGACAACCGCTTGAACAGTAAGGACAGCCGCTATAAAGAGGGGCTTTCGCATCTCGACTGCCTGTATAAGGAGAGCGATATTTACGGAATCGTGCCCGATTGGGCCATCAAGTATAAAGAAATTCTGAAATACATTCCCGGAATGCGAATCAGTTATTCCTGACGGGGAATGAGGATTACGGTGACACGGAGGAAAAATTATGGTAAAGATTACTTCAGACAGTACCTGCGATCTCGGCGCGGAGGTTGAAAAGCGGCATATCGGCGTTATGCCCTTGAAGGTGATTTTAGACACGGACAGTTATTTGGACGGCGTGGACATTTCGCCGGAAGATATTTTTTCGTTTGTGGCGAGGACGAAAATACTTCCCAAGACCAGCGCGCCGAGCATAGAGGACTATAAAGTATTTTTCGCCGCGCAGACGAAGAACGGCGACGAAGTGGTGCATTTCAATATTTCGAGCAAGGCCTCGGCCTCTCATTCCTGTGCGCTGGCTGCGGCAAAGGAATTCGGCGGCAAGGTGCGCGTGGTGGACAGCCTCGCTCTGTCGTCGGGACAGGGGCTACTCGTCATGAAAGCGGCGGATTTCCGCGATGAGGGCCTGAGCGCGGAGGAGATAGAGAGTCGGGTAAACGCACTCCGTCTGAAAGTCAATACGTCTTTCGTGCCCGATCGTCTGGACTATCTTTATAAGGGCGGCCGCTGTTCGAGAATGGAGATGTACGGCGCCAATATCCTCAAAATTCATCCCATGATCGATATGAAGGACGGTCAGCTCGGCGTGAAAAAGAAATATCGGGGAAAGATGACGATGTGCATCCGCGCTTATATCGACGATTTGAAGGCGGCATATCCCAAATACGATAAGACCCGCTGTTTCGTCACGCATTCCTGTGCGGACGCGGATCTCGTGGAGCTTGCGAAAGAGCGGGTGCGTTCGGAATTCGATTTCCGGGAAATTATCGAGACGGTCGCGGGTTCGGTCATCACGGGACACTGCGGAAGAAATACTTTGGGCGTGTTGTTTATCGCCGAATAAAGGAGCAAACATGACAACGGTTTACAGCGACAGCGATTTCAATAAAATCCGCGCGCAAAAGCAGCGGACTTTTCAGGTCTTTTTCGGAGTGACGGCGGGCTATGCGGCGTTTTGTATCGCCTGGCTGATTTATTATATCTCCCTGCCCTATGCCGATCCGATGCAGACTCTCCCCAAAATATGCGTATACGTCGCTTCGGCTCTGTACGCGATATTCGTATTCCCGTTCATGGGCATCAAATATCACCGCGTCCGCCGCTACTACAAGATGATGTACTATCTGTCCGAGGGACTCAAAAACGTGGAGGAGAATTATTTCGTCGGCTTTGAGGGAAAGGAATTGCAGAAAGATTACGTGGACGTGATTTCCTGCGTATTCAAGACCTGGAACAGAAAAAAGAGCGAATGGATGGAACGCGAAGCCTATTTCGACAAAGAAAAGCCCCTGCCCGATTTTCATAGGGGCGACCTCGTGAAATACATCGTGCAGAGCAATTTCATCGTCCAGTACGAAATCGTCGAGCGCGGCGCTTTGGCAGAGGACGAGGAAGACGAGGACGAAGAATACTTCGAGGACGAAGGTTCGGATTCCGCGAACGAAACGGAAGCCGGGGAAGAAAATCGGGACGCCGTAAACGAAGAGGCGGCCGGGACCCAAGCCGCGCAGCCCCGATCGGACGCTGCGGATTCGGCGGACGACCTTGCGGAGACGGATGAAGAACAAAAAAATTAAAGATTGACAAAGGAGAAAAAACGCAATGCGTGCAGTCGTAACGGTTACGGGAAAGGACAAAAAAGGAATTATTTCCAAAATCAGCGCGTTTCTTTCGGAAAAGAACGCAAACATCGAAGATATTTCTCAGACGATTTTGGGCGAATATTTCGCCATGATCATGCTGGTGGATCTTTCGGAGGCGACGGAGGAGCTTTCCGCGCTCGCAAAGGAATGTTCGGAGCTCGGAAAGAAAATCGGCATGTCGGTATATATGCAGCACGAAGACATCTTCAACGCGATGCATAACGTCTGAGGTGGGAAGATGTTTACGAAATTCGACGTTTTGGAAACCATCGACATGGTCGAGAAGGAACATCTCGACATTCGTACGATCACGATGGGAATTTCCCTCTTTCCCTGCATTCGGGATACGGCGGAGGACACGGCGCAAAGGGTATACGACCTCGTATGCCGCCGCGCGGAAAAAATCGTAAAGACGGCGGAGGATCTCTCCCGCGAATACGGGATTCCCATCGTCAACAAGCGGGTGTCCGTCACTCCCGTCAGCCTGATTTCGGCGGCGTTTCCCGAAGAAGCGCCCTTGATCGGCCGCGCGCTCGACAGGGCGGCGGACGCTTTGGGGATCGATTTCCTCGGCGGATATTCCGCGCTCGTCCATAAGTCTACCGCCGATTACGAACGGAAATTCATCCGCACCATTCCCGAGGTGCTCGCCTCGACGGGGCGGCTCTGCGCTTCCGTCAACGTAGGCTCCACCCGTTCGGGAATCAACATGAACGCGGTGAAGATGATGGGAGAGGCGTTCAAGAGATCTGCGGCTCTCACGGCGGATAAAGACGGATTGGGTGCGGCGAAGTTGGTCGCCTTCTGCAACGCGGTGGAGGACAATCCCTTTATGGCGGGAGCCTTTCACGGCGCGGGAGAGGCGGATGTCGTCGTCAATGTCGGGGTTTCGGGGCCGGGCGTGGTCAAGCACGCGCTGGAACAGATTCCCGACGCCGATCTCACGGAGGCCGCGGAAATGATCAAGCGGACGGCATTCAAAATCACCCGTGCGGGACAGTTGATCGCAAAAGAGGCGGCGCGCAGATTGGACGCGGAATTCGGCATCGTCGATTTGTCTTTGGCGCCGACGCCCGCGAGAGGCGATTCGGTGGCCCAGATTCTCGAAGAATTGGGTTTGGAGCAGGTCGGCGGCCACGGTACGACGGCGGCCCTCGCGCTTCTCAACGACGCGGTGAAAAAGGGCGGAGTCATGGCTTCGTCCCGCGTGGGCGGACTTTCGGGCGCGTTTATTCCCGTCTCCGAGGACATCGGCATGATCGAGGCCGCGGAAAAGGGTGAAATCAACATCGACAAGCTCGAAGCGATGACCTGTGTTTGCAGCGTGGGCCTGGATATGATCGCTATTCCGGGCGATACGCCCGCGACGACGATTGCGGCGATGATTGCCGACGAAGCGGCAATCGGTATGATCAATCAAAAGACGACGGCCGTGCGCATTATTCCCGCTCCCGGAAAGGGCGTGGGCGAACAGGTGAATTTCGGCGGACTTTTGGGGCGGGCGCCCATTCTGCCCGTCCATACCACCGACAGCAGCCGCTTCGTTCTGCGCGGGGGAAATATTCCCGCGCCCATTCACAGTTTCAAAAACTGACGATACGGCGGAAAAAAGCCGGCAGTCGGGGATTGACAACGGAAAAAAACGTGATATAATAATTTCGCGGCGGGATAAGCCGCGGACGAAGAAAAGCAAAAGCACAAGGCATAAGGCGGGAAAGGCCGCGTCGGAGGAGACGATATTCCGCCGAAATCAAACACAAAAAAGCAAAAGGAGCAAAACGTTTATGGAAAGAAAGGAAATTGCAGAAAAGTATAAGTGGAATCTCGAAGTGATCTATCCTTCGGACGAGGCGTGGGAAACGGAATATAAGGCCGCCGAAAAGGAATACGGCGATTACGATTTTTCCGCTTTTCAGGGAAAAATGGGCGATAAGGCCAAAGCGTTGGAATTTTTCAAGCTGCGCGATACGATGTTCCGCAGACTGGAAAAACTCTATCTCTATGCCAGCATGCGCCACGACGAAGATCTGAGAGTTTCCAAATATACTTCGTATACGGCGATGATGAGTTCCCTCATCTCCAAGCTCATGGCCGCCATGGCCTTCGTCGAGCCCGAGCTCACCGCGCTCAGCGACGAAAAATTGCAGTCGTATATCTCCGACCCCGATTTTGCCGATTACGACTATTCTCTGAAAAAAATCGCAAAGTCCAAGGCGCACGTTTTGAGCGAAGGAGAGGAAAAACTTCTGGCGCTCGCGTCCGACGTCATGGGCGGATTTCATACGGTGTTCTCCATGCTCGATAACGCAAACCTCAATCTCCCCAAGGGAAAGTTCGGCGGAAAGGAAGTGCAGATGAGCCACGGCATGTACGGTCTCGTATTGCATTCGGGCACGAGAGAGGAACGGGAAACCTGGTTCAAAACGTATTACAAAGCCTATATCAACCTCGTCGACGCGATTACGCAGACCTATTACGGGAACGTCAAGAAGGATATTTTCTACAAGACGGCGAGAAATTATGCCTCCTGCATGGATATGGCGATGGACGGCGAGGACGTGAGTCCCGTCGTATACGGCAACCTGATCGAAGCGGTGCACGCCGCGCTTCCCGTCATGCACAAGTATATTTCCCTGCGCAAAAAAATCCTCGGCTTTGACGAACAGCACATGTATGACATTTACGTGCCGCTCGTTTCCGACGCGGACATCAAAGTTCCTTTCGAGGAAGCGTATGAGCTCGTTATCAAGGGACTCGCGCCCCTCGGCGAAGATTATCAGAATCTCCTCCGCCGCGGCCGCGACGAACGCTGGATAGACGTCTACGAGACCGAAGGAAAGCGCAGCGGAGCCTATTCCACGGGCGTTTACGACACGCATCCGTACGTGCTTCTCAACTATCAGGAGACGACGAACGAAATTTTCACGATCGCTCATGAAATGGGACATTCCATTCACACCTATAAATCTACTTCGGGGCAGCCTTATCCCAAGTCGGAATATACGATATTCCTCGCGGAAATCGCCAGCACGGTCAACGAAGTTCTGCTCATGAAATATCTGTATTCGACGACCGAGGACAAGAATTTGAAGAAGTATCTCCTCAATTACTATATCGATATGATCCGCACGACGCTGTTCCGCCAGACGCAGTTCGCGGAATTCGAACAGATCGCCCACGCGAAAGCGGAGGCGGGCGAGCCGCTTACGAAGGAGAACCTCTGCGAAGTCTATTACAAGCTCAATAAGGAGTATTACGGCGCGGGGATCGTTCACGATGAGGAAATTGCCTACGAATGGGCGCGGATTCCGCACTTCTATCGTTCCTTCTACGTCTACAAATATTCCACGGGAATTATTTCCGCCATTTCCATCGTCAAACGGATTTTGTCGGAGGGAGATAAAGCCGTCAAGGATTACTTTGAGTTCCTTTCGGGAGGCAATTGCACCGACCCCGTCTCCATTCTCAAAAAGGCGGGAGTGGACCTCACCTCGAAGACGCCGTTTGAAACGGCAATGAAGGAATTCGAGGATACTTTGAACGAATTCGAAAAACTCACGGACTGACAGGAATAAAGAAATGGCAGCAGAAATCAATACCATGCCCTATAACCGCGATGCGGAAATGGCGCTGTTGGGATGTCTCCTCATCGACAACGATATCGCGGCGGAATTGGTGGAAAAACTTACCGAGGACGACTTTTATCAGGAATCGCATAAATTTGTCATTCACGCCATGCAGGTGGTTTTCAACGACCGCAAGCCCATCGACCTCGTCACTTTGTCCGACGAGCTCGACGGGGAGGGCAATCTCGAAAAGGCGGGAGGAATCGCCTATCTCACCGAATTGGCGCAGATTACTCCCTCTGCGGCAAATTACAAGTCTTATTACGAAATCGTCAGTCGGGACAGCACCAACCGAAAGCTCATCCGCGCCTCGCGCAAAATCATCGAAAACTGCATGACGGGCGCGGACGGCCGCGACGCCATTTCCTTTGCGGAAAAATCGGTATACGATATTTCCAAACAGGCGGATCGCTCTTCCCTCGCGGGCATGAGCGAAGGGGATATCGTTCAGCAGGTGCTGCAAAAGTTCGAGGCCATTCAATCGGACGCCAACGCCTTCAAGGGCATAGAGACGGGGTTCAAACGGCTGGATCAAATGACGAACGGACTTCAACCCTCCGACCTCATCGTTCTCGCCGCCCGTCCCGGTATGGGAAAGACTTCGCTCGCCATGAACCTCGTCGAACATGCCGCTCTGCATAAAAACAAGGTCTGCGCCGTATTCTCTTTGGAAATGCCCCGCATTCAGATCGTGCAGAGGCTCCTTTGTTCGTATGCCAATGTCAGTATGGCCAAGGGACTTTCCGGACAGCTTTCCGCTTCCGAATGGAAAAAGCTCATGCTGGCCAGCGATAAACTCAAAAAAAGTCAAATTTATATCGACGACTCCTCCCGCGTCACGCCTGCGGAAATCCTCTCCAAATGCCGACGGCTGAAAACCGTCGCCGGCGGCGTGGACATGATCATGATCGACTATATCCAGCTCATGACGGGCGGTTCCTCGAACATGGCGGGGTCGGAAAACAGACAGCAGGAGATCGCTTCCATTACCCGCGATCTGAAAATCATGGCCAAGGAACTCAACGTCCCCGTCATAGCGCTGTCTCAGCTCCGCCGTATCCAATCCAAAGAACCGCAGCTCTCCGACCTCAGAGAGTCGGGCGCTATCGAACAGGACGCCGATATCGTCATGTTCATCAACCGTCCCGAAGCGACGGCAACCGCCGAGGAAATGGCTTCGGGAAAAATCGTCAAGGGAGCGGCGGAACTCATCATCGCCAAACACAGAAACGGCTCGCAAGGGCGGATTCAGCTTAAATTTATCGGCGAGAGCACGAAATTCGTGGATGTGGACGAACAGAATCGGGACGACGAACCGCCCGAATATTCCCGCGGACCGCGAGGATTTGACGACGAACCTGCGGAAGAAGCATTCGGGGAGCCTTATGGACAAGGCGGAGCAACGAACGGCGATTCCGACGACGAACTGCCTTTTGAATGAGATTGAAAGGAAAGGCAAAAGGCCTTGTTATGATTACGAAAACAGAAAAAATTACTCCGCAAACCCTTGCGGAGGCGAAAGAGATTATCTTTTCGGGCGGCGTCGTGGCGATTCCCACCGAGACGGTATACGGATTGGGCGCGAACGCTTTCGACGACGAGGCGGTAAAGCGTATTTTCCGAATCAAGGGACGGCCAAACGACAATCCTCTCATTGCGCACGTGCATAAGGATTACGACATCCGAAAAATTATCGACGACGACCCGCCGTATGCGGCGGAATTGAGGAGGGCTTTTCTGCCCGGCCCGCTGACGCTCGTCTATCCCTCTACGGGTAAAGTGAGCCGTTTTGTTTCCTGCGGGCTGAATACCCTGGCGGTGAGAGTTCCGTCTCATGAAGGAGCACAGGCGTTTTTAAGAACGGTGGATATTCCCGTCGTCGCGCCGAGCGCGAATCTTTCAAAGCACGTCAGTCCCACTTCGGCCGCGCACGTCGCGGACGATTTCGACGGGAAAATTCCTTTGATTCTGGACGGCGGCAGATCCTTGGGCGGCATCGAGAGCACCGTTTGCGACGTCACGGGAGACAGGCCCGTTATTCTGCGGCCCGGTCTGATTACCAGAGAGATGATCGCTTCGGTGGCGGGAGCGTGCGAGGTGTATGCGCCCGAACTCAGACCTGGAGAACGGGCAAAGAGTCCCGGCATGATGTACAAGCATTATTCGCCCCGTTGCAAGACCGTTTTGTTCTCTGCGGAACGGGCGGCGGACGCTTTTGAAGCGTGGAGAAAAGAGAAAGAATGCGGGAACAGAGCCGTCCTTTTATGCGAGGAAAAACTCGCTACGGAGTGGAAATCGCGCGGGGCCGAGGTATTAAACCTCGGCGGAACGGACAGGGATATGGCCGCGAATCTTTACGACTTGTTGAGAAAGGCGGAAAAGCTCGCCGATATCTTAATAGCCGTGGAGCCGTCCGTACAAGGCGGCGTAATGGCGGGGGTCATGAACCGTCTGAAAAAGGCGTGTGCCTCCGTAGATATCCCTCATTGACAAAAGAAAAAAGGAGATTGCCATAGACCAAAAGGCGGGAACGAGAATGGAAGAAAGAAAGATTATATTCGTATGCACGGGAAATACCTGTCGTTCGCCCATGGCGGAGGCCGTACTGCGTTCGGAGCTCAGGCGCCTGAACATCCGGGACGCCGCGGTTTTTTCCGCGGGATTGAAGGCTTCGGAAAACGGCAACATCAATCCCTATTCCGCGGCGGTATTATCGGAGAACGGGTTATCCATCGATAATTTTTCTTCCCGAGAGCTCGATTCGGATATGCTGGAAAAGGCCTATGCGATCATCTGCATGACGGACAGCCAACGGGATATTCTGATGGATATGCGTTGGAACGTTTTAAGAAGGGCGGGATTTTCGGAGATTGAAAACAACGTCTTTTCCTTTTCGGATATCGCGGGCTATGAAATTCCCGATCCTTTCGGAAAGGATCTCGATTGCTATCGCCTGACTTACCAAAAAATCGTCGGGGGCATGTCTGCGCTCATAGAAAAATTGTTCCCCGAATTGCGGGAAGGCGCGACCGAGGCAAAGGCCGAGGAAGAAAAGAAGGAAACGGAAAGCAAGAGCGGGAAGAGCGGCGCAAAAAAGACGGAAGAAAAAAAGAGCGGAGAAAAGAAAGCGAGAAAGCCGCGGGCAAAACCGAGAAAAAGAGTTTCGAGAACCGCGGGATCATCGGGTACGGGCGGAAAAGTTGTCGCGAAGGCGGCAAAGAAAGCGCCTAAAAAGAAAAGCTCCGCGGCCAAAAAGAAAAAATAATTGGCGAATCGGGGGAATTTTTTCGGTAAATACTTGAAAGGAACGGGGGAATATGGTATAATGAAAGACGAAAAAGGAGAAAACAAATTATGAAAATTGCGATTGCCTGCGATCACGGCGGACTTAATCTCAAAAAGGCTTTGATAGAATATCTCGTAAAAAACGGCTATGAATACGTCGATTTCGGGACGAACAGTACGGAGTCCTGCGATTATCCCGACTATGCTCTGCCCGCGGCGGAAAGCGTCGCACGCGGAGAATGCGACAGGGGGATCGTCATTTGTTCCACGGGAATAGGCGTTTCGATCGTCGCCAATAAGGTTCCGGGTGTCCGCTGCGCGCATTGTCACGATACTTATTGCGCAAAATATACTCGGTATCATAATGATGCGAACATGCTCGCTTTCGGGGAAAAATGCCTCGGTACGGGCATGATGGAAGAAATCGTCACCGCGTTTCTTACGAGCGAATACATGGGCGGCGAACGCCATGACCGCAGAATCGCGAAGATTAAGGCAATCGAAGAAAAATATTCCAAATAAAACGCCGCGGAGCGGGTTTGACATGCAAAAGAATAAGGTTAGGAGATACAATACTTATGGAAAAATACGAGTTTTTTGAAAACTCCAGATTTCATCTGGTAGACCACCCGCTCATTGAGCATAAACTTGCGCTTCTGCGCGACAAAAACACCACTACAAAGCAGTTCATGGAGTTGGCGGAAGAAATCGCCATGCTGGAAACCTATGAGGCGACGAAAAATCTTCCCCTCGAAGACGTAGACGTCGAAACGCCGATTACGACGGCGCATTGCAAGATGGTTTCCGGCCGCGCCGTGGGAGTCGTTCCCATTCTTCGCGCGGGACTCGGTATGGTCTCCGGAGTGTTGGAACTCATTCCCAACGCCAAAGTGGGACACATCGGGCTTTACAGAGATCCCGAAACGCATGAGCCCGTGGAATATTACTGCAAACTCCCCGCAGACAGCGAACAGAGAACGCTTCTCGTCGTCGATCCCATGCTCGCGACGGGAGGGAGCGCTTCCGACGCGATCGCTATGATCAAGAAACACGGGGCGAAGAACATCAAGCTTTGTTGCATCGTCAGTTGTCCTACGGGAATCCGCAAAGTTTTGGCGGATCATCCCGACATCGATTTGTATGTCGCCGCGATCGACCCCGTTCTCAACGAGAATTGTTATATTGTTCCCGGACTCGGAGATGCGGGCGACAGGTTATTCGGTACTAAGTAAAAAACGCAAAACGGTGTTTTTTCCGCGATAAGAGGCTCTGCGGAGTTCGCAGAGCCTCTTATCGCGGACGAGGACTTTTACATAGTATGTAAAGGAAAAAGTTCATGGAAAAATTTTGGAATAACCTTAAAGATTTTTTTTGGGATTTTCTCGGCGGGTACGGTTTGAATATTCTCAAAGCGTTGGCCTTATTCGTCCTGGGGTTACTGATTATTCGGATCGTGACTTCAAGCGTGAAAAAACGCTCCGTAAAAAGTCGCCGATTGGATAATGCGGCGTCTACCTTCATTACCTCTCTCGTCGCTTTAATCGCTTATGTGGCTTTAGCCTTGGTTCTCGTAAAAACGCTGGGGTTCTCTACCGCCGGCATCGTGGCCGCATTTTCCTCCGTCATGCTCGCCATCGCCCTCGGTATGCAGGATACGCTTTCCAGCCTTACAAACGGTATTCTGCTTATTTTTACCAAACCTTTTCGTGCGGGAGATTATGTGGATATCGGCGGCACTTCAGGAACGGTCAAGGAAATAAAATTGTTCTCGGTCAAAGTTGTGACTACCGACAACCTTACCGTCATTATTCCCAATAGTACGGTTTTGAGTTCGGTCATCATCAATTACAGCAGAATGCCGCTCCGGCGTTTGGAAATCCTTTTGCCTGTTTCTTATGATTCGGAGGTCTCCGAAGTCAAAAAGTCCGTCATGGAGGTCGTGAGCGCCGATAAGAGAATTTCCGCGCTTCCCGCTCCCTTTTTCCGCCTGACGGATTACGGAGACAGCGCTCTCAATTTTACCCTGCGCGTTTGGACGAATCCGGACGATTTTTGGAATGTCAAATTTGATTTACTCGAAGGAATTTTGGAAAATCTCCGAAAGAGCAAAATCGAAATTCCTTATAATCAATTGGATGTACATGTCGTAAACCAAAAGGAGGAAGCATAATGAAAAGCAAAATCATTAACCTCCTTTTATCTGTTTCCGAGTCTTTTTCCGAAAGTACTTCCGCGGAGGGAGTCGGGGAAAACGGCTTTCGGTTGGCAATACAATACGGTTGGTATATTCTTCTGATTGTTGCGGGGTTGTTATTATTGGCTTTTGTGAAAAGAAAATCCAAGAAGAATTTGACGCCTTCTGCGGTCAAACAAAGTTGTCTGCTCTTAAAAAAGAAATTGGAGGCCGTCCTCTGCGAAAAAGATAAAAATCGAAACGGACTTTTTAATCAGGCAAAAGTGGCAAAGCTCCGTTCTTTGGCCGAAGAAGCGATGTGGAATGCGCTGCGGCTCGTCGACGAAAGAAAAGATATGGCTTTTGAAGGTGTGGCAAGCGGACTCGACGGTATCGCAAATCTTTTATCGGAGCTCTCGGACGATGCGTTCGCCGACGCGGAGGAAACTGAACGGTATGTTCGCGAAGCGCTTGAAAGAAGTCAAAAAATTATCGGGCAGATAGATAATATTATTTCTGCTCGGAAAGGATAAACCAATGAGAAGAATTATTGCAATCGGCGGTGGTGAAATCAGGGAAAAAACAACGCTGAAAATAGACGAATATGTTGCGGAGTTGGCTAAAAAACATGCCGGGGATCAACGGGCAAACGCTCTTTTTATTCCTACGGCAAGTCATGATTTTATGCCGTATTATAATTCTTTCCATAAAATCTATACGGGAATGTTCGATATCAAGACGGATGTGGCTTTGACCGTCTACAAAGAACCCGATATGGAAAAAATAAGAGAGAAATTCCGAAAAGCCGATGTCATCTATGTGGGCGGCGGCGATACGGTATTTATGATAGAACATTGGAAAAAAACGGGACTGTTGGCTTTGTTGAAAGAGGCCTACGAACGAGAGGTCCCTTTGGCGGGATTATCCGCGGGAGCAATTTGTTGGTTTTCCGATATTTATACCGATTCTCTTAAAACGGAAAACGGAACGGCTTACGCTATGTTCAAAGGATTAAATTGGATAAAAGGAATAATTTCTCCGCATTATGGACAAAGAATGCTTGACTTTGATAAAATTGTATGCTATAATTATCAATGTGCTTACGGAGTTGAGGATAACGCGGCGCTGTTGATAGAAAACGAGATTATTGCGGGAAGTTTGTCGAGCGGCGGAAAAGCCTATCGGCTCGTGAATAAAAACGGAGCCTTGGAAAAGCACGAAGTTGTATGAATAGCTTATTGCCTTTACTTATTAAAGTAAAGGTTCGTATGCGGATGTGGCGAAACTGGCAGACGCGCAGGTTTCAGGTTCCTGTGGGAGACCATGCAGGTTCAAGTCCTGTCATCCGCACCAACTCTTAATAGCTTGAACTTCTTTGTCATAAAAAGAATGTTCGGGCTATTTTGTTTTATTGAGGAATTTGAGAAGTTCCGAAAGTAAAA
>CAJFQM010000019.1 GCA_904419075.1 uncultured Clostridia bacterium
GACCGCGCTGTATCAAGTCATCAATACCGTGGTTGTGGGAGGAATTTCCATGATCATCTTCTTCCCCATTTTCAAGATTGTGTTTCCGGAAGGCGAAGCGAAGAAAGCAAAGACCGAGGGCGAGGAGAAATGAAGCTAGTAACGTTTGCAGTGCCGTGCTATAATTCGGAAGAATATCTGTCGAGATGCTTGGAGAGTCTGTTGAGTGCGGGGAACGACTGCGAAATTATTTTGATAGACGACGGGTCAACGGATAATACGGGAATTATAGGGGATAGATATGAAAGGGAATATCCGGATATAATCAAGGTAGTGCATAAGGAAAACGGAGGACACGGCTCGGGAGTGAATAAAGGCTTGGAGGAGGCGACGGGGCTGTACTATAAGGTGGTGGATTCGGACGATTGGTTGGATAAGGAAGCGTTGAAAACGCTGACGGACAGGATAAAGAGCGATATAAACGAGAAAAAGCTTCCCGATGTATATATTGCCGATTTCGTGTATGAAAAGGTAAATACGGGGGATAGATATGAAAGGAGCTTTCGGAAAAACTTCCCGAAAAAGGATTTGTTTTCGTGGGAAGAAGTGAAACGCTTTCATACCTCGTCGGTGCTTCTTATGCATGCGCTCGTATATCGTACGGAGAAACTTAAGGAAAGTAAAACGGTATTGCCGGAGCATACGTTCTATGTGGATAATATCTTTGCGTATAAACCGTTGCCGTATATGGAGAAGCTGAGCTATATGGAAATACCGTTATACAGGTATTATATCGGAAGAAAGGAGCAATCGGTGAGCGCGGAGAATATCACAAAGAGGTATTTACAGCAAATCCGAGTGATGAAAGAGCTGATAGAGGCATATACGTACAGTGAAATAAAGCTTTTCCCGAAAGGATTGAGAAGATACATGCTACACGATTTAGCAGTGGTGATGACGTTGACGGTGACGTTTACATCGGCGGGGAAAGATAATGTAAAGAGACGGAAAACGGAACTGAAAGAGCTTTGGGAGTACATAAAGGAAAGGGATAAAAAGCTGTATAGCTATCTGAAATACCATACATATACGAGCATCGTGAATTGGCTGCCGTTTAAGCTGCAAGGGAAAGCGACTTGGCTGGGGTATAAATTTTTCCGAAAAAAACTCAAATGCAGTTGAAAAAGATTGACTTAATCAAATTTTATCTTAAAAGTAATCCTTGTTGAAAAATTCAATTACGTTCTTTTTGGCGATTGTGTATCTGCGCCGGAAACGAAACGGCTTGAACCTATACGCTTGTAGAAAAGAAAGTTAATAAAAAAAGTTCTGTCAAAAAGAAATTTTGCAGAACTTTTTTTTAATAACTTGAACTGTCAGGCATTGGAAGTTCGAGTTTCGTATAATGTAAAAAAAGAAGACGCATGAGGAGGGGATATATTGCTTGGTTTATTGGATTAAAAAATACATAACGATAAAGAAGTTATCGGAGAAAATAGAGGTATCGCATTTCAATGGTAGTCAGGCATAAAAAACTTCATAAGCTAAAAGATAAAAAATAAGAAAAATTTTTAGGAAATGGTTGTAAAAAGGGTGTCTTAAATGGCTACCACATAGAGGGGAAAATAAAGACAAACGTTGAAGGAGGAAAAAATGAAAATAAGTATAGACGATTATCGAGAGTACATAGTCGAAAAGAGAGGGAAAGGATAGAAGAGTTCTCTGAAAAGATAGAGATAGAAATAGAGGTGAGGCAAAGAAAAGAAAGTCAAAAAATGGGATATATAGAAATTAAAAAGCGTCATGCAGGAAGTGAATACGAAGACTTTCCGAATGAACAAATATCGATATGTCCCAAAAAACTCATTGAACCTTGTATACTAGCGGGAAGCAAAACGGGCGATATAGTATTAGACCCGTTCTAAGCGGCACGATGGGAGCAATCGCAAAGCGGTTAGGAAGGGAATATATCGGGATAGAATTAAACGAGAAATATTGTGAAAAAGCGATAAAAAGGATAGGGAAAACATGAAATGGAAAAAGCGAAGAAAGTGTGGCAAACAACCTTGAAAAATGGGCAGGGATAGATGTTATTGGGGACACAATAGAAAATATAAAAAAAGAAAGAACAGCAAGTCCGATAGTAAATTTTATAAAAAGGAAAGGCTATTGTGTCCAAATATTAGGGAGCAATAGCTTTTTGATATGAAGAAAACCGCGCAATAGTCGCATGTATCGGTAGAGGTTTATTGATGAATATTAGAAAGGGCATTAAAGAGATAGAGGGAAACGGAAAATATAGATTAATCGAGTAATAATTAAAAATAAGTCTTGAGGTTATAATATCTCAAGACTTATTTTATGTTTAGCAAATCTTATTTTTGGTGTTATCATAAAATTAGAAATCGATTAAGAATATGCAAAGGATTTAGGAATAAAAGATAAATACCGCTATTATCTATCAAAATAAAGTAATTGTCAAGTGGATTGCAATAAAAATTTTTACAATTTTACTGAATGTTTTGTTGCTTTTTCTTGGGCGTAGTATAATCACACGACATGGAAATGTCAATATCATATTGTATTCAGAACGAAATACCATAGAAAAATAATTTATTAAGTCATTGCGTGAAAATATTGAGAGAACTATGTCAACGAAAAGAAGTGGAAATCATTAAGGCACACGCAATGTCAAATCATATACATATGTTAGTAAGCATACCGCTGAATATAGAAGTATCAGATTTTATGGGATAACCGAAAGGGAGAAGAATAATAGTAATAGCTCAAATAAAGTATAAGATAGGAAATGGGCATTTTTTGTCGAGAGGGTATTATATATAAGTATAGTAGGAGAAAATAAGCAACCCGTACAAAGTATATTTAAAACCAAATTAAAACTTCCACTTTTTGTGGGGATATTTATTATTAAAGCAATGCGAAAAAAAGTAAATGGATTGAGGGTATGCGGATAATTTTATATAGTGAGGATAAGAACTTTACGAATAGTTATGTTTTTAAAGGCATTCTTAAACTCCGCTTTATTTATAGAAGTTATTACACATTTTCATTAGTGCACTTCTAAGCTACCATCAGATACGATGAAGAAAATCTAAAATTTTTTCCATGCAATAGAGAGAATTTTGTTCATGTAAGTGGAACAAAAATTCATGAGGAACCTCTCCCTTTTCGAGATCGAAATAGACTTCTTTCACAGGTACATTCAATTCCTTTAAGGAGAGGGCCAGTTTTCTGTTTTGCGCTTCAAAACTTCCCTTATTTCCGTCCGTCAGGAAGGTAGGAGGAAAGTCCTTTGTGAGATGTTCGGCAATGACGGTCTGACGCGCGGCTGCATTTTTATACCAAAAGAGTTTCCCGAAGTACACCCGACCCCATATATCCACCAATCTTCGGAACATTTTATTCGTTTTTTGTGCATAAGTACGGATGGCGGGGAGATTGAAGGGACCGCAGATAAGTACAGTCGCTTTGATTTTTTCGTTCAACAGGACGGGAATGTGCATTTCCTCTGCAAAGCCGGGATTGGTTTGCGTCGTTACGTATTGCGCCGCTATTTGCGCTCCGGCAGAGTCTCCGCCGAAAATAATTTTGTTTTCGTCGATGACGGGGTATTTTTTGAACAATTCGGGCAGATTTGAGACAAATTCGCTTACCTGTCGGACTGCCGTGGGATATTTATGTTCGGGAGCGACCGCGTAATCGATGCTCGCAACGGCATATCCCGCCGAACAGAGAGCCACCATGACGTTTTCGCCTCCGTCCTTCGTCCCGCCGATAAATCCGCCGCCGTGAACCCAGATAATGAGGGGGATTTTTTCTTCCGCCTTAGAAGGCAGATAGACGTTATAGGCGTTTGAGGGATATTGAGAGGGATAAACGAGATCTTTGACGATCTCGCATTTGCTTTTCATCTCGTCATAGTTTTCGGGAAAGGTCATCTCTCCGTCGGGATTGGGGGAAGTCCTTATCTTATGCAGAATGAACTTCGGCAGAGCGAAAAAGTATAACAAAACGCCGAGCACGATCAAAACGAGAATTATGCCTGCGACGATTGCACAAATGAGCAAGGGTGACATTTTATTTACTCCTTTCTAAAAGTTGAAATATAAAGGCCCTGAATCGGACATAATCCTCGTAATCTTCCGAATAGATTCCCTCGTTCGTGTGAAAATCGTCCTTCATGTAAGATTCGGGATTGGTGTTTTTCAATACGAAACGAACCGCTTTTTCCGCGTCGTCCGCCCGTCCGTTCTCTGAAAGCAGGAGGAGCAGTTCATAGTCTTGGAGGGCTTTTTTAAGCGCAAAATAGCGGAGCGAATACAGGATTTTTCCGTTTTTTGCAGGATAGACGAAATTGACGTCGCCTGCGGGAAGAGACGTATTGTTATATCGGATTTCTTCGAGGGACCTTTCCGTCCAGCAGGTATAAGCCCAACGCAGAAAGCCATCAAAGCCGAACAAATAACCGAGCGCTCCCAGCGAGCGCAGTTCCGTCAATTCGCTGTGCAGCACGGAGTTGGGCTTATCGGGAATGTTGCAGATATACCAAAGTACGCGCTTTCCCGCTGTTTTCTTTTCCCGCAACAGTGTCCGATTGCGGCAGCTGCAAGGAAAGGACGCGGCGATATCGTCGATTTCGGAGGAAAACCGTTCGATTGCAGAAGTTTTATCCAAAGCCATTTTGAAACGGAGGTCGGGGGCTATCCGTCTGAGCCGCTCGTAATTCTCCCGATAGGCGGAGAGATCGGCGGGCTCGTCTGCTCCGATGCGTACCTTTTCAAAGAGGGCGTTTTCGCGGAAAAAGGCAAAGAGCGCGCGGATATATTCTTCGATTTCCGCCCCCGTCCGCATATACTTATAGCAGCCGTCCGCTTCATCCTTGTATCGAATCAACAGGTTTTCGGGATAATCCTCGATGGAAGCGCCGTTGAAGAGCGGCATATTTTTCCAGATTCCCATAAGGCCGTAGACCGTAATATCGCCGTCGATTGCGTACTTTTCGCAGAGCTGTATGTAACGTTTCAGCACAGAAAAGTCATAGAAATATTTTCCTTCGGCGTCCCTGCGGATACGGACCATGGAATATTCAAATAAAGTCGCGGGATATTCTTTGAGAAGATAACACCCCCAGCCCCGCCACGGACAGTCGCCCGCAAGTACCGTGGCGGATTTCTGACCGAGCTCCGCGAGCGAGGAGAGTACGGTCTCGATTTGCACAAAGTGTTCGTCGCTCCAAAGCTCTACCCCGTAAGTGCGGGCAATATTGCTGTTATGCTGCCATAAATCCAAGTGACAGCGAAAATCCTTTGGGGAAGGCATGGAGAAATCGTAAACCGTCAAGGGAAGGGAATGGCTCGCGGCGAGGGATTCGTCGTTTGCTCCGACGGCGCGGTAGACATTGACCGTTACGGAATATTTCCCCGTGCGTGCGCTTAAAGGGATATCGAGCTTTATATACGCGGGCGCGTATAAACCTCCGTCGTAAATCTGCGGGCTTTCAAAGAGTATATCCGCGGTTAAAATTCCTCGCTCGTCTTTGAGGTAGCCCTCCGCGTAAATTGCAGCGGGAAAATCGCAGAGGACCTCCACGCGGTATCGCGTCAGTCCCAATTCATAGGACAGCGCGGGGGAAGCGCCCGGATTCAGCAGACAGCGTTCCCCGCCGTTATCGCAGAGAACCTGAAAGACAATCGAATCGTTTTTGGCTCCGATGAGCTCTCTGAGTTCCTTGGGCCGCAGGGCGCGTACGTCTCCGCGGCATTTATAACATTCGTCCGTGAGGATAAATTGTCTCATGATATTTTATCTGCTCCCTTGAATTTAAGCTGTTTTATAAAGCGTAATTAAAGCCATACCCTGCGGCGGAAGTTCAAAACGGACGGTAATCGTACCGTCTTTTGACGCTACGGGAAGCGCTTCGCGGCGGAGTTCGGACGCGGCTTTGAGTTCGTAGAGCTGTGCTTCCGTCAGATATACGGGAGTGCCTGCTTCCCGCCATTTTTCGAGCGCGTTGGCGTGACGTTGGTCGATCCTGACGATAGTTCCTTCATTCAGCATTTTAACCGCATTTGCGGAAAAAGTCAACGAAATTTCCTCCGTCTCGATTTTATGCATCAAAGAATTATGATTGACGGCGATAATTTTCAGGGTGTTGTCCCGATCGTCGGGAAATACGTAGCAATCTACGGTGCCTTCGCTGAGGTTCCGTTCGTATTTCCGCGCAGGGAGTGTGTGCAGAAGCTCGAAAGCGCGATAGGGAGCCTTTTTGACTCCGTGCAGAGTGGTCAGACCGAACCCGCCGTGAAATTCCACGCTGGCCATGCTCTTTTCCTCCACGATGTCCGAAAAAGTCCAATAGGAGCATCCGTCTACGATTCCGATGTTGTCCAGCACGGTCTTTGCGATGAACGACGCGCCGAAAGCTCCGTCCGTCTCCAAGCCTGCGAGACTGCTCCATTCCGTATAGTACAGAGGCAGTCCCTCCGCTTCTTGCTTTGCGCGCTTCGCCATCTGCGTGAGCACGCCGCGGTCGACTTTTTCCCAGATGTCCGCCTGAAAGGTCATGTAATGTTTCAAGAGCTCGTGAATTTTATCGAGATCGTTTCTGTCCGTGCTGTTAAATTCCTTTACGAAATTCTGACTGTCCTCCACGCCGTATCCGAGCACGACGTCCGTCGGATAATGATGCGTGCTCACGAAATCCAGCGGCAGGCCGTTTTCGCGGCAGAACCGCAGCATGTCGGGAATATGCGCATTGTTGGAGGTCGCGGGACCGCCGACGCGCAGGGTGGAATCGATCTCTTTGATGGCCGTGGACGTAATGCGATAGAGCTCGTAATAGTCGTTCATGTTCCCGCTCCAAAATCGTCCGCCGGCAAGACCGTTTTCTCCGTCGAGGTTGGGCTCGTTCCAGATTTCAAAGTACCAGGTACGCACTTCTTCGCGTCCGTAACGGTCGATCAGGTGTTTGATAAATTCTTTGATAAACCACACCCATAAGACTTTGTCCCTGGGCGGAGTGATATTTGCTTTATAATGGAAAATGGTTTCGTTGCCGCTTTTGAGACATTCGGGCATAAAGCCGATTTCGACGAACGGTTTCATTCCGACGGATAAGAGAAAGTCGTAAATGTTGTCGATATTTACGAAAGAGAGCAGATATTCCGATGAGAAGAGAGAGCGGCTGAGCACGCTCATGTCGTCGTCGAACAGGCCGTGAAAGCGGAGATACTTGAAGCCGAGCTGTCTTTGAACTTCGACGAGCTGTCTGCGGTAATCCTCCCTGAGCGCGAGCGCCGCATGGCAACTGCCGACACCGAATTCCCAATGTTTGTCGTAGTCGATGATTTTATCCGAAAGGTTGAGGTTGAATTGTATCATGGAAATGCCTCCGAATTTTATCTTTATCTCAATTTTAGTATAGAAAATCCGATTTGTATGTCAAAAAAACCCCTAAAATGGTAAAATGTCTTGAAATCGCGATAATTTTATGATATAATTCCGTCGAGGAGGAATCGATTGCGGGCGGAACGTCTTTGCCGGGCAACGGATACGGAGCTTTATGATTTACAGAGAAGTTTTATCCTATATGGCGGAACGGAGCGGTATTCCGCTCTGGATAGTGGACGAGCAGGCGGAGATACGGTTCTCCACGATAGACGAGTCGCGTTTCGGCGACAGAAAAAATATGCGTAAATTCTTTTCTTCGTTTGTCGGCGGCGGAATGGCTCCGCGGGTGAAAAAGTTCGATACGCATGAATTGTACGGCAGTTTTCCGTTTGAAGATGAAGCGGGGGGCTTTACTTTGGTTGCGGGACCGGCGTATGAAATTCATCCCTATGCGGGAGGACGGAAAGGGGCTTGCCGCATACTGTTTCATGCGGACTGCATCAAAGAGATCCTTTTGATGATGCCGACCGTATCCTTGTCCGAATTTTGTCGGTTCGTGGCCGTGCTGGCGGAGATTTATACGAAATCGGCGTATGCGCCGCAGGCGTTGGAGCAGGGCTTGGAAAAATATGCGCTGCGGGATTGGATAGACGGGCGGCTCGCGGAAATTATTTTCGATATTCGCGAGGAGGAGCGGGAAACAGTATACGAACCGGAGGCGGAAAAGAAATTTTTGTCCTACGTGACGAAGGGAAATGTGGAAGCTCTGCAAAATTTCAAACTCCCGAAGGCGAAGGCGGCGGACGCCAAAGAGACGAAATATCAGAATCTGTTCGAGGCGGTCGCCCTGGTGACGCTGGCGACGCGGGCTGCGATTTCGGGCGGGTTGGACTATGTCGAGGCGTTCAGTCTGAGCGATTTATATTTCAAACGATTGAGCCGCGTCACGAACGACAAGGAGCTTTCCGAGATCATTCCGCAGATTTTATCTCATTTCGCCCAGCGGGTGAAGGAATCTTCCCATCGCGCTCCTTTGGAGGAGACGTCGCCCTATATCCGTCGGAGTATTCAATATATCCGCCTGCATTTACATTCGCCCATACGTCTGGAGGACGTCGCTCGGGAGGTGGGGCTGGAACCGAAGTATTTTTCTCGTTTGTTCGTATCCCTGACGGGGGAAAAATTCTCCTCGTTCGTGCAGCGGGAACGGGTGCTCGAAGCGAAGAATTTACTGGAAAATACCAATCGAACGACGATTGACATCAGCAACAGCTTAGGATTCAGCTCGCAGAGCTATTTTATAAAGGTATTCGAACGCTATATCGGCGAAACGCCTGGAGAATTCCTCGAAAAAAAGAAGCAGCAAAAAGGTAAGTGAAAAAATCGGGGACGGTCGCCGTGGGGCGTTTTCAGGTGGAAAAATTACCATAAAAACAGAATAAAGTAATATAAATCCGATCAAGAGATAGAGTATACTTAAAGAAAAAACGGGGAGACGGTTTTTATGGACAAAATCAAAGAGATCATCGGACAACTGACGCCGGAAGAAAAAGCGGGACTTTGTTCGGGGGCAGACTTTTGGCACACGAAGGGCGTGGAGCGGCTCGGTATTCCTTCCGTAATGGTCAGCGACGGTCCGCACGGGCTGAGAAAACAGGAGGAAGGGGCGGACCATTTGGGAATACACGACAGCATCAAGGCCGTCTGTTTTCCCGCCGCCTGCGCGACGGCTTGTTCTTTCGACAGGAAGTTGTTATATTCCATGGGAGAGATTTTGGGGGAAGAATGTGCGGCCGAAAACGTGGCGGTGCTCTTAGGCCCCGCCGTCAATATCAAGCGGTCTCCGCTTTGCGGGAGAAATTTCGAGTATTTTTCGGAGGACCCTTTTCTTGCGGGAGAGCTTTCCTGCGCTTTGACAAAAGGGATACAGAGCAAAGGCGTAGGAGTAAGCGTAAAGCATTTTGCCGCCAATAATCAGGAGACGAGGCGGATGACCGTCTCGGCCGAAGTGAGCGAAAGGGCGCTCAGGGAGATTTATTTTCCCGCTTTCGAGACGGTGGTAAAGCAGGCAAAACCTAAAACCGTAATGTGTTCCTATAACAAAATCAACGGCGTTTATTCCTCGGAAAATCCTTGGCTTCTGAACGGGATTTTGCGCGAGGAGTGGGGATTTGACGGGTTCGTCGTCAGCGATTGGTACGCCGTGAGCGACCGAGTCAAGGGGCTTACCGCGGGCTTGGATTTGGAAATGCCGGGCGGAAATCCCGAAAACGACGAAAAAATCGTCGAAGCCGTCCGCGAAGGACGTCTGGAAGAAAGCGTCGTCGACAGAGCGGCGGAGAATATTCTGAATGTGGTTTTTTCGTGCGGAGTCAAAAAGGAAGGGGCTGTATTCGACAGAGAGAAGGACCATGCCCGTGCGGTGGAAATCGAGGAAAATTGCGCCGTTTTGTTGAAGAACGGCGGGGCGCTTCCTCTGAAAGAAGGAAAGAAGGTCTTATTTGTCGGGGAATTTGCGGAAAAGCCGAGATTTCAGGGCGGCGGAAGCTCGCATATCAACGCTTTCGACGCGCGCGGCGCGTTGGACTTTGTCGGAAAAGAAGTCGGCTATATCTGCGGTTTCAAGGCGGACGGGACGGAAGAGGACAAGGGCGAGGCTTTGAGGCTGGCGAAGCTCTCGGAGGCCGTAGTCGTCTTTGCGGGGCTTCCCGACAATTACGAATCGGAAGGGTATGACAGAAAGCACCTCCGTCTGCCCGACGTACAGAACGAGTGGATAGAGGCGCTCTGCGGGCAGAACGCGAACGTCGTCGTAGTCCTGCATAACGGTGCGCCCGTAGAAATGCCTTGGCGGGGCAGAGTGAACGCCGTTTTGGAAATGTATTTGGGCGGAGAGGGAGTAGGCGAGGCCTGCGTCAATCTGCTTTACGGAAAGGCGGAGCCGTCGGGAAGGCTGGCGGAAACTTTTCCCCTGCGTTTGGAGGACAATCCCTCCTATCTCAATTTCCCCGGCGACAGAGAAACGGTGAAGTATTCCGAAGATATATTCGTGGGTTATCGCTATTATGACAGCAAGGCTCAAAAGGTGTTGTTTCCCTTTGGGTACGGTCTGTCGTATACTCGTTTTGCCTATAAAAATCTCGAAGTGTCCGCTTCGGAAATAGACGCGGGAACACTTCTGAATGTCCGCGCGGACGTGGAAAACGTCGGAACGAGAAAGGGGAAAGAGGTCGTTCAGCTCTATGTCGCCGACAAGACGGAAGAAGCCGTCAGGCCGATTCACGAGTTAAAGGGCTTTGAAAAGATAGAACTCGCCCCGGGAGAATGTAAAACGGTCTCCTTTACGCTGGATAAACGTGCGTTTGCTTACTATGACGAAAAATCCAGGGATTGGAGATGTCCGGAAGGGAAATTTGAAATTCAAATCGGACGCTCGTCGCGGGATATTGCTTTGAAAACGGAAATCTTTGTTCGTTCGCCTGATCAAAGAAAGTTTATTGTGGACGGAAATACGACCGTGGAACAGCTCTTCCTGCATCCCTCGACCAAAATGGTCATGAAGGGGCTTTTGGCAAAATTCCGTCCCGAAAAATCCGACGGAAAGATGGGGGATTCTGACAAAGAAATGATGCGGGCGGCTTATTTGCAGGCGCCGCTCAGAACGGTGAAGCTCGCGCTCAATATGTCCAAAGAACAGTATGAAGGACTGCTCGACGCGTTGAACGCATCCTTGAAAGGAGAATAGTCTTTTCAAAGGAAGAAGGGACGGAAGAAAGGCTTTTTTTCAATCGCCGAGGAAAAGGAGATTTTTTCGGAACAAGACAACGGAGGAAAGAAAAGCATTTTTTCTGAAAAAAGCAACGAAAAGCAGAAAAATAATCGTAAAAGGAAGAAAAAAATATGCAAATCATGAAAAGGGAAATTCGAGGCGGAAGCGCTTTGCTCACCGCTTATATCCAAGACAAATCGGAAGCGATTCACGCTTCCGAGGCACGGCCCGCCGTTTTGATTTTTCCCGGAGGCGGTTACGAATTCGTTTCCGACCCCGAAGGGGAACCCGTCGCCTTGGCCTATGCCGCAAAGGGGTTTCAGACGTTTGTTTTGAAATATTCCGTAAAGGATAAGGGCGTGTTTCCCGCGCCGCAGCGGGAAGCGTTTGAAGCGATTGCCGTAATTCGCCGAAATGCGGCGGAATTTATGGTCGACCCCGATAAAATCGCCGTTGTCGGGTTCTCCGCCGGGGGGCATCTCGCGGCGAGCACGGGCGTCTTTTGGAATGACGCCGAAGTTAATGACTCGAAGAGCCCCGAAGAGTGCAGACCGAATGCGCTCGTTCTCGTCTATCCCTGCATTACGACGGGAGAATTTGCCTATTCCGGTATCCGCGACGTGCACGGAAAAGGATTGGAAAATATCGAAAAGCTCAGTCTCGAAAAATATGTCGGCAAGCAGACTCCGCCCTCCTTCATTTGTCATACGGCCGCGGATACCTGCGTTCCTGCAATCAATTCCCTCTTATTTGCGGAGGCCCTTGCAAGAGCAGGCGTTCCCTATGAGCTGAGAATTTATAAGGACGGCCCGCACGGCATGAGCCTTGCGACCAAAGCGGTTTCCTCGCCTTATCTTTTGACCTTTGACGAAACAATACAAAGAGCCGTCCGCGATGTATGCGCGAGATTTTCCGAATGGTTTGACAAGAGCGCGGAATTTTTACGGCTGGTGTTCGACGGGGGATCTGTGGAGAAGCTCCTCGGATAAAGTGAAAGCGGAGGAGTCGGGCGATTCGAGCGGAAGGTTTAAGTCGTTCAGAGCTCGCGCGAAAATTTTTCGCGGCGGAGAAGAAGATTTTGTCGGATAATAAAAAAGCAAAACACAAATTATGTGTTTTGCTTTTTATTTTTGACTTTCTTCTTTGTTCGGACTTTTCGGGTATTGTATAAAATTCCGTGGTCGGTATAATTTTCGGGATAGACTTTGATTCTCGGAAGCAGCGTATTCCTTTTTTTCGAGACCAGCGCTTTTGCCGTGGCGATGAGTTTTCCGATGAGCTCTTTATCCTGCGGCATTAAATCGTGTCCCGAATAAGCCGTATATTCGGACAGCAGAGCAAGGGTCTTTTCTGCGCCCGGGATCCATTCCTCCACCGTCAGGGAGCCGGGAAGAAACATCCAGAGCGCCCGACATACATTGTCGCCGCTGAACATTAATTTATCCTCTCGGAGTAAAAAAATCATTCCGCCTTTCGTATGTCCCGGCGTTTCCATGCAATATACCGTCTTATCGCCAAGCTCGAAAAGGTCTCCGTCGCAAAGAAAAGAATATTTCGTGCGATATTTTCCTCTTCGTATATCCTTCCGCTTCTTTCCGTATTTCTCCTGCGATTTCTTTCCGAACATGAATCGGCGCATAAAGAGCGAACCGTAAAATCGGGCGATTTTTTTGTCCTTGGCGGGCAGATAGAGCACGGGAAAATTTCCGCGGCCGCCGATATGGTCGGGGTGCGCGTGCGTGGCGGCGACGCTCAGCGGTTTTTCCGTAATCGTGCGCACAAATTCCGCCAAATCCTCGAAACCCGTTCCCGTGTCAATGAGCAGCGCGCGGCTGCTGCCTTCGATTAGGTAACAAAAGCTCCCGTATTCTTCGATTTGATATACTTGCGGGACAATTTCTCGTAATTGGTAGATTTCGTTTTTCATGCCTACATTATAATTCCCGTTCGGTGCTTCGTATATTAAAAAATCTTGTTTTTATGACAATATTGTGCGAAAGAAATTATATCTCCGAAAATGAGTGGCTTTTTTACTATACATTGTAGAATTTTTAATATAAAAACACGCGGATAAGCGATATAATGAAAGCGAAATAAACGCATAGGAGTCTGTGCGTTCAGGAGGTAATGCATGAGAAAAATAGTATCTGTTGCTCTTGCCGCGGCAATGTCGTTCGGCGCATGTAATGTACTGCTGGCCGCTTGCGGAGACGACGAAAAAGACGCTCCGTATTTTGATAAGGAGACCGTCTTTCACGTCGATTTGTCGATGAGTACGGCAATCGGTCCTTTGGGAACTTTATGCGAGCCGGGGACAATTACGTTCCGCACCGACGGAACGGCTACGTTCGATGTGCCCTTTACGGACGCGGCTCTCGTAATGATGGACAATCTGTTAGGATTCAGGATTCCCACCTTTAAGCATGAGGATACATACGAGCTGAACGAGGACGAAACGGCGATTATTTATCATTCCACGAGAAAGGATTTCGAGGAACCTCAAACCTTGGAATTGGAGACTCTTTCGGATGGAAGTTGGAAATTCGTCTACGACATCAGCGTACAGATTCCCGGTACACAACTGTATTTTTACAGCAATGAAGCTATGATGCCCGATCAGAATCCGGAGCCTGAACCTGACCCCGAACCTGAGCCCGAACCCGAAACTTATGAAGTTTCTTTCGATGCGGGCGAAGGAGTCGTCTTTGAGGAGGGGTATACGCTCCCCGAAGATACGAGCTATGACGAGGTGACGGAAATCACTCTTCCCGAAGCGAAGTTCACCAAGGAAGGAAACGCTTTCCGCGGCTGGGCGGCCAACGGAAAAATTTATGAATACGGGGAAAATTATCTCTATCAGCCGGGCGATAAAGTGACGATCGACACGGATATCGATTTTGTGGCGGTTTGGTCCGATTCGTTCCACGTGACAATCACAAAGGGACCTGACGGAAAAGGAAACGTCGGCGACCTGATTATGCCCGACACCCTTTACGGAAAATACGTATATCTTCCCGCAAATCCCTACGATTACAAAGATTACAGCAAGGGATTTGCCGGTTGGACGGACGGAAAAGGGAAAGTAGTACAGCCGGGAGGAATGTATAAAGTTACCGAAGATGTAGTATTTGAACCCGTTTGGGCCGAGTTTGTCGAAGTGACCTTTAAGGCGGACATCGCCGATGAAGGCGGATTCGTTATCGAAGCTCCCGTAGGTTCTCAGTTCGTTCTGCCCGCCGCTTCTTTTGTCGGGGCGGACGACAAGGGCTTTGCAGGTTGGCAGCAGGTGAAAGACGACGGAAGTCTGAATACTTCCGTGAAGCGGCCCGGCGATAAGGTTACGGCCGCAGAGGGAATGACATTCGTCGCGAAAACGGAAAAGACGGTGACTATTACGTTTGATGCGAACGGCGGTACGGGAAAGGCGCCCGAAGCTATCGTTGCGGGGAACAATCTGTATTTCGTATTCCCCGAATGCGAGCTGACAAAAGACGGCTACGTCTTTAACGGCTGGGGAACGTCTGCGACTGCGAAGTCGGGAAGCATGCCCGGTGCGAGGGCGTATAAAAAGGCGGATACAACCTATTATGCCGTATGGCGGCAGCTTCGCACCGTATCTTTTGAAACGGGAATCGAAGGCAAAACCATAGATTCCGTCGAGCAGGGCGAAGGAATGAAAATCACGCTGCCCGAAATGCCTTACGAAAACGGAAATAAACTGTTCGACGGCTGGTCTGACGGAAGCAAGCTCTATCAACCCGGCGCTTCCTATACCGTCGCCGAGGGCAAGGATACCGCATTTACGGCGGTATGGCGGGACCTCGTTACCATCGAATTCAACGGCGGAGAAGGTGTTACCGGTTCGGTTGAGAATATCGAAGTATATCAGAGCAAATCCTTTACTCTGCCCGAAAATAATTTCGTCAAGCCGGGAAGCATATTCGGCGGCTGGTCGGACGGCGAAAATAACTATATGCCCGGCGATACCTATACGATAGCGGAAGACTCGGCGGCGAAAGTTACTTTCGATGCAGTATGGAACGAGGGTACTCCATTTGCGGATTATACCGTAATCTTCCGTGCGGGACAGACCTCCGAAGTCGTGTATAAGGATGCGGAAGGAAAAGACGTCACACTCAACAATTTCTTCCCTTCCGGTTCCATGACGGAATTGGTTTTAAGGCCCGACCTCACCGCGGATTTCGTCGTGAAGTCTACTTTGTCCGAAAAGGATTTCAATACGCACAACGAAGCGGGAAAGCTCGGACTGACGCTCGAAAAATTCCAGGAAAACTTCACGATTGACAAAAAGAACATTTCTTATGACTATGACGCTGCGACGGGCGTCGTCACGCTCAATCTCGGAGACGGAGAAAAGCTGGAACTCAAAATCGTCAAGACCGCGAAAAACGATAAGATTGGTTACGATAACGTACAGTTTGAATTTGCACTGAAAAACAAGATCGGACAGGTGGAAAAGCTCACGTTTGCCGCGATAGACGGACAGCCTAAATATTTTGAGGAAGCAAAGACGTTTACCGGAAAATTGCCCGAGGGCGTTCCTACGGTCGGAGGTATGGATGTTACTTTGACCGTAAATACAGACGGGACAGGAAAATTGAAGGTCTTTATCATGAATATGGATTTCACCCACCAACTGACGGCCGATGGAAATACCATCATCTGGCTGGGCAGTGAGGGTGACCGTCTGGAAGGTAAAATCGGAAAGACGGAGGACGGAAAAATGACCGTCAGTGTCACGTTGATGGGCGTAACGCTCACATTGACGGAACAGGCGTAAGCGAGTGAAAAACTTAACAGGAGCTACTATGAAAAAGCGTTTAATCAGTTTATTATCGGTCTGTGTCCTCGGCGCGAGCTGTTTGCTCGCGACCGCGGCCTGCGGAGAAAAAAGAGATTACGATTTCAGCGTTTGGGTGCCCTTCAAGAGCAACGCGGTCGGGCAGTACGACCAGCACATCGTTTTTCAGAAGCTGGAAGAAATCAGCGGACTGAAAGTGAAATATGTCCACGACAGCATGGACAACGTCAATAACGTATTTGCCCGCGGCACCTATTGCGACGTCATGATTCTAAATGACTCCATGCCCAACTATACGGGAACGTATCCGGGCGGCGTTGAAAAGGGGATTTCTGACGGAAAAATCATCGATATCAGCGATAAAATGGAGGAAATGGCTCCTAATTACTATTCCCTCGTAGAAAATGACCCCGACGTAAAACAGGACGTTATCACGGATGACGGAAGGCTCACGCGCTTCTACGAGATCGCGAACAAGGAATCGGACAGCTGGTACGGCTACATGATGCGCGAGGATTGGCTGAAAAAAATCGGCTATACCGTGGACGGAACCACGACGGGGGAAGTAAAAATCCCCAAGACCTATGCGGATTGGGAGACCGTTTTACAGGGTTTTAAGGATAAGGGATTGAGCGACACTCCGTTCTTCCTGTATTCGGTCGGCGTAGACCCGTTTAACTCTATCAGTGCAGGATTCGGAGTCACCTTCGATTTCCAGCTCGACGAAACGGGAAAAGTCAATTACGGACCGTACATGGACGAATTCGAGGATTATCTCGAAAAAATGCATTCCTGGTATGAAAGGGGATTCATCAGTCCCGAATATGCCGCTTCCAAGGAATATGTGCCCATTACCGACGCCGTGGGCGGCACTAACAGCGACGGTTCGTACAAGGAGGCCAAATACGGAGCCTTCACGCAGATGTATATTTATATGACGCAATATGAAAATACTGCGCATGCGCTCAAAAACGAAGAGTATTCCCTTGTCGCCGTTCCCAATCCTAAAATCAACGAGTCGGACGAAATGCATATCCGGCAAAAAGCAAATCGGGCGGGAAATTATGCGGTCATTACCGACAAGCTCCCCGAAGATAAAATCGACGACGTGATGAAGTGGTTTGACTATCTGTATTCCGAGGAAGGGAGCCTTTTGATGAGCTACGGAATAGAAGGGGATACCTATACGCTCGATGAGGACGGAAACCCGCATTATACGGAAAAGGTCACTGAAAATGAAACTCTGTCGCCTTCCGATTCCGTCAAAAAGTATTCCGCGCAGGGATTTCCTTGCTTCTATGACATCGATAGGGAAAAACAGGTGACGACTGAAAAGGAACAGGCCGCTATGAAGACTTGGACGGAAGGCTGCGACGCCGACTGGGTTCTGCCCGTCACTTCTCTGACTTCGGAGGAAGGGAAAGAATTCGGGGAAGTCATGCAAGAGATTCAGGAGGAAGTCCAAGATTATATTTTCGATTATATCACGGGAAATTCGCCCATGGAATTTTCTAAATTCCAGGAAGAATTGAAAAAGATGGGAATCGAAAAAATGATCGCGATGAAACAAACGTCGCTGGATCGCTATAACGCACGCCTTTCTAAATAACGATGCGAGGATCGGCGACGCAAAATCTTGCGTCGCCGATTCATCGACGGGAGGATTTTGAGATGATCGAAGAAAAAGAAGGAACGGTAATCGTTCAAAATACAACTGCGGTAAAAGAAAACGTATTCAAAAGAGCTTGCCGCGCCGTCAAAAAGGACGCTAAAAAGAATTGGGTAATCTATTTGCTGACGCTCCCCGCTCTCGCGTTTTTTATCGTGTTTTGCTATTTCCCCATGGTGGGGCTCATCATGGCTTTTCAGGATTTCGATATGGCAAAGGGATTCTTTGGAAGCCCTTGGGCGGACAATAACGGCCTCGAACACTTCATTCGCTTTTTCAACGATAAAAATTTTTGGCTGTATTTCAGCAATACGCTGATTTACGGGCTTTTAAGCCTCGTTTTTGTATTCCCCGCACCCATTGTCCTGGGATTAATGATCAACTCGGTAAAGAAGGCTTGGTACAGGAGAGTGATCCTTACGCTCGTCTATCTCCCGTACTTTATTTCCATCGTGGTCACGTGTACGATCATCAATCAGCTCACCTCCAATACGGGCGTTTTTACCGAACTGTTCCGAAATCTCGGCGTCCTCAAAAAGGATATCGGCATCATAAACGACCCGCGTTTCTTCCGCGCCATTATCGTCATCAGCGATATTTGGCAGACGATCGGCTTTAACAGCATCATTTATATCGCCGCTCTCGGCGGCATTGACGTCAGCTTATACGAGGCTGCCGAAATCGACGGGGCCGGCAGATTCAATAAACTTTGGCATATTTCTCTGCCCTCCATTCTCCCTACCATTATGATGTTGCTCATTATGAAGGTCGGCACGATGCTCAATGTCGGATTCGAGAAACTGTACCTGCTCAAAAACGAATTGAACGAGGACGTCGCTTATACGATTTCCGTATTTATTTACGAAAAAGGCGCTTTGGGAACCGGCGCTTGGAGCTATACTACCGCAATCGGGCTGTTCAATTCTGCTCTGAGTTTTCTGCTTCTTCTCTTGGCAAACTGGGTCAGCAATAAATTGACGGCGAACGGCATTTTTTAAGGAGGTACTTAAAAATGGAGAAAAACAAATCGAGAAGACATTCTCTGTCGGATATCGTGATTGCCGTACTTTTATATCTCTTTCTCGCCGTGGCTGGACTCGCCTGCGTTTTGCCTATGTGGCATGTATTGATGGGTTCGCTCAGCGAAACCATGAAGTTCGGTACCTATGAGGGATTCCTGCTGTTTCCCATTGCGGGAAAGTTCACCTTTGAATCCTATACCTATCTGTTTACGCATCAATACCTGTGGCGCAGTATTGCCAATGCCGTCATTTATACCGTTTCTTCGGTGGCTTTGGGACTCATTATGAGCATTATGGCTGCATATGCACTCACGAGAAAAAATGTACTCTTCAAACGGCCCTTGATGATTATCATTTTAATTACCATGTTCTTTAACGGCGGCATGATTCCTTTCTTTATGGTCGTCAATCAGTTGGGCATGGTCGACACGCCTTGGGCTCTGATTATTCCCACATGCTGCAATGCCATGAACATCGTCATGCTTAGAACGGGGATTCAGGCGATTCCCGACGCGATTTTTGAGGCGGCGGAATTAGACGGGGCCGGGCCGCTTCGTATTCTCTTCCGCATCGTCGTGCCTTTGACAACTTCCTTTATCGTGGTTATTATCCTCTTCAACGGCGTGGCGCAGTGGAATTCCTGGGCCAATGCAAGTATGTTTATCTCTACTTCCCGACAGGATTTATATCCCTTACAACTCGTACTTCGGGATTTATTGATGTCGAGCGTCTCCGATATGGGATTGAAAATTCCCTCCGGTTCGGGGTCGTCGGAAGTATATGCTCCCGGTATCCGTATGGCCGGCGTCATTATCGCCAGTTTACCTTTAATTATCATCTATCCTTTCTTGCAAAAACATTTTGAAAAGGGCATGATTATCGGAAGCGTTAAAGGATAAGAACCGAAATTATCAAGGAGATAAACTCCCTTTTTAGAAAGAGAAAACAAATAAATAGAAAAACAAAAAAACCTGTCGAATGTTTTTCGACAGGTTTTTTATGAGAAAATAAGGCGGGAACAGATTTATGTTTCGACCTTGTAAAAGTCGACTATACCGGTAGTTAGAGAGATTTAGATTCAGGTATTCGTGTGCTATACAGTAAATAGCCTTGAAAATTAAATTAGACAATGGAAAGTTTGAAAAATAGTCATCAATATTTGGTGGCTATTTGTCTTTATAATAAATATAATATTCGACTACATGTACAATAATGGAGACTGCCTATGAATTGATACAGAAAGCAGATAGCGATCTGTACATAATCGTAATACTATTGAATAATAATGACCGTTTTAAGCCTATTTTACTGAACGGTGCTATATAACAACCAATGATAGAAAATAGGCTTAAAAATACAAATTTTTCTAAATTTGCGAGAATGCGAATATCTCTATGAAAGCAAATTGAAAAAATTAGATTCCGAGGAATTTGGCCAAAATTTTTTATAAAAAAATAAAAAGAACTGTCAGACTTTGAAAACTCGAGTTTTGTATAATACAAGATAGATGAGAAGCCGAAGTATAGGATGGGATGTACGGAGGAGATAATTCCATATGGCAGAAAATTTACAAAAAAGTAGTGAAAAATGAGAATGAAGTGTTTGATAAGTGGGACGATTTTGCCACAGTTATTCATAAGAAACAGAACAAAAGAGCCTGAGATGCTTTATTTATAAGGGAAAACGTCAGTAAAACTTGTTGCATTTTTTATATCGATAAAAAGTCTCTCTAATCGTCGTAATAGGATGCACGTACATAAAGCGACACATCGCCCGACTGCAAACCGCGGTCGGGCGTTCCTGTTGTCCGACCAATGACTTCCGACCAGAATAGACGCGAGCAATATCATTTCAAGGGGGGTGATAACGAACAGACAAAGGCAAGCCGACGAGCCTTGATCGTCGGCAAACAAAAAAACTTGAGGAAAAAATGGATAACAACAAAATCGACAAATTTACGTTCTACGAGCTGTATGCGGACATACTGCAAGGTTTGGACGATACAAGCGCGGGAAAACTTGTAAGTTATATCTGCGAGTTTGAATTCGCGGATACAAAGCCTGCGGACGACGAAATGACGGACAAGGAGAACTTTTATTGGAGCAATCTGTCGGATATGCTGGAAGAGGTGAAAGAGACGGAATGTGCGGGGAAGAAACCGAAGAAGTACAACCTGCAATCCGAACACTTTACGTTTTATGATACCTATTATAAAGCGATGAAACTGATGAATATGAAAAAACGGGGAACGTTTATAAAGGCAATCTGCGCATATATGTTCGGCAGAGAAGAATTGAAGTTTGAGGATAAAACGATACAGGGATATTTCAATCTTTGCAAGAGGAAGATGGATTTATCTAAGAAGCGCAAGAACAGCGCAAGCCGAGGTAAAGGTTTAAGAAGCAGTACCTCTGCAGGCAAAGATGAACAAAGAACCATGGAAGTTAAGGAGCAGCAACCTGTCCCCTTGACGGAAGAACAAATAGAGCCTATACCGCGAAAAGAAATGACTTATTCGGACTTTCGCAAGGCATATCCCGACATACAAGGCAAGCTGTTCGGAATGGCGGAAAGGTATATTACCGCTCTCGATTGGACAGAGATTGCGGCGAAAGTTGAAACGGACGAAGAACTGAGGAAAGAGAAGGATATTTTCTACGTGGTAAAAACATACAACAGGAAATATGCTCAAAAAGGGTAAGCAAAATAACTGAGGAGATGGTAGGAAATAAGGGATTTTTTGTAGCAGGATAAGAAAAATGCAAAAAGCTGTTGCAGTCTACATTTTTGCATTCCGATACGGGAAACCCGCCATCGGTTTGCCTGCGGCAAATATTTGGAGGGACAGACAGCCAAAAATTAAACGAAACAGGAGGAAAAAACAATCAATAATCAACCG
>CAJFQM010000020.1 GCA_904419075.1 uncultured Clostridia bacterium
ATTACAAAAAAATTAAAGCGAGGGATTACAGATGAGCAGTGAGATTTTCTATAAAAAAGCTTTTATCAAGGTACAAGACCTTTTTATTCCATTAGTGTGCCAAGGTTCAAACAACACGTGGGATATTTCTTGGAATGGGCGTGAAATACCGGAAAAAAACTGGTTTGTACTGAATTATCACTATAAAGGGCAAATCCTTTTTTCCGAGACGGCAATACGTGATATTGCCGCAACCTATAGACAAATATGAGAAGAATCAGGCGGAGGTATAAAAAAGAGCCGCTATACGCCATTTAAACCGGAGGAATTTGAACGATGGATTTTGGCTGGAATGAAATCAGCGCGGACGATTGAGGAATATATCCGATATGGTAACTGTCTGTATTTGACTGACCACGATACATCGATGCGAATTCCGATTCGCTCTGAAAATGAACTTTTGGAAATATTGCCCAAGTATACGGGAAACCGGCGTTACAGCTTCGTTTCTTCGGGCGGGATATTTATTTACCCAAAATGAAACGGCAAATACCTATTGATTTTTCCAAAATGGAGCGGTACTATGTACTGAAAATAGACATGGGATATTTACTTAAACTAAGCGGCAAGAGAATTTTTTATGTTTCCGATAAAAAATGCAGTAAGAAATTTACTACAGAGAAAAAAGCATATGATTATTTGAAACGAAATGAAAGGCGTCTGATACGATTTAATTGCTATATCCAGAGCGTTGAAAACAAAGAGAAACTTAAATTTTTTTATACGTTTCTGTCAAAAAATGAAATGCTTTTGGATTATCGCGGAACTATAATGTGAGACTGTGGATGGTTATATAAAATATAAACAAATGACGGAACGTAAGCATTTCGTTTTTAGATTATAGAAATGCATAGCTGTGTTGATTTTTTTCAAATTTATATTAAGACCTCATTACTTGACATCTGCCGATAAAGCGGATATAATATTAATAATACCATATCATAAATGATATGGTATTATTAATGATACTCTATCAAAATTAATAGAGTATTGTCAAAAGATAGCGGAGAATAATAGGTATGCCTTCAGAGAGATTCAATCGGTTGAAACCAAAAAAGAGAACCGCAATCCGCGACGCTATACTCAAGCAGTTGAGGGAAGTGCCGTTGGAAAAGTTTTCAGCGAAGAAATTAACGCAAGAGCTGGAGCTGTCGTCGGGGTGCTTTTATAGTTATTTCAGCGGTATAGACGATATGTTGAGTTTTGCAATAGAGGACTATATCCGATATGAAGCGGCAGAGTTTGACGTGGTAATAGAGAAATTGAAGGCGAAAGATTATGCAGAATTGGCGGATTTGATCCGAAACGTAACCGAATATGCGTACAAAAACGGGTATTTGAAAGTGATGCGCAATTTATCTTACGGTCTGAAATTAACAATGAGCAGTTCGTTCGAAGTTCTGTCGAGAGATAGCGGGGAGATCTATGCCGCGTTTGAGCCGATAGTAATGAACAAAATAAACAAAGAAAGCTTGAATAGCGAAAAGGAAGAGTATTTCAAAAAGTTACTGAAAGATGTTATATCTATGGGAGTAATGGTATATCGATGCGCGATGGCGGAAATTTATTGTGATTACGACAAACGGGAAGAAGTGATAACGGAATTTAAAAGAAAGATCCGAATTTTAATAAACGGGTTGACGGTAATGGCGGATAGCTATAATTACGGCGAAAAAAGAAGTATAACATAGATATATGGAGCTAACGGAGGATATTTCTTATGAGGATTACATTAAAAAGCGCGGTATGCGGTATTATGGAAATCATAATCGGTTTAATAGCGATCATCGGTCTCGCAGCGCCGATGCTCTCAGGTTTGGGAGGAAGTGAAAACGGATTTGATTTGATGTCGTTAAACAGCCCGTATTATTTTGCACGGGTGCAAGATGATGGGATCAAGATAATGATTGTTGCTTTCGGTATTTTATGTGCTTTTCAATGTACTGTGGGAGCGGTATTGTTAGTGGTCGGAAGCTTGAACGTTTTTCGAAAGGAAACGGAAGGGTATGGGAAAGGTATCACGATTACGAACCTCGTATTTATAACGTTGTATATGGCGGAAGGAATTATATATATGCGTGTATTTAAAAGTGAAGCAGGGGATTTTATGATCGGTGTTTCCACACTTTCTTTTGTCCCTCTGATTATTGCCGTACTTGCGTTTATAGTCTACATTGTATGCAAGATTTGTCTGCCCGAAAAAGTACTATGGAGTGCAAAAACGAGTGTTTCGGATGCGAGCGAGCGGCGTGAAATACAGACAAAAACAAGCGATGGTATAGCGAAAGAGGAACGAAAATTGCAGTTGATCGGTGAATATTTTCGTTTATACAATGAAGGAGCAATTACAATGGAAGAGTACGAAAAAGAGAAATGCAGAATTTTGAACAGCGACAAGGAGGAGTAAAGAGGTGACTCATATGAAATTGTCATTTAAAAATCTAACGGAAGATTTTCTTGTTTCCGCATTAGGATTTCTTACAATATTCAGCCCGTTTTTTTCGCTCATAAGTATTAATGATAAATGGTCTGGAATTCGTATCAATGAATGTGGTTTTGACCTCATTGCTATGGAGAGTCCGTATTTTTTTGCGGGCAACGGGGATGAAATGATCCGCTTTTTAGTCATATTTATGGGCTTATTAAGTATCGTCTTATGCCTGTACGGAATTGTTACGACAGTATTAGGTGTGTTCGGTATTTTTTATAATAGAGTACGCAGAGCGAGGAAAGGATTGTCTATTGCTGCCCTTGTCTTGTTGGCGCTGTATTCTTTTTCTGGAATTATATATTGGTTTATCTACGTTGATACGAGCGTCGTCGGGCTGAGCTATTTTACCTCATCGTCGGCATATTTGGCGGTTTTGTTTGGCTTTGTTCTGTATTTATTTTTCTGCATCAGCCGCAGAGTATCACCTGAAAAAGCGTCGACGGAAAGGAATTGACCGTATGCGGTACTGCAAATCGAAAAGGGGATAATGTGCTGAAAACGAAAGATAAAAAAAACAAAGTATATTATGACGGAAATTTTTGGACGCATCCGCGATGGGCGCGGCCGGGGAAGAAAGTTCCGATAGGGCGTTCCTTTTATTGGGACGAAAAATTTTGGCTGATTCCGGCGGTATATATTTGCAGGAAAGGGCTTGTCGTTGATTTTTGTATCCGAATACAGCGGGAAGAATGGCAGACGTTTTTCAAAAAACGGGGAAGCGCGGACGGTATGGCTCCGCATGAAAAAGAGGACCCGTTATCATATGAGTTCGGTGCATATTTATGGGTGGACGGGAGAAGGGTTTCATATGCGCATGGATGCAGTATGGTTTGGGCGTCCGATACGGTAGAGGCGGACGAAATCACCCAATTGCTTTTGGAATGCTATAATCTCAATCCGTCAGACGCTTGGATAATTTACCGAAAAGCCTTTCCTTGGAATCAGAAAAAAGTTAAGACTTTGTCGGTGGAGTTTGAGCAGGCATTGCAGAAGGAATACGGGCCGAGTATATCCGTTACGGACGAAAAGCAGAGTTTTAATTTCATATTCCCGCCGACGGGCAAAACGCATACCCTAAAAGTATTGAAATATAGCCGGCAGACAATCGATAACAGTACATCGGTTGTTTCGGATAAAAAGTTGCCCTCGCATTGCGTACGTATGGTGTATTCCATAGAACCGAAATTGCCAGACGGAGCGTTTACGGTTACAGATCGTCGAGCGAGCGACGAACCGATGCTAAAGGTCGAGCCCAAAGGCGGAAAGAAAAAAGACGGGGCTTGTGCAATCGCGATCATAGGCGGAGCGGATCATATTACCGAAGTCTTTGCTCCGCGAGGGCAGGGTAAGGTTTATGTAAGCTATTCGTCTTTACATTTCACGCCGTCTCCAACCGTGGAATGGCAGATGATTTTTTATAAACGAACGATTGACAATGCGGTATTGAAGCTGGTGTAAAAATGGAAACGCAAAAAACAGAATTGAGAATAGAACCGATTACCGAGCAAAATAGGACGGAAGCCGAGAGTTTGCATATAGCCTCGGCTCAGACGGGATTTATTGAAAGCGTTGTCGACTGTTTAAAAGAAGCAGACAAGAAAAAATGCTGGCGTCCTGTCGGGATATATGCGGGAAATACAATGGTCGGATTTGCCATGTACGGATTCTTTTGGATGTATTTTCCGTTCGGCCGGGTATGGTTAGATCGGCTAATGATCGACGAGCGGTATCAAGGACGCGGCTATGGTAAAACAGCTTTGCGGAAATTGTTAAATCGTCTGCAAAAGGAATATAAGCGCAATAAGATATATTTGAGCGTATATAAGGAAAATCGGGTCGCAATACAAATGTATGAGAAAGCAGGATTTCGATTTACCAGAGGAAAAGATATACACGGCGAGTTGGTCATGTCTGTAAAACTTTCAGATTAAAACCGTGTCGGTCAGGTGGCTATTCTTTCGAAAAAACGCCAATGAATAGGATTTCTTTCGGCAAAAGCGGGATAGAAAATCCCGATCGTCGACAATACGAGCCGATCTGATAATCGTAATGAAGGACGGGGATATTGTTGAGTAAGGCAGGTATACCGAATTGCTTACAGTGAACGGAGACTGCGCAACAGCCTGTTTGCAGAGTATAGTCGGATTATAAAAAAGAGGTAAAAATGGTAGAGGTTGTGTTCAATGAAAGCGCTGCCGGGAATATGGCTTATGCTATGGGAAGGAGTTTGCCTTTCGGCGGCAGAAACGATATATTTAGTTTTCCTCTGTCGTTGAGCATAGGGGAAATCGATGAAAACGGAATAAGTAAAAAACGGGAAGAAATTCTCTTTAATTTGTTCAAAATTTCGTCGCAAGAAGGGGAAAAGACGGCGGCAAAACATGTAAAGGAGTCGAAAGAAAAACTTAGCGCTTTAATGGAAAGGGCCGCAAACGGAGAACCTGTTCGGATATGGAATAGCGATATGCCGGAAGACGCTTGCGGAACCTATTGGTTGATGAATCAGCTTTATCCGATAGGGCAGCAAAAATCAGATATAATTATTGTCAAATTGCCGAATTATGAAGAAAGAGAAGACGGGACGTCTGTGTGTTACGATGGATGGGGCGAGGTGGAGGCCTCTCGGTGGGGAAAGATGGCAACGCTCGGTAAAAAACTGCCCGTTAATCTCATGCGCCCAATGGCGGAATATTGGCGGCAGCTTTGCCGAGAGAACATGCCCCTTCGCGCAGTCGTAAACGGTCGGTTGGTCAGCGTTCCCGAAACATTCTATGATACTTTTATACTACGGGAAATAGCTTCACGGGGTCAAGAGTTTTCGGAGGCGGAAGCGATTGTCGATATTCTTGTAAAATACAGGCTTGGAATCGGCGATTCGTGGATTGCCTTGCGTATAGAAGAATTTATTGGAAGAGGCATGCTTTCGATCGGCAGTTTTGCGAAAGACGGAGAAGCTATATATCGCCGGACTTTGCGCAAGAAATAAAATTAAAAAAACGGTGCGCGAATTTAGTTTATGATTTATGTTGAAGTTTCGGAAATAGTCCTCGGGAGGATAAAATGGCTTATCTTGAGTTAAAAGATTTGAGTAAAATATATGCGGGAGAAAAAAATATAAGCGTCGGGATACGGAAAATATCCATAGCGTTCGACAAGGGAGAGTTCGTTGCGGTCACGGGCAAAAGCGGAGCGGGAAAAACGACCTTGTTGAACGTGATAGGCGGCATGGAATCCTATGAAGAAGGCGAAATGTACATAGGCGGAAAGCCGACGTCGCCTTTCACGCAACAGGAATGGGAGGAGTATCAGGCCGAGAACATCTCCTACATTTTTCAGAACTATAACATTCTCGAAAGTTTTACCGTTCTTGAAAACGTGGAGTTCGCGCTTACGAATATCACCGATTTGAAGGAACGGAAAGCAAAGGCAAGAGAAATCGTGGAGCGCGTGGGGTTAAAAGCCCGCGCCGATATCCGCGGCAGTAAATTGTCCGGCGGGGAAAAGCAGAGAACGGTCATTGCCCGCGCGATCGCGAAGGACAGTCCCATCATTCTTGCGGACGAGCCGACGGGGAATTTGGACAGCAAAACGGCGAAAGAGATATTGGAGCTTTTGAAGGAAGTATCCGAAAACAAATTGACGATCGTCGTTACGCACAACTTCGAGGACGTGGAACCGTATGCGACGCGACATATCCGCGTATTCGACGGACAGATCGAAAGCGACGAATGCATAAAGGGAGAGAAACCTGAAATCACGGAAAGAGCCGATACAAAAGATTTTTCCGTGGAAAGGGAATTCATATTCAGAAAGAAGTATCGGAAGCAGGTTCCCGCAGGGAAAAAAGCGGCTGCGTTACGGGACGGCATGCTTTTGGGTTGGAAAAGGTTTTTATCCCGCCCGAAGCAGAGCATTCTCATGAGTTCCGTTTTGGCGGTCGCGCTGATTTGCATGATGTGCGTTGTCAGCTTTATGAGTGCTTCGGGAGGCGGATACTACCAACAGTATATAAACCCGCTGGAAGGCAGGATACTTGTAGCGGATAAGGACGGAACCGGCTATACGCAGGACGAGGCGGACGAGCTTGCCGCGAAATACGGTGCGGAGTTCGCGCTGCGCAACGATTGTTTTTTGGATAAAAGTATATACGCGAATATAACCGATACCGATTATATCTGGGAATCGTTTACGGCACAAATAACATTTTCCGGAAAGAAACCGCAGGAAGGCCGTTTGCCGCAGGAAATCGGCGAGGTTGCGCTGTATATGCCGTACACTTACCGCGGCGAAGTCAAGCTCGGCGACGAGTTTAAGTTTGGGGATACGGACGACAACATGGGCGGAGGCGTCCTGTGCAAGGTGGTCGGTGTGGGATATTTTACGGACAACCGAAAACCGATGCAGGTTTGCGTTACCCCCGAAACATATGCATTATATTCGAACATCAGCCGATACGAAGTCTATTTATATGAAAAAATAATAAATGACAAAGACGGTTCGTTTAAATTAAATAATATTGCTGCTCACATACCTATAATGGTTGATTTGTCATTGGAAGGGATAAATGCGGTCTTATATGGCAACGAAGCGGAAACGATTCCCGAAAATCCCGTGGTTTTGTTTTCGGAACAGGATAAAGGGTTGAAAATCACGGACATCAAATACGGATATACGAACGATTATGATTCAGAGATAGATTTTGCGGTAGCGGTAAGCGAAGATTTTGCGAGGGATAATCTTTCCTGGCAGGAAAGCGAGCAGATTTCGTTGATGTATCCTACGGATAAACTCGCAAGAGCAAATCTCGGAAAATTGGAAGCGGACGGGTACCAGGTAGTCCTTGCATCAGCATTGCATCAGAAGGCGGAGGACAGTACGCTCGCCGAGAAGATAATAATATTTTTCGGTACAGGTTTTGTAACGCTGTTGGTAGGCGTTGTATTGGTATTTATCGTGATTTTAACGTTGCGGCGGCTGGTGTTGGCGACGAAGGGCGATATATCGATTTTTCGAACGATGGGTATCAAGGAAAAAACGGTAAAGCGATCGACGTATGTGCAGCTATTGTGTGCGCTTGTTCCCGCCTGTATAGTATTATCTGCCTTCGTCGCTCTCGTCTATTTTACGCCGATAGGCAGGGGCTTCACGTTTGTCGGAGTCAGCGGAACCGTCACGATTTTGCTGGTTACGGCTGCCGTGGTATGGTTGCTTGGCGCAGGTTATAATCGGATACTGTATAAAGAACGCGTCAAAAAGGGTTTGAGGAGGGTAAATAAATGATAAAAGTTACCGATCTTCATAAGGTGTACAATAAAAACCGCCGCAACGAAGTAAACGCTCTCAACGGCGTCAGCTTAGAGCTAGGGGATACGGGACTTTGCGCGATATACGGCAAAAGCGGTTCGGGCAAGACAACGCTGATGAATGCTTTGGGCGGTTTGGATTCGTTTGACGGCGGAAGGATAGAAGCGGACGGCAACATCTACGACAGATGTGTGGACGATAAATTCAGGATTGAGAATATCGGGTATATCTTCCAAAACTACCTTCTGGACAGTCAGGTAAACGTGTACGAGAATGTGGCGCGCGGTTTGAGAACGATCGGGGTGCGGGACGAGGAAATCATATTCCGCCGCGTAATGACGGCGCTGTCTAATGTCGGCATGGAAAAGTATTACCGCAGGAGCGTCGATACGCTCTCGGGCGGGCAGCAGCAGCGCGTCGCAATCGCGCGGGCGATGGTAAAGGGCGCACGGATCATTTTGGCGGATGAGCCGACGGGGAATTTGGACGAGCTCAATACGAAAACCGTAATGGACATTTTGAAGGAAATGTCGAAAACCTGCCTCGTCATTCTGGTCACGCACGAACAGAACCTGATCGAGCAGTATGCGGACAAAGTCATCGAAATCGTGGACGGAAACATTGTTCTGACGGAGAACCGCGAAGCGATCGGCAAGCATTTTACGGACAAGACGAAGATCTTTCTGGGCGGCATGGAAAAAAGGGAGATCGAGTCGGGTAACGTCACGCTCGAGGTTTACGGGGGGACGTCGCCGCTGCGGTTGCGGCTTGTCTGTAATAACGGAAAATATTATCTGTCCTCTCAGGAAGGGCAGATCCGCTGGGTGGACGAAAAGAGCGAAGTACAGTTTATAGACAAAAGCAAAGAGGAGTATTTCGCGCAGGAACAGGAAAAGACGTCGGCCTCGTTAGATATCTTGGACAGAATAGAACCGGCGTCCTGCGGCAAGGTGTTCACGTTCCGCGAGTGCTTTGCGGACGGTATAAAGAGCGTCGTTGGCAGGAAAAGAAAAAAGCGATTTGCGCTCGCGGCGCTTTTATTGGCCTTTTCCGTGACGCTTATCTTTCTGCTTTCAATGTTCGGGAATGCACATCGGAATTTTCAGCTTGCAGGAGAAGACGTAGACCCGTATTGCGTAACGGTAGATTGTAGCAGCGCGGAAGAAGAGGCGCAATTGCTTGCCTTGGCGGACGAATACGGGAAATTTTATCAATACAGAGTGCCTTATTATGGTACGGGTATTCAACTTTCTTTTGAATTGACAGGGTTTGAGAGCTTCCAAGGGGGCGGATACGGGCAACGTTATGATTTCTTTGATAAATCTCTCGCGGAAGGGAAAAACTTTTTGGTAGGCGGACTCGATTCGGACGTAAGGCACATATATATTACTTCCGCTTTGGCGGACAAATTGCTGAACGAATACGAAAACTCAATGCTGTTGGACGGGCTCGGGTATGATAATGTATTGAAAAGCGATGTGACGTATACCGGTGAGAGCAGTCGAAATCCTATGGAACTGAATATCGCAGGGATCGTGGAGGGAGAACGTCCTTATGTGTTTATCGACGACGGCATATATTATGGAGATTTTTGTGAGGATTACTATGATGTAGCTTTGGACAAAATTTGGGGACAAAGCGCGTCGGACGGCGAGGTGTTGGTGAATAGGAACGTGGATCCGACGTGGAATGACGGCGAATTAATGTGGATCGGAAACAAAGAATTCAGAGTTCGGCTTTATGACGGCGAAAGAGATTATGCCTCCCGATACTTGATCAATGCAAAAGAAATGCGTTCGCTGCCATTTGAATATGAAAGTTACGGAACGGTACCGCTTGTCATCTATGCGCAATCGGCGGATGCGCTTGCAGAGAAAATTCGGACAGATTACCCCGGAACATATGTAAGGAGCAAAGCTTTTACCATAGCGGAAGAGAAAGCCGAAGCGCAAGAAAATATGATAAAAGAGGGGATTACCATATTGGCAGTCAGCGTGCTATTGTTTGTGGGAATGTACCTGCTTATGTATGCGTCGATGGTGTCGCGGATTAAAGAAATAGGCGTTTACCGCGCGATCGGGGTTCTCAAGTCCAATATAATGCTGAAATTCTTCTACGAAAGTTTAGCGTTGATTTTGTGTTCCGTAGGCACGGCGTTTTTGCTCGTGGGGTTGCCGTTCGCGATTCTGTCGCCGTTGGGTAAACTGATTCCGGGATTGTTTTTACCTTGGTGGCTGTATTTGCCCGCCTTTGTCGCAGTCGTTGTTTTACTGCTCGGTATTTGTATTCTTCCCGTAACATTATTTTTAAGAAAATCGCCCGTTTCGATTTTGTCGAAATACGACTTGTAAGTTATAAAGTCAAAATTGAAAACAATAAAAAAGCGGCGAATAAGGGTTGGCGGTAAGTATTAAAATTATAATAGGTATGAAAATTTTGTGAATGTTTGCCGATTTATCCTTCGATTGCTTGTTAAAAATTTTATAAAAGGGTAAACTAAATATATAATTTCTTTTGGGAGGTTATGGCTATGGGAAACAATAAAGAAAACGGCGGATTTGCATTATTCTGTTGTTTTATCGCGTTGGGAGTATCGGCAGTAATCGCTTTCATCACGTATTTGTTGCCGTTGGTCAGTGACAGCATTGTAATCGGCAGCAAGGTAATGAATATCCTTGACCTTGTATTTAAAATCGCATCGTTGGTCGGCCTTAGTTTTGGCGCTTTTGCGTTTGCGGCAAGGAGAGGGAAATTTGTCAAACTATTGACGACGATTTTTGTACTTGTGTTCGTTGTGGCTATTGTATTGGTTGTAGTTGGCATCATTTAATTATCAAGGTGTAAATAAAAATCCATCCGCTGTGCGGATGGATTTTTATTATAAGTGAAAATATCTAATACAGAACGAGATGGCGGCCTTTAACGCAAAGATACGAAAAGTTAAAAATAAAATCAGCAGCTAAAACAGTAATGATTGTCAATGCCGCAATTTTAGCAGATTTGAGCGGAATCATCCGGACAAGTTTTTCCAAAAGCGGCCAAACGATTGCCATTGCTATCGTTATCAATACGCCCCATATGATAGTCATATCCAGACAGACGTAACCGAATAGATGATAGGTATGGTAGCTGTAATCCCAAAGAGTTACGCCGAATACTTTGTCAAAAAAGAGCGCGGTAAAGAATTCAGCTGTAGTGGGAATGAGTGCGGCAAAAAGAAAATAGATCACATACAAGCCGATAAAAGAAAGAATTTTCGGAAAGAAAGGAAGCGCTTTAGCCCGAGTAAAAAGCGGTTTTAGCCTACCGCCGTGGGGTGTGCCGATAATTAGGTAAATCGCTAAAATACTAGTTCCGTAAATTGTGCAAAAGGGCAGGGATAGAAATCCTCGGTCAGTCAGGTCATCCCAAGCAATCAGAAAATAAGAGGTTTCCATGCCCCAGCCTATGAACGATATAATGGCGAAAATAATTATTAAATAAAATATTTTACCGCTTTTTTCTTGTTTCTTTTCGGATTTCATTTTAACGCTCTCATAATATGTAGTAAAATAGGTGGAACCAAGATTTTTACACTACGGATAAATTGCAGACGGGTTCGGTGAATTCTTCTTCAAAAACGGATACAAATACGTCCGCGAAATTTAAAAATTTAGAAACATTATCTTGCCCCAACCGTTGTATAAAATGATTGATTCGTTTGTCAACTTCAGCTTTTATATTTTTGCAATATTGTAAGGATTTATCGGTAAGTTCTATATAAGCTATTTTTCGGTTGCTTTTCGATGGGGTACGTTGGATAATATTACATTTTATGAGTTTTGTAATGACTTGAGAAATAGCGGAGCGCGTTAGACCGAGGGATTTTGCAAGTTCGCTTGAAATGACTTTGCGGTTTTCTTGCGAAGCAATCAATACTTCTCTCAATAACCGAAACTCGGTATCAGTAAAAGGGTGTGTGAGATTAAAATTAGTAAATAGAGTCATCTTTTGAATAAAACTGTAGATGCGCTGCAAAATATCGTTTTCCAAAATAAACCTCTCCCTTTTTGTTGAATTTATAAATATTATAACGAAACAATGTATTTGTTTCGTATAAAATTGTTAAATAATGGTGAAAAGGAAATAAAATTATTTTCTTTTTAACAATTTAGATATTTAACATGGATATTCAAAGGTTAATTTGGTTACAATAGTTCTCCGTAATGGCGAACATATGCTTTTTTCAAACACGTTGCGACAATCATATAGAGCAGAATGCAGGGAATCAAATACGCAAAATACAGTGCCGGTAAAGCCACAAAGCCGAGCAGCGTGCCCAAGGCCGTAAAAGGAATAACCGTCAAAACAATTATGCCCGTAAACGTAAGCAAAGTGACCGGTGCGGAAGCATGGCTCTGAATGAACGGTATTTTCGGGGTACGGATCATGTGGATAACGAGAGTCTGACTCCACATGGATTCCACAAACCATCCCGTTTGAAACATTGCCATATATGTAAACTGCATCTGTTCAAGCTGCGCCCCGCTGTAAACGCTCGCCAAATCGTTATACAATATGCCGTTGGATACAAACATCGGGCAGAACACAAAATACATGAATATGTAAGTCGTAAAATCGAAAATCGAGCTTGTCGGTCCTATCCAGATCATAAACCTTCCTACAGAAGATGCATCCCATTTACGGGGTACGGCGATAAATTCTTTATCGACATTATCCCAAGGAATAGCCGTACAGGAAAGATCGTAAATCAGGTTCAGGATGACCAAATGAATACTCATCATAGGCAGGAACGGCAGCAGTATGGATGCAGCCAACACAGAGAACATATTGCCGAAATTGGAAGATGCCGTCATTTTGATATATTTGATCATGTTGGCATAGGTTTTTCTTCCTTCAATGATACCGTTTTCCAATATCGTCAAATCTTTTTCGAGCAAAATAATGTCCGATGCTTCTTTGGCAACGTCAACCGCTGTATCCACGGAAATACCCACGTCCGCAGCTTTTAGCGCCGCCGAATCGTTTATGCCGTCCCCCATAAAGCCTACAACGTGTCCGGCTTCGCGCAGCGTCGTAACAATGCGCGTTTTTTGATCGGGCGTAAGTTTTGCAAATACGTCGGTCGATTCTACCGCCTGCGTAAGTTCTTCCGCGCTCATTCTTTCAATATCCGAGCCGAGCAGTATATTCCGAACCTTCAGACCGACCTGTTTACAGATGGTACGGGTAACTTTTTCGTTGTCCCCGGTCAAAATTTTCGTCGTAACGCCGTGTTCTTTCAGCGCCCGAATCGCATCGGCCGTCGATTCTTTGGGCGGATCGAGGAAAGCGATACATCCCAAAAGGACCATATCTTTCTCGTCCTGTATCCCGAATTTCCCGACCGGCGAAGGATTGGTTTTCTGGGCAATCGCAATCACGCGGAGTCCGTCTTCATTAAGTTCCTCGATCTTTTGCATAAAGGATTCTTTCAACTCGTCCGTAAGCGGTACTACCTTTTTCTGAATCTCTACATACGAACAGACAGACAGCATTTCTTCGACGGCGCCTTTCGTAATCATTTGTGTTTTACCGGTTTTGTCTTTGACGACCGTAGAAAGCCTGCGGCGCGTGAAATCAAACGGGATTTCGTCGATCTTCACATACGTTTCGGAAAGGTCTGTAAGTTCGGGATGGTCATGTTCCTCTTCTTCGGTACGCTGAATAATAGCAAGATCCATTAAATTTTTATATCCGGTCTGGAAGTAGCTGTTGAGGTAAGCGTGGCGCAGGATACGCGAATCTTCTATGCCTTCTACGTTGAGGTGGTATTGCAGTACAACTTTATCCTGCGTAAGCGTACCCGTCTTATCCGTGCAGAGAATGTCGATTGCACCGAAATTCTGTATAGAATTCAGGTTCTTTACGATCGCTTTCTTTTTCGACATTGCAACGGCGCCCTTTGCCAAGCAGGTCGTTATGATCATCGGCAGCATTTCGGGAGTAAGGCCGACTGCGATCGAAATGCCGAAAAGGAATGCCTCCAGCCAATCGCCTTTCGTCAAACCGTTAATGAAAAACACCACGGGGACCATGACGAGCATAAAGCGGATAAGAACCCACGAAACGGCGTTAATGCCTTTGGAAAAGCTCGTTTCCACAGGTTCCTGCGAAACGCTCGACGCCATGGAGCCGAACAGAGTATTGTCGCCGACCGATAAAGCGATTGCCTTTGCGCTTCCCGAAATCACGTTGCTGCCCATAAACGCAATATTATTATAGTCGGTAACAGATTCTTCTGCTTTTGACGCGACGGACAGCTTTTCGAGCGGGAGGCTTTCTCCCGTGAGGGATGCCTGGCTGATAAACAGGTCATTGGATTCCAAAATACGGCAGTCTGCGGGAATGATATCGCCTGCGGAGAGGTGAATGACGTCGCCCGCTACAACATCTTCCAACGGTATTTCGTGTTTCCCGCCGTCTTCCCTTGTTACGGTACAGGTAGTCCGTACCATGGCGAGTAATCTTTCCGCCGCGTTGCCGCTCCGCGTCTCTTGCACAAAGCGCAAACTGCCCGAAATCAGTACCATGACCGAAATTATAACGACCGTCATGCAGTCAAAATCCTCGGGGGAACTGCCTGCGATTGAAAGAGCGGGGAAAATCATATCTGTGATCGCCGAAACAATAGCGAGTACGAGAAGTATTGCCGTAAACGGATTGATAAAGGCATCAAGCAAGCGCCGCGGAAAGGATTTGCGTTTTTCCCGCGTAATTTTATTTGTTCCGTTTTCAGCCCTGCTTTTATTGATCTTCGATTCGGACAGACCGTTGTCGGAATAACCGATCTCCTTTTTTACTTCTTCCAAAGAATGTGTCGCCGCAAACGTAAGAATCCTGTTCTGTTCGTCGCGCACGATTTGCTTTTCTAGCATTTTTTTAATGCGAACTCTGTTTTGTCCGTTCTTTTTCATCCTTGACACCTCCTTTCCGTTTATTTTTGAAATAGAATTGGCTGCGGCTTATAAAAATTGTATCGCTGATACTGAAAACAAACCATGCCGCCAACAGCCATTTGAATATGTTGTCCCTGAAAAATGCACTGTTTGCGGCAAATATGAATATGGCCGCAAGGAATGCAAATACCGCCGCAACATTCAGGCTCAATGCGTTCAGTTGGATGTTGTTTCGTTCTTCCTCGGAAAGATTTTTTATCCCTTTTAATCGCTTTATCCCGCCAAACGGATAAAAATACAATGCAACAACAACTGTAAGCGCTCCGAAAAAATAAAAGCAGAGCATTTTTTTGACCTCCTTTGTTTTTGTGCTTTTATTTTACCGTATCTGTAATTAAAAGGAAATGCCCGAAATCTTGCGATTTCCTTGCTATGCGGCATGAATTTTGCGGGCTATGATTTTTCGCAAGAAAAAACCGCATGGTGTAAATAAGCCATGCGGTTGATAAGCATTATTAAATTTTATCGTTGAACTTATAACCGACGCCCCAAATCGTCAATATATAAACGGGTGAATCGGGTTCCGGTTCGATTTTCTTACGGAGTTTTCGGATAAACGCCATGATGTTGCTTTCGGAGAGAAGATAATCTTCCTTCCATACCGCGTTGTATATCTGTTCTTTCGTAAACACGTCGCCGCGGTTTTCATATAAGAAATATAAAATATCGAATTCTTTCGGCGTAAGAAAGATATTTTCTCCGTTTTTTGTTACTGTACGCCTGCGCGGATCGATTAAAAGGTCTCCCGCTTTCATTGAGGTGTTTTGCAGAACAGCTTCGTGTTTTTCTAAAATCAGCGTTATATTTCTTTCGTTTAACTCCTGCAGCCCTTTCAATAAAGATTGACAATCGCCGTTATATTCCGCTTGCAATTTTTGCTGTAACCATTCGAGAATATCTTTATTTGTTTCAATATAGTTCACCATAAAGATTCCCTCCTTAAATCAGCTCTTTATCGAACCGAAGATAGATTTTTTTTACCAGCAACAAAATTATTGAATAAAGAATTATAACAACGATCAGATATACGAGATAAATCGGCGGCAACACCGCAAAGCCGAGTACCTCTCCGAGCGGTGAAAAAGAAATGAGCGAGAACAAACAAATGCCGAAAAGCATTATAGACAAAAAGAGGGGGGACGGATTGCTTTGTTTTAGCGGAAGTTTTTTTGTCCGCAAGATATTGAGCGCGACGATCTGCGTACATATCGATTCCAAAAACCAGCCGGTCTGAAACAGGGCTATGAATAACGTCGCCCTTTCTCCCGATGCTGCGGCAAACGCCGCTCCCGTCGCCCACGGGCAGAAAAAGTAATATAAAAATGCAAACGTCAGAATATCAAATACCGTGCTGACCGTTCCGAAACAGACTGCAAATTTTGCCAGGCCTTTCTTGTCCCATGCCTTTGCCGATTGCAGTTCTTCTTCGTCTACGCGGTCCCATGAAATTGCAAAGCAGAGAAAATCATATAAGATATTCAGCGTCAGTAATTGTACGGCGATCATCGATTGAAATGGCAGGACAATGCTTGCGATGATTAAAGCAAGCGCATTCCCGAAATTTGACGCCGTGGTTATCTTAATATATTTTTTTACATTCGTAAACGTCTTTCTGCCTTCGGTTATACCGTCTGCCAAAACGCTCAAATCTTTTTCGAGCAGCAATACGTCCGCAATATCTTTTACGACGTCCTGCGCCGTATCTACGGAAATAGCCACGTCCGCCGCTCGCAGTGCGGGTACATCGTTGAGTCCGTCGCCGAGATATCCCACCGTTTTTCCGATGGACTGCAAGCCTTTCACGACTTTGACTTTCTGATCCGGTGTCAGTTCCGCAAAAATTTTTGCTCTTGTCAGGAGTGTTTTCAACTCTTTCCCGTCGAGCTTCTCCACTGTAGTACCTTTTACTACCAAGCCCGTGTCGATTCCTACCCGTTTGCAAACAGAAACGGCGGTCGCCGCGCTGTCGCCCGTCAACACTACAACGTCTACGGATTTCTCTTTCAAAAGGCGTATCGCGGTTTTCGCCGTTTTTTTCGGCGCGTCAAAGAATACGAGATAACCGACAAGGATCATATCGTTTTCGTCATCGGTATCGAGCGTCGGCTTGTCGAGCGTTTTCTGCGCGACGGCGAGAACCTTCATCCCGTCTGAAAGCAACTCGCCTATAACTTCATAGGCATTTCTCCGCTTATCCTGCGGCATAGGCAATACTTCCTGTCCGCATAAGACGTATGAGCATTTTGCCAATACCTCATCGACATTGCCTTTACAAATCAGTTTGTTGTTCTTGCCGTCCGATAATAAGACCGAAGCCGTTTTTCGGTCGTAGCCGAAAGGGATTTCGTCTAATTTCCGATTTTGCGCTTTCGCCGCGCTTAGCCTGTCTGCATACAAAGGATTTTCTTCAAACTTTTTGATCGCATAATCGATATAATTTCCCGCACCTCTAAGAAAATGCGAATTCAAAAAGGCCAGCGTCAGCGTGTCTTTGCTTTCCCTGCCGAGGGGATCCAAATAGTATTCTAAATTGATTTCATTATCCGTAAGAGTTCCTGTTTTATCCACGCACAGAACATTCATGCTGGCAAATCCCTGCATGGTATCCACATTTCGTACCAGTGTCTTTTTCTTCATCATTGTGCGACTGCCTTTGGAAAAACAAACGGAAATTACCATCGGCAGCATTGTCGGTATCAGACTGACGACGACTGATAAAGTAAATAACAGCGCTTGATCAGCTTTTTTTGTCAGCAATACAGAAACGAGAAACGCGGCGGGGACAAAGAACAGCATAAACCCAAGCAATGTTTTTACGATCGCACCGCTTCCTTTTTTCAGGTTGTTTTTGAACGGCAATAGCGCGCCGCCAAAAAAAGCGTCTTTCCCCGTGGCGAGCACGAGAGCTTCTCCGCTTCCCGAAATTATCGTTGAGCCGCGGAAAATCAGATTGTCGTATGACGGCAGGGGGATATTCTCCTTTGTTTGAATTGCTTCGGCGTTTTTCTTGACGATTCTGCTCTCTCCCGTTACGGCAGCCTGCGAAACGCGCAAGTCTTTTGAACTTAACAGCCTTAAATCTGCGGGAATCCGGCTTCCGGCCGAAAGAAGCATAATATCCCCTTCAACGAGCTTCGATACGGCGATCTCTACCAAAATTCCGTTCCGACGGACTGTAACGGGCGTATCGGAGAATCTTCCGATATGGAGAAAAGATTTGTGTGCGCGAAGATTTTGAGAGCATTGTATAATGCCGCTTATAAGAATAATCCCGAAAATGATGGATGCAGAGATCAAATTATCATTATCCTTCAATAAAAATCCCGTAACGAGCGCGAAGACGGCCACTACGATCAGAAGCAATGAAAAGGAATTGACAATTGAATGTAGGATAATCGAAAAAAGCCAGACTGATGGTTTGTCCGAAATATTTTTTTTCAAAACGCGGTATTCCGCTTCCAAAGGCGAAAGACCGCTGAAAGAGGAATTGTTTTGTTTTAACGCTTCTTTCGGCGTTACCGAAGCAATCCTTCTTAATTTATCCGCAGTATAGCGTTTCATTGTTCCTCCAAAATATTTTTATTTACTTATATTATACCAAAAAAGCCTCCCTGACAGGTACTAAAAAGTTCTTGTTTTTTTCTTGTTTTCGGATATCTGAGACGGAGATTGACATAATAAAAGCGGAGCGATAATCGGAGGAATCATATGAAGTCGACCGATAATGCTGATTTAATGGCTTTATTACCCAATACAAGAGAATTTTTAAAAGAATTAAATGCGGGGTGTAGCGCGTTCATGTGGGAAACGGAGGACGGGAAACATTTATGGGGAAGAAATTTTGACTTTAATCGAATCGCGCAAATCAGTCAGGTAACATAACTGCTCAAAGGTATTCTGTTTTACACGAAAGGTACGTCGCTCGAAAATAATCTCGATGCAGCGGATAGATTAGAAACTAAGTATTCTGCATTGGGAATGGGGGCGCGGGGCTTCCGGGCGATTTTTCTTCGCCGTCGCGCTTTGTTCCGACTGGCTTTTTTGAAAGAGTAGGGAGTAAAAAGAAAAAACGAAACGGAAGGCGTGGCATATATGTTTCTATCGGTATGCCGACTTTTTTACTCTACAGTAAGCAGTTAAATGATCTTTAAAAACAAGTATATTTACTGAGAGAAAAAGCGATTAATAAGACATAATGTAACGATTTTAGCGTTGTTATTGGTGCTTTGGTATCGTGTAGCGGGTTGACTGCAAAAGTAGCCGAGTGCCTATGAATGTACGGTCAACAAAAATTAAAAGTTGTTCAGATGTTTTCTGTGAGAAATTATATACGCGAGAATAATTTTCAGATCTTTCTCGATAAGTTACGGCGGAAAATAATCTCTTTTGTTGAATTGGATTTAAAGAAATTTCTTTCAATATCAAATTAGTAAAATCATGTTAAGAAAAAAGGCTCTGTTCGTTTTTACCGAACAGAGCCTTTTATTATTCATAAAAAAGCTGCTAAAAGAGAATTCAAAAATTTTTTGTGTTTTTTCATTAAAAGTATAAGGTATGAGAAATTCTCTGCGTTTGTGTCTATGGAAGTCAAATGACAATGCGAAAATCTATAGAAAAAATTTTCTCTTCGCATCGAGCCGCTTGGTTCGTTTTGGCTTTTTGTCTCATGGGAGGTTTTTGATATGAACGATAAGAGTAGATTTGAGATGTCAGCGGAATCGATTCTTCAATTATTAGTAAAGCGCGGTTTGATCGGTGATGAAAAAATCGGTAATGAACAACTTCAGCAGGCGAAACAGAAAAAACAGCAAATTATGTACCATAATACTGAATTACTGTTAAAACAATAT
>CAJFQM010000021.1 GCA_904419075.1 uncultured Clostridia bacterium
CATATTAATTTGAAAGGTCGGAAAAGATTTCTCTTCTCCGACCGCGAATTTTCCGTTTTGGTATATTTTAATTTTTTTCTTATCTCCACGGATATTTATCTTGGTGTAACCGAAAAAATTATTATTTAAACTTTCCCTGAAAGGAGATGAATTTGAGAGATTATCTCTTCTTCTATCCTGTTTTTACAGATGACGTAAAAAATTAAGTCGCCAACCATGCGCATATATGCTATCCTTACAACGGACGACATTCTTTTCAATAACCTTTGGAAACGGCTTTTGGCCTTTATCCTGTTCTTTATAAAAAAATTCCCGGAAGAGGGTACTCTTTCGGGAATTTTTTACGCCTATTTCAGTCACCTCAAAGTTTGAATTCCGTTTCAAAGGCTTCCTGCGTATAAAGGCACATTTCTGACACATAAAAATCAACGAGTTCATTATCCGCTTCGGCAAATCCGCAACGTTTTACCGTCATCAAAGAAACGGGTACGACGACTGTTATCCATTCTCCCGTTCTAAACGTTTCCAATTTATTTCCTTCCGCGTCAAAGGCATACGGAAAAGCCTTTGTACCTAACGTAGTGCCGTCTGTAAGAGAATAGAGGGAATCGTTTTCGAGATATATCGTAAAAACAGAACCTTGTGTCACGAATATTTCGATTGTCAAATAAATGTAATGAGAATACAAATTGTTATTGTTAAAATCTACCCTCGTATCCCATCTTGTAATTCCCGAAGCTGTCCCGTCGCCTTTATCGGAAGAATAATGATATATATCTTTACCTTCAAAAGAGGTTTCTGCCGTCCAAGGATTGATATTTTTGCTGTCTACAACTTTAAAAACCGATGTATCCGATTTATTGATGACAACCTTCTTCTCAAGCTGCGGAACGTCGAAAGATTCCTCAAAATTTTCCTGCGTATACAGTTTCATATCTTCGATATAATAATCATATATCTGACCATCGGTCTGTCCGAACGCGCAACGCCCTTTAATCATAATGGAAGTCGGCACTGCTACGGTTATCCATTGTCCTTCCTTGAAGGAGTCCATTCTTTTACCTTCGGCATCAAATGCATACGGATAGGCATCGGATTCTCCGATCACGGTTCCCTCTTGCAGAACAAAGATGCCGCCAGCATTCTCTCCGAAGAAAAATCCGAAAGATTTTCCTGCGGAGACGTAAATTTCTGCTGTCATATAAGCGTATTTTGAATAGAGCGCATCGTTATTAAATTCGACGCGGGTATTCCAGATCGTAATTCCCGAAGCCGTTCCATCCGTTTTCGCCGAATTATAATGATATACTCCATTCTTTCCCTCATAAGTATCGACGGCAGACCATAAATTGGTTGCTCCTCCGGAGTTGACGATATTGACCTTTGAAAGGTCTATATAATCCTTCGTATCGGTAACTTGAAGAGTGACGGCATACACGCCTTGGTCGGTTGTAACGGTAAGCATTTTTTCTACGGCGTCTAGGGAACATCCCTCTAAAGTTTTGAGCCAAACGGAAATATCTTCGCTTTCGGACACCAAAACTCCTTCAAATTCCACCTTCTCTATTGTTCCTTTGATTTCTGAAATCTCCAGCGTCCCTGTTTTTGAGCGATCGAATTTAATTGGACCGATCGATTGTGCAACGACAACATTGACGGAAGTCTTTATGTTAATACGACCGACACGCACGGTAACATCTACTTTTGCGGTACCGCCTCCTTTCCCTGTAATGACAGAACCGCCCAACGAGATAACGGATTCATCGCCTCCGGAAAGCACAATTTCAGAAACAGAGGTAATCTTGTTTTCGCCGAGATACAAGGACGTGAAATCCTCCGATGAAAGTTCATAAGATTCGCCTTGACCAAGAACGATTTCAGGCAATGCGGCGGTCAGATACGGTGTATTCCAGCGAGCGGTTGAATACATGCGTACATTTTTTATATAATATGTCACATCATTGCCTCCGCTGGACAGAAACGCAATACGGGTAAGTCCTAAAGTTCCGGCAGGAATGATGACCTTCGTCCACTCGTTTGCATGAAGTACATTGGTTTTGATTCCGTCGGAGTTAATATAAAACCCTTTTTCGGCGGCAAGTTCCTTGCCGACATACCAATCCAACCAAATATCTCCGGCCGCTTTTCCCCATGCGGCGGCGCCCTGCTCGCCTTCGGGAACAAACACGTCTAAGACAATATAATCATTATTTTGAGCGTATTTTCCTTTAAGATCGTTGATTTCTACTCTCCAGCTGAATCCCTGCCCTATTCCTTTTCCGTCAGTTAAGTGATATTTATATACTCCTGCCGTATCGCCTATTATATCGGAATCCTGTTCCCCTGCGGCGCTCCAAAGCCCGCCGAGAGGTTTATTCCCGTCTATTTCTACAATATTAACCTGAGATGTATCGCCGATGTCGGGCGAAAGATAGCGAGAAAATACAGCAAGTTTTGCATTATAGATAACTTCTGAAGTAAGAATCTGAATATCAAAGTCTCCGTTTTGCTGCAAATTCAGCCAATCTTGATTAATTTTATTTCCGTCGAGAATATTCGTGCCGTTATACTGCACCGCCGTTACCTCTTCGTCGGTAACAGCCGTAAAATCAAGAGGTGCTTCGGGATCTGTCTTATCCGCTTCAAACACGTCATCGACGTCTATATCCGGAAGGACGACGGAAACTGCTATTTCGGCATACACCGTCTCCTTATCCGTCGTGGTGTATTCGGCGCGGACGACTGCCTCGCCCTCTTCGAGGACTGTAATCAGGCCATCCTTCACTTCGACTGCCTTTCCGGAAAAAACGGACCAGACGACGGGCCCTTCCGCCTTTTCTCCCGATTCGTAAGGTATAGCCGTAAGTTGAATTTCATCTATGTAGGAAGGGTCTGTCCCCTCCGGCAGAGATTTACGGAGCGTGACGGAAGATACCGCTTCCCCTTCGGAATCTGTCACGGATACGGAAGCATCTGCATTGACAGAGATATCTATCGTCTTTGTGAGCGTTTCTCCCTTCCAAACCGCGGAGACGGACAATTTTGCCGTTCCGACCTTAACTCCCGTAACGACTCCGTCAGAAACCGTCGCTATCGTTTCATCATCGATTTTCCATGTATAAATTATTTCGTCCGTCACAGTCTCTCCGCGATAGGTGATTATCGGAGAAACGGTCAAAGTACCGCCTTTCAAGACGGAAACGGATACCTTGTCAAGCGTGAGCAGTGGCAATTCCGTCGCCTCCGCCACGGTCACCGTACAGGTGTCGGAAATATCCGTACCTGCAATTTTTACGGTAATGACAGCGGTACCTACGCCCGTCGCTTCCAACATTCCTCCGTTCACCTTGACGACGTTTTCGTTTGAGCTTGACCACTCCAACGTCTCCTCCGAATCGGTTTCCGCGATAAGTTCAGCTTCGCCGAAACGGTCGAGTTCCAATGTTTTGCGATTGAGCGCGACTGTACGATTTTCCACGGTACTGCTACTATCCGTCGGTGAAGTTGAATCCGAAGCGGAAATATTGCCCTGTCCGCCGCAAGCAGCGCCTACCGTCACACAAAGTGCGAGCAACGCAAGAATCGCCAACTTGAATCTCTTTTTCATTTTTTTCCTCCTTGTTATTTTTTATTACGGCACATCCATGCGCTCATAATCGATTAAATCCCCCATTGGGACCAAAGTTCTGAAATGTCCACTTTCTCAGCATAATTCGTGATCCCGAGTGCCACACAATCGTTGCGGAAAGAATTTTTTTCCGCATAGAGAGAAGCTGAATCGAATTTATCAGGAAACAAATCAATCAGCAAAAAGCGCGGAGCTATACTTTCCAAAAGTACATTTTCACTGTATATTTTATATTTTTCGGCATCGCGCTCTTTCAGCGTTTCCAGCTCTTGTTGAGCAGTGTCTATATAATCAATCCAACGCTTCAAAAGAGTATTCGGCCAATAAGATGAGTTAAGAGGTTCCAAATAACAGTCACCGAGATAATTCTTTTCTCCTTCAAGATAGGCCCAATGAGCACGCAGTTCGTCAAAATATTTTCGCATATACGGCGCCGCGGGACCGAAATAATTTTCGAAAAAGTTTTCGATGAGCTCATTAAAGTCTGCGTCCACGTTCCAAGCGAGTTTGGAATTCAGATATAATTTCAAAGCCGAAAAACCCGTAGCGATACGATTGTACTGCGCTTGATCTAAAAGCCATTTCGTATTATTGTCTCTGAGGAAACGATAATTATACTGCATTGAATTATAAGTATTTGTAGGGACTAAATAATAATGAAAATTGGTAGAATACGTCCACATATACAAATTTTTGCATACCGCATTCCAGCCGCGGACATTATTATAATATTTTTCATTGTATTTATCATTCAAAGGAACCTGATAGGAGGCTCTGATAGGCGCATAGATAACCCCTACGTTGTCATCGCATCTCACCGTATCGTCTATCGGAGAATAAGTATCTGTCTCTGCGTTATAGACGACGGGGGCGTTCTCCGTAGCGTGATAGGCAAAAAAAGAAATTTTCAGATTACGCTTATAGGGTTCGCCGTCCGGAGTATCGAACCAAGCCCGAATACGGCGACTTACCTCGTTACAAAAACGAATGACGCTGACGGAGTCCGTGCCGTATTTTTTATTGAGTTGCATACAGCTATCACAGGAACACCAACTCGTCGTATCCTGCTGCGTAATCGTAATGTTTTCGTAATCGGGCTGAGCAATAAGTTCCTCTTTCATACGATCGGTGACAGTCTGAATCATTTCATCTAAAAGTTTTTCATCGCCATGCGCCGTATAACAAAGCTGCGTTCCGTCCTCGCTATACCATTCGCTCTTTTCGTTTTTATAGTCCTCGGGAGGCAGATAACTAAAACTGTTATGATAACTGTCTCCCCCGACGGTAACCCAAAAACTTCCTGTATAGCGCATGCGACCGGCTGTAACAGGGTCATTATCCGTCCAACCGTAGGTGGACGCAATGTCCTCTATATCGGGGACTTCGATAATTCTCATCTGTTTGAGCTTCATATCGGTAACGTCAGTCTGTTGTACAATTTCTTCCGTCCCGTAAATTTCCCACCCCAGTTGATAATGCAGCCATTCATATACGGCGTTGAGCGTACCTTCTGCCGTTGTACCCGCCAGAAATACGGAATTTTCCAAAGTCTCCACATAAGCGCCCCTTCCCCCGAGGCTTTTCAGGGGAACATTTATCCCTGCGGCGGACATTAATTTGTTATCCGCACCGAGCACAAAATATTTTGCCGAAGAAGACCAAACAACTTCTTCATCCGTAACAACTTCCATTTCATTGCCCGAAGCGTCGTTAACGAAAATTCGGAGTTCCGAAGCGGCGGTCTGCATTGCCGCATTCGCATCTGCGGGAATGACGATAACATGTTCTATTTTGCCGTCCGAAACGAAATCTGTATTTCCGTCCGAAACGGAAACTTCGTGGATTCCTTTATTTTTTGACTCGGGCACGTCGATGATAAGGTCGTTAAAGTCTTCGTCCGAATCGCCAGAATTCATTTGTCCTTTATTGCATGCGACTGCGGATACGGCCATTACTGCGGTCAACAAGAATATACATGTCTTTTTCAATAATTTTCTCATGGGATTTCCTCCTTACGTTACCGTTATCTCGCAAGCGAGCAGTGCAGTATTTCCCGAACCGTCGGCCGCATAGTACCGAACAGTCCAAATACCTGCCGATTCGGGAACGAAGCCGTCGTAATAGTCGAGTATGGGGGTTCCGTCCTCATTATACATCCAATTTCCATCCTTATCCGTTGCATGTGTAAACAGAGAGAGCAAGACTCCGTCCGGGCGAATCACATATACATAATAGGTTACAGGGATTCCCGAATCGTCCGTAATCGTCGCTTCGGGGAGAGCTATTCTCTGCCCGACCTCTGAGGTTGACGGAATACCTCCTTTCAAAGAAATATTCGGCAAAGTTGTATCCGTCACATTAACCGTATAACGAAATACTTCTCTTCTGCCCGAAGTATCCTTGGCTGTCAGCTCAAAACTATATTGTCCGTACATGGAAGCAGTAAATACATACTCGTTCGAGGGATCCGCAAGTGTCAATTCTCTGCCGGAATCCGTCCACAATACCGTTCCGTCGGGAGCTTTTGCGCTAAGAGAAAACGAAACGGCAGGATCGAGTACATCGGTTGCTATCGCGGCGGGAACTTTCACGCTATCACCTATTGAATACTCCGCGGCCACAACTCCGAGCAAGGAAATTTCCGGACGAACGACATCGCGGGAAGCATCGCTGAAAGCCTGATTGTTCAGACGTTCTATTCTGAGAGCAGACGGTCCCGAAACCTCCTCCAAAGCAAAACGAATGCGTATCTGCCCCGAAGAGAAAGAAAATCCTTCTTCCAACGTCATATTGACATAAGAACCTATCTTGAGATTGCGTACAGCCGAATCATAGGAGACGTTCCAGGAAATGCCGTCTCCGTTCCAGCTTCCTTCCGTAAGCATGTTCTTCCCCCCGTTGATCGAAACATAAGCCGTTCCCGTCGCGTTTCGGAAAAATACCAACTCTATTCTTTCTCCCGCATTTTCTGCGTCAAAAACGGTAAGTCTCAGCCGCCCGAATGATTTTTTCAGAGGATCGATTGAAAAAACCGCCTGAAAATTATGATCCAATTCCTTAATGAAATCAATTTCCGCATCCGCGGCGACGTCTGCCTGCACATATCCCAAAGCGGCGGACATCGTTACGCCTTTTCCGTAAAAATAATTCTGCATGCGATACGAAGAGCCATAACCTACGTCTATCGCCGGTACCTTGTAAGAAATGTTATCCTCGGCGTCCCCGGAACGAACGGTATAGGTAATGGTTATCTCTCCCGATTCCTCCACGGAAAGATTATTTCCGACCAGGGTAGCCGCACCGCTCGCTCCTATCTCCGCAGAAACCGTACGGGGCGTTCCGTCGGAATAGTCTACTCCTTTCAAGGCGGGAAGCCGATACGCAGCTCCGACAATCATATAGTCCGGCAAGTCCGCCGATTCAAGAATTTTGACCACATTTTCTCTTTTTACGGTCAATGTATATTCGGCCGACGCGGAACCTACGTAATCGTATACGTTATAACGAATTGTATATTCTCCCGCGTATTCGGGACGAAATTTTCCGTCAGTCAAAGAATAGCGGTGGCTTTCCCCCGCCACTTCACAAGAGGCCTCTATTTCTACCTCATACTCGGAAATCGCCCCCGTAACCTCATACTCTGCGACGGTAAATTCCTCTCCGATAACGGCGGTATTTTCTCCCGGAAAAACGGAGACGGAAAGAGGAATTTCTCTTTCGCCTGCAATTACAGTCATTGTTTTCACCGCCGTGTTTCCGTAATAGTCCACAGCTTTATATTCTACGGTATAACTCCCTGCTCTGTCGGGAACAAAGGCGCCGTCCAAGATGTCGTATTCCGCCTGCGAACTACTGCCGTAATTGACGAATACACGGCGTGTAAGCAGTGGATTTTTGTCAATCTCGTCTAAGGCGGAAGCCTCATACAATTTATACGGACTCCCAACGAGCGCGGGCGGAATCTCGTCCTCAGTCTCTTCTATGAAAATTTCGGGCGGAGTTTCGTCGCGTATCATAACGGTATCCCCGTCAGAGATCGTCTGTCCTGCCACATTTGTGAGTACAAACGTCATATCGGGACTGTTAAACTGTCCGCAGGTAATAGAAAGATAGGCCGTACCCTTTTCAAATCCGTTCCAAAGAGTATCAAATACCTCAGGGTCATCAAATCTCACGATTTCCTGCGTTCCGTAATTCGTCATGAGACTGAGATTTTCGTAATCCATCTGAAAATTCAAGGTTTGCGTCTTATACGTACCTGTTTCGGGCAGTCCGTGCATAGAGAACTTTACGCTTGTTCCCCATTTATCCCCGCTGTGAAGAGGTCCCCCTGTCCATTCCCAACCCGATTGAGGCTGTCCCGTTGCTCCCGCGCGGATATAGGTTTGTCTGACCGCCCAATCGTCGAGAGTAGAATGAGCCTGTTGAGTGATGGTCAAAACATTGTTTTCGTCTTCCGTGTCCGTAAAAGTGTAAATAATTTGACGGGCATCTGCCGTGCCGAGCATCTGTGGAAGTACATACATTTCGATCAATGAGTCCGCCGAAGTCAACTCGTTGAAGTCGATGATACGATTATACCTGAAAGTTTCCCCTTTGCCCAACGTAACGATGATGCCGGAACGATCGGGCACGTCCGAAGGAGCGCCAAAGCAGGGTTTTATTTCTCCGTCAGACTCATACAGGTGTTGCACGGCAGTAAAAGTACGGGATTCCTGTACGGGAAAACCGTCAAAATCTGCAGTATATTCTACGGTGTACAATCCCGGCTCGTCCAAAAGGCAGGAATCGGCCCCTTTCATTTTGCCCGAAGGATAAATGAGCTTCGCTTCGGCCTTCTCCGTTTTTCCGGCATAAGTAATTGACGCATCGGGAGCCGTAAACGACTCTCCCGTGAACACCGTCGAGGCGATCTTTGCTTCCTCCACGTCGGGCAAAGTATCCGTATCCGCCAATGCGGGAAATACGGAAAAGGCAGCCGCCAGCATCGCGCAAGAAGCGACGCAACTCAACAGAGCGATGCGAATTTGATTTTTTCTCATTTTGATCTCCTGAATCATTTATTTTATTCTTTTATTCCTCCCATAGAGACATTGCCGATCAATCGTCTATGGAAGACCATAAACAGTATGAGGATCGGGGTCAGTAAAAAGATACAGCCCGTAATCCTCACAGGAACGGAGGACAGCTGTGCATCGTTGGAATTATTGAAAAGGTATACGCCGTAGGCTGCCGTCGGATAACTCGGCATATAGATGAGCGGTACCTGATAATCGTTCCAAAACGTGATAAAATTGAGAAGAAGTACGGTTAAATATGTATATTTCACTAACGGGAAAGCAATTTGAACCATTACTCTGAATTCGGAAGCCCCGTCGAGATAAGCAGCCTCATAATAGTCCTTCGCAATCCCTCGAAAGGTGGCGTGAAATACGAGGAAATACATTCCCAAAAACGTCATTTTCATGATCCATATTCCCCAAAAAGTATTATACAAACCGAGGATTTGAGACATGCGGATTTCCGAGGGAAGATTGCCGATGACGGGCAGGATCATCGTCACGATAACAATCGTATAAATGACTTTGCTGAGCTTAAATTTAGAAAACTTTACCGTAGCATAGGCAACGACGCAAGCCGTCGTAGTAGAAAATATTGCACAGCCTCCCGCATACAGAAACGAATAAACAAACATAAGCGGAAAACGCACGCGCAACATCTGAGCAGCGTTATAAGGATTTTGTACATCCCGGAAAAGTTTCTGAACGGCCGTGACATAATTTTCGAAGGTAAACGGCTCCGGCCAGCCGAATACAGAAAGGCGAAAGTCCGACTGTGTTTTGAAAGATGTCATGATCCCCCAAAGAACGGGAATGAACAGGGATACGGAATACGCCATTAAAATTACGGACAAAACGATTTTCAAAACGAGCGCATCGTTTTTTTTCTTTATGCTTTTCATATTCCTCCCCTCATTCCGTCTTCGGTCCGAATCGTTCGAGAAAATGCTTTACGGCGAAAGTCAAAGGCATGGCAATCAACGTAAAAATGAGCCCCATTGCCGAAAGATAGGAATATTCAGGGAGTTTTCCCTGTTGCGTGGCACGATAGAGATAATATCCTATCGTATAAAGAGAGTTGTCCGCCGCAGTGCCATAAAAACTATATAAATTAAGTTGATTGGTAAAAATCCCCGCAATGCCCACGACAATAAACGTGATGAATGTCGGCCAAATCATCGGCAGCGTAATGAAGACAAATTCACGAAGCGGCGTCGCTCCATCCAACCGTGCGGATTCCACCACGGATTCCGAAATATTATTCATCGCGCCGGTATACATCAATACCTGTGTGCCGAACCCCGTCCATACGAGATAAAAAAGTAAAGTCGGCAAAGCCGTATCGGAACTGCTCAAAAGACCGCCGATTTCTTTTCCCGTCAACAGCTTACAAATTTCGGGAATTGCCTCTTCACAGAAATATTTGAACAACAGTACCATGACAATAGACGAGAGTACGGAAGGAAGAAAGAGCGTAATTCGATATAGATCGGCCAAAGGCATTTTTTTATAAATGAAATAGGAAAAAACAAGTGCCAAAGTCGTCCCGACCACGAGGGTCACCGCATACGTCAGGAGAGAATTCCGAACGGCATATTTGAGCGTGGCATCCATAAAGAGATTTTTCACCACGCGCACGATATTGGCGATCCCTGCAAAACTGTACCCCGTATCATAGTCATAGTTTCGGAAGGTAAGCAGGATAGAATTAAAATTTACTCCGATATAGAAAACACAAAACTGCGCCAACGGCAAAGCAATTAAGCAGATAAAAAAGATAAATTCCTTCCGTTCTCTGCCAAAGTATTTTTTCTTACTTAAATCCTTCATACTCCTCCTCAAAAATCTTTGGAATATAGAGTATCCCACTGAGAAGAGCTCATCTTCATTCCGTTGAAATATTGCAGCGCCGTCACTCCGTTATCCTTAAATGCTTTTGCGGGAATACTGTAAGGCTTTCCGTCTACCGTCGTCGTCCAGTCATAACTATAACAGAGAGTACCTGTATTATTGCGATAAAGTCTGCTGGATGAATAGGGCAGTACGACTTCTCCGTTTATATTGACATTCCATATCTGTTGTTCGTAATAAGTCAATGCGGATATATCCTCTTCCGACATCTGGTATTCCAAAGCCCGAGGAAGTCCCGTAGTCTTTGTAAACTCCGCCATTTCTTCATCTGTACAGATAAACTGCACAAAGAGATCCGCAAGTTTGAGAATATCCTCTTTTCCCTTCATATTCGAGTTATACAAAATATAAGAATCGTATGTATCCGTCACGGTGAAAGGTGTTCCGACAAGTTCTTTCGTCGCTTTCGGCAGCGGCATAAAACCGAATTTACTGTTTTCCCGCGAAGCCGATGCTCCGTAGTCGTGTTCTGCCGTTTCGAATGCGCCGTTTTCCAAATCCGCTTCGTTTTCCCACCAAGTTCCCTCAGCGATCATAGCGATAGGCTTTCCTTCATAATAACTTTTGATAAAGTCTTCCTGCGCATTGAGATTGGAATAAGTAAGGCCGAAAGAATCCGTCATATAATAAGTAAATCTCCGTTCGGGATTCCCCTTCACCAATCTTTCAAGAAAGGATAACGCATAATATCTTCCGAGTTGTTGGCGGAGTTCGTATCCCGTTTGGGGCGTAATTTCTGCCGTCCGTAAAACGGGCGTTCCGTCTTCGTTCCAACCGTCCACAATATCGTCTGCAGTCCCCGAAAAGTCAAAATTATCCATAAATTTTGCAGCTCCTTCAAAATCGGCATACAGCGCCCAATACAGATATCCTGTATATTGAGCAAGATATTGTCCCGTCCAAACAAACGGAACGTTCCCCGTTTCGCAGATATAATCGCACAACAGGAAAAAGTCCTCATAAGTTGCAGGCAGACCGTCATCAAGACTATAATCTACCCCGTCGATAACCCCGGTTTTTCCATCGGGGCCCAAACTTCTCGGCTCTTCTTCCGCCGTCGAGCCCGGTGAAACGAAATTTATACCGTCTTCCGCAAAATAATATCCCTCGTCCTCCCAAAGCCGAACATTATACTGAATTCCCGAAAACAGACGATAATGGGGCACCGCATAATATTTTCCGTCACGATTGAGATACTCTTTTTGCGCGGATCCGATTTTCTCTTCGATCGTATGCCCCGCTTCTCCCACCTCGGCAAGGTCACCGGTTACGGCATTTGTCATGTCGAGAATTTTTCCGGACGTTACATATTCATCGTAATAAGCGCGTTCGGTAAAAATTATTTGTTCCGTTATGCTAGAAAGATTATTAATAAGATTATTGCCGTGATACCTCTCCTTATTATTATCGATATGAATCTGAACGCCCTTTTTATTTGTCCCCGGCTCAAAGCAGGTATCTTTATATTTTTCCTCAAAACGGTCTGCCGCATTTTCCAGCCATTTTCCTCCTACTCCTCCGTTATAGTTACCTATATAGAGCTGTGTTTTTGTCGAATCCACCGGTTCTTCCGGCTGAACAGGCTCTGCACATCCGGAAAAAGCCGCCGCTCCGCTAAACAATATCATAATACTTAATATGCTCGTCACTATCTTTGCCTTCATAAGTCGCTACTCTCCTTTATAATTGATTTTTTTCGTATGTTTCGGAAAGCATACGTTTTTGTTCTTCGGTAAGGGGACAAAAAGGTTTTCTGGCTCTACCCGAATGATATCCTTTTTTCTCCATTAAAAATTTCGTAGCATGAAATATATCCGCATTCCCCATAGCCGCAATGATCGAGTTGATTTTTTTCTGAACGGCCAATGCATCTTCAAGATGCCCCGATTGCATTAATTTAAGAATACGTTTATAATGTCCGATCATGAAATTAAATGTTGTACCGATAGCTCCGTCGGCTCCTGCGGCAATTGCTGAAAGAAAACATTCGTCGCGTCCGCTGATAATTTCCCGTCCCGTAAGAGCTTTTATCCGCTCCATAACATAATAATCGCTATCCGTGAATTTTACGGAGTAAATATTCTTCCGTCCCAAAAGAATTTCCGCCATTTGGTCCGCGGCGAAAGTTGTTTGAGTACATGCCGGGAAATAATATATCATTGTGGGTAATCCCGCCGCGTCTGCCAAATCCCAATAATAATCCCGAATATTTTCGTACTGAAATTTAAAATAAAAAGGCGGAACACTGGCTACCGCAGAAGCCCCCGCTCTCTTAGCGTGCCTCGCCAACTCCGCAGTCAAGCGGCCGCCGATCGCTCCAACATGAGCGATAACTTCGGCTCCGTCCGCCGCTTTCACTACCGTTTCCAAAATTTTTCTGCGTTCTTCTTCGTCAAGCATAAAACATTCCGCGCTGGAACCGCCCGCAAAAATACCGTCCGCTCCTTCGTCGAGCAAACCACGGACAATTCGTTTCAATTCGGTATAATTCACCGTTTCATCTTCATTGAAAGGTGTAATGACGGGTACAATTAATTTTTTCATGTTTATAAATACGATCTCCTCATTATATTAAAAAATTTATATTCTTGCCTAAACGAAGCATTTTGTGAATAACGGCAATACAGAAAATTTTCGGAATATATCTTTTTTCTATATTGTCCATACTGTATATTGTATTTCCGGAAGTTTTCCCCCCATGGGTTTTATATAATATACGGTCAACAGACTTCCGTCGGAAAGCGCAACGGAAGCGGGATATCCTAAATCCCAGTCCAAACCGTCTTGGCGAAGAGAAATCTCTGGTTCCCAAGAAAGACCATTGTTAAAGCTGATTCGAGCCCGAATTCCATAGGGAGGAATCCGTCGACCATAGGTCAAAATTAAATTGTCTCCCTGTCTGCAAAGATGCGGAGGACTCCCACATATTCCCGTCGGACGGAAGGGAGAAAAACTTTTTCCTCCGTCGAATGAATCGGAAAGGAGCACCGTTAATTCTCCCTCTTTATGAGCCCTTACCGACAGAAGAATATGACCTTTTTCACATTCGATTGCGAAGGGTTCGTATAGAGAGAACCCTATCGCCTCAGGCAAAGCCGACGGAGCCGACCAATGTTTTCCGTCATCCGTAAAGATAGTATATAACCCGTTGCCCAGCGGAGTATCCGTCCACGACTGATTACCTGAAAAAGCTTTTCCCGCATAAAAGAGACGGCCGTCCGAAAGCGGCAACGGACCATGCGGAGAAGTTACGGGAACGCGATGAAACGATTCAAAATGTTCGCCGTCGGAAGAAAAGGATACGAGAGAGCCGAGATTTTCTTTTTCTATTTCCGGAGTGATGCAATTTAGATAAGAATTTAAAAAAATTATTTCGTTATCGGTCCAGGTTTCAGGCCACTTTTTGAGACACTTTCGTTGAAAATCAACCGTATTATTGAAAGTCGTGAGAACGGTCCGTCCCTTCCAAAAAATAATTCCGGCATCGCGCTCGTCCAAGGGGGTATCTAAGACGGGAATCCCCATAGACCAATGTTTCCCTTCATCGGAAGAATAAGAAATCTCTACTCTTCCGAAAGGACAAATATGGTTCAATCGGCCTCCCGAATAAGAGAGCACGATTCTTCCATCATTCAGCCTCGCCACGCTGGGCCAGTAGCACCCTTTTCCTCCGATCCCACGAACGGCCGTACCTTGTCTGATAATTTTCATGCCTTTTTCCTTTACAGAAATATTTTCAAAGGAGTTCCCCGCTTTCTTCTCCCTTAAAAGCACTTTTATGATACGACAAAAAAGAAGCTGTTTCAATAACAGAACGGCTTAAAACCATAACAATAATGCTTTCTTTTTTCCTTTCTATTGACAAAGTTTTTCTCGACAGTTATATTTATTTTTGTTATTTTTTTAATTTATTACAGGAGAACAGACGGAAAAAATTTCCGCCCGACAAACAAAAAATGGCCACTTTTTATGATTACTATTATGTAGGCAATCTTAATCTCACTTCAGAAGAACTTCATCGCTCTCGTCCTATCCTCCTCACTTTTTCAAAAATCCAAAACGGACCGAAAGGAGAAGTTCCGATGCATATGCATGCGCATTTAGAAATTTTCTATTTTGAAAGCGGTACATGAAAATTTGATTTTCATGGCAATATATTTTCTATTCAGGCAAACGATTTACTTGTCGTAGATGCCAAACAGATGCACATGCAATATTCGGAAAATCAGCACGTTCCCCTCACCTATTACGGGTTTGCTGTCAACAATATGCATTTGAAAGGACACAATGCAAACTGCATTTCCAATAAAGGTTTTTTTATTCATTCCTTTGACAGTAAAAAAAACCTGATTTATCATAACATTTTGCAGCTTTTAGATGAATTAAAGGAAAGACGGTATAGTTACGCGACCAAAGTTGATGCTATTTTCAGAGAAATTTTGGTAGATATCCTCCGATTACAGCCCCAAACAGATGATATTGAAAACATATCCGAGAGCCACCTTACAAATCGCAAACTTTTAAATGATGTAAAGGAATATATTGAAGAGCATTTTGCCGAAGGAATTACAGTTAACGATTTAATAAAAGTATCTTTTATGAATAAAAGTTATTTTCTTCATCAATTTAAAAAACAGTTTAACATCAGTCCGATGCATTATCTTAATTTAGTAAGAATTGAACAAGGCAAACTGCTTTTAGGCAATACGGCACGTTCAATCACTCAAATAGCGGCTGACGTCGGAATTGGGAACCCCGTTTATTTTACCGAATTATTTACGAAAACTGTAGGAGTATCTCCTACAATGTATAGAAAAATAATCCTAGGACAGTCAAAATATGATTAATTGCCCTAGGATTATACAGCTGTTTTATTTCATTTTTTTATATATACCAATCTAAAATTGATATATCTTCGCGTAATCTTTTTGCATATAGCGGATCTATTCATAAATAGCAACAATACGGAAATATCGTCTGTAAAAGTACTCTTCTTTGCCCAAAAATATCTTATTCCGCATTTTATGGTCACTTATAAAAATACATGTAATTCGCTCGTATTTTTTATGCCGACCAATACAATTAAAAAGGCATACCCCCTTGATATTCCGGTTCAATATCTTTTTTATAAAATTTATAAGTGAACTTACCGTTTTCTATTTTTATTATTTCGTTAACAACATTATCTATTCCCGTCTTTTCACATAACTCCTTAAAGCTTGACTGAATTTCCGATATCGTTGTTCTCTCCTCGCCTGTTCCCATATCGTTATATAATCCTTGCAGATAAATCTTTTATCTTATCCACCGGCACAGCCTGTGGATTTTACAAGACACAGATTAGGCTTTCCACTTCTTCTTCGGTCATCAAATCCCACTGTGTCGTATCTTTCACAAAATTTTTCAGGATTTCTTCCGTCTCAACCTTCATTTCTTCTTTCATCATAATTCTTTGCCTCTTTTTTCTTTTATCATATCATAATGTTCTTCTTTTTGTCAATGGAGTGAAAGAACAATCATTATCTTTTATACACAAAACAAACCCGTTGAGCAATAGAAAAAGAAATAAGTCAATTCCGTCTCTAATCTTCCTATCATTTTCTTACACACAAGTTACCGCAGCTTGTGTTTTCTCTCTCAATTCGAAGGTTCACAACCTGTTTTTTCTAAAAAATACAAATTCGCAGTCATAAAATTCTATCGTTTATCCACTTTCAACAAATACCTGTTTTTTGTACCTTAAACACCAAAAAGCCCTGAAAAACTCATCGTTTTTCAGGGCTTTTTGCAGTGGACAGCATTTTTATCCACTAAACATGGTGCCCCGCGTGAAAACAAGGTTGAACTTTCGAGTTCTGCAAGGCTGACTGTTTCTTCTTTGCTGTTGGCATTGTATATGATTTTCAAGTGGTCGT
>CAJFQM010000022.1 GCA_904419075.1 uncultured Clostridia bacterium
ATTTAGAACCTCATGTTTTGCAACATCGCCGTATTCTCAGTTGATGTGGGGCGGAGCATATGCCGACTTCCATAAAGGATTTTGCCTTGAATATACCGTATTACCAAACGACGAGACATATAAAAATATTTTCAACAATCTATTTCCGGTGATTTATAGTAAAATAAGAGCAAATCTTACAAGCTTAATTGCTATTCAGGAAGATACTGAAATAACTTATGAATATGTATGGAACCTCTATTTTAATGGCGCTTTAAGGAAGAGTATAGATTGGGCTTATCAAAACGAATGGAGGTTATTGTTACCCATTAAAAGCAATAATCCGGAAGATTTAAATGTAAAGTTTTTTCCTATTACAAAGGTATATCTCGGCAATAGAATGAATTCCATTGAAAGAAAAAAGATAATCGAAATATGCAAAGAAAAGCAAATTCCCTACGTTGGAGTAAAAAGAAGTCAGAATTATTTTGAGATGCAGGATTGTGAAATAAAATGCGAAGATTGTTATCAATACAAGATGGGATTGGATGAAAAAAATGAATGAAGATAAATGGCAAAAGCTACAAGGTATAATAGACAAACTTATAGACACAAAAGACTTTATATACATATGGGAAGTTAATAGTAGATCACATGGAACAAAAACTAATTTTAAGCTCGGACTTTATTATTTATATGATGCGAATGATAAAATAATATATATAGGGAAAGTGGGAGGAGGTTGTAAAACAAGTTTTTATTCCAGGATGATTGGGCATGGAAATGGGGCACATAAAGCACAAGATTGGTACAATGAAGTTGTTAAGTGCAAATTCCATAGATTTGATAATTTTAATGATTCTGAAATAGAATTATTAGAGAGATTATCGATACAAAAACATCATCCGAAATACAATGATAAAAATTTAAGCGAAAACGTCCTAGGTAGATTATTAAAAAAATTTGAAACGCACGAAAATTAAAAATGTTTTCGACACTAATACAAACCTGACTCTATGCCTATGCTAAATGACAGCTTTTTTGTACTACCAACACATCATGGCAGTACAAAAAAGCTGTCATTACAAAAAAGCAAGTATTCATACAGAATACTTGCTTTTTTTGTTTAAAATCGCATAATTATTGAATAATCGTCGAAATCATGCAACTGAAAAACTAGGCAAAATGTGGCAAAAATACCGCTGTCATTTCTCGTTGTGTCAGATTTGAACTAATGACATTTGTTTCTTAAAGGTCTGAAAATAATACTTTATTTTAAGCTGAAGAAATGTCGGAAGTGAATTTATGATACTGGGGGGTGATTTATTTAGCTTTTTGTGGTATTATAAAATTAGATAATGTAAGGGGTATATGGTATGAAGTATAAATCATTCAGCAACATCATTGTCACAATATTCCTTCTGCTTTGTTTGGTGCTGTCTCTCTGTGGTTGTGCTCATTTTCGTTATGACTTTGAAGACCTTGAGCAAGGAAATATCCGGCTCATCGAGTTTTACAATCTCAGTGAAGCAGAATACCGTAATAGCCAGGCGGTTTTGGAGACGGAGCCTTATTACATCATGCCTGAGGAAGATAAAAAACATTTTTTGGAGAAGCTAAAGCAAATCAAATTTGAGGATGTGGTTCCGCTATTCATACCATCCGATCCTTCATTTGAGTATGGTTTTTATGTGGTTCGTTTCCAATTTGAGGATGGGTCTTACAAATTTCTTTCTTCCGGTGGGTATAATGAAATGTTTAATTCTGAAGGTAAATGCATTGAATCAGATCATTACTCCTGCGATGATGAACAATGGATAAGGCTGATACATTCTTTTGCTGGAGAAGATACCGGCTGCATATATTATCGCAAATCCATATGGATTGTTCCCGAGGAAGATCATTTGAGACTCCATGAAATTTTTGCGGCTGCAACAAAGTTATCGAGCAATCCCGGTTGTAGTTTTCCATCGGACGATGACATAACATTTGGCGGGAAGAAATATTATTTAGCCGAGAAAAATCAGCTGGTCCTTAAAATTGATAATGCATACTATGAGTTGACGGAACAGGCAAAGCAGGAGTTATATGAAATCATGGTAAACAATATATTTTGTTGGCGGTACGGGGAGATTAACGGTTAAGATATACGACACCTCAATGTCATAGAACGACATAAACGAAGTAAAAGATTCGAAACGAGATATAACAAGATATAATGTCGCCTGTCCCATTGTCTCATCAAAGTATTCAGAAAATTGGGGATCGGACAATCTGAGTAGGATATCTAAGGAAGATCTTAGGTCTGTTATTGAAAAGATCAAAAAAATATTTTTCAATTTAGAGAGAAACTTTCAGCACTTGACTTTTGATTCATAGGAAAAGAAAACTTTTATATGTAAACTCATTAGCCGAATTGAAGTTGGTAGGGGATACAATGTGAATATTGTCCTGAATATAGACTATGGGTAGTTTATCGGGGAATAAAAAGGAAAACCACGCGATAGTTGCATGGTTCAGGAAGGGTTTTACCAATGAGTGTTTGACTAATATATGTTTTACTCAAAATTTTTACGATAACTTTTATACAGCTTGGGTTCGAGAAATATTTTTATTTTTTTACCGTCCGGATTTTTTATATTCCGTTCCATAATTATTGTTGCTTTCTTGCCAATACTTGTGTTGTCCTGTTCTATAAAAATAGGATTTTCCGTATCGGTAAAATTTTCTCAGAACACGTCGAGATAGACGATTTCATAACGATTTGCGGGTATCTTTAAGATACAGAGAAGCTGCATTAAATACAGACTGGAAGCATAGTCTACAGTGACGATTGCCGTAATTTAAGGATTTTTTTGAAATAGGAATTAAATGCTTCGCCGAAAAAAACGGAAGTATTATCCTTATCTCCGAGAAAATAAAATTCATAGTCTGTGGGAAAAGTGTGTTCGATAAGCGTATTTATAAAAGCTCCTTTTCTATGTTTCAGAGCCGAATTGGTTTTTATGTTCGTATTGAAGAAAAGAATATCTTTAATGATTTCTTGAAACAAGATATTCTATATCCGTGAGATAAACAATCAGTCCGTTTGTTTCCATGCAAATATATTCTTTGATAAGCAGTTTTTCTCTTTCTGAGACATTTTAGAGGAATCGACAAATAATTTAAAATTTCTTTTCTCCTGAGTGATTCCCGAACGATCTTTAATATATGAAGATGAAGCCCGTTCAATATTTTATTTGTCGTCTCAGAGAGTTACCTTTAACGACAGGAAGAAGATTTTTCTTCTCCTTAACATGTTATTTTATGAACAAAAAACAACTGTTTTTTGCAACATAGGAAAATTGGCGTGAAGATTGAAAAGATTGCAAAAAATCAAAAAAATTTTTCGAAAAAGGTATTGACAAATATCTGAAAGCCTGTTATAATAAAACTAAAGAGTAATATCACTCTTTGTCCTTTCCGAATGAAAAGGGCAGAGAATTCATTGTTTGGCTTTGACAAGCCATATTTTTTGAATAGATATGTATTCGAGTTCATATATTAGAGTAAGGTAAAAGAGATTTTTGAAAGATTCATAAACCATGCGAACTGGCTGTAAAAGCCAATTTTTTTAGAGACGATATGTATTCGAATACATATCGATCGAAAAAACAAGGAGAGATATATTATGACTACGGTAGGGAAAGAGTTGAAAAACAGAAATGTAAATTGGAAGAAGTATGCGTTTGTATACGGCATGATAGCTTTTCCGATTGTTCAATTTGCGATTTTTTACATATGGGTCAATTTTAACTCTATTATAATTGCATTTCAGGAATTCGACGGTTATATGGAAACGGGCGGAGAGAAATATATTTGGTCGTTGCAAAATTTCAAAAATTTCTTTTTGGAATGGAAATTACCGAATTCGGAAGTAATCATCGGATTAAAAAACACGTTAAAATATTTCATCGTAAACTTAGTATTTTTACTTCCCGCATGTTTTTTAATTTCCTACTTTTTATATAAAAAAATTGCAGGCTATAAGGCGTTTCGCGTAATTTTCTTTTTACCGTCGATTATCAGCGCGGTAGTATTGGTTACAGTATATAAAAACATCATTCAAAAGTACGGACCCGTTTATACTATTTTAGACGAATTATTCAATTATCAACTGCCATCGTTGCTTTCCGATAATGAGACGGCTACTCCGACAATTATTTTTTATACGATTTGGACGGGGTTTGGAATCAATATGCTGTTATATCAGGGTGCGATGGGGCGTGTTCCCGAAGAGGTTATCGAAGCGGGCATTCTGGACGGAATACCCTGGTGGCGTGAATTGTTTTCCGTCATTATGCCGATGGTATGGCCTACGCTTTCCACCACGATTATTTTGCAAATTACGGGACTTTTTAACAGCACCGGACCGATTTTACTTTTTTCGTCGGCGGGAGTCGTGGCGGGATCGTATGAAACCACTACTTTATCGTACTGGATTTACGCACAGACTTACTCGGGAACGAATTATAATTATCCTGCGGCGATAGGGATTTTCTTTACATTGGTAAGTTTCCCGATTGTCCTTATTACGCGCTGGACTTTTGCTAAAATCGATCCCGATGTGGAATATTAAAGGAGGAAAAAATGAAGGGAAAAATTTTGAAATCCAAGAGCAAAAGTTATTTGATTGCAAAAATAATCGTATTTATTATTTTTGCAATCTATGCCTTTACTTTGTTGTACGCATTGGCTTGGGCTTTTATAACGTCGTTCAAAGATCAATTCGAATATATGAAGGACAAAAACGGCCTTCCCGATGTATGGCATTTCGATAATTATTTAACCGCGATCAAATCTGTATCCGTAAACGACCACGGAATGTTGGCAATGCTGATCAATTCGCTGTGGTATGCCGGCGGCGGTGCTGTTTTGGGAACGCTGGTTTCCTCTATGGTTGCGTATGTTGTGGCAAAATACCGTTTTCCGGGAAGAAACGTATTGTATACGGTAGCTCTTTTGACAATGATGCTTCCGATCGTCGGCGCAATGCCTTCTCAATATAAGGTATATACGACGTTGGGAATCATTAATTCACCTTTTATGTTATTGTCGCTTGCGGGCGGATTCGGCTTCAATTTCGTGGTATTGTATTCCTATTTCAAAAGTCTGCCATGGTCTTACGCCGAAGCGGGATTTTTGGACGGGGCGAGCCATTTGACTGTTTTTATGAAAATCATGCTTCCGCAGGCAATAAACGTCATGGGGGCATTGCTTATCGTTGCGGGAATCGGACTTTGGAACGATTATATGGCTCCTATTCTGTTTCTTCGGGATTTTCCCACCTTATCTGCGGGACTTTATGTTTATCAGATGCAGACGATGAGAAAACTGAACGTTCCCGTTCTGTTTGCGGGACTGCTGTTAAGCGTATTGCCGGTTATCGTATTATTTGTCTGTTTCCAAAATACAATGATGGATATGACTATGGCAGGAGGCCTGAAAGGCTGAATATAAAAAATCAATTTTTGAGGAGTAAATGATGAACAAAAAAATTTTTTCACTCGTTTTTTCGATGGTGTTCGCTGCGACTTCTGCGAGCTGTCTTACCGCCTGTAAAGATTCGGGCGGATTGGACGCATTTCCGGAATATGCCGACGATAAACAGATGATGATCGGCGGTTGGGATTCTCCAATGAATACCTTGGAAGATTATCGCATGGCAAAGGAAATGGGACTTACACATATTTTTATCGATGAGTATTTTGCGCCCAAGGGGTCTCAGGATTACAAAGATATTCTCGGTTTCTGCGAAGAAATCGGTTTGAAAGCCATCGTGAATATGGGCGCGAGCGTGGACAGTGAAAAACCGACCGATACGACTGATTACAGTATATATCCGGCCGTGGATATGATCAATTATTGGGACGAACCTACGATAGACAGATTTGAACTCATCAAAGAATTGGCAAACGAGCATGAAGCGCGTTATAAGGACAAGCGAGACATGACGTTTTATATCAATATGGATCCCTCCGGAGGAGGCGGGGATCCGGATGAGTATGTAAGAACTTTCTGTGAAGAGATCATGCCTTTGGTATCGGGGAGAAAAATTCTTTCGACGGACGTTTATCCGCTCTCGGGAAAAAACGGAGCGCATTCCGTTTCTTCTGCATGGTTGCCGCGTTTGGAACTGAATGCGAGTTATGCGAAAGAGTTCAACATGGAACAACACTTTTTCATTCAGTCTTATTGGAGCGACTTGACGGGCACACGTGAAATTTACGATATAAATGACCTTCGGTATCAGTTTTACGTGGATATGGCGTACGGAGTACAGAATTTCTCCTATTTTACGTATACACATTCTTTTATCGAAGGCTTCGGCGGCGGCTGTGTGGAACGGGAAGTTTCTTGTAAAAAGACCGCGCTTTACGATTGGGCGCAGGAGATTAACGCCGAACTTGCAAAATTCGACCACGTCTATCTTTCTTTTGATTGGAACGGTACTATGCCGATTGTCGGTACGGATAATCCCGACGGGGAGAACGCGCACTTTATGGCATTGAAACATTCTCTCACCGCTCTCGAATGTGCGAACAAAGTGACTGCCACGCAGGATACACTCGTAGGACAATTTAAGGACGCAGACGGCAACGACGGGTTGATTGTGACCAATTATACCGATCCCCTCGATTTAGTTGACGACATAGTCAGTTTCGAATTTAAGAATGCCAATCGTGCGCTCGTGTATCGCGGCGGGGAGCGCAAAATATATGAAGTCAAGAATGGAAAATTGGATATACGGCTCGCTCCCGGAGAGGGCGTATTCGTAATTCCGGTGAAATTAAAATAAAAGCAAGGAGGCTTATGATGAAAAAATCGATTTGTGTACTTTTAACTCTCGGAATCGGGCTTAGCTGTTTTTCGGCGTGCGGAGGAAACGGTGGAGACGGCGGTAATAACGGAGGAAAAGGCGGCTTGGTCAGGGTTCAATATTTTGCCGGAGGCTTTGGAGACCAATGGCTGAAAGATATCGCTGCGGATTATAAGAAAGCGACGGGCGTTACGATTAAATTGGTTCCGAGTTATACAAACGGCGAAATTCAATCGCTTTTGAACAGCAAACAACAGACAAACGACATTCTGATGCCTCTGCTCGGCGTTTGGAGTGCTCAGGATGCGGGATTGCTGGAAGATTTAACGAGCGTTTATGAGGCAATCCCCGCGGGTGAGACCGTGGCCATAAAAGATAAAATGAATCCGAACATCCGCGATTATATGCAGGCGGACGACGGAAAATGGTATCAGATGAACGGCGCGAACTCCGTTTCTACTCTGTGCTATAATGCCGATACGCTGGATAAATTTCTCGGAGAAGAGGGGACGGAGGACGGCTGGGAAGTTCCCAATACGACTGACGAACTTGTCGAATTGTGTGACCGCTTAAAAGAACAAGAGGGGGTATCGGCATTCACGCTTTCCACACAGACAAATTACTTTTGGGATTATCTCGGTATGATTTGGTGGGCGCAGTATGAAGGCATAGAAAGCTTTAATAATTATTTCGAGGGAAAATATCTTGCGGATGACGGGACATGGCAACTCGGTCCCGAGATCAATGATGCCGAGGGAAGAAAACTTGCCTTGGAGATGACCTCGAAATTATTGAATCAGGCTAACGGCTACGTACATTCCGACGTGCATGACATGGATTTCACCTCTGCACAGCTTACTTTGTGCGCGCAGGGATTCGGCGAGAATAACGACGAAGTGGCATTCATGGTGAACGGAGACTGGTTTGAAAACGAAATGCTGATGTACCTTACGCAAAAGCCGCAGGATATCCGCATGATGCGGCCGCCCGTTTTGAGCGACCTTACGAAAAAATTGACAACGGTAAAATCGGATGATCAGCTCTCCGCCGTAATTGATGCCGTTGACGGCGGGGCCGATTCTTACGAAAACGTGAGCGAGGAAGATTTTGAAACAATTAAAAACGCGAGATTGATGGCATACACGGCTACGCCGAATTATCCGATTTGTATTCCTTCTTATCGTCCCGAAAAACAAAAACAACTCGCCAAGGATTTTTTGATTTATCTTTGTTCCGAGCGCGGTCAGGCCACTTACGCAAAGGCTATGAGCGGGTTGACCATGCCTTACGGATATGAAGTGAATATCGAAAATGCGAGCGATTTCGTAAAGTCCCGTATTCAGTTGTTCGGAAACGATATGATTCCCGTATTCGGAAATCCTAAATCCCCGATGGTTTACCGCGGCGGATTGAGCGATTTCCCGGGGTCAAGCGGTACGATAGACGCGTCCATGGTCGATGGGAAATCCGTCTCCGGAATTTTATCGACGAGCGGAGAAACCATTGCACAAAAATGGCAGCAGTATTTGGACTCTATGAAAAAATAAAATAATTATAAAGAATTATAAAGGGGAACAAAAATGAAGAAATTTTTAGTTTCATTATTTTCGGCGATTATGCTGGTCTGTTTCGGGACTGCGTTAGCCGCCTGCGGAAAAATTGCGGGAAAGATAGACGTACCGACGGAGACGATAGAAGCGGAACTCGGTTCGTATGCAATTCCGACATACGACGTCATAGACGAGGACGGAATGGTTTTAGCGGGATATACCGTAACAGCAAAATCTATTACCGCACCGGACGGAAGCGAGGTGCCTCAGGCATATAACAGCATTATGGTGGAGACGCCCGGCATTTACACCTTTGTATATACGACGGGAACCAAGGATATCAAAGACGCCACGGTAAAGGTGGACTTTGGTGACAGAACTGCGCCTACGATAAAGATTGACGAGGAAGATATTCCCGCTTTCTTCATGACGGGAAACACGTACAAAATTCCTGTGTATACGATTAACGGAGGCCCAGATTCTTCCAAATGCTGGACGAAAGTATATACGACCGACGAGAACGAAGAAATCAAGGAAGAGGTATCCATCAATCAGGGAACTTTCGCGGCGACGGAACGGACAGGCAAGTATTTGATTTGGATTCATGTGGAAGATGCGGCGGGCAACTTTAACGATTATAAATATTACAGGACGGTAGACGGTCCACAGACAATCGAAGAGGACATCATCATGTATTTTGACGACGAATTCGGAGAACGTCAGGTATCTCCCCATGAAGAACTTTACGGTGGAGAATATGTCGCAAAAGATACGCCGGGCGCATTCATCCGCGACGGTGACGAAGGGGCGTTCAAGGTGTCTTTGAATAACGTCGAGACGATCAATAACGAAGTGTATTTCAATATAGATAATCCCGCAATTACCGACGTCAGCGGCTATGATTATCTTTCCATGTGGATATACAACGACAATGATTTTGACGTGCAAGCAGGATTCCGTTGGTGGAACGATACACTTGTTCCCGCGCATCAATGGACACGCGTCATTTGGTCGGTAAAAGATTGGGGAAACAATCGTAACGAATATGAAAAAGCCGTGCCGAACACAAATATTATCGGCACGCAGATAAGACTCATGGGCTTTCCGAACAACGAAAACGGGAAACCTTATCCGCGCGGTACTTTCTATTTTTCCACGATGAAAGGAGGATACGGCAGTTCGGACAGTATTGCCGAGCTCGGTTATGAAAGAGGAGCAAGCAGAGTTCAGGTGTATGAGCCGTCGGCTTATACGGGCGGATACAGTACGGAAAAGGCTTACGGCGACGCGAGTGGCGCTTATAAGATTACGATGACGAAAAAGCCGGAGAAGAACGGAGAAATTTATCTCCGCCTGACCGCTCCCCTTTTGAAAGATGTGCGCACTTACGACTATTTGGCGCTGTATATCTACAACGCAAACAGCTACGAAGCCAGTGCTGCTACGATATGGGCGGAAGATCAGAAACTTTCTCCCGGCGTTTGGAACAGAGTTAAGTTTCCCGTGTCGTTGTTCGGCAGCATTACGGACATCGATAACGATAAGCCTGGGCAGCAGTTACAGGCTACGGATATTACCGGATTCACGCTGCGGATTTGCGGATTCGGAGAACAAACGGAGGGCGTTTACTATCTTTCGTCCATTGTGGGAGAGCACGCTTTACAGAAGAACGACACGGTGATTTCCTTCAACTCCGAAGCCGATGAAGAAAACATGAAAGTTTGTCTGCCGTACGAATATACCGGAGAATACAGCACGGAACAACATTATGGCGACGAAGCTGGTTCTTTCAAGGTTACGGTTGATTTCAAAGACGATGTGACCGCATTGCGTGATAATCATATCTATCTCGCCATAGCAAAGCCTCAGATTCTGGATATCCGCGCTTATAATTATCTCAGCGTATGGATTTATAACTCCAACGCTTTTGATGCGATGGCAGGAATTTTGTGGGGAGCGGATACTCTCTTGAAAGCGGGTGAGTGGACAGAACTTCGGATTCTCAATCCCGACCATCATCTTGCGGAAAGCTGGGTACCGACGGAAAATCCCAAGGAATTCCAGGCAAGCAAACGCACATACTTTGCCGATATTACCAATCTGATCATCCGTATTTTCAATGTAGGGACGGAAAACAAACTTGCAGAGGGATCTACCTTTTATGTTTCGGGAATCAAGGCAGTGGCGAACGACAAGAGCAGCGTGACCAAGCTTTACGCGTTCGACGAAAATGCTCCCGAAAGTAGTTCGCAAGGATATCTTTCCGTCAAGGAAGGAGTAACCGACGTAACGGTTTCGACAGATACGGAAAAGGTTTATAACGGTGAGACCGCCTCCACAAAGCTGACCTATAACCGAGAAAGTAGCGATATTTACGGAGCTGTCTATTTTGGAAAACCGTTACGGGATGCTTGTTTCGACTATATGGAATTTGCCGTATATAACGACACGGGACGGGATATAAAAGTCGGTTTCGAATGGGGCGGAGATACGCTCTGCAAAAACGGCGAATGGACGGTCGTTAAATGGAAACTGAGCGGTGGCTGTATCGTTTATGAAAATAACGGAACGAAATATATGCCTATGGAAAATTTGAGCTTCCGCATGTTCAGCGAAGACGGAAACAATTTTGTAAAGGGAGCTTCGATATATCTCTCCGCGGTATATGGTTATAATGTGGCGGGATGACGAAGTCATCTTGGGCAGAGCGGAGAAAAAATACTCCGCTCTGTTTCGGTTATCCGGGCGGGCGGAAAGACAAAAAGGAGTTTTTGAATATGAAAAAGAATATATGTGAGAGATTGCAAAATCCCGAGTCAAAGTACAGGGCAAAGCCTTTTTGGGCATGGAACGGAAAGTTGGAGGAAGAAGAACTTCATTTCCAGATCGACGCCATGAAAGAAATGGGATTCGGAGGTTTTTTCATGCACTCCCGTACGGGATTGGAGACCGAATACATGGGAGAAGAATGGTTTCGGCTGATCCGTTCCTGTGCGGAATACGGGGCAAAAACGGGAATGGAAGCATGGCTGTACGACGAGGATCGTTGGCCCAGCGGTACCTGTGGCGGGCTCGTCACGCAAAAGAAAGAAAACCGTATGCGTTTTATTTCCGAATACGATTGCGACGAAGATGCGCTTTCCAGTCCCGATGTAGAACGCATCGTTAAACGTTATGCTCTTTTGAAGGACGAGGAGGATAAGCTGATAGATTATAAAGAAATTTCATGTAAAGAAGAAACTCCCGAAGGATACGTTTACGTCGTTTATGCCGAAGAACTGATGACTTGCAGCGAAGCCTATAACGGTTTCGCTTATCTTGATACGATGAACAGAGAGGCAGTGGAGGAGTATCTTCGTTCCACGCATGATAAATATGCGGAAATTTGCGGCGACCTTCTCGGAAAAGAAATTTACGGTATTTTTACGGACGAACCGCATAGAGGCGCATTGTTCAACGGATTCGGGAATATCAATAAAAATCAATTCAGAATGTTGGCTTTTTCTGAACAGGCTCCTGAAAAATTTTATGAGAAATACAAAAGAGAAATCTGTATTCCGAAGATTTATTACGGAAAATCGGGCGAAGCACTGAACGAAGAGGCTGCCGCATACATAGATGTTTTAGACGATTTGTTTACGAAAAGTTTTGCGGAAAAATATCGCAATCGCTGTCGGCGTTATAATATGACCTTTACGGGGCATATTCTACACGAGGATGACCTCGGTGCTCAGACTGCGATGTCCGGTTCGATGATGCGCTTTTATGAGTATATGGATTATCCGGGAATTGATAATTTGTCGGCGCATAATCATTGCTATTGGGTAGCCATTCAATGTGCTTCCGTGGCACGACAATTGGGTAAACCGTTTGTTTTAAGCGAACTGTACGGTTGTACGGGCTGGGATATGCCCCTTAGAGAATATAAGCGTATCGGTGATTGGCAGGCTTTATTCGGTATCAATCTGCGATGCCCGCATCTCTCCTGGTATACCATGGAAGGAGAAGCCAAACGCGATTATCCTGCAAGTCTGTTGCATCAGAATGCCTGGTATCGAGATTGGAAGATTTTAGAGGACTATTTCGGCCGTATCGGCATGATATTGACAGAGGGGGAAAGAAAAACGGATCTGCTCGTCATACATCCCGTCGAACAGATGTGGAAATATGTACGGAAAGGTTGGATGTGGTCGCTTTCCCTTTTGACGGAAGACGCTAAACGTCTCAATGATTCGTTTCTTCGTCAATGCCGGGATCTGATCTCTTTAAGCTGTGAATTCGACTACGGGGATGAGGAACTGCTCTTTAAGTATGGTTGCGCGGGAAAAGACGAGCAAGGCGCTTTTCTGCGCGTCGGAAAAGCGGTATACCGTACCGTCATGGTCGCGGATTGGCAGATTGTGCGGGACAGCACGCGTTTATTGATAGATAAATTCGTCGCCATGGGGGGCAGGGTAGTATCGAATCCGAACGACCTTTCCCGCGGTGCGATAGCGGAGACTCCGAAAGACGTTACCGCCGTAATGAGAAAATGGGAGGGAGACGACTGGCTGTTTCTTCTCAATCTGCACGAAACGGAAAGAAGGAGAGGCGATGTACGGCTTTCTAAAACATTTGAAAACTTGGACATCGAGGAATGGAACATGGTATCGTTGGAATGTTTGGGAAAAAGTACTCTCCGAGCTTTGGATTTCGATGCGGGTCAAATGCGTATTTTCCGCTTGAGAGACAATGTTAAACGAGAGCTCGTTTTCGAAAAAGAGGGGAGCAGGGAAGAGAAAAACAGACTTTTCCTGCCCGAAACGATGGAATACGAACTTGGGGAACCGAACGTACTTGTTCTAGATCGTGCATGGGGTTTTCTAGACGGGGAGCCCGTGCTGGGAGGGGCAGAAACAGACGTATTGAAACTGGACAGAGCGTTGCGCGATAAATTCGGTCTGAAATATCGGGGCGGAGAGATGATTCAACCGTGGTTCGCTTCGAAATACTGTCCCGGATCAAAAAAATCTTTGGGAAAACTGAGACTTATCTATCGTTTTATTTCAGAAATCGAATGTGAAACGGAAGTTGCAGCCGAATACGATAAAATTTTTTGTAACGGAATTCCGGCGGAAAAGACGGGGAGAAGGTGGATAGACAAATGTTTTCGGGTGTTTTCCGTCCATATCGTAAAGGGAATAAACGAAATTGTATATGAGACGAATTTTCGTGAAGAAAGCAATCTCGAAGCAATATATATTCTCGGCAATTTCGGAGTATCGGAGGATTATAAAATTATTCCGTTGCCGAAAAAGATTTCCACGGAAAATATCGAAAAACAAGGGTTCCCTTTTTATAGCGGGTACATTCGTTATAAAACAGGTATCGAGAAAGGTCGTCTGCGAATAGAAGCGGAAAGTTTAAAAGGAACATCTTTGCATATCATAGGAGGAAAAGAAGAAAAAATACTTGCATTTTCGCCGTTTATGGTTTATACTGATTTAGAAAGGGAATTAAACTTGACCATATATTTTACGAGGAGAAACACGTTCGGCCCGTTTCATTTATTGCCTCAGCTGGCTGAGGCATACGGCCCCTTTTCTTTCGTGAGCGACGGCGAAAATTGGACCGACGATTATGTATTGATTCCGCAGGGATTTATTTGTAAGATTTATAAAATTTGAAAAGATGTTTTGGCAATTGCGGAAAGTATTTCGCATAAAAGGAGAATGATTATGGCAGACAGAGAAGACGTCGCGCGGCTTGCCGGCGTTTCTACCGCTACGGTTTCGCGCGTAACGAGCGGTAACGGATATGTGAAAAAGGAAACGAGAGATAAAGTAAATAAGGCGATTACAATGCTCGATTATCGACCGAATGCACTCGCTCAAAATTTGCGCCGTAAACGTAATAATATGGTGGCGGTAATGGTAGAAGACCTGTGCAACGCTTATACGGCGGAAGGAGTAGAGGTCATGACGCGCGAAGCGCGCAAATACGGTTGCTATATCATGTTATTCACCGTAAACGAGGATAATATAGACGCGATAGTGGAAGAAATCGTGCAGAGTAAAGCGATGGGGCTCGTCAATTCCACCATGCTGAAAATCAGCGATTCGAACAGATGCAAACTTTTACATTCGAAAACGCGCACGATTGGAATTGCCGAAAAACCTGAATTGGATATTCTGATAAGGTATGATCAGGCAATGCGCGAAGCATACAAGATTCTTGCCAAGAAAAATAAGAAGCATCCCGTCTATATGGGCGGTTTACCCATGGATTGGCTGTTGAACAATTATTCGCGTGTGAAAGCGTTTTTGGAATTGAATAAAGAGTTCGGTATGTCGAGTACTCCCGAATCCATTGTCGCCGGAAAGTATCCTTTGGAAAAGTATCATATTATCGGTTATAATGAGACGAACGGCCTTTTTGCACGCGGTGTTGAATTCGACGCTCTGTTTTGTTTGACCGACTCTATGGCTATGGGGGCGATTCGTTCTTTAGTCGAACACGGCAAGAGAATTCCGGAGGACGTTGCCGTCATAGGTTGCGATAATGTAAGCCTTTCCAATTTTACTGCCCCCGCTTTAACAACAATTGATACGCAGGAGGAGGCCGTTTATAAAGAATATATTCGTTATCTTTTAAGCGATGATGAAAATATAGTAAAATGCTATGACACGAAATTAATTGTACGAGGAACTCTTTGATTTTTTATATTGCTGATAAGGAAATATCGACAGCAAATAATTTGTGTCTAAATGTCGGCAAAAAAACTTTAATAAGGTGATTTTCTGAGAAGGACTGAATTTCCGGATCCGCAAAGACGGAAAGGAACTCGGCAAGGTCTGAATGACTCATGAGAGTTTGAAATCGATAGCGGAAATTACCGATTGTGTACAGTAAACGAGCGCTTGGGGATATGACGCTACGCTCGGAGAACAAGCATTTAGGGGAAATTATATTAAAATGACCAGGCTTATTATGAATTGTAAAGAGATTTTTGGATTTTGTTATATGTAGCTTTACGGTGTGGAAGAGGAGCAAAACGGTTTCGTGACATCCGAAGAAAGCAGAAAGAAAATAGCGGAATGTAATAGGCGCAAAGCCGCAATAGAGGAGTAGAATCGTACAGATAAAAGAACTTTTTTATGAGGTTAAGTAAAACTGTAAAGTAGCAGGTTTTTAATATTGTAGTGCTTATAATAGAAAAATATTTAATAAATCAAAATGGATATGGCTGAAAGAAAGCAGATGTAACCGGTATGTCGATTTTGTGGCCGAATTTGCAGTGGAGAGATTCAAAAGACTTAAATTGAGGAGCAGTGCGAATACGAATTATGTAGTTAGTATTAACGGAAAACTTGTCTATGCGGGACTTGAAGCCGTTTTATAGATAACCAAAATGCTTTTATTCCTTTAAGATTGAGAGGATTCTCACCCCAAAGTCTGCCCCTAAAATAACAGAAACGGAAATATCGTTTTTTTGACAGTTTAATGATTTGTACTTAAAATCGGGTATACATATCCCGATTTTTAATGAAGGACAAGGCAGGAGCAGATTGATGCGCCCGCCTTGTAAAATCCACGGCTATGCTGGTGGTGGAAATCTTTAGTTTCAGGTATTCGTATGCTATAAAAAAGCTCCTTTATGTTAAACTGTATATGAGGCTTTGGACCGTACATAAGCAAAGAACAAAGGAGGACGTTAAGATGAAAAATCAAGATAACGACACATACAGTTTAGCACAAAATAAATATCCGTGGAGATAAGAAAAAAATTAAAATATACCAAAACGGAAAATTCGCGGTCGGAGAAGAGAAATCTTTTCCGACCTTTCAAATTAATATG
>CAJFQM010000023.1 GCA_904419075.1 uncultured Clostridia bacterium
CTCAATCGGATGCCGCCGAAAACAGATGATATTGGAGATAAATCCATTGCCGAATCGCCGCCAAATACGTGTTCGGACATCTCGAAAGACAGTTCACCACACCAGAATAATCCGAACCTCGGAAAAATTCCGAAGTTCGGATTATTTTTTGCCCGCGATTTCTTTGGCATGATTGTCCGTTTTGAATGATTGCCTTTTCAGCCCTCCGAATTTGTGCTTTTTCGGTCGGCTATGGTAGCATAGTTCCTCGCGGACGTCAACAGTCGCAAAATCGTCGCTGAAAACACCTATCAAAAGACTTTGAGAGCCGAGTAAGGTTTGCTACCTTGCCCGGCTCTTTTGCTGTCTATGAGGCATTTCCAGACCCGTACGCAACGATTTTGGCTTTGTCCCGTTGACTTCCGCAGGCTTGCTATTCAGAGTACCGATATTCACCGTCCTATGCACCTCCGCCTGTTGCCCGAAAAAGGCAAATACAAATTCAGAGGTGTAAAGATGGAAATGTTGGTAACCAAGTTCTCAAACGGAGGGCGAAATGATTGCTTTGCAAGCACTGCGTACCGTTAAAAAGTTCGATATGCAAGTTGCAGACAGGTTGTATATCGGTCTCATCAAAGATCTGCATCACATGGGAGAAATGGATTATATCGTATCGGACGGCTATGACGTAGCACAGACCGCTATTTGTTTCCTATATCAATTCGCCGGTCATACAGTTCATGAGATTTACGGCAAAGACCGCAAAGGGAAAGAAATCACCATTAAACTTGCCTGCTATCGTGAAGTAGACCACTTCATCAATCTTCTTCGTAACAGACCAGACAGGCGAGGGACTGTCGTTGAATCCATAGATTTCACAAATTACAAAGCTCTCCCCGCCGATCCCATAAACTGCTTTGAGCCGGAGCCGACAGATTACAACAGGTACGATACTCTTGTTGAAGCTCTGCATCTGACGGAATTAGAACTTGCCATCCTGAATTGCTATATGAATGGCATGAAACAAGGCGAAGTCTGCATGGAACTCGGCATCGGCAGAGGGACTATAAACCATCGCAAGGCAAGCATTAGGATGAGATATAAGACGATTTATGGTGCGTTTTGACACGCCTATAGCTCACATAAAGTTTAAAGGCAGTCTACACAGACTACCTTTGATTATTTACTTATCGCTTTTTTGATTCATCTAATCGCTTAAATAAGTGCGATAACAAACTTAATAAATCCAAACAATCCTTCTCAGTGAATAATTTAGAATCCCTTAAGTCTGAAATTTCTTCATGACTTACGACATTTCTTCCACCGCACACAACACCCATCGATAAAAACTTTTGCCCTTCTTCAATGTTTTCCAACGTGTTTTCAGCGAAAGGTTGTCCATTAGGACGCTTCTTAAAATTAGCCGTTGTTTCAAGCACCTTGCCTTTCCCAAATGCATTGGATACGATATCTCTATCTTCTGTCCCTGAAACACCGGACTTGTCTTTAACTGCATTTTTATATCGTTTCATTGCTTCTTGGAAAGCTTGATAATAATTTCCTTCCTTATAATAGGTTTCGGCCGAATCCTGTACCTGTCTATGTAACAAGCGATAGTGATAATATGTATAGGGTGGAATTAAAGAATATACATCTCTTACTACGGCAGAAAAATCCTCATTGCTTAATTCAGGCTTCTCGGAGATTCTTTCAACTAAACCTTGCAATTTTGGTTTGATTTCTTGTGGGACATGCTCATACCATTCGGTAATATTCACTCCAGCTCTAGTCGAAGTTTCCTCTGATTTAGCTTCTTTTCTTTTTTTGCTCCAGTCTCTTGCTATAAATCTAATAATTCTATACAAATAGTCTTTAAGCTCTTCGGCTTCAGGCAGATCCCAACTAATTGACTGTCTGTCGGTGGCAATCATATCTTTATCAAATTCATCTAAAAAATTTGCCTCAATCCATCCAGATAAATATGAAAAGGCATGTCCCGCTTCAGGAACTCCGAAAAAACCTGCTGTATTTGCTAAACGACCATTCACATACAATGTTATTCCGCGAAGATTTTGATCTATAGGCTTTTTTGTTGACAGTATTTTACCACGCAATTCATTTTTATAAAGATATTCACCGCCTATTTCTGAAACGACGGTTGAAATATCCCAATCAAATTCTTTATTAATTCCTTCATATTGCAATTCTTTTGTCAAAATTATAGGATTTCCATCATTTCTATTTATGCTGACAACAAAATTTTTCTCATCAAAGCAATTAAATAGCCTTGCAAGTGAAAAAGCCGTAGCGCTCAAATCATAATTAGTTTTTCTCGCTAAATTGCGTAAAGTAATAGTAGTTCCATGCTCCTCAATATTCTCTTTCTCAATGAGCGCATAACTTGGATAGTAGGTCCCTGAAGACTCTCCTAAAATGCTATCCCAATCCATTGTAAAATTAGTTTTATATTCTTCACCTGCCCTGGATGTTTCAATCGTAATAGTCTTACCAATGCCAAAGAGAGCCAGTTTTCCCAGTCCCTTTTTTCCGGTAATTGGACGTCCTTTCGAATTAGCACGACTCGAGTCTGTATCTCGTCTTTTACGTCCTATCACCAAAAAATTATCTCGTACTTCTTCATACGACATTCCTTCCCCATCATCTTGAATTACAATACTTTTATCGGTATCAGCATCATACAAATTTATAATGACATGCTCGGCAGAAGCATCATATGCATTAGCAACCAACTCAGCTAACGCATATGGAAGTTGAGAATACATTTTTATTCCGAGATGTTCAATTGTTCTAGGATCAAATTTCAGCTGTAAAACCTTATCTTTTTCCATCATTAGTCCCTTCTCTGATTGAAATCATCTAGATGTTTACTAATACTTTTCCCTATTATTTCACCTAGTCTTACAGGTACTGCATTACCTATGTGCCTCGCAACGTCTTTCATACTATATTCAGTGACGTTTGGCGAGAAAAACGCGTATTCTCGCGGAAAGGTCTGTAATAACGCTCCCTCTCGGAGCGTTAATGCTCGATCCTGCTGTGGATGACCATAACGTCCAGTACCATAGCAAAAAAATTGTGTTGTCATTGTAGAGCCAATTTTATCCCAAGACATTCTCCCATACACAGAGGAATAAGTTTGTCCGGATTTCTTTTTATGGCATTCACATCTTAATTCTTCGGGCCAATCTCGCCACGTCCCTCCAGGAACAGAAGCTCTTATGCGTTTTAAATTAAGTTCTGACAACTTTGCGGCTCGATGAAGAGGATCTGTTGGGCAAGTTTCCCCGGCTTCAACCTGTGGTAATCCCTCAAGAAAAGGTCGTATAGTAACTTTTTTGCGTTCGTGTGTGGCAGGCAATAAATGAATTTCACCCTGTTTTGAAGCTAATAAAACAAAACGATGTCTATTTTGTGGTATTCCATAATCAGGGCAATAAACAACTTGACCACCATCGGTAAAGTATCCATTGTTTTTTAATAGTTCAACAAATTCTTTAAATACTTTTGTATTCCTTATTTCAGGTACGTTTTCCATTGAAACAATTAAAGGTTGAACGCCCTCAATAATTCGCCCAAACTCAGATAACAAGTTGTATTTTAAATCCGCCTCCCGATCCGAAGGGGTTTTAAACCTTTTGTAACTCATTGTTGAAAAGGGCTGACATGGCGCGCATCCTACTAATATTTTAGTTGCTTCCGCACTATAACAGTTATTTACTTCGGTAGAAGTTACTTCTTTAATGTTTCTGCAATGGAAATTTGAATTGTTATTATATGAATATGGATATTCACAAGTTTTATCATTATCAAATCCTGCAACCACATTAAACCCTGCCTGCTTCATTCCGCAGGTAAGGCCTCCAACGCCACAGAATAAATCAACTACTTCAATTGCCATAATATACCTAAGTTGCTAATATCATATTTCATCATTGGGATATACGCCTTTAAAAACCGACTGATGATGAAAGGTAAGGTACGCGATCCGCTTATCATCCATCGGTAGTGCCTTAACAAACGTGTCATTCTTTAAATTAATCTGTTTCCATGTAAAAGGTGAGATGAACTCAGACAAAATCACGTGTCTTTCTGGTGTAAATGTGATAAATCCGCGGTCAAATAACCTGTCATAGAGTGGCGATAGTATATATCCGTTATATGGATCTGTTTTCTCTTCCAACTCGGAAGCCGCCCACGGCTTAATATGACTTGCGATTAAGAGGCGCTCATCTGCTATCATTGTAAATGGACAAAAGCGACACTGTTCCAACAGAAGCTCTCTATATCTACCTTGTCCGTCTCTAGCGCGACGAATTTCACGTTCTTGTTCCGCCTGCTTTTTAGATATTTTCTTTTCGGATTCTTTTTCAGTCTTTTGTTTGCCATACGTAAATACCAAAGGGCCGTTTTGTCGCTCCCAAATCGCCTCAAAATCCACAAAAAGCTTCCAATAATAAAGAGGAGCAGATTCGTTTCCAACTTTTTCAACATAGATGTAACTCACTAATGGAAGCGCCAATTCACGAATAAGTTGATATCCCTTATCTTCGGAATTGATATACCCGCGAGAACCGCCTATTTGATCCTGATCTTTTATTGTAAAGAAAATTACATCATCTAATTTGGAAACCATTGACATACGCTTATCCCATAATTGCGGGAGCTCGCTTTTTTTAGAGTATTCTTGCGATGGCTGATGATATTCGTTTTTGATTGCCAACATATATGCAACCAAATCCGCTTTTAGCATGAAGCATTTTGCGGCAAATCCAGGAGTTCCGTAAAAATCATACATTGCCTTTTTGGAGGTAATGTATAATTTTGCTTCTCCGTGGCCACGACCCAACTTATTGCTCTCGACAACAAAACAGTCAGGGACCGTCATCATAATAGGGAAAACCGCTAATGTGTTTAACTTTTCGCCATTCAGGTTCATTTTTCTTCTCCGTATAGAGTGATGTCCATTTGCTTCAAAATTGCAATCAACACATCTACAACAATGCTATTCCCGGATTCTTGATACATAGCCGTATCAGAAACTACAATCTTAAAAGTATCTTTAAATCCCATCAAACGTAAACACTCACGAGGTGTTAGTTTACGGATACGCCCTTTGTGCGTTACATAATTATCTACACCTGCTCGATGCATTTTATGCATTGTTTGCAAAAGGGGACGAGCGACATCTAAATCTGTTCTCGTAGAAGTCCGAAAACTTTTTGTGCCTCCGGCAAGGACATATTTTGCTACTTTATCGGAAAGATAATATTTTTCTTCTACGTCTCTAACATCAAAAACAAAATCGTCATAATCTTCTACGAGTGCATCCTCTTCCGATAACGGATGATAAACAAAATCACCATGCCAATTAAATTGTTGGTTACTCTTTTGGCACAATGCAATATCCCCATTAACTTGTGTGTAACACTTTTGTTTGTTTTTGTGACTCGTTACAAACTTAACTCCTTTTTCGCGCAGGAAATACTTTGTATCAACAAAATCTTCTAAAAAATCGTACATCCGGTATTCCAATTCTATCGGAGCGGGGAATAAAAACTTTGTGCTCGTTTTAAAACCGACACAATATAATCTTTCGCGGTTCTGTGGAATTCCATAATCCTTACTGTTCAAGACTCTAAAATGCACATCATAACCAAGCTCTTCAAAAATACTATATATGACGTTCCATGTCTTGCCCTCATCGTGATTTAAAAGACCCTTAACATTCTCAAATAGAAAAGCTTTTGGTTGAGTTTCCTTAATAAGCCTAGCAAACTCATAAAATAAAGTTCCGCGAGCATCCTCAAAGCCCAAACGCTTTCCGACCATTGAGAAAGCTTGACATGGAGCGCCACCGACTAAAAAGTCAACCTGGCCATTATACTTTGTTGCATCAAATTCCCTTATATCAGTAAACCATCTATCTTCGCTAATCGGATAATTTGCGAAGTAACTCTTTTTACAATTTTCATCAATATCGCCGGCAAAAACAATTTCATAGTTTAATTTGAGTCTTTGAAAAGCATGCTCAATGGCTCCGATACCACTAAACGCCGTTGCTAATCTAATTTTTCGATTTGGGAATGCAAATTGCTTTTCTTTCCAATTATCATGTGCAAGATCCTCTTGTGAAATGTTTACATTTTGCACGTCAAGCGATTTCTTTGAAATTGCTTTCCTCGCTTGGCTAATTTTTTCCGAGTTTTCTTTAATACTCTGTTCTGTTTTTGTTGCACGATTAGTAGCCATTTTTATCCTCAATTAATATCACTCTTTATTTGGAACTTTAATTCTATTTCTATATGCCTGCTCAATCTTATCCGCACACGTTGCCACGTCCTGTTTGATCTCGAAATCCCAAAAACGAAGGACAAGCCAACCTTGTTCAATTAAATCTTGCGTAACCTCAAAATCATGCTCGCGATTTGCCTCTATTTTGGGAATCCAATAATCGCGATTACTTTTGAAATCGTTCTTTTGATGTTCCCAATCGTAGCCGTGCCACATTCTACCGTCCACAAATACGGCGATTTGTGCACGAAGGAACACAATATCCGGCTTTCCGACAAGCAGCTTATAATTCTTGCGATACCGCAATCCGCGCCGCCATAACTCTTTACGCAGCATTAGTTCCGGTTTGGTGTCCTTAGCTTTATTACTGCGCATATTGCGTGAGATTTGTTCTTTTGTATTAGCCATGATTTTCGTCAAAAGAAAGACCTTTGCGTTCACATAGATCACGAAAAGCCTTCTTTGCTTTTATGCTGGGCACAACTTTTCCCGTTTCCCACCTGCAGACGGTGACAGGAGTTACGCCTAATTCAAGAGCTAATTCTTCTTGAGTCATCAAGAGAGTGTCTCTTGCATATTTTATCTTTTCGGGATAACTCATTCTTAAACTCCGACTATATTTTTCATAACATCATTTTAACATTTATAAAGATAAAAGTCAACGGTAAAATAGGCACATTCGCAAAATGGCAGTAAGGCGTGCGCTTGGCTTATATACAAGTCGGCGGCGGAGCTGACGGTGCGGCTGACGCCGCACCGTCACCCGCTCGCTACGCTCGCGGGCGCCGAAGCCAAGCGCACGCCCGAACAAGCAAAGCGGACAAACGGAAATCAAAGGCGGCGACGGCGCGGGCGTTCGCCGCTGACCCGCTTGGCGAAACGCCCGCTTATTCCGTCGCGCCATGCTTTGATTTTTACCGTTCTGCATCGCGCTATGTCACTTTCGGGAGCCTTGCGATCACTTTGGGGCTTACCTGTCCGATATATTCGCCGTCTATCCAGCATCCGAAGCTGTCGAAAAGAAGTATCTTCCGATCTTCCAGCCCATAAGGGCAGACAATATCCTCGTCCATGATGTCCGTCACGAAGTATTGATACAATCCGCGCGAGTAAATGAGCTTCCCGCCAGACTTTTCGATATATTTCACGAGATATTTTACCGCTTGCGGCATTTCGGAGACATGGTGAATGGGACGGAACTCATTCCGCCCGAACCGCTTGGCAAAGCGGGTATCGAAGTCGCGGAGTATCTCCATCTCTCCTGACATGGTTCTTTCGGGGATATAGAATATGCCGTGGAAGTGCAGACGATTGGTCGCTCCGCCGCGTTCCCATGCGCCGATATACAGCCAACCCTTGCGACTGGAAAAATGATACAGGGTGTTGAGCAGCTTTTTCGCAAATTCTTCTTCAGTCATCTTATCATCCGCGTATGTGAGCGTCACGAAATAGTTGAAACGCTGATGGTTGATCTTTCTCCAAAGGCGCGTTCTACGGCAGATCATGTTGCGGTGCTTGCGGGCAAAGTTATCCTCCACGAAGGTGCGGCAAGAGATACTGTCCTTGAAGTAGGGCAGCATCTGCTTTATAATATACGACTTGCGTTCCTGCTTCTTCATGTCGACTGTCTGCATATACAGTTCGTCGAACAGCTCTTTGCGCGTCATCTGTCTTACGGCAGGCGGCGCGCTTTTTTCGTGTACGTCATCGGAATTTTGTTCCAAAGCGACGCTTTCTTGTTCATCGTTCAAAACAGTTTCAATGTCTGTGGTGAGCGGTTCCTTTACTTCAATGATTTCCTCGCAACGCGGGCGGCGATTTTTTGCGCGGGGATTGGGCTCGTACGGAACGCCGATGAAATGACCGCCGTCCGAATAAACTTTTACTTGGCTATACGGCATCTGTTCCCTCCTTCTGTTTTGTAATGTATTCGTTGATCCGCATCGCTAATGACGAAGCAAATAAATTGTATTCCTCCTCGGTCATGTGGTCGATATCCGGCTCTCCGACGGCATAGACCCGAATGCCTAATGGATTGTCTTTGACTTCAATCTCCTTCAATCATTCCACCTCCCGTTCGTTGAGTTTCTTTTGAAAGAACAAAAGCAGCCGCTTATTTTTCTGCCGTATGTACTCCGGACAGTATTTGAGTTCTTCCGCCGTCGCCTCCTGCGTCAAGCCGTCCACATACAGCTTACAATAGATCATGTACAGATCAAGCGGAGCTTCCCCGATCATTGCCGCATATTCATCGACAAGGGTAGCCGCTCTATGCGGGAGGGTTTCAAATGCCGCGTCAAGCTTCGCCTTGTGCATATAGTACAGGCGTATCGTCTTTAATTGTTGTCTGATCTCGTTAAGCGTCATATTCTCCTCCCGTTGTGCGACTATCTTAAACCTTGAACTCGCAAGGTTTTTACGACTTACAAAAATATTTTTGAATTTTCCCTCTACTTCCACAAGGACAAAATATTTTGAAAGTTCACGGCTTCCAGCGAATTTTTCTTTATCCTACATGAAATTGTGGACAAATTGTGGCACTAATTCCGTAACTTTTTTTCTTGCAAGGAAAAATCCTTCTACTACCTCAAGGACAAAAAGTTTGCAAGCGTGGCGGTTTGGTCAGAAATTTTTTGGGAAAATAAAAAAAACCGTGACCGCAGACAAATAACAGACGATCTCTCGCCCGTCTTGCCTGACAGTCACGGTCACCCGGATATTTCATCGATTTACTTCGTTACATTGGCTTTCGCCCGACTACTTCCGCTGGCACTTTTCCCACAGTCAGAATACATTCTTCCGTGATATGAAGCGTCTCCGCTTGTTTGTGCTTTTATTCTACCACATTCCCTCGCGTTTTACAACAAAAGCTGCCGTTAGTAAACCCCAACAAAACCGCAACTAATGTTGACAGTTTTTGTCTGTCAAAGGCGCGCAGCAATTTTGAGGCAATGTGGAAAAGGCCCAATTCTACAAAATTCCTGCGCGTCCCCGTGGGGCAGACCTTTGACAGTCTTCGCCTTGCTCTCCCTGTTTTGGGTGCGCCGAAAGGTACGGGAGTGTGCCGAAAATGTACCGCTTTTGCTACGGTTTTTCTGCGGCCGGTTGGGAAAATGTATTGGTATTGTACGTCCATCGTGCCTGTTGTTCCCTGCCGTAAAGGTGTATGCTATAAGCAAAAAATTCAGGAGGAAAATCAATTTTGAAAACAGCAGTCATTTACGCCCGTTACTCTTGCGATGCGCAGACGGAGCAATCCATCGAAGGTCAGCTTCATGTCTGCAAAGAGTATGCGGAAAAGAACGATCTCCTTGTGGTGGACGAATATATCGACCGCGCCACAACAGGGACAAACGACAACCGTGCGGCATTCCAGCAGATGCTCGCGGACAGTAAGCGACGACAATGGAGCGTGGTCATCGTTTACAAACTTGACCGGTTTGCCCGTAACATGTATGAGTCGGTCATCAACCGCAAAAAACTCTCCGATAACGGCGTCGGTTTGGTATCGGCGATGGAGAACATTCCCGACACGCCAGAAGGGAAACTCTTTCAGGCGGTCATCGAGGGATTCAATGAGTACTATTCGGAAGATCTGCGGCAAAAGGTCAACCGAGGCTTGCGCGAAAGTTGGATCAAGGGAAATGCCACGGGCGGCATCCCGCCGTTCGGCTACGTCATCAAGGACAAAAAATACGTCATCGATGAAACAGAGGCCGATGCCGTGCGGGAGATTTTCCGAAAGTATTCCCAAGGATTTAAGGCAAATTCCATTGCCAACGATCTGAAAGAACGCAATGTCAGAAGGAAGAACGGCAAACTCGTCGACCAGAAATATATCTATGTCATCTTGCATGATAAGCGCTATACGGGCGTAGTCACCCATAAGGGAGAAGAGTATTACAATATATTTCCGCCCATCATCACCAAGGAGGTTTGGGAACAAGTGAACGCCATCAACGAAGAGAACAAGCAGGCGCCGAGCCGCAAAAAGGAAATATTCGACTACATCCTTTCCGGGAAACTTGTTTGCGGAGATTGCAAGCATAAGATGGGCGGCACGAGCGGAACATCGCATACAGGCGATACGCATTACTATTATATCTGCCTTTCAAAGAACAGAAAACGCTGCGTCTGCCATTGCAAGCCTGTCAAGAAACAGGTGCTGGAAGATTATGTCATTCAGGCGACCGTCAATATGCTGCGCCGAAACAGCATCATTACGAAGATCGCAGAGACCATCGTCAAGGTGCATGAGCGGATGATCCAAGACGATACGGGACTGCGGCGACTGCAATCAAAACGCGACGAGGCGAAAAAGGCCGCCGACAATCTTGTCAAAGCTATCGAGCAGGGCATTATCACGGACTTTACGAAGGACAGGCTTGCAGCGTTGCAGGAAGAAGTCAACCGTTGCGAAATCGAGATCAACAAGGCGATGCAAAAGACCTATGCGCATCTGACGGTTGAGGATGTTGAAAAATATCTGCTCTCCAAAGTGTTTGAAGATCCCGATGATATCAAAGTTCGCAAGTTGCTTGTAAACACGTTTATCCGCGAGATCATCTGGTACGGCGACCACATGGTCATTACATACAACTTCCAAGAGGACGTTGTGCCCGAAAAACTGACAAAATCGCACATTGAACAAGTGGAGAAAGAGATAGAAGAGGCCGAAAACGCCTCTTCTTCTTTTCCCGTCAGTTCGTACATATGCGGATGCTCTTCACCAATTAAAAGTGTCTCGAATCGTTCACGGAATAATCCGTAAGCGGTTCGGGATTTTTCTTTATCTTCCGATTTTCTATTTCCTTTCGTCTACTGCCTGGGGCTTTGTTTCCGTTTTTCTTCAACGTCGCTTTATTAACCACACCGTCATATTAATTCCGTGCAAAACGTTTCAATTTATATATGATTATATATAGAATTAAAAATTTATCTGTTCAATAATTTTCTTTGCTTTCGTTAAATCCTTTTGAATTTCTTCGAGAAGTATTTCATACCTGCTGTTTTCTTTCGTTAAATTATAATATTGATAAACAAATATATAATCGCCGCTCCCTTCGCCATAACTGTCAAACAATTTTCTCATAGAGGTTTTCTTCTCGCCGAATATAGTACGACACTCTTTCTGCAAGTAATTAAAATTCGCATCGAACCAAGCCCCCTTAAATTCTTCAAAAATTTCTTTACCCCTGTGCTTTCCGTTTTTTTGTACCAAAAGCCTATATTGACCTCCTTCAATTTGTACGCCTATAGTAAGATAATCACAATGTTTATCTTTCCAATTTGTGAACCTCATATCAATCGTTGCCTTTCCATTATGAAAACTTTGCCCGATTTCGAGACGAAACCCAATAGGACATAGCTTTTTTAACAATTCCTCCCTCGATTTTATATAACGAATAAACCGAGAACCTTGTAATTTAATATACATATCTTCAATGCGTAAATCGCGTAATTCTTTTGTAAAATTATCGCTGTTTCCCCAATACCAAACAAAATCTTTATTTTTCGATAACGCCTCGTTCAATATGTCATACAATGTATTGATTATATCGCAATACTCTTTAATTTGCGATAAATGTAATTTGATGACTTTACTCGTACTGCTTTGAGCAAGTTCCCTTATCCTCTTCGATATTGTCGCATAGCCAACAAATTCCCAAACGACCTGTTCCTTTGTACTTTTATTTTCAAATGATATCCGATCTTTTTCCAAATTGTTTTCGATTCCTGTAATCGTGCCTTGCAATAAAGTGCTTTCCCATAAATTTTCCGTATAATTTTTTAACTGATCTTCCTGTTGTAAGGATTTAATTTTATTTTCTATGACGTAAAAATACTTTTCTTTTTTACCCTTATAACCAGTTTTTTGCAGCCAAATGATAATATCTCGGTGTTTACATTCTCTGCTAACTCCGAGCACAGTGTAGACCTCCTTTTGGAAGTCGGGAAAAAATACTTTTACAAAATCCGAATCGTTTTCAATAAGCCATGCCCATACGTTTGAATGATAAAGTTCCCTTGATCCTAATGACATTTGAAAAAGTAAAGAATTTTTCAAAAATTCTATGCGTGTTTTCATAAGTTTATACCCTTATATATTTCTTTTTTGCAGGCGTTACATTTTTTTCTGTTAGGAAGCGCCATATAATGAACAAAAAACGTACTATTATCTCTAACCTATTTGATAATAGTACGTCAAAATCTTTCCATTGGAGTCCCATTCTCTTTCAATTTTCTTAATATATTCTTAACTTACTCATTTTACCATTATATATCTAAATTTTCTTAATTTTTATTAATATTATAACACTTTCCCTATAAAATGTCAAGATCTTTTCAAAAAATATTTCATTATTAGTTACCGATACTGTAAATTACTAATTTTCCGTTTTTCCCCGACTTGTACTTGTTTTCCAACCCTAAAAAGTTTATACCTGCCGATTATAAAACGCAATTCATTTTCTCATACATATCATAGGGAAGCATACCCATTTTTCTTACAGTGATAATAGTTTTTTCTGTCCTGACATCTGTCCTGACATCAAAATTCTATCTGAAACAATCTTCCCATATAAGTTTTTTCCAAGGTTACCTTTATCGTATCCCCGCAAACGGCTTCTTCTTCCGCTTTTTGGGGATAGAGCCGCACGGCTTTTTTCGCATGGACGGGTACGACAATTTCCTCTTCCCCTTCCTGACGCCAGACAAACAACAGACCCTTTGCACTTCCTTCTTCTCGGTACAAAATTACCACAGGTTTTTCTTTCTCCCAAATTCGAACAAATCCGTTCGGAAATGTCGGATACGATCGTGCCGTAATTCCGCGGATACGTTTATAACACTCTACTCCTTCCATAATCAAGTCCTTTCCTAATGACGTCGCTTTTTCGATTCTTCCGGAAAGATATAATACCCCGCTCATTCCCACTAACATCGTATAAACAATGCTCTCCTCATCGTACTTTTGTGCGTCAATTTCTTTTCCCCCGTAAAATTCGTCATATAAGTGCGGATAAAGATATGCCCACATCCCCGCTTTTTCGGGCGGGATATGCGCCAACGCTCCTTGGGCTATGGACGGATAATTTGACGCTATTTCCTGGTCAGATGTACTTTGAATATCAAAAATCCGCAGCATGCCGTAATCCGCACGCATTCCTCCCGAACCACAGTTTTCCAGCATCAGGTCGGGAAATTCCTCGCGCAATTCCGCATAGAATTTCCGAACCGCTCGCGTATATTCCACCCCCTCAAAACCGCTGTTCCCGATACAGTCGTTATAGTCGTTTTTTATGAACCGTATCCCCGCACGATAATAAAACCTCACTTTTTCCTTCATGTATTTACACACTTCGGGATTTCGAAAATCCAAAAACACTCGGGCTCCTCCTCCCACCCGGACTCCGTTTCTCTTCAAAAACCAACTGTCGTCTTTTTGATAAATTTCCGAGTTTTCTCCCGCCACTTCCATTTCCAGCCAAAGCCCCGGTATCATTCCCTTTTCCCGTATCTTCTCTATCACCTTAAAAAATCCCTGCTCCCCGAATAAGGTCTTTGAATAATTCCAATCTCCCAGCTTATTGGTACGGTTTCCTTCCGCTTCATATTGCCATCCGTCGTCTATACAGAACACCTCCGCCCCGACGGACGCCGCCGCTTCGATCAGCGGATATGTCTTTTCCGAACACGGCTGTGCCCAAAGACAATTCATGTAATCGTTGAATACCACGGGATAAGGAACTCCTCCTCCCTTCGCTCGCTTTTCCGCCGTGAGTACCTTTATCGCCTCTTCCAGTCCGCCTCTCACCTTACCTGACAAAACCCGCGGTGTATCATATGTTTCATTTTCTGATAGCTCCTTTACCGTTCCCAGATATCTTCCATCTATTTCTGCCGCGGAAATATATGCACAATTCCCCCGTACTCCCACTTCGATCCGCCAATTCGACATAGGCTCGAAGGAAAGGAACAGCGTCTCACCGCTTCGTTTATTTTCTATCGCGATAAAGGGAATATACCTACACGTCGTATAAGAGCCCCATGACTCAATAGAAAAACTCTTTACTATCGGATGTACGGAAACGGGCACTAATTCCACCTCTTCAAAGCTACGGCTATGGTATTGAAATTCACTTTGCCAACAGCTCGAAAAATAATGAATCACCGTTTCCCGCGGACAATCCCGAAAGATTTCCATGGATACTTGTCGCGAAAAATGCGATATGGTAACAGGCTTCTTCCCTTTGTTTTTTATCTGAAGCCTGTCGCTTTGTACATTTTCAACCGAATGAGTGTCGTGATCGTTTATTACGGAAATGACGAGTCCCGTCTTTTCATGTCTCCATTCCCGTCCGTCCGAAGTCGTACACGCTGCTGTCTGTGCACTGTTCGTGAGACTTTCCGCCGCGCTGTGCCCTGCTTCAAAGCCTTCTATTCCCAGATAAAATGGCGGTTCCTTTTCTTTCATATTTCTCTCTCCTCTTTCTATAATATAAATTTTTGTTATAATGAATTCGGGTTATATATCAAAAAATTTTACATCACCGAAAAAATACGTTCTGCGATTATCTCCATACCTTTATCGCCGGGATGCATGGCAACCCCTTTGTGTTCAAAAAGTCCGTCGGCCCGCATAGAGCTTTTTTCTCCCAAATCTCCTAATTCGACAAGCTCGGCCTTAAATTCCTGCGCCGTTTCTCTTATTAGAGGATCAGCAAATCCGTTTTTCCAAAATCCTGTTGTAAAAATTAATTTTGTGCTTTCTCGGCTTACATATTGAACTAACTGTTTATAACGCTTCAAAAATATATCCGAACGCTCGGGATCGGGCGCGACATTTTCAGAGATACGAAAAATTACACAGTCGGCGGCAAAGTCTTTTGCTTTACGATATTCATCAAATATAAAATCTAAAAAATAATATTTTTCAAATACAGAAGCCTGCAAAATACACATTTGGGTTTCTTTTTTCTCAGAACATAATGCATACAGCCGATGGACAAAATCCGCCTTTTTGCAACTTGCCGCCATGCCGAAATCTCCCGTCCAGCCTATCTCCGGCTTCGGAGCATGAAGCGTAATTGAATTGCCCACAACGAGTACTTTATACCCCTTAGTTCCGATAAAACGTACAGGGTCTTTAACTTGTTCTTCGGCCGGAACATTATTGTTTAATAAAAGCTCCATATAATCGCCCCCCGATTTTATCCGTGATAAAAATACTCATACAGATTACGAAATACCCCAGCTGTCCATCCGAGCATTTTCGGGGATTCATATTCTTGATTTGAATATTTACCCGTAACAGATGAATATTTTTCATAGAGACATCCGCCTATCTCAAAATTTTCTGCAACCGTATTCATATATTTATCTGCAATACGTCTTGCACATTCCTCGGCCCCGGAATTTTGAAAAGCTTTGACCGAAAAATAAACAAGCGGGGGCCACATATTCGGATAATCCCATTGAAACATACTGCTATTCGACTTTTCACAGGCAGCTATCCCTTTTTCACATTCTAAAACATTCAAAATTTTTTTACAACTCTGTGTATTTTTAGTAATTCCCGCCCAAAAGGGTAGCAGACTTGCTATACTGATAACCTGCGACAATTTTTTGTTTTTAAAATCATAATCTCTAAAAACCTCTTCTTCGTCTTCCATATAGCGATACATTACAGCTTTTCTTTGAGCCGCTTTTCGGGAAAATCTTTCCGATAATTGATTTTCTTTGAGAATTTTAGCAAATTCCGAAATAATGATTTCGTTTCTATACAGAATAGAATTCAAGTCCACCTGAACAAAATCGAGCGCCCTCCCACCAAAACGGGGAGAAAAGTCCCACCCGCTTTCGGCTTCGGCAAATAAATTTTTTGCTTTTTCGTATGCGTCACAATCGTTCTTGTCGATTATGCCGCGAAGTGCCACCTCGTCGATAAAACGTTCGATTTCTTCCTCCGTAGCGGAAGAAGAATATCCGTTTAATCCGCAGTCGGTAATTCTCGATTGCGACCAAAATTCATATTCGCGTTGCATACTTCCGAAAAACTCGTAAACTATATCCAAAGACGGATATAGTTGGTAATAATCGTAAACCGCACAACAAAACAGCGGAGGCTGGGAACGGTTCAGCATACTTGTCAAATTTGCATTCGGAATAAAACCAAAGCGCTCAACCAAATATTTCATATTCCGCAAATTGTTTAATGCCTGCTTTGGCATGTCATACAGTAACCCGAGATTTGTAAAATATGTATCCCAATAAAAAAAGTAAGTAAATCTTTGGTTTTCACACGGTACAGTCGTAGGATAAGGCAAGGGAATCTCATCGGTCTTGGAAATTCCCGTCCTGATCGTATTTTTCCAATGCTGTTTTATATAATCGTTAACACGTTCTTTCATATTCATTTTTCTACTTTGCCCTTATATAAAAATAAATTTTGGGAAGCTGATTGAGTGCGAAGTTATATCCTTTAACCGCAGTCGACTTTTTATAACGGCTCTCTATCCATTCATCTTCAAAACCTCTCACTCCGCGAAATGTATTTCCGCCCACAACTGAAGGGTCACCGCAACAATGATGATGAGGTCCCAGCAGATTTCTGTTAGAAATCGTAAAAATTAAATTCAAATCTTGATCGACGTATTCACCGACTTCCGTTTTTTCATATAAAAAAATATTCTTTACCTTTTTAGAGCCTACCTCTAACTTCGCCGAACAATGTTCACCCCCCGAAAGGAAAATAAACCCTCTTTCCCCTTCTTTTAACTTGGGGAATTTTATTTTTGTAGCTATTTGCCCCCGATAAAACCACAACCCCTGAGGCGTTAAAAATCCTTGTTCTATTTTCTTTTCTTTGGTTATCGCGAATATTCCGTCTTCGACATAAAGCACATTTTTATTCAACGTAAAATTGTTGACTTTTACTGAAAATGAACCTAAAACATAAATATTTTCTATTTCCAGCCCGTAAGAAAATAAATTTCTTGCAATTTCATTTTCCGCGTCCAACGCTTCGGGGGTGAGAATGTTCTCGGGGCTTGTTTCAAAGAAAAGTTCGACCGTATTGACGCCCATTTTCGCGCAATCGGCAATCGGAATAACCCCTATTGATTTATCGATATACCATTCGGAAGAAAAATCGCAATGTTTCCCGTTAACTTGAATATTTTTCGCACTCCGCTCCACTGCAATACGCAAATCAGACGGCACAAATTCCGCATTGAACTCATAACGAATAAATATCTTTGTATATTTGCTTTCAGCCACCTTTTCCTCTATTTCTATCACAGGCAAAGGCGCGGAAAAATTTTCTCCGTCAAGGGACCAGCGAGCCGTATCCAACGTAAGTGCATTCGGATCTTTTCTGATAATTTTCTTCGGCTCGACAAGAAACATTTTTTCGGATAATTTCTCTTCTCGATATACTGCTGTACTTTCAGCCAACAATAGTTCCCCCGGATACAAATGAACATCGGCATAACCGTCGTTCAAAACGATATACTCATTCTTCTTACTCTCCACATGTCTTATTTTCAAGCCGCTTTCACTTTCCGCAAAAATTCTTACGTCCTTTCCTGCATTTCTATTAGAGTTGAAAAACACGTAGTTTCCCCCGAATTTGCGTACAACAATATCGCCGTCCGTCATACCGTCTTTCCGATAAGCTGCTATTTTCCGTTTATACTCTATTTTCCAAAGATAATCACAAACGGACGCGACATCGGAGAAAATCCGTTCTACGCTATTCGGAGCCATAAAATGAAAGTCGTTTACCAATGCGACGTGGATTCCCACGTTTATAGCCGACTGAATAACTGCCTGCATTTTCTTTGTAAAAAACAACGTCGGTGCAAAAATCAATCCTTTATAGCTTCTGTTATGAACAATGATATTTCCTTCTTTTGTCGACGCATACTTTTCGAAAAGGCTCCCGCCGATGATATCGAATGCAACCTGACATTTCGAAAGAGACGAAATCAGCTCCGAATATCCTTTTGCCAATACGGTATCTAAAAAACATTCAGGGGAAAGCCCGTATGAAGACAATTCCGAATCGACAACCAAAATATCTGAAAATCTTTCGCCTCGGACAAATTCGGCCGAAAATTTCAGATACTCCGCCAATGACTTAAAATCCTGCCACCAAGGTTCCTGATAACTAAAAAAAGCCGGATAGTCCCGTTTACGTATCCCCTGTATAGAAAAAGCCGAAAGATGCAAACAGGGCAAAGATACTCCCCTGACCGCCTGATTAGACCAATAAAACCGAAAATCATCAAACGTAGTGCCCCATCCGGAACATCCGAAAGTTTCGGATAATACATCGCTTTTTCCAAAAATATTTTTAGCGCTGACTACCTGTTCGAATAATGTATCCGGAGGACATCTGCGACCGATTGCATCAATTCCGGGAACCTGCATATATTCATATCCGTTCATCGGACCGCCGTTTAAGTTGAGCGTGACGGTATTTTCTTCGCAAGCAAAATGCCCTGTCATATAGAGTTTGTTCTTTTCACACCAATCGGAAACCTTTTGAGTGTAATTCCGATGAAAAAGTTTAGAAATGAGCGAACGATAATCAAAATGGAACTTGCTGAACTCCCGCGTTTCAACGCCAAACCGCCACAGCTCGTTCAGCATATCGTATCCGTATTCTTTCCAAAAAATTTTTTCGAGGTTTTCGGTATATGCATACGGGGCGGCAAGCTGTGGTTCGTCGGTAAATAAATATCTTATGGTGGTTCCGAATTCGTCGCCAAAATGTTTACGATAGACTTCATGCGAAGCTGCCAAAAAGGCATCTGTTACAAACGGAGAAAGTAAATCGACGTATTCGGGAATCTCTTCTATAACGGCAAAAAGCTCCCCTTCTGTTTCCGTACAGCGAACGTATTTTCTTCCCACTTTTTTATAAGCCGCCAACAATTTTCTATGGGGAGAAGAGAGAAAACTTTTTTCCAGAACCAACTTTTTCTGCCAATACCTTTCTCCAAGTCCGTTGACGGCTCCGTTGCCAAAACCGCTCGGCCAGCCGTTTTCGTCATAAATGCCTATTTCCATATTCCATTTTTTCGCAATTGAGACAACCAATCCAAATCGATCAAACCAAATTTGGCTGAAATAAGGAATTTTCAGACCGGCGCGAGCATGGATAAAAAGCCCCGTAAAGCCTTGCGCGGCAAAGCCGCGCATCTGCTCTTCGAGTTCTTCTTTTTCTATATCCCCATTCCAAGAATAAAAAGCGTAAAGAGAAGAAAAATTTTTCATAAGATTAAAACTTTATCCTTTAATGCCTCCGAAAGACACGTTTTCCATAATCGTTTTTTGGAAGCAGCAAAACACGACGACGATGGGCAGGAGAGAAATAAACATCGCGGCAAACAACTTCGGATATTCTCCGCGAATATTCAACGAAAGTATATGCAATCCCACGCCTATCGTGGCCTTTGAAGGCGCGTACATGTAGACATTGAAGAATTCGTTCCAAGTTCCTATAACGCCCATGATTCCAAGCGCGCCGAGAGCCGGAATAGACATAGGCATCATGATACTCATAAAGACCTTAAAATGTCCGGCTCCGTCAATAAAAGCGGCTTCGGCGTACGTCCAGGAAAGATTTTTGAAAAAGGCGTACAGGAACAAAAATGTAGCATTGAAAAATTGTAGCGAGATCAGTACAATTCCCGCATAAGTATCGTAGAGCTTGACGTCAACGAGAAATTTATAAAGCGTGGCAATCGATCCGAACATCGGCACGACAAAGAATATAAGCGCAATCGAATAAATCACTTTCATTGCCTTAAACTCATACTTTGCAACTACGTAAGCCGAAATCGCATTAAAAAACATATTCAGCGAAACATTCACGACGACGAAAAACAACGTATTCAGATACATTCCCGCAAAAGTGACGTTTACATTTGGAATTGTCAGCTCGAACGCGTCGATCCAATTTTGGAACTGCCACGATACAGGCAACCCCCAAATATCTTTGACAAAACCGTTCGCCGTCTTAAATGAATTCATCAGCATCCATAAAAACGGATACAGCAAAGTCAAAGAATGAATTGAAAGAAGCGCCACCAATACATACACGAGTATTTTTTCGCTCTTGGAGCGTTTTACTTTATTCTCTCTCATAACCGTACCTCAATACTCGTAAGCAGGGAAAAACTTATCGATAAAATATCGGCAAACCAAAATAACCGGCGACATGATAAGTGTACTCACTAAACTGAGCGCCGCTGCAAATCCATAATTGGATTGTCCTCCATTCGTGAGCTGAATTGTAAAGAACGCATAAGTCGTCGTATCCGCAGCTCCGCCCGTAATTAACAATACCGGCATGTAAAAACCGAGAATTACCCCGAGGCCCTGCAAAAATAAGATGGAAACGGTAGGTCCGATAAGCGGAAGAATAACATACCAAACTTCTTTAAAAAAACTCAGCCCATATAGTCTGTCGAGTTCGAGCAAGTGGTCCGGTATTTTAGAAATTGCTCCCGTCAACAAAATAATCGAGCCGCCCAGTCCGATCCATACACAGTAAAATAAAAGCAACGGCATTGCTGTTTTTTTATCTGCCAAAAAACCCAGCACCGGAATCAGCTCTTGCAGATTCAACTGTTCCAAAATTTGAGGAATAAATCCCACAGTGCTGTCCCATGCAAATCTATACACCATGGCGAGAACAACCGGAGAAATGACCGTCGGTAAAAACAGTATGACGCGAAATACATTGCTGAAAGGAATTCGTTTGTAACAAATAATGGCGCAACAGATTGAAATCGGCAGAATAAAAAAATTATTCAGGAGAAAAAAGATTAACGAGTTGCGAAGAGCAAGGGGAAATTCGCTGTACTCATTACCCAAAATACGAAAAATCGTCGTAAAATTTTTCCAGCCGATAAATTCGAATTTCCCCGAGTCTACGGAAAATTCCTGAAATGACAAGATAAAAGTTCCACCGTTTTGCAAAAAGAACATGAACAGAAAGTGCGCCACAGGAAATGCCAAAGCAATGACACAAAAAGCGATACCTTTATTCCGAATTGTCAATTTTCTTTTAGCAGTTTTCATACTTTTATCCTTTTATACCGCCCAATCGCTGTTCCAACGTACTTTCGCTTCTGCATACTCCTGAGCGGCAAAATCCTCGGGATCCGTACCGTTAATGATCATTTGATTCGGTTGTCCCGTAATAAATTTAGATGCCTTAAAACGACGAGGGCCGGTCGGATAATCCACATATGTTTCGCTGCAAGCAAGACTTATATCGAGTACGGAATTCGAAAACGCCGAAAGTTCAGAGCGCAAAGATTCAACGTCGTATTCAAACGGACGGAAAGAACCCGTAACTTTCGTAAAAGTTTGAAGCGAATTTTCTTTATGCATGAAGATGAGAAATTCTTTTGCGCCTTCGGGATTTGACGCTTTTTTCGGTATAAATATGAAGTTTGCATCCGCCCCGTAATTGACCGAAATATAATTCCCGTTTTCATCCTTTTTTGCATCACTGACAACAGGAAACTGCATGAGTTTCATCTTGAATCCCGTCTCGTCGACGAGGTTGATCATTTCCCTTTCCAGCCAATCTGCGTTGATCATCATGACGGCTTCGCCGTTGATGAGGTCCCGTTGAGCGTCATAGACCTCTTTGGACATCGATCCACTCAAACAATACTTGGAAAAACCGTCCGGTCCGAAATATTTTGCAAAGTCTTTCCATGCAGAAACGTATCCCTTATATGGTTCTTTGGCGGGATTGAAAACTTCGACATCTCCGAACGCAAAGAACTCTTTTACCGCGTCGAGTCCGCTTCTTTGAATCCACAAGTTCATACACATAAAATCAAAATATCCGAGCGTGCGTCCCGACGCTACGAACGGAGCGATGCGTTTCCCCTCAGCCGTAGATTTTTCGATGATAGTTTCGCAGACTTCGTCAAATTCCTCCATAGTTTTCGGCACTTCTATGTCATAACGTTCAAACAATTCGCTGTTGTATGCGATGCCCGTAATGAGCTTTGTCCACGGAAGCACATAATAATGTTCTTCTCCGTTTTGTTCGAAGCGGTTGGTCTCAATATAAGACGGCTCCATTTTTTCTTCGATGGTTTTCCCGTCCTCTCCGTCGGGCTTGGCTTCATATACGTCATCAAGTGGAAGTATACTGTCTTGAGAAATATATTTTTCCCAATCAAAATGTGGAGTAAAATAAAGATCCGACAGATTTTTTCCCGTTTCGAGTTTTGTCGGCATTGTCGAAACAAGTGAGGAGTCGGCATTCAGGACAAGCGCATACTCCTCATTTTCATAGACGAAGTCTTTCGCTGTTTCGTAAAGCCAGTCTTTGCCATAGCCCGTATCAAAGAAATCAATTTTAATGATCTCTTTTCCTTCATAAGTATCTTTATAAACTTTATTTCCGTCTACCCAGACATTCCTTTCGTCCACCGTTCTTTCCGTGCCTTTACAACCGGCAAAAACGCCGGTTGCAAAAACGAATACAAGAGCAGAAATAATAACTCGTTTTAATGTTTTCATATTATCCTCCGAATCAATTTTAATTATTTCAGCGGAACGACGAAGATTCCTTCGCCCGGCTGTAAGGTAATATTGAGCGTCCCGTTCTCATCTAAAAGGAGTACTCGCTTTTCCGCAAGCCGATAGACAGCGACCGCTTCCGCATCATTGAACGTAAGGCTGACTCTATCCGTCAAATTGTCGGCCGGATTTGCATAATTGGTAATCATAAATCCGTCAAGGCCGTCTTTGTCCTCGAAACATCCGATAAGCGTATCCTGCTGGCAGGAATACTCTGCGATCCTTTCATGCGTATCGATGGCAAATCCCTCATCGAGGTAGGTAAAGCCTTCACAATAACCGTCTTTGTTTTCCTCGCCGAGCACAGTCATGACATTTTTCCAATCGAAATTAAAGTAAACATCTTCAAATGCGTGAACCTCTTCCTGTACAGCCTTAATCCAATAATAAATATCTGTCTTCCTTCCCTTCCTGTCATAGAGCCCGACATCGAACTGAGTCCCCACGCCGTCCACGGGTGGCGGAGCGAACGTCGTAAACCAAGTGACGCTGCTACCGCCGAACGCGAGGAAGGAATTCACCTGCCAACGCAAATCGGCAATTCCCTGCGGTTCGAGATATCGGGTTTCGGCGCCAAAATGTCCCGTCGATTGCAGATACGTCCAAAGTTCTCGTCCATCGGTATCGGCCGCTTGACGATAAACCTGCATGTTATACAGGAAGTCCTCTTGAATTTCCCTTTCTCCCGAGCTTGCATCTTCATATAGAGGATAACGGTCATAGGAAATATAAGGGACATCCACTTTTTCAATAAAATCAGTGGCATATTTGAGTCTGTCCGCGGGGTTTGTATAACCGAGCAAAGAAAGCTCCGTAGTGATGGGCAGAAGATTTACATATAGAATTTTCCCCGGAAAAACTTCCTGAAACAATTTTTGCATACGTGCAATGGTATCGTACTTTGTCGCGTTCGGTTCATCCCAATACGAAAATCCGTAAAAAGCAGGATGATTCTTGAATTCGCCCAGACAGGCCTCCAAATGCGCCTTGATCTGTTCGTCGGTATATTCGACAGGCTTTCCCGTCGCTGAGTCGATGATTTCTCCCCGCAGCATCCCCGAAAGAGAAATTCCGTTGACGACAAGCTCGCCCACCATCTGCTTCATTCCATATTTTTGCGCAAGGTCGAGAACCTTTCTGTAATGCGCTTGATCTTCGGGGAAATAAGGCCCGTCGGCAACGGTAAAGCCGGCTTCGGAAAGCTCCTTATAATATGCGTCCAATTCCTCGTCAGTCAGTGTCTTGACATAAAAGCTCGTTTCGAGAGCGTTATATATACGCATGTTGCTCGGCACGCCGATAAAAGTTTTGAATTGGAACTCTTTCTCTGTCTTCCCCTCATAATCGTACAAATCCGTCGTTTCGACCGTTTCGGAAAAATCAGGAGCAGATGTTGCAGAATTATTTTCCGAGTTGCCGTTACACCCGGAAAGCGCGAATACGAACCCCAAAGCCAACGCCGTAAACATTGTTTTGAATTTTCTCATCTCTTTTCTCGTATAATAATGTTGTTTGGATTTGACCGTTCTACGGGCCAGCAACATTACTTTGGTTATATTGTTTGGAAAGGGTGCGGGGAAAACTTTTTCAAA
>CAJFQM010000024.1 GCA_904419075.1 uncultured Clostridia bacterium
AAAGATAAGAGCAGTTTCTCCGATAATGCCGCACTTGGTAATCATTTCCGAAGAGGAATTTTACGAGGTGCAAGAGCTGATTAAGAAAAATACGAAAGTCCCCAACAGAAGCCGTCCGACGATTCGCGGCTCAAGTCTTTTGAGCGGGTTACTTTATTGTGAATGCGGAAGAAAATATACCAGCCAATCTTATAGACGTCTGAAGAAGCTGAAGGACGGTTCGACTCGGATTTACGAGCTCCATACATATCGTTGCGGCGCGTATCGTACACCGAAAGCAGGTCAATGCTATAAATTGCCTATCAAGGCCGAGATTCTGGACAACTTAGTCGTGCGTGATGCGAAAAACTTTATGACTACGACTGACTTTGAAAAGTTGTTGCATTCCAACGATGACAGTGTTCATGAAAAAGAAGTTATACTCTCCGAGCAATTAAAGCGTATCTCGAAAGAGAAAACGCAGTTAGAAAAAGAATTGCATAAACTTAGCGATGAGGTTTGTAAAGTGATTATGGGCGAAAGTCAATGGTCGCAAAGCGTACTTTCAAAGCTGAAAAAAGCAAGAAGAGGTCGAAATTAAGCTGAAAGAACTATCCGCGTATTTAGCGGAAAGAAAGGCAAATCTTTCGGAGCTGAACAATTGGGCGGAGAGGTTTGATATCCAGGATACTCCGGCAAAAAAAGCAATGTTAATCAATGCGATTGACCGTATTACCGTTTTCGATGATAAAGTAACGGTTAAATATAAGTTTAAGTGTGATTATCTCCGAGGAGGGACAAAATTTGATATTAGTAACGATAAAGCTGTGGGTGAAGTTCCCTCAGGGGTATTTCCATGCTTAACAGTTGTACAAGGTATGTCCCAGCCGAGCAGGGAACGATTATCTTCATCGGTTCCACGACGGAAAATCCCTATGCCTCCATGACGCCCGCCATCGTGTCGAGATGTCGGGTGTTCGAATTCAAGCGGCTGACGGAGGAGGATATTTCCGAAGCGCTCCGCGCGGCGCTGAAAAACCGCCACAAGGGATTGGGAAAAATGAATATCGAGGCGGACGACGACGCCATCGCGCACATCGCCCGCATGGCGGGCGGAGATCTCCGCTCGGCGTACAACGCCCTCGAACTCGCAGCCATGACGACCGACCCCGACGCGGACGGAAAAGTGCATATCTCCCTGAAAGACGCCGAGGAGTCCATTCAGAGAAAGGCCCTGAGCTATAACGAGGACGACTATTACGACTTTCTTTCCGCTTTCTGCAAGTCGCTCCGCGGCAGCGACGCGAATGCGGCGCTCTATTACGCCATGCGCCTCATCGAAGGCGGTTGCGACCCTATGCTCGTGGCGCGGCGGCTGGTCGTACATTCGGCCGAGGACGTCGGCATGGCAGATCCCCGCGCTTTACAGATTGCCACTTCCGCCATGTATGCCTTTGAAAAAATCGGCTATCCCGAAGGATTGATTCCCCTTTCCGAGGCAATCATTTACGTATGCGAAGCGGAAAAGAGCTACTCGGTGAAAAATGCGATGCTGGCGGCGAAAGACGACGCTTCCAGAGTGCGGGACGATTCCGTTCCGCCCTATCTGAAAGACAATTCTTTCGGGAGCAGGGAGGACAAGGCTCAGAGCCTCAACTATAAATTCCCCCACAATTACGGCGGCTACGTCGAACAGCAATATCTGCCCGATTCCCTCAAAGACAAAGTATATTACGTTCCCGGAAACAACGGATACGAAAATACGGTCAAGGAAATCCGCGAGAGAAAGGGGAAAAAGAGATAGCATGCTTTTGCGGGAATACGGCGAGGAAGACCTCGAAGAAATCCTTCGGCTTTTTTATCGGACGGTACATGTCGTCGCGGCGGCGGACTATTCCGAAGAACAGCTGGACGCATGGGCGCCCGCGGAGGCGGACCGCGAAAAATGGCGCGCGTCTTTGGCGGAACATTTTTGTTTGGTGGCGGAGGAGAACGGAAAAATTGTCGCGTTCGGGGACGCGGACGGGGGATATCTCGACCGCCTGTACGTCGCGGCGGATTTTCAGGGACGCGGCGCGGGAAGTCTCGTCGCGGGTGCTTTGGAAGAGTATGCGCGGGCGAGGGGAGCGGAAAAAATGACCGTTCACGCTTCTTTGACGGCAAGAGCTTTTTTCGAGAAAAGGGGCTATAAAGTGCTCGAACGGAGACGAGTGGAAAGGAAAGGCGTGGAACTGACGAATTTTTTGATGGAAAAAATATTCTGAGGGGCAAAACCCCGAAAGGAGGCCGGAATTATGAAATGTTTATACTGCGACTGTACGGAAAGCAAAGTGATCGATTCCCGTTCGGCGGACGACAGAACGATTCGCCGCCGCAGGGAGTGCGTGGGCTGCGGCAGAAGGTTTACTACTTACGAGACGATTGAAGTGACGCCCGTGCTGGTCGTGAAAAACAACGGTACACGGCAGGCGTTCAACGCCGAAAAAGTCCGCAACGGAATCATCAAGGCCTGTGAAAAACGCCCCGTCCCCATGGCGGTGATCGACGAAATCGTAATCGATATCAGCAAACAGGTCTATAACAGCATGGAGAGCGAAATCTCTTCCAAGGAAATCGGGGAAATGGTCATGGAACGCCTGAAAAAGGCGGACGAGGTGGCCTATGTGAGATATGCTTCCGTATACCGTTCCTTCAAGGATATTTCCTCCTTCCTTTCGGAACTCAAAGAGATGATGAAAACGGAAAAACACAAGAATAAGGACGGCAAAGACGGCGGCAGAGAATGATCAGGCCGGCGGACGAACGGAAAATCAGAAGGAAAGTGAAAGAAATGAACGAATTGAAAGAAGGACTGACCAACCGAGCCTGTACGAAAAAAATTATCGTCGGCGGCGTGGAAATCGGCGGCGGGACGAGCGTGAAAATTCAGTCGATGACGACGACGAAAACATCGGACGTGGAGGCGACCGTGAGACAAATCGAGGCGCTGAAAGAAGCCGGCTGCGAAATCGTGCGCGTCGCGGTGGCGGACGAAGACGACGCCGCGGCGGTAAAGGCGGTCAAAGAAAAAATTTCTTTGCCGCTCGTGGCGGACATCCATTTTTCTCCGAAACTCGCCGTCGCCGCAATAGAAAACGGTGCGGACAAGGTGCGCATCAACCCCGGCAACATCGGAGGGGAAAAGGAGATAAAATACGTCGCCGACTGTATCCGCGCTCATAAAATTCCCGTCCGCGTCGGCGCCAATACGGGCAGCATCGAACCGCACTTCCTCCAAAAATACGGCCGAAGCGCCGAGGCTTTGGTCGAGAGCGCCCTGTATAACGTCGGGATTTTGGAAAAGTTCGGCGTGGAGGACATCGTCATTTCCGTGAAGGCTTCCTCCGTTCCGCTCACCGTAGAGGCCTATACGCTCCTTTCGGAGCGGACTTCCTATCCCCTGCACGTCGGCGTGACCGAAGCGGGAACCGAGGAGGCGGGCGTAATCAAGAGCGCCGTGGGAATAGGCTCTTTGCTCCTTAGAGGAATCGGGGATACGATTCGCGTATCGCTGACGGACGATCCCGTAAAGGAGATATACGCGGCGAAACAAATTCTGCGCGCATGCGGATTGGAGGAAAATTTCGTGGAAGTGGTTTCCTGTCCCACTTGCGGCAGGTGCGCGTGGGAGAGCATGGGACTTGCGAAAAAAGTTTCCGATTTCGTAAAGAAATATCCGAAAAAGGCGAAGGTCGCCGTGATGGGGTGCGTGGTAAACGGCCCCGGCGAAGCGCGGGACGCGGATATAGGAATCGCGGGCGGAAACGGGTTTTGCCTGCTGTTCAAAAAGGGCGAGCCCTATAAAAAGATAAAGGCGGAAAATGCGGAAGAGGAATTTTTTGAGGAGCTGAAAGCATTTTTGGATAATGGAAACGAATAAGACGGAAGAATACTTAAACGAAATCCGCTCTTTGAGCGGGTTACAGAATGCTGTTTTGAGCGGGATTACCGTCTCTAAGCGGGATATGACGGCGGAATTTTCTTTAATTACGGACAAGACTTATACGCCGGCCGAGGAGGTCAAGGCAAAGGCCGTTTCCGAAAAATATCTTCCCGCCGCATTTTCCGCGCGGATTCGGATTATAAAGCGTGTCCCGGATAAGGAAATTCTCAAAAAGCGTATCTATGAATTCATGAACGCTCGTTTCCCTGCCGCAGCGGCCTTTCTCAAAGAAGCGGATATCGAAATAGAGCTTTTGCAAAGCGGAGCGAATTTCTGTTTCGACGTGGCCTCGGGGGAACAGACGCTGTTCAGTTCGGGAAAAATTCTCGACGAGGTCAGCGCATACTTAAAGACGATTTTTTGCGGAGCGTTTTACGGTAACGTGCGCATCGTGGAGAAGGAGCGGGAAGAAATTTCTTTCGACGACCTCCCTTCGGATACAGGCGACGAATACGCGCAGACGACTCGCTATTTCCCGATTTCCGATTTCAGGCGTCTGGACGGAGCGGACGAGGTTCCCAAATACGCCGCCTATATCGCCGACTGCGGAGAGGAAAACGAAAATCTGACGATTTGCGGCGCCATTACCTTTTTGCAGGAACGCTCTTATGTGAAACATAACGAAAAGACGGGCGAGGACGTGGAAAAAGTGCGCTTTGCGCTGACGGTTTCGGACGGCACGGGCAGCATGCGGGTGACGTATTTCCCGAAAAAGGCCACGATAGATAAAATTCGGGAACTCAAAACGGGCGATTGGGTCGTTTTGAGCGGCGCGAACGAAGCCTTCAACGGCAATATTTCCTATACGGCAAAACGTATCAATTTCGGCACTCCTCCCGCGGGGTTCGTTCCCGAACCCCGCAAGGGAAAGCCCGTTCCCGCCGTTTACCGCACGGTCTTTCCCGAACCCTATGTCGATTATACGCAGGCGGGTTTCTTTGACCAGCTGGATAAGCCCGATGACTTGAAAAAGAACACTTTCGTGGTATTCGACTTGGAGACGACGGGACTCAATAATCAGCCTTCCATGGGAAAAATGGACAGGATTATCGAAATCGGTGCGGTGAAAATCAAGGACGGAAATATTTCCGAAAAATTCTCCACGTTCGTCGCCTGCCCCGAACGGCTTTCCCCCGAAATCGTCTCTTTAACGGGAATTCGGGACGAGGACCTTATAGGCGCGCCCACCGTCGATAAGGTGCTCGCCGATTTTTATAAATTCTGCGACGGCTGTTTTCTCGTCGGCCACAACGTACAGTTCGACTACCGTTTCGTCCGCTATTACGGCGAGGAAAATCTTTATATGTTCGACCAGAAACAGTTCGATACTCTGACGCTGGCGCAGGAGCTCATCCGCGGAGAAGTGAGTAATTATAAACTCAATACCATTGCCGATTATTACGGCTTTACGTTCAACCACCACCGCGCGTTCGACGACGCTCTCACCACGGCGAAAATTTTTATCGAGCTCATCAAAAAGAGGAAATCCCTTCCCCTCGCATGAGAAAAGGGCGGAAAGTAAAAAAATCCCCTGAAAGGATAGCGGAAAATATGCAGACGGAATCGATTCATATTCATAAAATCCCCGCCGTTGTTTTTGGGAAAAAGTCCGAAAGAGTGTATTTATATATTCACGGGCAGGGAGGCCGAAAAGAGGAGGCTGAGACGTTCGCGCGCGTCGCGTGTCCCCGCGGGTGGCAGATATTGAGCATGGATTTGCCGGAACACGGAGAAAGAAGAGAAGAGAAAAATTCGTTTTATCCTTGGTATATCGTCCCCGAGCTTTTATCCGTCATGGAATACGTAAAATCGAGATGGACGGAGATCGGTCTTTTTGCAAACAGTATCGGCGCTTGGTTTTCTCTGCTGAGTTTTAGCGGAGAGTCCCTAAAACAAAGTCTGTTCGTCTCTCCCGTTCTCGATATGAGTAAACTGATCGCCGACCGCATGCGTCTTTTCGGAGTATCGGAAGAAAGATTGGCCGCAGAAAGGGTGATTCCCGTACCTTTCGGACAGGCTTTGTCCCGGGAATATAAAGAATATGCGGAGAAGAACAAAATCGTCCGTTGGGAATGTCCCACGGAGATTTTATATGCGGGAAAGGACGAGATTTCCGACCGCGGCACCGTCGAGGCGTTCGCGCGGAAATTTCACTGCGGGATGACCGTATGGGACGAAGGAGAACATTGGTTCCATACTCGCCGGCAGTTGAAGGTTTTATCCGAGTGGGCGGAAAAGCGGATAAAGGGCGAAAAGCGGCAAACGGACGGAAAATTCCCGAAGGAGAATGAAGGAGAAGAATAACCACGGATAAGAAATTTTGAAATAATTTTGTCAAATAGTTGACGCGGCGATTAAGGCACCCCTGTTGAACACCGAAAAGGCATAAAAACAGAGAAAATAAGGGGGATTTCGGGCGAAAAAGGTCAAATAAAGACTTGAACCGTA
>CAJFQM010000025.1 GCA_904419075.1 uncultured Clostridia bacterium
GGCGATTAAGGCACCCCTGTTGAACACCGAAAAGGCATAAAAACAGAGAAAATAAGGGGGATTTCGGGCGAAAAAGGTCAAATAAAGACTTGAACCGTAATAGATTTATAGACTGCATGTGCCTGTTCGCCCGGTTTTACTCTTCCGGCTTTTTTCATCGTGTAGGTATAAGAATACTCAAGACAGAGAAAACCCCGATCGGAAATAAATCCGTCGGGGTTGTTTTCGTTGCGTTTTTTTCTGCCGCGTTTCGGTTGTTCGGGCGGCGTATCGTCTTTCTTGTATTTAAGCAGTAATTCGATTTTGTCATTGAATACGGTTATTTGCCGGATCAGAAGTTCCACCAGTCTTTTTCTGTTTTGGCTTACGGCTTTCGACAGATATTTCCGAATGTCGGCTTGGGTGAGTTGTTCTTTGATTTTTTCTTTCTCAATGAGTATTCTCGCTTCGATAACGGCCTTTTCATGTTCAAGCTCCTGTAATCGTTCCTTTGTAGTATCGGTAAGTATTCCGGCTTCTATGGCGGTAAGGAGATTGGCGAGAGATTTTTTGATTTTATTCAGTTCTTTTTCGAGAGCTTGCAGGGAAGTATCGCTTTGAAGTTTTTTGCAGTGGACTTCGGCAATCGCGTCGGCGAGCGTCGAGATATTTTCTTCCGTATCAAGCAGTTTAAGTAAAGAGTCTACGACGAGGTTTTCCAAAACATCTTTCCGAATAGATTTGGACTCGCACTTTTTTCTCTTGTAACATTTATAATATCGCCAAACTCTGCCTGATTTGGAAGTGCCGGTAAAGGAAGTCATGCGTCTGCCGCAGTACCCGCAGAAAAGCAGCCCGCGGAGGATATAGGAAACGTCTGGAACGTGTTTGCCGTGTCTGTTGGCTTCAATTCTTTCCCTAACGACTTCGTAAACGTCCACGGGAACGATAGGGGGATAGATTTTATCGTAGGCATTTCCGTTGATCCTGTAAATGCCCGTATATTTCTCCGAGCGCAGCATTTTGTATAGAGTGAAGTTAATGAAAGGTTTTCCTCTGTTGAGGATTCCGCGTTCTGTAAGGCCGCGGATAATTTCTTCGACGTCTTTGCCGTTGGAGTAATCGGTGAAGATTTCTTTAACGACAGGCGCTTCGGTTTCGTTTACAACGACTTTCGATGCAATCTTTTTTCCCGTATTTTGGTCGATGACGTCCACGAGCGAATATCCGTAATTGATATTGCCGCCGATGAAATGTCCTTTGAGCCGTGTTTCGTGCATACCGCGTTTGGTCTTCTGCGAGAGTTCTTCCGAATAATATTGATTCATGCCTTCGAGCAGACTTTCCAGAAGGATTCCTTCCGGAGAGTCTGGAATGTTTTCCATGGCGGACACGATTTTTACGGTCTTTCAGGCGTTTTCTGTGTATCGCCATCTCGTACTTGTTGCGGGAGAATCTGTCAAGTTTGTAAACGAGAACCACGTCCCACTCTTTTTTATCGCTGTCTTTGAGCATTCTTTGGAAATCTTCGCGGTTATCGTTTGTACCGGTCATGGCTCGGTCAATATAGGTGTGGACGATGAGGATATCGTTCCGTTTGGCAAATTCGTCGCAGACGCGCTTTTGTCCTTCGATGGATTGTTCGGTCTGGCGATCGCTTGAGTAGCGCAGATATTCGACGCCGATTTTCATAAAAAACCTCCGCAGTGTATTATTTAATAACAATGATAGCCGAAAAGGAAAAGAAAAGTAAGTAAATCAGGGCAGGAGAAACCCCGAAAAACTTATACGGTTTTGCAACGGAGCATCTACTTTGCCCGAAAACGGAACAAACCTCGTATCCCAAATCTTTCGACGCGGAAAAGACCATCGGGAAAAGCCGGAGGCGTCAAGGAAGAAGAAAAAATTATTGCGTAACGATCGTGAAAGCGGTGAAGTTTTAGGCGATAATTTTTTCCCTTGACGAAAACGGATTTTTCTGATACCCTCACCCGGCAAAAGAGGAAAGAGGGAAGAAAAAAACAGGCAGCAACGGGAGTAACGGCATACTTTATAGCAATGCCGATACGGAAAACAGGCTGAAAATCTGTTGACAAATCGGAGCAAAAGGCATATAATAAATAGCGTGTTCGCATATGCGAACAAAAATTTACAGGGTTAGTTCGTATATGCGAACTAAATGGGGAGATAATGAGCGCAGCGGAATATACGATAGGAAGGCATTGCGGCGTAACCTTTGCGGGGTTGAAACCGGCGAGCCTCGTCAGCATAGACAGGAGCGAAGCGGGCATGATCGCCTGCCTTTCAGATAAGTTCGGGGCAAAGGGTTTTTGCTTTGTCGTACTCGGCGGCTGTCAGGACAGGGTACTCGTCTATGTCTATCATGTCGAGCGGTTGCGGAAATTGCTCTTTTCATGCGAAGTCAGGATGTTTTTGCGTTCATTCGGGTATGAGTATGGCAGCGTGGCGGAGGCAATAGGGCAGTTAAAAGGCAGAATGTCCGGGGAGTTCCCGCATGAGATAGGCGTGTTTCTCGGTTATCCCCTGTCCGACGTGCGAGGGTTTATCGACGATCCGAACGGCTGTATCCTGTGCGGCTGCTGGAAAGTGTATTCCAACGCGGATGAGGCCGAGAGGACGTTCGAGCGGTACAGGCGGTGTTCGGCGTGCATCTGCCGCCATATGCAACGAGGAAGGTCACTCACGCAGATTTTTAACGTGGGCTGAAAATAAATTTTACGGAGGTAACTTATGAAAGTTTCTATTGTGTATTGGTCGGGTACGGGCAATACGGAGGCTATGGCAAACGCCGTGGCGGAAGGAGCGAAGAACGCAGGAGCAGAAGTTGGGCTTCTGCCCGTTTCCGCGGCGGATGAAAGCGTGCTTGAAAGCGACGCACTTCTCTTCGGCTGTCCGGCAATGGGCGCGGAGGAGCTGGAAGAGGGCGAGTTCGAGCCGTTTTTCTCGTCCGTCGAGGGCAAACTTGCGGGCAAGAAGATCGGGCTGTTCGGTTCCTACGACTGGGGCGACGGAGAGTGGATGCGCACATGGCAGGAGCGCGTCGTTACAGCGGGCGGAAACATGATCGCCGACGGTGTGATCGCCAACAACGCGCCCGACGACGAGGCTCTCTCCGCGTGCAGGGAACTCGGAAAACTTGCCGCTGAGTAAAGGAGGTCGAATCTTCTTCATAAAATTACACCTTGTAAGAAAGGCAGACGCCGGTTAAGACGTCTGCCTTTAAGTTTGTATAAATGGTAAGGGAATTTCAGAACGCGCCGATATAGGTGCGGTATTTGTAACGGATACGGAGTTTGCGGTAGTCCATACAGGATTTCGTCACGCAGAGGATTTTTGCGATCTCGGAGCGTTTCCAACCGCTCATGTAATATTCCAGCATTTCCTTTTCTTTGTCCGTCAAGTGCATGGCGTCCATAAGCGTGTCCGCTTTGCTGTAATCGTCCTGTTCTTTCTCAAAGCAGTTTACCGGATCCATTGGCAATGCTTTGTAGTTTGTAAAGTCTATGTATTCTATTGCCCCGTGCCTGTCGGGTCGGTTGCGCAAACCGTCAATGAGTTTATCTACTTCGCGGTAGCAAGCGTGCTTGATCGTGATTTCTTTTCCTAAGCGGTCTTTGCCGTAAATCTCGTGAACGGTTCTTCCTATAAATTGATACAGGAAGCAGATGGCAGTCTGCGCACAGTCGTAACCGTCCGATACGAGATAATCCGTCTCGTTCATGTGATGCAAGTCCTTTATCAGACCGATATACAGTTTGTCCGCGATTTTCGAATCGTACCTTTTCACGGTGCGCAGCGCCTGCAAAGCAATCATTTCGCCCATGAGTTTGACGTTCCCGACAGAGATCGGCTCTGCAAACAATTCGCCCTCGTTTTGATACTTTCCTTTTGAGAACTTTGTAACCAACATTTCCATTTTCAGATACACCTCCCTGATTTTGATTTTGCCTTTTTCGGGCAAGAGGCTAAGGAGCATAGGACGGTGAGGGGAAAGGGAAGTGTTTGTCGGTCTGCGCAAGTCAACGGGACAAAGAAAAATCGTTGCGTGACTGTCGGGGAATGTGTTTCGGGCAATAATAAAAAGCCGAGCAAGAAGACTTGCCCGGCAAAAGCGTGTTTATGGGGTTTTCGGCAACGATTTTACGGCCGTTGACTTGCGCGAGGAACTATGCTACCATAGCCGACCGAAAAAGGAAAATCGGGAGGTATACAAAAAAACAGGGTTCGGGTAAAGTACGGATAAAATACAAACGATTTGCAAAATCTCCCGGGTAAAGTTATGTATTAGGGAGGGCCGGCTTCCTTCTCAAACGTTCATGTTTTCCGTATAATAGTGGACGGAGGCGGACGATGAAAGAAATCGAACTCGAAAACAATCCTACGGAAAAGAAGATATATGCGGACGGAGAAATCGACCTGTGGCTCGTGCCGAAGGATATCATGGAAGCGTTTGCGGCGGCGCTGGAAGAAGAGATCGTCAGGCTGGTAAAAGAGGAAGTATAATAAAATCTTAAAGACGGAAATCGCCGTTCAAATGCCTTTTTCCTTTACATTTTTGCAGGAAAAGGATATAATAATAAAAACGTTCGGGAGAAAAACAATGGCGAGAAGGAAAAACCGCGAATCGGAAGAAATGTATCTGGAAGCGATTTTGCTGCTTCGGAAGAACAGCTCCAACGTCCGTTCGGTGGACGTGATGAGCGAGCTTGGGCTTGCGAAGTCGAGCACGTCGCGCGGCATGCACCTTCTTATCGACAAGGGCTATATCACGATGGACGAATCCGGGGTGATCGAATTGACGGCGGAGGGCAAAAAGCGGGCAGAAGGCGTTTACGAAAGACATTGCGTTTTGAAAGCCGCCATCATGAAACTCGGCGGGAGCGAGGAACTAGCCGAACGGGACGGCTGCCGCATTGAACATGTCGTATCGGACGAGCTTTTGGAACTGCTGAAAAAATTTGTGGCGGAATAAATGAGGCGAAACGATTGAAATGCTGACAGACAAAATATGCCCGTATTGCGGAACGGTGAACAGAGGTTTGGATTTAGATGAATCGGACGGACTGTATGTCTGCTCGAATTGCGAAAGGACAGTGGATACAAGAAAGGACGAAATACAGCCGGAAAATCAAGAACGAAACAAGCTGCAAAGGGGGAGTTGATGCTCCCTCTTTTTTATGCGCTGTTTGATTTGCATTTTTTCAAGTGGTAGTAGAAGTTCGATTGCGACATGCCCGTAACGTCGAGCGCGTCGCGCAGGGTGAGTTGTTTGTTTTCATAAGCGAGAACGACATCGAAAAATTTTCGGGAATAGGTTTTAGGCGGGCGTCCGAAGCGGACGCCTTTTTTCTTTGCGGCGGCAATGCCTTCCGCTTGGCGGGCGCGGATGTTTTCGCGTTCGTTTTCCGCTACGAAGGGGAGGACTTGCAGAACAATATCGGCAATGAATTTGCCGACGAGGGAACAGGGGGTGGCGCGGGTGTCCAAAGCGGCATATCGAGAACGAGGATATCCGCGCGTATGGTTTTCGTTATGCGGCTCCATTCGTCTATGATCATTTGGTAATTGCGCCCCAGACGGTCGATGGACTTTATGACGAGCAGATCGCCGGGTTTGAGTTTGCGGACGAGGCGGAGATAGTTGGTGCGGTCGAAATCTTTGCCGCTCTTTTTATCGCAGAAGATATGCCTGCGGTCTATATTCATGGCGGCAAAGGCTTCGAGCTGTCTTGAAAGGTTCTGGTCGCGCGCGGATACGCGGGCGTAAGCATATGTCATAGTAAAAACTCCTTTTTGGAATATGATAGCAAAAAAAGAAGGGCGTGCAAAAGCGAAAAGGGGAAGGAAACGCCCGCCTGCTTTTGGAAATACAGAAAAAAGCCCTCGGTATCGTTATCGAGGACTTTTTATGCGGCCGGAAAAATTCTTAAAAAAGCATGAGTAAACTGCGGTTCATTTTGTTGACATATATTTGCGCTAATGCTATAATATCATATGGTTCGGGATAGCGAACAACGATTTTGGGCAGCTATCAAAAACCTATACTTTTTTAGGAATACGCAGCGGCGTATTTATTTTAAGGGTATAGGTTCGCATGTCGGAACTCTTGTCGAAGCAAATTTTTTTGCGTGAATGTTCGCATAAGGGAACAAATGTGTGCCTTCGTATCGAGAGGCCGGGGATGAAAGTTAATGGAGAATGCGGAAAGCAAGAAAGTACCCAAAGAATTGAAAGCGTGGGAGAAGGAGAAAAAACTCATCCCCGTGATGATTCGAAAGTATTGCCACGGCAAGCACGGAACGAAAGGGGAGGAACTCTGCGAGACGTGCAAGGCGCTCACCGAATACGCCCTTTTCCGCCTTGAAAAGTGTCCCTTTAAGAAAAATAAGCAGTTCTGCTCTTTCTGCAAGATTCATTGCTACAAGCCGGATATGCGGCAGAAGATAAAGGATGTTATGAAGTGGGCGGGGCCGAGAATGATATTCACGCACCCCGTGTTCGCGTTCAAACACGTCTTTCAGATGATAAAATACAAAAAGAAGTTAAAAAAGGAAGAGAAGGCGAAAGGTAATGTTTGATAAAGAACTCTTAAAGCTCATCGGCGGAAAATATCGGCATTACGGCAAGCATCTGCTGGGCGGTGTATTTCCTCATCGAAGGGTATGAGCCGCTCGCCTACCTGTATCCCGCGATCACGGCGGCCGTTGCCATCGTGGTGCGGTATGTCGCCAGCCGCTGTACGGGCAATTTGAAAGACATACTGGGGCGCAAGGTCAAAAAGGACTTGCGCGAACGCACTTATGATAAGATCTTAAAGCTCGGCGTTCGCAGTACGGACGGCATGAGCATGGCGGGACTGACGCAGGTCTCGATGGAGGGCATTGAACAGCTCGATCTGTATTACTCCACATATCTGCCGCAGTTCTTTTTTTCCATGCTCGCGCCTATTATTTTGTTCTGCATTTGCGTTGGGATAGACTGG
>CAJFQM010000026.1 GCA_904419075.1 uncultured Clostridia bacterium
CAATTTATTACAGTTACTTTTGACGGAATCGAAATTTTTCATGCGAAAAATAACGTCTTTGAGATTATAATAATAATCCCGAAATTCGTTCATACGGCTGTTTTTATTCAATCCGTCCATATAATCGAGAGTTTCGTAATAACAGTCTTTACACTGTAAATGTCCGTTTTTAGTAGGTTCTCCGCAAACTATACACACCGTACGTGCAGGGGAGGGGGTAATTATATCTTTGGAAGCGTTCTCTTCAACGTCGTCCCAAAGCGTTGCGGAATTTATTTTACCATAAAGCCATTGACCGCGCAGTTCTTCGGGAATATCATTCTTGTCTTTATTCAAAATGAGATTTGTTTTTGTATCATAAAAAAGGTCGTATAAAAGAAAAGCACCATTATAAGGTCGAAGTTCGATTTTACCTTCTTTTAACTCACCGGCATGTTTTCTGCACAAACCGTCTTTTCTTTCATGTCCCATATAAGAACTTGTCGGTTGACCGCAAATAGGGCAAACAGAATTTTTCATAATTCGGCTCCTTATATTCAATAAAAAAAGTATAACAAAAAATAATCTGTTTGTCAATAAAAACAAAAAGAAGAATAACAAATTCTGTTGCGACGTCGCAACGGATTTTACGTGAAAATAGAAAATGCGGAAAGGCTTATGAAGAAAGGGAAAGAAAGAAAAAAGAGTATACCGCGCCCCCTTGTCTATACGAGCCGCCGCGCTCCGCGCGGCGGGACACGGGGGCGCGGTATACCCCCGACGAAACACCCCGAACGGCCGTTTTTTTCGGTGAAAAAATACCGCCGCCATACCATAGCGGCAAGGTTTTGCCGCTATCCCGCTCAAAAGTCTTGCCGTGTTCGGGTATATGCGGGCTGTTTATGTCGGATTTATGGCAGTTCGGGCGGGGGATTATTTTTCCCGACAACGCAAAATCGCGCCGTATGGAAGCCATAGGCGTTTTCAGTCGGTGTATTCGGTTTTGTACGTATATCAGGAAATCAGCGCCTTCGGCGGTTGCTTATAAGTCTGTATATCCCGTTCCCAATCTATGACGTTATCGAAAAGCACCCATTTCGGGACATAGGCATTTTCCAATTCCGCCGCAAATACACTGTCATTCAGGGTTTTGTTGATTTCCGTGGGGATTCCGCGGCTGTATACTATCCGTTCGTCCGTTTTTCTCAGATATTTCAAAAGATATTCCACCGTTTCGCCTTGGTGCATTTGCGCAATGTTCAATTCTTTGAAATCGCTCTTGCCGAATTTACGGTCAAAAAAGCTGTTCGGATAAGTTTCTATTATCCGGCCTTCCTTTTTGCTGTATTCGCGTTTTTTCGTTATAGAGCCAATCATTTGTCCCGCGGGGACATATAAGAGACAATGAAAATGCAGTCTGCCGTTTGCTTCGCCGCGCTCGAATACGCCCATATATTTCCAGCCCCGCCGCGTATGCAGATTGGCGAGGCATTTACGGAGTTTCTTTTTGAAGCTCTCTTCCGTATGCGTTCCGTCTCGATATGTAAACGTTACGAAATAATTCCAGCGATTCAAGTATGCTTTTCTGCGGAAGCGTTTTTCTCTCTGCCATAAATTCCGCTCTTTCCGTTCCACGTTTTCATATACATACTTGTCAAGGTTCGGATAATAGGGGAAACTGTCCTGCATATTCATGATAATAAACTCCGAGAGCTTTTTTATCCGCGCTTCTTTCGTTTGGTCTTTGTTTCGGTCTATCAAGGTCTTAGAAGCCATATCGTAAAGACTTTCAAAGAGTTCGTCTACTTGCGTGACGATTTTGTCCCGAGACTTTCGGGGATTGCCTTTTACCGCTTCCCGCGCGATATAATGACTTCCGTCGTTATAGATTTTATAAAGTTTATCGAACGGACAAAAAGTATTGTCCGACAATACGCTCAATACAGGTAAACTCATATTTACAACCTCGTTATCCGATTTGTTTTGCTTTTCGTTCTTCCGCCGCGTCATGGTATCCGGTCATTACACCTTTGAAAAACCAATCCCCGCGTCGGGCAAGCGGTTTTACATTGTCTATGATACTTCGGATCAACGTACGCATTTCATAATCGGCGGAAAAATAGCTTTGATATAAATCTACTCCGAATACATATCCGCCGTAGAATGTTCCTTGAATCTTATCTTTTATCTTCTGCATGCCTTTTTCCTCAATCATTGAATCCGGGAATATCCGCGGGGTCGTACCCGTCAAATTTTATAGGTTCAGGTTCGGCAACAAACGTTTTTTTCGAAAGAGAATTTTTCTCCATAGCCTTGGCCAAATCGTTCTGGAAATGGCTGTGCTGTAAACTCAATTCTTCGTTCGTCGCCATTTTAGCGGCGTATTCGGGTAAATCGTCAATGCCGATACGATTGATTTCCGCACGGGTTTCAAATATTCCCGAAAGACAGTTCGTGGCGTATCGCCCCGACCAAATCTTTTTATCCTGTCGGAAATATTTACGTTTCTTTATGTTTCCGTTCATGCGCCCGCTTTCTACTTCCAAATCCAATACCGCACTGCCGAAAGTATTGTAAATCCGCGCATAACGGCGTTGTATGGCTGAGGTGATATTTTTTAACAGATACATGGATAAAGTGCAGTCGCCGCGGAGATAATTGTATTTTGTGTAAAGGTTATCAAATTTCGATTTCAGCCATAAAAAGGCGAGTTCGAAAAACCAAAACGGAGCAAAGAAGGGCAGAAGGGGAACGCTGTCGCCCTTTTCTGCGATATACACGATTTCTCCGAGTTCCCGTCCGCCTGCGCCCCAATCTTCCGGACGCTGCAAATCCGCTAAAATTTTTATGAACACCCGATTTCCGATAACTACCGCATGACGGGACATTTTAAGCAATACGTTGAATAAATCGTTCTTTTGGTTACATTCGTCCGCGTTTCTTTTCACCTCCTGCAATTCGGGAGAGTTTTTACATTCCTTGTCTATCTCCGTAATCACGTATACGCCGAATCCGAAAGCGTTTCTGTTCGGATTGTTTTCTATCATGACTTTTCCGAGCCGTAACATATCGTAATCAATGATATGGGAATGACGGGAAAAACTGTCTGTCAGTCTGCTGTCGCGTTTGAAAAAATCGGTGTTCCAAAGCGGAAAATTGCCGAGGTCGGAAATGAGATTATCCGAACGGATAGAATAGTTTGAAATAATAAGAGAACACTGTCTTGTATAAATGACGAAAGCGCAAGCGTAATCGTCCAACACCTGCCACACGTCCGTCACTTCGAGTGCGTTGTCATAAGTAAGACCGTAACGCCCGTAATCATAACCGAAAATCTTTTCCCTGCAAGGGGATTTCAGCCAACGGCGGTATTTCTTTTTCAGCCACCTTCGGCAACTCCACGGGTCATAGACTACATGGAATAAGATTGCTCTTTTAAGTTCGTCCTCAAAGTTCCGCCAAGGAAAATTGGGGAATTTCATATCGGATTCGAGAATGACTTCAAAAGCCGTATCCCGAAGTTCTACTTCTGCGGATAAAGCCATATCGGTAATGAGAGCGGTTTTCCCCGCGCCCATTTCTCCGTAAACCACAGTCACTACGCCGCGTTCGTTGATAAAGCCTCTGTTTCTTCTCTCCCTGTGATTCAGTTCGTTATAGCCTATCTTTCGGCTCATATATTCCAAACCGATTATCCCCGCAAGTATCAGCCCCCAAAGCGGCAGAAAGTCGATTATCGTCCAAACGTCGAAAAAGAATTTATAGATTTGTCGGTAGATACTCCCGAAATCGAACGATACCACGAAATAGAGATAAAAGGCGATAAATTCGATAACTATGGTAAAGAGATTGAAATAAAAAGCCCAAAGGCAAGCCCAGATTTTGAGGTATACGGGA
>CAJFQM010000027.1 GCA_904419075.1 uncultured Clostridia bacterium
CGATTTCCGTCAGCCGCGTATCTTCTTTTGCTGTAACATATATCGTTGCCGCTGTGGTATAATAATAAGTATTTTCTGCTTTACTATACAGATTTACGGACATTGTTGCTCTCCCTATACTTACAGCCGTCACGGTATTCCCGCTGACCGTAAACACGCTTTCATCGCTACTGCGAGCCTCGAATTTATCGATCGTGATCGGAGTATCTGCAAAATGTTCAGTATAATTGAACGTAACGCTTTCACCTTTTTCTAAAAAAAGATACTCGATGTCTTCCATATCATAATTTTCAATATGGTTCTGCCAATTATATCTTTCCTGTGTACACCCTGTCGTTAAAATTACTGAAAAGGTAAAAACAACACTGATTAAGGCATATTGAAATGGTCGGAATTTACTGTAACTCATCTCTATTCCTCATAACGGCAAACAACGATTTATAACTGCCAAATCCGTTCCGCATACTCTTTAATAGAACGGTCAGAAGAAAAATGAAACGAGTTCGCTACATTTTTAAACTGTTTTTGCGCAAAACCTTTCCTGTTTTTATAATCATAATTCGATTGTAATATGGTTTGATAATATTCCTCCAAATCTCTGAATATAAAGTAGTGATCGGGTTTGTGCCAACTCGCTCCTATCGTCAAAGAATCATATAATTCACGGAAATATCCCATTTTCTCATCTGAAAACGTTCCGTCCGTCAATGTTTCTACGATTTTTTTCCATTCCGGGTGTTCTTTCAGATAGCTATTCGGATCATATCCGCCCTTTCGGAGTTCCTCTATTTCCTCCACACGCGCGCCGAAGATATAATTATTTTCCCCGCCCGCTTTTTCGACGATCTCTATGTTCGCTCCGTCCATCGTGCCGAGCGTGACCGCGCCGTTCATCATAAACTTCATATTGCCCGTTCCGCTCGCTTCCAGCCCTGCCGTCGAAACCTGCAACGATACGTCCGCAGCCGCTACGATTTTCTCCGCATACGACACGTTGTATTCCGTCACAAATACTCCCGTCAGTCTGCCGTTCGTTTCAGGATCGGCATTGATCAGCTTTATGATTTCGTTTATGTATTTGATGATTCCTTTCGCGCGAAAATACGAAGGCGCGCTCTTTGCTCCGAACAGGAACACAGAAGGCGTGAAATCTTTGAGTTTTCCCTCTTTCAAATCGTAATACAGACGAAGCAAAGCGAACGCCGTCATCAGCTGCCGCTTATATTCGTGCAGGCGTTTGACCTGCGCGTATAATATCCTCTCTCCGTCGATTTTGACTCCTTCCGTTTTTTCGATGTATCGGAATAACTGCTCTTTTTTCTTTCCTTTGACTTGAATAAACTCCAAAAGCGTTTCTTCGTTTGCGGTATAGGCATTCAGTTTGTCCAATTCCTCGAAATGCTCTCTCCAATTTCGTCCGATTTGTTTATCTATCAATGCCGACAATTCGGGATTTGCAAGTTCCAGCCAACGCCTCTGCGCTACGCCGTTCGTCACGTTCTCGAATTTTTCGGGATGATGCGCATATTCCGCAGCGAACAGATTCCGTTTGATGATTTCCGAATGGATCTCCGCCACGCCGTTTATCTTATTAGCGACGAATACGGCGGTATTCGCCATGGAAAAGGCTCGGCGGGAATGTATGTAGATCGACGTTGCCGCGCTCTCCTGCGGCGTATATCCCTCTTTTCTGTGCCGCCAACGCGCGGAACTGTTTATCGACAGTAATATCTCCGATATTTCCGGCAATATCTTTTTCAGCAGCCGAACGTCCCAATGTTCCAATGCTTCAGGCAAAATCGTATGGTTCGTATAATTGAACACTTGTTTTGCAATCTTCAATGCCGAAAGGTAAGATAACCCTTTCTCTTTCAATACCCGAATCAATTCGGGAATGGCGAACACGGGATGCGTGTCGTTGAGTTGTATGCTGTTTTCCTCCGCAAAATACTTATAATCGTTTCCGTGCCGCTTTTCGTATTCGCGGACAATATCTCCCATCGCTGCCGCGGACAGGAAATACTCCTGCCGTATACGCAACAACTTCCCTTCTTCCGTATCGTCGGGCGGGTACAAAACGCCGCTGATCTTTTCCGCCTCTTCGCTTCCCTCTGCTTGATACAGCCGTAAAACATTTATGCGTTTTCCGATAATCGGCATATCGTAGGGAACGGCATGCACTTCCATATCCGCAAAACGAATAATTTGCTTTTCTTCCTCTTTCCGTATGCTCCACGGATCGCCGAATCTCTGCCAATCGTCGGGGATTTCTTTCTGAAACCCGTCCTCGAACTTTTGGCGGAACAGACCGTATTTATAACGGATGCCGTAACCGTACAGCGGAATCCCGACCGCAGCGCCCGAATCCATATAGCAGGCGGCAAGTCTGCCCAACCCGCCGTTGCCGAGCGCCGCGTCCTCGATTTCCTCGAAAAGGGCGATATTTACGCCCTTTTCTTTGAGGATCTCCGATACTTCCCGCAATACGCCGAGTTCCAGCAAATTATTATAAAATACCCTGCCGATCAAAAATTCTATGGAAAGATACGACGCACAACGATTCGGCTTTTCGCTTGTCTGTATATATTTCATAGCGAGCGACGATATTTCGTTATATAATTGCGTTGCATCCTTCCCATTTATGTCAATCTTTCTCAACTCTTCTAAGAACTTTTTCTTTTCCATCATTACTCCTTTACCGCTCCTGCCGCCATACCATTGATCATATACCGAACCAAACAGAAGTATAATATGACTATCGGAACAGCAATAAAGATAGAACCAGCGGCAAATCTCGAAAATTCCGTTTCACCCAAGCTCATCAGTCCTACGGCGACGGTCCAGGTATCTTTTGTCTTCAACAGTAATTTCGGAAGAATGAAATCGCTCCACGGCCACGTAAACGACGTCAGTGCCGTATATACGATAATCGGCATGGACAACGGCAAAATTATCCTTATAAATACAGTAAAATTAGTTGCCCCGTCTATTCTGGCTGCTTCGTCAATCGAACTGGGTATTGTATCAAAAAAGCCTTTTTGAACCATATATCCCATAGGCGCTCCGGCGGAATAAATCAAAATCAATCCCCAGTGATTATTGATGAAATTAAACTGCGTCATTAAGAGATAAACCGCCGTCATTCCCATAAAAGAGGGA
>CAJFQM010000028.1 GCA_904419075.1 uncultured Clostridia bacterium
TTTCGGTACGAGATAATTAGCAATGGGCCGGTACAGTATTGCGTAAGGAATTCAAAATATAAAAAAATTATTTCGGCACTGAATCGTTCATCTTTAGAGAATTATTGGCAAGAGTATCTTAAATTGAAGAGCAAGCGTGTCAATCCGTTTCGTAAAGACGATATTCTTTATTTCAAAGCCGATAGAATGAACTATCAATATTTGTTTTATCAAGTAATTAAGGTCGAAAGAATGAAAGTCTTCCTATGCGAAATCAATGTGGAGGAAGATGAGTCATATTCGAATTTTAATTGCGTGAGACCACTGCGGAATCAATTTATAAATGAAAATCTGATTGAAAAAAAGGTCGAGATAATCCAAGTGAATAATTGTTATCCTAAGTATGGGATAAAGTCTGAATCGGGTGATTGGCAAATTTTTCGCGGAGAATATTTGACGATCAGCAAAGAGGAAAAAAGTAAATCTTCCAAAAGAAAAAAATGGTAAAAATGAGTACGGGACTATTTTTTTAGTTCCGTATAAAAAATCTGAAGAAAAGGAGAAATTATTATGTTAAGCGACAAAAGTCAAATGGATTTTGAAGACGGCGGTGGTGAACCGGGAATATGTCCGTACTGCGGAGGTTTTCTGTCTTACGGCAAAAAATTTGAAGATAAGATTGGGTTGATTTATCCATGGACTTGCGATGAATGCGGCAAGCAGGGAAATGAAACTTATGAGCTTTCCTTCACGGGCCATTACCATAAATAAAAAGAGGTGAAATTATGTCGACTTGGTATTCAACGTGTATCAATTTCTATTCAAAACATCGCCGTTCCATAGAAGAGTTCAAACAAAAACTGGATTCAATTTATAACGGCAAAGCAACGCAGCCGAACGAATTTGGAAAAGGCTGGCTTGGCGATATAGCCAATACTTTTTATCCGTCGTTAGGCGCAGATAAGATTGACAGTCTTGGGACGTTTACGGTCAGCGAAGAGATCGACGAACTGGACGAGTGGTTTTATTTTAGCATATGGACATGGACTGCCCGCGGAATAAAAGTCGGTCTGTTTTATAAATTGGTTTCAGATTTTTATCCGGGAATCAAAATATCTTATGTGTGCGATGGGCCGGCTTATTTAATGTGGGATGAAGACAATCTGTTTTATCCGTTCATGTATTATATGGATATGTATTACCCATCAAAGAGCGGCGAAGCATGCCATATCGATACCCACGAGTTTGCCTCGTTGGAAGAAATTTATGAATGGCTCGACGAACATTTTCCTTTTGAACTTGCGAAGACAGAATCTTTAAGTGAACTGGAGTCGCAGATACAGGAAAGGCTCGAAGAAGCCGATTCGGATATTTTTTATTGCGAGTTGGAAGAGTATGCAGAAATGGATCCTAAAGGATTTGAAATTTTTTACGACTATATATAAGACCAGCTATGAAAAGTCAAGGGGATAAAGAGAAAAGTTATTCAGGGAGAATGATTTTGTAAGGTTCGTTGGTTTTCAGGATAGCAAACACGATATTGCACAGTTTGTGCATGACGGCGGAAACAGCGACGGAATGATGTTTACCTTGGGCACGCTTTTTGTCATAGATGGTTTTAAATGCAGGGTTGGTGCGAATACCCGAAACCGCAGCGCACCAGAATGTTCGGCGAAGATACGGTGAACCGCGCTTTGACATTTTGTTTCGGGTGGCGTTAAATTCTCCGGATTGCTTCACGGACGGATCTATGCCGGCAAAAGCCGCAAGTTTGTCGGGAGATTCAAACCGCGTAATATCGCCTATCTCTGCGAAGAACGAAGCCGCAAGAGTCGTGCCTACTCCTACAATCGTATCGAGTTTGCAATCAAATGAAGCAAACTTTTCGGCGATGAAGTTCTCTAACTCGGCGATCTGCTCTTCAAGGAGTTTTATCTGCTGAATAAATTGCCGTATGGCAAGAGAGGCCGAATCAGCGAACAAGAACGAGCCGAAAGTATTTTTAGCAACGCTTTGTATCTCTTCGGCTTTGGTTTTACCAAATCTTCCGTGCGAAACAGACTTAAGGAATGACGTGAAAAGTTCAGTATCCAGTGCGGCAATGACATCGGGGGAAGTGTAGGTTTGCAGCAATTCCACCGAAGTCGCGCCGAATGTGTCGGAGAACAGAGCCTGGTATTCGGGAAATATTTTATCTAAAAACGAAATTGTCTTTCTCTTCGCGTCCGAAATGCAATCTACGAGATAGAATCTCTGGCGCGTAAGTTCCCGCAAGGAGAGCAAGTCGGGATCGGAAAGAGTTGTTTGGGAATATTTGCCGAACCGGATAAGCTCGGCGATTATAAAAGCATCTTTGGAGTCGTTTTTGGTCTTTCTTATATACAGTCCGCGCAAAGCGTCCGACTGTACGGGATTGATCACGTGCACGACAACGTTATAGTCTGTGAGTCTCGTGTACAGATTGAGCCAGTAATGGCCCGTTGCCTCCATGCCGAATTCAAATACGGACAAATCTGCAGATATACGCTGAACGGAAGCGAGAAACTTTTCAAATCCGCCGAGAGAATTGGCAAATTTAAAAGGTTTTACAACAACGTTGCCGTTCTCGTCGATGACGGCAGCCTCATGAGAATTTTTTGCGATGTCAATGCCTACAAAGAGCATAATAGTTACCTTCTTTTGTGAAGAATTGCAGAAAGAGTGCCTACCGGACGACGGAACACAACCTTGTGAGATATTCGAAGAGAACGGCAAAACCGAACCGACATCCAGCTCATTCATGTAAACCCGCCGTACAGAGGCTCTCACTCTTATTATAGCGGAAACACCGCAAGGAGGGGAAAGAGAAACCTCTGTCTGCGAGAATATTATCTCATAGAGGCTATGTGATAATCAACATCTTTAAATCAAATTTTTAATTTATTATACAAGGAGAAGAGTTAAATGATTGATCAGGCAGACCTCAAAGAACTGGATTCCCATTGGAACGAAGTGATGGATTTGGCCGTAAAATACGGTTTTATTACCTATGCTTACGGCGGAACCGCTATTCTTGCAACGCATGCAAATCAGTTGAAAGAATATGGCGAAGAAGAATATCGTCAGTTCCAAAAAGCAAGGTTTAATAGACATTTTTAATCGGAG
>CAJFQM010000029.1 GCA_904419075.1 uncultured Clostridia bacterium
CAATTTATTACAGTTACTTTTGACGGAATCGAAATTTTTCATGCGAAAAATAACGTCTTTGAGATTATAATAATAATCCCGAAATTCGTTCATACGGCTATTTTTATTCAATCCGTCCATATAATCGAGAGTTTCGTAATAACAATCTTTACACTGTAAATGTCCGTTTTTAGTAGGTTCTCCGCAAACTACGCACACAGTACGTGCGGGGGGGGGGTAATTATATCTTTGGAAGCGTTTTCTTCAACGTCGTCCCAAAGCGTTGCGGAATTTATTTTACCATAAAGCCATTGACCGTGCAGTTCTTCGGGAATATCATTCTTATCTTTATTCAAAATGAGATTTGTTTTTGTATCGTAAAAGAGATTGTAAGTAACCATAAGTCCTTTATAAGGTCGGAGTTCGATTTTACCTTCTTTTAACTCACTGGCATGTTTTCTGCACAAACCGTCTTTTCTTTCATGTCCCATATAGGAACTTGTCGGTTGACCGCAAATAGGGCAAACAGAATTTTTCATAATTTGGCTCCTTATGTTCAATAAAAAAAGTATAACAAAAAATATTCCGCATGTCAAATAAAAGCTCGCTTTTGCGGGCTTTTTTATCTTAATTATGAGCGGTCATGCCGTAAAGAATTAATTTCGGTTTGAAAATGACTGTTTTGATAGTTCAATTCCGCAGAGTTTGCCATAATCGACTGATAAGCGGGCAAGTCGTCAATGCCGATATAATTGACCGCGGCGCGTTCTTCGAATATTCCCGAAAGACAGTTCGTGGCATATCTTCCCGACCAAATCTTTTTATCCTGTCGGAAATAAATCCGTCGTTTTATTTGTCCGTCCATTCTTCCGCTTTCCACTTCGAGATTTAATACCGTACTGCCGAACGTGTTATAAGTCCGACTGTATTGTTTCTGCATGACCGCCATCAAGTTTTTCAAGAGATACATAAACAGGGTATTATCGCCGCGTTGGTAACGGTACCGAAGGTAAAGATTATCGAAACGAGGTTTCGTCCAAAGATAGAACAACTCAAAGAAATAGAACGGGGAAAAGAAAGGCAAGGTAAGGGATTTTTCTTTATTGGCGTCGATATATACGACTTCGCCGAGTTCGCGGGCATCGGCACCTAAACTTTCGGGGCGTTGCAAATCGGCAAAGATTTTAATAAATACCCGATTGGCAACAACGCAGGCATGACGGGACATTTTAAGCAATACGTTGAAAAGGTCGTTCTTTTGGTTACATTGTTCGCTGTCTGCTTTTACGTCTTTGAGTTCGGGAGCGTTTTTGCGTTCCTTATCGATTTCGCTTATGACGTATACGCCGAAACCGAAAGCATTTCTGTTCGGATTATTTTCTATCATGACTTTTCCAAGTCGAAGCATATCGAAGTCGAGGATATGAGCATGACGGGAGAAACTATCCGTCAATCGGCTGTCGCGTTTGAAAAAGTCGGTATTCCAAAGAGGAAAATTTCCTAAATCGGAAATGAGATTATCCGAACGGATAGAATAGTTCGCTATCAGCAAGGAAGTTTGCACGGTGTAAATGAGATATGCACAGACATAATCTTTGAGTACAGCCCAAATATTGACGAGAGATAATTTATCGTCATATTCCAGCCCGAAACGTTCGTAATCGTAGCCGAATAAGTTTTCCTTGCAAGGCTTATCCCGCCATAAAATAAATTTTGTCCGTAGCCATTGAATACAGGACGGAACGGAAAAGACGGTATGCGCTTTTATTGCGGTTTTGAGTTCGTCCTCTAAATTTACCCAAGGGAAATTGGGGAATTTCATATCGGATTCGAGAATGACTTCAAAAGCCATATCCCGAAGTTCTACTTCTGCGGATAAAGCCATATCGGTAATGAGAGCGGTTTTCCCCGCGCCCATTTCTCCGTAAACCACAGTCACTACTCCGCGTTCGTTGATAAAACCTCTGTTTCTTCTCTCACGGTGATTCAGTTCGTTATAGCCTATCTTTCGGCTCGTATACTCCAAACCGATTATCCCCGCAAGTATCAGCCCCCAAAGCGGCAGAAAATCGATTATCGTCCAAACGTCGAAAAAGAATTTATAGATTTGTCGGTAGATACTCCCGAAATCGAACGACACCACGAAATAGAGATAAAAGGCGATAAATTCGATAACTATGGTAAAGAGATTGAAATAAAAAGCCCAAAGGCAAGCCCAGATTTTGAGGTATACGGGA
>CAJFQM010000030.1 GCA_904419075.1 uncultured Clostridia bacterium
GACGATCAGTGCGTTCCGTTCAGTTACACAAATCTTGACATCGAGATCCCGAACATTATACTGCACGCTGTTAAAGCGTACCTGCGTCATATCGATATTCGTATGAATTCGGATGCACCGCACGTCCACAAGCGCACCGATCTCTACCGCCGTCCGAATGTCCAGCTTGTGCGCCGTATTTTTGAAGATCTCGAGAATATTCGTATCGTCCGCACGCTCAGGCGTTGCGGTAAGTCCCAATAAAAACTTCGGTTTGAAGTATGCCAACACCTTCTGATAGGTGTCTGCCGTAGCGTGGTGAGCCTCATCGATAATGATATAATCGAAGTCTTTTTCTTTGAATATATCCAAATTCAACGCAATACTCTGAATGCTTCCACACACGACGTCTTTATTAATCTCCTTGATGCTGTTGGCGAATTTTCCGACACTCGCTTCCTTCCAAAGAGACTGAAACGTCTGATATGCCTGATTGACGAGCTCCATCGTATGCGCAACGAAGAGGGTACGCCCGCCAACGCTCTTTGCGTCCATTACGGCGGTGACCGTCTTACCCGTTCCCGTCGCCTGATATAAAAGGGCAATAGTCTCTTTGTTTTCGCGCATCGCTTGGAGATTCCTGAGTGCTTCCTGTTGGTACTCACGAAGTTCGAGTTTCTCTCCGTCAAAAGACTGTCCGCGTTGCGTCGGCAGATAATCCTCAATTTCACGGAATCCCCTCTCCGAGCCCAAAAATAAGCGCAATTCGTCCTTGACGGTATCCGGCTGCTTTTGCATCTGCCTTACCGTCCAGCGATATACATCCCAGCCGAGATGAATCATGCTGTTCTGTTTTAATAAGTCGTCTGTAAATTTATCTTGAGATACAAGTTTCGGATTGTGCGAAGCCTCGTCGTCTATCTCGACGGCGATCCTTTTTGCTCCGCTTTCACATACAAAATCAGCAAACCGTGCGTTCTGGTAGATATCGAAAAACGGATATTGCGAATATAAAAACCCCGCCTTCTCCGCGCCAAACGTATCAACGAAAAGGTCAATAAAAAGATCCTCCGCCCTGCTGCCGGAAACAGATTTCAACTCCCCCATTTTAATCCTCGATCACTTTTGTAAGTAAAATTTTCTTTTCAAAGCCGCCGCTCGTTTCTCTTTTCTTTATCCGCGACTGCTCCAATTCCTCTATCGAATACCCGCGCGCCGAAGCAGCCGCATAGAGTACTTCCAATAAGTCGGCAAGTTCCTCCAAATTCTTATCCCTATGATATTCGGCAAGCTCCTCGTCGAGCTTTTTATCCAGCATTTCCAAATATTCCGTGTCGGACAAAATTTTCGTCTCGTATTGCTTCCCCGCTTCCTCTATAATTTGCGGAATCTTGTCCCGTACGAGTTTATTGTAAAGTATTTCTTTCATCATTCTCCTCCTTGATCCGCCGCTATTATTCACCGCCCAACGTTTCTGCTTCTTGCTCTAACTTGCAGTTCTCCTTTAACATAAAGGCAATCACTTCCTGGAAGATTGGACTTTTAATTTTCTGTAGACGCGAAACATCGTTTTTCGTAAGCTCTTTCCAATACGGTCTATATCGGCGAAGTGTGTCTATATCCATCCATAGCGTCCGAAACGGTATTCCCGTTTTCGCACGCAAATGCTCGAAGATGTAAAATCCACCTGCATCGATGTCTCCATAGTGAAAATATTCCTTAGCTGGCTCTGCCCCATAAACCTTCATCAGAAATTCTCTGCGCAAGTGGTTACAAAACCCACCCAAATACACGGCACATACGTTCGGTTCAGAAAAGGAAAAGAACGACGTTAGATTTTCGATCGTAACAATTTTTTCGTCCTGTATCTTTACCGAAACAATTTTTTTTACATCAGTGGTCGATATTCCAACACCGCCGTCCAACCCTGCGGCATCCAAGCACTTTCCGTCTTTCCAAAAAATCGATACATTCCCCTTGATGTGGATATAGGAAGGAGTTTTCAGCAAACCAAGCTCATCGAAAACACTTTCCTTTTCCGAAAAATCTCCGTACTTATACAGCAAGGAACTGATTTTTCCCTGCAACAGTTCAAACTTTTTAGAATCGCCGAATTGCTTTACGGAGAAATTCCGATAATACATTTCCTGCGGAAGTTTTTTCAAGGCAATGCAACACGCAAGAATGGATTTTAACTCTTCATAATCCCCATCAAAAAACTCT
>CAJFQM010000031.1 GCA_904419075.1 uncultured Clostridia bacterium
TAATAAGGGACTAACTATAACTGTTAATCCTTTTTTATATTGATTGGGTTTTTATGCTTGACATTGCACTTGAACCGTGATATAATAATTCATACAAATATGAAAAGTATGAAATATATGAGGAGGCGAAATGAAAATGGAAATTCCCAAAGGGCATTATATCTTCGGTACCGTAAAAGTAGGGGAGCGCGGGCAGATCGTGATTCCGCGTGAGGCGCGCGATAAATTTAATATAAAGGCGGGCGACACGCTCATGGTGCTCGGCGACGAAAAGTGGGGAATTGCCGTGACCAAATCGGACGTGTTACAGAAATTCGCGGCGGACATCTTTCAGAAGATGGAGGACGGCAGCGATGATTGAATTTGAAAATACGAACCTGCCTTTTCTTGAAAAAGATTGTATTGAAACTTTCGGCAAAGAGCAAGGGAAAAAGATATTCGATAAAACGCTTGAAATTTACAGAGCGCTTACCCGTAAAACCGACTACCGCAATAACGATGCGATCAAGTATCATATGACGGCAAAGCTCTTTCCTGCTATGAGTTACTATAAAGCATTGCAGGCTTTGGGAATTGACGACACTATAGAAAAGGTCAGAAAGGAAACTAAGAAAGCCGCTCTCGCAAACAAGCAGAAGAACGCAAAGTTTGCGCGTATGCCGTTCGTTTTTGCAATATATCGAATGGGCGTGAAAAAGCATATGGCAAAAAATTTCCCGCCCGAAGGTTGGAAAACAGAGTGGGTACGCTGTGACGGCAAAGAAATACACTTCAATCTCTGTTCCTGCCTGTATTACGATATTTGCATAGAGAACAGTTGCCCCGAACTCTGCCAAGTATATTGCGAGAACGACAATATCGCTTTTTCCGGGCTTATGCCGAATATACGCTTTGAAAGGGCGGGAACGATCGGCGAAGGCGCAGAGTGTTGCGATTTTCATTTTATCAACGCGAAAAAGAAAGCCGATAAGAACTAAATCATATAGATTATAGCGCGAAGGTAAGCAGCCTCCGCTATTTTTTTTGCGAAAATTTTTTGATTATTGCCGCAAAACTCTTGACAGGGGAGCGGCATATGATTATAATGATAATTAAATTATCGGTAATTGGATTATCAAAGGAGGTACGTATGTCGGTTGCGGACAGGAGAATCGATCCGCGCATCATGGAGAGCGCGAAAGAGGAGTTCCTGCAAAAGGGATTTCTGGATGCGTCCTTGCAAGAAATCTGCAAAAACGCGGGCGTGACGACGGGCGCGCTGTATAAGCGGTTCAAGGGCAAGGAAGAGCTTTTTTGCGCGCTGGTGGAAAACACCGTGCAAGACCTCGAAGAAGTGGTACGGCAAAAATCCGTTCTGCCGACGACGCTCACGGACGAAGAGCTTAAAAAGGCGTGGGACATGGACAGGGAATACGACCGCTACGACGAAATGCGTCTGCTGCTCGTATTTTCGGACGGGACGAAGTACGCGAACTTCGAGCATGAATGGGTGGAGAACATGAGCCACACTACCTATGCGTATTACAAGGAAGCGCAGAGGCGGGGGCTGACAAAGACGGATATTTCCGAGAAGGAAATGCACGTCATGCTGTCATCCTTTTGGACGGCGATCTGTGAGCCGCTCATTCATGGGTTTTCAAAGGAAGAGGCAGGACGCATATCCGACTTGATGTGCGGACTGTTCGACTGGTATAAAATGCTCGATTTCGAGCGGTAAACTTGCCGCCCGCTGTGGAGGTAATTTTTTCAGCATATCGTTCTCATATGCGAACAAATAAAATAACAGGAGGCTGTATGATCAAAAGTATCTTGAAGTACGCGGGCAAGTACAAGATTCTCACCGTCGTGGCGACTGTCATGGTCGTTATAGCAGTGGCGGCGCAGATCTTGCCGTACATCTTCGCGTATCAGATCATCTCGCCGCTCATTGCGGGCGAGAGTGTTACATGGGAGTTTGCCGCGGGCAGAGTAGCGGGCGTCGCCGTCTGCCTTGTGCTGAACTTTGTGTTCTACCTCGGCGGACTGTCCCTTTCGCACATTGCGGCATTCAACACGCTGTACAATCTGCGCGTGAGCTTGCAGGGCAAAATGGAAAAACTGCCCCTCGGCGTGGTACAGGAGAAGGGGACGGGGAATCTCAAAAAACTGTTCGTGGACGACGTGGAGAGCATGGAACTTCTGCTCGCGCACGCCATTCCCGAAGGGTTAGGTAATATCATCATTCCCGTCGGCGTATTCATTGCCATGTTCGCGATAGATTGGAAACTCGCGCTTTTAACGCTCGTCATGCTGCCGGTCGGCGTGTGGGCGGTTATGATGATGACGCGCGCCGGCTTTTCCAAGATGGACAGTTACTACCGCTCGGCGCAGGTCATGAACAACACCATTATCGAATACGTCAACGGCATGGAAGTCGTCAAAGTATTCGGCAGGGACGGCGATTCCTATAAACGGTATAAAAAGGACGTGGAGGCATACCGTGATTTTACGTTGGACTGGTACCGCGTGTGCTGGCCGTGGATGGCGGTGTATGCGGGCGTGTTCGTCTGCTGTTCGCTGTTCACGTTGCCATTCGGCGGCATGTTCGTCGTCAACGGCTGGTCGCAACTTGCCGACCTGATTTTGGTACTTTGCCTTTCCTTCGGGCTGGGCGGCCCTCTCATGAAGGCGATGCGTTTCGTTCCTTCGCTCGCACAGGTCGATCGCAAGGTCAAGGAACTGGAAAAGACCTTGGACGCCGAGCCGCTGAAAAGCAAGGGCAACGTCTTTACGGGCAGGGGCAACACGGCGGTGTTCGAGAACGTGACCTTTGCCTATGAGGACAAGGACGTCATTCAAAGCGCCGGCCTCGTCGTGCAGGAAGGCAAAAAGACGGCGATTTCCTTTGTGTCGCAGGATAACTTCCTGTTCAATACCAGCATTTACGACAATATCAAGGTCGGCAAGCCCGATGCGACGAAGGAGGAAGTGCTCGACGCGGCGCAAAAAGCGCAGTGCATGGAATTTATCAATAGGTTGGAAAACGGTATTTATACGCTCGCGGGTGACTGCGGCAGCGCGCTTTCGGGCGGGGAACGGCAGAGGGTCACGCTCGCAAGAGCCATTTTGAAAAACGCGCCCGTCGTCATTTTGGACGAGGCGACGGCGTTCGCCGATCCCGAAAACGAGGAGAAGATGGAAAAGGCGATCGCCGAAGTCGTCCGGGGTAAAACGCTCCTCGTCATCGCGCACCGCCTTGCTTCCATTCAGAACGCGGACAAAATATATGTGCTGGATAACGGTATGGTAGCGGGCTGCGGCACGCATAAAGAGCTTTTGGAAAGCAACGACATTTACAAACGGCTGTGGCAGATCTCCGAGGACAGCACGGCGTGGAACGTGGTCGGAACGGAAGGAGGCGCGGTATGATAAAGTTTTTCGTAAGGATATTGAAGTTTTCGGGCAGATACAAGGGCAGGGTGCTCTCGGCGGCGCTGTTCGCGTTCATCAAGGGCATCTGCATCATGATGCCTCTCTTCCTCAGCTTTCTGCTCTTCAATGAGTTCTACGAAGGGACGATTACCGTGGCTCGCTGCCTCATCTATTTTGCAGGCATGGCGGCGTCGCTTGCCGTGCACATTCTCGCCACAAATCTGAGCGATCGGTTGCAGAGCACGGCGGGATATAAGATTTTTGCAGAAAAGCGCATGGAGCTGGGCGCGCGCCTTCGGAAACTCCCTATGGGTTACTTTACGGCGGGCAATATCGGAAAGATCAGCTCGGTGCTCTCGTCCGACATGGTGTTCGTTGAAGAAAACGTCATGCAGTCAATTGCCGATATGCTGGGCAACGGCTTTTCGGCGCTCCTTATGGTTGCTTTTATGTACGTCATCGACTGGCGCATCGGGCTGCTGGTCACGCAATATCCGCCAGAAGCAGAACGAGGCGCTTACCGACGCTGTCCTCTCCCATATTGAGGGCATCGGCGTAATCAAGAGCTATAATCTGCTCGGCGAAAAGTCGGAAGGCCTGACAAAAAACTTCCGCAGAACGAGGGATGCCGCGCTAAAATTCGAGTTTACGCAATTGCCGTGGATGGTCGTGCTCAACGTGCTCTATACCATAGGCATGGCGGGCATCGTTGCGCTCGGCGTATGGCTGTACTTTGAAAATATGATGACTTTGCCATACCTTATCGGCTGCGTACTGTTTGCGTTCTCCATCTTTCTGCCGCTGAAAACGCTGTACAGCGAATCGTCGCGGCTGACCGTCATGGGCAGTTGCCTCGATCGCATCGAGGAAGTGTTCGATGAAAAGACGCTGTCCGACGACGGTAAAAAGCACATTCCCGCAACCTCGTCCGCACCCGAAATATCGTTTGAGAACGTGACGTTCGCATACGGCGAGGAAGATACCGTGCGGGGTGTCGGCTTTACGGCGGAAAAGAACACGATGACCGCGCTCGTCGGACCCAGCGGCGGGGGAAAGACGACGCTTGCGAACCTATTGGCCCGTTTCTGGGACATAAAATCGGGCAGTATCAAGGTGCGCGGCGTAGATATCCGTGAGATACCGCTGTCCGAACTCATGGATAAGATCAGCATGGTGTTTCAGCGCGTGTACCTGTTTCAGGATACCGTCTATAACAATATCGCAATGGGCAGGCCGACCGCTACGAAAGAAGAGGTGGAGGAGTCGGCAAGGAAAGCGCGTTGCTACGACTTTATCATGCACTTGCCTAAGGGGTTCGATACCGTCATCGGCGAGGGCGGGGCCTCCCTTTCGGGCGGCGAAAAACAGCGCATCTCCATCGCGCGGTGCATCTTAAAAGACGCGCCCATCGTTATTTTGGACGAGGCGACGGCGAGCGTCGATCTCGATAACGAGCGACACATTCAGGAGGCCATAACCGAGCTTGTCCGCGGAAAAACATTGCTCGTCATCGCGCACCGCTTGAACACTATCCGTGCGGCGGATAAGATCGTCGTCGTGTCCGAGGGAAAGATCGCCGAGCAGGGAACACACGAGCAGCTCATGAAACGGGGCGGCATTTACAATACTTTCGTACACCTGCGCGAAAGACAGCGCCTCGCGGAAAACGAATAATAGAAAAAGCGGTCGCATATTGCGGCCGCTTTTTTGAAACCGTCTCTGTTTGCTTGCTTTTTGTAAATGGAACAGATATAATAGAAGTATGTTCGCATATGCGAATCAAAAGGAGCGTAATGTATGTTAAAGATCGTTTTAGAAGTCGAGGGGATGCACTGCGGCATGTGCGAAACGCACGTCAACGACGTCGTGCGGCGCGTGGAGGGCGTAAAGAAAGTAAAATCTTCGCACGCAAAGGGCAGGACGGAAGTTGTTGCCGAGGATGGCGTAAATACCGAACTCATCAAAGAGGCGATCGCAAAGCAGGGATACGGAGTGGGAAGAATTGAAACAGAGCCGTATGAAAAGCACGGGCTGTTCTCGCGTAAGAGGTGAGGTATATGTCGGCGACGGGTAGCCGCGGCAAAGCATTTTTATGCGGCATGGGCAGCGGAGCGGTGGAACCCGTGTTTGCCGTTGTCGGGTACTTTCTTGCGGCAAACCTTACGGCGGCGCAGCCGTGGTTTTTGGCGTTTGCGGCGGGGGCGATGATTTTTGTAGTGGTTGAAGATCTTATTCCCGACGCACACCTTTCAGAATATCCGCATTTCGGCATATGGGGCGCAATGCTCGGCTTTGTGGTGATGATGGCGCTTGATATCGCATTGGGATAACCGAAGAAAGTTTTTCCTCGGTTTTTTTATAGTTTTACGGAAAAATAGTTGACTTATTTTAATAACATTGTTATAATAACATTGTTATCAAATATATGGAGCACGATATGCGAGAGAAAGACGATAGCGCGCGCGGAAAAATTTTAGAGGCGGCAAAGGCCGAATTTATGGAAAGGGGATTTGCCGAAGCCTCCATGCGCACGATCGCGGAGCGTGCGGGCTTTACAACGGGTATGCTGTACAGCCGCTTTGCCGATAAGAGCGAAATTTTCCGCGAACTGGTGGAGGGGCCTGCCGATGAATTGTACAATTATTTCATGACCGTGCAGAACGAGTTTGCGGGGTATTCCCCTGAATACCAGCGCAGGGAGATGCACCCCTACGTTGCGCAGAAGATAGACCGCATGGTCGATCTCATCTACGATAACTTCGATGCCTTCAAGCTCATCATCTGCAAGAGCGACGGTACGAGCTACGAATACTACGTCGATAAAATGATAGACGTGGAGACGGAAAGCACCTTCCGCTTTATCGATGCGGTTAGGGGAGCGGGATTTCAGATTGCGGACATCCGCAAAGATTTGGCGCATATGCTGGCGAGCGCAATGTTCAACGGCATGTTCGAGGTCGTCATGCACGACTTATCCCGCGATGATGCACGGCAATATATTCTGAAATTGCAGGAATTTTTTAACGCGGGCTGGGATAAATTGCTCGGTCTGTAAAAAGAAGGGGAGGAAAGCTCCCCTTAACTCATGTACAATAGTTCGCATAAGTGAACTAAAATATAGGAGGACTTATGGCTAAACAAGAAAAGAGTAGGGGTACGTTCTCGTACCTGTACGAATGGGCGCGCCCGTACCGCAGCCGGTATGTTGCGTCGGTGCTGTTTGCGGTGCTCGAAGTCGGATTCGGAATCGTTCCGTTCGTGTGCCTCGGCAAGCTCACGGAACTGCTTGTCGCGGGTGAGTTTGCGTTCACGTTCGGAACTTACGGCATGTGGCTGCTGATCGCCGCGCTGTGCTGGGTAGGGCATTACGCCTGCCACATGGTTTCCACGACCATTTCGCATAAGGCGACATTCACCGTCATCTCCGATGTGCGCTCGAACGCCTGCGACAAACTTGCCCGCATGTCGCTCGGCAATGTGTTGTCGCGGCCGAGCGGCGAGATCAAGAACACGATTTTGGAGCGAATCGACAGCATCGAAACAACGCTCGCGCATATCGTTCCCGAAGTGTCGTCCAAACTGTTGGCACCCATCGCACTGTTCGTTTACATAATGACCATCGATTGGCGGGTAGGGCTGATCTCGCTCATCACCATCCCCGTGGGGCTTTTGATGTATATGTGTATGATGATAGGGTACAAAAAGAAGTTCGGGCGGTATGTGCGCGCGGGCAAGAACCTCAACTCCGTCGCCGTGGAATATATCAACGGCATCGAGGTCATCAAGACGTTCAACCAGTCCGCTGATTCGTATAAAAAGTTCACCGACGCTGCGTATGAGTCCGCGCATTCTGCCATCGACTGGATGAAACAGAGCCAAGTTTTCTTTTCCATTGCAATGGCGGTATTCCCCGCCGTGCTTCTGACGGTACTTCCCGCATCTGTCGCGTTCTACGTTCAGGGCAGCGTTACCCTCGCCGAGTTCGTCATGCTCGTTGTTTTGAGTTTCGGTATGCTCACGCCGCTCATCGGCATCATGAGTTACAGCGACGACATCGGCAAGATCAGCGTCATCGTCGGGGAGATAAATTCCATTCTGCAAAAGCCGGAGCTTGTCCGTCCCAAAGAGAAGGTAAAACTTACGAACTATACCGTAAAAGGCGAGAATGTCCGTTTCGGCTACAACGAAGGGAAAGAGATTTTACATGGCGTAAATTTCGAGTTCAGGCAGGGTACGGTCAACGCGCTCGTCGGGCCTTCGGGCAGCGGAAAATCGACGATCGCAAAGCTCATCGCCTCCATGTGGGCAAGGACATCCGCGAAATTCCTCTCGAACAGCTCAATCAAAATATCGCCTACGTCGCGCAGGACAACTTTCTGTTCAACGAGAGCGTGCGCGAAAATATACGCAAGGGCAACCTCGCCGCGACCGACGAGGAGGTGGAGAATATCGCCAAAGCGTCTGGTTGCCACGAATTTATCATGAAACTCGAAAACGGCTACGACACCGTGGTTGGAAGTTCGGGCGGGCACCTTTCGGGCGGCGAGAGACAGCGCATCGCCATAGCACGCGCCATGCTCAAAAACGCGCCCATCGTTATTTTGGACGAGGCGACCGCCTATACTGATCCCGAAAACGAGGCGGTCATTCAGAGCGCCGTATCAAAACTCGTGCAGGGCAAAACGCTCATCGTTGTAGCGCACAGGCTCTCGACCATCGTCGATTCGGATAGAATATTCCTCGTTAACGGCGGCAAAATCAAGGCGAGCGGCACGCATGAAGAGCTGCTTCAATCGTCCGCGCTCTATAACGAGCTGTGGCAGGCGCATATAGGCGCAAAGGACAGAGCGGAGGATTAAACTATGTTCAAATATCTGTTGAAGTTTATAAAATTTGCCGGAAAACAGCGCAAGCACATGATTGTCGCGCTTATATTCGGACTGTTGCAGTCGGTGTTTACCGCGTTTTCACTCCTCGCAACGTCGTATGCCCTGCAAAATATGATTGACGGCTCGGCGACCATGTCCACGGTCTGGGCGGCGTTCGGTATTGTGGGCGGGGGTGTGTTACTTGCCGCCGTATGCAATTATTTCTCCACGCAGTTTTTAACATATGCGGGCTATACCATAGCGGCGAACGCGCGTATACAGATAGCCGATAAGCTCAAATATGCACCGATGGGGTATTTCAACGAACACAACCTCGGTCAGATCGCCAATACCGCGACCAACACGGCGGAGTCTTTGCAAGATACGCTCACGCGCTGTATGCTACTCACGACCAAAGGTCTGTTTATGGCGCTCGTCATCACGGTCGCGCTTTTGGTGTTCGACTGGCGCATAGGTCTTGTTGTCGCGGCGGGGTTCGTTCTCTTTCTCATCATTAATCATTTTCTGCACAAGGCGGGCGAAAAGAACTCGGACAGAAAGACTGCTTCGGGCGACAAAGCGGTGGAGGCCGTGCTCGAATATGTACAGGGCATTGCGGTCATCAAGTCGTATAACCTTACGGGCAAGGCCAATAAAAAGGTCGCTTCCGCAATTAAAGAGGACAGAGACGTCAACTACGCGCTCGAAAAGAACTATATCCCATTCATGGCATTGCAGGGCGTCGCCGTCAAACTTGCTGGTGTGGCGATAATTGCGGTATCGGTTTGGCTCTACACGCAGCTTTCCATGCCTTTGTTTACGGCGCTCGTCGCCTGCATCGCCTCGTTCATGGTGTTTAACGACCTCGATTCGGGCGGCAATATGTCCGCACTGCTACGCACAGCGGCAAATAGCATTGACAAGATAGAAGCGGCGATGAATCTGCCCGTCATGGACATAAACGGCAAGGAGATAACGCCTGCAAAGACAGATATTGCCGTACAGAATGTGGATTTCTCCTACGATAAGCGCAAAATTATCGACGGCGTTACGGTGGATATTCCCGCGCGCTCCTCGCTCGCCATCGTCGGCGGTTCGGGCAGCGGAAAAACGACGCTGTGTAACCTCATCTTGCGGTTCTGGGACGTGGATAAGGGAAGTATCTCCCTCGGCGGACACGACGTGCGCGAATATAAACTTGATAGTTTGCTTAAAAATTACAGCATGGTGTTCCAAAATGTGTACCTGTTCAACGATACGATCGCGAACAACATCCGTTTCGGCAAGCCCGATGCGAGCATGGAGGAAGTGATAGAAGCGGCGAAAAAGGCGTGCTGTCACGACTTTATCTCCGTGCTCCCCGACGGGTATGATACGGTCATCGGCGAGGGCGGCGCAAGCATTTCGGGCGGAGAAAAACAGCGTATCTCCATCGCCCGCGCAATCGTAAAAGACAGTCCCGTGATTATTTTGGACGAGGCGACGGCGAACGTCGATCCCGAAAACGAATGGATGCTGCAAAACGCTATTCAGGAGCTGACGAAGTCCAAGACGGTCATCATGATCGCGCACAGGTTAAAGACCGTTCGCCATGCCGATAAAATTATTGTTCTTGACGACGGCAAGATTGTCGAAGAGGGTACGCACAAAGAACTTTTGGCAAAGCAGGGCAAGTATGCCGAATTTATTGCCATGCGCGAAAAGTCCGTGGGCTGGAAGCTCGGCGAAGCAACGCAAAATACATAGCAGGAAACGGGTTTCGGAAACTAATAAATGCGCGGCGAGTACCGCGCATTTATTAGTTATATCGTTTGGAAACACTGAAGTAAATCATTAAGGCGATACACATTATCAATCCTGTGCCGCAAATGGAGAGAACAACGATAGCCCACGTCGGGAATGGCATGTTTGTGTTTGACAGATAGAGCGATGTCGGAGCGTCCGATGCGCAGACGTTGATTGCAATATATTGCCGATTTTGGGAGTAGTAGGAATAAGAAGTCAGGCTTGTGAATATCATCACATTTTTCGGTAAAGTGAATGTTACGGAGCCTTCGTTTTCCGTAGAGAACGAATAGTAGTAACAGGGCGTTGTCAAGTCGTGCAGTTCGGACGAAAGTTTTATGATAAGGACTTCTTCATGAGAAAAAGTGGACGGAAAACCGAATGTATCGGTCGAATAAGGATACGGAGGGCGTATTTTCTCTCTATTCACCGTTAGGCATATGTCCGAGCCGTCAACATCGCAAAAGCGGCCATATACGGGCAAAGTCATCTTGATTTCTTCGCTTGTGTCAGCGTGAACGGAAAGGGAGGCGTTTAGAGGAGGAGAGGTATTGTCCAAATCTGCGGTGAGAAAATAGGACGGGTTTTCTATCTCGGAAATATAGGGGAAAAAAGTCGTTTTGACAAGTTCTGCAGAAACGCCGCTTGCAGTCAAAGGCAATGAGGACAATAAGCAGACGGCAGTTAATAATGTAACAAGAAAGGAAAGTTGTTTTATATCAGTTCATCCAAGCACAAAATTTCAATAGACCTTTTGAGTTTCTTTACGTACTCCATTGTGTACCAAGTGCCGCCTTTTCGTTCGTCGTTATTCGGTTATATCGTTTTCGGTGATGCGTCTTTCAAGTCTCTCTCATACAACTCTCTCATAAAGGGTTTGTTTTTTTATCGTTTCCGTATTTCCACGGAAATTCTTTTGAGCGATGCCCGTGTGCAGAGCGATACGGTCTTATTCGTTTCCATAAAGCCACCTTTTCTATATTATAATGATGCACCAATATGTTGGTTGACCAAATTAGTTGGTATGCCAATATATTAAGGTGTAAAGAATTCCGTATAATTTCTTGTATATTGACGTAGCAATATATAGGAGGTAACGGAATGAGACTGGTAGATGCAGTTTATGCTCGGATTGTCGAACTTGCGAACCAAGAGGATAAAAGTTTTTATAAAGTTGCGCGCGACGGTTGCGTACCCTACTCGACGATAGTCACGATGAGGCGTAGCAGTACGGTAAAGCTGTCAACTCTTTATTGCGTATGCGACGGACTGAATATCACCTTAAAGGACTTCTTCGATTCTCCGCTCTTTGCAAAAGAGAACATTTCAGATTAAATTGCCCGCAGACAGTTTTGGCAAGCCTTACTTTTAGAGGACTTGCTTTTTTGTTTTTAATCTGGAAAGTTCTTTATATTTACTATTATAACAAATAAATTTTGCTAATACAATCTAAAACACGGGCGTTGCCACCACTTATATTTTTACTGCTCAATAGTAAACTATTAGTAGTAGCACTATATAAGGAGAGGATTATGGATGTAAAAGGGCGTATATTAGAACTGATGGATAAACGGGGCTGGTCGAAGTATAAACTCTCTAAAGAAACCGGAATCTATATAACGACAATCAATGATTGGTTCAATGAAAAGCAATATACGCCGAGCCGTGATTCCATTGTGAGCATTTGTGAGGCAATGAGCATTAGTGTCGCGGAATTTTACGGCGGGATTGAGGAACATGATTTGACAAGCGAACAGTTGCTGTTGTTGGAAAAATTTGAAAGGATACCTAAAAATCGGCGCAAACTGATTTTTGAAATGATGGATATTCTAGCCAAAGAAGAGTGAATTTAGGATAGAAACCGGAATGAAGAAAACAGAGGATTGCTTTTTTTACTTTTGCGCATAAATAGAGTAAAATATATAAGAAACGGAGGAGAAAAACGATGGAAAGAAGAAGTAACCGGGAATCGGAAGAAATGTATCTGGAGACGATCTTGTTGCTTCGGAAAAATAACGCTAATGTCCGTTCCGTAGATATAATGAATGAGTTGGGGCTTGCGAAATCGAATATTTCGCGCGGATTGCATCATCTGATCAATAAAGGCTATATAACAATGGCTGAAACTGGCGTCATCGAGTTCACCGCGGAAGGTAGAAAGCGTGCGGAAAGAGTATATGAGCGCCATCAGATTTTAACGGCAGCAATCAAGAAATTAGGCGGAAGCGACGAACTTGCCGAGCAGGACGGCTGCCGTATCGAGCATGTTGTGTCGGATGAACTCATGGAGCTATTAAAAAAGTTTGTTGCCGAATAATTGAGGAAAGCAAATCAAATGTTATCTGACAAAATATGCCCGTATTGCGGAGCAGGAAACGGGGGATCGGACTTAAAAGATTCGAACGGTCTGTTTGTGTGTATCAGCTGTGATAAATTGGTTGATACAAAGACAGAAGAAAAGAAAACGGAAATGAGTAAGCAAGATGCGAAAAAGAGGGAGAGATGATCCCTCTTTTTTCTGTGTTAACAGTGATGTGGCTGCAATCGACAGTCACCGTGTCATTGACTGTATGATCAGGAGTATTGCAGACGGGAAAAAATTTTTCTAAAAGAATAATTAACCCAGGTTCATTTTGTTGACATACACCTACATGAGTGCTATAATATTTTATGGTTCTCGATAGGGAACTTATCCTTTATTCCCCTGTCAAACCCATATACTTTTAAGTAATACGTTGCGGCGTATTTATTTTAAGGGTATATGTTCTCATATGGCAACGTTTACCGGCAATTTTTTTTGCCGTGTAGTTCACATAAGAGAATAAAATAAATGAGAGGCGGCATGGTGGAAGCAGAAAGCAAAAAAGTACCCAAAGAACTGAAAGCGTGGGAAAAGGAGAGAAAACTCATTCCCGTAATGATAAAAAAGTATTGCCACGGCAAACACGGAACGAAAGGGGAGGATCTATGCGAAGAGTGCAAAGCGCTCACTGTATACGCGCTCTTCCGCCTCGAAAAATGCCCGTTTAAGGTCAACAAAAAGTTCTGTTCTTTCTGCAAAATCCATTGCTATAAACCAGATATGCGGGGAAAGATAAAGGACGTTATGAAGTGGGCTGGGCCGAGAATGATATTCACGCACCCCGTGTTCGCGTTCAAACACGTCTTTCAGACGATAAGTTATAAAAGAAAATTAAAAAAAGAGGTAAAGGCAAAATCGAATGTTTGATAAAGAACTCTTAAAACTGATCGGTGGAAATAAAAAATACGTCGCCTATGCAGTCCTTTTCATGGTATTGGGGATGCTCGCCAACATCGGCATCACGGCGAGCATTTGCTGGGCGGTGTACTTTCTCATCGAAGGATACGAGCCGCTCGCCTACATTTATCCCGCGATAACGGCTGTCGTCGCCATCATCGTGCGGTATGCGGCAAGCCGTTGCACGGGCAACCTTAAAGATATGCTCGGCAGGAAGGTAAAAAAGGACTTGCGCGAGCGTACTTACAATAAAATTTTACGCCTCGGCGTGCGTTCGACGGACGGTATGAACATGGCAGGGCTTACTCAGGTTTCCATGGAGGGCATCGAGCAACTCGACCTGTATTATTCGACGTATCTGCCACAGTTCTTCTTTTCCATGCTCGCACCCGTTATTTTGTTCTGTATCTGCGTCGGAATAGACTGGCGTACTTCGCTGGTGCTTTTGGCGTGCGTGCCGCTCATTCCCGCGTCCATTGTGGCCGTTTCAAAGTACGCCAAAAAGATATTTGCGAAGTATTGGGGCAAATATACCTCGATGGGCGATGCCTTTTTAGACAGCGTGCAGGGATTGAAAGAGTTAAAGATTTTCAAAGCGGACGCCGTCCGCCATGTTAAGATGAATCAGAGCGCGGAAGAGTTCCGCAAGATAACGATGAAGGTGCTCGTCATGCAGCTTGCCAGCACGACCATTATGGACTTGGTGGCATATGGCGGCGCGGGTGCGGGTATTGCTCTTTCGATCGTCGGACTTATGAACGGCTGGCTGGCTCCCGCGTCGGTTCTCTTCCTCATTCTCGTGGCGGTGGAGTTTTTCCTGCCGCTGCGTTCGCTCGGTTCCGCTTTTCACGTCGCCATGAACGGCGCCAGTGCGGGCAGAAAAATAATATCTCTCCTCAATGTTCCCGATCCCGTATGGGGCGAGAACAAAGTAAGTGGTACAGAACTGAACTTAAAAGGCGTGACTTTCTCGTATGATGGCAAGCGCGATGTGCTAAAAAACGTAAATATGGTATTCCCCGAACGGGGCATGACGGCAATCGTCGGCGAGAGCGGCTGTGGAAAGAGCACCGTCGTCAATATGCTCGTCGGTGCGTACCGCCCGAAAGAGGGAAGTGTTACGGTAGGCGGCGACGTTTTGGAGAACGTAATGCGCGAATCGTACTATTCGCACCTTGCCTCCGTTTCATATAACACTTATATTTTCAACGACACCGTGCGCGCCAACTTTGAACTTGCAAAGAAGAACGTGATCGATGAGGAAATTTGGTCTGCGTTAAAGGCTGTCAATCTTGCCGATTTTATCAAAGAAAACGGCGGACTGGATAAGGTCATTACAGAGGATGCAAACAATGTATCGGGCGGGCAGAAACAGAGGCTCGCGCTCGCGGTCAACCTCGTGGCGGATAAAGACATCTACGTCTTTGACGAGGCGACGAGTAATATCGACATCGAGAGCGAGGCGATAATTATGGATAATATAAAGGCGATGAGCAGAGAAAAGAGCGTTATCGTCATCTCGCACCGCCTTGCAAACGTCGTCCCCGCGGATAACATCTATTATATGGAAGAAGGGGAAGTTAAAGAGCACGGCAGCCATGAGCAATTGATAAGCGCGAAGGGCGGCTATGCAAAACTCTATGCGGCACAGAAGCAGCTTGAAGAGGGATATAAAGAAATCACGGGCGCAACCGCGGAGGTGAAAGCATGAAAGTAAAACTTCGCAGAAGCGGCGCAAAAATTATGGCGAGCCTCATCGTGCTTTTGGGCAGTCTCTCCTACATAATGATACTCGCCGTAATAAACGGTTCTGTCGGGTTCATCGCGGCGATGGGCGTGACGGTATTCGGCGCGACGGGCGTTGCAAAGGCGCTCGATATAATGGGCTTGTGCGCGGAAATTCCTCTCGCTTGGGGGTGGATAATAGGGCTTGTCGTGGGCTGCGGCGCTATCCGCGGCGGCCTGCGGTATCTGGAACAGTACAGTAATCATTACATCGCTTTCAATTTGCTGGCGGTGCTGCGCGACAAAATTTTCGGCGCATTGAGAGTGCTTTGCCCCGCAAAGCTCGAAAGCAAGCAAAAGGGCAATATTATCGCCATGATCACTTCGGACATCGAAACGCTGGAGGTGTTCTATGCGCACACTATTTCTCCCATTTGTATCGCCGTGCTGGTATCGCTGGCGGTGTTCCTGTTTGTAGGATTTGTGTCCTCATGGTATCTCGCACTCGTGGTGCTTGCAGGGTATATCGTGATCGGCATCGTTGTACCGCTCATTTCGTCGGGCAAACTTAAAGCGTCGGGTGTCAACTACCGCAGGGAGTTTGCAGGTTTCAATGCCTATTTCCTCGACAGTATCAAGGGCATAAAGGACATCGTTCTGAACAATGCCGAAAAGGACAGAGAAAGGGAAGTCAACCGTCGTTCGGATATTCTGCTCAAAGAGACCAAGAAGATGAAAAACGGTATTACGAAATCTTCCGCCGCAACCGAACTGATGGTCACGCTGTTCATTGCCGCTTCGCTCATTGTCGGTATTTTGCTTGTACATTTTGAGATAATAGATTTGGGCAGGATGCTCATCGGCGTGGTGACGATCTTCGGCAGTTTCGGCCCCGTACTCGCTGTTTCGGCGTTGCCCGGTAACCTCACGCAGACCTTTGCGAGCGGCGACAGGATTCTCAGCCTTTTGGAAGAAAAGCCCGCGGTATCGCCTGTAACGAACGGCAAAATTTTTGAATACGAAAATCTTAACGTCAAAGACCTTTCGTTCGCGTATGAGAAGAATGCGCCCGTTCTCCAAGATGTGTGTATGCACGCGGAAAAGGGCGAGATCATCGGCATCGTCGGTGAGAGCGGCTGCGGGAAATCGACCTTCTTAAAACTTTTGCTCCGTTTTTGGGAAAAGGACAAAGGCGAAATTGACTACAACGGCATCGACGTCGATAAAATCGACTCGGACAATTTGCTCGAGAATGTGACGATGGTCTCTCAGACGACCTATCTCTTTGACGAGAGCATTGAGGATAACCTGCGCATCGCCAAACCGGACGCCATGCAGGAAGAAATCGAAAGAGCGTGCAAAATGGCTTCGGTGCATGATTTTATCATAACTTTGCCGGACGGTTACAAGACGCAGGTCGGCGCGATGGGCGACAATCTCTCTGCGGGCGAAAAGCAGAGGATCGGGCTTGCCCGCGCGTTCCTGAAAGGCAGTCAGCTCATTTTGTTGGACGAACCGACGAGCAACGTCGATTCGATAAACGAGGGTATGATCTTAAAATCCCTCGCAGAACAGAAGAGCAAAAAGAGCATTATCCTTGTATCGCACCGCGAATCGACAATGGCGATTGCCGATAGGGTGTATAGGGTAGATGATGGAATTATACAGGAAGTAAAGTGATATATGGAAAACACGAGCAAAACCACAACACAAAACGCCGACATCGCCGCGCTTATAGAAAATACGCTTGAAATGCAGGCGGCCGTTGTGCCCAAGCAGGCGGCCTTTGAAGAAAAACTTAAAAAACGCGAGGCGCGCGATAAAGACGAGAGTAAGATGTTCCGCAGATTCAAGATCAAGGACATCGTATTCCTCGCTATTATCACAGCGTGTACATTGGTGACGAGTGCCATTATGCCGCTTTTGATTCACGTTCCCGTATTTGGCATCATTCAGCTTGGATTAGGTTTGCAATTTTCTATATTCCCTGTCATCGGGCTTATGAAGGTGCGCAAAGCGGGTTCAATGACCATTATGGGCATTTTTATTGCGCTGTTTCTCGTGATGATGTTCCCGCCTATGGCGCTTATCGCCGTATGCGCGGTCGTTGTGGAACTTTTGGTATTTGCCATCTTTCGCAGCTATAAAAACGACTGGGCGTGTGTTATGGCGGGAACGCTGTACATGCCGCTCACCGTGCCGCTCCTCTATCTTTATTACAACGTAAATTACACAGTTACGGGCGCGGAGAACGAGGCTGTTTCCATGTTCCTCGGCGGCACCGATTCGTTGGTGATCGTCGGCATGACGGCGGCTATTGTCGCGCTCTGTTTGGTCGGTTCGGTCATAGGGATGGTGATTTCGCGTGAACTCAAAAAAGCGGGGGTACTCAAAAAGTGACTTTTATCAGGTTCAAAACAAAACTGTACCCGCTCATTGCAATCGCCGCGTCGCTTTTCGTTATCATCTTCGGACTGGTCACAGCGCGGAATGAAAATCTTTGTTGGTATCTTTTGGGCGTGTTCGTATGGCTCAGCCTGTTCGGGTGCTGGAAAGGATGTCTGAAAATGCTGCCCGCGTTTATCGTGTTCGGCGGAGCATTTGCGGGTATTGCTTACGCCTCCGCCGGAGGAGATTTGGCTGCTGCGCTGGCAATGCTCAACCGCTTCGGCGCGCTCTTTCTGGGTGTGGCGCTCAGTATGTCTGTCGCCGCGGTCAGAATGACGAGGAGCCTATCGCAGATACATACGCCGCGTGCAATCACGCTCGGCATGCTTATTTCCATGTCGTTCGTTCCGATGCTCAAAGGGGAGATAAAGCGGGTGCGCGAGGCGATGAAAACGCGCGGTGCGGGCAGCGTGTTAAACCCAAAAATCTTATACCGTGCTTTTTTGGTACCCTTTGTCATGCGGCTGGTAAACATTTCGGATACGCTCGCGCTGTCGGTGGAGACGCGCGGCTTTACGCTGGGCGGTTCGCTGTACTCAGTCTATAAAAAGGAATACCCCGCCATTTCGGATGTTTTGTTCGTTCTCGGAATTGTTGCGGGTGCTGTTTTGGTGGTTGTTTTATGAGTGCGATCGAAATGAAACAAGTAAATTTTTCCTACGACGGAAAGACGAAGATACTCGAAAATACGGACTTTACTGCCGAATATGGCGAAGTGACTTTGCTTTCCGGGCATTCGGGCGAGGGAAAGTCCACCTTAATGTATATTGTCAGCGGTATTATTCCCAATGTCAACTTTGGCGAACTTTCCGGGAAGGTGAGGATGGCGGGAGAGGATATCAAGAGCAAAAAACTCGGCTATATCTGCCGCAAAGTCGGCATCGTCTTGCAGAATGCAGACGAACAAATCATTCAGAAAATAGTAGAGGATGAAATCGCCTTCGGCTGCGAAAATCTCGCTTTCCCGCCCGAAAAAATACAAAAACAGATCGAAATCGTCTGCCGCCTTATGAAACTTGACACAAAGTGGACTTGTCGCACGCTGTCGGGTGGGCAGAAACAGCGGCTGATTACCGCAAGCACGCTGGCGATGGGGCAGAAGATAATTATTCTCGATGAGCCGCTCGCTAATCTCGATAAGGATGGCGCGGCAATGCTCATGGGAACGTTGCGCTCGCTCGCAGGAGCAGGATATGCGGTCGTAGTCATAGAACACAGGCTCGACATGGTTCTGCCGTTCGTCGATACGGTGTGGCATATCGGCAACAAGACGGTAAAAAAGGTTGAAAACAAGCAGGAATATCTCCTTCAACAGACAGCGAAAATTGAGGATAGTTGCCAAATATATTCAGTGCAATCGTCGATTTTCTCTCTTATAAACGTAAAATTCTCCGTCAAAGAGCGCGAGATACTCAAAGATATATCGCTTGAGATTCCCAAAGGCGGCAGGACGGTTTTTCTCGGCGAAAACGGCTGCGGAAAGACGACACTCATGCGCTTGATTGCGCGGCTGTATAAGCCGACGGGCGGCGCTATCGTGCAGTACATACACGAAAAATTTAAACAAAAGCCGAAGGGCAGCAAGGCTTGGTATAAAAAGGTGGGTGTCGTGTACCAGAATCCCGATTATCAGCTCTTTATGCCTACGGTGCGGCAGGAGATTTCTTTCGGCGCAAAGAGTGAAGAATATGCCGCGGAAATTGCCGAACTTTTTGGCGTAAAGCACCTGTGGGAGAGACATCCGCAGTCGCTCTCCGAAGGGCAGAAGCGGCGCGTTTCCATAGCCGCGGTCGCCGCCTGTGAACCGGAAGTTTTGCTTTTGGATGAACCTACGGTGGGGCAGGACTACGACGGACTTTGCGCTTTGGTGGAGATATTAAATAAACTGCACATGCAGTCAGGCAATACAATGATTACCATTACTCACGATGTGCGCTGCGCTGAAGCACTCTGTGACAGGGCGTATCTCATTGCGGACGGAATCGTCGCAAAGTGCGGCGGTAAGGAACTTGTACGGGAATATTTCACTCCATGAATGATAAGGGGGAATATGATGCACCATTAACTTGAGTACCTCATTGCCGTGCAGAAATTGCAGAGAGAAGAAATAGGCGCGCAAGGGAATAAACTTGCGAAACAGATGAACGTATCGACCGGATATATTCTGAAACTGACCAAAGCGGCAGAACAAAAAGGATATGTTCGCCGAGGGAAGGCGCGTTTGGTATATATTACTGAATCGGGCATAGCGGCAATGCAGGAATATCTGCTTGCAGCTCAAGTGATGAAACGATTTTTTTTTCGGAAAGCGGTTTATCTGATCCGGAAGTCAAAAAGGAAGCACTCTGCAGTGTATGTACAGTAAGAAAAACAATGCGACAAGCATTGATAACCGCATACAAATAAGAGTGTACAATGAGATAATTTTTTTTACATATTTGTTCGCGTATGAGAACTAATGCAAAAGGGAAAGGGCATGCCCTTTCCCATAGCCGTCAGGCTATGGGAATAAATCTTATAATATAAGCGTTTTATGGAGGGATTGACGAACGTCATCAATGAAAATGAAAAGAATAGTTCTGTTATTTAGTGTTGTATGCTTGGTACTTGGTACTGTTTTGGGCTTAACTGCATGTGCTTCTTCAAATCAGACGGAAAGTCCATATAAGTTAAATTTTTCGGAATTGAACATGAAAGTCGGTGAAAGCGAGCGTCTCGAACTTTCGGGAAACAATGTTATCATTCTGGAAGGAGTGGAATGGAGTTCCTCTGTTGAATCGGTAGCTACAGTGGAGAACGGCCGTGTGGAAGCTATCAGAGCCGGAGAAACAGTGGTCACGGCTGCTTATGGCGGGGAAGACTATACCTGCAATGTTACCGTTGAAGAAATTCAGACGATAGCACTCAGCGTTACGGAATTGTTTCTTGTGGAGAATGATGTAGAAACCATCTCGCTTTTGCGCGGGAATACCGTATTGACCGAAGATGTGTCATGGGCGACGACCGATCCCGCCGTCGCGAGCGTAGCAGAAGGTACGATAGAGTGTCTTTTTCCGGGAGAAACTACGATTACTGCGGAATACGAGGGCAGAACATACGAATGCGAGCTGACGGTATGCGCGTCTCCTGCGGGTGCCTATTATGCCGACATTACTGTTACTGAAATGGAGAACGCGTATTTTGAATTCGACTTGGTACTCAATGCGGATAAAACCTACACCTATAACCGCAGAGATAACGAGAATGCTCCAAACGGCTCCGTCGCGGGCGGCCTTGTCAACCGTGGTACATGGAAATTTGAGGATAAGAATACGATCGTATTTACCTTTACGAGCGGTGAGATGCACATGCGCGTTAGAATAAACGGAGTATTGGTTTCCGTCGGGGAACTGCCTACCGGCGGTATGGATGCTGAACTTACTTTTAATAAGGTAAACGATTAAACAAAGGGGGCTGTTCGATGAAAGAGTACAATGAAATCTTAAAAAAATATCGTAAAAGCCTTGCGAAAGAGGGATTCATAAAATCCCTGATTTGGGGTTGCATTATCGGTTTTTCCGCAATGACCGTGCTTGCCGTGTTGTTTTACTGTATCGGCGCGTCTATGGTATGGCTTGCGCCTGTTATAGGCATAGCGCTCGTGATTGCGGGAACGGTTGTGCTTTATTTTGCGAAATATCGCCCGACGCTGAAGCAGGTCGCCGAGCGCACCGATATGCTCGGACTGAAAGAACGTGTTATTACAATGGTAGAGATGGAGGGGGATATTTCCTATATGGCGGTGCGCCAGCGGGAAGATACTGCCGTTCAGTTGCAAAAATTCAGCAACAAAAAACTAAAATTGCAAATTATGATTGTTCCGCTCATCATCGCCTGTTTCCTCGCATTGCTCGGTATTTCGAGCACAACTGTATCGGTAATGAGTGTGAGTGGCGCTGTTCCCGGGATCGACGAACTCTTTCCGGATTCTTCCGAAGAAACTTCTTTGGTACAGGTGAGGTATATGGAAGAAGACGGCGGTCACATAGAAGGCGAACCGGTTCAGATTGTTTCAGAGGGCGGCGATTGTACGGAAGTTGTTGCCGTTGCGGATGACGGGTATGTGTTTGATATCTGGTCGGATGGTGTTACCACGCCCGAACGGACGGATAAAAACGTTGTTCGGTCGATGACGGTATTTGCGCTGTTCGTAGAATTGGGAGATGACACACCGGGTGAAGAAATGGAAGACGACATCGATATTGACATGGACTTCGATTCGGACGAACAAATGCCTGCAAGCGGTGCGGGCGGTAAATACGAAGAGCACAATCAGGTCATTGACGGTGAAACGTATTACCGTGACGTGTATCGAGAATATTACGAGCTGGCGATGCAGATTTTAAGCGAAGGCGGCGTTGTCCCCGAATATATCAGGATCATTATTCAGAACTATTTTGACGCAATTCAATAATCAGGAGATACAAAAATGGCTACGGAGCAGAATATTATCAATTTTGGCAACCAGACAAAGAAAATTTTCGAGCAGATTGCACGCGATGTAATCGGACAGAAAGAAGTTGTGCGCGGGGCGGTCATCGCTATGATCGCGGGCGGCAACATACTTTTGGAGGGTGTCCCCGGCGTCGGTAAAACACGTCTTGTCCGTACTTTGGGGCGCGTGTTTGACTTGCCTTTTTCGCGGATACAGTTTACTCCCGACTTGATGCCCGCTGATGTTACCGGTACAAACATCATCGTTAAGGACGAAAAGGGCAATTCGGTTTTTCAGTTTGAGAAAGGGCCTATATTCAGCAACATTTTGCTTGCGGACGAAATCAACCGTGCGACTCCTAAAACGCAGTCGGCTCTGTTGGAGGCGATGCAGGAGCATACCGTAACGGTAATGGGGGAATCGCATAAACTCAGCGAACCTTTCTTTGTCCTTGCCACGCAGAATCCCATTGAGCAGGACGGTACTTATCCGCTCCCCGAAGCGCAGATGGATCGCTTTATGTTCAAGATCATCGTAAAAGATTCGAACCTCGCCGAAATGAAGGACATCGTAAAACTTACGCAAAAGACAATGGCTGAGGTCGCAGATCCCGTATGCAGTGCTTCGGAACTTTTGGAAATGCGGAAAACGGCAAACGAAATTTTAGTTGCGGATGAGGTTCTGGACTATGCGATTCGCGTATGCCTTGCAACCCACCCGGACAGTGAGTGTGCCGCGCAAATCTCAAAGACATACATACAGGTTGGAGCAAGCCCGCGTTCGGGGCAGGCGCTCATTTCGGCGGCAAAAGTAAACGCCTTGATGGAGGGGCGATTTAACGTCGCATATGAGGATATCGATGCGCTTGTCTATCCCGTATTGCGTCACCGCATCAAACTTAATTTCGAGGCGCTTGCTGACAGAGTTTCGCCCGACGATATCATAGCCAAAATATTACAGGAACTGCACGGAAAAAGGGGAAAAGATAAAAATAAATGAGCAATCCGTATATTGACAGTGCATTTTTCAGTCGGTTGGAAACGCAATTTCTTCGTTTACGCAACGATCTGATCGGATTTTTCGATGGAAAACACCAGATGAACAGGTACGGGCAGACCGTCGAATTTGCCGACTACCGAGAATATATGCTGGGCGATGATATTCGCAGGATCGACTGGAATCTGTATAGCCGTTTTGAAAAATATTATATTCGTCTGTTTACAGACGAGCGCCAAGTGGCGGTAAATATCTATATTGATTGTTCTGCCTCAATGGGGAGAGATCTGCCGCAAAAGGGGCAATACGCCGTTGCGCTCGGCGCGGGGCTCGGCTTTTTGGCGGTGCATAGTATGGATAAGGTTTCATTTAATCTTGTCCATGAAAAGTTGGCGGACAATTCGGGCGGGACGATTGTCGGGAAAAGCGCATTTTTCCGCGAGATTCGCCGATTGGAAAGTATAAAATTTCAGGGTGATTGTTACCTGTCCGAGGCGGTCATCAGCTCTGCGAAAAACAGTTCTTGCGACGGGCTTACCGTCATTATTTCCGACTTTTTAACGGACAACGACTGGAAACGCGCGGTCGATTTTCTCAGGTATAAAGGGCGGCAGGTTCTGCTTGTGCAGGTGCTGGCGCGGGAAGAGGTATCCCCAGGATATATCGGACGCGTCAATCTGATTGATTCCGAGTCTTTGGATAGCGAAGATAGCAGAAATATGAAGATGAAAATTGACAGCGGGCATTATAAAGCGTATGACGAAGCCTTGAAGGCAATCAAGGAAAATATCCGTGCATATTGCGCGAGCCGTAGAGCAGATTTTGTGTCCATCTGTTCGGATACGCCCATTGAAAAGGCCATTTTCCGGGAGTTGATGAAAATAGGTATATTGGAATGAGATTATTATTGCCGTTAGGATTATTAGCGCTGTTGGGGCTGCTGGTTTTGCTCATTATCTATCTGATAAAACCAAGTTATCAGAATAAACCGATATCCTCTACATACATTTGGCGCGAAAGCCTGAAATATAGAAAAAAGCAGAAAACGGACAGCATTTTTCGTAATTTATTGATTATACTGTGTCAGATACTGACAATTGTTTTAGCTGCGTTTATTCTTTCGATGCCGCTGGTACAGATTTATTCGGCAGACGATCTCGACCAAAATATTTTGGTCATTGACGGCTCCGCCAATATGCGTGCGGCAAGCAATGGTTCAACCCGTTTTGAAAGGGCTGTTTCACAGGCTCGTGAATTTGCAGAAGAATCGATCGGCCGCAATGTACCTGTCAGCATTATTTTGGCTGGGGAACAGGCATCGTATGTTGTTACGGAGGAATCTTCTTTCGAAGCGGTTGAAGAAGGGCTTGCAACGGCGCAATGTTCTTATGCAGCGGGCGATATCGAAGGAGCGATGCGGCTTGCCGATGCGCTGACGGAAAAATCGAACGCGCAGGTCTATTATTATACGGGGACTGAATACAGAAATGCGGGGGACATAAACGTCATCGATGTGTCGTCCGAAAACGATTGGAATGCCTGCATACTCGACGTGCGAGCCGAGTCGGTCGATAACTATTATTCGTTCTATGTTGACGTTGCCGTGTATGGCAGTAGCAAATATCTGGACATTTCGCTCGCGGTGAACGGAACAAACGACGGAGAGGAAACGGTTACGGCACAGAGCCGCACGAATTGTACCGACGGAGAAACTATCACGGTAAAATTTCCCGACCTCGGCGTTTACCGTTTTGAAGATGCGGCTGTTTCTATCCGCGTGGATGACGGCACAGTAGATAGTTTTGAAAGCGACGATACGTTTTATCTCTATGGAGGTAAAAAAGAGACCATCCGCATCCAATATGCAAGCTCATTGCAAAATAATTTTTTTACGGGTGCGCTTCTTGTATTACAGAGCACCTATGCCGATCGGTGGGATATAGAACTGTCCATGCCGACCGAGGCGGAGGAGATTGCGATGTCGGGCTACGATTTTTATATCTTTGAGCATTCCATGCCATCCGCAATGCCGACGGACGGAGTCGTGTTTCTAGTCAATCCGAGCACTGTTCCTCGGGGACTCAATATTTCACTCGGCGGAAACATAAGCGGAGATTTTACGATGACGGGCGGCGTGGTGAATCCCATCATGAATTATATCGACGCGACGGCGATCACCGCGACAATCTATCGTCCGATTACGACGGCGGAAGGGTTTGAAACGCTGATGTATTGCGAAAGCGACAGCGTTTTTACAGTCAGAAATGATGAGGATATGAAAGCTGCGATTCTAACATTAAATTTGAATACGTCAAACCTTGCGATGCTGTATCAGTTTCCGACGATGATCGTCAATATGTTTGATTATTTTATTCCGCAAACCATTCAAGACAACGTATTTGATGTCGGCGAGGAGATTGCGATACAGGCGCGGGGAACGGATGTGAAAGTTGTCTGCGGGCAGAGTGAAACTGCCGTACAGGTTCCTGCAACTGTTTCCATGAGTATGCCGGGAAGTTACACGATCACGCAGGTGCTGGCGACGGGCAGACGGGCAGAGGCAGATTTTTATGTCAAGATCGCCTCTTCCGAAAGTAACTTGAACCGCATAGAGGATGAGATACCCGGCGCGTCACTGATTGAGAAGCCGGAGGATATTGAGTCGGATATCTATCTTTGGCTGGCAGTCGCTTTGTTTGCAGTCCTGTTTTTGGAGCGCTTTTTGCAGGCGCGGGAAAAGATTTAACGGAGAGCAAAATGTCAGATTTCAGCATAACTTTTACAAATCCATGGCTTTTGTTTTTGATGATACCGGGCATTATTCTCGTCTTGTTTGCGTTTTTCCGCGTATCGAAGCAATTTCGTTATACTCGTAACCACGTCATTTCGTTGTCGTTGGGGGTTGTCATGGTGGTTCTGTGCGCGTTCATGGTCGCGGGTATTGGGTTCAGTTATTATGTGGACAATGATACGAACGAAGTATTACTGCTCGTTGATACTTCATACAGCAATCAAGATAGCCAAGATAAAAAGGATGAATTTATACAGTCGGTCATCGAAGAAAATGCCGATACGGCGAAACTCGGCATCGTAACATTTGGCTACGATCAGGTGTATGCCGTGCCTTTCAGCGACGGGACGGAAGGTATCATGGAATCATATCGGAATGCCCCGTCGCCCGATGACAGCGCTACCGATCTCGCCTCCGCGCTTACCTATGCGCGAAGTCTGTTCGCGCATCCCGAATCGGCAAAAATCATCGTTCTGACGGACGGAATCGAAACAGACGGAAACGCGATGAGCACAGTCGCATCGCTGGCACTTGCAGGTATCCGCGTGGATTTTGTCGATTACTCCGAACCTCAAAGCGGGGGTGAGGTGCAAATTTCGGGCGTCGGTTTACCGGAGGGAACAATTAAAACAGGAACAAACAATCAGTTGGAGCTTTCTGTGCAGACCTCGGAGAGTATGGATGCGCGCATTACCCTGTACGATAACGGCGAACAGGTACTTTCGGAATATGCCGAATTGTCGAAAGGTACAAATACCCTGCATTTTACTTATGCGTTTGAAACAGCCGGTTTGCATGAACTTCGGTTCGAGATTGAAGGCGTAAGCGACACGCTCTCGCAGAACAATATCTATTATTCATATGTCTATATCGACGTCGTGGACAATGTTTTGATTTTACAGCGCGATAGCGAAGGGGAGCTGTTGCGGCAACTCTTTTCGGACGACTTCAACGTTACGGTCAAAAATATTGCCGAAGCACCCGCAACCCTGCATGAGTTGCGGGAGTACGACCAGGTCATTTTGGAGAATATCGCCAACGCGGATATGCCCGAAGGCTTTATCGATCTGCTGAACAGCTACGTCTATGATGTTGGCGGCAGCCTTCTGACGGTCGGCGGCACGAGAGAGGAAAACGGGGAAACGATTGCCAATGTTTATAACCGCAAGGATATGGAGGGTACATTGTATCAGGATATGCTGCCCGTGCTCGCGGAGGATTACACACCGCCCGTGGCGGTCGTGCTGGTCATCGATAATTCCGGCAGTATGGGGGATTATATGGACGAGGCGAAAGAGAGCGCGAAAGAGGGATTGCGTGCTTTGGATGAACGCGACTATGTGGGCATCGTTACGTTTGGGGATAATGCAACGACTGTTATCGGCATGACTCCGGTCGCCGAGATGCGCAGGATCGAAACGGCAATCGACCGAATCGACTATGCAATGACGGGAACGGTATATTCGGAAGGCTTACAGCGTGCAGGTTTGTTGCTCGGTTCGATGACCGGCGGGGTAAACCAGAAACATATTATCCTTATCAGTGACGGTGAACCGAGTTCGTCGGACAATATGTATTTGAGCATCACGGAGGCGAACCTTGCGGCAGGTATTACGACTTCCTGCATTACGTTCACAGGCGATAACGCCGCGGCTGAGGCGATAGCGGTTGCTGGTGAAGGGAAAAGTTATTTCGCTGCGAACGGAAACGGGCTTGCGGACACGATCCGCCAGGATTTGAGTGCGCCCGAAATAAGAGAATTTGAGTATGTGACCTTTCAGCCGCAGTTCGGGGATTATTCTTCTATTCTGAGCGGAATCAATGAAGCTGACATACCCACGCTTGACGGCTTTTACGGCGTAAGGCTGAAAAACGACGCACAGGGTATCCTGATCGGCGATTACGGCCAGCCCATCTATGCGCAGTGGAATTACGGAAACGGAAAAGTCGGCAGTTTCATGAGCGACCTCAACGGCGTTTGGTCGGCTGATTTTCTGGACGATAATACGGGACAACAGCTCTTATACAATATTGTCAGCGGATTATTTCCGCAGGAAAGTGTCGCCGTAGATGAGATTGAAATGACGGTGAGCCGCGACAACTACACGGTCAGCACGAATATTTACACTTCGATCGCCGAAGGGGAAAGTATCCGCGTCCTTGTAAGCAAAATCGAAAACGATGGAACAAAAACTGCTGTTCATACCATCGATGTCGAAAATTTCAACGGCAATCAGGCGGTGAATTTTGATATTATGCAGGGTGGTGTGTACGAGATCAAAGTACAAAAACTCGGTACGGACGGCACAGTTCTCGCAAGCAACAGTATCTATCAGGAGTTTTCGTATTCGCTGGAATATGATCCGTTTTTGGCGGACAACGATAATGCGGCACATATAGCGGAACTTGCTTCAGCGGGCGGCGGGAATGTTATTCAGGATGCGGCTGCCGCGTTTGACGGATTGGTCACTTCATTTTTCCGCAACTATGATCCGCGCGGCGTGCTCGCAGTGATTATTATTGTTGCATTGTTGCTCGATGTGGCGGTGCGCAAGTTCAAATTCAAGTGGCCGCATGAACTCATCCGCGAAAGAAAGAATATAAAACGGGATAACAACGGGGTGTAAGCCTGCCGATGAAAGGAGATGATATGATAAAAAAAGAATTACTTTATCTGTTGAGTGCGCTGATTTTTATATTTTCGTTTGTCGGCTGTTCCGCGGCATTGCCCGCACCTGAAAATCTGCGGATCGATACATTAAATAATGTTCTGTCCTGGGACGAGGTCGAAGAGGCACAAAATTATATTGTCAATGCTGGTGATAATAATTATTCTGTCCGTTCGAATGAATTTTCTTTGGACAATTTAAGTGCGGGAGAGTATGAAATAAAAGTCAAAGCCGTCGCCGTGGACGGACAGGAATCGGCTTGGTCGGATATTTTTACCTATACGAAAGAGGAGGGGGCTTTGCTCGAATTGCAGCTTTTCAAGGCGAATACAGAATATCAGGTCGTCGGGGCGGGGCTTGCGAGCGGAGAAGTTATCATAACGGATACATACAAAGGGTTGCCGATAACTTCGATTGCCGACGACGCTTTTGCAAATAACGGTACGATAACGAAAATCACCATGGGGGCGAATATCCGTGAAATCGGGGAAAACGCGTTCAAAAATTGTTCCGATTTAGAGAGTGTGGAATTTTCTGAAAATTTGAAGACGATCGGCGCATATGCCTTTCAGGGATGTATGGCGCTTTTATCGGTCGAACTGCCCGATTCGGTCGCAGAGATAGGGGAGTATGCGTTCGCCTATTGCTCTTCTATACAAAGCGTGCGATTGTCGGAAAATTTACAGTCACTGGAAAACAGTGTCTTTGCGGACTGCAGGGATCTGGAAAGTATAACGATTCCGAGCAGCGTGAAAACCGTGGGCGAGCTAGCCTTTTCGGGAAATGAAAGTTTGCAGACGATAGAGTTTGGCGGCGTTGAAAGTATCGGTGCGAACGCTTTTTACGGCTGCGAGTCGCTGACAGAGCTCTCTATGCCGGAAACTGTAAGATCGATCGGCGATATGGCATTTATGGACAGTACAAATCTTGCAAAGGTAACGCTTGTCGAAGGGTTGGAAACGATCGGAAAACAGAGTTTTTACGGATGCGAAAATTTAACGGAAATTTCAATACCTTCTTCCGTCACCTCAATCGGCAATTATGCGTTTGACGAAACGCCGCTGTATGTGAACGAAGCGAATCTCGTATATGTTGACGGCTGGCTGGTAGGAAACAATGATACTTCCTTGACGCAAATAGATATTGCTGCGGGAACCGTCGGAATCGCGGACAATGCGCTGCAAGTTCTCTCTTCTCTGCAATCCGTAACGATGCCGGACAGTCTTCTCTATATCGGAAGTTATAATTTTCAAATGGCCACAGCGCTGACTGAGGTGGAATGGGGGCAAAATCTGCGGGAGATCTCCGATTATGCTTTCTTTGGCTGCCGCGGGCTGAATATACGAACCCTGCCGGAAAGCATCGTCCGCATCGGTCAGAACGCTTTCGGAAATACCGTTAACTGGACGCAGGCAACGAGCGGTACGGTCGTTACGGCGGGAGATTGGGCGCTCGGCATAAAAGACGAGCCGACTGCGGATATCCTGCCCGTTCAGGAAGGAATCATCGGCATAGCGGATTATGCGTTTGCGGGTGAAACGGCCTTAACAGAAGTTTCATTGTCGTCTTCTCTTGCTTATATCGGAACGGGAGCGTTTGCCGAATGTTCCGGATTAAGTGCCATCACGATACCGAGTGGTATAACGGAAATTGCACCGTATGCTTTTTACAAATGCAGTGCATTGGCGCAGATAAATCTTCCGAATGAGCTTACAAAAATCGGACGGTCAGCCTTTTATGGAACGAGCGGTTTGACAAGTATCGCCCTTCCGAGTCATTTGCAGGAAATCGGTGCTTATGCGTTCTATGGTTCGGGATTGCGAACTCTGACATTCCCCGATTCTCTGCGAAATGTAGAGGAATGTGCGTTTTATAGGAACGAGGCGTTGGAGAGTATAGACTTCGGGAACGGAACGCTCACAATCGGCGATTATGCTTTTTATCGCGCAACGTCTTTGAAAAACATTCGTATTCCTGACGGAGTTCGAGAAATCGGCGAGAGGGCTTTTTATAATGCGTTCAATGCAGAGCAAATCGTAATCGGCAACGGTGTACGAACGATCGGCGATTATGCTTTTTACAGGTGTACGGGTGTGGTCAGCCTGACGATCGGGGAAAATGTGCAATCGATCGGCGATTATGCCTTTACCCATTGCAGTGCGCTATCGGCTCTGAAATTGCCCGAATCGGTGAAGAACATCGGGAAATATGCTTTTTTAGGGTGCTCGTCCTTGACCTCTGTGCGGCTGCCGGAAGGAATTGAATTTATCGGCGACTACACATTCACATCTCTGAATAACGCGACGTTTTATACTTCTGCCAACAAAGAGGAGAACGCATGGGGAACTGTTTGGAACGCGTCTTTCCGCCCTGTGTTTTGGAACTGCGTTTTTTCGGATGAAGGCTATTTGATTCGCTTTGAAAAGACGGAATCGAACGTAAGTAATTTCCATTCGGCGGCAGTATTTGCGCCGCCCGAGCGGGAGGGATATTCCTTCCTCGGCTGGGCGACTTCGCAGGATTCTGACGAGGTGGTTTATACATTGGAGCAGACGGCGGAAGTTCCGGACGGAACAGTTTTATATGCCGTTTGGGCGCAAAATTAAATAGGTAATAATTTTAGGAGGAGCCGATATGGCAAAGAAAAAATTTTTATGGTGCACAGTCTTCATGATTGTGTTGGTTGCATGTTTGAGCTTGGCGGCGTGTGTCGACAATCAGGAGCCCTCCGAATCTCAAACAGGCTCGGAAGTAGGCGAATACTATTATGAGACGGAAAGCGGAGAGGAGTACCTTCTCTCGTTGAACGAAGACGGCAGCGTATCGTTTTCCTCAG
>CAJFQM010000032.1 GCA_904419075.1 uncultured Clostridia bacterium
ACCCGTTTTTTCGGGTAGAAACCGAAAGAAAATAAAAAAAGTGCCAATGCGCACTTTTTATGCGTATTGACACTATTAAAATTCTGATAACTGTGGCTTCCTTTTTTGAAAACCTCGATACTATATTTTTATTATAGCAAATATTGAATCGTTCGTCAATCTTTTTTGGGACTTTACTCGCTATTTTTTTATTGGAGACTCAACGATGCCACAGTATTCTCTCCATAACATTGGTTCGTACGGTAAATGTACTCGCTTATTTTTTAGAACAAGTAGCGTAACTCGACAAAAACTTTATTTTACATAATTAAAAGGGGCTATCGCGTTAAAAAAGCAAGAGCCCCTTACCTTATCGATTTACCACAAAAACTTCAAGTTGATTTAATTCTAATTTGTATAGTAAATCGACATTTCAAAATCACTAAACTTCCACGTATCATTAAATGCGCCATGTGCGCCGAACTTTAACTCCATCCAATCCACCGTCCTATAATCGGATATATCCAATTCTATTACAAACGTATATTTACTTGGGGTTGTTTCTTTGTAACCAGAGCCATGTTCTATTGTTTTTTTCCATATTTGGGTATCGCCATTGAACAAATACAAATCTTGATATCCGTCATTCTGCTCCCAAATATTCATAGAAAACTCTATCTTTATCTTCTTAAGAGTTGTGTCTTTTATTTCATTGTAATAATATGACCCCAGCAAAAGATCAACACTAAAATTAGGTTGATTATTAAGAGATCCGTCTGTAACTGTATTTGTATATGATGCATATGTAGTAGATATCCATAAATCATACTTAGCAAATAACGTTATATCTCCTGTCCTAGTCTTTGAAATAGACGTTACCTTTGACGTAAAATTGTCACTCGTATACCATCCATAAAAATTCTCCAACTCGGTTGTATGATATCCGGAGCTTATATAAACTCTCGGCATAGTTGTTAATCCTTCACCGTATGTGTACGTTGTCGTATAAACTAACATTTCAGATGTCAAATTTTTATAGATGATATTATAAGTCTTAGGTTTCCATACCGCATAAAGCGTAATAACACTCAAGTTGTCTGTCGTTAAATTTTCAACGATTTGCTCGTCATCGTATATAACAGAACCAGTCGCCGTCGTCGCCCAGCCCTTAAAGTCATATCCTGTTTTACTATATAAGTTCCTGCTCAAATTTTTCGGCTCATTATATGTATGACTACTGGAAACCATTGCACCGCTTCCACCGTTTTTATTGTAAACAACAGTATATGTAATAGGCTCCCATTTTGCATATAACATAACCGACCCATTGCTTTGAGCCGTAGGCGTAAGATCCGGCATTGTTTTCCATGTAACAGGCTCATTGCCAGATATACTTGTATACCAGCCGATTAATGTATATCCTGTACGATTTACTTTCGGAAAATCAATTGGCTGATCAAACTCTTTAACTATTTCTGCAACCTCAATTTCGCAAGTTGTATTAAAATAAATGGTATGCACTTCAAGTATCCAAACAGGAATGATCGTAATCACATCTCCGTCTTCCCCCAAATCCGGAACACTTGTCCAATCCATCGTAGTGCCGTTATATTCAAAATGGTCGAATATTTTACCTTCTTTGAATCCGTATTCAGAAGCTTTGAACGTAGGAACAAGATTGATTGCACTTAAAATAGCGCCGTATTCGATCGTACAACGCGTATCGGATAAGCCATTTGCACCAAGCCATATAATATTCCCGTCATCTTTGATTTGTATTTCATATTTTTCAACAGACCAATGTGCATACAATGTGGTATCTTCAGCCTTATTCCACAGAGTTGTGCCTTGCCCAGCCGAAGTTATACATCTAACCCCCTCGCTGTCGTACCACCCCTCAAATGTATAACCAGTCCTGCTTACAATAGCCGAAGTGGAATATGTATTTCCGTACGTTACTTGGAATGTGGGCGAGCCATTAAGCAACCCGCCATCGGCATCCAATGTTACAGTATATTGTTTCGGAGTCCATTTTGCATACGCATATAAATCGGTCTCTGATTCCCATAAGTCGCCATTTTGATAAGGTATCCCGGAATAGGTATCGTCAGGGTACCACCCGTTAAATTCATATCCCGTCTTTGTCGGAATCGTCAAATTGCTGATAGTTGATCCATTATATACGGTTTTTGTTTCTATTACTTGTCCGTCGCTTATAAATTTCACTTGCAACGGAATCGATACAATATTATTTGTATAGGAAGAAAAAATATTTTGATATGCGCTTTGTGCGTTGTACCGAGTATAAAGTATGAAATTATTACTTGAAAAACTGTTTTCCCCCACCTTTGGTACATCATATGAATCGAAATAAATGGAATTCATATTGGGACAATGATAAAATGCATAAGCGGCAATCGTAGGAGTATTGGAAAAACGTACAGATACTAAATTACTGTTTTCTGCAAAAGCGTATTCTCCAATCTCCGTTACAGAGTCAAGTATATTCAGGTCTGAAACAGTTTTCCCCGTCGATATAATCTTTGTCTTATCTTTATTGTATAATATATTTCCTTCCGCCGAATAATTCGGATTGCTTGCCGAAACATTGATCTTCAAATCATTACATCCCGAAAATACCCCTGCCCCAATATTTATTACCGTTGATGGTATATTTATATTACTAAGATTAGTACATCCAGTAAATACACCATCTCCTATTGTTGTGATTGATGCTGGAATATTTATACTGCTAAGATTTGAGCACGCAGCAAAAGCATTTGTCTCAATTGTAGTTATGGTACTTGGAATTGTTATTTCAGTTAAATCACGTTGATCAGAAAAAGAAGACTGTCCTATATTTGTGATAGCTTGTGTCGAAAAATTTGCAGTATTTTGAGAATAGATTTCAATTGAACTCGGCACTATGATATTGCCGAACAACGGAAATCTGCTGCTCGTTATTGTTGAATCTGTGATATTGTATAGCTGGTCAAGAGTACTGTAGCCACAGTCAGTACAATTCAATTGTCTATGTGTATTATTCACTATCCTTCCAGAATCGACAAGAGTGTGGGAGTGTTCCACAGACATTCGAATTTGGAACCCGAACCAGCTTTCAGGCACCCAAACTTGGGTAGCCCCTGCTCCCCATCCATAATGAACCAAGAAGCCATCCACTCCATCTATCTTAGCATAACCGTAAGCAAGCACGACATGGAAATTCACCCCTTGAAATAATCTGTCCATTCCTAATATAATTGGTATTCCAGCATCTATATCAGCATAAGCCTCATCTTTAGAAAAGAACCCGGAAGTGAGCGAAATATGATCTTTAGCTTTTGGATCTGTAAATTCATTTATAAACCTAACCGCTCCATCTTTAACCAATCCAACAGCCTGTCCTATCCCAGGCACCTCAGAAATCCAAGTTCTATCAAAAATTTCCTGATATACCCCATCCATAGTTCCAATCTTAGGGCACCCCTGCCCGCTAACACGATTTCTTGGAAAAACGGGAGAGAGCTCTAAATTTCCATAATCCGCATCTAAAAATGTACGACCATTACCTGAGACCGGAATTATACGTCGATCAGAATAATAGTTATGATATCCTAACAACATTTGAACCGCTACAGTTGTACAAGTTCCTCCACTATTGTCGGAACCATCATTATCACGATGCAAAGGATTGATTAAAAAATAATTTGCATTTGGTATATATTTTACATCTTTTAAGTCAGTAAAAGGTGCTGTCACAAAAGGATCCTTATAATTATTTGCTCCTGAAATTAATATCGGATCATCACTTCTATTGTTACTCGTTGATAGCGGTACAATTTCAATATTTTCTTGCTCCATAGCATAAACAGTTTCTGAATTATCAACTATTATCATACTTGCAGAAAACAAGCAAACAAATAGAACTGATAACAATAAACTCATTGTAAATATTTTGACTTTCATACTATTCTCCTTATCATAAATCAAATCTTTTGTCCGCAATAAAATGAATATACAAGGTTGCCTGTTTTTGTGAAAGAGCGCCCTCTGCCACATCGATTTCTTCCATAGAAATAAGATTTATAAATTTCTCTCCCTCTTTTATTGCACAAATATATTGCGCTCCGCTTGACTCCGTTTCTGAAGCCAATAGGTATTTTTTTGTATTGTCATTTCCCGTAACAAAATAAGGACTTCTTTTATACTCAATTTTGTTGCCGTTGTCGTCATACTTCCATATCTTATCTGTATCCGGATAAGGCTGACTGTTTGTTTCATCAATGGTATAGGGAGACCAGGTTTCCTTCCCATATAAATTCGATACCCTGTACATACTTGAGGTTATCCCAAAACAAGAAAGAAACGACTGCTCTTTTTCTCTTAATAAAACAAATATAAAACCGTAAGGATCAAACTCGACAAGGAAGTAATTTAATTTATCGTTTTTATCATACAATGGCGATACTGTAAAATCTGTATATTCTGTTGATTCTGACATCATACTTTTTTCTATTCGTTCTGTAACACGTTGGATATGCTCTTCTTCTGTAAAATCACTGGATTTTTGCGAGCATCCCGCAAGTACAAACGGCGATAATAATATTGACAAAATTAGAATTAACAAAATAAATTTTGTTATTATATCTACTTTTGAATTACAGTTAAAAGAACAAATTTTCTTCATCAAATATAGCTCCTAAAATCACTATTAATTAAAAAACGCAACAAAACTACCCTTTTTCCTTCGGATTATAATTCTTGTTTAAATCCATAATTTTGATTTTATTTTCTTCAGTATATAAACAACAATTTTTTATTGTTGTAACGCCCCCGATACATTATATGGAGCGGCGGTCTTTCTTCGTTGCATCCTGAAAAAATACCGATGACAATGATTAACAACAAAATTGCCGTCAAGCTTTATTGACACTTATTTTTTATGATATATATCTATCTTTATATGAAAAAAGCGCAACAAAACATCTTCGTTCTGTTGCGCCGAATTAAATTTCCATCGGTTTCACCCCCTTTTTATTACTTATTAGTTACTTATTTTTCTCCCATAAACTCCTAAATTTATTATATTGTAACTTTACGATTCTATTTTATCATATTAGAACGAATTTATCAATAGCCTTTAAAAAATTAATTTAAATATTTTCGAAATTTGATCGCTATTATCACACTGAGAAAGCAAAGTTTCTAATGAATTTAATTGATGTAACAGGCGGGGTACAGTTTTCCAACAAAACATTATGTAAATTTTTCTTTGAAGATAGTCGTGAGATAAGGGCATACTTATATGACAACCAGACAAACTCTTTTCAAAAAATGAATTAAACGTCCCACTAAATAATGATATAAGCGAGAAACCATTAAAGTTTCTCGCTTTTTATATGTGCTCGCAACCAATCGCGCAGTTCTTCGTAATCGCATTCTCCTGCGGCAAGGCGCAGAAAAACTTCCGACAGTTCTTTCTGCGTATATGTTACGGAAAAACCGTTTAATTCCAATATCACCAGCATAGCGTGCGCACCGATACGTTTGTTTCCGTCGATAAACGGGTGAAATTGCGTTAAGCCGCAAGCGAGCCTTGCCGATTTTTCAATAACCGAAGGAAACAATTCTTTCGACTCATACGTTTGCATCGGTGCTTGTAACGCAGATTGTAAAATTCCGTCATCCCTCAAGCCGTCAAGTCCGCCCGTTTCCTTTATAAGTTCACTATGCAGATAAACTATCTGTTCTTTTGAAAGCCAGATCATTTAGCAAGTTCCTCATAAGCCTCTGCATTTTCTTTCATCAGTTTTCTCGAAACAGACATGAGATCATCGTTAGACGCAAGAGATACGGCATTGCGCGTTATTTCAAACGGAATGCGCTGCTCACGCACCGCCTGCTTTGCAAACATCGTAAAAGCTGCATTCAACGAAAGACCGAAATCCGAGAAAAGTTCATCAGCCTGTGCCTTTAATTGCTCATCCATACGAATCGTAACGTTTACGGTAGCCATTGTTTTACCTCCCGAATAAGTATTTATATTATACTCTATTTATATGCTGTTGTCAATTCGATTGCGCGTAAAATATGTGCAAAAAATGTGCTATTATTTTAAATCTATCTGTAAATGATAAAGGTTATTTGCATCGTTTCTCTATTAAAAAATATAGTCGCGCTATCATTTCATATCATAAAATTTCTTTAAGAGAATTGAGCTCGGCATCAACTATATCAGTCACTTATTCCAACGTCAATTTTCAGTTTTCCCGTTTGCCTTCAGAAAAAGCGGGACGCATATATTCTATGGAAGATCGACCTATACCGTATCGCAATGCAGCCTTTTCCCAATTATCTCCGACGACCGAAAGAATCTCCTTGGCTTTCCTCTCAGCTTCTAAATCGGTTATACCAAAATACTTTGCCGACGATATCGCTAAATCTATGGATATAGAATTATCTTCGTCGTCGATATTCAACGCAAGATAATCGCTGTCTGGAACGGGATTTACATCATATAACGGCGATAAGCGCCACCCGTTCGGTGTCATTATAAAACCGTGATTGCGTAAATGGTCGTCCGTATTGGATACTGCCATATTGAAAACTATTCGCCGCCACAGTTCTTCCAAATCCGCTTTCGGTTCTGCGCCGTTCGCTCTTATAAACGATACGATATCGAGGTAACTCGTTCCGTCCGCTGCGCTCGCCCCGTCTTTTTTTCCTAACGCCGTCATTGCGGACATAAAAGGTATTCTCTGTTTTCCGTTACGGTCAAACCGCTTCACTAAAAACGTACTGCCGAGTTTCGAAAAACGCATTAACTTTGCTTCCGGGACATTCAAACCGCACCGCATAGCAAGATCATGCGCTACCTGCTCCCACGCACCGACATCGTAATCATCGTTTTTAGAAGGGAATTTTGCCATCCACAAACTGCCGTCGACATCCTTTACGGTCGCCTTCGGCCTTGCTCCACCTAATGAAGAACCCGGTCCGATAAGTTGGCGTACCCATTTATCTTCCAATAAATTTTCATCTTTTTCAAATTCACGCGACGCTTCTTCCAACTTACGCAAATACTCGAACGGCGGCGTGGCGTAATCTTTTTCATCGGACAAGAACGGTCCGTCCTGTGCCAAGCTGAACCGCAAAGCGCCCATACGCGATTCATCATAAACACCCAATAAATAATCGCTCTCAGTCAGTTTTCTGGGCTTTCTATCTTCATTCCTTGCTACAATCGCTTCCCTGCGCTTCATCAGCAACCTGCCCCATCTATCGGGAGCAGCATCGGAAAACACCCCGAACAAAGCTTTATCCGACGGTAAATACTGCCTACCTTGACAGGGATATAAATCCGCATCAAAAAACAGAGTACTGTATTCGCTCGACAAAAAAGCTTCATCAAACGCGAAGGAAAAGCGTTCGGTACCCTTTTCGAAATTGACAAACAATTTACCGACGGATATTAAGTTTTCTGAACTGTTTTCTAAATGAACGTATATTGTTTTTTCCGTATTCATATTACACACCTTTCTTTCTCGGAGCACGTTTTCTGTACGGTAACTTTAAATCCTGAATCGTACGTCCCAACTCGTCATCCTTCGCGACAAGCAATAAATCTTTATCTAGATTATTCAATGCGTGCAAAACGACCGCATAATATCCGATTGCAACCGACGGACTACCTTTTTCGATCGACCATAGCGTTGCCCGACTGACACCCGCGCGTTCCGCGACCAATTCCATTGATATGCCCCGCCTCAACCTTGCCAGTTTTATCTGTTCTCCCATTTGACTCAAAATTTTTTGCGTTTCTGGCAACAAGACGATTTCTCTTCCCATAACAATCTCCTTACGTCTATTATTTTATACTAAATATAGTTATTTGTCAATAATAATAGACGTTAAATAAAAAATATTTACTTGAATGTCTGCAATCCAAAGGAAATCCAAATAATAAAACCGCCTAAAGCATATTCATTGATTTAAGCGGTTTTATATCTAATGTATTAAATATCAACAATTCGGCCTGTTACTTTCGTTATAGCAAATTGAGCAATATTCGCCAATATAAGTGAGCAGTATTTTTTAAAACTTGTGGGCATTTTTCTCTACTTAGTTGTCCCGTTCATATACGCGCGTTTTGTCAGGCATATACAATGCGAGTTCGCATTCAAAGACGAGTCGCTTACGCCAGCCTTTCACCGAAACCCTTACAAATTACTCTCCCTTCCCTACGATAATTTCCAACATCTCTCTCGGCGTAACAATGAATTGCTCTCTCGGAAAATGCTTTATATTACCGATAACCAAATATGCATCTTCCGATTTGCGTTTCTCCATTACAATTTCGTAAAATACTTTATCCTTGACATCGAGTAGTTCGATACCCAATTCTTCCGCATCAACATACAGTCCAACTTCGTTAATTTGTCGGATAAAATTCTTTCTTATATGTACTTTATCACCCCGTTATCTCCAATGCATAATAACTGAACACGACGAAATGGTTATCCCGTTCATATACGCGCGTTCGGTCGGACAAATACAGCGCAAGTTTGCAGCCGACGGCAAACCGATTACGCCTGCCGTTCACCGGAACCCTTACGATTTTATCTCCCGTCTGGATATAAACGGCCTTAATCCGTTTCCGCAGTTCCGTGCGCTCAATATCCGTGCAAAATCCGCGCACAACAACATATTTCTTCGTGACACCGTGATAGAGTACACCTCCCCCGTCGACAAATAAATAGACCGATAGAAAAATACATGGCAAGCCTAAAACAATATCTCGCGTAAAGACAACGATGAGCAAAAATACGAGCGCGGCAAGCACTCCAAACCAAAACCGATACGTCACCTGTTTTTTTATGGCCTGCGGCAAAGCACGAAATTCTTTCTTCATTGCGCACCTCACATCATAAATACCTGCTTTCGACTCAGCAGTTTCATTACGGCATCCACCGTCTGTTTCCGCGCGCTCGAATACATCATTCGATTCTCAAACGCGTTCGCTATCATCACATTGCACGGGTAAATCAAACGGGACAAAACCAACCGATTTTCCGAATAAAGTAGTACCCTGCAAGGTTCTATCCCCTTTTCAAACAGACTAATCAACTCGGCAATACCGAGTTGAAACCCTGCTTTTTTGAGCCAGACCAAAATATGTTTCTCTATCTTGCTTCGAGGCAACAGACTGATTGTCCTCGTCGTGCAGATCACACAGCGGCGCAAAATCATATACTGCGCGCAGCCGGTATGCTCTGGCACGCACTCAACCAAACGGTACTTGGCAAGCTGTTGCAGAATATGTAAATCATCTTTTTCTGCCAGATAGGAAAACTTTCGTCTGCCTCTAAACCAAATTTGAGCCTCTTCTTCAGTCAGTTCTATTGGCTCGCCAAAATGTCGGACATATACCCGTCCTTTATTCGGGCCGCGGCAAGCAAGCCCTTTAGATAAATACATCATAGTTTTTTCCCCATTTAATTATATTAGGTATAGAACAACTATTCCGGCAGAAATAGCGAGCAGCAAGGCAAAGACAATCAAGCCGATCCGAAAGCCAAGAACAGTATCTTTTTTTAGCATTACTTAATGAATCTGCGTCTACCGAGCGTATATCCGCGTAATAGTGATTGAAATTTTCTTCGTCGTTACTTTCTTCCAAAACATTCTTGCATTCAGGACATAAAAAAACGGCACCGTCAATTTCGGCGCCGCAATGCGGACATTTTTTCATTTTCATAATATAGTATCCCTTCCCTCCATTTAAATAAAAGCGAGACCTTTATTACCCCCACTTTGAGATGATACAACTATAACATATTTCCATTTACAAAGCATACGCTATTAATTGCCATTTTTTTGCCTTATTATAAGCGCTTTAGTACGTTTGACAGTTACTCGAATCAAAATAGGAAAAGGAATGACTATCGTTTAGCCCGCATCCGAACAGAAACAAAACACTTATATTTGTTCGGCATATCGGCAGATAAAATTGTTCCGTAATATTTTCGTTTTTTAACATAATGTTAAAAAACGGTGCAAAAGCGCTGGTTAAAAGTTCCGTTCAATTTTTCAGAATTTTGTCCACAATAAAATTTACGCTCCCGCCCTTTCACCTTGAAAGTGAGTTCACAGTTGTCTCCGTCCGTTATTCTAAGCACGCCCCGCCCGAAAACGCCGTCCAGCGACGCTTTCACGCTCTTTCGTTCATATTCGCAAAAGCCGCCGCTCATCGCTCCGCGATCGTCAGCCCGTCATGCATTATGTATCTTCTCGAGATGTTTTCCAAACGGAAAACATCTCGCGGCAAAGTTTCACGAGCGCCCCGTCGCTTTCTCTTACAGTTTTTCAATCTCCCGGCATATCTCGTCCAAATTCCGTTTCCCGTATACGATTCGGATAATATAAACCGTTTCTTCACTTTCTATTGCCTTATAATACACGATATAATTATCTATCACTATGCGGCGAACCGTCTCGTCTGCTAAAAACGGATTATCGGCAATCATTCCCGATTGCGGAAGATGAGAAAAACACAGAGATTATAAATTTCTCTGTGCTTTTTAAGTTATCATGCTATGAATACAAACAGGCAGGTCAGACACCCGACCTGCCTTTACTATACGGCTTTTACAACCAACGCGCAACCTCTTCCTGCGAGGGAAGATGATCGATCGCCCCATGTCCGAGCGTATTGAGCGCCCCGCATACGTTGCCGTAAGCAAGCGCAGCCGATAACGTCTCTTCCGTCCAGTCTTTCGGGGAAGTTTTGTCGAGGCGGGACAATACACCCGCATAAAACGCATCGCCCGCCCCCGTTGTATCTACAGGTTTTACATCAATGGTCGCAAGGGTACGCTCCGCACCGCGGAAACGCCACTTGCATCCGTTCTTTCCCAACGTAATACACACGAGTTTCTGTTGCAGGCTTTCCAAGTAAGACTTACCGAACGTCTCCGCTTCGTCTTCCGAAAACTTCACGATATCGGCAAATGCAATGATATCCCGGTAGGCGGTAAGAGCGCGGCGTTTGCTACGGAATATGTCGGCGCGGAAATTGACGTCGAAGCTGACGAGTTTGCCCGCCTCACGCGCGCGGCGCATCAGCGCCGTAGCGTAATCCCGCCCCGTCTTTTCGCTCAGCATAAGAGAACCGACATGTATAATATGCGCCTTATCGATTAGTTCGTCAGACAACGGCGGAAGATGATAATCCGCCGTATTTTTACGGTAAAAACAAAACGACCTGTCGCCGTTCGAATCGAGCTGAACAAACGCAAGCGTCGTATTGCGGCGGCCGTCGCGCCGAAGGCAGAGCCCGTCCAGTCCGCGCTCACGTGCAAAACTTTCCAAAAAATCACCAATCAGATCTTTCCCCACGCAACCGACGAACGAACTCTCCGCTCCAAACCGTTTAGCGGCGCACGCCACATTAAAGGGTGCGCCGCCCGCCTTGCACTCATAGTTTATTTCTCCGTCTTTTACGCAGCCGATCATATCTGCAAGTATCTCGCCGACACATAAAATCATATCAATTCTCCGATTCAGCGCGTTGTATCCCCTTTTACAAGCATAGCGGGGATTTCTACGCGCTGCGGGGTCTCTTCACCCCGAATCCTTTTCATAAGCAGTCCGACAATTGCCTTTACCATTTCCGATACGTTCTGATGCACGGTCGTGAGTTTCGGATGCGTTTCCCATGCGTCAAGAACTCCGTCGTAACCGATGATCTGCATATCCTGCGGCACATGTAAGCCGCGCTCCCGCGCGACATGGTATGCCGCCGATGCAAGCATATCGCTGCCCGTAAAAAGCGCATCTGTTTCCGGATACCGCGCGAAATACTCGCGCATGACCTCCATTTCCTGCCCGTGCTTGAAAAGCGGCTTTAAGAGCCACACGGGTCTTGCATACTCGTTCATGACGTCGATATACGCCTCGTAACGGTGGCGAGTTCCCGAAATAACAGCCGTTGCACCGCATACGCAGCCGATTTTTTTTGCGCCGCTATCGATCAAATATTTTACTGCCTCACGACTGGCTTCGTAGTTATTACTGGTAACGTAAGGGAACCCCGAGCCGACGTGTCGGTCAATGGAAACAATGGGAAGAGTGGGATCGATATTATCGTGTTCGTAATGCGTAATAAAAATAATTCCGTCTACCCGCTGCTGTTTGATCATATTGAGCATCCGAGTTTCTTTCCCTACATCGTCCTGTGAATTGACAACAATCAAACGATAGCCGAGTTTATATAACTCAACCTCGCAATGGTATACGACCTTAGCAAAAAAAGGATGAAAGACTGTAGGGATAATAATTGCGATGCACATTGTGGAACGCATTTTGAAGTTGCGTGCCAGCTGGTTTGGAACAAACCCCAGTTTTTCGGCGGCGGCAGCTACTTTTTTTTTGGTATCTGACCGAACCGAACCATTGCCGGTCAATGCGCGGGAAGCCGTTCCCAGGCCTACGCCTGCTGCTTTTGCTACATCTTTGATGGTTACCATCTCCATTACCTGCCTGTTTCGGTGAATCATTTTCATTATAATCCTCTTCCAATTGTTCTGTCAAGCAGATTGTAAAATTTTATTTTCAAGAACCGGAAGAGTTTCTAAAAACATTAATCGCAGCTTCCCACGCGAGTTGGTAAGGAGTCTTTTCCGCCGCCTGCGCATAAACGGGGTTTCCATTTTCATCCGTTCCCGTCTGCACCCGTTGGCGGATCATAATCGTATCGAAACGAGAAGAAACATCGGGAGTATCCGCATAATAAGTGACGATATCGTCGAAAAATGCAACGCCCCATGCGCCGGCACCTTTATCGTGTAATTCCAAATACAACTCCTCGCCGAGATATTCGGAAAGATCGGCGACAAAAGTCGTCATTGTACCGTTACGACTTCCGAACTCAATGTAAGGGAAATTCACGTCCGCATATGCTGTATTAGTATATTCTGCGATCTGTGTTCCGTCTGCCTTGAATACCTTTACAACGGCATTCGCGCCTCCCATTTTAAAGCTGATAAAACCGCTGCCGCCCAATGTAAATTTAGACGACGTAATCTTATAGGCATTCCCCTCCGTCGGATTGGCGCCCCAACCGTCGAAGTGATATTTCCCTCCTTGATTGAACGGAATTTCCTCCGCCCAGAAGGTTTCGTCGGATTTGATCGCTCCGGCGCCGTCCACCTGCCCGTCCGCCGTGCCTTGTTCGTATGTCCAGCCCGTAAGGTCTCCCGTTTCAAATCCTCCGTTGAGAACTTCATACTCGCTTGAAACGGCGATCACAAAAGAAGCCTCGGCATACTTATCGGTTTCCGTATGGGTAAACCGATAGATTACAGTATAAGTTCCCGACGTAAGCGCGAATGCTTCAAACCCTTCCGTCCACGATTCGTCGCCCTTGACGACTTTAATAATCGCAGCCGTGAGTTCTTCTGCCCCAACGCCCATCATAGTCGCAGAAGCCTCGCTTAGATATTCCGTCAAATCAACCGTACCGGCACGGACAGCTTGCGCCTCGACAGGCGTGACGATAATGACGGAACGGATATCTTCCAACGCCAACCCTGCATAATATGCGCGAATAGCATTTATAATCTCTTTGGTTCGGCTCCCCATCGGGGCGTTAGAATCAATTACATCTTGGCGGTAATCCACTGCCCACTCCTTTTCCGACTCAAGCAGTTCTTCCGCCTCTTCTACGGAAAGATTGATTTGCAGATCGTCGAAATTCAGGAATCCGAAATCGGTTGTCGCACCGTCCACAATTTTAATATACACAGATCTCCCGACAAACGGATGCGCGTACATAAAACGCCTGAGCATTACCTGCGCGGTGAGCGGATCATTGAAATTGGCGGCATTATCCACTTTGATAAGTTCTTCGCCCGTCTCCGCATCGCAGAGCGCCACATAACTTACGGGATTTTTTGCAATACCGAATTTAAAGCTGATGATACCGTCCCCTGTAACGATAAAAGGCTCGCTCTTGATTGTGACGGTTCCCAAATCATCGGTGATGAGAAAATATTCCCCTGTCTGCAAATAATACTGTACCGTCTGTCCGTTCATATCAAAGAAATTTGCGTCCGCTTCCCAGAATACCTTACTGTTGCTCACCGAAACGCCGCCTTTGCCTTCTACTGTCCAGCCCGTAAGATCTCCCGTTTCGAATCCTTTGTTAGGAAGATCGTTCTCGGCGACAACGTCAATATAAAACTTTGCCTCGGCAGAAAGTTCGTTATACCGCGCTTCGTACGTAACCGTATAAAGTCCCGGTTTGTTCATCACGAAGGCATTTAAGTCCGTCGTTATCTCTTCATTTCCGAAAGAAATCTTTGTGACGGCGTATTCCGTTTTGCTCATATCTGCATCGCCGTAAACAGCGCTGACACCCTCGATAAAATCATTGAGGTCGACTGCCGTTTGACTCGCTCTGATCCACGTATTTTCCGCGAAGGTATCGAAACGGAACACAGGAAGTGCATAGGGATACTTATAATTAACATAGTAATTCTGCGTTGCCTGCGCGATAGTATCGTCCCCGAGACCGTACGCCCATTCATAATCGGAAACCATAAGTGCAAGCGTTTCTTCTTCCGTCATACTCGTGCGGATATCGTCTACCGTGATAGCACCGAACGGTCCGCTTGCGGCATTATCGACGATCTTGATGTACATCTTTTTTCCGAGATACTCTTCGCCGAGCTTGATATATTTACGCACCATGTTCTCGGAGAGCGCCGGATCGCTGAAATGCTCGCTCGGAGAAACGGTTGCAATCTCATCGCCGGCCTTGCGTTCGCCCACGTCCTCCGCAAGACAGACCGCAACATAGATCTGCCGTTGCGAAGAACCTCCTAACAGCAAACTGATCACACCGTCGCCGCCGAGCGTAAACGTGGTAGAGCGAAGCTCGCCGCGAAGCATCTCCTCCGATTTATATCCGTTGAGGAAATACTTCCCCTCTGCATTAAAATCACGCGTTTCCCAGAATTTTTCATCGGAAGAGCAAATGTTTTCTTTCAGGAAAGCTGTCCCCGAAAGTACCTGCCAATTCAAAAGCCCTTCTTCAAAGTTTCCGTTCTTGATTGAATCCGATTCGGGCGTATCGTCGTTAAACGCGGGCATTCCGAGTTCCGAAATCTTATCGTTACGTTCTTTTTCCGCCGCCGCAACTTCCTCTTCCGTCTGATACATCACAAAATCGTCGAAAATCATATAAGCATAGTCGCGGTCTTTTCCGTCGTCGTTATCCGTGATACGGATATAAATATTCTTGCCGAGATGCGCGGAAAGGTCTACTACATTACGTACCATTTGATTGGTAATAAACGGCTCGGCAAATGCCGTGTTAGTAACGTGTGCCAGCGGCGTATCCGAACCCTGTTCAAAGAACTCCACATAACACTTTTCCCCGTCCTTCGCTGCACCGAGCAAAAAGCCAATCTTCCCCGTACCGCTCAGCTTGAATACGTCGCTCGTGAGCGTACCCGTAAAGGAAGCGTTGCCGCCCTCGAGCCCGTCGTAAAAATTTTCCCCGACTTTCCCGACCACGGTATCGCCGTAATAGGACGTATCGCCGTTCACCACGCCCGAAGCGCCAAAGGCATTGCCATCTTTCGTCCAGCCTTCCAGATTGCCGACATTTTTTTCAAACCCTCCGTTCAGAATGTCGTCATGTACGGTTCCTTTGTCTGATGAGCAGGCTGCCAATCCGAGAGCCACGGTCACGGCGAGCACGGCGCTCAAACACATAATGCAAATGTTTTTTCTTTTCATTGTATCCTCCTGAATCATATTCCGCCCGTTCCCGGGCGGGTTTATTCAAAAATTTTTTACCGTTCCGATACGGCGATATCGTATTTTTCTACATTGAACAAGTGCGCCGTTCCGCCTTCGGAAAAAAAGACGATTCCTTTACCGGGCGAATATACGTTTCCCGTGAGCGTCTTTTCGCCACCGCCGAGAAATACTTCACAAGAAGAGACATCCAGGAAGATGCGGAAATGCAACCTGCCGTTCTTCATTCCGATATGCGTACGCCGCAGCACAGCATCTTTCTCTCCCGAGGCGGCCTTGATAAATGTGCCCATGCGCGAACGGTCGATGTAAGCGATTTTCTCGGCGACATCATAACTTATCTTTGTTTCACAGCCATCGCCGCAATATAATTTTACGCCGGCACGCGCACATGTTTTCGGCTCCAGCTCAAAAGACAGTTCGATTTTGTTCCCTTCTATGCCGTTCAGACGCAGTTCTCCGTCTATAATTGCTTCTGCGTAACGGTAGCTGTTGGTACGGTATTTCTCGATTTCACGAACGGGCGCCTGATAAAGTTTCCCGTTTTTCACCGTCAGTTCGCGCGGAAGAATGAGCGCACCCGCCCAACCGTGCGCAGCGGTGGGAAATCCGCGGTCCCACATCTGCATCCACGCCGTCATAACCGTTCTTCCGTCCGAAAGCCCGAGCGTCTGGGCGGCATAAAAATCCGAACCTCCGTCTATCTCGGCTTCCGATTCTTTCAAAAATATCCCGCTGCGCAGGTCAAGCGATCCGAGCATATACAAGTTGGAAAAGATATTTTCGTGCTGTATCCCGTCACATTCCATAAACTGTGGACTGAGAAAGAGTGCATCCGTTCCGTCCAAAGCGGCAAATGCCGGACATTCGTATATTCCGTTTTTTGTACGGCCGTCTTTCCATGTTTTGCCCACAAAGTCCCAACCGAAAAGATCTTCAGAGCGGTACAGCAGTACCGTGCCGTCGCCGTCGCAATGCTTGGAACCGACCAGACAATAAAATGTTCCCTCCCGTTCAAACAGATACGGATCACGGAAATCCGCCGCAGAACAATCGTCCGGCGGCGCGGCGATCACCTGTCCGAGTTTTTCAAAATGTACGCCGTCGAAGGAACGGGCGAGCGCCTGCGTCTGTTTTCCGCCCGCCACTGCGGTATACATAAGATAAAGCGCTCCGTCTTTTACAATCGCAGATCCGGAAAAACAGCCGTCCGCGTCATATGCAGTATCCGGCGCGAGCGCAGTCCCCTGCCATTCCCAACGGATAAGATCGTCAGAAGCGTAATGTCCCCAATGCATGGGTCCCCAAACCGAGTCATAGGGATGAAACTGAAAGAAAACGTGATATCTGCCGAACGCGTAGCAAAAACCGTTCGGATCATTCATCCAGCCGACGGGCGGCATCGCATGGTAAGTATGGCGGAATCTTGCATCCACCATACTTGCACGCTGTGCAATGTAAGTATCCGCCCGATGAATAAGTTCAGACATGTTTTTTTGTTCTTTTTGGGGCGAACGAACGTTATAATCAAAATTGTTTTGCATATTTCCCTACCGAAAATAGTTATTGATAGATCGACTGCATCTGCGCGACGTACACTTGCGTCACAGTCACGTTATCCCCGAACACGGAAAGCCCGAGGCTGTTCCGATCGGTGGGATATACGCGTGCGGTGACTGCCTTACTGTCGTCGAAAAATCCTTCGATGAGCGATCGATCGAGATAAAATTCCATCGCGATCGTTCCGTCGGAGCCAAGCGTATATACATCGTTAAAATCGCCGTAAATATTCTGATCTCCCGCAAACGTAGTGATCACGCCCAGCCGTTTTGTCGCGGCATCGTAATAGTATTCCGTGTATTCCTCTTTTCCGTTGGTACGCAGGCGAACGCCAAACCGCGGCGTTGTATTTTCCGCAACGCGGAAAGATATCTTCACGTGAAGCATATCCCCCTTCGCCGCAGAAAGTATTTCATTTGCTTCTGCCGCCGTCATATCTCCCGTACGGTCGACGAGTACTTTGCCCTCATAATTTTCAAGTGCATCCACGGGCCTGACGCACGCCTCCGTGCCGTCGTCGCTCAGATAAATTTCTCGCGCAAGCCCGACATTGTGCGCCCAGCCGGACGAGATCTGATCGTTGGAGATACGTTGATCCTGCATAATAGAAAACATAATCCATTTTTTACTCACGGGATCGAAGAATGCGCTCGGTCCCGTAAATACGTTGTTACCGTAATCGAGGCGACGGGGCTGCGCTCCCCCCTCCGGCACAAAGCGCGTGCCGTTGAAATTGCCCAAAAGATAATAGATATCGTTATCCGCTCTGTCGGCGGGTGCCGGCGAAAACGCAAAGAACCATTTTTCGAGCGTGCCGTCATCATTTTTTATGGGAAATAATACGGGAAGTTCCCACGTTTCGCCGTACATAGCGGGCTGATTGGGCATCGTATAAAGCTGTCCTTTATACTCCCAATTATGGAAATAATCCGCCTTCGTACTGTCCGTCGTAAAGAGAAGTGCCGTACCGCCCGAAGAATTATTGGAAGCGGAACATACGAGCATATACCATGTCGTTACTCCGTTCTCCGTCTCCTGATAGACATAGGCATCGCGGAACTGACCGTTCTGTCCCTGTCCGCTCTGCTGTTTGACGGCATATTCTTCATCGACGACCCATTCGGTAAGATTGGGGTCTGAAAGATCCTTGGGACGGGCGATCCCGATATTTTGATTTCCGACCAGCCCGTCGCCCGACGACGCCCAACTGTCGTTTCCCGCCGTAAAGAAGAGAACAGGCGTACCATCCGTATCATATGCCGCACCGCCCGACCACACTCCGTCCGGCGCGATCGTTCCCGCCGTAGGCGTAATGACCTCTTTGAGGGGCGTCCAGTTTACCATATCGTCGGAAACGAGATGCCCCCAACATATATTTTTGAAATACGGCCCGTTGATATTGAACTGGAAGAACAAATGATATTTTCCATTATAATAGAACGGCGCGTGCGGTTCGTTCATCCAATGCTGATAAGGCCCGCCGTGATACTGCGGTTTGTGCCAATCTTCGGTAAGCACGTTCTGCAACCAAATATCCTCAAAAGTGATTTCGGGCAATTTTCCGTCCACAAGCCCGGAACGATACTGCTCGGCGATATCCTCTGCGCTCACGGCAGTTTTATATAGCTTTACTTCGTCGATAAGGCCGGAGTGCATATTGCACGTTGCAGAACCGACGGTATTGCTGTCGCTGTTCCTGCCGATATATAACCATGTCGGACAAGCCTCGATGGAAGCGTTCTCGTAAAAAGAACAGGTGGAGATCAGTTCGCCGTTGAGATACATCGCCATTTTTCCCGTTGCACCGTCGAACGTAGCCGCAACGTAATTCCACTCGTATTTGACGAGCGGATGACCGTTATCCCAAAGCTTTATAAAGCGGTCCCCGATTCCGACCTGAAAGCTCCAGGCACCGTGGCGCTGATACCCCAAAAGAACGCCCGCATTCCCCGCCTCGTCATATTGACTGACAATCGCGGTGAGATGTTCCGTACCATTCTCCACGGCATTCGGATCGTCCCATTCAAACATGCGAGGCGCGACCCAAGCAGATACGGTAAACGAACTTCCCGAAACAACGATATCATCCTCGCTGTAACGGACATAATTTGAATAACCGTCCATCAGCAGAGAGCCGCCGAATACGCCCGTATCCCTCCACTGCGGATCCTGCGGTTCATCCTGATATACGGGATCGTTGAAAACATAGCGCAGTTCCGCGTCTTTCACATGCTCGGAACTATCCGTAACAACTTTCCCCTGCCCCTCGTCGAAGGCAAGATGCAACATTAAATCCTGCGCGTTGGGATCGCCGCCGTTTCCGCAGGCGGCAACCCCGGCACAAAACGCCGCAAGGCACAGGGCTATTGCAAAAACAAGCAGTTTTCTTTTCATAAAATTCTCCTTATTTGAGCCCCGAAAAAGATACTCCTTCCACAATATAGCGCTGACAGAAAATATAGACGATCGCAATAGGGATCGTAGAAACGGTGAGCGCCGCCATAACCATGGAAATATCTTTGGGATTGTAGGTATTTACGAGCTGCAAGAAAGCCTGTAACGGTTTTTGCCGCGCCTGCGGGAACATCAGGTTGGCAAATACATATTCGTTCCATGCGCCCATAAACGTAAAGATCGCAACGGTGGCAAAAATGGCTTTCGCCAAAGGCACGATGATGATAAAAAACGTGGTAAGTTTTCCCGCGCCGTCAATCTCGGCCGCCTCCTCCAGCTCTTTGGGCATACCCATAAAATACTGACGGAACATAAAGATATAAAACGCGCTCGCAATGCTCGGCAACAAATATCCCGTAACGCGCGCTACGGGGCTGGAAAGCAGTCCCAAACGGCTGAGGATAACATACTGCGGAACGATAGATGTTTCCACCGGAACAATGATGAGCAGAATAACTATTGTCGTGATGACGCTGCTTCCCGGAAATTCCAGACGCGCAAGCGCATACCCTGCAAGGGAATTGACAAGCAGGACTCCCGTTACCGTAATCGCACAATAGAGAATACTGTTGAAAATCGCCATGCCGAAGTAATCGAAGGATTGAAACAGGTTCACATACGAATCGAACCACTCGCCGATATTCCATGTGCTCGGCAGGAAAGTCATAAAGGAATCGAGCTGTTCATAAATGACTGTCTGCGGTTTAAACGACGAAACGATCATCCACCAAATAGGGAAAAGAAAAAGTACGCATAAAACGGTCAATCCGCTCCATTTACATACACTTGCGGTAATTCGTGCCGCCGTGAGCGGTTTATGTTTTCTTTTCGGCGGCAAATCCTGCGGCGTCTGCGCCGTTGTCTGTTCGTAATGCATTTTTTTCCTCCTCAGTCTTTAACTTCCGTCACTTTCCGTAACGTAAGAGCGATCACCGCCATAAATACTGTATATACCATTGCAATCGCGCTCGAATATCCTACGTCGCGGAAGGTTATACCCTGCTGATAGATGTAATACGACATCGTCATGGTTCCGTCCTCGGGGCCGCCCTGCGTCATGATCATCGGCTGCGTAATCAGGCGGAACGCTCCGATCAGCATTGTGATCAGCACGAAAGAGAACGTGGGCATAATATTGGGAAGCGTGATGTAAAAAAGCCGCTGTGTCGCGGTCGCTCCGTCCAAAGATGCAGCCTCGTATATTTCAGGCTGAATATTTTTCAAACCCGAAAGAAAGATGAGCATTTGATACCCTGCGCCTTGCCATACGGAAATAAAGATAATAATTCCCATCGCCTGCCCCGGGTCGTCAAGAAACGGCTGCTCGCCAATCCCCACTTTGCTCAGGAGCGCATTGATCAGTCCGTCCTTTTCAAATAGATTCATCCACAGGAAAGATGTGACCGCCAGCGAAAGCATAACGGGCACGAAAAATGCCCAGCGGAAAAACGTATTTGCCTTAATCTTGCTATTCAAGATAAGCGCAAGCCCAAACGCAACGCAGAGTTGTACGGGCACCGTTATAACGACGAACACAAGCGTATTGCCGAAAGCATTCCATAAAAAACTGTCTGTAAATACCTTTTGGAACTGCTTGAAGCCGATGAATTGTACTTCATCCAGGCGCAGCAGATACGCATCGGTAAAAGAATAGGAAAGCGATACAACGATGGGCGCGATCACAAAAATACACCCGAGCACCAAAGCGGGAAGCACAAAACAAATTCCCACTACGGTATTATCCTTTTTATAGGTTTTACCAAACAACGTATAATAACGGCTTTTATATTTCGGCGGCTTTCCGCCTCCCGCCGCGATAACGCCTGATCCGGAGGACGGCTCAGTGCCCGAACATTTAACCGCGCCGTTCTTGTTTTTGATAAAGTCGTTCATATTTTTTCCGCTCCCGGCGCGTCACCGATCGACCGATTGTGCCTTTTCAAGCACATAATCCGTAAGAGATTGACTGCCCGTCTGCGTCTTAATGAAAGCGATGATATCTCTGTACGCAACGCTCAGACGAGGATAGTTGACCATCTTCGGGCGGGGCGTTGCCGTTTCGAGCAGGAGTTCGGAAAGCGATTTCAACGGTCCCTCCGTCGTAAACTCCTCCATAGTGTTGAGGACGGATTTATGCGTAGGGAACGTACCGATATCGTTAAAGAACATTTCGCTGGCGTGTGCGCCCGTCAGAAATTTTACGACTTGTACGGCAGCCTCGATATCGTCAGCATCGCGCGTAACGCCGAACCCCCACGTTCCGCAGGGCGTTGCAATCGTCCCCTTCGTTCCGTCGGAAGCCTCATATACAGGGAACGGCATAATATCGTAGTCGTCTTCAAATTCAGGGTAAGATTCTGCAATGGAATTGATCAACCAAGGTCCGTAGATCTCAAACGCCGCATCCCCCTGCGGGAAAGCAAGGGCATTGTTCCCTTCTTCCATATAATCTTTTTTATTGGCAAACAGTTCGTTGAGCTGATTCAGCCCGTTCATAGACGCCTCACCGTTCAAGTATCCCGTCACCTGCTCGTTGGGTCCGTAGAACTGCCCTCCTGCACTGTAAACCACAGGGGAATACAGATACATAGCTCCTTCATCTCCGCCGAAACCGATATTGGCGCGTAATTTATAGGGAGTCGTGCCATCTTGATCGTTTTTCGCCTTAAGCGCTTCCATCGCTTCTTCAAGGTCCTTCCAGCTCCACGGGTTTTCAATCGTACCGAAAGGCTTTTCTTCCGTTCCGTATCCGACGGACTCAAGCGCCGCACGATTGTAGTAGAGACCGCCCGGCGTATCCATACCGGAAAGCGCGTACAGCTTATCTTTAAAAGTAGACTGTTCGATAACACTGTCCACATAGTCGTTTCTCTCTTCCGCCGTTATATAATCATCGATCGGAACGAGCAGGTCGTCGTTGGCGTAAGCCGTAATGTCCCCTGCGTCCACAGCAACCACATCGGGAAGTCCGCCCGACAATATTTCGCCGTTGATGGCGGTATCTAGCGTTTCCGCCGTACCTTTGAACTCGATACGCATTACGATATCGCGGCCGTCCTCCGTAACGTAATCCGCATCGTTGAATTCATCCATCAACGCACGATACGTTCTTCCTTCGGGCTCAGCCTCCGACTTGTGAAGCCATACGGTGATATACTTCGTTGTGGCAGTATCCTTATCGTTTCCACCGCCGCCACAGGCAACCAAGCCGACACACGAAATGCTCATAACTCCTACAAGTGCCAACGCAAGCATTCCTCTTTTCATTGTACACCCTCCTCCTAAAACAATTTGAAAACTTTTAACGGAAACGTTTCCAAAAAAATCAAATAAAAAATTGGAAACGTTTCCTTTCTATTATTATTTTACACTACCCTCCCCCACTTGTCAAGTATTTTGAGAAAGTTTTCTCGAAAATTTTTTGAAATTTTAAAGGGGCAAAGCATTTGCTTCACCTCTTTTTGAGCCAAATCATATACTGTGCCAAATCGGTATGATCCGATTCACAATACACCAGCCGGCGTTTATCCAACTGCTGAAACACGCACAATTCCTTTTCCGATTTTAAGCATGCAAATTCCAGTCTGCCGTCAAGCCAGATCTGCGTCTCTGCTTCTGTCAATTCTATCGGTGCGCCGAAGTGTCTGACATATAACCGCTGTTTATTCGGACCGCGGCAAGCGATTCCTCTGGATAAATATATCATAACCGTTCCCCCTATGCTCATATCAAGAATAGGACGGCAATGCCGGCGGAAATGACAAGCACCAATGCAAAGACAACCAATCCGACCCGAACCGCAACAGCGGAGTTCCCTTTGTGCTTGGTTTCGACGCCTTCATCCTCTGGAAGAACATCGTCGTAATACTGATCGTAATTCGGTTTTACAGTGGGTTGTTCCGATTGTTTCCCGCATTCGG
>CAJFQM010000033.1 GCA_904419075.1 uncultured Clostridia bacterium
GTCTTTTCCGTCTTTTATGTTTTTCAGAGCACTTACCAGATTCTTTCCGACAAATCCTTTCGCTCCCGTTATCAGTATCTTCATCGCTTTATTTTAATACTTTATTCCCTGTTCGTCAAGCTCGTCACATATATATTTCAGCGTCAGCAATTTTTTCTTTACCTCTTCCACGTTCAGAAGCTTTGTATTATTCGAATTAAATTCCGTCAGCGGATTCCTGTCCGTATCTCCCTGTTTGAAATACTTGTCATAATTCAATCCGCGTTTATCGCACGGCACCCGATAAAACTTACCCATATCTATCGCATGTGCGCATTCCTCGTTCGTCAGCAAGGTCTCATACATCTTTTCCCCGTGACGAATTCCGATTACTTTGATATCCTCTTTCTTTCCGCCGAACAATTCGCACACTGCCTCTGCCTGTGTCTGAATCGTACATGCAGGCGCTTTCTGTACCAAGATATCTCCGCTTGTCCCATGTTCAAATGCAAATAATACCAAATCCACAGCTTCGTCCAGAGACATGATAAATCTCGTCATACTCGGTTCCGTAAGGGTGATTGGCTGTTTATTTTTGATTTGCTCTATCCAAAGCGGTATGACGCTTCCCCTCGAACACATCACATTTCCGTATCTCGTACAACAAATCTTTGTCGTCTGCGTTGTACGCGATTTCGCAACGATGACCTTTTCCATCATGGCTTTACTCGTCCCCATTGCGTTTACGGGATATGCCGCTTTATCCGTCGAAAGACAAATGACCGTCTTTACTCCTTCATCAATAGCCGCCGTCAATACGTTCTCTGTTCCCAAAACATTCGTCTTGACCGCCTCTATCGGGAAAAATTCACATGACGGCACCTGTTTCAAGGCTGCCGCATGAAATATGTAATCCACTCCGTGCATCGCGTTTTTTACCGATTGTATATCCCGTACGTCTCCGATATAAAATTTGATCTTCTCGGCTACTTCCGGCATCTTCGCCTGAAACTCGTGACGCATATCGTCCTGTTTCTTTTCGTCTCGGGAAAAGATTCGGATTTCTCCGATGTCCGTTTTCAGAAAGCGATTCAATACCGCATTTCCGAAACTTCCCGTTCCTCCCGTGATCATTAATGTTTTATTTGTAAATAATAAATTTTTTGACATATTTATGTTCCTACTTTCCTTTTTTATATAAAAGATATTCTTTAGTCATTATATTAATCGCCGCTTGCAAAGGATCTTCTATCGTCTTTGAAAAATAAATTTTATTTTCCACACATTTTGTATATAAAATCGGCAATTCAGTACACCCTAAAACAAGTATTTCATCATTAAAGCTATCTAAAAAATCTTTAAATTTTTTTAAAACATTTAAATCTATGAAATTCTTTTTAACACTTTCAATAAACTTCCGAATCAGTTCAAATTGTTTTTCATGGGGTGTATTAACTGTTATTGAATATTTCATAAATATTTTATTATAGATTTGCGTTTGAATTGTTCCTTCACTTGCAATTAAGCTAACAGAACCGCCCCCCCCCCGACATTTTATTTCTTTTCCACAAGCATCAATGATATTTAAGATTTTTTCTTCAGATTCAGGAACGCGCTCAATAACATTATTCAAAAAAACATGAGATGTATTACAAGCCAAAATGATTCTTTTTGCTCCTAAATTTATCATAGATCTAACGGACGAAGATAAATCTTGTACCAATTCATCTGCCCTTTCATTATACAAAATAGCACGTACTCGACTAGGCATAGTACAATAATTATCCACAATAATCCGAGGACGTTCCCATTCTTTTTCGGCTGGAAACGCATCCACTAACCGTCTAAAAAAATCTATAGTAGCGTAACTTCCCATGCCCCCTATTATCCCAATAACATAATCTTCCATTTTTTCTCCTTAATCATTATAGCCTTTTTTTACCCATTCAACTGCCTTCTCATAATCATTTTGTGTATCGATTTCCTTTGTCCTAATCTTCATCACATCAATAGGTAAATTAGATTCCAACATCATATAAACATGCTTATCCGCCGGTATAATTTTTTTTGATTCAATTTTTGCGAGCCCTGTCCATTCCAACTCACCATCCTCCCGTGAAAAACCAACAACTTGATTATTTTTTATTTTCATCAACACGGGGGAATCAGTTGTAGGAATGCTCCCTCCGACAATTTCACCTTCATAAGCCAAAAATCTTTTTAAATCTTCCGGGTTCACCAACAAGTCTCCGTCAAAAGCAACTGCATATTTTCGTGCCCCAAGTAAACCTTTACAAAAACTCGCAGCAGTTCCAGTGGTTCTATAGTCATAATTAAAGGCAAACATAATATCTGTTCTGAAATTTTTTACAAGATTAATCACCTTCTCTGCTTGATAACCTACTACTATTCTTATATCGTCATATTCTTTAAGTTGTTCCAATTGATGGATAATCAAAGGTTTACCATTAATATTAACTAAAGCCTTTGTAGAACCTATTCCCAATCTGGTTCCCATACCAGCACAACTAATTATAATCGTTATTTCTGATGCGTTCATAAAATTCCTCACTTATAATAATTTCCGTAAAAATTCAGCACATTTTAAATCATCATAAAATGCAAAATTAATATTTTGTAATAAAGACGGCGCGATCTCCCTCACACCTCCAAATCCAATGGATAACTCCGCTATTTTAGCTATTCCAGAATCATTATCACCATCTCCTATTGTACAAATAGGTTGTACAAATTGTTTTGCCATTAGTTCTTTATCAATTACACTAATTACTTTTTTTACTTTATCATTTTCAACCTCGGCCTTTGAACAATAACAATGATTTTTCATTCCGATTTTTTCCATCAGTCCACTAATCCAAATATCTAAATTCCCCGTGATTATATAACATCTATCACTGTTTTCTTTTAAAAAATTTACTATATTTGCATTTAAAGGAATATTACTAACAATTTCATTTACTTCTTTTACCGATATATCGCCAAGTATCTTTACTCTTTCCAAAAAGCTTGTTTTAAAAGGCAATTCTCCTCGCATAGTAGCTTCAGTTAATTCTCGCATTTCCTGCAACCTACCTATTTCGTTGGCTATTGTCGGTAATACTTCCACTTTTGTAATGGTTGAATCCATATCAAATAAAAATATGTAATCCGTCATGTTCTTCCTCGTTCATATATCGCTATCTAATATATACGCTTTAAACTTATGATGACTTTTTCGCTTTTCTATAGGTGGTAATTGCATATAATTCCCATAAAAAGCTTTTAGCCAGTCATCATAGCCAACAGGCCCTTTATATTTTTTCCCTTCAAATTCTATATCTATAAATTTGTTTACAAGCTCTTTTTGACATGCAATCCTTGAATATGAGGTAAAATTACCTACTCTTTGCGTTTTCTTATTGGCATATAATTTAGAATTTTCAACCATTTTCTTACAATAATATTTTGCCGGAAAGCATTTGGCTAAAAATCTACATATATAAATGACTGTCCTTCTAAACAAATTTCCATGTGGCTTACCATGATTTAATCGGAGCGTTAACAAAGTATTAAAAAAATCTCTTTTATCATACATTCGTTTAACTCTTTTATCATCCTCCGGAGCGTTGTCATACACAAAAATATCAATATTGACTGACAATTTGTTCCCTTTTTCATCTGGCTCGTATAAAACAGTAGAAGTGTCTAAAACTTTGATAAAAGGGTAAAGAAATTTTGAATTGTTTTCAATACTAAATGCCTTATATCTACTATTATACTGATTAAATAATTTTAAAAATTTGTCATAATCGTCTCTTAACATTCCTAAATCAATATCATCGTCCCAAGGTATATAACCTTTATGTCGAATTGCGCCTAACAAGGTCCCACTATCCAGCCAATAATTTATTTGATGCGCACAACAAAACTCCGCAACATGATCCAATATCTGTATTTGTAATTCTTTTAACTGTTGTAATTCTATCTCTTGCATAATAAAATCTCTTTAATTTAATTTGTCGTAAAATAAGTTTCTATTTTTATATGTTAACGATATTCTAATAATCATCATCAATAATTCAGTAAAACATCGTAAAATTGCCACGTTTTCTACGGTAAAACATCTGAATAGAGCTAACGATAATAATCCTATCACTTGAACTATTGCGGTAATAACGGTAGATAAAGTTGTCAATTTTTCCTTTCCTATCACACCTAAAGTCGTCCATCCATATAGCATTCCCGGAAAACTAAATAGCAATATTGGGATCAAAAGCCGAAATAAAACAAACGCATTTACGTACTCTTCCCCCGCAATAATTTTTAAGGCAGGCTTTGCTATAAAAAAGGAAAATATACATCCACCAATTACTATCGGCATAAAAATAAGCATTATTTTATGGATAAAACTCAATCGTTTTTCGCGTATCATTTGCGGATAGATTCCATTAATTATAGGTGAATATAATTGTTGAATCGCAGAAATAAGCTGTAGGCAGACGCTCCAATAAGCAATTTGTGTTTTACTTGTTATAAACACGCCGATCAATACTGTGTTTAAAGCACCAAAAGCAGTAGTAGCAAAATTAGAAATAAAATATACAGCAGACTCTTTCAGCATTAAAAAACTTCTTTTAAAACTGACAATTTTTATTCGTATTTTTAATTTCCAAATTAATCCCCATGTAAGCAAAACGGCACAAGCATTTCCTATAATTTCCAAAATAGGAATCCAAATAATTGAACCGTCATCCTTTACAAGAACAAATGTCAAAGCCGTAGAAATTCCCTTCATTACTACATAGACAAGGGTAACAAATCCCATTTTTTCAATGCCTTTAAAAAGAAATTCGGCAAGAAGCGCAGAAACAGCTACGGCTATAAAATATAAAATTGTGTAAAGAGTATATTCCCGTAAAATCGGTAAGGCGAATAATAAAACAACTAAGACAATAGCAGATGCCGCTACAATTAAAAGTTTGGCTAAAAAAGTTTGCCCCGCTATAATGCCTATTTCTCCTTTATCATCCTTGGCTTGAACAATGTCTTTCACCGCTGACAATAAAAATCCGAAATCGACAAATAACTGAAAATAGACCATGCAAGATTTAACATAAGAAACTACGCCATAGCAATCCGTAGTGAGAACTCTCGTCAAATAAGGCAGTGTTAACAACGGAAAAATCAATTTTGCAATTGTTAACAAATATAACATAATTGTATTATTTACTGTTCTATTTTTTTGCATTTTATTTATCATTTCACTTTATGTTTTTTATGGGTATAAAACAGGGAGAAGTTGTGCGCTTTTTATCATTGGCAATAAATATTTTTATAAAAAATCCAGTTAACATAAAACCGAATGTATAAGAAAAACTACTCATTAAATCTCCGCGTAAAACAAAAAATATTAAAGGAGTCAATAAAATATAAGGCGACACACCAAAAGCTCTTTCATCTTTTTTATTGTGGTAGACAAAATCTATTTTTGTAAACAAAAAACCAAAAAGAAGCGGTAAAAAAACAAATCCTAACCATCCCCCATTTATTAAACACTCAGCTGAAAAAGTGCAAGAAATATTAGAAAAACTTCCCGGCGAAAAATATTCCGCTAAAAAAGCACCGCTGCCTATAGATTTACTTGGCCATATTCCACGCGGTATAAAAAACAAAATAGCACCCATTAGTTGTCTACCATATGTACAGCCTTCTATTTTTATATAACGAGTCGCTATAATGAGGCTTTCATAAGCATCATAATGCCCCTCTGTATAGGAAATAATAAAATTATCTTTTAAGTTTATAAAAAAGTTCGAAAGAGTCATATCCGAGGAATATCTAAATAGATTTAAAAAAGGAAAAATAAAAAATAAACCTCCCAGTAAAACCCAAAAAAATGTGCTTCCTTTTCTCATTTTTGGCCAAATTACAATTAAAAGTGCAATATATATCGTTGCGGCTTTATATCTTGCCACTGTTGTAGGAAAAAAACAAATTACTAAACTTGCCATACAAATCAACATTTCAACAAAATGTTTTTTTTCTCTTTTCCAAGCAACAAAATACATTATTGCAGCATATGTAAGTACAGCAGGAAATACTATACCAATAATTAAATCAATAGACTGGTTGTTCCCCGAATAAAATTTATTACTTGATTCGGCTCGTGAAGAGATTATTCCTCTTAAGCCAAACTTTAATAACGCATATGAGGCAAGTACTCCTGAAATAATTAGTAATATCAAATATTTTTTATTATATTTTGGAATAAACTCTGTAGTCAGATAAGATTCAACCTTATTAGTTTTTTTCTTTTGTTTATTAACTTTAATACGCCCGCCTAATATCCACATTAAAGAAAAAATAATTATGAGGATATTATTTATAAATATTTCGTCCTCTGTTGGATGGGCAAAAAATTCCCATGGATACTTATTATTTGTGTATTGAATAAACGGAGCCAAAAACATAAAAAAATACATAAATATCCAATACATTAAATTTAATGAAAACGAATATTTTTTTAATTCAAATAATATTCCACCAGAAAAAAGAATTGCATTAATGATAAATGTTATTATAACAATTGCGTCATTATTAATATATGGCACATTAAAAAAAATGAAAACAGGTAATAATATGAGAAATGCCGTGACCGCCATCATCGATTTACTGTTTTGCATAATACCTCTCAAAGATATAACTCATCATAGATTTGTTTATTCTTTTTTTGTTCAATTATACAATATTTAAATTGTTTTCTTTCCAGCAATGTTTCCAAACCATTGTTTGAAATTATATTCTCTTTCGGAACGCTCTCAATACTTCCACCTGTATTATAAGTGATAACGGGTGTTCCGCACGCTTGAGCTTCTAAATTTACCGTCGGATAATTATCCTCATATGTAGGATTGAAAAATACATCCGCTGCAGTATATATTTCAGCTAATTCCTTTGTACTATTGGTGCGTTTGATTCCAATAATCTTAGGGGGTAACAGTTTTATCTGTTTATCATTTACTCCGACAAGAACAATTCGAGTGTTGTCATCAATAAGTTCGGACAATTTCAAAAAATCCTTAAAACCTTTTCTGTCATCCCAAACACTCGCAACGCCTAAAATAATCTTTTTATTTTCCAAATTATATCGTTCCCTAAAATTACTCGACGTAGGCTTAAACACATTTAAATCAATACCGTTATGGATTACCTTAATAGGATAATCTTTCAGAAAAGATTCTTTCACCAACCCCGCCAGCCATTTTGAAGGAGTAACAATCGTTAAATTCGGTATACCTGTAAAAAGTTGTTTTTTCTTTTCAAAATTTCGATGACAGTTATCTACCAACATACTTTTCGGATATGTTTTTTTCTGAACACAATGTTCGCATTGTGTCTTCCACTTATCACATCCGACAAAAGAGAAGTAAGAACAATGTCCGGTAAACGCCCAGCAATCATGCAACGTCCAAATGATTTTCTTCCCGCATGTCCGCAGATAGTCAAATAAAATTTCAAGATTCAAATAGTATCCGTGAAGATTGTGAAGATGAATTATATCCGGATTATATTCCTTTACCCATCTAACAAATTTTTTTGTCGCAAAATGAGAATGAAATCCGCAATCATCAAAAATACGGGATAATCCGGCATGAATATTTACTCCTAATTCGTTACCGATACGTACAGCGTACTTTTGATATTTTTGCGGAACATTTTCTCGCCCATAGGCAATCTTACATTCATGACCTTCCTTTTCAAGCGTTTCGGCTATATCCGTACAAATTCTTCCGGTACTTCCTCGTCCACATACAGAATTAATCATTAAAATTTTCATTGTTCAATATAAAATCCAACCGAGTCATTAATTTTTGCTTTTCGAAATATTCTTCATAATATTTCCGAGAGTTTCTGCTATACTCTTCGTAATCTTTTTCCAAACAAAATCTGTGTACGTTTTCAGCAAGTTTTTCTACGTTTTCAGCCTCCGAACAATACCCACACCGTGCTTTATTGATTACAGCTCGCGCTTTTCCGTCAATAGAACCTATTATTGGTTTACCAGCTGCCAAATAAGATTGAACTTTCCCCGGGAGCGTTAATGATAATATTTCATTTTTTGTCATTGTAACAAGCATAGCGTCCGCTTTTGCATAATATTTCGGCATTTCTTCAATTGGCTTTCTGCCGTAAAATATTATCGAAGAAACGTGCAAATTATCTGCAAGCTGTTTACATTTTTCCAAATCGCTTCCTTCTCCCACGATATGCCATCTCAAATTAATAACATCTTCACAAATCTTTGCCGCACGAATAATTGTCTCTACACTTTGTATTTGCCCTATATTTCCTGCAAACATCAAATCAATCGTTTGGTTTGGAATTTTTTTACATTCTTCCACGTTGAAAAGATCTTCTGCATATTGGGGAAAATAAATAATTTTATCTTTGGAAATTGAAAATTGTTTGTTCAAATAATCAGAAAACATATTTGAGCTGATTAGCAATTTATTGGCTGCTTTATATATTCTTTCCGAAACCTTCCGATAATGCTTATAGATAAAACTATTTTCCTTAATTCCACCGGCAGATAAACTTGCCGGCCATAAATCCAATATATACATATATAACGGAACATGATGTCTTATAACATACGTTATTCCCGCGTTTGCCATCATGACAGGGGAGAGTTGATTGACTAAAACAACATCGTATTTCTCTTCTATTTTTTTTACATATTTTATTGAAGATAGAGAAAAACTATAATAATTCAAGAGTCTTTTTATAATCCCGCCTTTCCTACCAACCGTAAAACAACGATGAATTGTTACACCGTTCCGTATTTCATTGCGATTTTTCCCTTTTCGATATCCGTTATAGATAACTCCTTCCGGATAATTGGGGACTCCTGTTATTACTGAAACTTCATGCCCCTTTCTTACAAGTTCTTCGCAAATATCGGTAATTCTAAATGGTTCGGGATAATAGTGTTGACATACGACTAAAATTTTCATCTTATTCTTTTATAGAAGCCATTAATTCTTTCACACAATAATTTCTAGGATATTCTCCCATTTTTTGCTCGTATATCAAAGTTCCGAAAGCTTTTTGAAGAGTTTTGGAAAATAAACCGAAAAACTTAATCAGCCACCCAAAGCCTTTTATTAGTCGTATCTTTTTTCCGTGCGCTTCGGCAATCATCTTTACCATTTCACTTGTATTGCTGTATTCTCCATTTTGCGGACAGAATAGCCCACTTTCTCCCCTATCTACTAGTAATCTAACAAATTCACAAAGATTTTCTATATACAACATAGACCGCTGATTTTTTACATACGGAAAAATCGGAAGTTTTAGGGCAAGCTTTACCAATGTTTGATAATTTCCTCTACATCCTTTTCCGTAAATCATCGGCGGACGCAAGATTGCCACCTGAAATTCGGTACCCTGTAAGTCCTTAATTCCTTTTTCAGCTTCGACTTTGGACTTCCCATAATGAGATTTCGGAGCAATAGGAGTTTCTTCGGTAATAATTCCCGTATTTTTTCCATATATGCTCATCGAGCTTAAAAAAATAAATTGTTTCACACCTTCTTTCTTTGCTTTCTGCGCAGTTTTTATTACTAAATCACGATTCACTTCATAATAAAGGTGTGCGTTTTCTTTCGTCTCTTTCTGATGAGCAATCCCCGCCACATGAAATACCGAATCATATCCCGTAAAACTTTTTTCACGCCAGCTGCCGTCGAGCATATCCACCGTATCGACAAGATATTGCTCTGTGAAGTTTTCCTTGATATAACTTTCAAACGACGTGCCTATGTAACTATTTGCACCCGTAATTAAAATCTTTTTCATTCCTGCTTATCCTCTGTTACCGCGACTTCTTCTGCCGATTCTTTCGCTTCGGTTTCTTCGTTTCTGTGCAACTCTCCCGTGCCGCCCTCTACAACGCCTTCATGTTTGAATACCGCCGCTATCGTTCCGAAAAAACATTTGCAATCAAATTTGAACGACATTTTTTCGACATATTCCCCGTCGAGTTTTGCTTTCTCCGGTATCTCCAATTCGTCCCGTCCGTTGATTTGTGCCCAGCCGGTAAGCCCCGGCTTCACGTCGTTTGCTCCGTATTTATCCCTCTCCGCTATCAAATCGTCCTGATTCCAAAGCGCGGGACGAGGGCCTATAATACTCATTTTGTTAAACAATATCGACCAAATTTGCGGCAATTCGTCGATACTCCACTTTCTCCACAATCTGCCCGTCCGCGTTATGTACTGTTCGGGATGTTCCAGCAAGTGCGTCGGGATATCGGGAGTATTCCGTTTCATCGTGCGGAACTTCCACATCCAAAACAGTTTCTTGTTTTTTCCGACACGTTTTTGTTTAAAGAATATCGGTCCGGGATCATCTATAAAGATAATAATCCCCACGACGATAAACAACGGCAAAAGCATTACCGCAGCTATAAGCGATAATACGACATCGAAAAATCTTTTGAAAAAATGCTTATACATCACATGCCATCCTCAAATTTGTAACCGTCGGGCGGGCGGCGCAAAGCGATTTCCGCGCGTTCTTTATCGAATACTTCGTTATAACTGAGTTTCGTTTTCGCTTTGAGTATTACTCCGCTCCCGACCGCACTTCCGCAATCCAGCTGACATCCGTCTCCCACGAATGCGTTATGATTGACGACCGCTCCCGCGCATACGAATACGCCTATCGCCACCGTGCTGTTTGCATTCACCACGGCCATCGGCTCCACTATCGTTCCTTTCATCAATTGCGCGGATTTACTTATATATGCTCTCGGGCTTACCAAAACTGCCACCCTGTAACACGCTTCTTCCAGCTTTTGGATATAATCAAGCCGTAGATCTGCATTTCCTATCGCCACTACCGCATACGAATACTCTGAAACAAAATCCTCGTATTCGTCTATTTTTCCTATTGCCTGTTCGCTGTTATCGTCCAAGAAGGCTATCTTGTCAAAACACCCCGTTTCTTCGGCGATTTCCTTGGCTACCTGCCCGTATTGGCCCGCTCCGAGGATTAATAAATTCTGATTTGTCATACGCCCGATTTTACCCGCTTTTCCTCGTTTTCCTTTTTCCGGCACGAAGAGGTGATTATTCCTATCCTCGAAAGTTTGAATATTCTTTCCTCGGAAAGTTTTCCTTGTTTATACCGTTTGCGCTGTTCGCTTACCCAGGATTGTAAATCTATATTTCCGTACCTCACGCCGCGCGGCACGCGAATATTTCCGTTCCGCTCATAATATTGCAATGCGGTTTCATACGACCGCAGCCACTGATATTCCTGTACATTCCAGACCATTCCTATCTTTTCAAGCCGCGTTATTTGTTCCGAACTCAACTTTCTGTACTTGTCTCCACTCGTTTTATTGGCGCGCTGATTGGTTATCCAATTTCCGAGTTTATATCCGTCATTGCAGACATACTGGCTCATCACCAGCAAATCGCCGTGTTTCTCAAAATACGACCGCGCATGTTCGAATCCGACTTCCCATGCGTAGTCGGGCATCCAGACCATTCCTATGTCTTCCAGGCGAGCTATCTGTTCTGCAGATAATTTTTTTGTTTTATACAATGCCCGTTGACGGATTATCCAGGCATTGAGTTTTTTCCCGTTCGACGTCAGATAATCGTTCGGTATGTTCAGATGACCGTTCTCCGAATAAAATTTCTTCGCTTCCCTATAGTTTTGTTCCCATACAGACACTTTATCGACCGCGCTTTTGTCTTCCCAATATATTCCGATTTCTTCAAGCCTTGCGATCCGGTCTTTCGTCAAAATTTTACCCTTTCGGTTTCCTCGGTAAATCTGTTTTTGTTCGTTCAGCCACTTATTCAGCCATACGCCTTCCGCGATATATTTCGGCGGGACTTGTAAATCCCCGTGTTCCATATAATACGCCTTTGCCAAGACATATCTCACTTCCCACGAATCCGTTTTTTCCCATATCATTCCGATTTCGTCCAGCCTTTCTTTACGCGGAACGCTTAATCTTTCTTTCCGTTCCCTTTGATTGCATATCCACGCGCCGAGTCTGTAACCGTCCTGTCCCTTATAGGTCGACGGCACCTTCAAATCGCCGTGGGTTTCGTAATATGCTTTGGCGTGAGCGTATCCTTTCTCCCACGCTCTGTCAAATTTCGGCGACCATAACATTCCGATTTGATTTAACGATTCTACCTGTTCCCGTGTCAGCTTCCGCCCTATTATTTTTCCGTTATGAATTCCGCGGATATTATTCAGCCATATTCCGAGCTTAGTTCCATCTTTTGTCACGTACGTCAGCGGAACATCCAAATTCCCGTGGTCCTTATAATACGATTTTGCGGCTTTGTAATTTCTCTCCCACAGTATATCGGATACGTCCCATATCATTCCGATTTCATTCAGCGCCTTCGTTCGTTCTTCGCTGATAAACGATGATTGTCCGCCGTTCTTTCTGTATGTGCGCAAATTGCTTATCCAAGAACCGAGGTTCAAACCGTTTACGGTATACGATACCGGTACTTTCAAATCCCCGTGTTCGGCATAGTATTTCTCTGCCGCAGTATAATATTTGTTCCAAGACAAATCCTTATAGCTTTCCCAACGCATTCCGATACTGTCGAGCTTCTCTATTCTCTCCCGCCCGAGTATCCCGAACTGTTCTCCTCGCCTTACTTTCCTCTGCGTCGTCAGCCAACTTCCCAATGAATATCCCTGCTCGGTCTTATATTTTTTCGGAACTTCCAGGTTGCCGTTCTTTTCGTAATACCTTTTCGCTTCCCCGAACATATACTCCCACGATGCCGACAGCGTATCATTCAGCCTTTCAAACAACTCTATACAGCCGCGCACTTCGTCTACAACCTTGAAATGCTCGTTTACGATTTCGTTTTCCAAGCCTCTCTCGCGGTAATACGTCATTACTACCTGCATTTCGTCTTCTATCGTCCCGATCGAATACAGGTTGTCTATGTTCATTACGATATCAAATATAACAGCCTTCGTCGTTTTGCTCGCCGATAACGCCCGCCCTATCTGTTGTTTGTAAATAATCGGAGAGACCGTCGGGCGCAGTAAAATAACGCCGCTCACATCGTCGACGTGTACTCCTTCGTTCAGCATATCGATACAATACAACAGCTTTAAGTGATCGCTGGCGTCTTTTTTGAAGTTCTCAAAGGCTTTGCTCGTTTCCGGATCATCCGAATACGCTTTATAGATATGCGGATTACCGTCTATTCCTCCGAACCATTCCTCCGCATATCCCGTCATCTTCTCCATATGTTCGACGTTCGCGCAGAATACGATATACTTCCCGCGCTTATTCTCCATATGCTTCTCGAAGATTTCGGGCAATCCGTCCGCTTTATCCAATGCACGACGCAACGCTTCCAGATATTTCTCCCCTGCGTCTCTCACCGCCTTGTTTTTCGCGTGTTTTACTCGGTAAGAATACTTTTCCAAATCCTTTTGATATTGGAACACGGAAAGCACGTACTTCGGCGGATTGAGTATCCCGCGCACAATCGCTTCCCCCAGCGTCATTTCGCTCGCGATATTCCCCCCAAACAATTCGTCCGCCATGTCCCTCTGATTATCCAGATAACGGATATTCGTCGCCGACAGTCCTAAAACCGGAATACCCGCATACTTCCTTAAAACCTTTTGTACGCCTTTCCCCCATACTTCCGCTCCGCAACGGTGAAATTCGTCCAGTATGATATATTCCGGTTTTATCTCTTCAATTTCACTATCCGAAAGGTATGTCAGTTTGGCGTACGTATAAAAAATAATATTGTCGGGTGTATATCCTTCCGAAGTGCTTTTCAGATTTTCTAATTGCGTCTTGAAAATATATTCGCTCGGCGAAAGCCATAAAATTTTCTTGTCGGGATTCTCCTCGCAAAGCTTAAAGGCAATAAAAGATTTGCCCGTCCCCGTGGGATGGACTATCGCCGCTTTTCTCTCTCTTTCAAGCAGGACTTTCGCGGTTTCGTATGCAACTCGGTTGTGTTCATACAGTTTTATCGCCATTTTTCTCTGTTTCCCTTTTCCGACAACGCGTTACAGACTGATTTCTTTCCGCTTTTCTGACCGCCTATTATCATAATAGGCGGTCGTTTTTCTGAAAAAACGACCGCCTGCTTACTCTCACTATTCTCTTCTAAATATTGGAGGGAGGATTTTTGACGAATTTTGCGATAAATGCTTTCAAACTATTGCCTTATTTATAAGTTTATGCTATAATATATACTATATTAAACCGCCTATTATGATAATAGGCGGTTATTTTATATTCTGTTTTTTATCGCTCTTTTCTGATGATCACAATTCTGAAATTAACCGCCCGACTCTGTTCATCAT
>CAJFQM010000034.1 GCA_904419075.1 uncultured Clostridia bacterium
CTGCACGGTCTGATCGGGCGCGACGACGCGAAAGCCGATTTTCGCCCCGATCTATCCCTCGTTTCCGATCGCCTGGATTCTTCGGGAACGGAAACGCTTATTTTTCCGTCACGGATATTTGCCGAACCGGAAAAAGAAAAAAGCCCTCCGGCTTCCGCCGAAGGCACAGAAAAAGAAAAGCCCGACGAAGATCGGCGGGAAGGTCGTTTTTTGAAATTCACAGATAAGGAGCTTCAAAAAATGGCAAGCTATTTTAAGAAAGATTATTTAATCCACGCGGGCGAAGTCGCCCACATCAGGCAAAAAGAAAACGGAACTTTTGAAATTCGATACCGCCGCAACGGCAGGGATATTTCAAGAAGCGGAAAGACCATCGAAATTGCGAAGGCGCGGTTTATGGCGGCATTAGTTACCCCGACAGAAAAACAACGCAAGAAAAAAGTTCGTTTTTCTGAATACACGTTGAATTGGATGGAGAGCGTAAAGAAAAACGAAATCAAGCCCATTACATACAACAGCTATCTTTTGGTTTTGAATAATTACGCTTTCCCCTACTTCGGAAAAACCGAAATGAAAGAAATTCATCCCATGCTCGTGCAAAACTTCATGAACGAATTAATCGAACACGACACCTACCGAACGGCCGAACTACTTTTTTCCATTTTGAAACAAGTATTTGACTTTGCCGTTGCCGAGGACGTCATTCCAAAATCCCCTATGGCGCCGCTCCGCAAACCGAGATATGAAAAGCAGAACGGTACTGCGCTTACAAAGGAAGAAGAAAAGGCTTTCGTTTTGCGGTGTTTACGCGGCGGAAAATTTGGAATTGCTTACCTCATCATTCTCTATACCGGGATCAGACGGGCGGAATATCAAACCATCGAGCTTTCGGAAGAATGGATCACCGTCGTCACAGCAAAGAGCCGCCGCGGACTTCCCGCAAAAAAACGGAGAATCCCCATCACGCCTATGTTGAGAAAATATCTGAATTTACTTGACGGCGGACTTCCCGTTATATCACTCGACAAACTGACGCACCGTTTTCCGGATTTTGCGCCCGGCCACCATTTACACGAGCTGCGGCATACGTTTATCACGCGGGCCCAGGAATGTGGAATCCCGCGGGAACTCGTTTCGCTTTGGGCCGGGCACCGCGCCGACAATACGATGACGTCAAATGTCTATACGCATTTTTCGGACGAATTTCAGCTTTCCGAGGCAAAAAAATTCTTATACGAAGTATAAAAAGAGCTTTTTCCCCAATTTTCCCCAAATCGGAAAATCAAAAGCACGGTAAAACGGCTGTAAAGCAACAAAAAAACGTAAAAAAGCCTGTTTTTTAGGTGTTTCCACCGCCCTGATAGACTCTTAATCATTGGGCCCAGGGTTCGAGTCCCTGAAGGTGCACCACTTTTGCCTGTTTTCACATGAAAACGGGCTTTTTTTCGCTCTTTTTCTTACTTTTTATTGGGCCTTGTGACCTTTTTAAGTGTCAGTCAAGTGTCAACTAAGTGTCAAGGTCACCAGGCCTGCTTTGTTTTTCCGTATCTGCAAACACCTCCCTCACTTTATCTGAAACGCTATCTATATATGCCGTTTGTGTGTCCGTATATATATTTTGCGTCATTTCCAATGATGCATGTCCCAACAAATACTGTTTGACTTTCGCAGGTATCCCCGCTTCCTCTAACCTTGTCGCATACATATGACGAAGCGTATGCAGTGTCATTTTGATGTCAAGCCCTTTTACTATCTTTTCCAATGCTTTTTTTTGCCGCATTATATGTGCACGGAAATAAACTTTCGGTTTGTATTTCTTTCAGTTCACGGCAAATATCTGCGAGAATTGGTATAATACGATTGCCCGCTTCCGATTTGGGCGTATCTTGTACTATCCTTTTCCCGTTGATAAATGCTACGTTCTTATTTATTGTAAGTTTACAATTTTCAAAATCTATATCCGCTTTCGTTAAAGCAAGCGCTTCTCCTATCCTGATTCCTGTCGATAAAATTAAACGGAATAATAAAGAGTGCGGAGAATTTTCCGAAGCTATCAAAAATCTTCTCTGTTCTTCTATTGTCAACGCTTTCTTGTGCTCGGATTTATGTTTTTTTATTTCTACCGATTCACAGGGGTCGCTGTCTATAATTTTTTGGATTGTAGCTTTCTTAAATACCTGCGACAAATTTATTTTGCAAAGGTCTCTCAATCTCGTCTCTTGGATATGAATAAGTAAATCCTGAATATCATCGCCCGTGATTTCTTCTATCGGCGTTTCTCCGAACGCTATTAGGGCAGGTTTTACTGCCGTTCGGATACTTTGCAGCGTAGTCGGCTTTACATTCGGGGCCTTATACTTTTCTATCCAGCTTTCTAAATATTCGTTAAAAGGGTGTACTTCCTTTGCCTTCTTCTTTGAATTTTCAAATTTTTTAATAATCCCTTCCTTTCTCTCCGAATTCTCTTTTACACTCCGTTTCATTGCATTTTGCATTAGTCTAAACTTTATTTGAATTTTTTCTGTCACATCTTTATATGACCTCCCGTAAATATATTTCTTTTTGCCTTCTCCGTCTATGAGATAACCCTGAAATCTTCCGTCTTTTCTCGGTATTGAATTTACGGATACCCCCGGTAGTTCTATAACCATTTGCTCCTCCTTCGGATTAAGCAAATTGCCGTTTAATTTTTTTGCTCTATGCTATTTTGTTTCTCCTCCGTTTCTTCCCCATACTTATTTCTTCTTTCTCTCTCTTCTGCAAACACATTTAACAATTCAAGCGTCAGTTCGTATTTTTTCTGTTCCGTTACGGAGGATATTCTGATAATCTTTATTATTTCGTTTATTTTTTCTATATTCATTATCCTTCACGAAATAAGGCCTTTCATATCAAGGTTTTTTCGTAAAAGACCATCATATCATGTATCTGTCCGATTCTCTTAATGTTTACCCTTCTCGTTTCGTCCTCCCTCACTTTCTTTTTCAAAAAAAGTACTATTTTCTGCTCTCTTTGTCGTTTTTACCATTTCATTTTCAGAAACCTATTCTATTTCAAAATTTCTTTCTTAGGCTCCATAAATCTGCCCGTTAAATCATTTCGTGCAGCAAATTTACCTTTTTTCTAATAAATATCCTTTTTCGTTTAATTTATTAAGAAAACATAGCTATTCAATTGCAGGTTATCTTCTATCGGCACGAACAGCGTTTACTTATTCTTTGTTTGTTTTTATTTTCCCCTCTATGTGGTAGTCATTTAAGACGCCTTTTTTACAACCATTTCCTAAAAATTTTTCTTATTTTTTATTTTTTAGCTTATGAAGTTTCTTATGCCTGAATACCATTGAAATGTGATACCTCTATTTTCTCCGATAACTTCTTAATCGTTATATGTTTTAAAATCTAATAACCTAATCAATCCTCACATCGTCATACGTCTTTCTTTTTTTCTTACATTATATAAAACTCGAACTTTCAACGTCTGATAGTTCTTTTTATTTTTTATATCAATTTTCTTTCCCACATAAAAAATCGACTCATAGCGGTAAAATAACTACGAGCCGATTTTTTTTACTTGACATTTTAATCGGTTTTTCAGTAATATAACTCTCCTACGACCACTTGTGTCAAACCCTAATATGGTGCGCGGAACGGATTTATATTTCTGATAGACGCGTCGCTTGCCTTCTCTTTCTCGCTATACAGCTTATTCGCAAGCCCACCATACATTAAAACGCCTGCGATCAATCCGTCTGCCTCTTCTATTTTATATCTATTACATTCAATTTACAAAATTTGTCAAGATATAAAAGAAAGCAGAGCGTTGCACGTTTTTCCCGCAAATCTCTGCTTTAATATCTTCATTCGTCAACTATTTTTTACTTTTCACAATGTTGTTTGACTTTTGGATTTTCAGCTAAAAGCTCCTTGCTTTTATCTATATAATTAATCCATTTTCCGTTTTCCAACACGTAAATATATTCTTTCCATCCTTGTGCAAGCACTTCTTGCAAACTTAGGTCAACACTATTTACTCTCATTGTAGACAATCGATTATTATTTTGAGCATCTCGAGGATTATTAAATTCCCCATAACACTCATCACAATAAACAAAAAAATTCTTCTCATCTCTTGCCGCTCGTAATAACCCATTTCCTCGACAAAGCGGGCATAGCCCCACGCAATATTCTACTTTCATAATTAAGCCTCCTAATTTTAAATTGGTATAAATACCGGATATGCACTGACTAAAATATTTGTATTTGCTATTGTAATAATACGTATAGCATTTTCTCCCGCAATACCAGCATTTATATATAGTATATTATATACAAAATTATTTCCCTCTACTATGGGTATAACTCCCCCACACATTCTCCAAGCCTGATTAGTCATGGAAATTGGATTAGCTGAAAATACGGTATGATTAACTTTATTTAAATTTGGTACTGAATGCTTCATGAGATGTTCATATCGTGTTTCACCTTTTTTCACAATACTTTTCCAATCTAAATCTCCTAATCCATCAGCAGGTTGAATCACTGAATTAGCTAATTGTTTATTGGCTACCGCAGTCCTTATCGCAGAAATTGTGCATACCACCCCGTAAGCCAACATTGCTGTTACGAAACTTATTGCTACCGTCTGCGACCAGTTCGTCCGTATGTAATTTCAAGCCCGTCTAAAAACTCTCCTCCATTGCAAAAGAAGCCTTGAGTTATTCATCAAGACTTCTTTCCAATTTATACTTTAATCCGGTACAATTAATCCATATTCTTTGGCTGTTTCTCTTAATAGTTTATCATACTCGACAAGAAATTTTTCTATATTTTCAGTCGGTATTTTATCTATTGCTTCACAAAAAGTCCAAAACTTTTTATGCGGCATGTTCAATACCTTCCATACATCTTTTCGTCGTCTAAAACTATACTGAAAGTCAACATCCTCAAAAGGCATATCATATTTCTTTGAAAGCCTGTGTACATATTTTTCATATTCTATTTTCAATATTTTACGATGATTTTGATGCTCCATTAAACATTCTACCCAAAGCTGTAAAAACTGTAATTCTTCAACAGGAATTTTTTTCATTTTCTTTCCACGTACTGTCACATATTCCATATCTTTATACCTCCAATAATTTTTCTATCCCCATAAATTGGGCCAATTTTCAGGCTTAAGGTATCCGTACGTTTTATGAAAAGCTATATGCTCCGACTGCGGCAACACTACGACGTTATAGATATTCCCGCCTTTTCTTCCTGCCACATGGTGTAATACCAATTTTTCTCCGTTTATTACAGGCGCTCTGCCTTTTAGCATTTTTTCTACATTATTCCCATATAACTCCGGCGCTCGCAATGCTTCCGCTTTCCAATACCTCTTCCTGAATGTATTAAAACTGGGATTCCCTTCTATCGCTTTCGCATACGATTCCGGATTTAGTTGATTGGGGATAACCGTCTTCGCACTTGCGGCTCTTATCGCCGCTACCGCTTGACTGATCCCAAAACTTATCAAGGCTGTTGCGAAATTTATCGCTACCGTCTGTGCCCAGTTCTCGTTTATGTATTCTGTAAATCCGTCCCAGAATCCATTCCCTTCTTTTTGACTTCGGTATCCCGCTATAATTCCTCCTACCCCCAGCGATACCGTTACTCCTATTGCCGTTCCTATATACAGCTCTCTGAATCCCGGCAAAAATATTGCCGCCATTGTTGTTGCAAAAAATATTCCTGCTCCCAACCACTTTCCGAACTTGCTTTGCCAAAACAAATCCGATTCACTCAATTGCGGAGCGTACTATTGACCATCAATGAAGTTTTATTTCGTTTAAAACGAAATAAAACTTCATATTTTTACTAATTAGTTCTCATCAAATTTTTCAGAAAGATCTTATTGCTGTTTTTCCTCTCACATTAATAATCTCATCTCGATTTCTATTTTTACTTTTTTCTATTACTCTAACTCGTGATTTACCTAATAAAATATATTCTATTATAATCGGGCTTGGTGTTTTTTCATAATACCACCCCTCCCAAATTATTTTGTCCGCAGATTTCACTTTTAACCGTTTTCCTTTTAATGACTTGAAAGACATTTTGATTGGGTTTATTATCGTACATTTTATATCCCCAAGAAAATATAAAGTAACTTTATTATCGCTTTCGTTTTCTATTTTTGTTAAAATGAAACCTTCATTGGGAATACCAAAATTCTCACCCCAAATTTTAAGGTCCAAATCAATATACTCTTCTTTATTCATACTCCACCACCTTTAATTATTGCCTAATAGCCATAATCTAAACCACCATTGAACACCACCACCTGTTTGACCGAATAATGGCGCAGCTATTCCCGTCAAAACTTGAGTTCCATTTGGAATTAAAAATATTGAAGTATACTCCATTGTATTAACTGTTGGAAGCGACAATAAACTTCTCGCCTCTGAGCCATAATTAATGGGCGAAGACCATTTGCCCAATTCACCAGCTTTTCCTCCCCAACTTCTATAAACGATGGTATCTTCTTGTAATGTAATTACTTTCGGCACTCCCTTAAAGCCTCTTAATGCTTGCCTCGTTTCAGTGTGCGTCTGACCGTTCTTTCGCAAAAAACGATAGGCTGGAATCCTTCTTATCGCCTGAACACTTGCACCGACAAACGCGCCGATTCCGCCCCATAATACCCCTTCCGCAAACCCGTTAAACAGGTCCTCTAAAACATCTCCTCCTAAACACCATGCCAGCAGTCCCCCCATTGCCGTACTGGCCGATACTCCAATTATAAAACTAACCGCTAACGGCGCTATTGCTCCTCCCGATAAAAACGTCACTGCTATCGCCGCAACAAATAAGCCTGCTCCGATCCCGATTTTCCAACCTTGCGGTATTTGGCTATACCATTCTTCAACCTTCTTCCACCACGGATTCCAATTCGACCAAAATAAATCCCATTTACTCAATTGCGGAGCATCATATACCAATTCCCCGTTCGATTCTATTGTATATCCATTATACACCATTTCTACCGGATTTGTCAAGGTCAACAGATATAAATTCAATCCGTAAAGCTGTGCCGCTCCTCCCATCGCACTTTCCGGATTCGCCGGGTTCATATATCTCTTAATTATCGGATTGTAATATCTGCCTCCAATGTAATACATTCCGCTTTCTTCGTCGTAATACTGACTTTTCCAACGGATCGGATTCAGTTTTCCGATTCCGTTTATATCTTTCGTTATCGTACATCTTCCCCACGCGTCATATTCGTATCTTGCTTCTTCCTGATGCCTCCCGAATATCGAGATTACATTCCCCTGACCGTCTTTCAGATAATAATATATGTTTCCGTCGTTCAGCTGGAAGCCCGCAAGTCCTTCTTGGTCATATATATAGCTGATCCATTCTTCACCTCTCTTTTCTGCTAATATTTTCCCTCCGTCCAAATAATACACTGTCTCCGTATTTCCTATTTTCTTCTTAAAACGAATTCCTTGGTTATTATAATAATACTCCGTCTTTCCGCTGTTTTCGGATGTATTGTCCGTATAACTTTTTAACAAGTTTCCGCGCTCCCATTCCATATTTACGGTTCGCGCTTTTCCCGAAGGTCCATAACCAATACAATTTCCGAAATTATCATAATCATATGTCACACAATCGTTTCCGACGCTTTGTACGTATGACGTCAGCCTGCCATTCTCATAAAAATAATCAAATGTACTACGGTTTTCTACATATTCCCGAGCAATACTTCCGTCAGGATTATATTCATATATCACTGTATGGCTATAATTGTTCTGTATACTTGTTTCTGTTTCCAGTCGGTTTGCCTTGTCGTAAGTATACTCTTTTTTGTACTGTTCGTCTTTTTGTTCTATATATTCTACAATATCTATTCTAAAATTTGTATCTTCTTTCAGTTGTCCCCTGTCATTGTATGTATATTCGTTTTCGTATCCTCCTAATTTTTTTATCTGTCCGTCTGACACTTCTCCGCTCTGTAATCCGTCTTCGACATAAGTGATCCGTTTTGATTTCAAAACCGTTCCTTCCTTATATTCGTCATTTTCCTTTACAGCGGTTATTGCCCCGATTTTATTTGAAAACCAGTTATTTTTATATATTTTTCTTCCAAATTCGTCGTACGTATACTCCGCTTTTGCATTGAAGGCCAACATATCGGATAAATTCGTCAACAGCGTTTCTTTAATCCTTGGAGACAACAATTTATCCTCATACGTTATCCGTGTCTTGAAGTCGCTTTCAATCCCGGAAAACTCGTACGTTATTTCCGTCTCCCCCGTCTTTTCTATCTTCTGAAAAATTCCGCCACCATTGTTTATTGTATATCCCGTACATCCGTTTTCATCCTCATAGCTATAGTTATATGTCCTGTCCTCGTACGGGTCGTACATTTCTTCCACTTCTGCCGCACCTTTGCTTTCATAAAGTTCCTGTCTTTTGAATGTCGCGGTTTTATAGCTTTCCCCTGTATTTCTTTCCCGAATCTCGCTTGTTCTTCCGTATTTATCCAATTCTACGACAGTCTCGTTTGCATTCACGGTATCGGTTCGATAAACTTTAGCCGTCATCGTTCCCGTTGCGTAATTCGTTTCATGGGCGCTCAACAGCCGTTCGGTAATTTCCGTGCCATTTGTCAAATAAGTATTTTTGATTCCACCGAAATGGTCATATCCGAATTTATAACCATATCCGCCAGCATTTTCCGTCAACGTAAGCGCTCCCGATAATTTTCCCGATTCGTCATACTTCAAACTGCCTTTTTCCCCTAAATTATTTTCGAGGCTCTCCAATTGATCTTCGAAAACATTATATCCGTACTGAATTGACAGCATATTTTCTTCCGACTCATTTTTCCCTCGGTAATTCATACTTTCCACGTTGCCGAAGAAATCGTCATATTTTATTTTCGTATAATCCACGGAACCCGTTTCGGTCTTTTCATTGAAACCTAACGTTTGTTCGAATACAAGTTTTTCCGACGTATCCGGGTGTTGTAAAATTTTCTTTGTAACATTTCCGTATATATCATATTCATATACTGTTTCAACTTCATATTCGTCTTTCTCTTTTATCAATTTTCCCTTGTAGTCAAGCAACTTATACTCGGTGCTTTCCTTTTCCCCTTTCTGAGCCGTTACTTTTTGACATATTCCCGAAAAAGTATTTCCGTCAATATCTTTTCCGAAATATAATTCTCCGTATGTAACTATCTCTCCATCCGGCGACTTCATTTCCTGATAAAATTGTGCTCTACTGTTTTCATCTAAGCCGAACAAAAATCCCTCCGAACGAGTTTTGTTCCAAAAAATCATATCGTTGATTTTTAATTTTTTTGTATTATCGCAAAGCGACAAAATCATATCATTCTTTCCGCCGTAACGGCTCAGATATATTGCCTGCAAATCTTTGTCGGTTATATAAAATTCCTTGTCGATCTCCCGAGCCATATATGCCGTTTGTCCCGGACTCAGATAATCGATATACCCAATATCTTTCAAAGCAATATTTGCCCCGTCTCTGGTTCCGACGAATAAATTCATATTTGGCGCATACTTCAGATACATATTTGCTATTTTATACCGACTTGTTCCTTCGACATACAATTTTATTTCTTCGATCTCTTCCAATGTAATCTTTACGGGAAGAACAATTAACTGCCAACTGTCTAACGCTTTTTCGTCATAGACACCAACAGATTCATCCGTATTCGCGCTTTCGGCATTCTTTGAATTTATCGTTACTTTTATTTCAGGCTTCTCCTCTCCTCTTTCCAAAATTTTCAGCCAAAAGCTCAAAGTATAATACTTATAATCCGGACACTTTGCTTGTCTGTATGTTTTTGCATCCGTGAATCTTTCCGATAAAGCGGAATCATCTTTTGACGATATTTCTTTTTTTGTCATTACAAATACTTTTCGGGTATTTATCTTTTCGGTGTCCGTCCCTTCTCCGAAAATATATATTCCCGATTGTTTTTCCAACGTCCGCAAATCCTTTATATTTCCTTCGTTTGCTTCCAATATGGACGTCGTAATTCCGTCGGTATTAAAATAATAGATGACTTCTATCCCCTTTTCATTCTTTACCGAAGTATAATTCCTAACCTCTCTTTCTATGTTATAACGGAAAGTATTTTTACTTTTCATATCTGTTCCGAGCGTTTCGACTCCGTCCTTCACAGTATATCTTGTCGCCGTTTGCGAACCGTTTTCATAAACAGGCGTATATTCTGCCGTACCGGTGTTCACCTTTGTCACTGAATATTTCTTTTCCGCTGCTGCTTCATATTCATAATCAAAGCGTAAAGCGGATTTGTCCTGCATATTCACCATATACGTCAATTTTTCATTGTTTTCTCCACCTGTAATCGATTCATAACGAAATAACGTCAGATTCTTCACCTCTGTTCCGACCGCTTTTTCCGTCCTTATCAAATTTTCTTTGTCGTCGTAATAATAGCGATATGTTTGTTTCTCTGTTCCTCCCTTTCGGCAAATCAGGCTCGTCAACAGACCGTTTTCTGAATCATAAACAAAATCAATTTTATTTTCGGGCGTTCTTCCGTCATATACGGAAGTCAATTTTCCCTCAGTATAAACATAGTGTTTCACCGCAGTAGAATTATGACACGATTCCGTTTTGACTAGAACGTTATTCGAGAAATACATTTTATTGCCGAGTTGATCGGAAATTATAGTCCCTTCGGCGTTTAATATCAGCCCGCTTCCGCTCGTATCATAATACCTTCCGTCGCCCAAAGGTTCGAATTCATGACAATCTCCGCGATTATCTATATAGATATAATTCTCTTTTTCCAACCATAGATATTGTTGTATATTCAACTTCCAATGTTTTCCTACACAAGCGTCCCTATTTTTCGGCAATAGAAATCCTTCTTCGTTATAAACATGAACAACGCCTATCTCATACCCGTTCACGCCAATACTTATGTCCGGACAGATTACTTCCACCTCACCCGTATAAATGTTTACATATGCTTCCCCCGAACTGCAGGCATAATTTAATTTAGACTGGCGAATCTTACTTCTCGGTGGAAGAATAAGTACTCTTTCTTTCACATGAATCGGGATTGTCGTCGTATAAATTTTTCCGTCATATTGATAAGAAACGGTTATTTCTTTATCGTCTACGGTTAAAGCCCCTTCGGGCTGCAAAGTGTAATCGTCTATATTTTCTTTTTTCCCGCTCATATAAACCGCCTCGACTTCCATACCCGTCGGTTCAAAAAATTCACCTTCAAAATAGTTTGTCTTATTCGGCTGTTTGACTATTACAATCGTGTTCGGATAATCCTTATGTACGATTATGGGAATCGTTACAGATTTCTGAACCCCATATTCCGTATGATATATTGTAATGCTTTTCATTCCCGCTTCAAGTTTATATGAATGCGTAAGAATAGATGACGTAATGTCTTCCGAAGCGCCGCCAGTATAATGCGCCGTTACGACCATTCCGGTCGAATCAAACATTTCGCCTTCATAATATTCGGTTTTATCGGGAGGACGATCAAGCGTAATACTCATTAAAATCCGATTCGGCGGCATTACAGCATTTGTTTGATCATACATTTTGACGCCGCACAAACATGACGGAACACTTATACTTCCGTTATCTAAATATTCATTTATAAATTGAGATTCAATATCTTCTCCTTGTAATAATGCGTTCGCTATCTTCGCTGTTGTTTCCCCTGCTTCTACGAAATCTTCGCTAATCGTTATACTTTGTAATCCGTTTATAACATTTTCCATCGCCTGTGTGCCACCGCCGAAACCCGTTATAAGCGGCATATTGCTTGCGTCAAATCCCGCTTCCGTCAGTGCTTCGATAACTCCCGAAGCATACGAATCCATACTGCAATA
>CAJFQM010000035.1:0-11416 GCA_904419075.1 uncultured Clostridia bacterium
GAAATGACTTAAGTATAGAGGAATATATTGAAACTATGAAAGGGGCTTTTACAGAGAGATACGCAGAAGCTTTTTCAGATATTTCGATTTATTCTATTGCTAATGGTAGAAAAAAACTGATTTTTGAGGAAGAAACTGCATAGTAATCTTTCATTTGAAGATAAGTTTTTAGGAGAGCTAAAAATAGAAACGGAATAAATATATTGTACGATTAAGCCGCATAAAGAAAGCTGTGAGTTTTCTCCCGCTTTTACGTTTTATACGGTTATGTAAGATTTTACTTCTACCTTAATTCTGTTGTCGCCTATTATTTACTTGTTAAAGGGGCACATTTTAATAAATAGTAAAAAAGTGTCCCCTTAACTTGATTTTTAAGTGAATGTGTGCTATAATGTGTGGCGCATATAAAGGAGAGTAATATATGGGATTGTATATTCGCGAAAAGTATCTGAAAAAGATCCGAGGCTTCTATCACGACACCGAGATTATTAAGGTCATTACCGGAGTCAGACGTTCTGGCAAGTCGTGTCTTATGGAGATGGTCAAGGAGGAATTGATCTGCGGCGGCGTGTGGCGGGAAAACATCATTTTTTTGGATTTGGACAGTAGGGCTTACAGAAAGATAAAGACGGCGGATCAGCTGGACACGCTTATTGAGTCTTTCGCCAAGGCAGACGGGGTAAAGTATCTTTTTATCGACGAAATTCAGAACGTAAAAGGCTTTGAAGAGGTCGTAAACGCCTATCGCGCCGACGGAAATTTTTCCGTTTTTATAACAGGCTCTAATTCTTATTTGTTGAGCGGCGAGCTGGCTACCAAACTCACCGGAAGATATGTAGAATTCGAGCTTTTTCCGCTCAGCTTTGACGAATATCTCGATATGAAGGAATTCTACGGCAAGAAAGTAGGCGCTAATTTACAGATCGAATTGAATAATTATCTGAACGAAGGCGGTTTCCCAAAAGTTGTGCAATACGATGATTTTGCCGACAAGCGCACATACGTCAAATCTGTCATAAACGAAATCTTTGAAAAAGACATTAAAAAGCGCGTAAAAGTGCGCAATGTCGAGAGTTTTAATAACGTCAGGAATTTTATCATCAATAATTTCGGCGCAACGATCAGCATCAAAAGTTTGCAAGAGGCTTTGGCTAAAAACGGAATAGAGATAAAGCGTGCGACTTTAGCGCGATATATTGAGGCGCTTACCCAAAGTAAAATTCTGTATCAATGCGATCGTTTTGACATGAAATCCAAAAGAGCACTCAGCGGAGAGAAAAAATATTATCTAGCGGATATTTCATTCTATTTTGCAACAAACACTGATAATCGTATAAATTACGGTCCCGCTTTGGAAAATATGGTGTATATTTATGCAAGGAGTTTAGATTACGCCGTAAGCGTGGGGCGAATCGGCAAGCTGGAATGCGATTTTATTTTCAGAGACAACAACCTAAATTACAGTTATGTACAAGTAGCCTATACCATCAGCGAAAGCAAGGCAACGGAAGATAGAGAGTATGTGCCGTTGGAATCCATTCCGGATAATTATCCCAAATACGTCCTGACTACAGATTATCTGTTACAAAAACGAAACGGAATCAAACATCTGAATTTACTGGAATTGATGAAAGCTCATTCCGTATTCTGAGATGAAATAAAGGCGGTCGTATCGTTTTCTATTCTTCTTCGTAAAATTTTCCCTCGTCTCCGACTTCAATGATTTTGAAGCCCTTGGATACCATAGAGGACCGCCAGAGCTTTTCAAACAGTCCGTTTGAGTCCATTATAAATTTATAAGGGAGAGGTGCTATGCAGAATCAAGTTTATTGTTTAAAAACAGAAGATATTGAGCTTAAAATCATAGTAAAAGATTATAATATTGAAGAAAGTAAACAAGGTAATAAATATAACACCGTTCTATTTGTTGCAGTAAATTCATATGGTTTTTGTGGCAATTCTACTTGGATTGTTGATTATAATGATCTTGTGTGCTTTGCGAATAAGTTAAAGCAAATGTTTGATAATCTTTGCGGACAAATACAAATACAAGATAGAGATTTAGGGTCAATAATTAACGTGCAATGTGATGAAACAGGGAATTTTATTTTTGATGGTCAAATAGTAAGTGACACATTTCAAAAATTGATATTTGAGTTTAAACTAGATCAAACTTATATGAAAAAATTTATATATGAAATGTATATAGATTTTGGGGGAAATAAGGGATCAACAATTTTAAGTAAATAGGCATGTAAATACGTTATACTATTGATATTGCTTTCTTACCACTCTAAAGAAAGGAGAATTATGGATATTATAATTTCATCATTTTTCTTTACAATTTTAACATTATGCATAGCATATATTATAAAAGAAATTTTAAGACGTAAACATCGTATCAAAAAAAGATATTTAGAAGCAAATTATGATATCCGCATTTCTATTATATTTTGTGGAATAGGCACATTAGGTGGTATAGGAGCCACAATAGCTTATTATCTTAATTTGTTTACGGATAATTCCACAGACGGCTATATGTGGCTTTGTTTAGTTTGTTTGGCTTTTGTATTGATAGCTTTTGTGTGTGCTTATAGAAAAGTAATTATAAATATAAAAACGGGCATTGTTTCTATCTATAGAATTATTCCCAAAAAAATAAATGTCAAAGAAATTACTTTAATTAAACATACTTGGGATGGATGGAAAGTATTTTCAAAGCATAAGAAAATATTTGCTTTATGTGACAGAAGAGATACTTATCCGATAGAATTTTATAAGTGGATAGTGGAAAAATCCTGTTGCGAAGAAGTACGTTCCAAAGGTTATGTCGGCAGGAATGATAAATTTTAGTGACTGTATAGTAAATGAATTTAAAATGTAAGAATTTAAATTTGAGTGAAAAGTTGTTTAATAAAAATTAGATTCAAATTTGTTAAGAAAGAACAATCTGTCGGAGAAGACAGATTGTTCTTTCTCTATAAAAATGCTGTTAAAATTTCTTGACAAAACAATTAAAAATCGCTTGACATTAGTCCGAAACATTACTATACTATAATTAGTCCTGAAAATTACTAATCAACGGAGGTTGTTATGAAAGTATTGGTCATTACGGGAAGCCCGCACAAAAACGGAACGTCAGCTTGTCTTGCCGACAGGTTTATCGAAGGAGCAAAGGAAGCCGGGCACGAAGTCGTGCGTTTCGACGCCGCGTTCAAGAACGTGCACCCCTGCATAGCCTGCGAGAGGTGTCACAATACGGACAAAGGCTGCGCGTTCAAGGACGATATGGAAGCGCTCAATCCCGAACTTGCCGCGGCGGACGTGATCGTTTTTGTTTCGCCCATTTATTACTACACATTCAGCGCGCAGATAAAAGCGGTGATAGACAGATTTTACGCCAACGAAGCCGTGTTGCATAAAAACAAGAAAGCCGTCATTCTGTTGACGATGGCGGTCGACGCAGAAGAAACCGCAGACGGCACGATGAGAACGTTCAAAAGCATTGCCGATTGGCTGGAATGGGAAATTGCAGGCAGCGTTCTCGGTATCGGGTGCAACACGATGGAAGATATGCAAAAAACGACTTACCCCGAACAGGCGTATGAACTTGGTAAATCTTTATAAGCGGGCGAGAGAAAAAATGGAAACATACGAGTTTATGAAAAGGACGGGAGAGCGTACGAACAGAACGAGACAGGTATATTCCAATTGGGCGAAAGCGCGCGGAGTCAATTATAATGTGATGGCGGTATTATACACGGCTTATCACAACGATAAATGCTCTCAAAAATATATCTGCGAAGAGTGGAGCGTCCCGAAACAGACGGTCAACACGACCTGCCGCGACCTGATGGCTGCGGGCATCATAGAGCAGTCGCAAAGCACGGGCGACAAGCGGGAAACGTGTATCAGCCTGACCGAAAAAGGCAAAGCGTTCGCATACCCGCTTGTGAACGAATTGTTGGAAATCGAGGGGCGAATTTTAGGCGGTTTGGGGGAAGAAAAGATTAAATTGTTTTTCGATTTGCTTATCGCCTATACCGAAACTGTGGAAAAAGAATTTGCGGTAAAATGATATGACTAAGCAAGTTGCGCGGGGCGCGGTAAGAGAAGATATTTACGAATATGTGTTCGAAAAGTATAACGGCGTTCCCGAATACCCGTGGATGAGATTGCCGTTATACGCCGTTTTCCGCCGCAAAGACAACCGCAAGTGGTACGCAATCATAATGAACGTGCCGAAAAACAGGCTCGGACTCGGCAGCGATGAAAAGACAGATATTATGTGCGTCAAGTGCGGGGAAGCGCTGCGTTGCGTACTTCTATCGCAGAAAGGCTTTCTGCCGGCTTATCACCTGAACCGCGAAAATTGGATAACCGTCCTATTGGACGGTTCCGCCGACAGAGAAACCGTTTTTAGGCTACTCGACGAAAGTTACGAAGCCGCAAAACGCAAATCGAAAAAGCCTTCCGGGGGCGTTCCGACGAGTTGGCTCGTGCCCGCCAATCCGAAATATTACGACGTGCAAAAAGCGTTTGCCGAAAGCGATACAATTTTATGGAAACAGAGCAGTTCCGTAATCGCGGGCGATACGGTTTATCTGTACTTGACCGCTCCTTACTCCTGCGTTATGTATAAGTGCGAAGCGGTCGAAACGGATATTCCTTATGAATACGACGACGGCAACGTACGTATGAGCAGGGTAATGAAAATCAGGCGGCTGCACACTTATGAAGAAGGTATGTTCGGGTTTGCGGAACTCAAAGAGCACGGGATAATTTCCGTGCGCGGTCCGCGGAGCGTTCCTTACGGCTTGCGCTTTAAGCTCGAAAAGGAAAGCGGAAATGGAGCGTAAATACAAAGGTCAAAGCCTCTTTTCGTTTCCTTCCGACTATACGGTGATAGACATAGAAACGAACGGGCTGACCGCGGGCGTTTGCGAGATTATAGAAGTATCGGCGCTGAAAGTGCGCGGCGAAAAGGCGGTTGACAGATTTTCGGCTCTGATCAAGCCGTCGCGCCCTATCAGCCGCTTTATAACCCGACTGACGGGAATAACGAACGGAATGGTCGAAAACGCCTCCGATACGGAAGAAATAATGCAAAAGTTTTACGGCTTTATCGGAAAAGATATTCTGATAGGGCACAACGTGCATTTCGACGTGAATTTTTTGTATGACAATCTTTTGTCGCATAACGGGCTTATTTTGGATAATCCGTTTGTGGATACTTTACGCCTTGCGAGAAGAGCTCTGCCGACCCTACCGAATCATAAGCAGGCGGCGGTCGCCGAATATTACAGGATTCCGACGGACGGAGCGCACCGCGCCCTGCGCGATTGCGAAATATGCAACGCATGTTATCTGAACTTAAAAAGAGATTCTATAAAATAATTGGCGGAGGAAAGCCATGGAACCTATTACGAAACTCATCGGAACGAAAAACGTGATTACAAAGTCCAATCTGCCCGTATGCGATTTTTCCATCAATCCTTATACGGGGTGTACTCACGCATGCAAGTATTGTTACGCTTCCTTTATGAAACGATTTACCGATCATCCCGAAGAATGGGGAACGTTTCTCGACGTAAAGATGTGGGCTGAAATTAAGAATCCCCAAAAATACGGCGGAAAAGAATTGTTTATCGGTTCTGTGACAGATCCCTATCAGCCTGCGGAAGAAACTTTCGGGAGGACGAGAGCGCTTCTCGAACAGTTGCGGGGAAGCGGAGCAATCCTCTCGATCGCAACCAAATCCGACCTTATTCTGCGCGATCTGAATTTAATCAAGTCGTTTCCGAACGCTCGCGTTTCGTGGTCGATCAACACGTTGGACGAAAATTTTAAAAACGATATGGACTCCGCCGTCAGTATCGAAAGGCGGATAAACGCAATGAAAGAGTTTCATAAGGCTGGAATACGGACAACCTGTTTTATATCGCCGATATTCCCGAAAATCACCGACGTAAAGGCGATTATCCGTGCGACAAAAGAGTTCTGCAATCTGGTATGGCTGGAAAATCTGAATCTGCGCGGCAACTATAAACCCGTTATTATGAAATATATCGCGGAGAAATATCCGAAGTTTCTGCCGCTTTACGAAAAAATCTACAATTACAACGACCGCGGTTATTGGTACGAACTCAACGAGGAACTGAAAGAATTCTGCGCCGAAGAAAAATTACCGTACCTGCGCGACGACGATTCCGTCAAGCGTCCGTTTGACGAGCCGCCCGTCGTGGTCAATTACTTTTTCCACGAAGAAGTGAAAAAGTCCGTAAAAGGTAAATTTTAATGCGAGAGCAAGATAAAACGAACGAGGAGATAACCGCCGTGTAGACATATAACGAAGTATTGATATAGGACTGCGGGGCTAACTCTTGCAACTATGATCATTTTTATTTGACATTACTCTTCAAATATGTTATACTTCGCTTGAAAGTTGTTGCAAAACTGTACCAACTTTTAAGTGAGGCGTAAAATGAGTGTAATCAAAAGGGAGTCGTACTTACAAAAACTCATATCGAAAAAAGAGAACGGAATGATCAAGATAATAACCGGCATCAGAAGGTGCGGCAAAAGTTATTTGCTGTTTAATCTCTACCGCGATTATTTATTATCCATCGGCGTAAAAGAAGAAAATATAATTATGCTTGCTCTTGACGATGTGGAAAATAAGGAATACAGAGATGCGTTAGCGATGTCGAAATATATTCGTTCTAAGACCGTTAACAAAACGCAGATGTATTACGTCTTTATCGATGAGATTCAGTATGCTGTCAAAAAAGAAGAGTTAAAAAGCGAAGAACCATTGCCGCTGTACGGCGCTCTTAACGGTTTTTTACATTTGGGGAATGTGGATGTTTATGTTACAGGAAGTAACTCGAAACTGCTTTCGAAAGACGTTATGACCGAGTTTCGCGGGCGAGGCGACGAGATAAGAGTACATCCTCTTACGTTCAAAGAATATTATGATTATGTCGGTGGCGATAAAGCGGACGCATACGACGAGTATTCGATATACGGCGGTCTTCCGTATACTTTATCTTTGCAGTCAGTAGAAGAAAAAGCAAAGTATCTTATCGATTTGTTTAACGAAGTATATTTTAAAGATATTTCCGAGCGATACAATATAGAGTTGCCCGAAGTAATGCAGCTTCTTGCCGACGATTTATGTTCGTCGATTGGTTCGCTTGTAAATTCAAACAAGATAGCAAATACGTTGCAGACCGTTAAAAACGTAAAAGTATCCTCTCAAACGATAGCAAACTATTTGGAATATTTGCAAGAGGCATTTTTATTCAGTAGTGCGCGGAGATATGACGTAAAAGGCAAAAAGTATTTTTCGTACCCGTCAAAATTCTATTGCGAAGATCTGGGGTTGCGTAATGCTCGACTCAATTACCGGCAATACGAAGAAACACACATTATGGAAAACATTATTTATAATGAGTTGATTGCGCGTGGTTATTCCGTAGACGTTGGAGTTATAGAAGTCAACGACAACGGTTCAAGAAAGCAGTGCGAAATCGACTTTGTTGTGAATAGGGGGATGGATCGGTATTACATTCAATCTGCATATAATATGAGCGATAATAGTGGTCGGACAATATGCAATAGACAGCGCTTTTCATAATGTATTGGTGGTTGTGTTGACTTGTAAATTTTAATTTAGTTCTGGGACAAAATGGAGAAAGCATACAAAAAATCCGCAAAGTATTTCTTTCATGATTATGTATAAGAAAGAAAAACTATCGAAAGAGAGGGATGGCTAAATGAAGCAATTTGAAAAAATACAGTTTCATGGAACATTTCGTGATTATCAGCAACGTGTACTTGACAATGCAGACAAATACTTGGAGGACGGAAAAATTAATATTGTAGCAGCTCCTGGTAGCGGAAAGACCGTTCTTGGGCTTGAATTGATCCGTCGACTTGATGCTCCGTGTATCATCTTATCGCCTACGACGGCGATTCGTCAACAGTGGGGGAATAGATTCAAGGATTTATTTCTAGATAATAAAGATGACTTTGGGATGCTTTTTTCCTATGATCTTCATGATATCAAACTTTTCAACTCTGTAACTTATCAAGCGTTATACTCTGCTGTTGAGACGGTTTCTTTAAATGATGAGGAAGATATTGATTGCTCAGATATTGATATATTTGCAGTAATGAAAAAATTTGGAATAAAGACTTTATGTCTCGATGAAGCACATCATTTGAAAAACGAATGGCAAAAAGCGCTTGAAAGATTTATTTCTGCGCTTAATGGAGACGTAAAAATTATATCCCTTACAGCCACGCCGCCATATGATTCGGAAGGATCGGAGTGGACTCGATATATAAATATTTGTGGGGAGATCGACGAGGAAATTTTCGTTCCTGAACTCGTTGGTCAAAATACACTCTGCCCGCATCAGGACTACATATATTTCAATTACCCGACTGAAAAAGAAATTGCAAGTTTTAAAGCCCATAAGGAACGTGCTGCGCTTGCGGTGGATGCAATCGGAAAGCTTGATTTTCTTTCTAATGTATACCAAAATCTAAATGCCGAAAAAAATTATGAGGTATTGTTTTCAGCCGCTAAGCAGTATATTGCTCTCGCGACGTTGCTACAATATTATGGCTTTGAAATAGATAAAAAATTAATTCGCGAGTTGACCGCTAAAAGAAAATTGCCGTTTTTCAAAATGCACTATGCTGAAGTTGCGATTCAGTTTCTCCTTGACGGTGAGATAATTACAGAAGAACAAAAGGCGGACATCATTTCCATACTGAAGGATAATTCTGTTTATGAGAAGAGGAAGGTAACGCTTGTTCTTAACGAGCGATTAAAAAGAATGTTGATTTCCTCTGTGGGAAAACTCGAAAGCATAAAAAATATAGTAAAAAACGAAATTTCCGCCATGGGCGAACGTCTTAGGATGCTTGTTCTCACCGATTATATCAAAAAAGAAAATCTTTCAAAAGTTGCGTCGGCGGAAGAATTTAATTCCGTCAATATTGTCAGCATATTTGAAACACTGCGCCGTGCCGATCTGAATGTGAACATCGGAGTGCTGTCGGGAACACTTGTGATACTCCCGAAAACGATCGACCTTTCAGATGTCAAGCATAGGAAAGAGAAAATCCCCAATACTGATTATTATATCGTTGAATTTTCGGGTTCCTTACATCGTAGCGTAGATTGCGTTGGTAAACTGTTTGAACAGGGGAAAATCCAAATTCTTATCGGGACGAAATCGTTGCTTGGCGAGGGATGGGATTCTCCTTGTATCAACTCTTTAATTTTAGCGAGTTTTGTCGGCAGCTTTGTTCTGTCCAACCAAATGCGCGGGCGTGCGATCCGCATCGATAGAAACGAGCTGAAAAAAACATCTAACATATGGCATCTTGTTACCGTTGAGCCTGAATATTTATTCAAGGATAAAGTGACGGAAAGAATTTCAACTTACGTCAAAGATGATCACAAAGAACTTCATTCGTATGACTTTGAAATATTAAAACGCCGTTTTGATTCCTTTATGGGACCCAATTATACAAACGGAACGATTGAAAGCGGTATTGAACGAATTACTTTGATTAAACCGCCCTTTAACAAAAACGGCATTGATCATATTAATAAGGAAATGTTGAATCTGTCGGCAAAGCGAGGTGAGGTCAAAGATAAATGGCTTGGCGAAGTGGCTGACGGAAGTTTTACCGTTGACGTGGAAACCGATATCCCGAAAGAAGCAAAGGTTCCGATATTTATCTTTTGGAATTTTGCGCTTGGTTTCATTATCACGGCAATAGTAATAGCTTTGATCCAGCCATTTGTGCGAGTGATTTTATATGAGAATATTCTGTTGACTTTGGGAATGGCTGCGGTGATGGTCGGATTGGCAGTTTTTCTGTACATTTTTGTGAAAAAGATGATTTTGCATTTCAATCCGGCTAATTCTATAAAAACGCTTGGCGTTGCCGTTTACAAAACGCTTTATGAATGTAATTTGATATCGTCGTTGGCAAAAGTGGAAACAACCGCTCATAAGGAGCTGTATTTTGTTGCGGTGCATTTACGGAATGCATCAATCCACGATCAAAATATTTTTAATACAGCAATGGCGGAAATGTTGTCTCCTGTTGAGAATCCGAGATATGTTCTTATTGCAAAAAAACATGGACGCTATAATTACACATTATCTTTTGCTTGTCCGTCGATCATAGGTAAAAAGAAAGAATACGTTGATGTGCTTGCTGAAAAATTGAAGGCTTCAACGGGTAATTTTGAGCCTGTGTATACGTACTGCGAGGATGGACGTAAGCTGATTCTTAAAGTCAGAAAGAATTCGTACATAACCTTTAACGAAAAGACTATGAATAAGAAATATAAGGTTTCACATTTTGAATGATTGTTAAATATCAGTTCAAAGTCTAAATAGTGTATAGAAATAGAAGGTTAAAAATAATTTATAAGTAAAGACGCATTAGATATATTTGTACAATCTTTTTGTATTAGGTCAGATCTAAAAAGAAAACGGCTACACATTATTGTATAGCCGTTTTGTTTGCAGGTTTAAACCTTTAAAATCATTGTTGCATAAGGTCAAAACTTTTCCAAAAATTCTTTCGGGGATACGATTTCGGGATGTGTAATATCCGTATCCTTGAAGTCGTTATCGCCAGAGATAAGAACATCGACATTTTCAACGATTGCAGTATAAAGAACAGGATAGTCTTTTGGATCGCGTATTCTGAAAAGTTCGCTTTCAATTTTTTCGGGGGTGTAAACCAAATTGAAGGATAACTTTTCAAGAAAGGAATCGATAGCGGCAATATTTTTTGGATACTTTTTTGCAACGACCCGCTTTAATTCATCAATTACATAAGTAGGGATAACAAGTTCGTGCTGGAGCAGACAATGAGTAAAGGCTTTGGCGGCTTGTCCGCCGGGGAATAGTATTGCGGAAAACAATACATTTGTGTCGACCATAACTTTCATAAAGTGATTATTCCTTTAATGAATTTTTTATGAAGTCTGCAACCTCGTCTTCATTTTTTATTCCAAGTGCTTCGGCTGCACCGCCAAAAGCGGATTGTACGTCTTTGAGCGCAAGAAAAGAGGAATTGGCAAGATAGATCCTACCGTTTTCATCGGTAATGAATGCGACTTTGCTTCCTTCAGTTAATTGTAACTTTTTCCGTAATTCTAAAGGGATAGTTACTTGACCCTTGGCAGATATTTTCGATAATTCTATCATAATCTATTTATCTCCGTTTGATTTCAATTTTCTTTCCGTTTGATACAGTTCCGTTCGATTTCAATTTTTTTTTCCGTTTAATACAGTTCCGTTCGATTTCAATTTTCTTTCCGTTTGATACAGTTCCGTTCGATTTCAATTTTTTTTCCGTTTAATACAGTTCC
>CAJFQM010000035.1:11492-12244 GCA_904419075.1 uncultured Clostridia bacterium
ACAGTTCCGTTCGATTTCAATTTTTTTTCCGTTTAATACAGTTCCGTTCGATTTCAATTTTCTTTCCGTTTGATACAGTTCCGTTCGATTTCAATTTTTCTTCCGTTTAATACTGTTTCATTCGATTTTGATTTCCGTTTCGATCCGCTTGTGTTCAAAACAGTTTTTCAGTTAGATCGCAATATAGGTAAAGAAAGTAAAACTGCCTTTACCTATATTATACGCATTTTTTGGAAAAAGTCAATACATTTTAAAAATTTAGTAATAAAATCTGAACAGTTTGATAAAAAGTAACTTTATTGGAGGGATTATGTTTATCGATATTGGCATTTCTATACAAGGAAAAACAGTAAGGAAATTTGTAAGCAGGCCCCTTGCTGCAGCAAGTAACATGTAGGAGAAAAGCGAGAAATACTTTAGAAAATTTTATAACAGAAAATAATAATGGTAGGTATCTCATTCTTGCAGGATAATTACGATGCATTAGAAAAAGTGCTTTACAAATATCGCAAGGAAGAAAAGAAAAAATAAGTCCTAAAAAAGAGCGACCGCACGTTACTGTGCGGTCGCTTTTCTTTATCTCTTACAAAACAATACACAAGAAAGGGTTGGTATTGACATCACGGAAAATATGCCGTATAATATAACAAAACAGCAGACAGGAGAAATTTAAGATGACGCAGGTAGAATTTGTGCCGAGGGTATTGTTTTGTAATATAGCATGGATGGAGAATTACTGTGGTGTTAATGGG
>CAJFQM010000036.1 GCA_904419075.1 uncultured Clostridia bacterium
GTCTTTTCCGTCTTTTATGTTTTTCAGAGCACTTACCAGATTCTTTCCGACAAATCCTTTCGCTCCCGTTATCAGTATCTTCATCGCTTTATTTTAATATTTTATTCCCTGTATGTCAAGCTCGTCACGTAGATATTTCAGCGTCAGCAATTTTTTCTTTACTTCTTCCACGTTCAAAAGCTTTGTATTATTCGAATTAAATTCCGTCAGCGGATTCCTGTCCGTATCTCCCTGTTTGAAATACTTATCATAATTCAACCCGCGTTTATCGCACGGCACCCGATAAAACTTACCCATATCTATCGCATGTGCGCATTCCTCATTCGTCAGCAAGGTTTCATACATCTTTTCGCCGTGGCGAATTCCGATTACTTTGATATCCTCTTTCTTTCCTCCGAATAACTCGCACACCGCCTCTGCTTGCGTCTGAATCGTACATGCCGGTGCTTTCTGTACCAAGATATCTCCGCTTGTCCCATGCTCGAACGCAAACAACACTAAATCCACAGCTTCGTCCAAGGACATGATAAACCGCGTCATATTCGGTTCCGTAAGGGTGATTGGCTGTTTGTTCTTAATTTGTTCTATCCAAAGCGGTATGACGCTTCCCCTCGAACACATCACGTTTCCGTATCTCGTGCAACAGATTTTCGTCATCTGCGTTGTGCGCGATTTCGCAACGATGACCTTCTCCATCATCGCCTTACTCGTCCCCATTGCGTTTACGGGATATGCTGCCTTATCCGTCGAAAGACAAATGACTGTCTTTACTCCTTCATCAATCGCCGCAGTCAATACGTTTTCTGTGCCCAAAACATTCGTCTTTACTGCTTCTATCGGGAAAAATTCACATGACGGCACCTGTTTCAATGCTGCCGCATGAAATATGTAATCCACTCCGTGCATCGCGTTTTTCACAGACTGGATATCCCGCACGTCTCCGATATAAAATTTGATTTTCTCGGCGACTTCCGGCAGCTTCGCCTGAAACTCGTGACGCATATCGTCTTGTTTCTTCTCGTCTCGGGAAAAGATTCGGATTTCTCCGATGTCCGTTTTCAGAAAGCGATTCAATACCGCATTTCCGAAACTTCCCGTTCCGCCCGTGATCATTAACGTTTTATTCGTAAATAAACTCATAATTTGCCCTCCAAAATATCCGCAATTCGTTTACAGGCAAAACCATCGCCGTATGGATTGCTCGCATGCGCCATTTTATGATAAACCTCCGAATTTTCCAAAAGCAACTTAAAATTGTCGTAAATCGTCTGTTCATCTGTTCCAACCAGTTTCAGCGTTCCTGCTTTAATTCCCTCTGGGCGCTCTGTCGTATCGCGCATAACTAAAACTGGCTTTCCAAGCGACGGTGCTTCTTCTTGTATTCCACCGCTATCCGTCAAGATCATAAAGCTCCGAGCAAGAAAGTTGTGAAAATCCAAAACTTCAAGAGGCTCAATAATATGGATACGTTCACACCCCCCAAGATCTTCATCTGCGACTTGACGAACAACAGGATTCATATGAATAGGATAGATCGCCTTCACATCGGGATGTTCGTCCATGACTCGACGGATTGCACGAAACATATTATGCATAGGCGCTCCAAGGTTTTCACGACGATGTGCCGTAATCATAATAAGCCGGCTTCCCTTTGCCCATTCAAGTTCAGGGTGTGTATAGTTATCATAAACGGTTGTTTTTAGCGCATCAATCGCCGTGTTGCCTGTGATATAAATACTTTTTTCATCTTTACCCTCCTTCAAAAGATTTTTCTTGGCGAATTCGGTCGGCGCGAAATTATACTTCGCTATAATTGAAACCACCTGACGATTGAACTCTTCTGGATAAGGAGAATAAATATTATATGTTCGTAACCCCGCCTCTACATGTCCTACAGGAATTTGTTTATAAAAACATGCAAGCGCTGTTACAAAAGTAGTAGACGTATCCCCGTGAACCAAAACTACATTCGGTTTTACTTCATCAAGAATCGTCCCGATTTTATTCAAAATATTCGTAGTAATATCAAATAAAGTCTGACCTGATTTCATAATTGATAAATCATAGTCAGGAATCACATTAAACGTAGAAAGAACCATATCGAGCATTTGACGATGCTGACCGGTTACACAAACTATCGTTTTAATATTTTTCCGCTTTCTCAATTCGTTTACAAGAGGACACATTTTGATCGCTTCTGGTCGCGTACCAAATACAAGCATTATTTTTTTCATCTCAACTCCTCCTGAATGTCAGATATTTGATCTAAAAACTCTTCATATGTGTCAAATTCGCTTTTTCCATTCAAGAAATTCTCTATTAAATCTTCACGACTTTCCCCCGGTAGTTCAAATAAATCTTTATATTTTTCAATACTTTGTTTTGTTCTAGGCAGATACATCCAAGCATAAGCCGAACCCATCTCGTTTAATGTAGGATTACGCTTTAATCTTTCTCTACACAATAATACATTTTTTACGGCTCTCGAAACTTGTTTGTCTTTTCTTCGTTGATAATACTCTTCCAAAGTACATACAATTTTAGCTGGATTTCCCGCAATTACAACATTATCAGGCACATGCCCTCTAACAACTGCTTTCGCCCCGATAATAACATTATTTCCAATATCAGCCCCCATCAATATAATAGAGTCCATCCCTATAAAGACATTATTTCTTATAGTTACAGGTTGTGCATCTCCAATATTTTCCCCATATTTTTTCCTTATAACAGTATGTGAATAGTCATGAGTTAAAATAGATACACCTTTTGTAATCACAACATTATTGCCAATCGAAAGCAACCAAGGACGAGCCACATCAATATTAACTGTATACGGAGCATAAATGTAACAATTTTCTCCAATTAGAATCCCTTTTTTCTTGAGATTTTTAATATAAATCTCCGATGAATAAGTTTTAGGATATATAATCCTGTTGATTATATTTCTAATTTTCATAAAATCTCCCATTTTTAGTGTATTTGTTGCCAAAGTTGTTTAAGTCTTTTGAACATAATAAAAAAATATAATAAAGCCCAAACAAATCCAATTATAACAGTCCAAATTATCCCTTTGAAGTCATTTGATATTTCAATAAAATTAGTTATCCCAAAAAAAATAATTGCTGTCAAAGCGCAAATAAAAAAATCTTTTATAATATTATTCCATGGGAAAATATTTTTTATTGATACTTTTGTTATCCGCGATGAATTGAACACTAGCGCTACCGACATACAACCAATACTAATTAATGAAGCAAGCGCCGGTCCTTCAAAGCCAATCAAAAAATATAGTGCAACTGACAAAATAGTATTAAGAAGCAAACAAATCAGAGAATTATATAAAATCTGCTTCGTTTTACCATAAGCATTTAAAAGCATTCCCCAATATGTAATTCTAAACAATAGAACTAATGAGTATATTCTAAAAATTGTTGTTCCTTGTAAATAAGTTTCAGAATACAAAAGGGTAATTATTTGCGGCGCAAAAATCACGCTTGCAAAGGCACAGAAAGATAAAATTATAAAACATAACTCACTGGAATTTTTCCACAGATTTATCGCTTCTTCTTTATTTTTTTCTTTTATATTTTTTACAACTTTGGGTAAAACAAGAGCCGTAAAAGAAGATGCTATTAACGAAAAAGGCAATTCTTTACCTGCATTAGCATAAATTGCCACTGCTTCCTCATCCAAAAAAAAGCCAATAATTAATTTATCCAAATCCAAACTAATCGTAGAAATTGCCGTCGACACCCCTAAAGGAACTGAAAAAACAATTATACTTTTTAATAAGCCTTTATCAAAATTAAAAGAAATCTTCCCCGAAGAAAAATATGCTTCCATATAAGTTAAAAGTGAAAACAGAATTTCTACAATTACATAAATCCAAAGATAAATATATAGCGAGGACCTTCCCAATATCGTAAAAATTGCAACTAACAGTAAAAAAATTGAATTCGTCACACTATATACTAATTCTCGTTTCAATTTTGCATCTACGATTAGCATATTGCTTCTACTGCTTATTATCATTTTAGTCCAAGGTATTATCGCCAAAAAAAATGAATACACAACTAAACTTGGATTTTTATAATATTGTGCTATTATATTTTTAGAAAAAAACATTAACCCTGCTACAATTATTGATAAAACAGTAATTGCAAAATAATAGAATGTTAAAAATTTTTTTTTGAACTCAGCATCACAAGAAGCTAAAAAATAATTTATAGAATTCGGAAGTCCTAAAGCAAAAATTGAAACGACTAAAGAAGTAACCGTCTGCAATTCCGAATACGTGCCATATTCAGCCAACGATAAATACCTCGACAAAAGCATTGAGGTAATCATCGAAAGCATCAAGTTAATAATTTTACTTCCAGAAAGCACTAACGCTGAGCTTCCGATGTTTTTCCGCTTATTCACCAAAATAATTATCTCCAAAAATATTTTTCCAAAGAGAATTAAGAATTTTATTTAAATCATTTTTTTTATAAAATAATTTTGAGTTTTGAGAATATTCCATATACCTTTCTTCAATTTGTTCTATCGCTTCTACTATATTATTAACTTCAGAATACGACACACAGACCCCCATTTTTTCATATTCAATCGTATAATGTAGTCCTGGTATATCATTTCCAAGCATAGGAATTCCAAATCCACCATACTCATAAAGTTTATTAGGGGCACAAAACAAATTGTTCAACGAAACTCTGTCATATGAGAGTAATGCAATATACGCATAACTTGTCACTTCTAAATGATATGGAGCCGCGATAAACGGAATGTAATATGTCTCAGAGTATGTCGCTTTCAACTTTTCCACAGAACCATTATAATCTCGCCCCATTAAAACTAAAACATATTTACTATCGCCGATTTTCCTTAATGCCTCTGCAATTTTTGTAAGGCTTCTGTCGCCAGTATTAATATGCCCTTGATACAGGACAATCTTTTTATCAGAAAGTTTTGAAATTATTTTTCTTGCATATTCATCATTTATATATTGATTTTTATCAAAATTCCGCATATAAGGAATATTAGGAATCACATAAGGAAACTTTTTTAAATTATACCAATACATGCAAATATTTGCACGACAATATTCTGGAACAATAAAAGCCTTCGCATTTTTTACATATTTTTCTAATCCGTTGCGATATAGTTTAATTTGATCATATAACTCATTACTTTGCAATATATAATCATATTTCTTTATTAATGTATTCAAACATAAAGCTGTATCAGCGGAACAAATATATATTAAGTTGCAATCACTTATTTCTTTTTTCAGAATTTTTTTACAAGCCGCTCTAAATCCCAGCCAATCCTTAACACGACTTGGTTTACCCATAAATTTATCTTGATGCAATGTTTCCCAACAAATAACTCCTACCTCATTTAATAATTTACGAGTGGCTAAATTTAATTTTGAACATATTAAATTAGTTTCTATTCCCTTTTTGGCTGTATATACCAATCGAGGAAGCATGGGCGGCAAGCCTTCAAACACCCCTTTTAAAATAAATGTTATCTTTGGCCTCATATTCTATTCCTCCGTATAATAATCTTTTTTATCAAGATGGTTACGTGCAAAAGCAGTCGTTTCTCCAATTTTTCTCGCAGGGTTCCCGACAATGATACTATTTGAGTCAATTGTTCCCTTTACAACCGAACATGCTCCTATAATACAGTTATCTCCTATAGTTGTCCCCGGCAATAATGTTACTCTAGCCCCAATAAAACAATTATTTCCGATAGTAATTGCCTTAGAAAAATAAATTTCACCCCCCCCCCGCTCTATTTTCTTTCCTATTGTAGCAAAAGCAGTAGTAATAGAATAATCATGTGTAAGTAACATTACTTCTTTAGATATTGTAACATTATCTCCTATCGTAATTTTTGAATAATCATTACCGTCAAACCATACAGAATTACTGATAAATTTAGGATTTCCAACTATATTAATCCCTCTCTTTTTTAAAGCTTTGGTATAACTTTTCATATACTTCTCAGGAGATATATAATTATATATATTTCCCAAAAAACCATGCAACTTTATTTCTCTAATTAATTGAAAAATCTTTTTTACAATTTTCATTAAGCACCTCAAACTTATCCAATTTAGTTGTTATGGAAGTTTTTTTCATCCGTAAATTTAATATTAATGGTATAAACATACCGCATATTGTATAATTGAATATCCCCGCATTTCCATAGGCAAGCGCAAAAAAAATCAACAATGCTATAAGGCAAAAAAGATTTTTTTGTTTAACTGCTTTTTTTACAATGGAACATAGTGATATAAGAAATGTTATCGCCATAATGATCCCACCGCGGGCCAAAATCGCAATATACATACAATGATTATAATAATTTGAAAGATAATTCTGATAATCTACAAATAATAATTCTCCCCACCCCACTCCAAAAATGGGGTTGTCGACAAAAAATTGTATTCCAACCTCTATTTCATCTGTTCTCCCCAAACTTTGAAGTCCGTTCTCAAAACGAGATAAAAAAGCGTCAAACAAATTTTTTGTCACCTCAAATTGTGAAATAACGACTAAGATAATTACGAAGATCGGAAATGATATTAAGCCTATAACTTTAATCCTTCCTGTTGCAATAATTTTTTTAACCATTAATAATAGTTTAATAAATATAAGGGTAATAAGGATCAATAATCTTGAACGCGACATTCCGAAGGCAATAACAACGAAACATGCCCCCATAGCTACTTTCTTAAAGAATTCGTATGTACTTGTCTTATTGAAAGACTCTTCCCCAAAAAAAATAATCAAAGCCGCAATAATTGATATACTCCCGTCCACCTTGGTTGCAGTCCTTGAAACTTCGCCAAAAGATAAACCCAAAAATATTGAACATATAGCGGCTATAATTACAGAAATATAGAACGATAAATATATCTTTTTTACCGATACCTGTTGCGGTATTTTTAAAAAAGCAATATAAAGAAAAACGGACAAAAGCAAACCAATTTCAAAAACCTCACCTCTTACCCTTTGCAAAATAATTTCCAATGAAAATATCGCTAAAACAACTAATGGATATCCAATCCGACTTTTTGACCCCGCTGTGTCTATTATATTAATAATCAATGTTGTTAAAAGCAATAATAAAATAATCCAAATATGGATACCGTATCCTAATATCGATATACTGTTTAATGTGTTAATAATTGGAATTATGATAATATATAGGCACAGCAACCACTCATATATAGCGTGAACTGCCGATAATTTCTTTTTACAAATTTGATTGCTCATGTATAACTCCCAGCAAACTGTCTTCTATTGATGTTGCAATCATCTTTGACTTTTCAACCATCAATTTATGGAGATCGTTTGCTTTCTCAATAACTTCTTCAGTCAATCTCAAAGCATCTTCTACATCAAAATTTTCATCGCTTATAGCATACTTTCCAAGTCCGTAATCATTCATAAAATCAAACGTCTTTTTATGATAACATATACCTATCAATGGTGTTGCTGTGGTTAATGCCATAATAACAGAATGAGTTTTATATCCAATATAATATTTACAAGAGGATAATTCTTGTAAATGTTCTTCCGTCCTTGTTTCAAAAGGATATATTTTTATTTCTCCTTTTTCTTTCATTAAAGAAATAATTGATTGTATATCTTTTAATTCTCCACTGTCATACTCCATCCTAAAAAACTCTATAGCATTCCCCTTTAGAACAAAATAATCTAAAACTTTTGCAATGGCAGAATAAGTATGAAAGGCTTTCTTCAATCCATTAAATATTGATATTCCCACCTTATTTTCTCTTTCGTGAAACGATTTATACTGCCCGTTTCCAAATCCAAAAACAGAATCATAAGACTTAAATATATTTTCTTGATTCTTACCGACAAGTTTTTCTAAACATTGTTTACTATTATCATCTCGAATAAATACAGCCGCCGCCTTCCTTATAATATCCCCAAAAAATTTTTCGACTTTTTCATTATCAAATGATAGAGGACCTATTGTCTGTGACCATAAAATATATCTTTTGCTATATATACTTGTAAGTGCAATATCATATGTTATGGAAAACAAGGCATTTTTATTTCGAATACTTGTTATATGATGCCCACCAGTAACTATAACAAAATCGGCCGACTTCAACTCAGAAATAAAACTCTTAGATATTTTTTCACATTTTCTTTTTTCAGCTTTTTGTATCAATTCAGGATACACAAAAGCTTTATAATAAAAATTGGTTAATTCATGATATATTTTTTTTACAATTCTATTCTTTGTTTTATTAAAGAGACTCTGATATCCCGGACCAATAATCTTTATCTTTTTAACATCAGGATTTTTCCACAAATTCGGTTCAGTTGTTGACAATGTAATAAAAACATCTTCTCTTAAAAGTTTAGAAATCAAATATTCTGCAATCGCTCTATCGCCTTTATTTGTTGCACATTGGCAAACAATCATGATTTTTTTCATTTTTTATTCTCACATCATACCATTTTAGCTTTGTAAATATCAAGATATTTTTCAAAAGTTTTTCTACGATCAAATACATCTCGCTCAAAAAGCATATATTTATCTTTTTCACAAATTTCAGCTATAAGCTTTATCACTCCCTCTAAATCTCCTTGTTCTACGATCTGTGAAGCCGGAACACTTTCTATGCTTCCACCGGTTTTATATGTTATTACAGGCGTTCCGCAAGCTTGCGCTTCCAAATTTACAGTCGGATAGTTATCTGCATATGTTAAATTTACAAAGACATCTGCGGCCGAATATATCTCAGCAAGCTCTATAGGACTATTAGTTTGTTCAATCGCAATAATATTCTTGGGTAAAAGATTTTTTTGTTTTTTATTTATTCCAACTAAAACAATGCAGTATTCTTTTTTTAACTTTTGAGAAAGCAAAATAAAATCATTTAATCCTTTAGTTTTCCCCCAAGAACTTGCAACACCTAGCACAATTTTTCTATTTGCTATAAGATATTTATTTTTAAAATCACTTTCTCTATAAACAAAAACTTCTGTATCGATTCCATTATGAATTACTTCAATAGGATATTTAGATAAAAACGAAGCTTTAGCAAACCCTGCCAACCATTCTGAAGGCGTTATAATACTCATATTTTTAATGTTTGTAAACAGTCTCTTTTTCAAATTGTAATTATTTCGGCTTGCGTCTACAACTTTTGAAATCGGATAATTATTCTTTTGTTCACAATTAAAACACTGCTGACGCCATTTTTCACAATTAATTCTACTGGGATAAGTACAATGTCCCGTAAAAGCCCAACAATCATGTAAAGTCCATACAATCGGTATATCCACTTGTTGTAAATATAAAAACAATTCTTCCACATTAATATAATACCCATGGATATTATGCAAGTGGATAATATCTGGCTTGTATTGTCGAATCTTCTCAATGAACTTTTTAGTTGCTTTTTTACGGGTAAATCCAGCATTATCAAATATTCGCGATTGTAACGCGTGCATTTTTACTCCAATAGTACTATCCGTTCTAATACAAATATCTTTATACTTCTCAGCCGCCTTTTCTCTCCCGTAGGCAATCAAACAGTCATGTCCGTTTTCTCTTAATATATCAGCAATATCCGCACATATTCTACCTGTACTTTTTATACCGACCACAGAATTAATTTGCAAGATCTTCATGTTTTTCTCCTATCTTAAATCGATAAGTATAATTATAATGCTCAACTCCACCATACGTATACTTATACGCTTCATTCCCTCTTGATAAATCTATCGATCTGATAAAGCTATATTTTTCACATACAGATTTGATTACTTCGTTTAAAATCAATCCCCCGGGGCTATATTTACCCATTCTTGTTTCAATAGACAATCTAGTAATAATAGCTCTCCCATCCATTCCAACAACTCCATTCAGCGACGCTGCCAGCATATCGTTTATATAGATACTTGCAAAAATAATATTTTTTGTTTCATATAAAGCTTTTCCTAACGCCTCATTTTTCTTAAAAAATATCAAGGGCCGCAACAATAATCTAGGTCTATTTGTATGTTCAAGTATTCTCTTTGAAAACAATGCGATGTTGTCATTCCATAACTTTCGTGATGGCTTTTCAAAAACGAATAAATAAAAAGTCATTTGTGCGGTATCTCTATTCAACCGATTGTAACTTGTTCTTATATTTTGTCTGCATGATTTACTCAAACTCTTATACCATCGCTCGTAATCGGATAAATCAATCTTAACACAAATGTCACGATTTATATAATCAATTTTCTCCTCATCAAACATTTGCTTAGTCAATGAAAATTGACTAAGCCGATCACATTTAAAATCATATCCCTTATAATTAGAAAAAACCAACTCGAGCGCTTTTTTCATCGTTTTTACCGATAAATTTACGTCATAAATAAAATCCAAATGACCTACGGATGAAAATTCTCCCAATAAATAAATCTTCTGCTGTTTTTTATTTATAAGAAGCGGTGCAACCAAAATCGCGTTGTTTTCATCATAAACAACATAACATATCAATTTAAATCCCTTAGCTTCAAAAAATCTATGAATATTAGTAGCTTTTTTTATCCTATTTAAAAAGTTATACTCGGAATAAGGCGTTAAAAACTTATTCCTGTCCATCAACTTCATAATTATCTCTTTACAGTTTTTCCATTTGGTTTTTTCTATTTTTAATAACATCTTTTATCCTAATAACTTCTTTAATATATCATAATATTTTTTTGTTTGTTTTTTTCGAGAATAGTTTTCTACTGCAAATTCTTTTGCATTCTCTCCCCATTCGTTAAGTTCACTTCTATGTCCATAACAATAAAGAATTGCCTCAGAAAGTTTTTTAGCCGACCCATGTTCAATTGCTATTCCAAGACGATGGGCCTTTATAATATTTTCAATTTCACTCCCCTCATCAACAAGCGCAAGCACTGGACTCCCGCAAGACATAATCACCCCTGTTTTTGAAGGCAATGCCATCCTTGTTATTCCTTTTTCAATTGGAACAAGCTCAATATCTCCAACGCTATATACTTCCGACAATCTACTCGCTGGCTGCAGAGGAAAGATGTGAATATTCGAAATTTCTTCTTGTTCGACGCGTTTAATCAATTGTTCTTTGTAAGATCCGCTTCCAATCAGCACGAAGTGTATGTCTTGCATTTTTTCTTTTAATATTTTAGCTGCTTCAAGTATAATGTCCCACCCTTGAAACAAACCTATATCTCCTGCATACGAAACAATAAATTGATTTTTATCGATGCCCAATTCATCCATCAATTTATTTTCCCGCTTATCAATATGATGCAAATTTTGGGTATCAGCCCAATTATATATAACTTCAATTTTTTTTGAATTGCACCCCGTCTTTACTATAGTTTCTTTCATATCTGCCGATATTGTTACAATTTGTGTGTTTTTATTGTATACTTGTTTTTCTTTATGCTTAAGCCAAGCAATCAAAGGATTACCCTTATTTATATTTCTCATATGAACAAGAGTATCTGGAAAAAGATCTTGAGCATTATAGAGCGTTGGAGCAATTTTTGAAAGTTTACATCCAATATATCCGAGAAAGGGAGGCGAGCTATACAAGTAGTAAACATCTGTATCCGTTTTCTTAGCTTCCTTATAAAGTTTTCTTGTAAGAAATACATATTTTATCATGCGCCCCAATAATCCTTTCCCTTCCCCTTTTCGAGAACCCACGCGACGAACAACCACATTGTCAGCTATCCGCTCTACAGGATTATTCAAATAATATCGTCTAACCTCTTCTGTAATACGTCGTGAAGGAAATCCTGTAAGGACCGTTATTTCTGCACCATACTCTCCCAAATCAAGCGCCAATTCGTTTAATAATGCGTGTCTTTCTTTACAAAGATGACCTGTAATAAATGTAATTTTCATCTTTCTCCACCATAAATGGGTGTCACCCAATGTTTAAACTCAGCATTCATTCCTTGAGCTGTTTTGAGATAAATCCTATGCAATAAATCTGTCATGCTCTCCGCTTTACGGTTTTCAATAATATATTTATCTATTGATAATATTGGAGTAATTTCCATCGCCGACCCACAAAGGAACGCTTCGTCACAAGTGTAAAGTTCCGTCCGATCAATACTTCTTTCAATGACAGGTATGCCTTTTGATTTTGCCAACTCAATTACAGTAGCTCTTGTAATACTCTCAAGCACATTATCGGTAAGTGAAGGAGTAATTAGCCCTCCATTTAAAACCATAAAAAAACATGACCCTGGTCCTTCCGCTACTTTACCAAACTCATTCAAAAAAATACATGTATCATATCCGTTTCGAAGAGCTTCTCTTTGCCCCACACGGCTATTGATATAATTAGCCCCACATTTAATCCTCGGAGAAAGAGTAGTATCTGATATTCTTCTCCAAGATGTGACGCAGCAATTAAGTCCTTTTTTATTATATTCAGAACTTATCTGCCCTTTAGGAATAGGCGCAACGAACATCTCTACAGGTTCTTCTGAGCCCCATGACCCAAATCCATCAACAAACAATGTCTGACGCACCGAAAGATTTTCATAATATTCATTAGTTCTTATAATATCAAAAAAAGCTTTTTCCAAATCATATATTGTATAAGGACAATTTATTTGAATTAATTTTGCAGATCGCAACAAACGATTATAGTGATCTCTTAAGCGAAAAGCATAAAGTTGCCCTTGTTTTTCATTCCAATAACAGGGAATGCCTTCAAATACATTCAACCCAAACTGTGCGGTAGGCGAAAGTACATTAATTTGGGCTTCATTTACATTTATAATTTTTCCTTTACACCATATAAATCTATTCGAAACATCTGTTTTCATAATTATTTTTCATCCATTTCTTCTTTTAAGCTTGATTTTCTAGTCTGAGAATTTTTCATTTCTTCATTTTTTTGTTCATTCTCTTGTGTCTCTGAAACATCTTTCATAGAGAAAACTCTTATAACCGTTAAAAATAGTATTTTTATATCATACAATGCCCCATACTTCTTTACTTTATCGACATATATATTATCATATACTACCTTCTCATCCCACAGCAATTCATTTCTTCCTTTTACTTGCGCCAATCCAGTTATTCCAGGGAGAACACTAAACCTTTTTTTATATTCAGGACTTAACTCTTCATATTTTGGAAAATGTCCAACAACAGGAGGACGCGGACCAACAAGAGCCATATCTCCTTTTATAACATTCCATAATTGCAAAAGTTCATCAAGACTTGTCTTCCGTAAAAATCTCCCTACTCTTGTAATTCTCGGATCATTTTTGAAACTATATATTCCTGTCCCTATATTCTGTGCATTAGGAACCATTGTTCTAAACTTATACATATAGTACGGTTTTCCTTTCTTTCCCATTCTTAATTGCTTAAAAACCACACCTCCCTTTGAATCACATACAATAGCAAGTGATATAAGTAAAAGAACTGGGGATATGATAATAAGCATTAAAAAAGATATTAAAAAATCAATTACTCTTCTTATCGCAAAATACATAATCTTGCTTCTCCTTTATTCCTTTAACTATTTCATCTACACATTGAACTAGATATAATTTATTTTCTAAAAATTCTTTAAATGGTATATTAGGAAGCAATAATTCAAAATTTCTCAACTTTTGTATATTTGTCTCAAAAATTTCTTGAACCTTTTCAATCTCCTTTATTTCATCTGTATTACAAAAACTCCTCGACAAAATTGCTCTAGTTGAGCCAAGTCGATAATGTTCCATAATAATCTTTTCTGCGGGGATCATCCCCTCCCCAATTTTAGCAATCCCCCCAAATCCATAAAGAATTTTTTTTATCTTAAATTTTTTACATAGTGTTTCAACGATACCATTAGAGAGTAGCTCAAACATAAACGTGAGTCCATAACTTAAATGCAAATCATTTAAGCCGATATGTATCTCATCAATCAATTCGTTTTCTAAAACTTGGTCAATGCATTTAACGGCCTCTTTAGTCTCAAGTAACAATGTAGTCTTCGCTCTGTTATCTACCGCATTTAAAAAGGCATCGACTTCTTCAACAGTTTTCCACATTGGTAACATAATTCGTTTTGCACCAGCTGATAACACATCTTCTATTTCTAAGTAAGACATTTTATGCCAAGGATTAATTCTTACCATGCACTCGGATTTTTTTAATACTTTAGCAATCGCTTCAACATCTTGTAATGTATGATGCGATTTAACTGAATGAAGATTCTTTTGCCTTTCTTCTTTTCCAAGTGTTTCCAAATCTATCCATATACGTTCTACCCCGTTTTTTTCTGCAATCAAAGCAATAGTAGGGTTGTTTGTTATATACATTAACGTTAAGCTCATTACTATTATTACCCTCCAAAATAATCGCATTATTAGTTATATGATTTTATTTTCAACTCTAGTTTGATTTTTTTATATCGTTTACAATAACTATAAATTATTTCAAATATAATAAAAGATAACGATAATTAAATATCTACCGCAAATACTTTACAATAAATCTCCATAGCATATTGTTATCAAAGATTTTATCTACTCGGTCTTAATTGCCTAGTCGCCTTCACAACTATTTCTCTAACAAAACTATAAAATTTTTATAGAGACTCCCCTACCCACGTTTCTATTTATCTTAACAATAGAATCTTTTATACTTTGATATATTATAGCATAAACTTATAAATAAAGCAATAAATTGAAAGCATTTATTGCAAAATTCGTCAAAATCTTCTATCCGATTTTTAGAAGACAATAGCATACTCTTGTATTTTCAAAGAAACAACCGCCCCAATTATTATGATAATAGATGGCTATTTTATATTCCGATATTTACCGATTTTTTCGACAAAAATTATCCCCTTTTCTTTTAACCAACTAAAAATAAAATTCGAAATAGTTTTTTCCATATTGCTTTATCGTAATTTTTATGCTATAATATAACCATGAGAAAGGGATATAGAATTTTGTCCGTCGAGGCAGCGGATATTTATAAGCAAGAACGAGAGAACGGAGTTGAAACAGGATTCCTGTTGTCTGAAAAGGACAGCGGGAATTTCCGTTTGTTTAAAATTTTTTTGGACGATTCGTTGGATAGCGAAGAACTTAAAAAAGCATTTGAGCGCATTTGCCGCAAAAAGTTTTCTTTTAAGGATAAGTATGAAAATCTCTATACTCTCTCCGTCATCAACGTCAAGTTCAATTATATTTTCAAGCCCGAAAGCGGCAATCCCGTCAATCTTAAAGCCCTTCGCGAACACTTCTATGCAAACGGCTTTTATGTGAACGGAAGTCATTACGTTCGCTACAAGCGCAGCGCAGGCAGCTCGCGTGAGGGCAAGTGTCTTTTTATAGATGAACGCCTGCAACGTACTATGTCCAAATGGAGCGAATGCGGATTGAAACCGCAGACAGATCTCGCCTCTTGGGAATCGTATAGGGCTCTTTCGCTCAGCAGCATCAAAGGTACGGTAAAAATACCTTTGGACGGCATCCTCTTTGTTCCCGATTATAAAAGTGCTTTTACGGACGAGGTAATCTCGGTCGAAATGCAAAACGGAAAACTCTGTGCCGAACAGAAGAAAACGCAGATTTTCAACGACATTTGGGACGGCGAAAGTCTGCTGGATGAGAGTATTTTTCAAAAAAACTACGCGGACAGGCATATGCTGCTGCTTCGCAACAAATTTTTCAAGTCGTGCGGTTTTCGTACCAAATTGCAAAAGTGGTTTGCAGATAAACATATCACGTTAGAAGCATTAAAGGCACGCGGATTTATCACGCTTGCCGAAAATATTCGCCAAATTGTTATGGTGACAACGCCGAACAGCCTGAAATATCTTAAATTCGCGGGTGAATTGTCCGAAAAAAATATTCGTCAATGGGCGGCTCATACGGACAATACTTTCGGAGTGGTAAAATGGGATAAACCCACTCGCTTTTTTCACGGCAAAATGGTACAGAGCAGCTATCAATTTCTCAATACGCTCCCCCTCTCCGAGAAAGAAGCACAACAGCTGTTACAGCCGAGTATCGATTACATCAGTCTCTTACGCAAGGATATCGATTTCATGCGCTATCACTTTTCAGATATCTTTGCACGGGAGAAGGACGATGATACGCAACGACAGGACGGGCTTGCGGAACGCGCGGACGTCATCTTCACGCTCATGCACAAGAGTCCGGGCTTCGACAAAACCGAGCTGTATGCAAATTTCCGAGACGATGTCGTGCGAAGTTTGAAAAAAAGATTAAAACACGGACATATTCTCTTGAATGGCACGAATGCCACGCTCTTTGGTAACGGCCCCGAATTGTTGAACTATATCGCAGGCGAAGAAATTACGCCCACATTACGGCAGGGACAAATTCGATGCGGGCGTTTCAAAGACAAAGCCAAACTCCTCTGCGCCCGTTCTCCGCATATCACAATGGGTAACCTCTATCGTGTAGAGAACAATTTGAACGACGGCATATGGGACTACTTTAACTTGGGCGATAATATCGTCTGCGTCAATGCAATCGGTGAAAATGTTCAACAGCGACTCAATGGCTGTGACTACGATTCGGACACCATGCTCATCACGGACGAGGAACTGCTCGTAAACGCCGCCGAGCGATATAAGGACCTTTTCAAAGTTCCCGTATGTAATATCAAAGCCGAAAGACAGACAAAACAAACGCTTTCCGCCCTCGATCACGACACGAGCGTGAATAAGATCGGGGAGATCGTCAATCTGTCGCAAAAACTCAACAGTATTCTGTGGGACGAGCTGTACAAGGGCGCGGACAAGAGACGCGTACATGCGATCTATGAAGATATCTGCAAACTTGCGGTATTGTCCGGATTGGAGATCGACAAAGCAAAGCGCGCGTTTGAGAATATTCGCGTAAGCAAAGAACTTGTCGCTATCCGAAAGAAGTATGACAAGCCCAATCCCAAATTCTTTACCGAGATAGACGCACACAAAGGCAAAAAATATGCCTTTTATCACACGACAATGGACTATCTTTATGCGCTTGTGGGAAAGCTGCATTTTCGAAAGGGACGGGAGCAATATGAGGTATATCACCCCATTTCCTCTGAACTTGCTTACAATATCGGTTCGGGCAACGCCACGGAATACAGGCACAAGGACAAAATCGTATCTATCATAGACGAGAGCAAAGCGACAATCAATCGCTTGTATCAAATCATGCGAACGGCAGACGAACAAGAACGAGAAGTCCTCTACGAGCAGATCTCAGATATAAAAGCAGAGCGAGATAAACAAGTCGACAAATGGCTGACGAATGAAAATGTACTCATTCTTGTAATACGCCATTACGAGAGAAACAGCGCGGCGGACTGGCGCATCTATGAGGCGCTTATCAACCATCCCGTCTTTGCCGACTTGCTCTTTGATTTATATGACAGATTCGGTAAGAAAATCATGGAAGACGAGAACGGCGAGTACACTGTGTATGGCAGAAAATTTACAAAAAAGTGGTAAAAAATGAGAATGAAGTGTTTGATAAGAGGGACGATTTTGCCACAGATATTCATAAGAAACAGAACAAAAGAGCCTGAAATGCTTTATTTATAAGGGAAACCGTCAGTAAAACTTGTTGCATTTTTTATATCGATAAAAAGCCTCTCTAATCGTCGTAATAGGATACACGTGAAAAAGCGACACATCGCCCGACTGCAAACCGCGGTCGGGCGTTCCTGTTGTCCGAAGAATGACTTACGACCAGAATAGACGCGAGCAATATCATTTCAAGGGGGGGTGATAACGAACAGACAAAGGCCAGCCGACGAGCCTTGATCGTCGGCAAACAAAGAAAGCAAGAGGAGGAAAAAAATGGATAACAACAAAATCGACAAATTTACGTTCTATGAGCTGTATGCGGATATACTGCAAGGTTTGGACGATACAAGCGCGGGAAAACTTGTAAGTTATATCTGCGAGTTTGAGTTTACAGATACAAAGCCTACGGACAACGAAATGACGGATAAGGAGAACTTTTATTGGAGCAATCTGTCGGATATGCTGGAAGAGGTGAAAGAGACGGAATGTGCGGGGAAGAAACCGAAGAAGTACAATCTGCAATCCAAACACTTTACGTTCTATGCCACCTACTATAAAGCGATGAAACTGATGAATATGAAAAAGCGAGGAACGTTTATAAAGGCAATCTGCGCATATATGTTCGGCAGAGAAGAATTGAAGTTTGAGGATAAAACGATACAGGGATATTTCAATCTTTGCAAAAGGAAGATGGATTTAACCAAGAAACGCAAGAATAGCGCAAGCCGCGGGAAAGGTTTAAGACGCGGTACCTCTGCCGGCAAAGACGAACAAAGAAGCATGGAAGTTGAGGAGCAACAACCTGTCCCCTCGACGGAAGAACAAAACACACCTACACAGCGAGAAGAACTGACATATTCAGACTTTCGCAAGGCATATCCCGATATACAAGGCAAGCTGTTCGGAATGGCGGAAAGGTATATTACCGCTCTCGATTGGACAGAGATTGCGGCGAAAGTTGAATCGGACGAAGAACTGAGGAAAGAGAAAGATATCTTCTGCTTGGTAAAAACATACAACAGGAAATATGCTCAAAAAGGGTAAGCAAAATAACTGAGGAGATGGTAGGAAATAAGGGATTTCTTGTAGCAGGATAAGAAAAATGCAAAAAGCTGTTGCAGTCTGCATTTTTGCTTTCCGATGCGGGAAACCCGCCATCGGTTTGCCTGCGGCAAATATTTGGAGGGACAGACAGCCAAAAATTAAACGAAACAGGAGGAAAAAACAATCAATAATCAACCG
>CAJFQM010000037.1 GCA_904419075.1 uncultured Clostridia bacterium
GGAGCCGAGCCGCACGAACTATGAGTTTTTGGGCTGGTATAAGGACAGCGCGTGCAGCGAGCCGTTTGATTTTACAATGGAAAAGATAACGGCAAATACGACCGTTTATGCAAAGTGGGAATCTTTTAACACGCTTACATACGACGGTGAGAGTGGAGTAAGCGGAACAGTTGTCGTAAATGATGGGAAGAATTATACTTTATCGGTTCCTGCTGTTGAAGATAATTACATTTTTGTCGGTTGGTTCACCGAAGACGGAACGCAACTGACGGACGGGGAGGGCGACAGCCTTGATGTGTGGGACGCGACCGAATACGGAAATATTACGGTCTATGCACACTCTGAAATGGATTTGGTTTATACGGAGCTGACAGACGGCACGGGGTATTCCGTCAGCGGAAAAACGGAAACTGCAGATGCGGAAATTTTGGATATTCCTGCAACGCACAACGGAAAACCTATTATAGAAGTACTTGATTTTGCAGGATATACGCAATTAACTTCCGTGCGGATGCCCGAAAGTGTGACATATATTCAGGAAATGGCCTTTGACGATGCGCCTTTGCTTGCATCATTTAAAGTGTACAGCGCGGGGATAGAGAATCCTGTCTATTCGTCTGAGGACGGCGTAATTTTCGGGGACGGCGGAAATACTCTTGTACTCTATCCTGTGGCAAAAACGGGCGATAACGGCTGCTATAAAGTTCCGGCGGGTGTAATAAAGATTGCTCCACGCGCGTTTTATGAAGTTATGACAGGGGAAGAATATAACCCGACGCACCACGGAGTGTTGAAGAAGATTGTTTTTCCTTCGACTTTAGCTGAGATAGGCGAATATGCTTTTTATGAACGCGATAATTTACGTTCGGTTGTTTTTGAAGACGGATCGGCAGATCTGAAAATAGGGGCATATGCCTTTGCGCAGATATCATTGGAAGAATTTAATTTCCCCGCCAGACTTAAATATATCGGCGACTATGCGTTTTACGCGAACTATCTGGCATCGCCCACTCTTCCTGGAGAATTAAATTTGCCGGAAGGATTGCTTACGATCGGCGCGCATGCTTTTGACGGTGCGACTTGGTTGGAAACCATAACTGTACCGGAAAGCGTTACAAGCATAGGTGAATATGCCTTCAACGCCTGTTACTACTTGCAGTCAATCGAACTGAAATGTAATGTCACGGCGATTCCCGACGGTATGCTTGCAAATACGCGGATAACGACCTTTACCATCCCGAGTACAGTTCTTAGTATAGGCGATTCCGCCTTTGAATACTGTAGCTCGATTACAGAACTGAATCTGCCTCAAGGGCTGGTCAGTATAGGCAACAGGGCTTTTGCTTCCATGCGCAGTCTGACGAAAATAAATATTCCGTCTACAGTGACAACTTTCGGATCTGAGGTGTTCAGCGGTTGCAGCAACCTGAATTTAGACAATGTAACGGTAGGAGAAGGCTGTATCGCTGTAGCGATAGAAAGCGGTGTTTTGTATTCGGGAGATATGAAGACATTGCTTTATTATCCGGCAAACAATACGCAAACAGAGTATGTTATGCCGGACACTGTGGAAAATATTCCCAATGATCTGTTTAATTATCATACTTATGTAACTTCGGTCAAATTATCTTCGAATTTGAAAGAGATTCCAAGAGGTGCTTTCAAAGGGTCGAAAGTTACATCAATCACAATCCCCGCATCCGTTATGGAAATCGGGGAAGAAGCGTTCGCCTATGCTTCCTCTCTCACAGAACTGAAGTTTGAATCAGGCAGTTTGCTGGAAACGATTGCAGCCGATGCGTTTAACGGATGTTCCGGCTTGACAGGAACGATTACTCTTCCCGAAGGATTGAAAGAGATCGGCGCAAGCGCGTTTGAAAATTCGGGAATTACGGGTGTTGTGTTGCCCGGAAGTCTTACGGAGATAGGTGAGCGGGCTTTCAGAGGCGCTAAGTTGGAATCCGTCACTTTGCCGGGTAGCCTTCGCACTATAGGAGCGGATGCCTTTTCGCGCAATCAGCTTTTGAGTGTACAGATTGAAGAGGGGATCACCTATCTGCCAGAAAACTGCTTTGCGAGCAATTCTTCTCTTCTAACGGTGATTTTGCCGACATCTCTCGAAGAAATTGCCGACGGCGCTTTTTCCGATTGCACTTCGCTGGAAAATGTGACGCTTCCCGAAAGCTTACTAAGTCTTGGTGTCGGCGTGTTCAGCGGCGATGTCGGCCTGCAAAAGATTGAGATCAGCACTGAAAACGGCACATATACAGCGATAGACGGCAACTTATACAATAAAGCAGTGACCGTTTTGTTGCAATATGCCATCGGAAAGACGGAAACGGGCAATACATTTATTCTTCCTGATTCTGTAACAACAATCGGAGCGTATGCGTTTAGCGGCAGCAGCAATTTGGTTACAGTCAATTTGAACAATGCAGTATCGATTGAAGACTATGCATTCGAAAACTGTAACAGCCTGAGCGGGTTAATTGGAATGTCAGATATAACAACTATCGGGAGCTATGCTTTCAAGGGCTGCACATCGCTTGCAAGCGTTGATTTGTCAAGTGTCGTTTTCATAGGAGCAGGTGCGTTCTACGGTTGTTCCACGCTCAAGAATGTCGCTAACGTAAAAGTGGCGTCCGTGCCCGAACAGGCGTTTGCAAATTGCACATCACTGACAGGTTTTGATTTTTCAATGGTGACAATGATCGGTGACAGTGCATTTTCAGGGTGTACCGCCCTCTTTTCTGTTGTATTGGGAGACGGACTCGTTTCATTGGGGACGGGAAGCTTCCGCTATTGTTCGGCGTTGAAAAGCATTAGTATTCCCGGCGGTGTAAAACAAATTCCTTCTTTTGCATTCTCTTCCACAGGGCTGACCGAGGTTGAAATCAACGAGGGGGTTGAATCTATTGGTAGCTGGGCGTTCAGCGGAGTATTCGGCCTTACGAGTATAGAATTTCCTTCTACCGTCAAATCGATCGCCAGCGGAGCTTTTGAACGTTGTCTTGGTTTGGAGCGGGTGGTCTTACCTGCGGGTTTGGAGCAATTTGACTGGCAGGCATTCGATCGCGCGGATCGCATCAAAGAGTACGTTATCGATGAGAGAAACCCCTATTATAAAACAATTGACGGCAATCTGTACAGCAAGGACGGAACCGTTCTTGTTCGTTATGCTGTAGGGAAAGAAGATGCAAGTTTTACCATCCCTGAAGAAGTGACAACTATAGCCGCATATGCGTTTTACAGCTATTGGAATAATTATGCTTCTTCCAGTGACTTGGTTTTTAACTTTGAGCAAAAACTCAAAACTATTATTTTCAGTGAAAATATTAAAGTAATTGAAGATTATGCTTTGATGAATTGTAGAAATTTGAACAGTGTTACAATTGGTAGCCAAGAAGTGCTTAATGCAATTACCGGAATTGTTTTATATAGCGACCGTAATTATAATAATTTTACAGTAATCGATTGTGTGGAAACGATTATAATTAAGGGGGGACTGACGATTCCCGCGCAAATTTCGGAAAATTTCACCGCGGAAGAGACGGTTGACGGGTACACAACTTATACGAGAAACTCATCGTAAAAAGGAGTATAGATTATGACAAAGAAAAAAAAGTTTATATGGATCGCGGCATTTGTTTTTGCAATGCTGTTGAGTTTTGGCCTTGTCGCTTGTACCCACTCCGGTACCTCATCCCCTGAAACAGGCTCGGAAGTAGGCGAATACTATTATGAGACGGAAAGCGGAGAGGAGTACCTTCTCTCGTTGAACGAAGACGGCAGCGTATCGTTTTCCTCAG
>CAJFQM010000038.1 GCA_904419075.1 uncultured Clostridia bacterium
GTGGCGGTCATGCACGACCCGCGGGAGCAAATGACGCAAGATATTCAAATATCCGAGGGGAGTTTGAAGGCGTTAGGCCGCGAGAGGGAGCTTTCGTTCGAGGCGAGGGAAGTGAAGAATCTGAAAGTGTCGGAGGACGGAAAAGCGGCGGGAGCGGTGATTTTTACTTCGGGCTCGACCGGGGAGAGGAAAGCGGTAGTGCTCAGTCAGTATAATTTCATCAATAATTCATTGGACACTTTGGAGATCGGAGGGTATCGTGAAGACGATATAAATATCTTAATCGTGCCGTTGCATCACGTATTCGGTTTAGCGCTGGTGGTGACGGCGGTAGTGGCGAAACACAGTATATTCGTACCGAGAACAGTGGAGACAGAATATATAGCAGAATGCATGATAAAGTATAAAGCGACGCGGTTAAACGGAGTGCCGTCGCTGTATCTGTCGCTGTCGGGAAGTCGACGAGCGGGAGAGATAAAAAGTTTAAGAAGCGGTCTGATCGGAGGAGCGCCGTGCAGTGCGGAGCAATTCATGCGAATCGAGGAGAAATTGAATATACGTCTCGTACCGGTATACGGAATGAGCGAATGTATCGGAATCGCCTGCGGGGATTATCGGGAGGGCGAGATCTGTGTGAAGAGCCCGGCAAAAGCGTTGGGATATTTGGAAGGAGGGCGGATAACGGAATTGGGAGAATGGCTGCATACGGGGGATTTGGGCTATATAGACGAAGAAGGGTATGTGCACATAAGCGGAAGGAAGAAGGACATCATAATCCGAAACGGAAATAACATCTCGTCGGCGAAAATCGAGTCGGAGCTATTGAAATTGAAGTATGTGGAAAACGCGGCGGTGGTGTGTGGTCGAGACGAAAAGGCGGGCGAAGTGCCGTGCGCGCTGGTGGTGCTGAAAGCGGGAGAAGCCCGGACGGAATCGGAAATCATAAAGGATTTGCAAGGAAGTCTGACGAAGATAGAACTGCCGTCGAGGATAAAGTTTGCGAAAGAATTGCCGTTGACGACGACGGGAAAGACGGATAAAGAAAGGATAAGAAAAGAATTTGCCGAATGAGGCGAAAGAAGGAAAGGCATAAAAATGGAGAAACAGGAAATCATCAAAAAACTGAGCAAGGAAGAGAAAGCGGAACTGCTGACGGGTCGGGACTTTTGGTCAACGGCGGAGTTTAAGGAGAAAGGAATCCGAAGCCTGTATCTTTCGGACGGCCCGATCGGGCTTAGGAAACAGGCGGCTGCGAGCGACCACTTGGGCCTGAACGTGTCGTTGCCGGCGACGTGTTTCCCGTCGTCGTCGATCATGGCGTGTTCGTGGGACGAGGCGCTGGGCGAACGGATCGGAGAAGCGCTGGGAGAAGAAGCGGCGTCGATGAACGTGGACGTGCTGTTAGGCCCGGGGCTGAACATCAAGAGAAATCCGCTGTGCGGGAGAAATTTCGAGTATTATTCGGAGGACCCGTATCTTTCGGGAAAAATGGCGGCTGCATACGTGCGCGGAATCCAGAGCAAGGGAGTGGCGTCGTGCGTGAAGCATTTTGCGGCGAATAACCGCGAATACCGCCGAATGACGAGCGATTCTATCATGGACGAACGCACTTTGCGTGAACTGTACCTTCGCGGTTTTGAAATCGCGGTGAAGGAAGGCGGAGCGAAATGCGTGATGTCGTCGTACAATAAAGTGAACGGAATCTTTGCGAACGAGAACCCGCACCTGATGAAAGATATTCTTCGCGGGGAATGGGGGTTCACGGGCGTAGTGGTGACGGATTGGGCAGGAAGCAACGACCGAGTGGCGGGCCTCAAATGCGGAAACGAATTGGAGATGCCGGGCTGTAAATACGGAATCGAGGACGTACTGATCGCGTTGGAAAAGGGAGAAATCGAGGAAAGCCTGTTGGACGAGAGCATAGAGAGATTGCTGAGCCTTTCGGAATTCACGGAACAGAAGGAAGTGAAGGAATTCGACAAGGAAGCGCATCACGAGCTTGCGAAGGAAGCGTCGGAGAAGAGCGCGGTACTGATGGAGAACGACGGAATCCTGCCGCTGAAAGGTACGGAGAAAATAGCGGTAGTGGGGGATTTTGCGTTCAAGCCTCGGTATCAGGGAGCTGGTTCGTCGATCGTGAATCCGATCAGACTGACGACGGCGATAGAGGAGCTGAAAAAGAGCGAATTTTCTGCGATATTTTATAGTCGGGGATTCGAGAGATACGGAAAGAAGAATAAGAAGCTGTTGAAGGAAGCGGAAAGAATATCCGGTCAAGCGGAAGTGACGCTGTTCTTTGCGGGATTAGACGAGTATTCGGAGGCGGAGGGAATCGACCGAAAGGACATGAAGATCCCCGAAAACCAGATCGAAGTGTTCAAGGACCTGATCAAAGCGGGGCGGAAAGTGGTGTTGATTTTACACTGCGGCTCGTCTGTGGAATTGGACTGGACGGAAGGAGCGTCGGCGATCCTGTATATGGGCCTTTCGGGGCAAGCGGGAGCGTCGGCGTGTATAGACCTTTTGACGGGGAAAGCGAACCCCTGCGGAAAACTTGCGGAGACGTGGTGGAGGAAATACGAAGATTGTCCCACATCAGATTCGGAACTGTTCCCCGGGGGAGAAGACGAAGTGGTGTATCGAGAGGGACTGTTCAGCGGGTATCGGGCGAAAACGAAAACTCCGCCGAGGTACGAATTCGGTTACGGACTTTCCTACACGAAATTCGAGTACGAAAATCTGCAAATAACGGAGAACGAAATTTCTTTCGATATAAAGAACGTCGGAAGCCTTGCGGGAAAAGAGATAGCGCAACTTTATTTCGGGAAAAAAGAGAGTAAAATCAAACGCCCGAAACGTCAATTATTCGCGTTTATAAATGTATACTTGGAAAAAGGCGAAAAGAAACATGTGTCAATCCCTTATGATAAAAAGGACTTCTCGTACTATGACGAAAGCGAAAACAAATGGGAAGTAGAGAGAGGGGAGTACATAATCGAAGTGGGAGCATCGTCAGAGGACATAAGGCTTAGAGGGGAATATTTTATAGAAGGAAAGGAACTTTCGGAAGGATGCATAAAAGAAAGTTTTCCCGCGGTGAGAAAGACGGAGAAACGGAAGGGAATGACGATAGGAGAGAACAGCACGGTGAGCGATTTAAGGTACGCGAAAGGCTGGGTAGGTCGAGTATTTGCGTGGGGAGTCCGAAGCGGGATAAAGGTATGTAACGCGTTTGGGAAAAGGTCCATGGCGAATACGCTGATCATGGGAGTGATGTATCAGCCCGTAAGAGGGTTGGCGAAATTCGGAGGAATGGACAGACGGAAGATGGAAGGATTGCTGTGGATGTTCAACGGAAGATTTTTCAAAGGCTTCGGAATGTTTATAACGAAAGGAAAGAAGAAAAAGGAGGCAAAAGCATGAACGAAGAGCAAAAAGAGGGCATAAACACGGAAACGGAGGCGGCAGGTGTGCAAAGACTTCGGGAAACAGAGAACACGGATCGGCAAGTAATGTCGGAAACTCCCGCAACAGAGACGGCGGTTTCCGCCGATTCGGAGACTGCCGCCGAGGCGGTTTCACCCGATTCCGCCGCCGTCGCCGAAACGCCGAAAAACGGACTCATCGCAAAATTCAAGGCATGGTGGAAGAGGTTCTCGGAGAAACACCCGAAAGGGAGCAAACTCATCTGGCAGTTCATTAAATTCTTTGTGTTCTCCAACGGAGTGACGATATTTCAATATCTGGTGTATACATTCTTGCCGTATGCGTTCGGGTTGGAAATGGCGAAAATCGAATGGATCTGGCCGGGGATAGAGTTGCCGTGGGGAGTGAAATGGACGATCATCGGGTTTGCCCCCGCGTATAACGC